>NZ_JAVDSH010000004.1:0-464468 GCF_031455195.1 Paenarthrobacter nitroguajacolicus | reverse complement strand
CCCCGAACCAAATCCACCCCAACACCACCCAAAAACCCCGCAAACACCCGGAAAACAACCCCACCAACACCCCAAAAACCACCCCAACCCCCAAATCACCGCACAGTGAACCCCGTCACACCTCACGCCCGACGAAAAAGTGAGAAGTTCCGAAGACCCCTGGACGTAAGAGAGCACCTGGAAGGTAAGAGATGCGGGTCGTGCACCACCCGGAAAACCAGCAACGCTCCCGCACCGAGGTGAGAGAGCGTTGCTTGGAATGGGCCGGGAAGTGAGAGAGCGTCGGCCTGAAGACCCCGGGAAGTGAGAGAGCGTCGGCCTGAAGACTCCGGGAGGTGAGGGAGGGTCAGTGGCCCCCGTGGCCGGCGGCGCCTTCGGTCTTACGCATCATGGCGCCGAGGACTACTGCGGCTATGGCTATGACGGTCGCGGCCAGGAAGGCTGCGTGCATGCCGGCCACCAGTCCGGACGATGCGGAAACAACGGCGTAGATGGAGACGAGCAGCGCCGTGCCGGCCGCACCCGAAACCTGCTGGGCCGTGCTGATGATCGCTGAGCCGTGGGAGTAGAGGTGCGGGGGCAGCGGGTTCAGGCCAGTGGTGAACGCGGGCGTAAAGAGCAGTGCCAGGCCCAGGCTCAGGGTGACGTGGAGGGCAATGACCCACCCCAGGGCGCTGGCTTCATCCAGGCGGGAGAACTGCCAGAGGGTGAGGACCATGAGGATGGAACCTGAAAGAGTGAGGGGCAGGGGTCCGACTTTGTCGAAGATCCGCCCGATGACCGGGCCCAGCAAGCCCATGGCCAACCCGCCCGGCAGGAGCGCCAGCCCGGTTTCCAGTGGCTGCAGGTGAAGCGTGTTCTGCAGGTACAGCGGCAACAGGATCACGCCACCGAAGAGTGCCATCATCGCAACCACCATCAACAGCGTCGACACGGTGAACATGCGGAACTTGAAAGCACGGAGGTCCAGCAGAGGAGAGTCTGACTTCTGGAGCTTGAGCTGGCGGTAGACGAACAGCGCCAGGCAGAGGAGCCCGACCACCAAAGCGATGACAGGAACAATCCCGGCGTCTGCGCCACCGATCTGGCTCAGACCGTACACCAAGCCACCGAAGGCAGGCACGGTGAGTATCACGGAGAAGACGTCCAGGGTGGTCTTTCCACGCTCGCCCACGTTCGTGAGGTACTTGGCACCGATCGCGAAGGCAGCCAAAGCGACCGGCAGCACGAACACGAACATGAAGCGCCACGAGAAGTTGTCCAGGATGATTCCGGAGACCGTGGGGCCCATGGCCGGGGCCACCGAGATGGCGATGCTGACGTTACCCATGACGGCACCACGCTTGGACATGGGGACCAGGGTCAGGATGGTGGTCATCAGCAGCGGCAGCATGATGGCCGTTCCACCTGCCTGGACGATTCGCGCCAGCAGGAGCACAAGGAATCCTGGCGCCAAAGCGGCCAGCAAGGTGCCTCCACTGAACAGACCCATGGCCAGCATGAACGCCCCACGCGTACTCATCCGCTGCAGGATGAAACCGGTGGTGGGAATGACTACGGCCATGGTCAGCATGAAGCCAGTGGCCAGCCACTGCACCGTGGAGGCGCTCACCTGGAGATCCGTCATGAGGCGTTGCAGGGCGACGTTCATGATGGTCTCGTTGAGGATCACGACGAACGTGGCCACCAGCAAGGTCACGATGACGGTGACCGACTCGCGGGACATCTTTCCAGACGCTGGGGCCTGGGCTTCAGGAGCCTGCTGGTGCGGAGCCTCCGTGGCGGTGACACCGCCGGAGGTGGGCGCGCCGGATTCGGGCTTGCCGTTGGCGTCGGACGAGACGTCGGTAGACATGAGGATTCCCCAAGGTGTGGTTTTTGGTGGCCGGCGATCGATGCCGGTGAAGACTAGAACAGTCTAAGCGCCCACCGAATTCCCGTCAGTAGGAAATTTCCAAACGCTAGGAAAACAATGGTGCGTTGTCGATGAGCCGCACCGGACCTACCTTGGCTGCGATGATCGCCAAACCCTCGCCGCGGAACGGAGTCTCTTTGCAGTTCTCCGCCAGCGGTTCCAGCGTGGTGGGATCCACGACGTCGAAATAGTCCAGTTCCACCAGCGGCTGGGACTCGACAAGCTCGACGGCGGAGTCCAGGTCCAGCGGTTCGTGGGCGTTTGCGCGGGACTCGATAAGGCGCAGTGCCCGCGACAGCACCAGTGCAGCTTCGCGCTCTTCATCCGAAAGGAACCGGTTCCGGCTCGACAATGCCAGACCGTCCTCACTGCGGACGATGGGCACCGGGACGATCTCCACGGGGAAGTTCAGGTCCGCGACCATGCGCTTAACCAGAGCCAACTGCTGCGCGTCCTTCTGGCCAAAGTAAGCCCGGTAGGCCGCCGTCGTGCCGTCAGCTGAAGCCCCTCCGGGAAGTCCGTAGTGCAGCAGTTTGGCCACCACGGTGAGGGCACCGTCGAAGTGGCCGGGGCGCGAGGCGCCCTCCCATTTGTCGCCGAGCGGGCCGGAAGTAACCCGCACCAATGGCTGTCCGCCCGGGTACACCTCGTCAACTGAGGGCGCGAAGACCAGGTCAACGCCTTCTGCGTCGAGCAGGGCCAAGTCTGCGTCGAGCGTGCGGGGGTAACGGTCCAGATCAACGGCGTCACCGAACTGCAGCGGGTTCACAAAGATCGTGGCAACCACGACGTCGTTCTCGGCAACGGCGGTCCGGGCAAGAGCGGCGTGACCGGAGTGGAGGGCACCCATGGTGGGCACCAGTCCCTGCGAATTCCCGCCTTTGGCTGCCAGGAGCCTGGCGCTTTCGGCACGAAGCTGGGCCGCGGTGGTTACGAGTTTGATGGCCATGCTGTTCAGTTTCCTTCCAACGCCCCGGGCTCCTCGCCCAAAGCCTTGCTGATGTCGTTCAGTTGTTCCGGGCGCAGCAATCCGCGGTTCACTGCACGGCGCGCGGTAGCCTGCGCCATGGCCTGGTAGGCGGCAAGGACATCGCCGCCGGCGCCGCCGTCGTATTCCTTCAGCGCCTGGGCGTGCGCGGAAACGGTACCTACATCCCCACGCGCCACCGGTCCGGTCAACGCTGATTCGCCGGAGGCAAGTGCGTTCTCCAGGGTCGCGCGCAGCAACGGGCCCAGCATGGACTCAGGGTTTTCGACGCCGATCTCCCGCAGCATCTGCGACGCCTGCGCCACCAACGTCACCATGTGATTGGAGCTGTGCGCGAGGGAAGCGTGATAGAGCGTGCGATCACCTTCGGCAATGACCACCGGCTCGGCACCCATCTCCACTACCAGTGCCTGGGCGATCGGCAGCATCGCAGCGTCCGCGGTCACACCGAACGTGCAATCCATGAGGCGGGTCAGGTCCAGGCTCATGCCCGTGAAGGTCATAGCGGGGTGGAGGGCCAGCGGAATCGCGCCGGCCGCGCGGACCGGGTTGAGGATTCCGACGCCGAACCGGCCCGAGGTGTGCGCAACCAGTTGGCCGGGCTGCCAGGCGCCGAGCTTGGCCAGTCCCCCAACCAACTCACCCAGGGCATCGTCCGGGACGGCCAGCAGCACCAGCTCCGAGCGCTCCACGATGTCCTGGATTTCCAGGATCGGGACGCCGGGCAGCAGGTTTTCGGCACGCTCGCGGCTCGCCTCGGACACCGCGGAAACCCCGACGACGGCGTGCTCGGCGGCGCGCAAGGCCGCACCAAGCACTGCGCCCACCTTCCCGGCGCCAATGATCCCGACTCCGAGTCGTCCTGGCCTAGCCATCCTGGCGGTCCTCCTGTTGTAGTGGCGATGGGAATTGCTCTGAGTGCCCCAACTGTGGCTGCGCGGTGGCTGCGACTTCCGGGGCCTGCGGGGCTACCTGTGCCAGCCATTGTTCGCTGGTTTGCCGCTTCCGGGCCTCCCGGGCCCGCGCCGCCTGTTGGTCGAACAGTTCAACGGCTTGCTCTACCCCGGCTTGGAAAACCCTGGGCGAAACCGGTCCGGCCGTTGTGTGGAGCACCAGGTCGGCCACCCGGAAGCGCCGGGCCAAAGGGCCTTGATGCAGGGCCATCGACTGTGTCCGCTGATGCGGAACAACCACCAGCGTGCGCCACCAGCGGCCGGAGCGGATCAGCAGGGCGGTCCTGGTGGCGAAGAAACCATTGCGTCGCCAACCCAGTGGTGCCAGCAAGCGTGCTCGGCGCGGGGTCACCACGAAGCCGTCGTCGCTTGGGCCAGCCGAACGGCCTCCCGCGGCGAGCCCCGTCAACCCCGCAGTGAACACCCTTTCGGGATCGTCCACGCCAGGATCAGGCAGCACCAACGACATCATCCGCATGACGTCGGGCTTCAACCCAACGGGCAACAACATGGTCCGGGCAGCACCTTCGGTACCCGCGGCGCCGTAGCCGGCCACGTTGACGTGCATCCGGTACCAGCCGAAGATCCTCCAGATCGGGGGCTGGGCGACCATAACGGCCTGGATGCGACCGGGTGGGAGCGTCTGCGCCTGGGTGTCCAGCAACCCGTACCGAAGCCGGATGCCGTCCGGTGAGATCGCTGCAGTGAAGTTATAGCCCTTATTGAACGAACTCCAATACGCGGCTCCGATGCCCAGGATGGCGGGGATCAACGCCAGGTAAATTGCCTGGTTGTCCATGAGGACAGAAACACCCACCACGGCGGCCGCGCCCAGCAGGATACCCACGGTTTGCTCACTCAAAAGAAGGGACCCGATGAGCCGCCCCGGTGGTACCGACAACACCACATGCTCGGGCGCCTCAGGCACTTCCTCCCCGGCCGCTTCCGGGCCGCTGACCACGCCCGCCGCCCGTGCGAGGATGGTTGCGCGCAGTTGCTTGGCTTGGTCAAGCGGAAGGTACGCCAGCCGCACAGCCGACTCGCCGGCGTCGGCCACTTCGAACTTGAGTTCAGCGAGGCCGAAGATCCGCGCCAGCAGCGGCTGGACAATGTCAATGGCCTGGACGCGGTCCAGGCGGGCCTGTCGTTGCTGCTTAAAAAGGAAACCCGTGTTCACACGGACATAGCCCTCAGCCACTTGATAGCGCGTGAAGTACCAACTGAGGATAAAACCGCCAACGGTCAGCAGCAGGAGCACAGCTCCACCGGCAAGCAGCCACGGGGCCCGGCTGTTGAGGTTGGGATCCACGAATTCCCGGCCCTGCAGGACGCGCTCGAAAGCGTCACGGCCAAAGAAGTATCCGACGGCGGCCAGCGCCACCCAGCCGCGAACGAACGGCGACGCCGGGTGGACCCGCCGCCAGACGCCGTCGACGGTTTCATCCCGGAGGCTCACAGCCGCGTTTCCCTCCGGGCTCACAGCCCGGCCAGCCGGGCTTCTCCGCGGGCCGACAGTTGCTCGCGGAGTCGCGCGCCTTCCTCCGCCGGAAGTCCTGGCAAGTGCGCGTTGGTTCCGGCAGATGCGGTGTGAAGCTTCAACGTGCACAGCCCCAGGCTGCGCTCCACGGGCCCAACGGCGACGTCAACATATTGCATTCGGCCATAAGGGACCACCATGGTGCGCTGGAAGAAAATGCCGCGCCGAATAAGGAGGTCGTCGTCGCGTTCCGCATAGCCGATGGCACGCACCTGCCGCGGGATCAGCACCAGGCGCCACAGTGCCAGGACCAGCACGACCGCTGGAACCGTGACGGCAAGCCACAACGGCGGCCAGCGCCACCACCCAAGAAGCACACAAAGGAGCGGCAAACTGAGGATCACCAACAACAGCACATTGCCGATGGCCCACTCCACCAAGCGAACCGTGACGTACTTCGGCGAGACCCTGAGCCATTGGACGCCCGGAGGATCAATCGCCGCGGTAGGCATATTCGCCCTCACCCTTGGTCTCGCCGCGGCGCGTGTCCGGGCCGGGGGTGCCGCCCTCAAAGTCCTCCGGCGGTATCCGGCAGAACCGCTCAACCACGATCCCCACCACCACCATCGCCACTCCGCCGCCACCCATGAGCAAAGCGTTCCAGAGGATGCCCTCGCCGCTTCGGAGGCTGACCCTAAGGAGGTCAATCGAAATACCTGCGTGCCAACCCAGGAGGAGTGTCCCGGCATACGCGCAAGCCTGGGCCAGGATCAACGTCCTCGCAGCCAGGATCGGGTTCAGCATGTTCTTCTTCTTGCCGTTCCGCCAGCGCAACACCCGGATACCCATGATGAGGGTGAGCCCGGCGATGACGCCCATGGTGATCAGGGCAGATTCAGGAAGGACCGGCGTAGCCATGCTGAAACGGTTGGTAGCCATCGTAGCCAGCCAGGCAATGACGGCAGCGACAACGGCGATAAGCAGCAGGACGACGGGGCGCATTGCTTTCATGGCTACTCCAACGCGCCCGTGGCGGGCACGCCGGCGACGTCGCCGAAACCGTCAAACCGACGGATGTCCGGCATGTCGGCCGCGACGGCAGCCAGTTCAGCCACGCTCTTGCCGTTCAACCGGGCGTGGGGTTCCAGCAGGGACCACGGGTACAGCACGAAAGCACGCTCGGCTGCCCGCGGATGCGGGATGGTGAGGATGGGATCTTCGCTGACAAGGTCGCCGAAGACAATGATGTCCACGTCAAGGGTCCTGGGACCCCAACGTACTTCGCGGACACGGTGATGCTTCTGTTCCACGTCATGGCAATGCTTCAGGAGCTCCAACGGCGTGAGCGTCGTTTCGACCGCCATGACCATGTTCAGGAAATCGGGTTGGCCTTCCGGTCCGCCAACAGCCTTGGTCTGGACTACCGGGGACACCCCAAGCAACCTGACCTCGGGAGGATCCACGAGGTCCGCCACTGCGGTGGAGAGTGTGTCGTTCCGCTCGCCCAGATTGCTGCCCAGCGCCAGGATGGCCTTGATGTAGACAGACGTCATGATCGCTCCCTGTGGACGCTGACAGTGACGTCACCAAAAGGCACTTCGATAGGCGCCTTGGGCTTGTGGACGGTGACATCGACGGCCGCAACGGCGTAGTTCGCCAGGATGCCCTCGGCGATCCTGACGGCCAAGGCCTCGATCAGGTTCAGCGGTTCACCCTCGATGTGCTTGGTGATCAGCTCGGCAACTTCGCCGTAATGCGCCGTGTACTGCAGGTCATCAGTCTCGGCGGCCTTGGTGAAATCCGTGTGCAGGACTGCGTCCACCACGAAAGGCTGGCCGTCACGGCGCTCGAAATCGAACACCCCGTGATAACCGACGGCGGTGACGCCGGTCAGCGTGATCCTGTCCACAGCGTTTTCCAATCAGCGGGCGATACGGGCGGCGACCTTGACGGCGTCAAGGCTGGGACCGACGTCGTGAACGCGGACAGCCCAGGCGCCCTTGGTGGCGCTCAAAGCGGTGATGGCCGCCGTAGCGGCGTCACGTTCAAGAGGCGCAGCCGACTTGCCGGAGACAGTCAGGAGCGAACCGAGGAACCGCTTGCGGGAAGCAGCCACCATCACCTTGTGGCCGAGGCCGAAAAGCTTGTCGAGGTTCTTGAGGATCTCCCAGTTCTGGTCCTCGTTCTTGGAAAAACCAACGCCCGGATCGATGATGATCTGCTCCGGGGCAACGCCCGCTGCGTACAGCTTGTCGCGGACGCCGCTGAGCTCCGCCACGACATCGTCAACGACGTTGTCATAGTCCGTGAGGCTGTCCATGGTCAGGGCATCCCCACGGCGGTGCGTGAGGATGTAGGGAACCTTGGTGCGGGCCACGAGTTCGGGCATGTCCGGCTCGATGGTCAGGCCGGAAACGTCGTTGATGATCCCAGCGCCTGCCTCCACGGCTGCCGCGGCAGTGGACGTGTGCATCGTGTCGATGCTGACCAGCGCGCCAGCTTTGACCAGCGCCTCAATGACCGGGATAACGCGGCGCTGTTCCTCTTCGGGGGAAACCGGTTCCGCACCGGAGCGCGTCGATTCGCCTCCGACGTCGATGATGTCCGCACCCGCGTAGAACATACGCAAACCGAGGGCAATAGCCGTATCCGGCGTCCGGTGGGTGCCGCCGTCGCTGAAGGAATCCGGGGTGACGTTCAGGATTCCCATGACGAGCGTGCGGTCCGTTGGCAGGTCCTCGAACCTGGCCGCGGGCCGCGGCTTACGGAGAACCGGCAGCGGGCTTGTGGCCGGGCCGGTTCCGGGTGCTGCAGCGAGGGAGTCCATAATGCTTACCTTCCGAGTATGAGGCTCATGGCCTCGGCGCGGGTGGCCGGGTCATGGAGCTGACCGCGCACCGCGCTGGTGACGGTCTTCGCGCCGGGCTTGCGAATGCCGCGCATGGACATGCACATATGCTCGCATTCGACGACGACAATCGCCCCGCGCGGGTTCAGGTGGGTTACAAGGGCCTCAACGATCTGCGTAGTGAGCCGCTCCTGCACCTGGGGCCGGCGGGCATAGATATCCACCAGCCGCGCCAACTTGCTAAGCCCAGTGACCTTGCCGTCATGTGACGGAATATAACCGACATGCGCGACGCCGTGGAAAGGCACCAGATGGTGTTCGCACGTCGAGTAGAAGGGAATGTCCTTGACGAGGACAAGCTCCTCATGGTCGAGGTCGAAGGTAGTGGACAGCACCTCTTCCGGGTGCTGGTGAAGGCCCGCGAAGACCTCGGCGTAGGCCTTGGCCACGCGCTTTGGCGTGTCCTGGAGGCCCCCACGCTCGGGATCTTCCCCAATTGCAAGGAGAATCTCGCGAACCGCCGCTTCAATGCGCGGGCGATCCACTTTATGGCCGTGCTTGGAGCCCGCGGCAGAACCGTGGGCGGCGGCGAGGTCGTCGTCGTCGAAATGAGTCACAGCAGAAAGCTTAGCCGTGATGAGGGTTGTCAGGGCCGCCGTTGGGATTCGGCGCTTCAAAGGACTCCTGGCTGCTGACGCCCTGGGCGTGCGGGGCCACGACATCCAACGGCTCGTCCAGGCGGGCCTTCTTGGCTTCTTCCTGGGCCTCACGTTCCGCCTTCTCGGCACGGCTTTCGACCGGCGGGATCGACTGGACCGGGCGGGATTCCTTGGACAGCCAGATCTCGCGGAAATCGCGTTTCCGGATGTCGTGGAAGATCTCCGCGATCTCAGCCTGGTTCAGGGTTTCCCGTTCCAGCAGTTCCAGCGCCAGGCGATCCAGGACGTCGCGGTTTTCGGTGAGGATGGCGTAGGCCTCGTCGTGTGCCTGGTCGATCAGGCGACGAACTTCCTCATCCACCACGTAGGCGATCTGGTCCGAGAAGTTGCGCTCCTGTGCGGCATCGCGTCCGAGGAACGGCTCGCCGCCACCCTGGCCCAGCTTCACGGCACCAACGCGTTCGCTCATGCCGTACTGCGTGACCATCTTCCGGGCCGTGGACGTGGCCTTCTCAATGTCGTTGGAAGCACCAGTGGAGGGGTCGTGGAACACGATTTCCTCAGCAACACGGCCGCCCATGGCGTAGGCCATCTGGTCCAGCAGTTCGTTGCGGGTAACCGAGTACTTGTCGTCCTCGGGGATGACCATGGTGTAGCCGAGGGCGCGGCCACGGGGAAGGATGGTGATCTTGGTGACCGGGGCCGAGTTGCGCAATGCCGCAGCAACCAGCGCGTGGCCACCCTCGTGGTAAGCGGTGATCTTGCGCTCAAGTTCCTTCATGACACGGCTGCGCTTCTGCGGGCCGGCCATGACGCGGTCGATTGCCTCGTCCAGAGCACGGTCGTCGATCAGGTTGGCGTTGGAACGCGCGGTCAGCAGTGCGGCCTCGTTGAGCACGTTGGCCAGGTCAGCACCGGTGTAGCCGGGGGTTTTCTTGGCAACAGCTTTCAGGTCGATGCCCTGAGCCATGGGCTTGCCCTTGGCGTGGACGTTCAGGATCTGCTCGCGGCCGATCATGTCCGGGGCTTCCACGGTGATTTGGCGGTCGAAACGGCCCGGGCGCAGCAAGGCCGGGTCCAGGACGTCCGGACGGTTGGTGGCTGCGATGAGGATGACGTTGGTCTTGACGTCGAAGCCGTCCATCTCCACGAGGAGCTGGTTGAGCGTCTGCTCGCGCTCGTCATTACCGCCGCCGATGCCGGCGCCACGGTGGCGGCCCACAGCGTCGATTTCATCGACGAAGATGATAGCCGGAGAGCTTGCCTTGGCCTGCTCGAAAAGGTCGCGGACACGGGAAGCACCGACGCCGACGAACATTTCAACGAAGTCCGAGCCGGAAATGGAGAAGAAGGGAACACCGGCTTCACCAGCGACAGCACGAGCCAGCAGGGTCTTACCTGTACCTGGAGGGCCGTAGAGCAGCACACCCTTGGGGATCTTGGCGCCTACCGCCTGGAACTTAGCGGGCTCCTGGAGGAATTCCTTGATTTCCTGGAGCTCTTCCACGGCCTCGTCAGCACCGGCGACGTCGGAGAAAGTCACCTGCGGCATGTCCTTGTTGACCAGTTTGGCCTTGGACTTGCCGAACTGCATCACCTTGGAACCGCCGCCCTGCATGCGAGAAAGCAGGAACCAGAACAGGACACCCAGCAGCAGCACCGGGATGAGAAGCGAGAAAAGCCCGGAGAACCAATTGTTCTCGACCGGCTGGTCCGTGAAGCCTTTATCCGGGTTGGCGTTGGTGACAGCCTTCACCACATCAGGACCGCGATCCGTGACGTAGAAGAACTGGACGTTCTTGCCCTTGTCCTGGCCATCGAGGTTCAAGTTGTCCTTGAGTACCAGGTCAACACGATTCTCGGCGTCGAAAATCTTGGCCTGCTCAACCTTCCCGTTCTGGGAAAGGAGCTCAAGGCCTTCCTTGGTGTCAATGCGCGTGGAACCGCCCGGAGCAAGTGTCGCGAATGCCACCAGGAGCAAGCCTACGACGACAACAATCCAGATGCCCGGGCCCTTGAAGAAACTCTTAGCTTTCATCTGATCGGGGTTTTGCCCCGTCCCTCCTGGTAGTGCTGCAAGGCGCAACTTCTGCGCGCGAGTGGTGCTGCTTCAGTTTCAAGCTATACACCGTTCCCAGTAATTCACGCACCGGAAAGTCCAAAAGTTCCCTCTGGGCGTACATAGGATACTCGTGTCCTGTGCGACATGACAGGGTTTGCTGCTTACCAAACACGGGCGTGACCGGGGACCTAACCGTTGACCGCGGCCACCGGCAGGACCAGCAAGTAGCCTGCGGGCAACTGATTGCTCCACCGCCGCGGCTCGCGGACCACGAATTGGGTGGCCAACTGCCCGGGAGTGATCAGGCTGTTGGGTTCCGGCGATGGCCCCCACTGGCCACTCCCGTACGGATACAACGGATCCAGGACACGAACACCCGTGACGGAGAAGTCCGCGAATACCCGAGGATCCCCCACGGATTCGAACCCACTCATCACCCAGGCATGACGGCCACTCCACATCACCAAGCCCACGGGTCGGCCGGTTTCGGTGATCGCCCGCGCCGCAGTCCGGAGTGCGTCGTCGTAATTGGCGACGCTCACTACTTTGTAGGGACCCATTCCAACCTCGGTGAGTACCAGCGCCCAGCCGAAGGGGTTTGCGCCGTTGAACGAATCCGATGACCTCGCCCTGGCCATTTCCCACAACTCGCCTTGCTGCGCAGAAGCGGCCCAGGTTCCACCACCGGTGTCGTCCACCAGGTTGTGGGCCATCTGGATGCTCGCGGCAACGCACCAGTCAAACGTGTATTGCGGCACAAAGTCGCCCTCGCGGAACAGGTTCAGCGCGAACGGCTGAGGCACCGGAGGCGGGGCCGAGACAGCGGCCGGGGTTGTGGGCGCGGCCTGCGGCGGGGTGGTGGGCTGCGAATCGCCCGGGAGCGGCGACGACGGTGTCGGCGCGGCCTCCGGCGGGGTTACTGTGATGGATGCCTGCGGCTGAGCGGAGACGATTTCCCCGGCACCGGAAGAAGGAGTGCATCCCGTAAGGACGGTCGCCACGACGACGAGCCAAAGGAATGGACGGGCGGGGGCACCGGTCATAGTCCAGTTTAGCTCCGGGTAGGGCCGCGATTCGAGGCCGGGGGCGTCCCAACCGAACGCACGTCACCGCAAGCGCACACGGTGCCGCCGGGCGCACCCCTTAAGCGCACACGCCGCACCCCTTCCCGCCCAGCGCACCAGGGGTTGTGGGTGCGGGAAGCGGCAAGTGGTGCGGCGTTGTGAAAGCGGGGTGCGGCGCTGCCTACTCGTAGACGTGCGGAGCCAGGGTGCCGACGAAGTCCAGGTTGCGGTACTTCTCGGCGTAGTCGAGGCCGTAGCCCACGACGAATTCGTTGGGGATGTCGTAGCCGACGTACTTGACGTCGATTTCCACCTTGGCTGCGGTCGGCTTACGGAATGCCGTGCAGATCTCGACGCTGGCCGTGCCACGGGATTCGAGGTTGGACTTGAGCCACGAAAGGGTCAGGCCGGAATCGATGATGTCCTCGACGATCAGGACATCCTTGCCCATGAGGTCGGTGTCCAGGTCCTTGAGGATCCGGACAACACCTGACGATTGCGTTCCCGAACCGTACGAAGAGACCGCCATCCAGTCCATGCTGACGTGGCTGTGCAGCGCGCGTGCCAGGTCAGCCATGACCATCACCGCACCCTTGAGAACACCGACGACAAGGATGTCGCGGCCCTCGTAGTCCTTGTCGATCTGCGCTGCGAGTTCCGCGATGCGTGTTTGGATCTGCTCTTTGGTGTAAAGAACGTGCTTGAGATCTGCCTGGACGTCGTTTGAATCCACCAATGGCTCCTGTTTTGATGCTCGGGTGCGGCTACTGTTGGGACGATTTCTGATGCCGGAATACTAGCTTCCCACAGCGCGCGGCATCGCGGGGACCGACGCCGGTCGAATCCTGGCTTGCGGAGGCGGTCGCGGGCAGCGGCGCAGCAGTCGCCGAACCTGGAAGGTCCCACCGCTGCTGTTCCAGATCGCTGAGGGATAAACGGAATACGCTGACGTGACCGGGGAGTTCCACCGGCCCGGCCGATCCCTGCCGCCGAAGCAGCGCTTCCGCGGCTTGGAGCCGCCCGTAGCCGGGCTGCTGGCCCCCGACGTCGGAGGCAGCCTTCGCAATGACGCGGAACCTCAGGGCCGCGGGCAGCTCCCGGACGGCGTCCTCGGGCAACCAGGCGTCCCCATCCTCGCGCCGGACAAGTGAGAGATAGGTCTCGTTGGCCAGGTCCTCAAGGAAATCGGCGTCCTGCTGAAGGATGGCCGCGGTCCGGGCAAGGGACTGGGCCACTCCCGGTCCGAGCTTCTCTTCCAGGACAGGCATGACTTCCACCCGGGTCCGGGATCGCGCAAATGCGGGATCGGCGTTGCTCGGATCATGCCAAGGATGCAGTTCTTCGACCTCGCAGATCTCCAACGTCTCTTCGCGCCGAAGACCGAGGAAGGGCCGCAGCAGGCGCCCGCGGGCGGGCCTCATACCTGCCAGGGATCGGGTGCCGGAACCGCGGGCAAGCCCCAGAAGCACCTGTTCGGCTTGGTCGTCCAAAGTGTGGCCCAGGAGGATCGCCTCACAGCGAAGGTCATCAGCGGCGGCGTCGAGGGCTGCGTGACGGGCGTCCCGGGCGGCGGCTTCGGGCCCAAACCCGGTGGCAGCAACGTCCACGGTGCGCACTTCCACCGGGGCGAGACCCAACTCACGCAACACCGATGCAGTCCGGGCAGCGACGTCAGCCGAGCCGGGCTGCAGCTGGTGGTCCACCACCACCCCCGCTACTGACACCGGATGCCCATCCACGTGCCCACGCCTGGCAAAGTACGCGGCAACGGCTGCGAGCGCCAAGGAATCCGGGCCTCCGCTGCATGCCACAAGCACACGTGACGGATAGCCTGCGGCGGCGAGGGCGTTTTGCAACTGCTTGCGTGCCTTGCCGACGACCGGCGCTAAACGCCCTGGCCGCCGTCGTCCCCTACTCAAAGCCCCATCCGCTCCAGCCACAGTTTGGAGTTATGGATTTCCTCTTCCGTGGGGAGATGCTCGGCGGCGTCCCAAACCTTGTTGAAGCCTTCCATCCCGGCCACGGCAACGACTTCGCGGACGAACTTGGCGCCGTCCGTGTATTGCCGCATCTTGGCGTCCAGGCCGAGGAGGTTGCGGATGAATTTCTCCACCACGCCCCGTTCCTTGCCGCGCTCGTTGAAGCGCTGGCGGATGGTACGCACGGACGGAACGATGCTGGCGTCCACGGCGTCCATCACCACGTTGGCGTGACCCTCAAGGAGGCTCATCACGGCGGTGATGTGGGAGAGGGAGGCCTTTTCCTCGGGGTTCTGGAGCAGGTCCAGGATGGCCCCGCGGCCGGGCACCTTGTCTGAGGGATTGCGGTCGCGCAGGGACTTGGCGATGGCGCCTGCCCGGTCAACCAAGGAATCCATGTTGCCCAGCAGGTTGCCGCTGAGCTTTTCGATCTCATCCAGCATGTGATGCCGGAGCCACGGCGCGGCGGCAAACTGCACACGGTGGGTTTGCTCATGGAGGCAGACCCAGAGCCGGAAATCGTCGGGGTGGACGTTGAGTTCGCGCTCCACGGAGATGATGTTGGGCGCCACCAGGAGGAGCCGGCCGCCCGGAGGAACGTTGGCGCCCGGTGCAAGGGCCGCGAAGGGGTCGTACTGTCCCAGGACCTTGCTGGAGAGGAAGGCGAGGACGGCCCCGAGCTGGGTGCCGGTGATGGCACCGCTGGCGGCTGCGGCTGCAGGGGTCATTGCCACGCTGCCGCGGCTTTCCACCATCTTCTGCAGCGCAGGTTGGAGCATCACCGCGAAGCTCTGCGTGTTGGCCTTGGACCAGGAGGCACGATCCACCACCAGGACATGGGAATCACGCAGGTCCCTCGCGGCATCCAGGCCCGTGATGTCGTGCACGTGGGGGACGGAGATGTCCGCGTTGAACCGCAGGTTATCCACCGCCTTGCCGATCTCCCCTGCACTGAGCTCAGGACCTGGAGGGGCAAGCCGGGCAGCCGTAGAGGCGGCCAGGTCCCAATTGATCAGGGACGGGGCCCCTGCTGACGAGTCGCGGGCAGATGACACCATACGGACCATCACACCACACGTGACTGGCAATGAGCCGTTAAGTTCGCTGGACGCGGAGCTTCAACTGCGGCAGCCGCACGAGGCCAGACCGGACGCTGCCCGGTCCATGGCCACCTTGTTTCCGGCGGCACCGGGTTCGAGTCCGTTGCCGATGAACGAGAACACCAGCAGCCGGCCATCGGCGTCAACCACATAACCGCTCAGTGCGATCACTGAATTCAACGTCCCGGTCTTGGCACGGACCAGGCCAGCACCTTCGGCCGTGCTGGCATCCACGTACCTGTTATCCAGGGTGCCTGTCAGTCCAGCTACCGGGAAACCGTCCAGTGCCGTGCGGAGGGAAAGGTCCGGGCCGCTGGTGATTGCACGGACAACCTCGACGAACTGCCGGGCGCTGACCTGGTTTTCCAACGCAAGGCCCGATACGTCGGCCAACTGCGTCGAATCCGTGGCGATCCCCAACTCCGCCAGCCTTTGCCGCACGGCCGCAGTGGCGCCGTCGTACGTGGCTTCCTTGCCGGACGCGGCTGCGGTCATCCGGCCCAAGGCTTCGGCGAGGAAGTTATCCGAGGTCTCCAGCATGAGGTCGACCTGTTCGCTGACGGTGGCCGACTCAGCTGCGGCCAGCACCTTGGTGGGGAGGCCCTTGCCGCGTTCAACGCCGGGACCCACCGCCACGCCGGCAGCCGCCAACTGCTCGGCGAAGGCCTGGGCGGTGGTGACCGCGGAATCCTGGGGGCGGGGCCCGCTCATCACAGTCGGCGAGTATCGGCCCGAATTCAACGCCAGCGAAAACAGGGGTGCCGTCTCGCCGGCGGCAACGTCGTCAAGGCTCCAAGCCGGATTGAGGGGGGCACCGCTGAACAGGGTGTCGTCCACCTGGACTGTGACTGGCCCTTTGACTCCGGCGGCCGTCAACGCGGTGGCCGTATCTGCGGCCAGGGATGCCAGGCCGGCCCTGCCCATGACGGCGTTGGGATCGGAGGGGGAAGCACCCAGCAGCACGTCCCCTCCCCCCGTCAGTACAACCGTGGAGGGATTGTCGGATCCAAGCACGCGGGTGGTGAAGCGCGTGTCCGGGCCCAGGGCTTTCAGGGCTGCGACGGCGGTCAGCAGCTTCATGTTCGACGCCGGGATCCGGTTGGCTGAGGCGTCGCGGTCAAAGAGGACTTTGCCGGTGGAAGCGTCCATGACCACGCCGCTGATGGTGCCCGCACCGTCCGGTTTCAGCGTGGCATCGAGGAGTGCCGTGACTTCGGCGGATGCCGGAAGCGGGGCGTTTGCGTCGAGGGGAAGGACCCCACTGGCCTTGGAAAGGTGGTCGGGTTCCTGCTGCCAGGCGGGTACTGAGGCTGCTGGTTTGGGCAGTGAAAGCAGCCCGGGCATCATCCCGGCCACCACCACGGCAGCCAGGCACAGCAAAACGGTGGCCAACAGCACCGGCCATTTCAAGCGCCCCCACGCCGTGGATAACCCTGAGCGGGCATCCCCGTTTTTAACGCCCATCATGGAAGTTGCTTGGTCCTGTCAGTCCTGAAATGTCCCCGCCGGTTCAAGAAACCCGGGCCTCTCGCTATATCCTCAATAGTAGTCGGCAGCACCGGCTGCTATTTTTGCCTGCCGCCAGCCCCGGGCTGAGCAGCCTGCCTGAGGCACCGTCACCCGTGACGGCCGCTTCGGCGGAGCGACGCCCCACCCACACCCGTCAAGGAGCATTCCATGAAGCACGACGTGACCATCGAGATCCCCAAGGGATCGCGCGTCAAGTACGAAGTTGACCACGAAACCGGCCGTGTCCGCCTGGACCGCGTCCTGTTCACCTCCATGCAGTACCCCACGCACTACGGTTTCTTCGAGAACACGCTGGGCGAAGACGGCGATCCCTTGGACGCACTGGTGCTCCTCCAGGACTTCGACCTCCACCCGGGCGTCATCGTTGAGTCCCGCCCCATCGGTGTCTTCAACATGACTGACGACGGCGGCGGAGATGCCAAGGTCCTTTGCGTTCCCGTTGACGCACGCTTCGACCACATCCAGGAAGTCAGCGATGTCAGCGAATTCCTGATCAAGGAAATCGAGCACTTCTTCACGCGCTACAAGGACCTGGAGCCCGGCAAGTGGGTCAAGGCTGAGGGCTGGGGCGACCGCGCCGCCGCCGAAGCCGAGCTGGAAGCTTCCATCAAGCGCTACGTTCCGGCTGCGGGACACTGATTTAACGCTCGACGGCGGCTGGTGCGGTTCCCCGTGAACCCCACCAGCCGCCGTCGTTCTTTAAGCAACGATGGGCAGCGCTCCCCATCGCGACATGCCGCTGGTCCCCCTAGGCTGGGACGAGACTTTTCGATGCATGCACACAGGGGGTTCCTCATGGCTGGGTTTTACGGCGCGGACATCGCGCAGCTTCGCAGTCTGGCGGGCGTGATGGGCAAGGCCGCCGACGCCATCAGCCTGCAGGGCACTCAATTGTCCAACGCCATTAACTCCGCGACGGCGTGGCAGGGCAGGGACGCCACGGTGTTCAAGGGCGATTGGAACAGCCAGCACCGGCAGAGCCTGATGAAGGCCGCCAACATGCTGCGGGAAAACGCGAGCCAGCTGAAAAAGCACGCCAACCAGCAGGAATTCGCCAGCCACAATGACGGCTCGGGCACGTCGGCTGGAGTCTTGAAGGACGTCTACGACAGCGGCATGGGCGTCAAGGACCTGGCCGCGCAGCTCTGGACTGCCTACAAGTACGGCAAGCTGGGCCATGCGGAATGGGTCAAGACCCGTGAAGTCCTGACTAACTGGCGCGCAGGTGGAACGGTGGTCCGAGATGCCCTCACAGCGCTGCGCAACGGCGAGAAGGTCACCGATGTCCTCACGGACCTCAAAGCCAACATCCCTTACAGCCAGGCGTTCCAGGATGCGAGCAAGTTCTCCAAGGGCCTCCGCGTCGCGGGCGCATTGGCCGCCCCGCTGAACATCGTGGGGGGCATCAGCGACATGATCAACCCGGAGCATGACGGCTGGCGCGGTACGGGTGACCGGGTGGCCGGCGGCCTGTCCGTGGTGGGCGGCGTGGGTAGCATCATGCTCATGACCGCCGGTGGCGCAGCACTGCTGGGACCCATCGGTGCGCCCATTGTCATCGGCGCAGGCATTGTTGCCGGGGCCTGGGCCCTGGGTAACCTCGTGGCCGACAACTGGGACTCCATCTCCAACTTCGCGCGGAACCCCGGCAGTTACATTGCCGACGGTGCCAAGGAAGTGGCCGGCTTCGCCAAGGACGTAGGCAGTAAGGTGGCAGACGGGGTCGGTAATGCCGCCAAGTCAGTTGGAAACTTTGTCGGAGGGATATTCGGATGACCACCAGCACCATGAAATGGACCCAGCGGGACATAGAGGCCGCAGCCAGGGTACTGGCATCAGCCAGTGCCACAGGAACGGCGCTGCCCACGTTGACCGACGAAGAAGTGGTGGCCCTGGACGGCGTCCAACATGAGCAACTGGTGGCCACGCCCTGGCTCTCTGCCCAGGATGCCAACAAAGAACTGATGTGTGCCGTCGCCTTGCGTGGCCTGCTCGCCAAGGAGCTCGTGTACCCGGTGATCTTCGAGGGCGAGGCCGAGCCCTCCCGCCTCCACGCAACCGAGGACATCACCGGTGCGCTGACGTTGCGGCGCAGCGGCAGCAGTGTGATCTCGATTGAGCGCACGGTATCCACCGGCAAGCGCTGGTTGTACGGCTACCTCCACGACGACGGCGTCCTGCTCGAAGAAGTGGACGAGGGCGGGCTGCATGGCTTCACCGCCGTGACGCGCGACCAGTTGGTGCCCCGGCTGGCCGAATTCGTGGACCCGGAAAAGGCAGCCAACCGCGACACCGACGCTGCCGTGTACACGGAACCCCAGTTCGAGGAACACGCGGCCACAGCACTCGCGGACACCCAGGCGGCCAGCAACGTCGTTGCATTCAATGCCGACACGGACGAGTTCCCCACCGTCACCGTCTATACCGGCCCGTCGGGCGTGCACGTCCTGACACCCCGGGTAACCGACGAGACCGTCACCCTTGAGCTCAAGGAAACATCCCAGGCATCCCTGGCCAGCGTCCTGGGCGGACTCGCCGGACTGGCCTGACGATCCGCACCCACGCCGCACACCGCCGTCGAGCCGAAAGCCCCTCATGAGCAATCCGAAGTCCACCACCGCTACCGGACTGGTTGACGCCGCCAACGGTCGTCCCGTACGCCGCCATCCCGACACCGGAGCGTACTTCGTCAAAGCTTCGGGAAGCGCCCACTTCTGGGGCCGGGTCCTGGACGCGATCGTTTTCCTCGCCGGGTACGCGGTCCTGGCCGTGATCCTCGCAGTGGTGCGCGAATCCATGATGAACAGCGGCTCGGCCCTGGGCTACAACGACGGCCTGTGGCTGACCCTGTATGTTGCCCTCTGGTTTGTTGGCCTGTTTGTTTACGGCATGATCTGGGGCACCGTGGGAAGCGTCGGCGACGCTGCTGCGGGCATGCGGTCGGTGCGGATCAAGGATGGCACGACGGCGGGTGCCTGGTTGGGTGGTTGGCGGGCTATTTGCTGGTCCTTCTTCCCTTTCTTCGTGGTGATGGTCATCGCCGCAGCCTTCAGTGGCGGATCCGGCGACACATGGGACCCTAAGTTCGCCGCTGTGGACCGCCGCTCGGGCTTGGCCCAGGGCATGCCGCCGGTTACTGATCCCAAAGCTGCCGCTGCCCAAAAAGCCGCAGCCGCGGAGCAGGAGAACCTCCCCAACCTTTACGGCCAGCGCCCGGATGCACGGCCGTAACTGGCTGGTCCGCCGCGTTGAGCGACGGCTGGAGCCCCAGCTTGGGCGGCTCCGCTACGTGGCAGCTTCCAGGCGCATCTTCTGGAAGATGCTGGTCCCTTGCCTGGTGGTGGGGTTCGTGTTCGGGACCATCGCCGAGTTCATCAGCCCCATCCGCTCGACGCGGGAGGCCGGCCACTTCAACGATCCCCTCTTCTTTGTCCTGACCAGCATCCTCACTGGGTTGGTGCTGTGGTCCATGACCTTCCTGGGCAGCTTCCGGAAGCTGCTGGTGTTCGACGGCGGGATGGTTGCCAGATACTCCCAGAAACACACGCTGCTGGTGTTCCCGTGGGCTGATATCGCTCCCGCATCCCTCAAAGTGGTGACCACTGTGGACGGCACCGATCCGGACCGGCGCCTGGTGGCCAAGCAGAAGGTGTCGCTGGGAGCAGGCGGAGTCAACGCACTGGTGTTCCGGGCACGCGAAACCTTCTGGGTGTTCGCCACGAACGAAGACCTGGAAGCCATGGTGGGAGCTGTCCACACCTCCTTGCGCCACGCTGGTATACCCGGCGCCGACCTTGCGGCGGCAGGCGCGCTGCCCGCCGTCGTGCTGACCGAACGCACCGCACTGGGCTAGCCGGAAGCGCCGCTCCGGACAAAGTAACAGGCAGATTTTCCCCTTGCAGAGGCGCTACCAGCCGGTAGCATGTGATCCACTATGTTCACTCTCACCATCAACCAACGCGACAGCCGCCGCGACGGCGACCTTGTGCCCCAGTTGCTCAAGGACCTTCGCCACATTCCAGCGCGGTTGGATTTCGACCGTTCGGTGGAGGATGAAGTGCAGGGCATTGTCGAGTCCAGCCATCAGGCCGTGGAGACGGCGTTGATCGCCCTTCGGTCCAGCCAGTGGTACGTGGGGATCGGGGTGGGGCCGATCAACGAGCCGTTGCCCAACCTGGTCAGGGATGCTTCCGGCCATGGACTCGTATATGCCCGCCGGGCTGTGGACCGTTTGCGCAACGGCAAGGAACGGATTCCAGTGGCGGTGGACGGCCCCCTCACGGCGCTGGCCTCCGAAGCCGAGGCTGTGTTGCGGCTCCTCGGACACATCGTGCAGCACCGAAGCGCCGCGGAATGGCGTGTGCTGGACCTGTTGACGCCTGGCGTCCGGGGCCAGCAGAAGGCGGTTGCGCAGGAACTTGGCATCTCCACCCAAGCCGTCAGCAAGACGCTGGCCCGCGCACAATGGGCCGAAGAGCATGCCGCCCGTCCGGCCGCCGCACGTTTGCTGCAAATGATCCTGGAAGTGCGCTGACGCACCCCTTAAAGCAAAACTGAGTGACAGCTAACGCCCTTCAGAACGGTCAGAAGGGCGTTTGCTGTCACTCAGTTGGGTGAGCCTGCTGGTTACTGGTTGCTGACGTTGTCCTTTGCTGCGGTGGCGCGGTCCTGAACGTCGGCGGCCGCGGCCTGCCCTTCGTCCTTGACGTTTGCCGCGGCCTCGGTGGCGCTGTCCTTGACGTTCTGCATCGCGTCCTGGGCAGGTTCCTTGAGGTGCTCGGCCACTTCCTGCGCAGCGTGGCTCAATTCGTCGGTCAAGGGCTGGGCCGCGTCCTTGAGGGCGTGGGCCGCTTCGCGTTCCTTCTCCGACGGCGGGAAGAGCGCGGACACCAGGAGGCCTGCGCCGAAGGCGATGAGCCCCGCGGCGATCGGGCTGCCTTGGGCCTTGCTCTTCAACACCTGCGGCGCGTCGCCCAGATCCGAGACGGCACCGGACACGTTGCTGGCTACGCCGGAAACAGCGTCCCCGGCGCGGTGGGCTACGTCACCGGCACGGTCCTGGACGTCGTCACGGGCACCGAACACGGCCGTCTTCATCCTGTCCACCCGGCGGTTGACGATGTGCGACGGGGTGACTTTGTCCGCCACGGCGTCAACGTTGGTGCTCAGCCGCCGGCGAGTTTCTTCGATATCGGCGCGCAGGGCGTCGGGGTTCTGCGTCATCGTGTCTCCTCAGTGTTCGGTTTCAAAGCGGGGGGTATTTCCTTGACGGTTTCGGCCGTACGCGGCATGCCGTTGATGGTCTTCAGTTCCTTGCGGCCCATGGAGGCCAGCACGGCAGCGACGATGCCCCAGATAACCGCCACAACAACGGCGGACCATCCGAGGCCAATGAGCTGGCCCAAAGCCCACCAGAGGGCAATGGACAGGAACAGCACGGTGATGTGGCCGGCGTAAGCTGCACCGCCCAGCATTCCCGCGCCCTTGCCAGCCTTGGTGGCGGACTCCTTGAGTTCCGCCTTGGCCAGCTCCACTTCCTGGCGCATCAACGTGGAAACGTCGCGCGTCAGGTCGCTCAACAGCTCGCCCAGGGGAAGGGTTTCAGCCTTCTCGTGCGCGGTTGTTGTGGGAGGCAGGTCGGCAGGACTACTCATCGGTGACCTCCGTACTGGGGATCGTCGGGGCGCTCAAGGCCGTCGGGATCAAGGGGGCCGGCCAGCGGGTCGCCCTGCGCCTTGACGCCGCCGGCGTCGGTCTCCGGGTAGGGAAGCGTGGATCCGTCGTAGCCGCCGGTGGTTCCGGCGTCGTATCCGGTGGTTCCGGCGTCGTACCCGGTGGTTCCGGCGTCGTACCCGGTGGTGGTGGCTGAACCGTATCCCGCGGTGGTGGCGGTGGGTCCCGGCAGGTCAACGGCCGGCGGGGTAACGGCGCCGCCCTGGGAGGGCACGCCCTGGGTGGGGTAATACGCAGCCCGCGGCGTCCCGGCAGCAGCAGTGCCGCTGGTTGAGGCGGATTCGGAGGCGTCGCCTGCCATGCCACGACCCAGGCGACCGGCGAGGACACCGGCTCCGGCGGCCAGCAACAGGAACGTTCCGGGCTTGCGGCGGGCGAACCCCTTGACTTCGTCCAGCAGGGAACCGGGATCCCGGCTCTCCAGCCACTGGGCGATGGACGAAGAACGCTGGGCCGCTTGCTGGACCAAGTCCGTGGCGACACCGCCGTTATCCGTCGAATTGGCCATGGTGGACAGTTCGTCCGAGATGGAGCGCAGGCCTTCGGCAACGCGCTGCTGCTGGGCCTGTGCTTGGTCGGACAACTCGCCCTTGGTCTGGGTGAGCAGTTGCCGGGCGTTCACCTTGACCTCCTGGGCCACGTGGCCAGCCTCGGTCTTGGCGGTATCGACCACTCCGCCGGCAGCATCACCGACGGCGCCGGCCACTCCCGCGGCTTCATGCTTTGCAGCGTCAACCTTGCCGGAGCTGTCAGTTCCGGTGCCGGAAGGGCTGGTGGTGGTTCCTGCGGTGTCGAATTCTACGTCCGGCGAGTCCAGGTAGCTTCCGGTAAACGGTTCGGTACCCGCGGTGCCGCCGTTCCTTGGTGCCGCGAAGCTTCCGTCCTGCGGCGATTGGCTCTCAGTCATTGTCGCTCTCTTTCCACAGTTGGCAGGCTGCGGACAGCAGCCGGGATAGTAAGTATCGTTACTATCAATGGTTGTGTACCCGCTTGCCACCGTTCTAATCGCGGAATCCAGAAAAGATGGTTTGCCCCACATGCAGCATGTTCCCGCTCGACACGTGCAGCAATACCTGCGAACGTGGGACTGATGAGCCATATGCCCTACAGGCGGCGGCTGATTCCCGCGCTTCGGAAAACCATCACCAGACACCGGCTCCTGTTCGCCGCCAAAACAGCGTTAGCCGCAGGCCTTGCCTGGTGGCTTGCCCCCTACATGCCCGGTCCTGCCGCGGCCTACCCCTACTACGCGCCGCTGGGTGCACTGGTGAGCATGCACCCCACGGTGGCGGACTCCGCCAAACACGGCCTGCAAAGCCTTGCCGGCCTGGTCCTTGGGATCGGTATGGCTTTCGTTGTAACCTCCGTCGCGGACCCCAACTCCTTCTCCGTGGCATTGGTGGTAGGGCTGGGAGTGCTGATCGGAGGACTTCCACGCCTGGGATCGGGTTCGGAGTGGATACCCATGGCTGCACTGTTCGTGCTGGTGCTGGGCGGCTCGAACGCAGAGGGCTTCTCCTTCGGGTACGTCCTCCAAATGGCCCTGGGGGTGACGGTGGGATTCGCCGTGAACTGGTTGGTGATTCCCCCGCTGCACCTGGACGACATCGATCCCGCCATCAGCGGCCACCAGGGCGCACTCTCCCGGCAGCTCAAGGACATGGCACGGGCCATGGAGGAATCGTGGCCCCCCGACCATGAAGCGTGGGCCAGCAGAAGCGACGACCTTTCCCTGACGGCCGCCGGCGTCCGGACTGCCGTCCACCAAGCCGAACTGAGTGCCAAGGCGAACCCCCGCTCCCGCCGCCTGGCAACCCGTTTGCCCGGGGACCTGGCTGGTTTACGGACGCTGGAACGGCTCACGTTCCACGTCCAGGACATCACCGACGTCCTTGCGAGCGCCATCTGGGAGAAGGACGCGGGGACGGTCATCCCCGACGCCTTGGTGGGCTGCCTTTCGGACGCTTTGGAGTCCACGGCCCTGGTCATTGACCATTGGCGGGACGGCGAATCGGATGAACTCGGCACCCTGTTGACGGAGGCGAAGGACTCGATATCCGCGCTGAGCGATGCAGTGGCCGAGGCCGCCGCGGGACAGTCCCCGGTGAACGCACCGGCGTCGGTGGCCATGAGCCTGCGGCGGATCCTCACAGTGGTGTTGTCCGCCGAGTAGCTAGCGGGGCTTGAGCGGCGGTGACGCTTTCCGGCCCTTACCCGTCCCCAGCCCGTCCAGCATTTCGGCCAGGGATTCCAGCGATGAATGCTTCGGCGACCAACCCAGCAGCCTGCGTGCGCGTCCCGTGTCCATGATGGGCGCGTTCGCGGCCATGTCCACCCAGCCGCCGTCGGTCGCCTGGAGGCGGAGCCGCCAACTGACCTCGACGACGGCGCGCAGCACCGGAAGCGGGAATGGCAGCAGTCGCCGGGCGTTGAAGGTCCATGCCAGGGCATTGGGGTCGATGACAGGCTCGCCGGCTATGTTGAAAGCGCCCTCGGCCCTGCGCTCGAGGACACGCCAGTAGGCGTCGGCAACGTCGGACGCATGCACCGCCTGGAACACCAGCTCCTTGGGCAGGGCGAGCAGCGGTAACCACGGCTTAGGCAGCACCAACCGGGGCAGGAGGCGGCCCAGGAAGTACCGTCCCACCTCACTCCCGGCTCCTGCGCTGAACGTCAATGCTGGACGAAGCCGCGCCACCACAATGTCCGGGTTGTCCTTCGCGAAATCGTCCAGGAGCCGCTCCTGCGCAGCCTTGTCCACGCTGTAGTGCGACTTCGGGATCCCGGCTGCTGGCCAGCCCTCCTGGGTTCGCTGGTCCTTCGGAGCCGGAGAGTACGCTCCCACCGAGGACGCACACACGATGTGCCGGACCCCGGCTTTCCGTGCCGCAGCCAAAACATGGGCCGTTCCTGCCACGTTGGTTTGCCGGAGCATTTCCCGATTGTGGTTTGGCTGGATCAACCAGGCAAGGTGCACCACGGCATCCGCTCCGGACAATGCAGCCTCCAAGGCTGGCTGGTCCACGGCGGCGCCGATGTCCAAGGTGCGCCAGTCGACGCCCTGGTACGGGGCGACGTCCTGGTCGGGGTGGCGGCGGACCACGCCTACCAGTTCAAGATCTGCGCCTTCCTCTGAGCGGGCCACCTGAAGCCGCTTCAGGACCTCCGTCCCGACGTGTCCGGTGGCTCCAGTAATCACAATGCGCATGGCGGAACTCCTCAGGGTTGCGGGTTTTCGCCCGTGGAGCGGATACGTTCCAGTACGGCGGTGGTGGAGTGCTCGGGCACGTAGTCCAGGATGGTCACGATGCCGCCGCAGCGTTCCACGGCCACGGTTTCTGCCAACATTTCCGGGGTGTAGTCACCGCCTTTGGCATAGACGTCAGGCCGGAGAAGCTCGATCAACGGTATGGGCGTTGGAGTGTCGAAGACCGTTACGTGGTCCACGCAACTGAGGGCGGCAATCACGGCGGCCCGGTCGGCTTCGTGGTTGACGGGCCGGTCCGGTCCCTTGAGCAGCCGCACTGACGAGTCACTGTTCAAGGCCACCACCAGAACGTCACCCATTTGCTTTGCCTGGTTGAGGTAGCGGGTGTGGCCGCGGTGCAGGACGTCGAAGCATCCGTTGGTCAGCACTATCCTGCGGCCCTCACGGCGGTGCTCTTCGACCTGCCGCGCCAACTCCGCTGCGGTCAGTGCTGTATCCGCGAACCCGCTCAGGTGCCGAGCCAGTTCCTCGGTGGTGCACACCGAGGTGCCTGGACGGTGAACCACGACGTCGGCAGCGGCCTGGGCAAGGTCGACGCTGGTGGTCAGCGGCAAGCCGGCTGCGCGGGCCAGGGTCAAAGCAGCCACGAAGGTATCGCCCGCGCCGGAGGCCTGCTTCTCGGCTTGCGGACGGGCCCAGGTCCGGTGGGTGGCAACCTCGCCGGTGTCGGTGCCGGACTTCAGCGTCAGTGTTCCCTCCCGGTCCAGTGTTACGACGACGGCGGACGCACCGGAGGCGCGGACGAGCTGCTCCGCGTGGGCCTCCACGAAGGGGCACCGCGCGCCACCTCCCGGGAATTCGATGCCAAGCAAGCGTGAGGCTTCCTGCGCGTTCGGGGTGGCGAGATCGGGCTTCAACTGTGACCAGCCGCCCGGATCGTGGGCATCAACCACCACCAGCCTGTCCTGGCGCTTCGCAGGAGCCAGGAGGTCGAGGAGTGCCGAGCGGACAGGCCCTCCCAGGGCACCCGCACCGTAGTCGCACAGCACCACGGCCGCAGCGTCCTCGATGGCTTCCGGTACCAACGCGGCCATCACTTCGAGTCCCTCAGCTGGCAACTCCGTGGCTGCGTCATCCAGGCGCAGCATCACTTGTCCCGCGCTGCTGACCCTGTATTTGGTGGTGGTGACCATCCCCGGATGGGATACGACGTGGGAGACGTCCACGCCGGCGTCCTCGAGCCGTTCAAGGAGCTGCAGGCCCGCGGAGTCTTCGCCCACAACGGAGACGAACCGGACGTCCGCTCCCATCGCAGCCAGGTTCATGGCCGTGTTGGCTGCCCCTCCGGGGGCAAAGTCGCGGCGCTGCACTTGGACCACCGGGGCTGGCGCTTCGCGGCAGAACCGCTCAATAATTCCATCCCACCAGCCGTCCAGGATGGAATCGCCGATGACCGTCACAACAGGACGTTCCTCGGCCAAGCGACCTGGCAACCAGTCAGCCAAGCCTTCTTGATTGGATAGGCGTGCCATGGGGTACCTTCCGGTTGGCGGCATGTTCCTGTTCCCCACAGGTACCCCGCGGTACGCGCTTCACACGCCGGGCCCGGCAGTTTCCGCCAGTGGAAAGCCAGTGAGAAACCGTTGAAGAGCCGTTGGAGAAGGGAAGTGACCATGGGCGTTCCTGCTGGCACCGGCATTGGTCCCGTACTGGAAAAGTTTGGCGGCGTGAAACGGATCGCAGTCCTCAGGGGTGGCGGTTTGGGAGATCTGATCTATACCTACCCGGCCCTGCATGCCCTGAAGGCCGCCTACCCGGATGCCACCATTACGCTCCTGGGAACACCTGTCCATGCCGCAGTGGCGGGAGCAACCTCGGGGCCTGTCGACGACGTCGTGATGTTGCCTGTGGCGCGCGGCGTCCACGATGGTCCGCGCAACGGCGAGCGCTTCGACGACGATGCCGAGGATGTTGCTGCCCAGGAGGAATTCTTCGAGGCGATGCGCGCGAAAGCGTTGGACTTGGCCGTCCAGATGCACGGAGGTGGACGATTTTCCAATCCCTTCCTCCTCAAGCTGGGGGCGCGGCACACCGTGGGAACGCGCACCAAGGATGCCCGGCCTTTGGAACGGAACCTCGACTACGTCTATTACCAGAACGAGCCAGACCGGTGGCTCGAAGTGGCGGGCCTCGCCGGAGCCCCCACTGTGATGTCGCCGCCGCTGCGGCCACGCCCTGACTACCGGCAGGAGGTTGCTGGCCTGCGGGACCAAACCCGGAGTGCCTTGGTGGTCATCCACCCCGGTGCCACCGATCCCCGCCGTCGTTGGCCTGCGTCGAACTTTGCCGAGGCGGCTGCCTCCTTGGCGGCCGAAGGCGCGCAGGTGCTGGTGGTGGGCGATCGCTCCGAGAAGGCTTTGGCCCAGGAAGTAGTGGAGTTGGCGGTTCGCCGACTCCCAGCCACGGACCGGCAGGCGGTGCGATCAGTCGCCGGCGAATTGGACATCGGCGAGTTGGCGGCGCTCCTGGCCGAAGCCACCGTGATGCTTGCCAGCGACAGCGGGCCCCGGCACTTGGCGCAGGCCGTTGGCACCCCGACAGTCGGCATCTATTGGGTGGGCAATGCGTTCAACGCCGCACCGCGGGGACGAAGCCTGCACCGCGTCCACATGTCCTGGGTGACTCACTGTCCACGCTGCGGGTCCGATGTGACGCAGGTGGGTTGGACGGCGCCGCACTGCGGCCACGACGACACCCTCATCAAGGGCATCGCCGTGGCCGACGTTGTTCAGGACGTGCTGGACCTTACGGCCACGAGCCTTCTTCTGCGGGGGTGATGAGGAGTTCGCGCACCTCGCTGCCGAACGGCTGGGAGAGGGCGAACACCACGGCCTGGGCCACGTTGGCGGGGTCGTTGAGTTTGGAGTCGTCCTGCGGCTTGTACTGCTCATCGCGGTCGTCGAAGAAGTGGGTCTTCATGCCGCCCGGGATGATGGTGGTGACGCCGATGACTCCCCCGGTCTCCGCTGCGAGGGCGCGGCTGAAACCGATCACGCCGAACTTCGAGGCGCAGTAGGCGGTGGCGTCCGGCAGGGCGCGGAGACCCAGCGTGGACGCGATGGTGATGGCGCGTCCACGGGATCCCTTGAGGTATGGGAGCGCGGCACGGATCACGGAGACCGTGCCGAGGAGGTTCACTCCAATGACCTTTTCCCACTCCTCAGCGGGGACGTCGCCGAGCTTTCCACAGCGGTCGATACCTGCCGCGGTGACCACTGCGTCCAGGCCGCCCAGGCTGTCTGCGGCTTCCTTGACGGCAGCTTCCACTGCTTCGCGGTTGGAAACGTCCACTTCCAGGGCTTTGGCACCCGAGACGTTGCTGACGTCCCGGTCGAAGACGAACGGCGTACCGCCGGCGTCCCGGATGGCTTCCACGATTGCTGCTCCAAGGCCGGAGCCGCCTCCAGTGACGATGACGCGGCCAGGTGTTTGCGTGTTCATGTGGTTCCTTTCGTTGATTTCCAACACGTGGGTCAGCTGACCTTGGCCAGTGCTGCAGCCAGGCCGCTGGTGGAGCGTGCCGGGTGGAAGGGCACAGTGACACAACGCCCTCCCCAGCCCGCGACGACGCGGGCTTCCGGCAGTTCGTCGGGTTCGTAGTCGCCGCCCTTGACCCAGATATCGGGCCGGATCCCGGTGAGGCAGGCTTCGGGAGTGTCCTCGTCGAAGATCACCACGGCGTCCACGCATTCGAGTGCCAGGAGCAGCTCCGCACGGTCCTCGACACTGACAATGGGGCGATGTGCACCCTTGAGCCGCCTGACGGATTCGTCAGAGTTGAGGCACACCACCAGGCAATCGCCCATGCTGCGTGCCGCCGCCAGTGTTCGGGCGTGGCCGGCGTGGAGGAGGTCGAAGCAGCCCCCGGTTGCCACCACCGTTCCGCCTGCATCGCGGATGGTTTGGGCGAGTTGGACGCCGTCGTGGATGTGGCTATCGGCGCGGATGGGTTCACGGCTGCTAAGTTCGACGGCGGGACTCACCCCGGGTGCTTCCGGCAGCGCCGCCGCACCTCCCTTGGCGAGGAAGGCCGACGCGTCCTCCACGGCCCTCGCTGCGGCTTCGGGCAGTTCAAGCCCGAGGCCCAGGTACACGGCCAGGCTCCCCGCTAACCGGTCTCCGGCTCCGCACGGATCGCTCACTGATGTCCTCGGCGCGGGAATGGCCACGGTTCCACCAGATGCTTCGAACAACACCGCCCCGTGCTCGCCCCTGGTGACCAACACGGCGCCGCTCTGCCACTTTTCCCTCAGGTGTTGGGCCGCTTCCCCGGGCCCGGTCCGTGCTGGGTCGAGTCCGCCCGCTTTGGCGGAGGCAAGGGCTTCGGGCAGGTTGGGGGTCACGACGGCGACTCCTGGCACGGGTTCAGAACCGGCAGGATGCGGGTCCCACACCACCGGGGTGCGGCCTACAACCTCAGCCAGGGTGGCGCGGATCGCTGTGTTGGCGGTGATTCCGCGGCCGTAGTCGGCCACCACCACAACCTCGGCGGACGCGATCGCCGCAAGCATCGCAGGAGTGCTGGACGGAACGGGCGCCGGTGCGCACCCTTCGTCGAAACGGACCATCGGGTGGGTTCCGATCCGTACCCGGGTCTTGGTGGGGGTTGGGGCGAGCGGTTCGCCGGTGAGCACCGACACACCGGCCAGTGCGCGCCTGAGGTGGCTGGCGCCGTCGTCGTCCGATAGGGCGGTGACCAGCGTGACGTCGTGACCGTCCTGGGCAAGGACGGTGGCCACCAGGCCGGCTCCTCCTGCACGGCGGCGGATGCCCGCGACGTCCACCACGGGCACCGGGGCGTCAGGGCTGAGGCGGGTGGCGGCGCCGTTGATATCCACGTCGAGGAGGACATCGCCCACCACCGTGATCCTCATGGCTGCCCGCCGGCGTAAGGACCGGTCCGCCGTGCCACCTCGGCGTCGAAGGCCCGGCAGACGGCGTGGACCGCGATGAGGTGGCCTTCCTGGGCGTTGGCGGCGATGGCGTCCACGGTGATGGCTTGGTCGCAGGCGTCGGCCAGTGGGTTGGGGCCGGATCCGGTGAGGGCCCAGGTGGTGATGCCGCGTTCCCGGGCAGCGCGGACCGCTTTGAGCAGGTTGGGGCTGCGTCCGCTGGTGGACAGGAGAACCAGAATGTCACCCGCGCGACCGTGGGCCCTGACCTGGCGGGCGAATACCTCCTCGTAGCCGTAGTCGTTGGAGAGGGCGGTGACGGCGGACGACTCTGCGTGGAGTGAGATGGCCGAGAAGGGGGCCCGTTCGTCGTCGAACCTGCCCACAAGCTCGGCGGTGAGGTGCTGCGCTTCGGCTGCCGAGCCGCCGTTGCCCGCAGCCAGCAGCCGCTGCCCCGACAGCAGCCGGTTGGCGAGTTCGGTCCCCCACTCGCACAACCGGTCGGATTGCGAGCGCAGGGATTCAAGTGCGGGCAGGACGTTGTCCAGGTGCGTTGTCACAGCTTTCTGGTGGGTGGGCCCGCTGGTATCGGGAGTCCACCGGGGCAGGGCGGTGGGGGGCAGTGTTGCTTCGCTGGCCAGATGGCTGTTGATGGTCACAGTGCCGTTCCTTCCAGTGATTCCACACCATCGCCTGCTTGCCGGGAGAGGCCGGCAGCCAGGACGGATCGGTAGGCTTTCTCGGTGTCCGCGGCGATCCTGTCCCAGGTGTAGCGCGAGCGGGCGCGGCGTGCGCCGGCTCGGCCCATTTCGGTGCGAAGGGCAGGATCGGCGAGTAGTTTCCCCAGTGCTTCGGCTATCGCTTCCGGGTCCCGCGGCGGAACATGCAGCCCCGTTTTCTGGTCGACGACGGTCTCCCGGAGTCCGCCTACTGCGGCCGCGACCACGGGCAGCCCGCAGGCCATGGCCTCGAGTGGCACGATCCCGAACGGCTCATACCAGGGGGCGCACACCACGGCGTCGGCGCTGCGGAAAATACCCGGCATCGCGTCCCTGGGGACCTGTCCGCGCAGGGTCACCTTGTCTTCGACGCCGAGTTCCTTGGCCAGGGCATGAAGGCGCTGCGCTTCGGGGTCTTCCTCAAGGGTGAGCGCGTCACCGGAACCGCCCACGATCAGCAACTCCACGTCGTTGAAGCCCGCATCCGCCAGGAGCGGGAGTGCGCGGATGATCAGGTCCACCCCTTTGCGTTGCACGAGGCGTCCCACGCTCAGGATCCGATGAGTGCGTGAGGTGGGTTCGGCGTCGGACGTTCCGGGGAACAGCGTCAGGTCCACACCGCAGGGAGCAATGGAGATTTTGGATCGGCTGATGCCCAGGGCCTTGAGTTCGAAGACCTCATCGGGGCAGGTGGCAATGACCCAGTCGGCGGTGCGGCCCACCCATGGTTCCAACCAGGCCCGGGCGGGTGGGCTGGTGTCCGCGGAGCCCTGGTGGCGGCGCTTGACCGAACCAAGGGCGTGGAAGGTCTGGACCACGGGCACAGGGTCTGCGGCTCCGGCACGTTTGGAGGCCTGGATCGCCGCCAGTCCGGACATCCAAAAATGCGCGTGCACAACATCCGGGAGGTCCTCGCCCCAGTCCGCGCAGATCCCATCCGCCAACTCGCCCATGAACGGCAGGAGGTCGTCTTTGGGGATGTGCCGGTCCGGGCCAGCATCGATGTGGACCACAGTGAGTCCCGGCCCCACCTGCACCTTTGCCGGCAGATGGGGGTCGTCGCGCCGCGTGTAGACCGTGACGTGGTGGCCGCGCCCGGCCAGGCTGGAAGAGAGCGCCGCCACGTGGACGTTCTGTCCACCGGCGTCGACGCCTCCCAGGGCGGCCAGCGGACTGGCGTGTTCGGAGACCATGGAGATTTTCATGGGTGCATCCTCTCGGTGTCATGGCTGGCCTGGGTGTGGTGGCTGACGGGTGCATGCCCGGATTGCCGGCGGTGTCCATGTTTGGCGGGGAGATCGGCAAGGAGCTCGTCCCAGGCCCGGAGGAATTTGCCCAGGCCGTAGCGTTCGAGTGCTGCCTGTCGGGCCCTCATGCCGATCGCGTAGGCGTCATCGGGGTCGTCCAGGAGGCGCCGCGCGAACCTTTGGAGATCGTCGACGTCGTTGGACACCAGGCCGGTACCGTGCGGGACTGCCCGGGCTGCTTCGGTAGTGGCGAGCGCAACGACGGGCATGCCCAGGTGCATCGCCTCCAACAGGGCAAGTCCCAGCGAGGTCCAGCGCAACGGGTGCAGGTAGAGACGGCATCTGGCCAGTTCCCGGTGGAGGCGGGCGGCTGGAACGTCGCCCGCGATCCGGAGTCGATCCCCGCCCAGGCCGTGGCTGCCGAGGTCCAAAGCCGACGGCAAAGCTTCCGTGCCCATTCCGAACACCCGTAAGGGTCCAACCCGGGCGAAGCCGGGAAGCAGGTCCGTCCCGGTGACCCGTCCACGCCGGACGGGCTCGTTGACCACCACGCCCATTTCCTCCTGCACACCGGTGTAGAGGTGCCCCGGATCCGGAATCCCATGCTCGATCACCGCAGTGGGGGCCGAGCCCGTATCCCAGAAGAGCTGGTTGAAGTGGGTCACGTGGACCACCGGGATGCTGCCTTGGTCGGCAAGTGGATGGACCGAAAAGGGGACATCTCCCTTGGGGGTGTTGTGTTCAAGGTAGACCGCAGGAACGTCCATTCCCGGGCGGCGGCCCAACGCCTTGGCGAGGGCCGCGATTTCCTCCGGCCGTTGCAGGACCACGGCGTCCACACTGTCCGGGTCCAGGGTTGTCAGGTCCACTTCCTGGGCGGCGACCGGCCAGTCACGTCCACCGCGCCCCAAACCCCACGGGCCGCAGTCGGGCAGTGTGGGCAGGAGGTATTCGTGCCGGCCCCGGACGAACGCTTCCATCCAGCCGCCGTGGACGTGCCACACCAGGATCCTCATGGTTTCCAGACCTTCCGTCGAGTGGAGAGCGACGACACGCCCCCCAGCAACCGTTCGACAGCCTCCAGGACCTGCTCCGGGGTGACCGAGCTCAAGCACGGATGGCCCGGTACTGGACAGGTTCGGGCCCGGGTGTTCTTGCATGCGGCATCCTGGTCGCCCAAAAGCTCCATGGGAACGCCGTACGGTGCCCAGCGGATAGCCGGAACCACCGGCGCGAACAGGCAGACCACAGGGGTTCCCACCGCGGCGGCCAGATGGGCGGGGCCGGTATTGCCGGTAACAACGACGGCGGCGCCCGCCAGTACCGTTGCGAGCGTGCGCAGGTTGGTTCCGCCCCCGAGGTTCCTGGCCGAAGGACCCGCAACCGTTGCCGTGAGCGCAGTTTCGCCGGGCCCCCCGGTGACCACCACCCGGTGCCCGTAAGCTTCCAGGAGTTCCACGGTTGCTGCGTTGTGCAGGGCAGGCCAGGCCCGGGCAGGGGCCGTCGCGCCAGGGTGGACCACAATGTACGGGCCTTCGTCGGCCAGTTCCTGGGCCACGTCGTCGGGGTCCGGGTTGGGCGTGATGCGCAGTTTGCCGTCGTCGCCGTTGGGCAGGACATACCCTCCGGCGTCCGCGAGCGCCAGGGCCCGGACGGCTTCGGGCTGGTCTTCGGGGAAGTCCTCGCCGGGTTTGAGCCGGACGTCCAGCAGCGAACCGGCGTAGTCCGTGGAAGCCCCCGTGATCTTTCCGACCCCGGCCAACCGGAGCAACAACGCCAGCGGGAGCGGCGATTGGTGGAAGGACGTGAGGATCAGGGCTTCCTCAATGCGGGAACTGCGGACGAACTCGATCAGGGCGTTGGTCTTGTCTTCCGTGGCGGGCGGCGCGGGATTCACAATCCAAGGACAGGCCCAGGTGTGTACTTGGGTCACGCCGGGCAGCATCCCGGCCGCGCTTGCGCCTTCGGGTCCGCACAGCAGGACCACGTCATTGGGGCGGCTCCCATCGGGCCGGCTTCCGTTCGCTACAGCGCGCAGGGCAGGTCCGGAGAGGAGGACATCGCCCATGCTGTCCAGTCGGGCCACCAGGACCCGGCTCATGCAGGAGCATCCTCTCTGGACGTGGCCGAACGTTCCCCTTGGAGAAGCAGTTCAACCGCCTGGGCCAGGTCCCCTGCGACAACCGCGGCGGCGTCGATCTCCGCCTGGAGGGTTACCGACGTTGGTACCAGCACGGCGCGGGCCCCAGCCGCCGTCGCCGCGTCCATATCGGCACCGATGTCACCCACGTAGGCTGCCTCCGATGGTTCTATGCCCAGATCGCGACACGCGGCGAGGATCATTCCGGGAGCGGGCTTACGGCACGGACACCCGTCCTCGGGTCCGTGCGGGCAAATCTGCCACACATCGAACGGGCCCAGGAGTTGCTCCACCCGCTGGTTGACTGCGTCCACCTGGGCACGTCCCACCAACCCACGTGCAATGCCCGACTGGTTGCTCACCACGCCCGTAGCCAGGCCTTCCCGGCGCACTCTTTCGAGGGCCGATCGGGCACTTTCCATGGGCCGCACCAGCTGCGGGTCGCCGTTGTATGGCACGTCAACGACGAGCGTTCCATCGCGGTCAAACAGGACCGCCTTCAACGTTCCGGTTCCTCCCATACCCGCAACGTTCCCCAGTTCTCCGGACGCTAAACAGTGCGGCCGTGAGAAGTTTCATGCGGCTAGACTCCTAGCGGGAGGCCTCCATGGACACTGTCGATAGCACCGAACAACCCGTGTTGCTTGCCCTGCGTGCTCTGAAGCTTGGCGACCTCCTGGTCGCGGTTCCGGCACTTAGGGGATTGCGGAAGGCGTTCCCCGAACACCGGATCCTGTACGCCGCGCCGGCCTGGATCGCTGAGGCTTTGGAACTGGTTGGGGGCATCCACCATCTGCCCACACCGGGGCTCGACGATCCGCTGAAGGTCCCCCGGGGCGTGGTCGACATCGCCGTTAACCTGCACGGAAACGGGGCGGAAAGCCGCCTGCGGATCGACGAATTGCAGGCCCGGCGGGTGATTGCCCACGGGTCGCCCGGTCTTGACGGACCTCCCTGGTCAACCGGGTTAGCCGAGCGGGAGCGGTGGACCAGGCTGCTCACCTGGCATGGGATAGATGCCGATCCCCTGGACTTTCGACTGAACCGCCCCACCGTTCCCTCGCCGCGCCCCGGCGCCACAGTGATCCACGTGGGGGCGGCTTACGGCAGCAGGTTGTGGCCGGTGGAGCGGTTTTCCGACGTTGCCGTGGAACTCGCTGCGGCAGGGCACCGGATTGTCCTGACAGGCGGCGCGTCGGAGCGCGGGCGCGCCGAGGAGACCGCCGCCCTGGCCAAGCTCAAAGGAGCAAACCTCGACGACGGCCTGCTGGCCGGGCGGCAGGGTCTCGCCGAGTTTGCGGCCACCATCGCTGAGGCGCGGCTGGTGGTCTCAGCGGACACTGGCGCGGCCCACTTGGCGTCCGCCTACGAACGGCCGTCTGTCGTTTTGTTTGGTCCCGCGCCCGCCGAGGAATGGGGTCCGCCGCCGGGCCCGCACGTAGTGCTTACCGCCGTCGAACTTCGCCGCGGCGACGTCTTCTCAGCCGACCCCGACCCCGCACTCCTCGCGGTCAGCGTGCGCGATGTCCTGGACGCCGTGGAACGCCTGGGTTGCTAGCTGATAGTGGTTTGGCTAAGGCGCGGTTCCGTCCTGAAGCTGGGCTTCGTCGTCCAGCAGCCTGGTTTGGAGGGAGACGAGGATCTTGGACAGCTTGCGTGAAACCTGCATCTGGGACATCCCCAAAGCCTCCGCGATGGTGGACTGCGTCTCCTCGCGGTAGTAGCGCCTGTACAGCAGATGCCGGTCCTCCGAGCTCAGTCCGCGGATGGCGTTCCGTAGGGCCAGCACGTCCTCAAGCCGGTCAGTGGGGCAGCCAAAAGCGGACAGGAGACCTTGCAACCCCTCACGGCCTTCTGCCGCGGGAGCGTCAAGGGAATCCGGGCGCTTGCTGGTTCCGGCCATCAGCGCTTCGCGCACTTGGCAGGGTTCGAGCCGAAGATCCTGTGCAACCTCCTCCGGGGAGGGCGTGCGTTGCAACACCTGGGTCAGCTCCTCCGTCCGGGCCAACACCTGGCGCCGAACGTCCTGGATGGTGCGGGGTGGCCTGACAACCCAGCAATGGTCACGGAGGTACCGCTTGACCTCCCCGGCAATCGTGGGGGCAGCATAGGCAGGAAAACTCACGCCCTTGGACTCGTCATAGCCCCGTGAGGCCTTGATGAGGCCCATGTATGCGACCTGCCTGACATCATCCAGGTCGTGGCTATGGGCGGAATATCTGGCCGCAATGGATTTGGCGAGGTTGAGATGGTCCAGGACCAGGCTGTCCCGAAAGCTCTGGCGGATGCTTCCTTCAGGTGCTGCAGGAGGCCTGGTGCTGATGTCGAAAGGTCGGACTTGACGCATGGGCTTCAATCCTTAGACCGGATGAGGGGAAGCCCACGGCAAGACTCCTTAAAAAGAGAAGCACACTTACTATTAGCTTTCAACGGGTACAGGGGGTTAGTCTCGAAAGGTAGCCACATCCACGGATGGGAGATCCACATGGAAGACTCACAGCTGGTCGAGCCGAGCTCCGTGGTGGCTGATATTCAGGACTTGCTGCTTGCCACTCCTGACGTCGAGGCCTTTCTTGATGAGCTGGCCAGACACTCAGCTGCCATGTTCAGCACGCCCGAAAGGGACGTGTATTGCGGCATCACCCTCATGCGGCAGCGCAACGCGGGCACCGTGGCGAGCAGCAGTGAACGCGCCCGGCAGCTCGACGAAATCCAATACGCCTACGCCGACGGACCGTGCCTCCACGCTTGCCGCGAGGGGACCCAGGTTCACATCCCGGACTTCGAGAAGGACAACACCTGGCCCGAGTACAACAAGGACATCACCAATCACGGTGTCCGCTCCGTCCTGGCTGTTCCGTTCCCGTTATCAGACAACATCGCCATGGCCGGCCTGAACCTGTACGCCGACCACCCCAACGCTTTTGACCAGGCCGCCGTGCAGCGTGCCAACGACTACGTTCAACAGGCATCCAAGGGCCTTCAGCTCGCGGTACTGATCGCGCAACACAGCCAAACCGCGGCCAACCTGAGGGCCGCCATGGAGTCCCGGACCGTTATTGACGTGGCAACGGGCATCATCATCGCCCAGAACCGCTGCACCCAGGTGGAAGCGATGGAACTCATCAAGAAGGCCTCCAGCAACCGGAACGTCAAGCTCCGCGTAGTGGCCCAGGCAATCGTCGATTCAGCCGGCGGGGGTCCGATCCAGACCGTGTTCCAGTAGCCGCAAGGATTGTGGCACCCCAGTCCCGCCCCTTCCTCGCCAAACTTAGCCAGTCATTGGTGGTCACCGACGGCGCGGCCCGGGAAGCTGTGGCTTCGCGGAGATGTTCGTACGAGGGCGGGATCCGCAGCCTGAAACGAAAAGCAGGGCACAAAAAAGGAAGGGAAATATTCCCTTCCATATTCAATGTATAACCCACCCGGGGGCTTGCGGCAAGGCCCCCTGCTTGCCGAACAATTGACCCACGAACCCCATCATCAAAGAACAAGGGAGTCGTGGGATGCCCGAAACCAGTCCTCTGAAATCCAGCGTATTCGCCCTGCCAGGGCACCTTCTCCGAAAGGCCAACCCAGAGCTGATCGGCGGCGATGAGCAGCACTTCGCTGCCATCGCTGAGACCCTCGCAGAGTCCATCGCTGATCTGTCGGAACGACTTCAGGAAACCCGCAAACAACCGGCCGGTCGAGGCCAACGGGCATTGGATCGCGACCAGGAGATCCACCGACTGACTTCCCGGCTCAGGGCACTTCGCCGCTTCGGCCTGGATCTCTGCCTGGGCCGAATGGTCAGCGCGGACAACCCGGAGCCCGTCTACGTGGGCCGTTTGGGACTTACTGACAGAGAGGGCCGCAGGCTATTGGTGGACTGGCGCTCCCCGGCCGCCGAGCCGTTCTTTGGCGCAACCCACGCCAACCCCATGGACCTGCTGAGCCGCCGCAGGTACCGCTGGACCCGGGGCCGGATCAGTGACTACTGGGACGAAGTCTTCACGGCAGAGGGCATGCAGGGAAATGATGCCCTGGACGACCAGTCTGCCTTCATAGCCAGCCTGGGCAGCAGCCGCTCCCCACGGATGCGGGACGTACTGGGCACCATCCAGACTGATCAGGACGCAATCATCCGGGCCGGTTCACGGGGTGCCCTGGTAGTTGATGGAGGTCCGGGCACCGGCAAGACCGTGGTTGCCCTGCACCGCGCTGCCTACCTGCTGTATGCGGACCCCCGGCTGGGGCACCGCAGCAACCACCGCAAGAGTGAGGTCCTGCTCGTCGGCCCGCATCAGGCCTACCTGGCGTACGTGGCCGACGTCCTCCCCAGCCTGGGAGAAGAGGGGGTCCAGGCGTGCACGCTGCGGGACCTCGTTCCGGAGGGCGCCATCGCCACGCCGGAACGGGACCCGGAGGTGGCGCGCCTCAAGTCATCCGTGGGCATGGTCAAGGCGATTGAGTCAGCCGTCCGCTTCCATGAGCAGCCGCCGTCGAAAGGAATGCAGGTGGAAACGCCGTTTGCGGACGTCTGGCTAAGCGCAGATGACTGGGCTGAGGCCTTCGACGCGGCAGAACCCGGCACCCCGCACAACGAATCCCGGGACGATATCTGGGACGCTTTGATGGCCATCCTCGTGGACAAGCTGGACCAGAACGGTGTTCCGGAGAGCATGCTTCAAAGCTCCTTATCGCAAAACGCGGAACTGCGGGCGGCCTTCAACCGGGCGTGGCCCCTGCTTGATTACCGGGGTTTGGTGGCGGACCTCTGGAGTGTCCCGGCCTACCTTCGTTTTTCGGCGCCCTGGCTGCGGGCCGAGGACGTAGCTGCGCTGCAGCGCCCCGAGCCCGCCGCGTGGACTGTACCGGACCTGCCGCTGTTGGATGCTGCCAGGCAGCGGCTCGGAGACCCGGAAGCAGCGCAACGACGACGACGGCGGAAAGTCACCTTGGCCGCCGAGAGGGAGTTGATGGACCGGGTTGTCGAAGACCTGATCGCAGCCGACGACTCAGAAAACATGGAGATGCACATGCTCCGCGGTGATGACATGCGGGACAAACTAGTGGACCAGGACGGCCTGGAGTCGGGCGATCCGGATGTCCTCATGGGGCCGTTCGCGCACATTGTGGTGGATGAGGCCCAGGAGCTCAGCGATGCGGAGTGGCGGATGCTTCTTCTTCGCTGCCCGTCACGGAGCTTCACCGTGGTGGGAGACCGGGCCCAGGCACGTCACGGGTTCGCGGAATCGTGGGAGGAGCGGCTGGATCGCGTGGGATTGGGCAGCGTGACGCTGGCTGGCCTGCGCATCAACTACCGAACGCCGGAAGAAGTCATGACCGAGGCTGCCTCTGTGATCAGGGCGGTGCTCCCTGACGCGAACGTGCCGGTTTCGGTCCGCAGCACCGGCATTCCTGTTACCTGCCAACACGCGGACACGCTCCATTCGGTCCTGGACACCTGGCTCGCTGCCAACGCGGAAGGAACTGCGTGCGTCATCAGTAAACAAGGACGATCCAACGCCGGTCTTGAGGAAGGCCGCGTCCGCTGGCTGACCCCGGAAGTGTCGAAAGGGCTGGAGTTCGACCTCGTCGTTTTGATCGATCCCGAAACCTTCGGCGAGGGAACCGGGGGCTACGGAATCGAAAGCGCCGTAGACCGTTATGTGGCAATGACCAGGGCAACCAGCCAGCTCGTCATCCTGCACAGCGGCTCCGAATCCGCTGGATGACTGTTCACGCTCCGTTAATCCCCCGCTGTGGCGCCGGTCCTAGTTCAGTGTCGGAGGTGTCTGCTGTACTGGAAGCATGACTATTTTGACTGATACTCCAGTTGCTGGCATCGATGACCAGCCCAACAACAACAACAAGCTCATGGTTGCCTTGGATGTCGACGGCACACTCGTCGACCATGACGGCCACATGTCCCCCGCTGTCCGCTCTGCCGCGCAGGCCGTCGTCGCGAGCGGTCACGACGTCATGATCGCCACGGGACGTTCCCTCAACGCAACGCTTCCCATCATTAAACAGATCGGTCTGGAACGTGGCTATGCAGTGTGCTGCAACGGTGGCGTGACCCTCCGCCTGGACCCGGCTTTGGAGACCGGTTACCAGATCATCCACAAGGCCACCTTCGATCCTGCTCCTGCCCTGAAGGCACTGCGGGAACGGCTGCCCAACGCCAAATACGCCTTGGAGGACGAGGACGGCAACTTCCTTTCCACCGAACGCTTCCAGGACGCCAGCTTCGGCGTCGAGTCCATCGGCGTCGATTTCCAGACCATGCTCGACGCCACGGCGGTCCGTGTTGTGGTCTTCAGCAGCGAGAACACCTCGGACGAGTTCAACGAGGCCATCCGGCACATCGGACTTTCGGGCGTGACCTACTCGGTGGGTTGGACCGCGTGGCTGGACATCGCCGCCGAGGGCGTCACCAAGGCCAGCGCCTTGGAGGCCCTGCGCCAGAAGCTCGGCACGAACGTGTCCAACACTGTCGCTGTGGGCGACGGCCGGAATGACATCGAAATGCTCACCTGGGCAGGCCGCGGCGTCGCCATGGGACAGGCCCCCGACGAAGTGATCGCCGTCGCGGATGAAGTCACCGCGTCAGTGCTCGACGACGGCGCCGCCTTGGTATTGCGCGGCCTGCTGTAACTGCCACCGAAAACCCCTAGAGGACCGGCAGGACCTCAAGCCCACCAAGGTACTTCTGAAGTGCCTTGGGAACATTGACCGAGCCGTCCGGGTTCTGGTGGTGCTCGAGGATGGCCACGATCCAACGCGTGGTAGCCAAAGTGCCGTTCAACGTGGCCACGGCACGGGTGCCCTTGGCGACACCTTCGTCGTTGATCACGCGTTCACGGATGTTGAGGCGGCGCGCCTGGAACGTGGTGCAGTTGGACGTCGAGGTGAGCTCGCGGTAGGCGTTCTGTGTGGGGACCCAGGCTTCGCAGTCGAACTTGCGGGCGGCGGACATGCCCAGGTCACCGGCGGCGGTGTCGATCACGCGGTACGGGAGCTCGCACTTGGCCAGCATCTCCTCTTCCCAGGCTAGCAGCCGCTCATGCTCGGCAGCAGCCTCTTCAACGGTGGTGTAGATAAACATCTCCACCTTGTTGAACTGGTGCACGCGGATGATGCCGCGGGTGTCCTTGCCGTGCGAACCGGCCTCGCGGCGGTAGCAGGAGCTTTGGCCCGCGTAGCGGATGGGGCCCGCGGAGAGGTCCAGGATCTCGTCCGCGTGGTAGCCGGCGAGGGCCACCTCCGAGGTTCCCACAAGGTAAAGGTCGTCTTCGGCGAGACGGTAGATCTCGGCGTCGTGCTTTACATCGAAACCGGTGCCCTGCATGGTCTCGGGACGCACCAAAGTGGGGGTGATCATGGGGACGAAGCCGGCGTCGATTGCCTGTTCCATGGCCATCTGCAGCAGCGCCATTTCCAGCCGGGCGCCAACGCCGCGGAGGAAGTAGAAGCGCGAGCCGGAGACCTTGGCACCGCGTTCCATGTCGATCGCGCCGATGAGTTCGCCGATTTCCAGGTGGTCCTTCGGCTCAAAATCGGTGAATTCGCGCGGGGTGCCGACAGTCTTGACCACCACGTAGTCGTCTTCGCCACCCTCAGGCACACCGTCCACGACGAGGTTCGGGATGACACGCAGGAGCTCCTCCTGCTTGGCCTGGGCGGCGGCGGCTTCAGCGGAAGCGGCCTTGACCGAGTTGGCGAGCTCCTTGACCTCGGCCAGCAGGGCCTGCTTTTCCTCACCCTTTGCCTGGGCCACCTTCTTGCCGAAAGCATTCTGCTCGGCGCGGAGGGTTTCGTGGCGGATCAGCGCAGCACGGCGATCGGCGTCAGCGGAGATGATCGCGTCCACAACGGACTCGTCGGCGCCACGGGCGCGCTGGCTGGCACGGAACTTGTCCGGATTTTCGCTGAGGTCTTTTACGTCGATCACCACACAAGAGTATCGAATCCCCCGCGGAACACCGGTGCGCAGGCGTCCAAACGCCGGACAGCCCACGATCCGGCAAAACAGGGCAGCGCAGCGGGATAGTGTTGGAGCACCATGAGCGACTGGATCCTGTACGTGATTCTCGCTGGGGGCGTGGCCTTTGCCGTCTCCAGTTGGTGGGGTGTGCGCCGATTGAAAGCCCGCCACATCAGGAGCGCCGTTCGGGAGGATGCCCACAAGCCGAACCCCGGCGACCAGAAGGTCGCCGTCATCCTGAACCCGGTGAAGAACAACGCCGAGGTTGCCCGCAAGGCCATCATCGACGCGTGCGAGCTCGCCGGCTGGGACGCGCCCCGCTTCTATGAAACTACGGTGGACGACCCCGGTTATGGCCAGTCACGGCAAGCGCTGGCCCACGGGGCCGACGTCGTCCTGGCGTGCGGCGGCGACGGAACCGTCCGCGTGGTGGCCGAGTGCCTGGCCCACAAAAATGTGGCGATGGGCCTCATCCCCGTCGGCACCGGAAACCTGCTGGCGCGCAATGTCGACTTGGATGTCACGGACATGGAGGACTGCATCCAGACGGCGCTGTTCGGCCACCAGCGCTACATCGACACCGCCACCATGGCCATCAGCAACAGCATCACCGGCCACGCATCCACGCACACATTCCTGGTGATCGCGGGCATGGGCCTGGACGCCGAGGTTGTCGGGGATACCAGGGAAGACCTCAAGAAGACCGTCGGCTGGCTTGCCTACACCGAAGCCGGCGTCCGCCACTTGCCGGGGCGGCGGAAGCGCGTCAGCATCACCATGGATGACGAGCCCGAACAAGCGCGCAAGATCCGCAGCGTGCTCTTCGCCAACTGCGGACTGATCCCTGGCGGCATCGACTTCATTCCGCAGGCCATGATCGACGACGGCATGCTGGACATTGTGGTGATGAGCCCGCGCAGCGCATTTGGTTGGCTCGCCATGTACACAAAGATCCTGTTCAAGCACAAACACAACCTGCCAATGATGAGCTTCTACCGCTCGGGCAAGGTGACCATCCGCAGCCAGGAACCCATGGCTACACAACTCGACGGCGATCCCTCAGGTGAAGCCACGAAGGTCACCGTGCAAGTTGAACCAGCGTCCCTGCTGGTGCGTGTACCGAGGGCGAAGACCGCCTAGATAGCCCCGGCGTCAGGCTGGGCTGCGTTCCTCTCGGCTTCTTCGGCCGCTGCCTTCGCGGCAGCCCGGGCTTCGGACTGCTCTTTGATCATGGCCTGTTCTTCTTCAAAACGCAGGCGATCCGCACGATCAGCATCGTCGCCGTCCCAGTCATCTTTGTTGTCACTCGAGGGCTTGGGATTGACGATCATGCCCTGGCCGTCTTTGTCATCGCTGTGGACAGTCATGACCGCTCCCTTCGTTGGTAATTCATCCACCGTTTATGGATCAGGCAAGCATACGCACACTTCCATCACTGCGAAAGGGCCTTGTGGACAGCGCCTACGAGCCCTTGAGCAGCGAGTCCACCCACGCGTGGGCGGAGGCAAAAGCCGCGTCGGAAGTGTGCGGAGCCGCTGAGGCCGGCTGCCGGTCCGCCCGGGCATAGGAGCCCAGGAACCGGGTTGCGGGGCTGATTCTATGCAGGCCCGCCAACGCGTCGGCTACCCGCGAATCCGCGGCGTGGCCATCGGCGTCGATACTGAAGAAGTAGTGGCCAAGATACTGTCCGGTGGGGCGTGATTCGATCCGGCTGAGGTTCACACCGCGGGAGGCGAATTGGTCCAGGATGTCCATGAGCGCACCGGGATGGTCCTGGGGAAGCGGGACCACCACGGTGGTTTTATCGGCTCCAGTCCGTTCCGGGAGCGGACCGGGGCGGCTCACCAGGATGAATCGGGTGACGGCGTCGGGATTATCGCCAATGTTCTCGGCCAGGACATGCAGGCCCGGCTGTTCGGCTGCAATCAGCGGGGCGCAGATTGCCGCTTCGTAGGGCGCATCGTCCGCCAGCAGGCCCATGGCGGCGGCCGCCGTCGAGGAACCCGGAACGTAGTCCGCGTTCGGAAGGTGTTCATCCACCCACAGACGGCATTGGGCCCAGGCGTGGCCGTGCGTCGAGATCCGCTTGATGTCGGAAAGCGCGACGCCGGGCCTCGCCACCAGCACGAAGGTGATGGGAACGAGCGCCTCACGGATGATCCGAAGTTCCTGGCCTGTGGCGATCGCATCCAGGGTTGCAGTGACCCCGCCTTCGACCGAGTTCTCGATGGGGACCATGGCCGCGTCGGCTTCGCCTGCCCGGACCCGGTCCAGGGCGGTATTCACGTTGGTGCATGGGATGCGGGTGGCATCAGCAGCGCCTGGCACCTGCATGAGGGCGGCCTCGGTGAAGGTGCCCTCAGGGCCGAGGAACGTGTAGGTGACTGCTGACATCAAATATTCCTTGCTGGTTATATGCGCTGGTTTACAGAACGACCGGCTTGAGCCCGTTGTCTGAGACCATCGGCTTGCCGGCTTCCAGCCACATGTCCATCCCACCGGCAACATTCACGGCCGAGTAGCCCTGGCCCACCAGCCATTGAACAGCCCGGAAGGAACGGCCGCCGGTGCGGCAGATGACGAAAAGGTCATCGTCCGGGTCAAGCTCGTCCAGGCGCGCCGGCAGCTGGTCCATGGGGATGTGGCGTGCGCCCTCGGCGTGCCCTGCCACCCATTCGTAGTCTTCGCGGACGTCCAGGATGCTGGCATCAGCCGGAATGTCGCCCACAGGCACAGTGTCGAAGTCGCTCATTGCGGTCCCTTCCCATCGATTAAGTCCAGCATCCAGCCTAGTCCTCGCAGCCCAGAGCAGTAACCTGGACCCGCAGGCGGTTGCTTACGGGAGCGCGGGCGTTAAGACTGGACCCGAAGCAATCCACCGAAAACCTGCTGTGAGGAGCACCCGTGTCTGCTGGGCAACCCACCATCCTGGCGACGTCCGGCGGATACAAGCCGGGCGAACGCACCAGGATCGAGTTCAACCACCTGATGCACTACGCCGTGGACCTCTCCGGCGTAACGGGCCGCGCGCCACGGGTGACGCACATCGGCACAGCGTCCGGCGACCAACGCTGGTGGGCCGCCGAGATGGACCAGGCCGCGAGGATTGCGGGTTTCGATTTCAGCCACCTCAACCTTTTCACCATGCCGAACATCGATGCCCCGGAAGCGCACCTCCTGGAGCAGGACGTGGTGTGGGTCAACGGAGGCTCGGTGGTGAACCTGCTGGCGGTGTGGCGCGCGCATGGCCTGGACCGGGCCCTGCGGAAGGCTTGGGAGGGCGGCGTGGTGCTTGCGGGCGTTTCGGCCGGGTCGATCTGCTGGTACCAGGGCGGCGTCACCGACTCCTTCGGTCCGGAACTGCGCCCCGTCACGGACTCCCTCGGCTTCCTGCCCTACGCCAGCGGCGTGCACTACGACTCCGAACCCCGCCGCGCACCGGCCATCCATGCGCTGGTGGCCAACGGCACGCTAGGTGAAACACACTGCACGGACGACGGCGTCGGGCTGGTTTACCGGGGCACGGAACTGGTGGAGGTGGTCTCCGAAGTGAAGAACAAGGCAGCCTTCCGGGTGACGGCCGGTGCCGGCGAGAGCGTGGACGCCGTGGCAGTGGAGGAACGGTTGGAGTCACGTTTCCTTGGCTGATCCGTCGTCGCAGGACCTGTCCGGGCTGACCGCCGTAGGAATCCGTGATGCCTTGGCTTCGGGCGCTCTCTCGGCCCGCGAGGCCACCGGACACTTCCTCTCCGTGATCGAAGAGCGGAACAAGCATCTCGGTGCGTTCGTCACGGTCATCCAGGAACAAGCCCTGGCCGCAGCCCACACCGCCGATCAGCTGCATGCCCGTCTCTCCCGCCAAGGCCGGCTGGATGAACTTCCCTTGCTTCACGGGATGCCCACGGCATTCAAGGACCTCACCGACGTCGCCGGAGTTTCCACCACCCACGGCAGCGCAGCCCTGGATCACAAGCCCGCACCCGAGGACGGCGCTTTGGCGGCGCACCTGAGGCGTGAAGGAGTTATCCCGCTGGGTAAGACGCAGGTTCCGGAGTTTGGACTGACGGCCTACAGCGAGAACCGCGTGGCACCGCCGTCGCGCAATCCACATTCAGCAGGGCGAAGCTCCGGCGGCTCGTCGGGCGGCAGCGCTGCCGCGGTGGCCGCGGGCTTGGTGCCGTTCGCGCCGGGGACCGACGGCGGCGGGTCCATCCGGATTCCCGCCGGTGCCTGCGGACTGGTGGGCCTGAAGCCTGGGCGGGGCGCCGTACCTGTGGGGACCAGCCCGGGAGATGCCGCGCAGCTTGTGGTTACCGGGCCACTCGCGCGAACAGCCGCCGATGCCGCCTTGCTCATGGACGCCCTGGTCCCCGGCGAACAAGCGCCCGACGGCGGCTATCTCGCCCATGTGGATCAGGCGCCGGAGCCCCTGAAGATCGGCGTGAGCCTGGATAGTCCCTGGGCCGGGATCTATCCCTTCGAGATTGAGCCTGAAGCGATGGACGCTCTGGCGAGGGGCCGCGAGCTGCTTGAAAAGGCAGGGCACAGCGTCACTGAAGCGGAGATCCGGTACGACAACCGCTATCCGGAAGCGTTTACCGCGGCCTGGACTGCCGGCGTCGGAAGCGCCCGCATAGCACCCCGACGGGAGGCGCTGCTGACCCCACTGACCCGCACGTTCCGGCGTCGGGCCCAACAGCGGAGCGCGTCCAAGGTCAACGAAGCGCTGGGTTTCCTCCGGCAATTCCAGCACGACACGATCGCGCAGTACGCGGCGTGGGACCTGATTCTCATGCCCACACTGGCGCAGACGCCGCGCCCCATTGGTTGGTTTACCGGCGGTGGGCACAGCGGCGAGCGCTGGCCGAGGGAGTGGTCCGGCGACGCCGACGATGACTACAGAAGGCAGTGCGAATACGCGCCGTGGTCCTCCATGGTGAACGTATGCGGGCTGCCGGCCATCAGCATCCCAGTTCATACGACCGTCGGCGGTTTGCCGATGGGAATCCAACTCATTGGCCGAATGGGCTCTGAACTGCAGCTTCTCCAAGTGGCGGCTTCCCTGGAGCCGCATTCCTGACCGCCGGCAGGTGTGTCTAGCATATGGAAAGTGGTTGCCTTGGGCATTTATCGATGTGACAATGCCCGCGGTCAGTGCCAGCATTGAGAAAATGAGCACACCTCAAACCACGGCTGAGCCTGCCAAGGCTTCGGGCGATACGTCATTCTTCGGCCACCCCAAGATGCTGGCCAGCCTCTTCTCCGTGGAGATGTGGGAGCGATTCTCTTTCTACGGCATGCAGGGCATCCTGCTGTACTACATGTACTTCACTGCCGAGCAGGGCGGCCTCTCCATTGACCAGGGACTCGCAGCCAGCCTGGTGGGCGCTTACGGTGGAGGCGTCTACCTGTCGACGATCCTCGGTGCGTGGCTCGCCGACCGGCTCTTCGGCTCGGAAAAGGTCCTCTTCGGCTCCGCCATCATGATCATGGGCGGCCACATCGCCCTGGCACTGATCCCGGGGATCCCGGGCCTCATAGCCGGCTTGGTATTGGTGGGCGTCGGCTCCGGTGGCCTGAAAGCCAACGCCACGGCACTGGTCGGCACCTTGTACGGCGAGAAGGATGAGCGCCGCGATGCAGGTTTCTCCATCTTCTACATGGGCATCAACATTGGCGGCCTCATCGGCCCGCTGGTCACGGGCTGGCTGCAGACGAGCTTCGGCTTCCATGTCGGCTTCGGTGCCGCGGCCGTGGGCATGGCTATCGGCCTGGTCATTTATGCACTCGGCCGCAAGCGACTCCCCGAGGAAGCACACCGCGTCCCCAACCCGCTTCCCGCCAAGGACCGCACAAAGTACGGACTGATCTTCCTGGGCATCCTTGTAGTGATAGGCCTGCTGTTGGGAACGGGCTTGGTCAACGCCAACAACCTGGCCCGCAGCATGGCGTACGCCGCCATCGGAGCTTCCGTGATCTACCTGGTCCTGATCTTCCGCAGCCCCCTGGTCTCCGGCCTTGAGCGCAAGCGCGTGGTGGCCTTCATCCCGCTTTACATCGCATCCGCCGCGTTCTGGGCACTGTTCCAACAACAGTTCACCTTCATCGCCGTCTACTCCCAGGAGAAGCTGGACCGCAACCTGTTCGGCTGGGAAATGCCCGCCGCGTGGGTCCAATCCATCAACCCGGTATTCATCATCATCTTCGCCGGCGTCATGGCTGCCCTCTGGACCAAGCTGGGCCCCAAGCAGCCGAGTTCACCGTTGAAATTCTCCGCGGGCCTGTTCATCATGGGCATTGCTTTCCTGGCCTTCATCCCGCTGGCGGGCGAAGGCAAGACCCCGCTGCTGGCACTGGTGGGCATCCTCTTCCTGTTCACGCTGGCGGAGCTGTTCCTCTCCCCCATCGGCCTGTCCGTGAGCACCAAGCTCGCCCCGAAGGCATTCCACACCCAGATGGTGGCCTTGTTCTTCCTGTCGGTTTCCCTCGGCACCACCTTGGCCGGCATCCTGGCTGGCCTTTACAACCCCGACAACGAGCTCCCGTACTTCCTGGGCATCGGTGGCGTGGCAGTGGTGCTCGCCGTGGGCCTGGCTGCGGCAACTCCTGCGATCAAGAAGTTGATGGGCGGCGTTCGCTAGAGTTCCTGGCTGACGGCGCGCAAACGGACCAGCGACACCCACATCCGGGCGTCGCTGGTCCGTTGCTGTGTCACCTGCGAATTTGGGTGGCCCGGCTGGGCGTTAAACAACGACGGCGCCACCTGCGCCTGGTGGGATTCCCACCTGACGCAAGGGGCGCCGTCGTGCGTGTTTCTTTAGTAGTTGTAGCTGCTCCTGGACGTTGCAATGGCAGCGAAGAAAATGATGCCGAAGATCAATGTGAGGGCCACGCCGATGTATCCCATCACCAGGCCGGCAATTGCCATGCCCTTGCCCGCGGGTTCGCGCTTGAGGGCAAGGTGGCCAAGGATAACCGCGGCGATCTGCGGCAGGATGAAGAAGCCGAAGCCCACAAAGATGGCGATGCCGCAGCACATGCTGGCGATGCTCAGGCCTTTGGGCTCAGCCTGCATGGCGTAGTACGCGGGCTGACCGTACGGTGACTGCGGCTGGCCGTAAGGCTGCTGGCCAAAGGCCTGCTGCTGGTATGGGCTGGGCGGCTGGCCGTACGGTGACTGCGACTGCTGGCTGTAGTCGCCCGGCGAATACGCGCCCTGGCTTGGGGGCTGCGGCTGGGTGTAGAAGTCGTTCTGGCCCTGGGCGTTCTGCGTATACGCGCTTTGCTCATGTGGCGGGATCGGCTGGGTGTAGAAGTCGTTCTGGCCCTGGGCGTTCTGCGTATACGCGCTTTGCTCATGTGGCGGGATCGGCTGGGTGGCGCTGGCCTCCTGATCCGGTGCGCTGTGATCCGGCGTGGCGGGCTGCGGCGCGCTGGCCTCCGGTGCGCTGAACTGTGCGGGCGGAACGTACTGCGGCGGTTGGTAGCCCGCAGGCTTGTCCTCGTTGTCCTTGGATGGCTGATCTGACATAGGAATCCCCCTGCTATCTGGTCTTTGATCCCAACACTACCGCCGTCCGGGGCAGTGCATAAGTAGGACACATGTGACGGGATTCATGCAAATGCATGGAATACGGAGACGATGGGCGGGGTTGGCCCTAATAGCGACGTAAGCAGCGCTAACTACGGAATCTGCGGGATTCGTCCCGCGAAGGAGGAATCATGGGTAACTTCGAAGGCAAGACCGCACTCGTCACCGGCGGCGGTTCAGGGCTCGGAGAAGCGATCAGCAAGGACCTCGCGAAGAACGGCGTCAACGTGGTTGTCACGGACGTCAACCTCGACGCCGCCACTCGGGTAGCCAATGAGATCACTGCCGCAGGCGGGAAGGCCGTACCCTTCCAGGGCAACACAGCTGTTGCCGAGGACAGCAAGAAAGCCGTCGACTTCGCGGTCGAGACCTATGGTGCCCTCAACTACGCAGTCAACAACGCCGGAATCGGCGGAGCCAACGCCCCCGTTGGCGAAGTCGACATCGCCGACTGGGACCGGGTCATCGGCATTAACCTGAGCGGTGTCCTGTATGGAATGCGCTACCAGGTCCCGGCCATCCTCGCAGCGGGCGCTTCCGAGGGCGCAATCGTCAACATGGCATCGATCCATGGCGCCGTCGCCGCGCCCGGCAACGCCGCCTACACCGCAGCCAAGCACGGCGTCGTCGGCCTGACCAAGAACGCAGCCGCCGAATATGGTGCACAGGGCCTGCGCGTCAACGCCATCGGCCCGGGCTACATCGACACCCCGCTCCTCGCCAACGCCCCGAAGGAAGTTATCGACGGCCTCGAAGCCAAGCACTCGCTGGGCCGCCTGGGCAAGGCAGAAGAGATCGCAAACGTCACCACGTTCCTCCTCTCGGACAAGGCCAGCTTCATGACCGGTTCGTACGTACTCGTTGACGGCGGCTACACGGCCGTCTAACGGCGCCTCCTCACTGACACCCCCGCTCCGCCCCGGTTCCTTGGACCGGGGCGGGGCGTTCTTTTTGGCTAGCAACCATTCTTGAACATGAGGTGAATCTTCGTCCCGCTGCGGGATCCGGGGTCGCCATTCGGCGTCACAGGGGCCGGATCCCGGACATTTCCTGTCAGCAGGCCCCGAGGTCTGGCATGCTGGACCCCATGGCTAGCCGAGCGGGCACAGTTGCCCTTCCCCAAGACCTTGTAGACATCACAGCCCTCCTGGACGCGTACTTCGACGTCGCTCCCGACCTGGGTGATCCCGCGCAGCGTGTGGCGTTTGGAACGTCTGGACACCGCGGATCCAGCTTGAAGGCGTCGTTCAACGAACCGCACATCCTCGCGATTACGCAGGCAATAGTCGAGTACCGCGGCCGCCAGGGCATCACTGGGCCGCTGTTCATAGGACGCGACACCCACGCCCTCAGTGAGCCGGCGCAGAACTCCGCGCTGGAAGTTTTGGCCGCCAACGGAGTCACCGTGCTGGTTGACGCCCGCCACGCCTACACACCCACCCCGGCGCTGAGCCACGCCATCCTGAAGTACAACCGCGAAGCGGCCCCGGGCACTCCCCAGGCCGACGGCATCGTGGTCACCCCCAGCCACAACCCGCCCGGTGATGGCGGCTTCAAATACAACCCTCCGCATGGTGGCCCGGCTGACACCGACGCCACGGGCTGGATCGCCGATCGCGCCAACCAACTGCTGGAAAACGGTCTGCGTGGCGTGAAGCGCATGCCGCTGAACGATGCCTTGAATGCGGACACCACCGGCAAGTTCGACTTCCTCAGCAGCTACGTGGACGACCTCCCGTCCGTGCTCAACCTCGACGCGATCCGCAACGCCGGCGTCCGCATCGGCGCGGACCCCATGGGTGGAGCGTCCGTGGACTACTGGGGCGAGATCGGCGAGCGCCACCAGCTGAACCTCACAGTGGTGAACCCGACTGTCGATCCGCAGTGGGCGTTCATGACCCTCGACTGGGACGAGAAGATCCGCATGGATTGCTCGTCGCCGTCGGCCATGGCCTCCCTGATCCAGCGAATGTCTTTGGGTGCGGATGGCAAAGCCGCCTATGACGTCGCCACCGGTAACGACGCCGACGCCGACCGCCACGGCATCGTCACCCCCGATGGCGGCCTCATGAACCCGAACCACTACCTTGCCGTCGCCATTGACTACCTTTACCGGAACCGCAGTGGCTGGAACCCGGAGTCAGTGGTGGGTAAGACACTGGTTTCGTCCTCGATCATCGACCGCGTTGCTTCCGGGCTCGGACGCAAGCTGGTAGAGGTTCCAGTGGGCTTCAAGTGGTTCGTTCCCGGCCTGCTCTCCGGCGAAGGCGCATTCGGTGGCGAGGAATCAGCCGGAGCGTCCTTCAACAAGCTCGACGGCAGCGTATGGACCACGGATAAGGACGGCATCCTGCTGGCCCTGCTGGCTTCCGAGATCACGGCCGTCACGGGTTCGTCCCCCTCCCAGCTCTACAAGGGCCTCACCGACCAGTTCGGCGCACCCGTGTACGCGCGCATCGATGCCGCTGCAACCCGCGAACAGAAGGCCAAGCTGGGCAAGCTCTCCGCAGCGGACGTCACCGCGACCTCCCTGGCAGGCGAGGAGATCACCGCCAAGCTCACCGAGGCGCCGGGCAACGGCGCATCAATCGGTGGCCTGAAGGTTGTCACGGAGAACGCGTGGTTCGCGGCCCGCCCCTCCGGCACTGAGGACGTCTACAAGATCTACGCCGAGTCCTTCAAGGGCGCGGACCACCTGAAGCAGGTTCAAGAAGAAGCCAAGGCGCTGGTGGACGGGGTCATCGCGTAGGTTTCGCCTGCCTGGCGCCGCGCAAAGGTGCTGGTGACACGGAAACGGGTTGAGGACACCTGAATTTGGGTGTCCTCAACCCGTTTCTGTGTCATCAGTCGTTGTGCGCGTCCTCAGACGGTGCGGACCACATCGTCGTAGGAGAACTTCGGCTTGGCTGCGCCCCAGGCATCCGGGCCGGGCTGGCCGATGTTGACTACAAGGAAGCTCTTCTGGTCACCGTTCGGGAAGAACTCGGCGTCGATCGCGGCGAAGTCAGCGCCGGTCATCGGGCCGGCTGCGAAACCGAGAGAGCGAACGGCCAAGATGAAGTAACCGGCCTGCAGGTGGGCGTTGTTGTTGCCCGTAGCGGCAGCAAGGTCGGCGTTGTCGTCGTACATGGCCTTGGGGGCGCCGTATTCGGGGAGGAACTTGTCCCACTGACCCTGCCAGTCGGTGTCGTAAGACAGCAGCGCGACCAGAGGCGCGGACGCGGTCTTCGCCTGGTTACCGCGGGACAGGTGGTCAACCAGCTTGGCGCGGGCCTCGTCCGAGCGGACGTAGGTCACGCGGAGGGGCTGGGAGTTGAAAGCCGTCGGTCCGAACTTGGTGAGCTCGTAGATGGCACGGGCCTGCTCGTCGGTGACCTCACCGGCGAAGCTGTTGGCGGTGCGGGCTTCGGCAAAAATGGCGTCGACTGCTGCGGCGTCAATGACTGCTTCTTCGTGGGCGATCGTCATTCGTAAACCTTTCGCTGGGCCCTGGCCCTGAAACGGCCGGGCACTTCTGCTTTCCATGGTTGCAACTTCAACTTCCGTTGTCCTCTTCCCATGACGGCCCGTGACGTTGCGCACATAGCGTGACTCCGCGTGTCGTTTCCTTGCGTTGCGAGGCCCGTTTTGCGCGCTATTCCGTGTGCGAGGCGCGTAGAGCAGGCCCCACAATGGCGGTAATGTTGCACCGAATCCCAACACTCTTCTGAGGAAGGCCCGCCATGAGCATGCTCGGCACCAAATGGAAGCTCCACGGCAACGGCAAGTCCATCCGCCCCGGCCACGTGGTGGCACCGGATGAGCGGCTCGCGTGGCCATTGACCATCGGCATCGGTATGCAGCACGTGGTGGCCATGTTCGGCGCGACCTTCCTGGTCCCCATCATCACGGGTATGCCTCCAGCCACAACCCTGTTCTTCTCGGGCATCGGCACGCTGCTGTTCCTCGTCATCACCAAGGGCCGCGTCCCCAGCTACCTCGGTTCGAGCTTCGCGTTCATCGCTCCGATCATGGCATCCCAGCAGCAGTACGGCGTAAGCGGCGCCTTGGGCGGCGTGGTGCTTGCCGGCGTCGTACTGGCGCTTATAGGTGCGGTGGTCCAGAAGTTCGGTGCCGAATGGATCAACCGGCTCATGCCGCCGATCGTCACCGGCGCCATCGTGGCGCTGATCGGCCTAAACCTGGCGCCGGCTGCCAAGGCCAACTTCGACCTCGCACCGGTTACCGCCCTCATCACGCTGGTGACGATCATCCTGGTTTCTGTTTTGTTCCGCGGAATCCTTGGGCGTTTGAGCATTCTGGTGGGTGTTGTTGTGGGGTACCTCGTTGCCATGATGCGCGGCGAGGTTTCGTACGAAAAGATGGACGCCGCAGCCTGGATTGGCCTTCCGCTCTTCCAGACACCCGAGTTCCACATTGGGGTTGTGGGTCTGTTCGTACCTGTGGTCCTGGTGCTGGTGGCCGAGAACGTGGGGCACGTGAAGTCGGTGGCTGCGATGACCGGCCAAAACCTCGACGGCGTCTCCGGCCGCGCGCTGATGGCCGACGGCGCCGCGACGGTACTTGCCGGATTTGGCGGCGGCTCGGGTACAACCACTTACGCCGAAAACATCGGCGTCATGGCGGCCACCAAGGTCTATTCGACGGCGGCATACTGGGTGGCCGGTGTCTTCGCCATCCTGCTGAGCTTCTCTCCGAAATTCGGAGAACTGATCGCGACCGTCCCGCCGGGTGTCCTGGGTGGCGCCGCGACGATGCTCTACGGCATGATCGGCGTGCTCGGCGTGAAGATCTGGGTGCAGAACAAGGTCAACTTCTCCAACCCGATCAACCTGACCACCGCTGCCGTGGCCTTGATCATTGGGATTGCGGACTACACGTGGACCATTGGCGAGCTGAAGTTCACGGGCATCGCCCTTGGGTCAGCTGCAGCACTGGTGATCTACCACGGCATGAAGGGCCTCGCTCACTGGCGCGGCACCGTCGCTGAACCGGAAACCGAGACGGCGGGGCTGCCGCCTGCGGTGAAGTCGGCGATGAACGCTGCCGCCAAGCGAACGGGACGCAAGGGGAAGTAGCGCCGCAACGGCCCGCTATTTGCTCCCGAACTTGGCGTTGTAGCGGCTCATGAAGGCGGCCATGGCATCACGTGCTACCGGCTCCAGCGGACGATAGGTCTTGGTCCCATTGGCCTCAGTCCAGCCCGTGCTGATGCCGCTGCCCGCGAGCCACGTGATCTGCTTGTAGAACGGATTGTTCGTGGCAACGTCCGCGAACGGCGACTTCGCAGGCGGGCTGTAGGCGGGCGAACCTGCCATGCGGTACATAAACGCGGCCATGGCATCACGTGCTACCGGCTCCAGCGGACGATAGGTCTTGGTCCCATTGGCCTCAGTCCAGCCCGTGCTGATGCCCTTGCTTGCAAGCCACGTGATCTGCTTGTAGAACGGGTTATCCGTGGCGACATCAGCGAACGGCGACTTCGCGGGAGCGCTGAAGGCGGGCGAGCCGGCCAGGCGGTACATGAACGCGGCCATGGCATCACGCGCAACTGGAGCGAGTGGACGGTAGGTCCGGGCCCCATTGGCTTCGGTCCACCCTGTTGAAATGCCGCGAGACCCTAGCCAGTTGACCTCCGTGGTGAACTGGCCGCCGGCAATATCAGAGAAGATGGGACCCGGATTCTTGGCGAACGCGGTCAACTCGGTGAGCGAGCCCCTGAAGACGTTCTGGTCCCCCGGGAACGCTCCGGACTCAGCGTGCTGCCACAAGGTGTAGTTTTTCCAACCGGCTGGCAGCGCCCCGGGCGTCGATGCCCAGCTCGCGATGTGGAGCGGGTGGTTCCCGAAGCCGTTGGCCTTACCGGTGCACCTATTCCACCAGTCGGTAGTCGTGTAGATGGCCGGAAGGCGCCCGGTCCTAGCCAGGATGGTGGTGGAGAAGTCGGAGATCCACGAAATCATCTGGCCCGACGTCATTCCATAGCAGGCGCCGTCGCCGTAGGGGCTGTACTCCAAGTCCAACAGGGAAGGCAGTGTTTTCCCGTCCGGCGTCCAGGCTGCACCGCTCTGGAGAAAGTAGTTGGCTTGCGCTGCACCGGACGACGCGTTGGGGAGGGCGAAATGGTAGGCGCCGTGCAGCATGCCGGCCGAAGCCGCCCCAGCGTACTGGCCGGCGAAGTAGGGGTTGCGGTAGGCGGTTCCCTCGCTGGCCTTCACGTACGCAAATTTGGCCCCGTTGGCTGCGGCCTTGGACCAGTCCACCACGCCCTGGTGGCTGCTCACGTCCATCCCACGCACGCCCGACGGCACTGCCAAAGGCGAAGCATCCTGGATGGTGGCCAAATCCTGGCCCTCGCTTTCGTTGTCACGAAGAGTGGATCCCATGGCGTGGTCGTCTTGCCGCGGTTGCTCGGCCGCGCCAGCCGCCCCTGCCCCCGACGCTGCCAGGGTCACTGCAGCCAAGAGAAACGCAGTCACTTTGGCTCCGAGAGCGCCTCGGATCGGCGTTTTGACGGACGTGTGCGTTCTGAACATGTGGCGAGTCCTCCGGGGTGCGGGAGGAACCGGCGCCCCCACGTCATGCGACTCAGCCTACTATCCAGTAGCCACCCGCCGGCGCAAGCCCCGGTGCGACCCCAGGTGGTGATCCACAGAAATAATAGTCAGCTTGCTTACTAAGACTGTGTTCCCTAGGCTGGAACAGGTCAGACAAACAACTCTCGCAGCACCGGCATGTGCCCAAAAGGCAGCCGAACAAGAGGAGGAACAATGTCAGAACACAACATCTCAGGCAAGAAGGTCGCATTCCTGCTGACTGACGGCGTGGAGCAGGTGGAACTCACCAGCCCATGGCAAGCGGTGAAGGACGCGGGCGGCGAACCAACGCTCGTCGCCCCCGAAAAGGGCAAAATCCAGGGCTATAACGGCACCGAGCCGGGTGACACTTTCGATGCAACCCTCGCGGTGTCAGACGCCAACGCATCCGACTTCGACGCCCTGGTGCTCCCGGGCGGCGTGGTGAACGCGGACAACCTCCGCGTCGATAAGGACGCCCAGAACTTCACGCGAGCCTTCTTCGAGCAGCACAAGCCCGTGGCATCGATCTGCCACGGCCCATGGCTCCTCATCGAGGCCGGCGTCATCAAGGGCCGCAACGTCACCTCGTACCACACGCTCCAGACGGACCTGAAGAACGCGGGTGCCAACTGGACAGACGAGGAAGTGGTGGTGGACCAGGGCCTGGTCACCAGCCGTAAACCGGACGACCTGCCCGCCTTCAACGCCAAGGTCGTGGAGGAAATCTCCGAAGGCCAGCACGCCGGCCAGACCGCCTAGCGCCCAGCCGGGCCACATAAGGCGAGTGCCGCCGTCGTACTTTCACAAGAAGTACGACGGCGGCACTCGCCGTTTTTTGAGGCGCTCAGGGCCTTGCCGGCCATGTAGTAGGTTCGGGGAATTGATGAACCCCATAGGGTGTCCCGTTTCCTTGGAAGTGGGACGGTTCGGTATCTCCCCCGCTGCCCGGGGGCTCCGCGTAGAGTTCCCGCCAGCGGTTCACGCCAGGCAGCTCTGGCCTTCATCGAAAGACAGCACCAGCGCTTAGTTGATGGCACCGGGTACTCCTTCGCTATTGCTGATTCCTCCTCTGATCAGGCGGTTGGCCAAATCGGGCTGTGGCTGAAGAACCTCAGCCAAGGCCGGGCGAGCATTGGCTATTGGGTCGCGCCAATTCATCGGGGGAAGGGAGCTGCTTCCTCTGCTTTAGGTGCCCTCGCCGCCTGGGGTCTTGCCCAACCCGGGATTCATCGGCTGGAACTCTACGTCGAGCCTTGGAATGAGGGCTCCTGGACCAGAATCTCGTTCTGTCCCACGTGGTAGGTGTGGGTACCTTGAACTGAGAGGTTGTATGCAAGGGCTTCAAAGTTTGGGAACGATTCCGGCGGGGAAACTCGGCAGTACAGGATCACAGCGCCGCAGGAGTTTCTGGTTTATCTTTCTTGGCGGGACGGGCATGCGCGTCTGCATCGCAAAATGTATCGCCTCGTACCCGGACGGGCCGGTTTCCAGGGCGACGGCTGGCCCGAAATGATGAGAATAGTACTCCGCCCAGGGCTAGAGAGGCAGAAAGCCCTCAGACGCCTCGACCGCTCCGGTAAGTTGCATGAGCCAGATTTATGGCGAGCGAAATCATAGCTTTGCGCAGGTACGCTGCGAGTAGCAGACGAACTGAAACTCCCACCACTTGAGGAGGATCACTCAGAAGAGACTTGCCTGGCTGCTGCTTCTAGGGTGTCCCATTTCCTTAGAAGTGGGACACCTCCAATGGGACACTCCTCTATCAGTCAGGAGTCGCGAGAATGTGAATGTTGGCGAAAAATGGCGCTGTTCTTGCGCCGCTCCGTGTCGCCTCGAATCTCAGCAACCTCCTCCGGCGCCCGCTCGAACTTGCCTCGAAACCCCAGCTTTTCGAGACACAGAGGCTATGAGACACCCCGGTGAGTTCAAAGAAGGAGTCGGAGACCGCGGGCGGGATCGCCTATCGGATCAGCTGGTCACTTGAAGGACCTGAACACGATCGAGTCGAAAACGGCGCGCGCCTCCCTTATCAGCTCCGGATTGATCGATTCGTCGATATAGCCCACCGCAACGACAGCCCGCCGGCCCTCCAAGTCGACCACCCGGTAGGTCTCGTGTTCATTCTGAGTCGAGTACCAGTGTGTGCAGTGGTACATCATTTCTGAGTGGATGCAGAACTTGCCGCTGTCGCAGGCCGGGATGTCCACGTCGCCCTCGACGGAGTGGTCGAACTCGAAGCCGGGGTAATCGCCCACCATGATCTTGACAGGAGGAGTGCTTGCCGTTGACGATTGCGCCGCCATAGCCCTAGTGAAGGCCCAGTCCGCAGGACCGACATCGGCAAGGGCACCCCTCCAGTGGCATGCGTCCATCGACACATAGAACGCGGACCCAAGGGTCAGGCGGACGGCCCATTCAGCCGGGTGATCCGGGTCATCCTTGCCCAGGCTGTTGCCGTCGAGAGCAGACCAGCCGCCTGGAACGGTGATCTCGAAAGGCTCCTTGTAGCCGTCGACGGGGACTAGATATGTGCCAGCGTCGATATCGCCACTCTTCGGCAGTGGCGGGACCGTGCGAGGGTCGCGACTCTCAGGCAGCGGTGGGACCGTGCGAGCCTCCGTCATCGGAGAACTGGCAGACGGCAGGGATGCGTCGTCGGACTCATACTCGCACCCGCCGAGACATCCAATCAGTGCGATAGTCAGCAAGGGCAAGAGATGGCGTGACCGCTGAGCGGCCTTTTCGATGGGCGTCATAGAACTCATTGATCCACCAGGCCACTACAAGCTACTGTGAGGCCCCGCAGCCGGGTGGCCTCGCAGGCGGTCCGAGATGGGATGCCGTCGCCTCAGTCTCCTCCGGTAGAGAACCCGTGACAATGAGAGTTGGATGGAAATGAGTTTCGACGGCTGTGGGCGCCTCCACCCACCCCCAACTTGCGAGACAGCCACCCACGCACCAGCTTGCCGTCGCAATGTTGCGCACGTCACACTCGGCGTCTACGCTGGGGGGCGCTGCAGCGTGGCAGCAACCTGATGAAAGGCAGCACATTGCCCAGCGACAAGCTCTCCGTAGTTGTTCGCGTCGATGTAGACGGCGAACAGATCCAGATCGCCGCAACCGGTCGCGTGACCGCCCTGAGCCTTCAGGGCCTCTACCCGGTGGTCCAACGCACCAAAAGCCTCGGCGGCGGGCTCGGCGTCGAGATGGACCTGACGGAAGCGACCGTGGATGCAGACGCTTTGCAACAGCTCCAGGTGTTCGCCGAGCTTCACGAGGTCCCCGTCCGGTTCCAGAACAACAATGTGACGGCCCTGCCGACCCGCGAATTCCAGACAGCAAGCCGAGCAGCTTAAGAGGAGACCGAGATGCGTAAAGTCACCGCCGGACTGTTCCACTCCGTGGATGGCGTGGTCCAGGACCCGTTCAAGTTCCAGTTCGACAGCTTTGACGAGGACCTGGGCAAGGGCCTGACCAATATGATCAACACGGTGGACACCGTGGTCCTTGGGCGTGTCAGCTACCAGGAGTGGGCCCAGTATTGGCCGAACGCGACGCAGGACGACGACTTTGCCGCCTTCATCAACCCTGTCGAGAAGTTCGTCGCATCCCGCACGCTGACCGAACCGCTGGAATGGGAAAACTCGCACCTGATTGACGGCGACGTGGAGCAGTTCGTTACGGACCTCAAAAACCGCGACGGCGGCGAGATCGCCGTCTGCGGCAGCATCTCGCTGGTACGCCAACTGCTGTTCGCGGGCGTGCTCGATGAGCTGACCCTGATGACGCACCCGGTGGTGGCCGGCAGTGGTCGGCGGCTCTTCGAGGACGGCGATCCACTGAACCGGCTCGTCCTGGAGGACCAGTACGCCACCAGCAAGGGCAACGTGGTGAGCACGTACAGTCTGCGCAAGGACTAAACGCACGACGGCGGAGCCCGCCTGGGGCGGCCACCTCACGTGCGTTCACCCCAGCAGCAACGCCGACCCCAGTTCGCTTCTGAAATAAAGCACGCTGTGGCCGTAGCGGGCGGACGTAACGAGGCCGGCCTCCCTGAGCGCCCTGAGGTGCTGGTTCACGGCGGAGGCAGTGACGCCGAAGCGCACTCCGAGTTCTGTGGATGATGCGGGTGCGGCCAAGGCAGTCAGTAAGCTGGTCCGGACCTCGCCGAGTACCGCCACAACAGCGGCAGGGTTCCGAACCTGCTCCGTTTCCCACATGGCCCCCTGCCCTCGCGCCGGGTACATCAGCATCGGCGGGTCTCCATGGTTAACGGGGGCAGAGGCCCTGCGGGTAAACATCGTAGGAACAAGGGTCAGCCCCAGTCCGTCCGCCTTCTCAGTTCGCGACGCCGGATTCTTCAGCCTCACGGAAATGACCCGGCCGTCGAATTCCACTGCACCGGACAAATCGTTGAGCATCGTGAACAGCCCACCCTGGGCAATCTGCCGGCCGCGGTAGACGATGTCGGCTTCCAGGATGGTCCGCATGCGCAGCCAGTGCGGCGAGAAGCAGGTGTCCCAGAACTCCTGGAGGATACCGGCCATGCGACGGATCGCCGGGCGTGCCGGTCCAGCAAAGACCGGGGGCACGGCGCCATGGACCCGGATCAGGTCCCCGTGGAATTGTTCGGCGGATATCCGCTCCAATGCCGCAAACTCGTCATCGATCCGGGTGAGTGGCGACTGGGGCCTGGGGTTCAGGAAGTCCGGCGTCCACAGTCGGTCATCGACCAAAGCGAGCAACCTATCGAGGTCCAAGCGTGAGCGTGCCTCTTCCGTCCGACGCAGCCATGGCAGTTGAAGGGGGTACTGGCTGGGATCCCGAATTGCCCTCAGGGAAAGACCAAGTTCGCACAGGGGCGAGATGCCGAAGCGCACGCCGCCCAGATCTGCGTCCGACAACTCGTACTTCAACATGAAGAACAACGCTACATCAATACCGAAAGCCTTTAGAGACTGACGAGACTGTGGCTGTGACTACATCCCCCGCAGAGACCACCCCGGCCCCGAAGCACACCCTCCGCGCAGCGCTCTCCGATCCCACCCTCAAGATCCTCGCGTCCGCCATCCTCGTGTCCACACTGGGCCGCGGCATCTTCCTCACCCTGACTGTCTTGTACTTCAGCCGCTTCGTCGGCCTGAGCGCCGTGGAAATAGCCGTGATTCTCTCCGTTTCCAGCGGCGTCGGCGTCGGCACCTCCTACATTGGCGGTCGACTTGCCGATCGCTTTTCCGCACGGCGGCTCCTGGCAGGAATGGTCGCCATCCAAGGTCTCGCGATTGCAGCCTATGCGTTCGCCGGGAACTTCAGCACCGCCGTCGTGATTGCCTGCATCACGGTGGGCGTCGACCGCGGCGCCAACGCCACGCGCTCCGCGATCATAGCCCGGGCATTCGACGGCACTCACCGCGTGAATGCCCGCGCAGTCCTCCGCACCATCACCAACGTGGGCATCGCGGTGGGAGGCATGATCGCCGGACTCGCGCTGACGGCCGGCACCGCCGAGGCGTTCCGGTGGATGCTGGTCAGCGCCGGCGTGGTCTACATCCTGAGCGCGCTGCGCCTCCGCCGCCTCCCCGACCGCGTTGACGCACCGCGCCACGATCCCGCCAGCCGGGCTCCCGAGCGGGGCATCTCCCCTTTCCGGGACCGTCGGTACGTACTGCTGACCGTGCTCTCAGGCATATTCGGCATGCAGTTCGGGCTCGCGGAGATGGGCGTGCCGCTGTGGATATCCCAGGAAACCAGCGCGCCCGATGTGCTCATATCCGTGGTCCTTGTGATCAACACTGTGTGTGTCGTCCTGCTGCAAGTGCCGCTCTCGCGAGGTACTGACGACCCTCGGCGTGCAGGAAAGATCGTGATGACAGGGGGCGTCCTGATGAGCGTAGCCTGCACACTCTACGCATTGGCGGGCGGAGTGCCGGTGGTCGCCGCCATCACCCTCCTCTGCGGTGCAGCACTCCTGCACTCCTTGGCGGAGATCCTTTCCCAGGCGGGAGCGTGGGGACTCAGTTTCGAGCTCGCCAACCCCCTCCAAGCGGGTGCTTACCAAGGGATGTTCGGGATGGGATCTGCCCTGGGTGCCATGCTCGCACCGCTCGTGGTGACCGCCACCGTCGTCGAACATGGCCCGCTGGGGTGGGCGGTCCTTGGTGCAGTCTTCTTCACATCGGCAGCGGGTGTCGCGCTGATAGCGCGGGAAGCCTCGACGACGGCGGTACTCGCCTAGCCTCGATTGGCGCGGCGCTGGCCTGTTTCCAGCAGCTGCACATCAACGTAACCGGTTCCGGGCTTGGGAGAACCGCGGTGTTTGCGAAGCCGCGTGGCTTTGTACTCGTCCCTGGACAGGTTGAATCCATACCAAGCAATAAACCCCGCCAGCCCCATACCCCAAAGAGCGCCCCATGAGGGGCTATCTCCTTGAAAAAGCGGGGACAGAAGCATCGCCACCGACGCAACGAACCCAAGGCATCCGAATGCCGACAGAATCGCCATCCCCCACCAGGAACTCACCTGCGCGTGGCCGCGGCCTGGCGTGAATCCAATCTCATCGCCAGCGTAACTGTGGAGTTCGCCGGTGCTGGTCCTGCGGAGCACTCGCTTCTGACCGTTTGCCACGGCCTCCTTGTGCTCGGCATACACTTCATCGTCGCGCAGATCGCGCTCGGGGTCGTAAACCACGGCCAGCCTCCAAAGCTCGAAAAGTCCAGCCTAGCGGCCATGGCACGGCCGCGGTGGCGGCTCAGCGGCTCGACTCACTCGCTCGATAACGGCAGGAAGCTACTTCTTCCCGGCCTTCAGATCCTCCACCACCTTGGCAACCCTTCGAGCCCGGGTCTCCGGCGTCTTGGCGTCCCCGATCGGCTCCACGTACCTCCGCTGCGAACTGTAATTCAGGGTCTCGTAAAAGGCCTTCGCCCCAGGCTCGGCGTCCAGCGCGGCAGCCAAGTCCTGCGGGACCTCGATGATGCGGGGCTGGGTATCCACTTCCAAGCCAACCTCAACCGTGTCCCCAGCGGAAGCGCCCGTTAGTTCGCGGTTGGCCGAGCTGACGCCCACCATGTACTTGCCGCCCATCACGGCGATGCTGCTGCGGTAGCTCTGGCCGTTGATGGTCACCACCACTGGAGGCCGCTTGCCGCCACCCAACCCCTCAACGATCCCGTCCGGAACTTCGATGCCCGACTTGTTGCCATCGCCCACGATGGTCGTAGTGAATTTCATGTGCCAAGTATGCCGTTGGCCGGCAGTAGACGCACCCCGTCAGCAGGACTACGTTCGAGGTAACCGTGAAAACCACATATAGGAGTCATTGCAATGGACAATCAGGATCTTTTGGAGCGAATCCAGTCTCTGGTCGAGGAGGAACACCGCCTGCGCGCCTCCACCAGCACTGGGGCGGGGGATGACAGCGCCCGCCTTGCCCAGCTGGAAGCCCAGCTCGACCAGTGCTGGGATCTTCTGCGTCAACGCCGCGCCAAGAGGGACGCGGGCGAAAACCCGGACGACGCTTCAGCCCGGCCGGTCAGCGAAGTTGAAGGCTATCGGCAGTAATTACGCGCCCTCCAGAACCTGACTGGTAGCCCAGGCCACGTACTTGGCGGCGTTGGCAACGGCGTCGGCTACGTCCGGAACGCCGTTCTTGCGCTGCGCGACGTCCAGCAACTGCGCGGCAGCCACGATCCCGTGCTTCGCCAGGTCTTCGGGCGTTACCGTGATGCGCCCCGCAACGGCCACCACTGGTATGCCGTGCACACTGGCGGCATCGGCGAGCGCGATCGGCGCCTTGCCCGTGAGTGATTGCTCGTCCATGGACCCCTCCCCTGTGATGACCAGGTCAGCCTCACCCAAATGCGAAGCGAGACCAGTGAGGCCTGCGACCAACGCGAAGCCGCCTTCCAGCGCAGCGTCAGTGAAGGCCAGGAACGACGCCGGGAACCCGCCTGCGGCTCCGGCTCCGGGTACGTTCACGTCCCGGCCTGTGGCTTCCCTAAGGAGCGAGGCCCAGTTGCGGAGACCGGCGTCGAGCTTCTCAACGGCGTCCTCATCGGCGCCTTTCTGCGGACCGAAAACATGCGCGGCACCATCAGGCCCATACAGCGGGTTCTGGACGTCGACGGCGATGCGGAACTTCACTCCCGAGAGCCGCGGATCCAGCTCGGAGGCGTCCAAGGCGACGACGTCGGCCAGCGAACCGCCTCCGAGGGGCACCACGTTCCCGGCGGAGTCGAGGGGCTTGAGCCCCAGTGCACGCAAGGCTCCGCTGCCGCCGTCGGACATTGCCGAACCGCCCAACCCCAGCACGATCTCAGTGGCACCGGCTTCGAGAGCGGCGGCGATCAGCTGGCCGCAGCCGTAGCTGTGGGCGCGGAGTGCATTCTCGGGAGTGGGCTCCATGTGCGCCAGGCCGGATGCTTGCGCGGTTTCGATCACGGCAGTGGCACCGCCGAGTGCGTCCTTGCGGATCGCCCAGGAAGCACCGACGGGCTTGAGGATGGGGCCGACCACCGCGTTGTTTCGCTCTTCGTAGCCCGCTGCGATTGCGGCATCAAGCGTGCCTTCGCCGCCGTCAGCCACCGGGAACTGGGTGGTCACGGCGTCCGGGTAGACGCGGAGGGCGCCTTCGGCCATGGCTGACGCGGCTTCGGCGGCGGTCAGGGAACCCTTGAACTTGTCGGGGGCGATGAGGATACGCATGGACCCATCTTGCCAGCTTTGTCGGGAAAGCGCTTGCCCAGCGTGTAACCTTGCGGCTGCTACGGGTTGAGAACGCGCAATGGCGCTTCAGCGAGCCACGCCTTGACGTCCTCGAACGCACCACCATAAAACTGGCGGTAGCTCTCGTGCGTCACGTAGCCGATATGCGGCGAAAGCACCGTCCGGGGAGAGTGCAACAATGCATGACCGGATGGGAGGGGCTCCTCGTCGAAGACATCCAGGGCAGCCCCCCGGATCCACCCTTCCTCCAAGGCCTGCATGAGAGCAGCCTCATCCACCAACGGCCCACGGGCCGTATTGACCAGCACGCCCTCCGGGCCAAGAAGACGCAGTTCCTTGGAACCGACTATCCCCTCAGTCCGCTCGGACAGCCGCAGGTGAAGCGTCACGACGTCGGACTCCCTGAACAACTCCTCTTTGCTGACCTTCCGCGCACCGGCGGCCTCGGCAACGTCCGCAGTGAGGTTCTGGCTCCACGCCAGGACGTCCATCCCAAAAGCCTTGGCGTAGCGGGCCATCCGCGACCCGATCTTGCCCAGGCCCACGATTCCCAGCGTCTTGCCTTCGAGTTCGAACCCGACGCCCACTTGCCAGTCACCCGCCCTGAGCGAGTTCTCCTCAACAGAAAGGTTTCGCGCGAAGGCCAACAGGAGTGCCCACGCCAGCTCAGGCGCCGCCGCCGGCGACCCAGCCGTACCGCACACCACAATGCCGCGTTCCTTTGCCGCTTCCATATCAATGGCGGCGTTGGCCATGCCTGTGGTCACCAGGAGCTTGAGGTTCGGCAGGGCATCCAAGGCACTCTGCGGGAACCGGGTGCGTTCGCGCATCGCCACAATGATGTCGAATGGCGCCAAGGCTGCCACGGCCTGCTCCTCCGAAACGAAAGGTGCGCTGAAAACGCTGACCTTCACGTCGTCGTCGAGCAGTGACTCCCACGGGGCGTAGTCCCCGGAGACCTGCTGATAGTCATCAAGGATCGCTAAACGGAAAAGGGTCACGCCAATCTCCCTCGCACAGTGGCTGCTGGTACTGACCACCATCTCACGTTAGGTTTTTGAGTGTGAGCCAAAATGTGACCTCAGCCATACCCAAACCTGAGCATCCCCGCCCGCAACTGGTCCGCGACAAGTGGATGAACCTCAACGGCACCTGGGGTTTTGAGATCGACGCCGGTGACTCGGGTTTGGAACGCGGCCTCACCACACGTGAACTCAACAGCGGGATCAGGGTTCCGTTCGCGCCCGAATCGGTGCTCTCGGGGATTGGGCACGTCGATTTCATGGAGGCAGTTTGGTATCGCCGGACGGTGACGATTCCGGCGGACTGGGCCGGCCAGAATGTCCTGCTCCATTTCGGCGCAGTGGATCACGACGCCACCGTGTGGGTCAACGGCGTCGAAGTTGCCAGGCATCGCGGTGGCTTCACCCCATTCACGGCTGATCTTGGCGGAGTTGTTGAGCCGGGCGCCGATGCGGTGATCGTGGTCCGGGCCAGGGATTCGCGGCACGGGATGCAGGCACGTGGGAAGCAAGCCACCTGGTACAACAACACGCATTGCCAGTACACGCGGACCACGGGAATCTGGCAGACGGTGTGGATGGAGGCGGTTCCCGAGGTCTATATCAAGCACCTGCGAATGACCCCTAACCTGGCTGATTCCAGCATCACAGTGGAAGTACCCATCAGCCAGAACCGGACTGGGCATACAGTGTCCGCGATCCTGTCCGACGGTTCAGGCGGGCGGGTCGAGGCATCGATCAAAGCTGATCTGGACCTTACGCCAACCCTGCACCTGAACATCCCTGCCGAATTGCTTCGTCCATGGTCAATCGAGGACCCGTTCCTTTACGACCTCGAGGTGAACGTGCTGGACGACGCCGGTGACGTTGTGGACCATGTGGACAGCTATGCGGCCATTCGCTCCATAGCGCTGGACGGCAAGGTGGTCCGCATCAATGGCGAGGCCGTTTTCCAGCGGCTTGTCCTGGACCAGGGCTACTGGCCGGATTCGCTGATGACCTCCCCTGACGAGGCGGCTTTGATCAAGGACATCGAACTGTCCATGGCCGCTGGATTCAACGGTGCCCGCCTGCACCAAAAGGTCTTCGAGGAACGTTTCCTCTACCACGCAGACCGGCTCGGCTACCTGCTGTGGGGTGAGTTCGGCGACTGGGGCGTTTCCGGCGCCGGAACGGTAGGGCACAACCAGCAACCCACACCGAGCTTCGTGGCGCAATGGCTGGAAGTGCTCAGGCGCGACTACAACCACCCCGCCATTATCGGCTGGTGCCCCCTCAACGAAACACACCAGGTCCTGCACGATCGGCTGACCGTGCTGGACGATGTCACGCAGGCAATGTTCCTGGCTACCAAGCTTGCCGATCCCACCCGACCGGTGATCGACGCGTCCGGATACTCCCACCGGATCAGGGAGACCGACATTTACGACGCCCACTCCTACCAGCAGGACCCGGAACGGTTCCGGATCGAACAGGAAGGCCTCGCAGAGAATAAGCCGTACATCAACCGCAAGGAAGATGGCCAGGAATATTCGGTGCCCTACGCCGGCCAGCCGTACTTCGTCTCCGAATTCGGCGGCATCTGGTGGAACGAGAGTGAAGCGAAGCAGGCGGCCGATGGTACCGACCTGTCCACGTCGTGGGGCTACGGTCAGCGGGTCGGCAGCGAGGAAGAGTTCTACGGCCGCTTCGACGGGCTATGCAGCGTCCTCCTGGAAAACCCGGACATGTTCGGCTACTGCTACACGCAGCTCACGGACGTGTTCCAGGAGAAGAACGGCATTTTCGCCTTTGACCGGAGCACCAAGTTCGACCTCGCCAGGATCCGCGCCAGCCAAACCCGGCAGGCCGCCGTCGAAACCCGCGGGAAGTGAGCGAAGGTCCGGTTTCCCCGACGCTCGCTCACATCCCACCCGCTTCAACCAAACGCTCGCTCACACCCCACCCGCTTCAAGCAAACGCTCGCTCACACCCAGTCGCCGCGGCGCACCAGGACTTCCTTGAGCAGGTCGAGGCGGTCCGACACGATGCCGTCCACCCCAAGATCCAGTAGCCGCTCCATTTCAGCCGCTTCGTTGATGGTCCACACATGCACCTGCAGGCCCAGCCGATGGGCGCGTCGGACGAACCCCGAAGTCACCACGGGGAGCCTCCCGTAGCGGACCGGGACTTGGAAAACGTCGACGTCGGCAAGCAGCCTGCGTGCCAGAGGAGCCGGAAGCACGGGACCCAGGAGGACGAACAAAGCTGTCAGGGTGCTGCCGGCCGACGAGGCAACGCGCTGGGACAGCCTGGCCAGGACCGCCCGGCGGCGGCGGTCCGAAAAGCTCGTCACCAGGACCCTGCGGTGGATTGCGTGCCGCTCGATCGCCGCTGCCATGGAGCCCACGGAGTTCCAGTCCTTGACGTCCAGGTTCAGCCGGGCATCGGGCAACGCGGCAACCAGTTCATCGAAGGTGGGAACGGGCTCCACGCCGCCAATTCTCGCCGCGGACACTTGGTCTGCGGTCAGCTCGGCAATGCGGCCCGCAGCGTCCGTCACCCGGTCCAAGGAGGAATCGTGGAAGACCAGCAGCACACCGTCCGACGTGGTGTGGACGTCGGTTTCAAGATGGACGGTCCCGAGCTCCACCGCGGCTTTGAAGGCAGCCATGGAATTCTCCATGCCATCCAGAGAGAAACCCCTGTGCGCGAAGGCCAGAGGGCCCACTGAACCGTCCTTGCGGAGGAAATAGGGCAGCGTCACATCCGTAGCGTAGCCCATCGCGAGGGCGTGTTCAGGACTCCTGCGTGACCGCCGCCGGATCCTGCGGAACGATCGCCACGCCGTCGCTGACGTGCACCAGCGTACGGCCGCGGCCGCCGTCGAGCTCCACCCACACGGCAGTCGCGTCGCCGGTGACGGCGTCCACCACGCCGGCTGACTCGTAGCCCGGCGTCAGCGTAAGGCTGACGCGGTCGCCCTGTCGGAGGGAGCGCCAGTGGTGATCGGGCTCGATCCGCCGCAACGGGGCAGTGTTGAAGTCGTTGATCCTACGCTTGGCCATGATTTCCCTACACCTTCAACGAGCTAACGGGGTCCTTGGCTGGAAGCCTACGGAGGCAAGGTGAACGCCGGTTGTATGGAGGCTGGGAAGTCGGTGACAGCTGGAGCCTGCAAGACTGGAGTCATGACTGTATTGATTGCCGGTTGCGGCGACCTCGGAACCGAAGCCGGGCTTCGCTTCGCCGCCGCTGGCCGTGAGGTTGTTGGCCTGCGCCGGTCACCCCAAAAGCTGCCTCGCCAGATTCGTGGAATGCACGCTGACCTTGCCAAGGGCCTGCCGGAGTTACCCTCGGACGTGGACATTGTGGTGATTGCCGTGGCAGCCGATACCTCCACCGAGGAGGCCTACCGCGCGGCCTATCTGGACGGCACACGCAATGTGTTGGACGCGCTGGAGCGGCAAGGGCTGGAGCCGCGCCGGATCCTTTTCGTCTCCTCCACGGCTGTGTATAGAGATTCCGGCGGGGCTGTGGTGGACGAGTCCACGGCTACAGAGCCGACTCGCTTCAGCGGAAAGGTACTGGTGGAGGCCGAAGATTTGCTGTTCGCCCGGACCCGGGGCACCGGCACGGAGGCTATCTCGTTGCGGCTCGGCGGCATCTACGGGCCGGGACGCACCCGGTTGATCGACCAAGTGAAGTCCGGGCAAGCAGTCATTCCCGCCCAGCCCCGTCACACCAACCGCATCCACAGGGACGACGCCGCAGCCATGATCGTCCACCTCACCACCATGGAAGCCGTTCCTGATTCCGTCTACGTGGGCGTCGACGATCACGCGGCGGAAATGGGCGAAGTCATGCGGTTTCTCGCTGCTGAACTGGGCTGCCCGGAACCCCCGACGGCGGCACCTGGCGGTGCGTCCGACGGCGGCCCCGGCGACAAACGCTGTTCAAACAGGCGAGTACGGGCCACCGGTGCAGAACTTACCTTCCCCACGTACAAGGAGGGCTACCGCGCATTGCTGGCAGGCGAGGGCGTGCGGCACCCGTGACGGGGCCTGCTTGGTCGCCCTGGCGCCGGTCCGTGCCGCTGGTGTGGAATGACTCAGTGAGGCCTCTCCAAGAAGCCGATCTCCGCCGACGGTTCGGAACTAGACCCGCTGTTCGCTGAGCTTCGCCTCGAGAACCTGGGCCACGCCGTCGTCGTCGAAATGGGGAGCCTGCTGGCCAGCCGCGAGGATGGCCTCCGGGTGTCCGCTGGCCATCGCGTAGCCGTGACCTGCCCAGCGGAGCATCTCAATGTCGTTGGGCATATCACCGAAAGCCACAACGTCGGCGGCCTCGATACCCAGCGACTCGGCGTACTTGGCCAGGGTGACGGCTTTGTTGATGCCCTGGACGGACATTTCCAGCATCGCCGTGCGCGGGGCCGAATGCGTTGTGCTCACCAGATGGGCGACTGCTGGCTGCACTTCGGCAAGGAAATCGTCCGGGGTGCCCTTGCGGGTGATCGCCAGGAACTTCACGACGGCGTCATCCCCCTTGAGCGTTTCGTCCAACGGCCGGGGGGTGAACTCGGCAAGCAGTTCACTGGTTTCGTTCTCGATGAAGCCCGGCTCCAGCTGGAAACCTGTCAGCGTTTCGACGGCGAACAAGGCGTCGGGCCTGATGGACTTGATGATGCGGCGGGCCTCAAACACGGAGTCGGCGTCCAGGACACACGAGGACAGGGCCTTCTCGGTTTCGAGATCCCACACCACAGCACCATTGGAACAGATCACGATTCCGCTGTGCCCCAACTGCTCCTGCAGCGGGTACAACCAGCGCGGAGGCCGTCCAGTGACAAAGACGAGTTCCACCCCTGCGTCGCGGCACGCCTGGAATGCCTTGATGGTCCGGTCACTGATTTTGCCGTCATGACCGAGGATGGTGCCGTCAATATCACTTGCTACGAGCCGCATCATGCCAGTCTAGTGGGCCGCTGATCTGGCGCCGCCGAAGCCAAGTGATAGCGCAGCCCTGGAAGTGCCCCATAGTGTGGGTTCATGAGCGAAAAGACCGGAACAATCGAAGAGCACAGCACCCGCGGCGCGTACGTCACCGGCGGTGAGTTCACCCGGGACACAAATTACATCGAGGACCGCATAACCCGCGATGGATCCACCGGGCCCAACGGAGAACAGGGTTGGCCGGTCGAACCGGGACGCTACCGCCTGATCGCGGCGCGGGCGTGCCCATGGGCCAACCGCACGGTCATCGTCCGCCGGCTCCTCGGGCTGGAAGACGTCATCAGCCTCGGCCAGCCAGGACCCACGCACGACGCCCGCTCCTGGACGTTCGACCTGGATCCGGACGGCAAGGACCCTGTGCTGGGCATTGAGCGCCTGCAGGACGCGTTCTTCCGCCGCTTCCCGGATTACCCCCGCGGCATCACTGTTCCGGCCATCGTCGATGTCCCCAGCGGGGCAGTAGTAACCAACAACTTCCCCCAAATCACGCTGGACTTCTCCACGGAATGGACGGAATTCCACCGCCCCGGCGCGCCGGAACTTTATCCGGAAAACCTGCGCGAGGAGATCGACCTGGTCAACAAGCGCGTCTTCACTGAGGTCAACAACGGCGTGTACAGGTGCGGATTCGCGGGTTCGCAGAAGGCCTACGACGCCGCCTACACCCGGCTCTGGACCGCTTTGGACTGGCTTGAGGAACGGTTGACCAACCAGCGCTACCTGGTGGGCGACACCATTACGGAGGCCGACGTCAGGCTCTTCACCACCCTGGCCCGCTTCGATCCCGTCTACCACGGACACTTCAAGTGCAACCGGAACAAACTCAGCGAAATGCCTGCCCTGTGGGGCTACGCCCGGGACTTGTTCCAGACGCCGGGCTTCGGCGACACCATCGATTTCGTGCAGATCAAGCAGCATTACTACATAGTGCATGAGGATATTAACCCCACGCAGATCGTTCCAGCGGGCCCGGACCTCTCCGGATGGCTGACCGACCATGGACGCGAATCGCTGGGCGGCAGCCCGTTCGGGAAGGGTACTCCCCCAGGTCCGGTGAAGGCCGGCGAGGAAGTTGCCGCCGGCCACGGGCCGGTTAGAAACTAAGCGGCAGCATGGTTGAGCTCGGCCCGCGTCGGCGGGTTGGCTCCGGCCCGCGACACCGTGACAGCGGCAGCACGCGTTGCACGATCCAGGATCGCGGCGAGGGTTTCGGCAGGCATAGCCCGGAGCGCTTCCCTGTTCTGTGCTCCGTCCAGCCCGTGGTCCACAATCGCGGAGAGCAACCCGGCCATGAACGAGTCCCCCGCGCCGACGGTGTCCACAACATTCACGGACGGCGCGGGCACCTGGGTTTCCCCGGCCCGGGTTATGCCCCAGGGCCCGCGTGCGCCACGTGTCACCACCACCAATGCCGGTCCTTCCTCGCCGCCCAGGGTCAGCCAACGACGCGCCGATTCCGTCGGATCGACGCCGGGATACAGCCATTCGAGGTCCTCGTCAGAGGCTTTGACGACGTCGGATAACTTCACGAAGCGTTCGGCCTGCGTACGCGCGTAGTCGACGTCGGTGATGATGCTGGGGCGGCAGTTGGGATCGAAGCTGATGGTGGTGCCCGGGTGGGCATGCTCGACGGCGGCAAGCACCTCCGCGGCGCCGGGCTCCAACGCAGTGGCGATGGAACCTGTGTGGAGCAGGGTGGCGCCCTGCAGCATGAGCGGCAACCGCGCGGCGAGTCCGGGCAACTCCCAGGCGAGGTCGAACGCGTAGGTGGCGGCGCCGTCGTCGTCGATCTCTGCGGTGGCGACGCTGGTTGGTTTGTCGTCCGGCGGAAGCGGGACCATCACCGAACTCGAACGCAGGTGCGCGGCAACCGAGTCGCCATAAGCGTCGCGGCCGTAACGCCCGATGAACTGCACGGGGTGGTCAAGGCGTGCCAGCCCAACGGCCACGTTGAGTGGGCTCCCGCCAACATGCGCCTCGATTCCAGAGGAGCGTTGAACGACGTCGACCAGGGCTTCACCAATGACAGTCAGCATGGGACCACTCTGCCAGAGCGGAGCCGCCGCATCCCAACAATTACGAGAGCAATCGCTGCACCAGCTCGCGGCACTTCTTGTAGGCCACTGCCTTCGGGTCGATCAGGTCGAAATGGTCGCCCGGCACGCGCAGCAACTGGGCGGCACCTCCGGCAGCCGTGGCCGCGGCAACGTAGGCCTCGGATTGGCTTGCAGGAACGTCCTCGTCTTCCGTGGCGTGCACGGCATAGACGGGGACGTTGATGGGCAGCAAACTCATGGGATCCGCATATTTATGCCGTTTGGGGAATCTGGCCGAATCACCGCCCATGAGGTTGCAGACGGCGCCGTTGCTGAGGTTGAGCTTCTCCGCGGCCGCAAGGTTGAGCAGGCCGGACTGGCTGACGACCCCCGTCAGGTGCACCGCGTTATCCTCGGGTGAGCGCACCAGTTGGCGGTCGGCGTCGGGAGTTCCTATGGCGGAAAGCCGCTCGCGACCAGCGGCCCAGACAGCAAGGTGGCCACCGGCCGAGTGCCCGAGTGCCACCACTTTGCCCAGTTGGAGGTCGTGGTCGCCCGCGATTTTGGACAGATGATCGATGCCGGCCAGGATGTCCTCGAAAGTATGGGGCCACCCACCGCCGTTCCCTGCCCGCCGGTATTCAAGGTTCCAGGCCGTGATGCCGTGCGCTGCAAGGTCCCGCGCAAGGGGCTCACCGAGCTCCGCACCGTACTGCGAGCGCCAGTAGCCGCCATGGATCACAACGGCGATTCCACCGGCAGCTGCTGATGCGCCGCGATGGTTCCCATTGTTCGGTTCAGGTATGAAGAGTTCGCCCCACTGACTGGGGTGTTCGCCGTAGCTGTACTTGTGCCGCAACATTGCGCCCTCCTTTGTACTGAGCCTATCGTGACGATCCGGAAGTTTGGCTAGGGCCACCCCGACGGCGAGTGGCCCGGTCCAGTGTCGGACCCGACCCGTAAGCTGGGGGCATGGCAAGCAATTGGGACAGCCTGGACCAGGACCAGCGCGACGCAGTGGACGCGAACGTGGCCCTCTATGAGCGTGTTCGTCCGGCTTTGAAGCGGGTCACGCGGGACGTTCTGCTCACTCTGAGGGACATGCTGAACGACGCCGAGGTCACCCCTTTGTTCGTCACGGGCCGGACCAAGACTGTGGAGTCGTTCCGGGAAAAGATCTCCCGGACGGATGATCCCTTGGAGCCGGGTGGTCCGCGGGTCCTCAAGTTCCCGGACCCGTTCCGCACGTTGAACGACATGGTGGGCATCCGTGTCATCACCAAGCTGCCCGCCGAAAACGCTGCTGTGGCCAACATCATCAAGCGGCAACGTCAGCTCTTCGATTGCCGTGGCGACCGCGAGAAGGACATCGGCTCCATCGAGTCCGGGACCTACGGCTACTCCAGCCGCCACCTGATCCTTCGCACTATCCAGAACGAGGCCGTCAAGGAGTACCAGCACGTCTTCAATCCGGACATGCCAGCCAACGGCAGCTACTTCTTCGAGTGCCAGATCCGGACCGTGTTCGCGCATGCCTGGAGCGAGATCGAGCACGACATCCGTTTCAAGGCGGAAGATCCACGCGCCTGGACCCCCCATTTCGACCGCCAATTCACGGCTACCGCGGCGATGCTGGAAACGGTGGAGAGCGCCTTCGCCGACCTCCATGAGCGCTACGAGGAAGTCCGCAGCTACTGGGACCTGGAGGGTGAGGGCGGTTCGCCCCTGACTCCGAACCGGGTTCGTGATGTCTGGCGGACGCTCCTTCCCCACGTTGACCGTAAAGTTGATGACGACTGGGGATGGGCCGCCGAGCTGCTTGCCGCCCACGGACTGACCAAGACCGTGGAACTGGCTGGGCTGCTCAGCGCCAACCGGATCACCGAGGTCCGTAAGGCCCTGGACCACCGCTACTCCCCCGGCCCCGACCGCCTCCTGGATGACCTCCTGCTGTGGCAGTACGGAACCGAACACATTGATCTCACCGCCGAGGCGCCCGACGTCGTTCCGCACCCGCGGCGCGACAGCCTCCTGCGGCGTCTTAAGCAGATTGAGCGTTACCGCCAGACTGCTTTGTAAAAGACTGCATCCTAAGGACCCATGACACCCGAGCAACTCATGTCACTGCGGGCGACGCTCCGTTCGCCCCGCCGCCTGCTGACGGAGTCCCTTGCGGGTCTCGTGGTGGCTTTGGCACTCATCCCGGAGGCCATCGCGTTCTCGGTGATTGCGGGCGTGGATCCTCGGATCGGGTTGTTCGCTTCGTTCACCATGGGCGTGGTGACCGCACTGGTGGGGGGCCGTCCCGCCATGATCTCCGCGGCAACCGGGGCGGTGGCACTGGTGATCGCTCCGGTGATGAAGGAACACGGACTCGACTACCTGATTGCCACGATCATCCTGGCCGGGGTTTTCCAGATCATCCTGGCGGTGCTGGGGGTGACGCGGCTGATGCGTTTCATCCCGCGTTCGGTGATGATCGGTTTCGTGAATGCACTGGCCATCCTGGTGTTTATGTCCCAAATGCCGGAACTCTTCAACGTGCCGTGGATGGTTTACCCCATCGTGGTGGTGGGATTGGTGATCGTGTTCGGCTTGCCCCGGGTCTCCACGGCCATCCCCGCGCCGCTGGTGGCCATAGTCCTGATCACGGTGGTCACCGTCATGGGTGGCATCGACGTTCCCACAGTGAGTGACAAGGGCGAACTCCCGGACAGCCTTCCAGGGTTCTTCCTCCCCAACGTTCCCTTGACCCTGGAGACATTCCAGATCATCGCGCCCTTCGCACTGTCCATGGCGCTGGTGGGTCTGTTGGAGTCGCTCATGACCGCCAAGCTGGTGGACGACATCACGGACACCCGTTCCAACAAGACACGGGTCTCGTGGGGCCAAGGTGCGGCAAACATCGTCACCGGGTTCCTGGGCGGCCTGGGCGGTTGCGCCGTCATCGGGCAAACCATGATCAACGTCAAGGGCTCAGGGGCTCGAAGCCGGCTCTCCACGTTCCTGGCCGGTGTGTTCCTGCTGGTACTGGTGGTGGCTTTGGGTGACGTTGTGGGAATGATCCCCATGGCGGCTTTGGTGGCCGTGATGATCTTCGTTTCCCTGATCACCTTCGACTGGCACTCTGTGCGGCTTTCAACCCTGAGGCGCCTGCCGAAATCGGAGACTGCGGTGATGCTGTTGACCGTGGCCGCTGTGGTGGCGACACACAACCTGGCGGTGGGGGTCGGCGTCGGCGTTTTGACGGCAATGGTGCTGTTTGCGCGGCGGGTGGCCCATTTTGCGACAGTCGAGCGGACCGAACTGGAGCTCAATGGCGAGACCGTGGCGACGTACACGGTAAATGGCGAACTGTTCTTCGCCTCGTCCAACGATCTCTACACACAGTTCGACTATGCGAAGGATTCCTCAGAGGGCATAGATCGCGTGATCATCGACCTCCACGGTTCGCACATCTGGGACGCCTCCACGGTGGCCGTGCTCGATTCGGTGACTGAGAAGTACCGCAACCACGGGCGCGAGGTGGAGTTCATCGGACTCAACGAGGCCAGCGTACGCATGCGGGAGCGCCTCGCAGGGAAGCTCAACTCCTGACCCAATGGGGGATGAGACGACGGTCATCTGACATATACACCTCCGCGAATGTAACGAAGTCGTCCCTGCCGCGCGCCAAGTGTGAGCATGGATGAATGCTTGAGGCAACCAATACCCCGCCAGAAACCGAAGAACCCGCAAACGCAGCCCTTGCCGCTGAGGCCAGGATTGCGCGTATCGCCGTGACGGTGTTCCCGCTCTTGGTGGTGGTTGCCGGCGTCCTCGGGTTCCTCATTCCAGACCTGTTCAAACCCATGGGTGTCGCGGTCCCGTACCTGTTGGGCGTCATCATGTTCTGCATGGGTCTCACGCTGACCCCGCCGGACTTTGCATCCGTGGCCCGCCGGCCATGGGCTGTGGCACTCGGCATCATTGCCCACTACGTCATCATGCCCGGCGCTGGCTGGCTGATCGCTGTCCTGCTGCAATTGCCGCCGGAGCTGGCCGTCGGGCTCATCCTGGTGGGCTGCGCGCCGTCCGGAACCGCCTCCAACGTCATGGCTTTCCTGGCCAAGGGTGATGTGGCTCTGTCCGTCGCCGTGGCTTCGGTTTCGACGCTGATCGCCCCCCTCGTCACTCCGGCTCTGACCCTCTTCCTTGCCGGCTCCTTCTTGCACATCGACGCCGGCGCCATGGTCCTGGACATCGTGAAGACCGTGTTGCTGCCGGTCATCGCAGGCCTGCTTGCCCGATTGTTCCTTTCGAAGGTCGTCGCGAAGGTTCTTCCGGCACTTCCGTGGGCGTCCGCCGTCGTCATTTCCCTGATCGTGGCGATCGTCGTGGCGGGCAGCGCCAGCAAGATCGTCGCCGCCGGCGGAATCGTGTTCCTGGCCGTTGTCCTGCACAACGGCTTCGGCCTTGGCCTTGGCTACCTGGCAGGCAAACTCGGTCGCCTGGACGACAAGGCGCGACGCGCCCTGGCCTTCGAGGTAGGCATGCAGAACTCCGGCCTGGCCGCCACGCTGGCCACCGCCCACTTCGGTGCGTTGGCCGCACTGCCGTCCGCCGTGTTCTCCCTGTGGCACAACATTTCCGGCGCGATTGTCGCCGCCTGGCTGGCTCGGCGTCCACTGAAGGACTAACCCTGGGTGGTGCCCCGCCGGTGTAACGTCCACGGCGAGGCCACCCGGACACCGGCCGCGGGAGTGGTACCCGCCAGGCGGTCCAGCAACATATGGACCACCTTTTCGAAGATCGGCTCAGGCCCCACGGTGGTCAACGGGGGATCGTATTCCTGGCCCTCCGTCGAGTTACCCACTCCGACTATCTGGATATCTTCCGGCACCCGGAGGCCCAGCCTGTAGGCGGCGCGGATGGCCTGCAAGGCCTCCATATCGTCCGTGCAGATCATGGCAGTGGGCCGGTTGGGCATCTGGAGCAGCTCGAGCGCCGACTGGTACGCGGTAGCCGGGTGGTGGTTCGACGTCCTGACCAAAGACTCAGCGAGCGGAATTCCGGCCCTCTCAAGCCCGGCAGCATAGGCAGCGTAGCGGCTCTTCCGGCGCCCTTCCGGGTGGGCCCTGCGGATGCACGCGATCCTGCGATGGGCCGCGGTGAGGAAGTCCATGCACTCCCTCAACCCAGCCTCTGATTCGGGGGCCAGCACGTCGAATCCCTGGGGTTCCATGGTTCCCGAGATCACCACTTGGGCAACCCCGCGACGGGCCAACTCCGTGACCGTTTGGTCCTCAGACTTTGCTTCCGGGAAGAAGCCGATAATCACACCGTCAGCGCCGCCGGACATCATGAACTTACGCCAATCGTCGCCCAGCAGGATCACAGGCTGAAACCCATGCTCGGGCAGGATTCTTGCGGCCGCTGTTGCCAGGGCGCGGTCCCACGGCCAGTCAAGGTTGCCGATCGCCACAGCCACTACGTCCGTCTTGCCCCGCCGCATTCCCCGGGCAGCCTGATTTGGCACGTAACCCAACTCTTTGACCGCCGCCAGCACCCGGTCCTGGGTGGGCTGGCTGATCCGGGTTGTGCCGCCGTGCCGGCCGGAGAGCACGTATGACACCGTGGTCAGCGATACGTCGGCCGCCATCGCAACGTCACGGATGGTGGGTTTGGATCCCTTGCTCACGGGGCGACTCCTGGTAGACAGCGCATTTCCTGAACTCTATCTTCAACCAGTTGGACTCCCCTTGACGCAATTAGTTGAGAGCGTTAACAATTACGGGAGTTATCTGTATCCCAAGCTGGAAGATCATTCAATGAAGAACTGGGCAGGAAACCTCGAGTACTCCTCCACGGAAGTGCACCGCCCCACGTCGGTTGGCGAGCTGCAGGAGCTCGTCGCCAATGCGTCCCGCATCAAGGCTCTCGGCTCCCGGCACTCCTTCAACACCGTCGCCGACACGGACGGGACCCACATCCTGCTCGACGCCCTGCCTCAGGAAGTTGTCCTCAATAAAGACAAAGGGACCGTCAAGGTCAGCGGCGGGATCAGCTACGGAGCACTGGGCCGCGCACTCGAGGAACAGGGATACGCTATCCACAACCTCGCTTCGCTTCCCCACATCTCCGTCGCCGGTGCCATCCAAACAGGCACGCACGGCAGTGGGGTCAACAACCCCTCCCTGGCTGCCGCCGTCGTGGGCGTTGACCTTGTGCGCGCCTCCGGCGAGCTGGTAACGCTCACCGAGGACGACGACGAATTCCTCGCTAGCGTGGTGGGCGTGGGAGGTCTGGGCATTGTGACGGGCTTGGAGCTTGCCGTCAGGCCCAGTTACGACGTCCGCCAGAGGGTCCTCACGGATCTGGCCTGGGACGGCGTCCTGGCGAACTTCCACACCATTGCGTCCAGCGCCTACAGCGTCAGCTTCTTCACGAATTACACAGGAGAGGCCATCCCGCAGGTGTGGTTCAAGGCGCTGGACACCGAAGCTCCCCTCGCGGAGCTGTTCGGCGGGGCGGCCGCAAAGGCGGCGCTGCACCCGCTGCCTGACATGTCCGCCGAGAACTGCACCGAGCAGCTGGACGTCGCCGGAAAGTGGCTTGACCGATTGCCGCACTTCCGGCACGAATTCACGCCAAGCAATGGCGAGGAACTCCAGAGCGAATTCCTGCTGCCCCTGGACCAGGCACCTGCGGCATTACAGGCTGTCCGGGACCTGGCGGCCACGGTGGCACCGCTGTTGTTCATCTCCGAAATCCGCACAGTAGCCGCGGACGAGTTCTGGCTCAGCCCTTTCTACCAGCAGCAAAGCGTAGCGCTGCACTTCACGTGGAAGCCCCTGCAGGCCGAGGTGGAGGCGGTACTCCCCGAACTCGAGGAAGCGCTGCGTCCGTTCGGTGCCCGGCCGCACTGGGGCAAACTCTTCACACCGGGCCTGTACGACTTCGCCGCTCTCTACCCCCGTTTCGGGGATTTCCGCGCGCTCGTCCAGGCGAACGACCCCACGGGCAAGTTCCGCAACGGTCTCCTGGACAGCGTGTTGGGCGTAGCCGTCACGTCCTAGCTGGACACCTGGTCCGTTGCCCAGCCGCTGTTCCGTTGCTGCCCAGCGACGGAACAGCGGGGCAGCAACGGAGCTACGGGGGGCCTACTCGATGTGGGCCAGTACAGCCCCCGCCGTGACAACCCCGCCGGCGGCCGACACTACCTCTGACAGCGTGCCCGTCCGGTGCGCGGGAACCTGGGTCTCCATCTTCATGGCTTCCAGGACAACCAAGGGATCACCCGCGGTGACGTCAGCGCCCGGTTCGACGAGCCACTTCACCACTGTGCCGGCCATGCTGGAAACCAATGCGGACTCGGCGGGTGCGGCACCAATGCCGGTGACAGAACCCGGCGTATCGGTCGATGCGGAAAAGGCCGGCACACCCTGCCCGGAACGGGCCCAGCCATCCAACAAATCAGCCGGAAGCCCTACGGCGAGCCGTTTTCCGTCCACGTCAACAGTGATCGTTCGTCGTTCTCCGTCCGGGGCCACCACGTTGTACTCGGGGTCCACGGGAATTTTGTCCGCGAAGTCGGTTTCGATCCATCGCGTGTGCACTCTGAGCCCGGCAACGGATGTGAAATCCTCGGACTCCAGGACCGCCCGGTGGAACGGCAGGACAGTTGCCAGCCCCGTGATGTTGATTTCGGCGAGGGCACGGCGGGCACGGCGCAGCGCCTGCTGGCGGTCAGCTCCAGTGACGATCAACTTGGCCAACAGCGAATCGAACTGCGGCGCGACGAACGAGCCGGAGCGTACACCGGTGTCCAAGCGGATGCCCGGCCCGGTGGGCGCTTCGAAGGAAGCAACGGTGCCAGGCGAGGGCAGGAATCCACGGCCCACGTCTTCGGCGTTGATGCGGAACTCGAAGGAGTGTCCACGTGCCACGGGATCCTCCGTGATGCTCAGGGGCAGGCCTGCAGCGATCCGGAACTGCTCCTGCACAAGGTCGATCCGTGCGGTTTCTTCCGTGATGGGGTGCTCAACCTGGAGGCGGGTATTGACCTCGAGGAAAGCTACGGCGCCATCCGCTGAGACCAGGAATTCCACCGTTCCAGCGCCGTAATATCCGGCTTCGCGCACAATTGCCTTCGCGCCATCGTAGATTTGCTGGCGCTGGGCATCGCTCAGGAAGGGCGCGGGCGCCTCTTCCACGAGTTTCTGGTGACGGCGCTGAAGGGAGCAGTCACGCGTGCCCACGACAATCACGTTGCCATGGACATCCGCAATGATTTGGGCTTCAACGTGGCGCGGCCGGTCCAAATACTGTTCTACGAAGCATTCCCCGCGACCGAATGCGGCCACGGCTTCACGGACGGCGGAATCGAAGGCTTCCTCCACCTCGGCGAGTTCGCGAACCACCTTCAATCCGCGGCCACCACCACCAAAGGCAGCCTTGATGGCGATGGGGAGTCCGTGCTCCTCCGCAAAAGCCCGGGCCTCTGCGGCCGAGGAAACCGGACCGTCGCTGCCGGCAACCAGGGGCGCTCCGGCACGGACGGCGATCTCGCGGGCCGTGATCTTGTTGCCCAACTGCCGGATCGACTCCGGGGAGGGACCGATCCACTCAAGTCCGGCGTCGAGTACTGCCTGCGCGAATTCGGCGTTCTCGGAAAGGAAGCCGTACCCGGGGTGTACGGCGTCCGCGCCGGACTGCTCCGCCACGGCGAGCAGCTTCCCGATGTTCAGGTAGGTGTCAGCCGGAGAGTTTCCGCCCAGGCTGTAGGCTTCGTCGGCAGCGCCAACATGCATGGCGTCTGCGTCGATGTCCGCGTAGACGGCTACCGAGGCAATCCCGGCGTCGTCGCAGGCACGGGCGACGCGGACGGCGATTTCGCCACGGTTCGCGATCAGGACCTTGCGCATCAAATACTCACTTCTCTGGGGTCTTCGTAAAAGTCGTTGAATCCGGGACGAACCGGAAGCGGATACGTCCGCCGATAGGGACCTGTGCGGCGCGGTCCAGGTGTTCATCGCGCACCACTCCGATCACCGGATAGCCGCCAGTAATGGGGTGGTCCGCCAGGAACAGCACCGGCAGTCCGGCGGGTGGGATCTGGAGGGCTCCGGCCATGGTGCCTTCGCTGGGTAGCTCACCTTCGCGGCTACGCTCCAGCGGAGTGCCGTCCAAACGCATGCCTACCCTGTTGGACTGCGGCGTGACTACCCATTCCTGGGAGCACAGCGAATCGAGCGCCGCCTGGTCAAACCAGTCAGCCCGCGGTCCGGGAACTACGTCCAGCTCCGTGACGCCTGTGCCCGGGAAATCCGGTTGCAGTTCGGGGCTGCCAACCGCCGTGGAGACGGTGGCCGCACCCACCGGGAGCACCTGTCCGATGACCAAGGGAGCCGGGCCGATCCCGGACATCGTGTCCGTCGAGCGGCTACCCAGGACCTCAGGGACGTCCACTCCGCCTCGGATGGCCAGGTAGTTCCGGAACCCGGACTCCGGAGCACCCAAGGTGAGGACTTCGCCGTCGAGCAGCGCGAAAGGTTCGGCCATCGGGACAGTCCGGTGCGCGCCGCCGACCTCAGGCTCAACCCACGACGGCGACTGGATAGCCAGCGTCGTCGGCGCACCTGCCACAGCAATCACCTGGTCGCCGACCGCCTCGATAGTGAGCCCGCCATTGACGCTCTCAATGGCGGCGGCCGAGGAATCATTGCCTACCAACCGGTTGGCCCGTCGCAATGAAGCCCGGTCCAACGCACCCGCAGCAGAGACACCCAGCGGACCATAGCCGCGGCGGCCCAGGTCCTGGATGAGGCTCTGGGCACCCGGATTCAGAATTCGAAGACCCGAGTCAGGGTGGTGCTCCGTTTCAGGTTCGCTCGCCGGTGAGGCACCAGCCACCACAACCTCGCGGACCGCCCGGTACTGCACCCGGTCGCCCGGACGAACCAAGGCAGGCTGGGACCGTTCCAGATCCCACATCCTGGCTCCTGTCCGGCCGATCAGCTGCCACCCACCGGGGGAACGGCGAGGGTAAACCGCCGAGTATTGTCCACCGAGGGCCACGGATCCCGCAGGAACCGCCGTGCGTGGTGAAGGACGGCGGGGAACCGTGAGTGCTTCATTTTCGCCCACCATGTAGCCGAAACCGGGTGCGAAGCCTGCAAAGGCCACTGTCCAGATCTGGCCGGTGTGCGCGGCGACAACGCCGTCCACGCTCAGGCCGGTCAGCTCCGCGACATCGGCGAGGTCGTCGCCGTCGTACACGGTGTCGATAACAACCAAGCCGGAATCAGTGACTTCCGGCGCACTGAGTTCCAACTCCAGGAGCCGGGCGCCGATGGCGCGGGTGGCCGCTGCGGACTCACCAACCACCATCACCGTTTCTGCGGCGGCAAGAACGTCCACCTGCCCCGGCAACGGCGCCTTGTTGAGCATGTCCTGCAGGGCGAGGACATCCTGCAGCCCATCCAGTTCGGCCAGTACAGCCCGGGTGCCGACCGGACGAACGGATCGAACCTTTTTTGCGGTGGTCGTGTGCATCACGGTTTCCATCTTTTCGCTACGCCGCCGGCTGAGCGTGCGTCCCCTGCATCAAACGAACGTCTTCTTCAGGCTTGGGGTCGCGGCCCAGGAGCATCCCGACGATCGTGACAACTGCCGCAACGAGGATGTAGACGGCAATCAAGTACCAGCCACCACCCGCGGCACCGTAGAGCGCCGTGAAGATGATGGGTGCGACCGCCCCACCGATCACGCCGGCCAACGTGTAAGCCAACGAACTGCCCGCGTAGCGGAGCCTGGCAGGGAACTGCTCGGTGATAAAGGCTGCTTGGGGGCCGTACATGAAGGCGTGAAGTGCCAAACCGATCACAGTGCCGATAGTCAGCATTACTACGGACTTGCCCTGGATCATCAGGAAGAACACGGGAATATAGGCTGCAGTCGCTGCTGCGGCAATGCCGTAAACCCAGCGACGATTGAAGCGGTCGGTCAGCGCCCCGGCCATCGGGATCAGGAAGAGCTGGAAGGCGGAACCGATCAGGATGGCGGACAGGACGTTGCCCGTGGTCATGCCCAGTTGCTTGGTGGCGTAAACGGCAACGAACACCGTGAAGAGCGCGTACAGGATGTCGGGGCAAACGCGTGAGAGTGCTGCAGCCACCAACGCCTTGGGTTGCGTGGTGAAGACTTCCTTAATGGGAGCTTTGGGACGGTCCCCCTGGGCCTGGATGGCCTTGAACACTGGGGTTTCCTCGAGCCTGAGGCGGATAATCAGGCCGAACACCACCAGGAGCGCTGAAGCGAGGAAAGCTACACGCCAGCCCCATGAAAGGAAGGCTTCGTCGCTGAGTGAGGCGGCCAGGATGGCAAGAACGCCATTGGCCATCAGGTTGCCCGCCGGCGGCCCGATCTGGGCTGCCGAGGACCAGAAACCACGCTTGTTGGGGTCACCGAATTCACTCGACAGGAGGACAGCGCCGCCCCATTCGCCGCCGACACCGATGCCCTGGGCCAAGCGCAACAGCACCAGAATGGTTGGGGCTGCGACGCCGATGACGGAGTAGTCTGGCAGCGCTCCGATGAGCACAGTTGCCACCCCGATGAGGACAAGGGTGAAAACCAGGACGTACTTACGGCCAATCTTGTCACCCAGGCGGCCAAAGATGACGCCGCCAATCGGACGGGCCAAGTAGCCCACCGCGAATGCTGAGAACGAGAGCAGCAGTGCAACGAATTCGTCATTGCCCGGGAAGAAGATCTTCGGGAAAACGAGTGCTGACGCCACGGAATAGATGGCGAAGTCGTAGTACTCCAGCGAGGTGCCGGTGAGGCTGGCGACGTACGCCTTGAGCGCACCGGGCGGCGGCTTCCTTGTCGCTGCCTTGGCTGCGTTGTTGGTGCTGGTCATGATGACCTCCGGGGGATGAGGGATGGTGCGGGGCGCCCGGGATGGGCTAGAGGAACGAGCCGACGGTCACGCCGGCACCGGCCAGAGCGGACTTCACTGCGGTGGCCATGGCAACGGCTCCGGGTGAGTCACCGTGTACGCAGATGCTTTCTGCGCGGATGTTCAGGATGGAACCGTCCGTGGTCCTGACGGACTGTTCGGTGGCCATCCGTAGGACGTGCTCCGCAACTTCGGCGGGATCGTGCAGAACAGCACCCGGCTGGTTGCGCGAGACGAGCGTTCCGTCAGGGTTGTAAGCGCGGTCCGCGAATGCTTCAGCAATGCCTCGGAGACCGGCGTCTTCAGCGAGACGGAGGACTTCGGAGCCCGGGAGGCCGAGGATCGGAAGGTTGGGGTCTACCGATTTCACGGCCTCGACGACGGCACGCGCCTGGGCGGTGTGCTTGACGATCGCGTTGTAGAGACCGCCGTGGGGTTTCACGTACTGGACGCGGGCTCCCGTCGTGGCGGCCAGCGCCTGCAGCGCTCCGATCTGGTACACAACGTCGTCCGCGAGTTCCATGGGGTCGATATCCATGAAGCGGCGGCCGAAGCCTGCGAGGTCGCGGTATCCGACGTGGGCGCCAATAACGACGCCGGCCTCCACCGCCTTCTCGCAGGTGCTGCGGATGACGCTGGGGTCGCCAGCGTGGAATCCACACGCGACGTTGGCACTGGACACCGACTCAAACATGGCCGCATCATCGCCAAGCGTCCAGCGGCCGAAGGACTCGCCGACGTCGCTGTTCAGATCGATGATTGCCATGATGTGATCCCTGCCTCGTGATGTGCGTTACATCAAGAATGCACCAATCTGCTGGATTGTTCAACAATCCAGCGATCCTAATTTTCGGCGATCGTGTAATTTTGGTGTCATGGCCGGTGCAGATCAGGAATCAAGCGAACACGCTGGCTTTGACGGTGCACGCGCCAGAATGCGGCTCAGGGTTCCGTCCGTGGCTGAGCGCGTGGCCGAAGAACTGCGGTATCAACTGGCAGAAGGCTTCCTTGTTCCCGGCTCCAAGCTCACCGAAGCCACCATCGCCGAAGATCTGGGCGTCTCCCGGAATACGGTCCGTGAAGCTTTCGCCGAACTGGCCGGTGAGCGGCTCCTCCTCCGCCAGCCCAACAAAGGCGTTTATGTCGCAACCCTTGAGGCCGGCGATATCCACGACGTCTACACCGTCCGCCGTGCCATCGAAGTCAGCTCCATTCGCGCAGGTGGCTCACCTGAGCGCATTGCTGCCGTCAGGGCCGCCGTCGAGGAGGGTAAGCGGGCAGCAGCAGCCGACGACAATGAAGGACTCGGCAGCGCCAACCAGCATTTCCATGGAGCAATCGTTGCCCTCGCCGAAAGCAACAGGCTGGACACGATCATGGCCCAGATCCTGGCGGAGATGCGGCTCTACTTTCACAAAGCCACCATGAACGCCCACTTCTACAGCGACTGGCTGGCCGAAAACGAGCAGATCTGCGCAGCGCTGGAAGCCGGCCACTTGGAAGAGGCCGGGGACCTGCTCCTGGCTTACCTCAACCGTTCCGAGCAGCAGCAGACCGCAATCCACGGGGACTAGTCAGCGCTTGCCCTTCTTGCGCGATCCCTTGCCGCGGCCCTTGTCCGGGTTCGGGGCGTAGCGCTGTGCGACAGCAGGCTTCTTGGGACCACCGCCGCGGCGATCCGGCTTGGGAGCCTTCTTGGGCTTCTCCTGCTGGGCAGACGGTTGCCTGGAGCTTTGCGCCGTACGGCCACGCACGATCCCGATAAATTCCTCGATGACGGGGTTATCCGTACCCACCAGCCAGGCCAATCCAATCTGCGTGCCGGGCGCACCGGTCAAGCGGCGCATAACGGTGTCCTTGACGTTCAGATGCCGGGCAACCGACATGGGCAGGATGGCCAGGCCCGCGCCTGAAGCGACAACCTGCAGCGCCATGTCCGGGCCGCCCATTTCTTCAATGTCCAGGAAGTTTTCCTCGGCAAGGTCATCCAAGGCGACTTCCTCGAACACGGAGATCTCGTGACCTTTGGGAGCCACCACCACTGGCTGCTCTTCATACAAGGGGATGACGTTGAGGCCTTCACGATCCACCGGCAACCGAACAAAACTAAGGTCGGCGGAACCGTCACGCAGCACCGAAAGCTGGGCGGCGTCGTCGGACATGAACGCATGCAGCGGATACTCGGGCATGCGCTCTTCCCACCTGCGGATCCATTTCCCAGGCGTCACCCCCGCAACATAGGCGACCCGGAGGCCCGGTTGGGGTTCGGCGGATTCGGGGGATTCTTCAGCGGCTGGCACACACTCACAGTACCGGCCAGATACCCTTGAAGCATGACCCCCAAAGACTCCCAGTCCATGAAGCCGGCAACAGTTGCCAAGAAACTCGGCATCTACCTGCCGGCGACACCGCAGGAGTTCCAGGATTCATCGATCTCCCGCGACGAATTCGCCGAACTTCAGGCCAACCCGCCGGAGTGGCTCGCCGAACTGCGCCGCAACGGCCCCCACCCGCGACCGGTTGTAGCGCAGAAGCTGAACATCTCCATCAGTGGCCTCGCCCGCGGCGGCGTGGAAGAAGCGCTCACGACGGCGGAAATCAGCGAGCTGCTGCAGTCTCCCCCGCAGTGGCTGGTCACCGAACGTGCCACGCACGCCGCGGTCCGCAGCGAAGCCCAGCGCGTCAAGGACGAAGCCCACAAGAAAGCAGCAACCAAGGAAGCGAGGGAGAACGCTGCAGCAAAGCGCGACGCCCCCAAGGCCTCCAAGCGGGACCACGCGTAAGGTTTAGCATTCAGTGGCCGGGACCTGGGTCCCGGCCACAGCTTTTATGGCGGGCTAGTCCTGGTGTAGTTGGACGAAGTTGCCGCAACCGTCGTCAAAGACTGCGCTGACACCGGACGGGTCCTCAGAGGGCTCCCCCTTGAAGGTCACACCGGCCGCGAGCAACCGCTTGTACTCGGCCTGCACGTCGGGCACACCCAGGACCACTGCAGGCAACCCGGCCTGGTAGACGGCATTCATGTAGTTGGCACCGATCGGGTTGTCGCTGGGTTCCAGCAGCAGCCCAGGCGAACTGCTGTTATCCGCCCCGGGATCCTTGATGATGAACAGGTTGTACTCCGGCATGGCCATGAGCGTCTCAAAGCCCAGGGTCTCCGTGTAGAACGTGTGAGCTGCTGCGGGGTCCTTGACATGGATGCTGCACATTTTCAGTCTCATGCGCCTAGGCTACGCGCCGGGTCAGACAACCTGGCCCCTCGCGCCCACGCAGGCACTGGCGCATACTGAAATCAAAGCAACGTGATGTCGCCTGGAGGTGGTCCGATGCCCGCCATGATGCTCCTGTGGGGTGCAGCCCTGGTTCTTGCAACCGCAGCAACCACGTACGCCCTGCACAGGAAACTAATCCATGGCCACGGCCCGGAGCCGGACGGGATCTTCTGGGACCTTTTCGGAGGGTCGGTGGTGATCCTTCCCGCCATCCTGGTCCCCGCAGTGCAGTGGGCCCCGGCCGGGCTTATCTTGGTCCTGGTGGGCCTAGCCACCGTCGGCGGAACCCTGGCGAGTATCCGCAAAGTAGAGCGCATCCTCGCAGCTGAACCCCGGCGTCGTGCTGGTTTTCTCCTGGACACCGTCCGCCACCAGAACCTCATCCAGCAGTGGCAAAGATACGAGCTTGATCCAGCACAGACTATTGATTTCCCGGCCATGACCGACGTCCGCACTGCGGAGACAGCTGCACTCACGCGGGCCATGCGTGAGGCCGAATACTGCAAGGTGACCGCCGGCACCGACTACCGGGCCGCCGTCGAACGCCTGGCCGAAGCCCTGAAGGCGGCCGAGCGGGCTGCGGGAGTCCCAGAACCTACGTTGTGAGGCCCGCTCTGCGCCCCGAAGCGTGGATTTAGCGCGCAGAGCGGGCCCCACAACGCGCACGTAAAGGCGGGCGCGCCCCAGGTTTACGCCCGGGTCAGCACCTTGCCCTTGAAGAATTCGGGCCGCAACCGGTACATCACCAGCATGACCACCACGCCCAGCAGGATCACACCCATGCCCAGGATGAACACCAGGCCTACCCCGGCAACCGATGAGCCGGAGCCATATTCCGGATCCATCGAGTCCATGGCGGTCTTCACGAACATGACCAGCAGGATCACCCCACCCACCAAGGGCGCCAGGAACTTGAAGAAGAAGGCACGGACGCTGCTGAAGGCCAATGCCCGGAAGAACCACACGCAGGCCAGGGCCGTGATGCCGTAGTAGAAGCAGATCATCATGCCCAGGGCAGTGATGGTGTCCCACAGCGCGTTCTCCGATACCGTCCGGGTGATCACGTAGAACGCCGCCGCAGCGACTGCGGCGGCAATGGTGGCGAAGCTGGGCGACTTGTACGTGGGGCTGATGCGCCCGAAACGCGGCGAGATAGCGCGGTAATGACCCATTGCCAGCATGGTCCGCGCCGGCGAAACGAAGGTGGACTGCAGGGAGGCCGCCGAGCTGCTGAGGATGGCCAACGACATGAGGATAGCGAACGGACCCATCACCGGACCGGCCAGGACGGCGAAGATGCTGGACTGGTTTTCAGGGTTCCCGGCACCCAAACCGGTGTCGCCGACGCCCGCGAACGACAGGGTGGCCAGCGCAACGGTCATGTAGATGATCACGATGACCAGCACGGTGATGGTCGCTGCGCGGCCGGGTGTCTTCTCCGGGTTTTTGGTTTCCTCGTTCATGGTCAGGGTGACGTCCCAGCCCCAGTAAATGAAGATCGAGAGCGACACACCTGCGGCGAATTGCGAGAAGGAGTCCACGGCGAACGGGTTGAACCAGTCGGGCGAGATGGCGGTGGCATCAAATGCGGTTCCGTTGGCGACGTGCGCGAACGCAGATACCGCGAACCAGCCCAGGACCAGCAACTGGAAGGCCACCAGCACGTACTGCACGCCCTTGGTGGTCTCCATTCCCCGGTAGGAAATCCAACACGCAAGGGCAATGAATACCAACGTGGTAGCGATGTTCAGCGGCAGGATCTTGCTGAGCCCGGCCAGCTCAGGGTTACTGAAGAGCTGCCCGAGCATCAGGTAGAAGAAGTCCACCGCAACGGCCGCGAGGTTGGACAACACAATGATGGTGGCCGCGATCAGCCCCCAACCACCCATCCAACCGATCCACGGACCGAAAGCACGAGTCGCCCACGTAAAGGAGGTACCGGCGTCGGGCATGGCGTTGTTCAGTTCGCGGTAGCCGAGCGCCACCAGCAGCATGGGAATGAAACCCACCAGGAAGATGGCGGGAAGATGCACGCCCACTTCCGAGACTGTGGGGCCCAACGCTGCGGTGAGGGTATAGGCGGGCGCGATGCAGGAAACACCGATCACGACGGCGCCAATCAGGCCCACCGATCCGGCTTTCAGTCCCTTTTCGCTCAGGGAAGATTCTTTCGACTGGACCGTCTTTGGTGCAGTTGACATGGGTATTGCCTCTCAGGCGATTGCTAGGAGCTTTGTCGCGTGTAGTCGCGGGGGACCACAATCATGGGAACGGGGAGGGCACGCAGGATCCGGTTTGCGGTGGTGCCAAGGAAAGTAGCCCGGTGCTGGGCGAGGCGGCTGGAGCCGATCAGCAGGATTTCGCCGTCTTCCCAGTCAAGGCGGTCCACCGCTTCCTCGATGGTCCGGCCCTTCGCAACCACGATTTCGGGTTCCGGGAGCAGCGCCTCCGCGGAGGAACTTTCGACGGCGGCAATCCGCTGGGCGGCGTGCATCCAGGCTGCGTCGAGCAGCTCAGGCGAGTCACCGCCGTCGAGCGCCAACAGGGACACGAGCCGCAGCGGAAGGCCGCGATCACGCGCGGACTCCACGGCAACGTCAAGGAGCTCATCGGCCCCTGGGCGCGTGCCGAAACCGCAGCTCATCCGGGTGATCGGTTCCGTACGGCGGTATCCGTGCGGTGCCAGGGCCACCGGTAACGGTGCAGAGTGGAGCAACGCGCCAGCCACCGAGCCAATGGTGAAGCGCTTGAACAAACCACTATTGGTGGCTCCGATGACCAGTGCCGCAGCGCCCATTTCCACGGATGCCTCGATCAGCGTCCGGGCTTCGGAATCGCCGCGGCGAATGTGGCCCCGCGCGGTAATGTCGTCCGGCACCAGGGCCAGGCCTTCGTCCAACCAACGCTGCGCTTGCTCGTTAAGGATGTCGTCGTAGCCGGTTTCCGGCGGGTAGACGGCATTGAAAGGAGAGTCCTCGGGGACCACCAGGACCAGGTCCAGGCTCACATCGTGGTTCCGGGCAAGCGCCACGGCGAGGTGAACGGCGTCGTGCCCCCTCGCGTTGGCGGTGTACCCCACTACGTAACGCATGGCGGTCCTTTCGGTGCTTAAACGGCTGGTGGTGCTTAAACGGCTGGTGGTGCTTAAACAGTGGAGCCGGCAGGCCGGGAAATGGTGCTCCTCCGGCCTGCCGGTTTGGTTGCCACAGACGGTTAGACGGCTACTGACGCCAGCTTGTTGGCTTCGACGATGCGCGCGGCGGTAGCCTGGCCCATCCGGACGGCGCCGTCGACGTGCTGGTAGCCCTCGGCTGCGAGATCCGACGAGGACCAGTAGATCGGGCCTACGTTGGCGTGCTGGTCCTTGCCATAGCGGTGCAGGCCGCCCAGGTCGTAGCTGGAGGCGTAGGCGCCGCGGGTCCATTCCTCGGAGCCCCAGTCGGACTCGTAGTAGACCTCGGGAGTAAGTGCCTTGTCGCCCAGGAAGCCGGCGATGGATTCGAGGATGGCCTTCTTCCGGTCTTCGGCGCTGAGCTCGAACACGGCGTCGGCCTTTTCGTCGGAGACGAAGCCCACCAGGGTACCGCGGCGGTCGCCGTGGTTGGTGTTGTCGTAGACCTCCTGGACCAGCGCGCCTGCGCTGAAGCCCGTGCCGGAGAGGCCTTCTTCGCGCCAGAACGGAGTCTCGTAGACGGCGTGCACCTTGATGACCAAGCCCAGCGACTGGTGCTGGTGCATCTGGTGCTGGCGGCGAGGAAGCGGCGGGTCGAACGAGACGCGTGAGTAGAGGTTCGGCGGGACCGCCATGATCACGTAGCGTGCATTGACGGTTGCCTGCTCGGATACCACCGTCACGTTGTTCTCATCCCACTTGATGGTGCGGACCGGGCTATTAAGGACGACGTCGGAACCCAGCTCTTCTGCCTGCAGCAAGGAGACCTGCTGCATTCCGCCGATGACGCGCTTGTCCAGGATGAAGTCTTCGTCCGTCAGGTGGCTGAAGGATCCAGCGGAGGCCGCCATGAGGACCGCCTGGAGTGCGGAGAAGGCGTGGGCAGGCTTGGTGAGCATGCCGCCGGCGATGAAGAGGCCGATGTTGTTGCAGGCTTCCTCGTCACTGGAGTTCTGGCGGAGCCAGTGGTGGAAGGAGATGGTGTCCAGTTCGCGGGCCTTGGGGTGGGCCCAGGGCTCGGTGGGGCCGATTTCGGCAGCCAATTCGTCAAGAATGGCCACCAGCTTGTCCATTTCGGCTTTGGTGGTTTCGTTCACCGGGAAGGTGTCACCGGTGTACTGGGTGCGCTTGCCGTCAGCGCCGATGTAGACGGACTCGCCGTCGCGGTAGCGCGAGTACATTTTGAGGCCGAGCTCATCCAGCAGCTCCATGAGGGCCGTCTGGTCCGGTGAAACCCACTGGCCGCCGATCTCCAGCATTGCGCCGTCGATGGTGTCGGTCCAGGTGCGTCCGCCCACGCGGTCGCGCGCTTCGAGCACCGCGACGCTGAGTCCGGCTTTCTTCAATTCGCGTGCCGCCGTCAACCCTGACGGTCCGGCACCGACGATTACAACGTCGCGTTCAAGATTCTGCATGATGTCCTCTCCGTGGCCGTCCGTTGGCGGCTGACCAATAAATGAATGCCATTCATTTATATTCAATAGTAGCCGCCCTGGCCGCGACTGTGAAGACCCGGTGGAATAATGCTGGGGACACAGGCAGCAGAAAGGCTCCCGATGCCCGCACCAACTCCCGCTACTTCCGCCACCCCGGCGCGCCCCATACGCCGCCGCGCCGGCAGGCCAACTGCGGCGATCCTGGACCAGGACGGCATCACGACGGCGGCACTCGAGCTAATCAGTACCAAGGGTTACGACGGGCTCACCATGGCGGCGTTGGCCCGCTCATTGGGCGTCGCACCATCCGCGCTGTACAACCACGTATCCTCCAAGGACGATGTCCTGCTGCTGCTCGAGGACCACCTGGCGGCCATGGTGGATGTGTCCGCGTTCGGCGTCGAGCCCTGGGATTCCGCTGTCCGCAAGTGGGCCTGGTCCTACCGCGACGTTTTCTCGGAGCACACTCCCCTCATCCCGGTGATAGCTGTGCTCCCGGTTGCGAATGCGCCCAAAACCCTTGCCATGTATGAGGCCGTCACTGCGGGCTTCCGCGAAGCCGGGTTCCCTGAAGAGAAGATCATCTCGGCGATCGTTGCCCTGGAAGCCTTTGTGTTCGGGGCCGCTTACGACGTCACCGCGCCGGAAGACATATTCGACGCCGGCAGCCTCGCAGACCAGGTCCCCAACTTCACGGCCGCCGTGGACCGGCTGGCACTTGAGAATCACCCGCGGCCGACGGATGTTGCGTTCAGTTTGGGGCTCGAGGCACTGATTACCGGGTTTGGAGCGCTGCGGGGGTAGGTCCCTTCGACTCGAGCCGGCGTCGCGTTAGAGGCTCAGGTAGCGATCACGTCGGGATTGAAACCGGTAAATAAGTTGGGTCGGCCCCTTTGGTGGATGCCGCCGCTGGCCATCAGAGCGCATTGATGGTGATGCCCTTGCTTATCTCGGGGAGGGTCGATTTGAGAGTATCCAGGGTGGGGCAGAGTGCTTCGACCTTGAGCGTGACCGCCGGCTTGCTGAACGTCCGCACGGCAGTGTAGCCATAGTTGTCACCGGACGTATATGCCACGGAGAGCATGTCTACATCACGAGTACCGCCGATGCCATAGCCCAAAGTCGCGTCCTTGGCATTCGCAACGACGTCCGTTTTGCCGGGAAAGAGGATCGAGAGAACCTTAAGGGTTGATGCCCTGTCGTCGCCAGGCACGATTTCGGAGGGCTGGTTGCGCACCTGGACCGTTCTTACTTTGCAGTGAGTGTTCTCAGAGCTGAAGGTCATCACACCCTCCGTCGCCATGCGGCTATAGTCGCCTTGCCACCCAGCCGAGGGGTCCGTCAGGGAGCTGGCGATGTCGGGAGTGTGCCCACCATTTTCATCCCCTTCGATCCTGTTGCCGTTGTCCCATGAGAGATTTTCCGTGGCCGCATCAAGCCTTCCGGCTGCATTCCTGTTGCTGTTGCCGCTCCCTGCTTTCGCCGTGGGCGAGGCTGCGATAGCGCTGTGGCTGGGGCCCTGCGAGGGGGCAGAGCTGGCGACTGCAGGGTCGGTCGGCGCCGGTGCTCCGATGGCGCAGCCACCCAGCGTCGCCGTGGCAAGAAGAGACGAAAACAGTACAAGAGGCAGCTTGCTTGATGTGCTCGAGGTCTTCATGGGAATCCTTTGATGTGCGGGGTGCATGCCGAGGCGAACCGGAACAGCCCCAAACCAATATATCTACCGACTGGATTAATCTATCAGTCAAACCCTGGATGTCGCCACGCGGCTGTAGTCACCATGCCAAGGCGGGCTTACCGCCGTCGTCGACTGTTCGGGCGCGGGGGCGGCGTCCGACAAGGGGGTGGGCGCCACCTCTTGTAAGACAAGTTCTAAACTTGTATCCTAAGTGACAGGCAAGGATGCCGTACCCACTAGGAGAACCATGAGCACCGTAGATCTCATTCGCCACGTCAAGCTGTCCTCGGCCCGCTTGCCCCTCACCGTACCGATCAGCGATGCGAAAGTCTTCACGGGCAGGCAGAAGCCCATGACCGAGGTGGTTTTCCTCTTTGCGGAGATCACCACGGAACAGGGCCATACGGGCATCGGTTTCAGTTACTCAAAGCGGGCCGGGGGTCCGGCGCAGTACGCCCACACCAAGGAAGTCGCGGAAGGCATCATCGGCGAGGACCCCAACGACATCGGCAAGATCTACACCAAACTCCTCTGGGCCGGCGCCTCGGTGGGCCGTTCGGGTGTGGCAACGCAGGCACTCGCCGCAATCGACATTGCGCTCTACGACCTCAAAGCCAAGCGTGCCGGGCTCCCCCTTGCCAAGCTGCTGGGCTCCTACCGGGACTCCGTCCAGACGTACAACACCTCCGGCGGCTTCCTCAACGCCACCCTGGACGAGGTCAAGGACCGCGCCACGCAGTCCATCGACGAAGGCATAGGCGGCATCAAGATCAAGGTTGGCCTGCCCGATTCCAAGGAGGACCTCCGCCGTGTCGCCGGAATCCGCGAGCACATCGGCTGGGATGTCCCGCTCATGGTGGACGCCAATCAACAGTGGGACCGGGCCACGGCGCTGCGCATGGGCCGTCAACTCGAGGAATTCAACCTGATCTGGATCGAAGAGCCGCTGGACGCCTACGACTTCGAAGGCCACGCGCATTTGGCCCAGGTCCTGGACACCCCCATCGCCACGGGCGAAATGCTCGCGTCCGTCGCGGAACACAAGGGCCTCATCAACGCCAATGGCTGCGACATCATCCAACCGGACGCACCCCGCGTCGGCGGCATCACGCAGTTCCTGCGCCTCGCGGCCCTCGCGGATGAACGCGGACTCGGCCTGGCCCCGCACTTCGCCATGGAGATCCACCTCCACCTGGCCGCCGCGTACCCACGCGAGCCGTGGGTGGAGCACTTCGACTGGCTCGACCCCCTGTTCGAGGAACGCCTGGAAACCAAAAACGGCCGCATGATCGTCCCGGACCGCCCCGGTTTGGGCGTCACGCTCAGCGATCAGGCCCGCGCGTGGACCACGGAATCAGTGGAGTTCGGCGCGTAATCTTGAACCCATGAGCCGAAACCTGACCGCGGATCTCGCCGCCGACCTTCGCACCCGCATCGTCGACGGCGCCATCCAACCAGGTGAGAAGCTCCCCAGCGAAAACACCCTCATCAGCGAGTTCGGGGTGAGCCGGACGGTAGTCCGCTCGGCCCTGACCCGTCTGCAAGCAGAGGGATTGGTGGAAACCGAACGCGGGCGGGGCAGCTTCGCGCTGACCCCGCCTGCGGAAGGTCCCGCTGCGGCACCGGGAACACGGCCCGTCTCCAGCATGGAAGACCGGCTGCAGATGCTCGATTTCAGGATCGGCGTCGAGACCGAGGCCGCTGCTTTGGCCGCGAAAAACCACACCGAGCACCAGCTCAAGGCGGTCCATGGCGCCTTGGAGCAGTTCACCGCGAGCTCAGGCCACCCGGGGCCCTCCATGAAAGCGGACTTCGAGTTCCACCGCGCCGTGGCTGCAGCTACTGGCAACCCCTTTTATACGGACTGCATCTCCGCCCTGGGCCAAACCATGATCACCATGCCCCGCCCGCGCCTGGTCGCCAGCGAAGACCAGGACTCCCCCGAACGCTTCGCCCAGGTCGTCCACGAGCACGCCTCTATATACGTCGCAATCGCCGACGGCGACCAAGTAGCTGCCGCGGCAGCGATGCGCCTGCACCTGAGTAACTCACGACGCCGGTTTACGGCTTCCGCACGCGGCTAACGGTTCCGCGCGGCTCACCCCGCACACCCTTGGCCCACCTGGGACCGTCACATCCGGCCCTTGTTCGAAATCCCCGTGCTGCATCCCCGTGGCCGGCCCGCTCTTCCGTTGTTGCCAACGACCTTGTGGGCGTAAAGGCGAAGGGACAAAACAAAAGAGCCCCAGTCCTAAGACTGGGGCTCTTTCCATTGCGTGCGCGAGGGGGGATTTGAACCCCCACACCCTTTCGGATACTGGCACCTGAAGCCAGCGCGTCTGCCGTTCCGCCACTCGCGCGCAACTTCTTTTTCCGGACTTCCGCAGGTTTCCCGGCTTCGTTTCCTTCAAAAGCAGCGAGATCAAGCATAACGGACATTCGCTTCAAAACACCAATCGGGGTGCCGGGAGGGTCCTACGGGCCAGCCATGCCCAGCAGAATTCCCGCAACAACGGCCGAATTCCATGGAAATTTCTCGCCCCGCCTGCCGCGCCAGCAAGGGCCGGGAGAGAACTTTTCCGGGTCGCAAGGCGTTGTGGATTAAGGCCATTCCCAGTCAGTCCCAGTAGTATCGGGAAGTGGAAGGGCCGTCAGGCGCGTACTTCGCTGTGTGCGCAGACGGACTATCGGACAGGCACAACAGGTGCCGCGGCAAGGAAAGGAGAAAGACCATGGGTTTGCTGGACAAAGTCGAGCGCGGCATTGAAAAAGCCGTCCGAAACGTCTTCTCCACGGGGTCGCGGGCACGTGTTGAACCGGTGGAGATCGCAAGCAAGCTAAGGCGCGAGCTGGACAATAAGTCCATCACCATCGCGGCCGGCCGTACCCTGGCTCCCAATGTCTTCGATGTCCTCCTCAGCGACGAAGATTTCGCGAGGGCCCAGGAATGGGGAACTCCCCTGGCCGAGGAACTCTGCGATGTAGTGATCCAGCACGTCCGCAGCCAGGGCTACACACTTCAGGGTGCTGTCCGGATCTCGTTCCGTCGCAACGACGAAGAGCGCGCTGGCCACTTTGAAATCACTTCCCGGACCGAGAAGCAATCCGATGATGCGGCTCCGGCTCCCCAGGCTCCGCGCGCCCATGTTCCCGCCGCTCCTGTCCGGCAGCCCACCCGCCTCCAGCCCGTCCTTGACATCGGCGGCCAGCGATATTCCCTCAATGCCCAGTCCGTAGTACTCGGCCGTTCGTCGGAAGCCGACATTCTTGTAGATGACACCGGCGTTTCGCGGAAGCATCTTGAGATCCGCACCGAGAATGGCAGCACGTGGGCCGTCGACATGGGTTCCACTAATGGCAGCTACGTCAACGGACATAAGGTAAACGGCAGCGTCGAGCTCACCGACGGCTCAACCATCACGATGGGACGTACCAAGATCATTTTCCGCCTCCTCCCCCAAACCCCGGGTGGCCACGCGTGAACGACATCAGCGAACTGACCATCACAGCGCTTCGCTTCGGGTTCCTCCTGCTGCTCTGGGTCCTGATCTTCAGCATCGTGTCCACCATGCGCCGCGACTTCCAGATCGGCCGCAAAGCCGTGACAGGCGTTCCCACCGCCCGGGAAGTCCGCAAGCACCCGGAACTGGCCGCGTCACCGCCGCCGCCAATCCAACATGCGCGCAACCTGGTGGTCACTGAGGGTCCGCTCAAGGGCACCACGGTCCCCTTGGCCGCGAGCCCCATCTTGCTTGGCCGTGCGCAGGAAGCCACGTTGGTCCTCGAGGACGATTACGCCTCAGGACGGCATGCCCGCCTGTTCCCGCAGGGCAGCCGCTGGTTCATTGAGGACCTGGGCTCCACCAACGGCACCTACCTGGCCGATCAACAGCTCACCCGCGCTTTGCCGGTTGAACTTGGCGTCCCCGTAAGGATCGGCAAGACGGTCATTGAATTGAGGCCGTAGTCCATGGCCGCCCCCGAGACCCCCGACGGCAAAGACACGCCTGCGGAGCGCCCGCTCATCATGCGCTACGCCGCGCGTTCGGATGTCGGTCGGATCCGCTCCAAGAATGACGACTCCGCATACGTGGGCCGCCATCTAGCTGTCGTGGCCGATGGCATGGGCGGTCATGCCGGCGGTGACGTCGCCTCGGCCTCAACGGTCCTGGACATGATCCACCTTGATCATGACGACTATCCGGAGGGTGCAGACACCGTCCTCGCTGACGAGATTCAGACCGCCAACTCGCTTCTGTCCGAACTCGTCCACCAAAACCCCAAGCTTTCCGGCATGGGTACCACGGTCACCGCCCTGCTGCTGGAGGACCACAAGCTCCACTTCGCCCACATCGGCGATTCGCGCGCGTACCGCCTGCGGAACAAGAAATTTGAGCAAGTCAGCGTGGACCACACGTTCGTCCAGCGCCTCATCGATGAAGGCCGCCTCCGCCCCGAAGAAGCGGAAACACATCCCCACAAGAACGTCCTGATGCGCGTCCTCGGCGACGTCGATGCCAGTCCCGAACTGGACCTGGACGTCCTGGACGTCGAACCAGGCGAACGCTGGCTCCTGTGCTCCGATGGCCTCAACTACGTCGCGGGCCACGTCGTTGAACGAATGGTCCGGGAGACCAAGGACTTGCGCGAATGCGCTGAAATCCTGGTTGACCTGACGTTGGAGGCCGGCGCGCCGGACAACGTCACCGTGGTGATGTTGGAAATCGTCGAAGAAACCGACGACGACGTCAACACGGCCGCCGTCGACATCGTCCCGGCCGCGGCGCTAGCCTCGTTCGACGACGAAGCCGACTCAGTGACCGCGTCCAAGTCACCGGACGGCCCCGCCGCAAGTAAAGCGGCTGAGGACTCCGATGGCAGCTCCCGTGCGAAAGCTGCCCGGGACGCAGATGCGGGATCGTCCTTCAGCTCAGGCGACCCGACCACTCCGGATGAGGAAGCGGAATCATCCGAAACGTCCGCTTCCGGAGAACCGCCAGCCACCACGGACCCCCATCTTGGCGAGCATCTGTCCGCGGAGGTTTTGCGCGAGGAACTCGCCAGCCGCCCCCACGAACTCGTTGGTGCGGCTGCCACGGCAGCGGAGACCGGATCCATTCCAACGGTCGCCGGCCGAACGGTGGCCCGTCGCGCGGCTACGGTGCTGACCCACAAAGCCGAACAAGACCGCGTGGACGTTGAGGAGCCTCCCCGCCGGCGCGTTCGATGGCTGATGCCCGCAGTTGCTGCCGTGGTAGTCCTTGGCGTCGTAGTAGGTCTTTGGCTCGGCTATGCATGGACCCAAACCCGCTATTACGTGGGCGAATACGACCAGCGGGTAGCCATCTTCAACGGAATTTCGCAGAGGCTCGGCCCTATACAGCTTTCCCGGCTTGAGGCCGTCACAGATATCAGGGTGGATTCATTGCCGGAATACGGCCAGCAAAGCGTACGCCAGACCGTGCCCGCGGGCGACCTTCACGACGCCCAGGGCATTGTGGAGAACTTGAAGAATACCGGCAGCGCTTCAGCCAACTGCCCCACAAAGGGGCCTAAGCCAACGCCGTCGCCGACCATCAGCGTTCCCGTCCCCAGTACGGCCGCAGTCGCGACTCCGAGCCCCTCGCCCATCCCCACATCCTGCGAGGCGGCCAAATGACGCAGGTTGAAACTGCCCCCAAACCCCGCAGGAATGTGGAGCTGGTCCTCATCGTCCTGGCGCTTTCCGTGGGTATCGGCGCCAGCGCGTTGGTGAGTATCAACTCGAAAGTTGGGCTGGACAGCGATTTCTGGTTCCAGTCCAGCCTTCTCGCGGTGGCCGCCCTGGCCTTCCACGTGGTGCTGAGGCTGCGCGCCCAATATGCAGACCCGGTAATACTTCCCATCGTCGTGGCCCTGAACGGCCTGGGGCTGGCCCTCATCCACCGCATGGATGGACCCGGCGATGACACCGGAAACAATCAACTGCGCTGGACGCTCATCGCGATGGCCGTTTCCATCGCAGTCATCTGGTTCCTCAAGGACCACCGGGTCCTGCGCCGCTTCACTTATATTTCCTTGGCAGTGAGTGCACTCTTGCTGCTGATGCCGCTTATCCCTGGCATTTCTGCCGGTGAAATCCTGGGCGCCCGCGTTTGGATCCGGCTTGGACCCATGACCTTCCAGCCCGGTGAAATCGCCAAGATCACCCTGGCTATATTCTTCGCAGGGTATCTTTCGTCCAACCGGGACCTGATCCTCCTGGCCGGCCGGAAGATCGGTCCCATGCAGTTCCCGCGGTTCAAGGACCTCGGTCCCATGATTACCGCATGGCTGGTGAGCATCGGCGTGCTGGTTTTCCAGCGCGACCTCGGTTCCTCCATCCTCTTCTTCGGCCTGTTCATTGTCATGATCTACGTGGCCACCAGCCGCATTTCCTGGGTGGTTATTGGCGTCCTGCTGATTCTGGGCGGCGGCTTCGTCGCCTCGCAGATTTTCTCCCACGTGGCATTCCGCATCGACAGCTGGATCAACGCGTTCACCCCGGAAGTCTTCGGCAGGTCGCCGGGCGGCAGTGGGCAGATTGTCCAAGGCCTCTTCGGCATGGCTGACGGCGGTCTTGTAGGCACGGGACTTGGACAGGGCCGACCGGATCTGGTGCCCTTCGCCAACAGCGACATGATCGTGGCGCTCATCGGCGAAGAACTCGGCTTGATAGGCCTGTTCGCCGTGGTGATGTTGTATCTCCTGCTCTTCACCCGGGGCTTCCGCGCAGCATTGGGAACACGTGATGCCTTTGGAAAACTGCTGGCCTGCGGCTTGTCCTTTGCCATTGCCCTCCAGTGCTTCGTCGTGATCGGCGGCGTCACCCGGCTGATACCCCTGACAGGCCTCACCACGCCGTTCCTTGCTGCGGGTGGTTCGTCGTTGCTGGCCAACTGGATCATCGTCGGTTTGCTCCTGATGATTTCCAATACCGCCCGCGGCCCCGTGGATACAACCCCCATGGTCAACAAGCCCCCAGCAAGCGGCAGCAACCCGGTAGTTCGTAAACCGGCCACAGGCCAGACACCCAGCGCACCAACAGAGGCGGTGAAGCAACAATGAACCAGGCAATCCGCAGTTCCTGGATGGCCGCCGTCGCCATGTTCGCGCTGATCCTCGGTGCCATCAGCTATGTCCAGGTGATTGGGGCTGATGACCTCAACTCCAACCCGTGGAACCAGCGTGCCATCCTCGCTTCCTTCTGCAACGATCGCGGGGCCATCATCGTGGGTGGCAAGCCCGTGGCGGAGTCCGTCCCCGGGACAGAATCCTGCGCCTTCCAGCGCAAGTACAACCAGCCTGAGCTGTACGCAGGAGTCACTGGGTACTTCTCCAAGTTCTTCGGATCCACCGGCCTGGAGCAGTCCATGGGCGATACCCTTGCCGGGAACTCCGATCAGCTCTTCCTTGACCGGCTCAGCCAGATGTTCCTGGGCAACGAGCCCAAGGGTGCCTCCGTGGAACTGAGCCTGGATCCCGACATCCAGAAGTTGGCGTACGACCTCATTCCTGACGGCCAACGCGGCTCCATCGTCGTGACCAACCCCAAGACCGGTGCGATCCTGGCGATGGTCTCCAAACCGTCCTATGATCCCAACCTGATCGCTTCACACGACAGGGCTACAGCTGATGCCAGTTACACAGCTGCCAACGAGGTTCCCGGGATCAACCTGAACCAGAACGTCAGCGGACCCACCGGCAACCTGCTCTCGCCCGGGTCCGTTTTCAAGCTCGTCGACACCGCAGCGGCACTGAACTCGGGCAAGTACAACAAAGACAGCGAACTTCCCAACCCCTCCAGCCTGCCGTTGCCGGGTTCCAGCGCGAGCCTCCCCAACTATGCCGGCGGTAACTGCAACGTCCGGGAGACGGCGTCGTTTGTCTTTGCTTTGGAGCAGTCATGCAACACGCCGTTCGCCAGCATCGCGCTGGACCTTGGCCAGGATGCCATCCGCGACCAAGCCAAGAAATTCGGCTTCGGTGAGAACTTCGGCGATCAGCTCAAGCTCCAGATGGCCCCCAGCATCTTCCCTCAGGACCTCGACCAGGCGCAGCTCGCCCAGTCGGCCGTTGGCCAGCGCGACGTCAAGGCAACCCCACTCCAGATCAACCTGATGACGGCGGCCATCGCCAACGGTGGGGTGCAGATGAAGCCCAGCCTGGTGAAGACCGTTCGTGCTCCGGACCTTCGCGTTATCAGCGAAACCAAACCCGAGGCCCTCCGCACCAGCACTACTGCGCCCATCGCCAGCCAGATCACTGAGTGGATGACCAGCGCGGTGGACAACGGCATTGCCAACGGTGCAGCGGTTCCCGGTGTCAAGGTGGCCGGCAAGACCGGAACCGCCGAGCTGGGGGATTCAGGTTTGAACAACTCATGGTTTACCGGGTTCGCCCCGGCAAACGACCCGCAAGTAGCCGTCACCATCGTCATGGAAGGTGTGGATGTGCTCAGCGGTGCCAAGCTAACCAGTCCGAACGCAAAGAAGATTTTTGAGGCGGTGTTGAATAAGTGAGGCCTACTTCGGGAATCACACTCGGCGGCAGGTTCCAGCTGACCAGTCGCATTGCGATTGGCGGCATGGGCGAGGTCTGGAAGGCCAAGGACCAGATCCTCGGCAGGATCGTAGCCATCAAAGTGTTGAAAGAGGAATACACGGGGGATCCCGGCTTCCTTCAGCGCTTCCGTGCCGAGGCTCGCCACACCGCCCTCCTCAACCACGTAGGCATTGCCAACGTCTTCGATTACGGCGAGGAAGCCGGCTCGGCGTACCTCGTGATGGAGCTCGTACCAGGTCACCCCTTGAGCGGCATCCTGGAGCGCGAGCAGGTGCTGTCCCCGGACATGACACTTTCGATCATCGCGCAGACTGCCCGCGCCCTCGCGGTGGCACACGCCCAAGGCCTGGTTCACCGCGACATCAAGCCGGGCAACCTGCTGATCACCCCTGACAACCGGGTCAAGGTCACCGACTTCGGCATCGCCCGTCTGGCCGACCAGGTGCCGCTGACCCAGACCGGACAGGTCATGGGTACGGCCCAGTACCTGGCGCCCGAGCAGGCCACGGGCCAGACTGCCACCGGTTCCTCGGACATCTACTCGCTGGGCGTTATCGGCTATGAGTGCCTCACGGGTCACCGTCCTTTCTCCGGTGAATCGCAGATCGCCATTGCCCTCGCGCAGGTCAATGACGCACCCCCGCCCCTTCCGGAGACGCTGCCCACGCCTGTTCGGGCGCTCCTGATGTCGATGCTCGCCAAGGACCCCAAGAACCGTCCGGCCAACGCCATCAAACTGGCCGAAGCCGCCGAAGCAATCCGCAATGGCGACATCGCGACGGCCCACGCTGCGGTTCCCGGGATGTTGCTCTTCGAAAGCACCACCGGCCCCATCACGGCGCCCGTCGACACCGCAACGGCACCAACCGGCGTCGTCACGTCGCCGTATGGCAAGGAGCAGTCGTCGACGGCGACTTCCGCGCTTCCGGTGCTGGGCGCCGGCGCTGCCGGCGCCGCTTTGGGAGCAGCTGCGGCTTCTTCGGACAACCCCCTGACCCGCGCTAACGCCTTGGAAGCCGAACGCCAGCTAAACGACGAAGAGGAAGTCATCTACACCGATGACGAAAACTTCGACGACCCGGAACCGGAACGCAAGAAACGCAGCCCGTGGACGTGGCCGCTCGTTGCCCTGATCCTGTTGGTGCTTTTCGCGCTGGTTGGCTTCCTGATCTCACAGTCGGGCTTCTTCTCACCAAACCCGGCGCCGACCGGGACTACGTCGACGAGCCCCAGCCGTTCGGCCAGCCCGACGCAATCGTCAGCTGCCCCGACGCCTTCATCCACGCCGACGTCCCAGGCACCCTCGCCCACGCAGTCAACGCCGCAGACCATCAACCTCATCCCAGCGGAATACCTTGGCAAACCCTTCGACACCGTCAGTGCTCAACTTGAGGCACTTGGCCTGCAGGTGAGAGGGGAGCAAGTATTCGACGATCAAGCCGCTGTAGGTATCGTGACTGACATCAACCCCTCCGGAGCGGTCCAGCCGGGTGAAGTCATCACCGTCCAGTACTCCAAGGGTCCACAAGCTCCGGCGACGGTTGCTGTTCCCACCATCGCTCCCGGTGCCAGCGAAACACAGGTCAGGGCTACCTTGGAAGGCGCAGGCCTCAAGTGGATCCCGGGAGATCCCGTCAACGGCGCCGTGGGCCAGCAGCCTGGCACCTTCGTTCGGTCGTCCCCGGCGGCTGGAACCGAGGTTAATGCAGGTTCCACAGTCACGTACTTCCTTGCCAAGAACGTTGTTCCCACCAACCCGAACACCCCGAGCGCCAACCCGAGCGCTTCCGGCAACCCGAAGAACTAAGTAAGCATCATGTCCACGCCCCGGCCCGGTCCTGCTCATCGAGAGGAGAGCACACCTGTGTCTTCACAGCGCATCCTCAATTCCCGCTATGAGCTCGGTGAGCTCATAGGTCGGGGTGGCATGGCAGACGTCTATCGCGGCACGGACACCGTCCTGGGTCGAACCATCGCCGTGAAAGTGCTGCGTGCCGACCTTGCCCGCGATCCCCAGTTCCAGGCCCGTTTCAAGCGCGAAGCCCAGGCTGTCGCGGCACTTAACCACCCCTCCATCGTGGCGATCTTTGATACGGGCGAGTACTCCGTGCCGGGCGGGCCTGGTGAGGACGTCCGTGTTCCGTACATCGTTATGGAGTTCGTTTCCGGACGGACCTTGCGCGACATGATCAAGGCGAACGAGCTTGGAGTCGAGAATTCCATCGGCTACACCCTCGGTGTTCTTAGTGCCTTGGAGTACAGCCACCGGGCGGGCATCGTCCACCGGGACATCAAGCCGGCCAACGTCATGGTCTGTGCGGACACCGGGGACGTGAAGGTCATGGACTTCGGCATCGCCCGGGCCATGGCTGATTCTGCAGCAACCATGACGCAGACCCAGGCCGTGGTGGGGACCGCACAGTACCTTTCCCCGGAGCAGGCCCGTGGTGAGACCGTCGATGCCCGAAGCGATCTCTACTCGGCGGGGTGCCTCTTATACGAGCTGCTGACCAGCCGGCCCCCGTTCGTCGGCGACAGTCCCGTGTCCGTTGCCTACCAGCACGTCCGCGAAACTCCCGACCTTGCCAGTGCCCACAATCCTGAAGTATCTGAAGCTCTCGACTCCGTCCTGTCCAAGGCCCTGCAGAAGAACCGGGCAGACCGTTTCCAGGACGCCGCATCCTTCCGGCGTGCACTGCGCGCTGCCAGCAACGGCATTCCCGTGCCGGCCCTGCCGTCAAGTGAGGCCCCCACGGACCCGAACGACCTCGTCGAAGCGGAAGACCCCGCCACGCAGCTCTTGAGTACCACTGCCGTGGGGTTCCTTGACGTGGACCAGTTCAAGGACGAACCCGGCGAGCAACCCCAGGAAGAGCCCCTGCCCTTGGGCCTCCCCGCGGAACGTGAGCCGACAGCCCGCCAGAGGTCCCGCCGTCGTGCCTGGACCGCCACGTTGGTAATCTTCACGCTCCTTGTGCTCGCTGGCGGCGGCTTTTGGCTGTACAACCTCATGAACACGCAGCCCCCGCTTCCTGCGAAAATCTCTGTTCCTGCGGTGACCAACATGACCGAATCCCAAGCAATCCAGGAAATCTACTCGGCCAAACTGGTCCCCAAGAGCGTGCGCGAACCCAGCGACAGCGTCACCAAGGACATGGCCATCGGAACTGCGCCCGCCGCCGGTGCCATGTTGGACCAGGACGCTGAGGTGATCCTCAAGATCTCCAGCGGCCCCAGTTCGGTGACCATCCCTGCGAACATCGTGGGCCGCACCGAGGGCGACGCCCGGGAGGCCTTGCGGAAGCTCGGCATTACCGGCGACATCGTTTCGGTCAGGACGCACAGCCCTACCGTGCCCGTGGGACTGGTCATCAACACAGGGCCAGCACCCGGAGGAGCCATCGCTGCCTCGTCCAAAGTGGAGCTGCAGATTTCCTCCGGCAAGGTCCTCATGCCACAGCTGATCAGCCTTCCGCAGGCTGAAGCGGAAGCCACACTCAAGACGAACGGCTTGGTGATGCAGGTGGTGGAGCAAGAGAACTCCGAGGTAGCAGCCGGCACGGTAACGGGTCAGAGCGAAGCCTTCAATACCGAAGTGGACCAAGGCAAGACGGTCATCGTGACAGTAGCCAAGGCTCCAGTGGTGCCTACCCCCACTCCGACGCCGACACCAACGCCCACCGACACGGACAAAGCCACGCCGAAGCCAACGCCTACCAAGAAGTAGCGGCCGGCGCTGTCGCTACAGGCCCGGAAGCGTGCGTCAAAGCGACGAAGGACCAGCACGCGGAGGGCGTCTGCAGCGACAGCCCGTTGGCGTCTACTGCTTGATCAGCGGGCTCAGCTTGGCCGCGCGTTCGGCCGCGCCTGTCATTCCGAGGGACTCCAACCAGTTGCCCAGCATCTGGTAGCCGCCCTCCGTGAGCACGGATTCGGGGTGGAACTGGACGCCGCACAGGGGAGCGGTCTTGTGCTGCAGGCCCATCACTACGCCGTTGGTGGTTTCGGCGGTGATTTCCAGGACATCCGGGATGGACTCACGCACTGCCGCCAGGGAGTGGTAGCGCGTTGCGGTGACAGGCGACGGGAGTCCAGCGAACACACTTTTGCCTTCGTGCCGGACCGGAGAAGTCTTGCCGTGCATGAGCTCGGGCGCGTGGGTAACTACACCGCCGTACGCCTCAGCGAGAGCCTGGTGGCCCAAGCACACACCGAACATTGGCTTGTTGGCTTCACCGCACCATTTAATGAGCTCAATGCAGACGCCGGCCTCAGCGGGGGTGCCGGGACCCGGCGAGACGAGGACGCCGTCGCGGGTTGCCGCGAGCTCGGTGGCCTCAGCGAGAGTGACGTCGTCATTGCGGACAACCGTGGTCTCGGCCCCAAGTTCCTGGAGATATCCCACCAGGGTGTAGACGAAGCTGTCGTAGTTATCCACTACAAGGATTTTTGTTGTGCTCATGGCTGTTGCAGTAAACCAATCGTTGAGTCAGTCAAAGTGGTGAATTGGGAGAACCACGGGAAGAGGAACTCCACCATCAGTACCAGGGCTACGGCCACCATCACCAAGCATGTCACGATCCGGACCCAGACAGGGCCGGGCAGGTTACGGAAGATCCATGCGTACATCCGTTATCCCTTTCCGTTTGCCTTGGCTACCTGGGCGGCGATTGCCGACGGCGGGCCAGCTGAAGCAGGTTGCCAACTGTCCAACAACGAGTAGGCGATTATTCTTTCCTGGGAGCCGAAGCGTGGATTGCAACTGGTCATGGTGAGGATGCTCTCCTTGGGCTGCGCGCCCGACTGCGTGGGGACGGGCATCAGGACATCCGTTCGGTCCGGGGTGACGATCTGGTTGTTTCGGAAGACGTACGTGTAGTATCCGTCGGCCGTCTGCACGTAGATCTTGTCCCCGGGAACAAGAGTGTGGATGTTATCGAGTACGGCACCGTGCGTTTGCCGGTGGCCGGCCACAGCGAAGTTGCCGAGGGCACCGGGCATGCTGGTGCTCCCGTAGTGGCCCAAGCCCAGTGTGTCCAGGACGCCGGCATCAGTTCCCTCGATGATGGGGCGCGTGTAGTCCGCACCGAAGCGGGGGACGTACATGATGCCGATTGTCTTGCCATATCCGGGTGCAGTTCCCACTACAGGTTCGCCGAAGTTCGCGGGATCAGCGGGAGCAGTGGGCGCCAGGGGCCCCTGAAATTCCTGCGCGAAGTCGTGGATCGCCTCGGTTTGCTTGGCGTCTGCTTCCACGTTGGTCCACCAGAGTTCCCAGCCAACGAACAGCAGCAGGACGATACCTGCCGTAATGAGGAGTTCACCCAGGATCTGGCTGATCTTACGGATAACGTCAGAGGCGCGGAGCCGTTTTTTGGGATGGCTGCCGTGGTCGTTGCGGCGGGACGGCACGGCCGAGTCAGCCGTCGTCTGCTGGTGCGCCACAGGCTCTCCTCGGGTAGTGCACGGGCGGCGCGGGCTGGACCCAAGTTGCGGCTAGACTTGACAGCTAGAACGAACCCGGAACGCCGTGTGGCCATTAACCGCTGGAAATTTCCTTCCTGCAGGATACCAAGGCTGGCCGAAACGGGTGCCAACCGAACAGCCAGGAGGATCCGTGCCCGAGTCCAAGCCCCGCAAGCGGCCTGCCCGTCAGGCCCCGCAGACTTCCGCCGCGCAGCAGTACAAGCCCAACCCGGTTTGGTACAAGGCCGTGATGTTCGGACTCATGATCCTCGGACTTATCTGGATCATCACCTTCTACATCACCGAAGGCCAGTTCCCTGTTCGGGACTGGGCATCATGGAACATCGTGGCCGGCTTCGGCATTGCCATTGTGGGCTTCCTGATGACCACCCGCTGGCGCTCCTAGGCTTACGCTCCTCACATTTCCGTGCCCGTGAACGTCTACAGGATATGAGCAACCGGCACACCACCATGGACTCCCCGTTGGGGCAGTTGACGCTGACTGCCCGTGGGGAATTTCTGACGGGTATCTTCTACGAAGGGCACTGGCATTTGCCTCCGCCGGAGTACTTTGGCGTTCCAACCGGCGTCGAAGATCCGGTGTTCGCCCTCGCCCGGGTAGAGCTCGAAGAATACCTTGACGGCCGCCGAACGGTTTTTGACGTCCCCTATGACGCGGGTGGAAACACCTTCCAGCAGAAGGTCTGGGAGCGTCTGAAACATATACCTTTCGGGGAAACAGTGACCTACGGCGAGCTCGCAACTGAGTTGGGCGATCCCCATCTTGCCCAAGCTGTCGGATCGGCCGTTGGTCGCAACCCCATCAGCATCATCATTCCGTGCCACCGGGTGGTGGGCCGCCATGGACAACTGACCGGATACGCGGGCGGCCTTCGCAACAAGCGTTACCTTTTGGACCTCGAGGAGCCAGCGGTGGTCAGGGAAGGCAAACTTTTCTGATGCAACCCCGGCAGTTGGCCACCAAGAAGCCGTTCGAAGCAGTCGTCCAGGAACAGGGCGCCACCGTACTCCGGGTGTGCCGGGCAGTCCTGGGGGTGCATGACGCTGATGATGCTTGGTCTGATACCTTCCTGGCGGCCCTGCAGTCCTACCCTGCCCTCCCGGCGGGAGCCAATGTGCAAGCGTGGCTGGTCACCATCGCACATCGGAAATGCATCGACCACCTGCGTGCCGGAAACCGTCGGGCTTTGCCAACCGACAACCCTCCTGAGCACCCTTCCCAGCTCGGCATTCCAGGTGAAGGCCACCCGGAACTGCTCGACGCCGTCGCCCACCTGCCGCCGAAGCAACGGCAGGCAGTGGCTTACCACTACATAGCGGGCATGCCGTACAAGGACATCGCGGTCCTCCTTGGTGTCACCCCCGAGGCCGCACGCCGCGCCGGGGCGGACGGCGTTAAAGCCCTCCGTGCCGCACTGGCAGCCAGCCCGGTCCTGGCACATTCATCCACGAAGGGAGACAGCAAATGACCCTGGACCCAAGTCCCGACCTTGCCGAGGTCACTCATCTCCTCCAGCCCCTGTCCGGGGAGATGGAACCTGTCCTTGCCAGTCTCCACGCCCGGCTGGCCCGCGATGCCCAACTGCTCCACACTTTGGACGTCGCATACCGGGTGGTTGATTCACCGGTAGGAAAGCTCCTGCTGGCAGCAACTGACCGGGGGATTGTGCGGGTGGCCTTTGAGCGGGAAAACCATACCGACATCCTGCAGATTCTCGCCAACACCATCAGTCCCCGCATTCTCGAAGCACCTGCGCGGCTGGAGGACGCTGCACGGCAACTCGACGAGTACTTCAGCGGCACCCGCAAGGAGTTTGACCTCGTGCTGGATTTTCGGCTGTCCCGCGGGTTCCGCCTCAACGTACTCCAGCACCTGCCCCGGATCGCGTACGGCGAGACTGAGAGCTACGCTGACGTTGCCCGGGCGGCAGGCAGCCCCAATGCTGTGCGCGCCGTAGGAAGCGCCTGCGCTACCAACCCGATACCGGTGATCGTTCCGTGCCACCGCGTCGTTAAGTCAGACGGCAGCTTTGGTGGCTACCTCGGAGGTGCGGACGCCAAACGCGCACTTCTCACGTTGGAGGCCGCGTGAGCGACGATGACGCACTGTTTCCCCTGGAGCTGGTGCAGCCAGAAACCCACGACGCCGGTCCGCGCCTGATCGCGCCGGGCGCAGTCCACGTGGCTGGCTGGCTGACGGGAGAACAGCAGCGATGGATAGTGGCGCGCTTCGCCGAATGGACGCAGGGGCCGGTGCCCCTGCGCGCGGCGACCCTGCCTGGCGGACACCAAATGTCCGTGCGTACCGTGTGCCTGGGCTGGCACTGGCAGCCCTACAAGTACACGCGGGAAGCTACTGACGTCAACGGCCGCCCTGTCCTCGACTTCCCGGAGTGGATGGTGCGCTTGGGCCGGAAGGCGGTCGCGGCTGCGTATGCCTCTGATGGCGGCGAGAATGGGTCCACTGCCCTGGCATCGGCCTACACGCCCGACGCCGCCTTGGTGAATTTCTACAATGACGGTGCTGCCATGGGAATGCACCAGGACAAGGACGAGCGCTCGGATGCCCCTGTGGTGTCCCTCAGCATTGGCGAGTCGTGCGTCTTCCGTTTTGGCAACACCAAAACACGCACTAAGCCCTATACCGACGTTGAACTTCGATCCGGGGACCTGTTCGTCTTTGGTGGCCCGTCACGGTTCGCCTATCACGGCATACCCAAAGTTCTACCAGGCACTGCACCCGCCGATTGCGGTCTCACTCATGGCCGGATCAACATCACCATGCGGGTCACAGGATTATCGTGAGTACGGAGCCTGGGCAACGCCCAAATGTCAGTGGGTAGGGGCAGAATATCCCGGGAAACCCAATTACCCTGCCGGCCGTGTGGCTGGCGCGGCCACAGAGGAGCATTCATGACCCCGGACCCCGGCATCATCATCGGTGAGGACGGGCTGGCCCGTCCCGTGTGGGCTGCCTCCGACCCCATGATGCAGGCCTATTATGACCATGAATGGGGCATGCCGGTCCGCGATGAGCAAGGTCTGTATGAGCGCATCAGCCTCGAAGCGTTCCAGGCAGGCCTCTCATGGGCCACTATCCTTCGGAAGCGGGATGCGTTCAGGACGGCCTTCCTGGACTTCCACCCGGAGAGTGTGGCCGCTTTCACGGAAGCCGACGTTGAGCGGCTCATGCTGGACACGGGGATCGTCCGTAACCGTTTGAAGATCAATGCCGCGATCACCAATGCCAAAGCCACTATCGCGTTACGCGAAGAAGGCGGCCTTGTGGACTTTGTTTGGTCATTCCAACCGGCAAGCACCCCGGTGCCCCGCACCTTCGCCGACATCCCCACTACGTCCCCTGAGTCGATCGCCTTATCCAAGGCACTCAGGAAGAAGGGCTTCGCCTTCGTCGGGCCAACCACCATGTATGCGCTCATGGAGGCGATAGGAATAATCGATACTCACCTGATGGACAGTCATCGGCGGGGCACATCGGGCGTTTGGAATTAACCAGCCCGCGTGCCGGGACCACGCCCCAGCGGCTCCGCTGCTGAAGTCCGCTACCGCGTCGCGCTGTCCACAGAAGTGTGTAACTTTATCCACAGGCGTGGATAACTTCTGTGGACATCCACGGACTTGAGCCGATTATCGGCGCGCTGCCGCCGATCCAAGGCTGGAAGTACCTGCCGGAATAGTTATACCCACTGTGTATCGCGCTGTGGATAGTGCCGCAAACTTCACCAAAAGTTCAACGACTCCGCATTGCCGGATTTCCCCAAACCAGGTTTCCAGCGCATCGACCGCGGGCGGGCCCCGGAGCAACCCTTCATCACCGGCGTTTTCGTTGTGCTGAGCCAAGTCGGGCGACGCCCGGGTTACCCACTTAACAACAGGTCAGTACCCACAAGTTATCCACAGATGGGGACAACGTGTGGGTTTTACCTGCGTTAACCGCAGCGATCCGAGGTTTTTACCCTTCCTTGGTGGGTGAACTACACCTATGTAAGTTATTAACATTGTTGATAAGCCTGTTGATAGAAGCCTCTCCACAGCAGCATTAACAGGGTTGTCCACATGCGGTCCCAAATACCCTCACTTGTCCACATTCAGGGGGCAGTCGGGGACAAAGTTATCCACAGGTGTGGACAGATTCATGCCATTCGGGGGATATCTAGCTCTTTTACCGCCCGCAGAGTGCCATTGGCATGGAACTACAAGCATGTAAGTTACTCACAGTGTGGATAAGTGCTGTGGAAAACTGGCACCCAGTACTGCCGGACGACCGGAGAGAGCGACCATGAAGACAGACTTCAAGAAACAGATCCCCGAGTACACCGCCAAGCCTGGCGAGTTCGCAGTCGTGTCCGTCCCTGCGCTCCAGTTCCTGATGGTCGATGGGCACGGGGACCCCAACAGCGCCCAGGAGTACAAGGATGCCCTGGCTGCTTTATACCCGCTTGCCTATGCCTTGAAGTTCCTTAGCAAGACCGATCTCGGGCAGGACTATACGGTGATGCCATTGGAAGCGCTGTGGTGGGCGGATGACATGGCTTCCTTCACAGACGCACGGGATAAGTCGGGATGGGACTGGACCCTGATGACCATGGTTCCGGACTGGCTCGGCGCGGAGCACGTGGAAAGGGCTCAGGAAACGTTCACCAGGAAGAGAGGCAGGGCAGTGGTGAAGGAAGTCCGCCTGGAATCCTTTCATGAAGGCCTCAGCGTGCAGACGCTGCATATAGGGCCTTATGACCATGAAGGACCGGTGCTCGAGGAGATGCATAACAGCTTTATCCCCAAGAAATCCCTGACCATGACGGGGCGGCATCACGAGATCTATCTGAGCGATCCACGGCGCACTGCTCCAGGGAAGCTCAGGACGATTCTGCGGCAGCCGGTGGCTGTCAAGAAGGATGGGCGGGTCAGCCCGCAGTGACCCGGACCCAGGTGGCCACGGCCAACAGTGCGACCACCAGGATGAGTCCGCCGGATTGAAGCAGGGCCTGGTTCTTACCCCTTGGGGCATAGGCAATGACACCCGCCGCAAGACCACCAGCGATCAGGCCGCCCAGGTGCGCCTGCCAGGCAATGCTGGGAACAAAGAAGCCAATGGCGCCATTGATGGCGATCAGAACCCACAATTGCTTGGTTTCGCCGCCCCTGTGGCGTTGCACCACGAGCATGGCTCCGAAGAGGCCAAAGATGGCCCCGGATGCTCCGACCACACCCACGATAGGCCGGTCCGGAGTCAGAAGCAGGAAACCGACTGAACCACCAATTGCGGATATCAGATACACGGCAAGGAATCGGATGCGCCCGAGCAAAGGCTCAAGGGCTTGGCCGAAGATCCAGAGCGTGTACATGTTCAGGACGATGTGAAGGAGGAAGCCCTGCGAGTGCAGGAATGCCGACGTCAACATCCGCCATGGCTCGCTGTCCGCGAAGACGTTGGCGAACGCGAAGTTCTGGAAGATGACGTCCCCCGGCAGCACCCACTGGAGGATGTAAACCAGCACGCACAAACCGATGATCAGGTACGTCACCAAGGGCCGGCCAATGGCCAAGGCGCCGCCATAAGGTGACTTGTACTCCGGCGTCGACCGTTTTTGTTCGTTGACGCAGTCAATGCATTGGAACCCGACGGCGGCCGCCCGCTGGCACTCGGGGCACGCGGGGCGCCCGCAGCGCTGGCACCGCACGTAGGAGGGCCTGTCCGGGTGCCTGGGGCACACCGGAACATCAGCGGACGGCTCAGCCGACGGGATTCCGTAACTCATGAATGCGGGTTAGAGCTGTTCGATGTCGATGCTGTTGATGACGACGTCTTCAACCGGACGGTCGCCCATGCCTGTACGGACAGCCTCGATGGAGTCCACGACCTTGCGGGATTCCTCGTCCGTCACCTCGCCGAAGATGCTGTGCTTGCCGAACAGCCAGTCGGTGTTCACGGTGGTGATGAAGAACTGTGACCCGTTGGTGCCCTTGCCCATCTGGATACCGGCGTTGGCCATGGCCAGCTTGTACGGGGCGTTGAAGGTCAGTTCCGGGTGGATTTCATCGTCGAACTGGTAACCCGGTCCGCCGACGCCGCGGCCCAGGGGATCGCCGCCCTGGATCATGAAGTCCTTGATGATGCGGTGGAAAATCGTGCCGTTGTACAGCGGCGTGCCGGTCTTGTCCTCGCCCGTTTCCGGGTGGTTCCAGGACTTTTCGCCCGTGGCCAAGCCAATGAAGTTGGCGACCGTCTTGGGCGCGTGGTTGCCGAAGAGGTCAACCTTGATATCGCCGAGGGTCGTGTGGATCGTTGCTTTTGCGGTTGCGATGGTCATGGCCCCATTCTTCCATGCAGGGTCAACGCCTTTGGAGTTGTAAAGCCGGTTCCGCGCTCGGTGAAATCCGGGCCGAATCCGGCAGATGAATAGCCGGTGTTCCCCAAGCGACGTAGGCTAGCAACAAACGAGCATGTGTATCGGGAGGTAGTTGTGAAGAAATCAGACCGTATTGCCCGCGATCTCGAACAATCCGTTGCGGTTGGTGTGGATAACGCCCGCGACTGGGCCGCGCCCCGCGTGGAGGCGGCCGTGAATTGGGCTGTTCCGCGAATCCAGCACGGCATTGATACCGCTTCCCCCAAGATCCAGGAGGGGCTGAAGTCGGCAGCCCACAACCTCGCAGACGGGGTTGCCGTTGTTACGCCGCGGATTCAGGATGGGCTGGCGCACCTCGCGCCGAAGATCCATGACGTCGTGGAAGACGCAACCCCGCGGATCCAGGAAGCCCTGAACAAGGCCACGCCTGCCTTGGGCCAGGCCCGGGACAAGGTTGTTGACGAGTACTTGCCCAAATTGTCCGAGCAGCTCGGTCAAGCATCCGTGGCCGTTCATCACGCCCTCGAGAATGCGCCGGCGCAGGTCGATGCGGTAGCGCAGAAGCTGGTGGACTCAGGGGTTGTGCACAGCGTCCAGGAGCAGGCCCACGCCACTGGCAAGCAGATCAAGGCCGCAGCGGACGAGGCCAGCAAGGTTGTCAGCACCAAACTGGGCAAGGAACCGAAGCCCAAGAAGCGTGGCTGGCTGATCGTCACGGTCATTGCCGCCGCAGCTGCTGCAGGTGTGGCTGCGTGGAAGGCTTCCAAGCCGGTGGAGGATCCGTGGAAGACGCCGTCGCCGGTAACTCCGGCACCTGTTCCCGCTGACGCTGCGGCATCGGCCACCGCATCGACTGTGAGCGACGCCAAGGCAACGGAAACCAGCTCCGAAGATGCCACCGCCGAGGCCGAGCAGGCCACCAAGGATGCTCTCAAAAACGTCGAGGATTCAGGCGCCAAGGTGGCAACCGACGCCAAGACTGCCGTCAAGAACATCGCGGCAAGCCTCCAAAAGGACACTGACGCTTCGGACTCCGAAAGCAAGGGCGCCCACAGCTAGCACGAGCTGTTTTCACTGCCTCTGAGGGGATCCCGGCCAATGCCGGGGTCCCCTCAGTGTTTCCCGGCATGTCACCAAAGCCTCCTTCGGTGCAACTGCCGTGGGTGTTAGATTTGGAGTGATGTCAGCCGATAGACCCGTTGCGGGTGCCCTCAAGGATGCTCCGGAGCCTCCGGGCGTATCCATTGTCATCCCGGCGTATAACGAGGAAAGCGTCATTCGCCAGTGCCTCATCGCGGCCATTTACCAGTCAGTCCCGGCCGCCGAGATCATCGTGGTGGACAACCTCTCCACCGACCGCACACCCAGGATTGTGCGACAGATGCAGCAGGAATACCCGGAAAGCCCCATCATCCTTCTCCAGCAGGCTGCCACGCAGGGACTGATTCCCACCCGGAACTTTGGCCTGAATCACGCTACGGGGGACGTCGTAGGGCGAATCGACGCGGACTCCGTCCTGGAACCTGACTGGGTTGAACAGGTCCAGAAAGCATTTACGGACCAGACCATCGCTGCCGCAACCGGCCCTGTGGTCTACTACGACATGCCCATGCGCCGTTTTGGACTCAAAGCTGACGACAAGATGCGCCAACTGATGCTGCGGCTGGCCAAGCACCAGTACCACTTCCTCTTCGGCTCAAACATGGCCCTCCGCCGTTCCGCGTGGGAAACCATCCGCGATGAGGCATGCCTGGATCCCAAGGACGAGATGCACGAAGACATCGATCTGTCCCTCCATCTTTTCGATCACGACCTCAAAGTGCAGTACCTGCCGCAGATGGTCTCCGGTATGTCCGCGCGCCGGCTTGAGGACTCACCGCGCGACTACCGCTACTACGTCCAACGGTTTGACCGCACGTACAAGGCACACAATGTGAAGAAGATGGCCTTGAAGGCTCCCATGGTGGTGTTTTTCTCCGTGTATTTCCCCGCGAAGCTTTTGCGCGCCATCCACACGGCCAACTCCGCCCAAGGCGTTCGGCGCGGCGGGATATAACGCACGACGCCGGGCGGCTAGTCGGTGCCCAGCTCAGCTTCGCCACGGTCTGCTTCAGGCCGCCCACGCCGTTGTCCGGCCACCACGACCGCCAGGCCCACGAGAATCAGCGCCAGCCCCGCATACGTGCCAGCCGGCAGCGTTTCCTTCAGGAAGACTGCTGCGAGGATCGCCGCGCCCGGAATCTCCAACAGGATAATCATCGACACCAGCAAGGGACTCATCGTGGCCAGCAGGTGATTGAACGCTGTGTGTCCCACCAGCTGCGCGCAGACGGTGATGGCAACAATCCCCAGCCAGCCGCCGGCGTCGAACCCTACAAGGGCCTGCCCGCTGAAGGCAGCCAGCACTGCAACGATCGCCGCGCAGATGCCGTAGCAGAGGGTGGTGTACGTGCCGGTGCCCATCGACTGGCGGGCCTTCCCGCCTGCCAGCGTGTAGAGGCCCGCCAAGGCGCCACCAGCAAGCGCCAGGACGTCACCCAGGAGTGCCTCTGGCGAGGACCCCATATCGAATCCGGTAATAGCCACCACCCCGCCAAAGGCTATCCCCAGGCCCAACAGCACCGGCCAGCGGTGCCGGGTGCCGCGGAACAACTGGAAAACGGCAATCCAAGCCGATTGCAGGCACACCAAGGCCGTGGCGGCCGCAACGGATGTCAGTTCCAGGGCGGTAATGAAGCACGCGAAATGGAAGGCCAACGCGACAGCGGCGGTAGCGGACCAGCCGAACTCCCGGCGCGTGATCCTTCCGAAAGCCTTAGGCTCGCGAACAGCCACGGGAGTGGCCATCACCAAAGCCCCGATCGCGTTGCGCCAAAAGGCAATGGCCAGAGCGGTCACGGAGGTGGCCCCGAGGGTGCCTGCAATGAGTGGGCCGGAAGAGGCTACTCCCAGTACCCCGAGGGAGGCGATGAGAAGGGTCACGGATCAACCTTAGTGTGGCGGTGAGGCGCTTCTATCCCTACCTGATGCGGGGACAGTGTGATTGTCTTGACTCAGCATTCCAGTGAGCCGGTTACGGCATACACGAGGGGTTACCTGATTGAACAACGCACCCATCAGCGCCGGCGCCAGACGCAGGCGGCCTGTCTTCTTGCTGATCGCAGGCGTGGCACTCGTTGCCGCCCTCGTCGTGAGCGGGTGGTTCGTTGTTGCCCACGACCGTCCCGACGGGAAGGGCGGAGATGTTGCGGCGGTTCCGAGCATCTTCCCTGTGCCGCAACATGCCCGCGCCGAAGCCGGAGGGCCCGTTCCCCTGAACGGCCATGTATACGTCGTAGCCCCGGAGGGAACGGACCAAGCCTCGGTCGACGCCGTGCGGGATCTGATTGCCGGAGCCGGAGGAACGGCCGAAGTCGTGACTACACTTTCCACCCCTCGCCAGGGCGCCTCTGCCATTCGTGTTGGGACCGACTCCGATGCCGCCCTCAAAGCACTGCGCTTGGACGGCGACCCGGAGATTCGGAGCGCACTCGAACGGCCCGAGGGTTACGCCGTAGCTACCGGAACGATTGAAGGAATTCCGACGGCGGTGTTGGCCGGCCGGGACAACGACGGCGTTTTCCACGGAGTGCAGACGCTTCGCCAACTGCTGAAGGACGGTGCGTTGGCGGCCGTGCGCATCAGCGACTGGCCGCTGACCGAAACCCGAGGCGTCATTGAGGGCTTCTACGGCACGCCTTGGTCTCACCAGGCCCGCCTCGACGTCATCGAATTCGCTGGCCGGCAAAAGATGAATACCTACATCTATTCCCCCAAGGACGATCCCCTGCTGAGGGAAAAGTGGCGCGACCTGTACTCCAACCAGGAACTAGGTGAACTGCGGGAACTTATCGACGCCGCCGCGGCCAATCACCTCCGGTTTAGCTATGCCCTCTCACCCGGGATCGACGTCTGCTACTCGCGCGCATCGGATTTGGACGACGCCGTGGCCAAGCTTGAATCGTTGTATTCGCTGGGTGTTCGATCCTTCGTTATTCCCCTTGACGACATAGCCACCAAAGTCCAGTGCGCGGAAGACCTCCGGGAGTTCGGCTCCGGCCAGGCAAACCTGGCCAAAGCCCAGGCCTCCTTCCTGAACGACATCAATGAAAAATTCATCTCCGGCAAGGACGGCGTGCTGCCACTGGAAACAGTCCCCACGTTCTACAACGGTTCCCGGAGCACTCCCTACAAAAGGGAACTCGGCACTGCACTGAATCCAGGGATAGTGGTCCAGTGGACAGGTGAAGAAGTCGTGTCACACCGGATCACCCTGGACTCGGCGAAGACGGCAGGCGACAGCTACGGGAGGCCCGGGTCGCCGCGGGATATCGTGCTCTGGGATAACTACCCAGTCAACGACTACTCCCAAGACCGTTTGTTCCTGGCGCCCGTGATCGGCAGGGACGCCGACCTCTACAAGACAGTCCGGGGCATCGTCACCAACCCGATGATTGAGCCGTACCTGTCCCTACCTGCCATCTTCAATTACGCCGATCTCTCCTGGAACGGCCCGGCTTATCATCCAGACGAATCCATGAATGCTGCCCTCTCCCTGCTGGCGGGTCCTGACCCCGAAGTCCAAGCCGCAGTGCGTGCCTTCGTTGACCTCAACCAGGACTGGCAGGACGATGAACTAACGCCTTCCGCTCCCGAGCTGCGGCGAGATATTGACCAGTTCTGGCAGGATTACGACGCCGGACGGGTTCCCTCCGGTGGTTTGAAGGCTCGCGCCGTGCTACTTCAGCGCCTGCCGGAGCTTCTGCCACGGATGGCGCAGCCGGGATTCGCCCAGGATGCCACGGCATGGGTTGCAGCCTCGGCCGAATACGGACACGGCGTCGAGGACGCCCTGGTCATGCTGGAGGCGACCAAGCGGGGAGATACAGCGTCGGCAGCGGCGGCGCGTAAGAGTGCGGAGGGCGCGTTGACCACAGCGGCGGCGAAGACCCAGCCGACCCTGGAACGTGGCGTTGTCACGCCCGTTCTGGGGGGCAGTGAGTTGAAGTCATTCATCGAGCAGGCGCTCCAGCGGGTTCCAGCACCTTGAGCTTGCCTTACACCGCGCAAGCCTTTGACGCCTCGGAAAGCGGTGGACTTAAAGCAAAAGTCCCGGCCATTTCTGACCGGGACTTTCCTTATGGTGGAGGCACGGGGACTCGAACCCCGAACCCCCTGCTTGCAAAGCAGGTGCGCTACCAATTGCGCCATGCCCCCATAAGAAGCAACCCGTCAATCATACCCTATGTTTTGACTGTGAATTACCAGTCCCAACCGGGCTCCTCGGCTAATCGACGTTATCGGTCGACTGGCTCCAGACATCCTTCCGGGCTTCGGATTCCTGAGCCTTTTTATAGACCAGGACACCTGCGATCGCTGCTGCAACTACTACAAGCAACTTCTTCACAAGTACCTCATTCCAGTTCAGTTTTACCTGAACCACTTTTGGTTCCGTGGGCGTACCAGGACTTGAACCTGGGACCTCTTCGTTATCAGCGAAGCGCTCTAACCGCCTGAGCTATACGCCCCGATGCCTCATCGGGCCGAGATATGACTGTACAGCACATCCCGGCCCGATCTCAAATCGAGGCTTTCCCACCACGGATTTCAGCCATATTTGGCCTATTTCCGCGGTTTTTTCCTAATCGTCGGTCAAGGTGACGCCCACGCCGCCAACCAACGTTGCCGAAATGTTATACAGCACGGCGGAGAGCATGGAGAGGGCGGTCAGCAGGACCACGTTCACAACGGCAATAATGGTGGCGAAGGAAGCCACCTGCCCCAGGGAAGCGATCTTCTTCAATTCGAATCCGCTGCCTTCGGAACCTGCCAGGGTGCCCAGGAGGCTATCCACCTGGTTGAAGATGCCAGTCAGGTCCAGGACGGTCCAGAGGACGATCGCGGCCACCACGGTGACAATGCCCAGTGCGACGGACAGAAGGAAAGCCATCTTCAGGACCGACCACGGGTCGACCTTGCTGACAAGCAACCGTGCGCGGCGAACCTTGGCCTTGGGAGCGGGCTTTACCAAGCCCGGACCGCCCTGGGCGGGTCGCTGGGCTCCTGCGCCTGCGGGACGCTGTCCAGCCTGCGCGGGACGCTGTCCGGGAGCACCTGCCGGGCGCTGGGTTCCTGCTCCTGCGGGACGCTGCCCCGGCTGCGCGGGACGCTGGCCGGGAGCACCCGCGGGCCGCTGGGCAGAGTTAGTGCCGGCCGCGGGGCGAGCCCCTGCTTCGCCGGCTCCTGGACGCTGCTGTGGCCGTGCAGGGGTTCCTGCCTGCGCGTTGCCCGAGGGCTGCCGGAGTCCGCCGGGGACACCTGTGCTCGGCTTGGGATATGAGTCGGAATTACTCACTCGTTACCTCCGGTATTGTCTTCGTTCAGCTCCGCGCCCGTTTCGGTTTCCGGGTCTGCGTCATTTTCCGTTTCGGGCGTGACGGTCGCCTCAGCGGCGCCGTCGTCTTCAGCCAACGTTACGTCATCGTCGAGTCCGTCCTCAGATTCTTCGACTTCCAAACCACGTTCGCTGTTGCGTGCTACTTCGATGATCCGGTCATTCTTGTCAGGCTTGGCGAAAATGACGCCCATGGTGTCGCGGCCCTTTGCAGGGACTCCGGTGACGGCTGACCGGACCACCTTTCCGCCCTCCATGACCACCAGGACTTCGTCTTCTTCCTGCACGATCAAGGCACCCACAAGGTCGCCACGGTCTTCGGCGAGCTTGGCAACCTTGATGCCCAGGCCGCCACGGCCCTGGAGCCGGTACTCGTCGACGGCGGTGCGCTTGGCGTAGCCTCCCTCGGTCACGATGAACACGAACGAGCCGTCCTGGACCACGTCAGCGGCCAAAAGTTCGTCGTCTTCACGGAACTTCATACCGGTCACACCGGATGTTGCGCGTCCCATGGGGCGCAACGCGTCATCTGTTGCTGTGAAGCGGATCGATTGGCCCTTGCGTGACACGAGGAGAAGGTCGTCGGTTTCGCTGACCAGCTGGGCAGAGACGAGTTCGTCTTCGTCGCGCAGGTTGATGGCGATGACACCGGCCGTGCGGTTGGTGTCGTAGTCCTCCAGCCTTGTCTTCTTGACCAGGCCATTCTTGGTTGCGAGCACCAGGTATGGTGCCTGCTGGTAGTCACGCAGATCCAGGACCTGCGCAATGTGCTCGTCCGGCTGGAAGGCCAGGAGGTTGGCGACGTGCTGGCCCTTGGCATCGCGGCCAGCTTCCGCAAGCTCGTAGGCCTTGGCGCGGTAGACGCGTCCCAGGTTGGTGAAGAACAGCAGCCAGTGGTGCGTGGTGGTCACAAAGAAGTGCTCCACGACGTCGTCGCCGCGCAGCTGCGCACCCTTGATTCCCTTGCCGCCGCGTTGCTGCGAGCGGTAGTTGTCGCTCCGGGTCCGCTTGACGTATCCGCCGCGCGTAATCGTGACGACCATTTCCTCTTCGGGGATCAGGTCCTCCATGGACATGTCGCCGTCGAAGCCCATCAGGATGTGCGTGCGGCGGTCGTCGCCGTGCTTGGCCACGATCTCGGCGAGTTCCTCGCTGATGATCTGCCGCTGGCGTTCCTCGGAAGCCAGGATCGAGTTGTATTCCTGGATCATCGCCTCGAGCTCGGAATGGCGGTCTTGGATCTTCTGGCGTTCCAAGGCAGCCAAACGGCGCAACTGCATATCCAGGATGGCGCGGGCCTGGAGTTCGTCGATCTCCAAAAGCTCCATGAGACCCTCGCGGGCCGCCTCAGTGGTGTTCGACGCGCGGATGAGGGCGATGACCTCGTCCAACATGTCCAGTGCCTTGAGGAGTGCACGCAGGATGTGTGCTTCTTCCTCGGCCTTGCGCAGGCGGTACCTGGTGCGACGCGCGATGACGTCCATCTGGTGCGCAACCCAGTGCCGGATGAAGGCGTCCAGGCTCAAGGTGCGCGGAACGCCGTCGACGATTGCCAGCATGTTGGCCGAGAAGTTGTCCTGCAGCTGTGTGTGCTTGTACAGGTTGTTGAGGACCACCTTGGCCACTGCGTCGCGCTTGAGAACGATCACCAAGCGCTGGCCTGTACGGCCCGAGGTCTCATCGCGGAGATCGGCGATGCCCTGGATCTTGCCGTCCTTGACCAGTTCGGCAATCTTGATGGCCAGGTTGTCCGGGTTGGCCTGGTAGGGAAGCTCAGTAACTACCAGGCAGGTGCGGCCCTGCAGTTCCTCCACATTGACCACTGCGCGCATGGTGATGGAGCCGCGGCCGGTACGGTAGGCGTCTTCGATGCCCTTGTGGCCGAGGATCGTGGCACCCGTAGGGAAATCGGGTCCCTTGATACGGAGCAACAGTGCTTCAAGGAGCTCTTCCCGGGTGGCCGTGGGGTTATCCAGCGCCCACTGGACACCTTCGGCGACTTCGCGGAGGTTATGCGGCGGAATGTTGGTGGCCATACCGACGGCGATGCCCGAGGAACCGTTCACCAGCAGGTTGGGGAACCGGGCCGGCAGGATGGTGGGTTCCTGGTTCTTGCCGTCGTAGTTGTCCTGGAAGTCGACGGTTTCCTCGTCGATGTCCCGGACCATTTCCATGGCCAGTTGGGCCATCTTGGTTTCGGTGTAACGGGGCGCAGCGGCGCCGTCGTTACCGGGCGAACCGAAGTTACCCTGGCCAAGTGCCAGCGGGTAGCGCATGGTCCAGTCCTGGATGAGGCGGACCAAAGCGTCGTAGATCGCCATGTCGCCGTGCGGGTGGTACGTACCCATGACATCGCCGACCACGCGGGCGCACTTGTTGAAAGAGCGGTCCGGGCGGTAACCGCCGTCGAACATCGCGTACAGGACGCGACGGTGAACCGGCTTGAGACCGTCCCGTACGTCAGGGAGGGCACGGCCGACAATCACGGCCATTGCGTAGTCCAGGTAGGACCGCTGCATTTCCGTCTGCAGGTCCACCTGTTCCACGCGGTCAGTCAGCACATCACCCTCAAGAACAACGTCCTCGCCGTCGTTAGAGGCCGGGACTTCGGGAGTTTCGTCACTCATAATCTAAGTTTCCGTTTCAGGTATATGTCGGTTCTGGAATATCTAGATGCCCGCTGGGGCCTCTAGATATCGAGGAACCTGACGTCCTTGGCGTTCTGCTGGATGAAGTTTCGGCGCGATTCGACGTCCTCGCCCATCAGGACGGAGAACGTCTGGTCGGCGGCCAGCGCGTCATCCATGGTGACCTGCAAAAGCGTGCGCCGATCGGGATCCATGGTGGTGTCCCACAGCTCCGTGTAGTCCATCTCACCCAAGCCCTTGTAGCGCTGGATACCGTTGTCCTTGGGAAGCCGCTTGTTCATGGAAGCGCCCTTGCGGATGGTCTCATCGCGCTCACGGTCGCTGTAAACGTAGTCGTGCGCTGCGTTGGACCACTTGATCCTGTACAGCGGCGGCTGGGCCAGGTACACGTACCCGTTTTCAATCAGTGGGCGCATGTAGCGGAACAGCAGCGTCATCAGCAGGGTGGTGATGTGCTGGCCGTCGACGTCAGCATCGGCCATCAAGACGATCTTGTGATAGCGGAGCTTGGCGATATCGAAGTCCTCGCCAATGCCCGTACCGAAAGCCGTGATCATGGACTGGACTTCGGCGTTGCCAAGGGCCTTGTCCAGCCGGGCGCGCTCCACGTTCAGGATTTTGCCACGGAGGGGCAGGATGGCTTGGGTTTCCGGGTTGCGGCCGCGCTTTGCCGAACCACCGGCCGAGTCACCCTCCACCAGGTAAACCTCACAGCGGGACGGATCCTTCGAGGAGCAGTCGGACAACTTGCCGGGCATGCCGAACGATTCCAGGGGGCTCTTACGGCGGGCGTTGTCGCGGGCCTTGCGTGCTGCCATACGTGCCTGTGCGGCCGATATGGCCTTACGGATCACGTCGCGGGCGGGACCGGGGTTTCGCTCCAACCAGTCGCCCAACTGGTCCGTGACCACGCGCTGAACGAATCCCTTGACCTCGGAATTGCCCAGTTTGGTCTTGGTCTGGCCTTCGAATTGTGGCTCGGAAAGCTTGACCGAGATGACTGCCGTGAGGCCTTCGCGGATGTCGTCACCCGTGAGGTTGTCATCTTTTTCCTTGATGATGCTCTTCTCCCGCGCGTAGCGGTTGATCAGCGAGGTCATCGCAGCGCGGAAACCCTCTTCGTGGGTTCCGCCCTCGTGGGTATTGATGGTGTTCGCATAGGTGTGGACACTTTCCGAGTAGGCGGTGGTCCACTGCATGGCGACTTCGACGGCGATGTGCCGCTCGGTGTCTTCAGTCTCGAAGGCGATGACGTCCTCGTGGACGATTTCAACCTTTTTATTCGAGTTCAGGTGCTTGACGTAGTCCAGCAGGCCGTCCGGGTATTGGTACACCACCGTGCGGTGCTCGGCGCTGACTTCACCCTCGGTAGCAACGGCGTCGAGATCAAGGTCGTCGTCGCCATCGCGCGTAACAGGGCGTTCGTCAGTCAGCGTGATTTTCAGGCCCTTGTTAAGGAAGGCCATCTGCTGGAACCGGGCACGCAGCGTCTCGAAGTCGAACTCAGTGGACTCGAAGATGGTGCCATCGGGGTAGAACGTCTGGGAAGTACCGGTCTCTTCCGTAGCCTCGCCTTGGACGAGTTCGCCCTGTGGCTTACCGCCGTCTGCGAAGGTCATCCGCCAGACGTGGCCCTGGCGGCGGACTTCCGTGTCCACGCGACGAGACAAGGCGTTGACCACGGAGATGCCCACACCGTGAAGGCCGCCGGAGACTGCGTATCCGCCGCCACCGAACTTGCCACCGGCGTGCAGGATGGTCATGACGACTTCGACTGTCGGCTTGCCTTCGGTGGGGTGGATGTCCACGGGGATACCGCGGCCGTCGTCCACTACCCGGACGCCACCATCCGCGCGAAGAGTGACTTCGATGTGGCTGCAGTAGCCGGCCAGGGCTTCATCGACGGAGTTGTCCACCACTTCATAAACCAAGTGGTGCAAGCCCCGGGGCCCGGTGGAACCGATATACATACCCGGGCGTTTGCGCACGGCTTCGAGGCCCTCCAGCACGGTGATATCGCTGGCACCGTACTCCCTGGGCGCCTCTGCGGGCGTGTCGGGCTTGGGAACAGTCTCCTCTTCGGGCTCTACTGCCAAGGTCTCTGCATTGTCGTTAGCCACAGGCGCTTTCGACTCCTCTGTACTCGATGTCGGCCGTTCCCGGAGTTGTCCACGGCGAACCGAGGCCGTCAACGGGCACGTGACTGATTGCGCCGACTACTCCGACGAAGGGGTCCCTGGGGCCACATGAGTGGATTCAGGACCTGGACGACGTTTCACCGGCGCTCAGTGATCTACGCCAATTCTATCGTGGATACGCGCGAATCCTTGCAAATAAGGGGGTAGCCCACAGCTGAATATGCCCGTGGGAGGCCACTGGCCCTGTCCGCAATGGCCCTGCGGTGGTCCCAATGGGGGTCCATACGGCCCAGGGGCGTTGAATCGCCCTGCACGCCGTTTAGCCGTACGTGTCCCTGGGGCCGCGTCCGTTGACGCTTCGCCCGCCTTTTCGCCAGCTTGGAGCCGATGGACCCAGGACGTGGATGCTTGTTACTACGCCTTCGCCCAGTTCATTCCTGAACATCTCAAGCAGGCTTGAACTGAGCAGCCGCAGTTGGGTGGCCCATGCGGTGGAGTCGCAGCGGACGTGAAGCGTGGTGTCCGTGAAACTCTCGGGGGTGCAATGGGACGAGATGTCCGGACCAACCAAAGTTTCCCATTCAGCCATCACGGACCCTACGGCAACCGGTGACGTCCATCCCCGCTCAGCCACCAAGCGCCCGACAACCTTGCCCAGGCCCAAAGGATCCCGGCCGCTGCCATGGAATTGGGTGAAACCCCTCGTATTGCGGAGGCCTTTGCGTTGGGGGGCTGATCCGGGGCGGGGAGCGCGCTGCCTTACTTCGCCACGGGCGGCAGCAGCCTCGCGCATGCGGTTCAGCGCTGCTTGGGCCGCGTCAATTTCGTCGGGATCCCGGCCGGGCTGGAGTCCGTCCGCGCTATCCTTCGCCATCGATGCCTCCCGGAACAACGGTAACGCGCCGTCCGGCCAGCTCCTCAGGAATATCGGCGTCGACGGCGGCCGTCACCAGCACCTGCTCGGCGCCGGCCACTATTGCAGCCAGTTTACGCCGCCGTTGAACATCAAGTTCGGCAAAGACATCGTCCAGGATAAGGATCGGCGCGGTCCCGCCCGTGCGGGAGTCGTCCAGCATGACGTAGTAGGAGGCAAGCCTCAGGGAAAGGCACATGGACCAGGTCTCGCCATGGGAGGCGTACCCCTTCGCGGGCGCTTGGCCCAAAACGAGTTCCAGCTCGTCCCGGTGCGGCCCCACCAAGGAGATCCCCCGTTCCAGTTCCTTCTTCCTCGACGCAGCGAAAGCCTGGATGTACCGTTCGGTGAGCTCGTCCACGGACAGCACCCGAAGGTCCTCGGCCGACGACGACGGTTCCGTTGCGCGGTCTGCCGAGCCGCCGTCGTCGTCCAGTATGTCCTGGAGCGTGGAACGGTAGATGGCACCGGCTTCCTTGGTTCCGTCAGTCAGCTGCGCGTAGGCATTGTTGAGGTGAGGGCGGAGCCGCTCCACGAGTTCAAGGCGGGCGTGCAGGAGTTCGGCACCGGCCCGGGCCATGTGCTGGTCCCAAACATCCAGGGTTGCTTCGTGTCCCGCGGTGAACTTACCCGTCCGGGCTGACTTCAGGAGCGCGTTGCGTTGTTTGAGGACGCGGTCGTAGTCGCTGCGTGTGGCAGCATGCCGTGGAACAAGGCTCACCAAGAGCTCATCAAGGAATCGGCGGCGGTTCGAAGGATCACCCTTCACCAGCGCCAAGTCCTCTGGAGCGAAAAGTACTGTTTGGCAGATGCCCAGGATGTCGCGCGCACGGACCGGGTTGCTGCGGTTGATGCGGCCCCGATTAGCGCGGCCGGCGTTGATTTCGAGCTCGATAACGGTGGACTGCTCGCCGCGGACAAGCCTCGCCCGGACCATGGCCCGCTCAGTGCCGAAGCGCAGCAGCGGACCATCTGTGCTCACGCGGTGCGAGCTTAGCGTGGCAAGGTACCCGATGGCCTCCATCAGGTTGGTCTTGCCGATCCCGTTGGAACCCACCAGTACGGTCACACCTGGGCCGAGCTTCAGGTCAACTTGTGCGTAACTGCGGAAATCCGTCAGTGAAAGATGTTCGAGATACACGCCGTTTGCAGGGCTCCAGCGGCCTTAACTGGCCGGACGGGTGGCGTGTCCACCGAACTGATGACGCAGTGCGGAAACCATTTTCATCGCTGGCGAGTTGTCTTCCCGGGAAGCAAACCGGGCGAACAGTGCAGCAGTAATGGCTGGGGCCGGTACCGCGTTGGCTATGGCCTCTTCCACGGTCCACCTACCCTCGCCGGAGTCCTCCACGTAATCGTCGATCGAGGCCAGGCCTGGATCTTCGTCAAGGGCTTTGACCATGAGGTCCAGGAGCCAGGAGCGGACAACCGTTCCCTTCTGCCATGCACGGAAAGTTCCCGGAAGATCCTTCACGATGTCCTTGGCCGCGAGCAATTCATAGCCCTCGGCGTAAGCCTGCATGAGGCCGTATTCGATGCCGTTGTGGACCATTTTGGCGTAATGACCTGCCCCAACACCGCCGACGTGGACGAAGCTGTCGGCGCGTTCGCCTTCAGGGCGGAGGGCATCAAAAACAGGCATGGCCAGTTCAATGTCTTCGTCCGCACCGCCGGCCATGAGGCCGTAGCCGTTCTGCAGGCCCCAAACGCCACCGGAAACACCGCAGTCCGCAAAACGGATGTTCTTTTCAGCGAGTGCCGCGGCGTGCTTCTGGTCCTCGGTGAAACGTGAGTTTCCGCCGTCAATCACCATGTCACCGGGGCTGAGCTTTTCACCAAGCTCTGTGACCACAGCATCCGTGATGGCACCTGACGGGACCATCACCCACACCAGCCGCGGGGTGGGCAAAGCCGCGATGAGTTCATCTACGGAAGTAACATCCGTGATGTCCGGATTGCGGTCGAAACCTGTGACCTCGATGCCGCCGTTCCGCATGCGTTCCCGCATGTTGAAACCCATTTTTCCAAGGCCGATCAGTCCGATGTGCACAGTGTGAACTCTTTTCTGGGAAGGTGGGTTGACGTGTCCGGAGTGCCTGCTAGTTGGGCAGGCGGACCGGCATCACGAGGTACCGGTAGTCGTCCTGGTCTTCGCCGTCAGCCTCAACTTGGGCTGTGATCATGGCCGGTTTGGGAGCTGTGGTGAACGAGAAGCGAACGTACTTGGTCTCAATAACGCTCAGGCCCTCAACCAGGTAGTGCGGGTTGAACGCAACGGTAATGTCCTCGCCGGAAAGCTGGGCTTCGAGCTCTTCCGAAGCCTGCGCATCCTCGCCCGTACCTGCGTCGAGGTTCAGCAGACCTTGGGTGAAGGCGAGCCGGACCGGAGTGTTCCGTTCAGCAACGAGCGATACACGGCGTACGGCCTCGACGAGTTCCTGGGTCTGGACTGTCGCGTGGATCGGGGTGGAATCCGGGAAAAGGGAACGGATCTTGGGGTAGTCGCCGTCCACCAGAAGTGACGTGGTGGTACGTCCTCCACTTTCGAAGCCGATCAGGCGGCTGTCATCGTCCGCGAGGGCGAGGTTGATGTCGCCGCTGCCACCGAGGGTCTTGGCAACCTCGTTCAGGGTTTTGGACTTAACCAGTGCGCTGGTGGAAATTCCCGGAGTAACAGGCTTCCAGGGAACTTCGCGCATCGCGAGGCGGTAACGGTCTGTGGCGAGGAGCGTGATCAGATCGTCTTCGATCTCCATACGTACGCCGGTGAGGATCGGCAAGGTGTCGTCCTTGCTTGCAGCGATGATGACCTGCGAAACGGCTTGCGCAAAAGCGTCACCAGGCAATGTGCCGCTGATTGCCGGCAAAGCCGGCAAGGCCGGGTATTCGGATTCGGGCATGGTGGCCAGGTGGAAGCTGCTTCGGCGGCAGGTCAGTGTGACTTTGCTGCCATCGGTTTCCACCTCGACCGGTGCGGAGGGGAGGCTTCGGCAAATGTCAGCCAACAAGCGCCCGGATACCAGGATGGTGCCCTCAACAGCGATGTCTGCCGGGATTTCCAGGCGCGCCGACGTCTCGTAATCGAAGCTCGACAGACTTACGGTTCCCGCCTCGGCTTTGAGGAGGAGGCCGGAAAGCACCGGAACAGGCGGCCGCGGAGACAACGATCGCGCGGTCCACGTAACGGCTTCTGCCAGGACGTCGCGGTCGACTCTGAACTTCACGGAGGGGTGCCGCCTTTCATTGCTGCTGCCATGTAGTAGCTGCGGATTCCTGCTTGGAAGCCGCTAAATCTCCGCACTCCCGCACCGGAACCTGCATGGTCCGCACTGAGCGAACTACAAACAGACCCGAGGATGGGAGCGCTGCTGACAGCTTAGCCGGAAGATCCGCGATTAACCCATCCCCGATCGGCCGGACCCCTCGTATGTGGACAGCCGCAGGCTGGCCTCGGCCTGGCCGTTGGCCGGGCTCGGAGTGTGGCAGAACGAGATTGTTATTTGAGGGATTTCAATTTTTTGGGATTCGTAGTGTTAATAACTGCTGTGGAAACTGTGGATAACCCCATCTCGCCGCGCAGTTCCGCGGTTAAGCCCTGTTCACGGAGTGTGCGTTAACTGGGTTTTAAACAGGGTGTGGATGGGGACAACTCCCAGGACCGTTTTTAACGATCCACAGGCGGCTTAAGGGTTTTAAGCCCATTAAGCACGCTTGTCCCCTTAAGTATCCACAGGCTTATCCACATGCACCTGTTAATAAGGTATGTAGTGGCGGTCGCGATGTGGATTCAGGAGTCGCGCTGCTGCTGCTTGATGCGGTTGGTCAGTTCGGTGACCTGGTTGTAAATCACACGACGCTCAGCCATCAGCTCACGGATCTTGCGGTCCGCGTGGATCACTGTGGTGTGGTCGCGGCCGCCCAGCTCCTGGCCGATCTTGGGCAGGGACATGTCAGTCAGCTCCCGGCAGAGGTACATGGCGATCTGCCGGGCTGTCACCAGTGTCCGTGTACGGGACTTGCTGCAAAGCTCTTCCATGCTGAGCTTGAAGTAGTCCGCCGTCTGGTCGAGGATTTGCTTCGCCGTGATTTCCTGGGCGCCGTCATCCGTAATGAGGTCCTTGAGGACCATCTCGGCGAGGGCAACGTCAACCGGCTGGCGGTTGAGGCTCGCAAACGCAGTGACGCGGATCAAGGCGCCCTCAAGTTCGCGGATGTTGCTGGAAATCTTCGAAGCGATGTACTCCAGGGCGTCGTCCGGCGCTGACAGGCCCTCGCTGAGGCCCTTCTTGCGGAGGATGGCGATACGGGTCTCAAGCTCCGGCGGCTGGATGTCCGTCAGCAGGCCCCATTCGAAGCGCGACGTCATACGGTCTTCGAAGCCGGCCAGCATCTTGGGCGGCTGGTCGGAGGTGATGACAACCTGCTTGTTGGCGTTGTGCAGGGCGTTGAACGTGTGGAAGAACTCTTCCTGGGTCCGGTCCTTGCCCGCCAGGAACTGGATGTCATCGATCAAGAGCACGTCGACGTTGCGATACGTGGTCTTGAAGCTGGTGCCCTCATCGTCACGAATGGAGTTGATGAAGTCGTTCGTGAACTCCTCGGAGTTCACGTAGCGGACACGGATTCCGCTGTAGAGCCGGCGGGCATAGTGGCCGATGGCGTGCAGCAGGTGGGTCTTGCCCAGGCCCGAGTCCCCGTAGATGAACAGCGGGTTGTAGGCCTTGGCGGGCGCTTCGGCAACAGCGACGGCGGCCGCGTGCGCAAAACGGTTCGAGGAACCGATCACGAAGGTATCGAAGATGTACTTCGGATTCAGGCGGCCGAACTCATGCGAAGTGCTCGGCGGAGTCGGTTGCGGCTTCGGCTCGGCGAAGTCGGACACCGCGGAAAGCTCGACGACGGGTTCCGGCTCCGCGTGCACGGGCACCAGATCAGTGTCTACGTCGATGGCGCAACGGATGTCGTCCGAGAACACGCTGCGGAGGGCATCGTCCAGGGCGTCCTTGACCTGCGTCTGGAGGACTTCGCGGGTGAGCTCATTGGGAACGGCTACCAGCAGAGTGGAACCGATGAGTCCCTGGGCCTGGGCGAGGATGACGAAACCGCGCTGACGGGGTGAAACCCGGTCGTCCTGCTCCATGAGGCTCAGCACCCTGCGCCAGGAACTTCCGACAGTGTTGGCGTGGTTGGCTTCGTCTACTGTCATCAATCAGTTCCTAAATACTTGCTTGCCGGCGTTGCTGGCAGCCGAAGTCACTCCGGCGGCGCTGTTCTGGGCGATAATCCACAGAGTTATACACAGCGGGTGGACATTGGGCTACTGAGCCACTCTAGGGGATGAAATCGCTAGAAGATAGCTGGGAAGTTGCCTGTGGATAATTACACCGTTGTGGTTCCGGAATTCGGCCTGTGAGCCACTTCATCCACAGGCTGCGAACAAAGTCTGGACACAGCTGTGGATACTTGCGCGGCAGGCTGCCGGTTTGACTGTGGGTCCCTTTTTGCCCTAACGTTGTGAAGTCCTTTGTGTCCGCTTTTGAGATCAGTTGTAAGTCCGTACGTTCATCGTGCGGGAGGCAACGGCGGCGGCACATACAAAACTTAGCGTCGGCCAGTTCTTCCCCTTTTTTGATCGGGTGGGCGCACCTTTGATCCACTGGAGTAACTAACGTGAGCAAGCGGACTTTTCAGCCGAATAACCGCCGTCGGGCCAAGAAGCACGGCTTCCGCCTTCGTATGCGCACCCGTGCCGGCCGCGCCATCCTGGCTGCCCGTCGCGGCAAGGGCCGCGTCGAACTGTCGGCGTAAATAACTGACTTGTCGGTCAGGGTCTTTTTGCGGGTTCGACGGTGCTAGCCACCCCTAACCGTCTGCGGACGTCTACCGACTTTTCAACAACTGTACGTTCCGGCGTCCGCAATGGACGCCGGAACTTAGTGTTATATACGGCCTCTATTGGGGCCGGGGAGCCGAGTCGAATCGGCTTCATTGTCTCCAAAGCCGTCGGGAACGCTGTGACCAGGAACCTCGTTAAGAGGAGACTGAGAGAAGCAGGCGCACTTTCCTTGCACACGCATGGAACTGGCCTGGCGGTGGTGGTCCGGGCTCTGCCCGCAGCTGCATCTGCCAGCTGGGAGCAGTTGCTCTCGGACTACAACGCCGCACTGGCAGTGACGACGAAGCGACTGGGTGGCTCCAATCCACGCAACGCTTCGCCGGACCGCAACGGCACCACTACGGAAGGGACACCGCGTGCATGACATAAGCACCGCCGTCGTTCCTTCCTCAACTGTGCCCTCAAACAGGAGCCTGCCCGCAGCTGTGGGTATCTTCCTGTGGGAGCTGCCCCGGAACATCCTCATCCTTTTGCTGAAGGCGTACCGCAAGGTCGTCTCCCCCCTGTACGGCCAGGTTTGCCGTTTCTTTCCCTCCTGCTCGGCGTATGCCTTGGAAGCAGTCACGGTGCACGGCGCCGTCAAGGGTAGCTGGCTCGCAGCCAAGAGGCTCGCCAAATGCCACCCGTGGAACGCCGGTGGAGTGGACCATGTCCCCGCCGGCCATCGTCATTGGCCTGAAGGCCGGACGCCCACAATTGTTGTACTGAACAACCCGGACCAGTTCCTGGCTGCTCAGGCTGATGAAGAAGGCCGCACGGCGGCCTAACGAATAGGGATAACTAATGGATGACTTCTTTGGGACAATCATGTTCCCGTTCAAGTGGCTGGTGTCGATCATCATGGTCGGCTTCCACGAGGGACTGAGCTTCATTGGCCTGCCCGCCGCTAATGGCTGGACCTGGACTCTGTCCATCATTGGCCTCGTGCTGGTGATCCGCGCCGCCCTGATTCCTGTGTTCGTCAAGCAGATCAAGGCGCAGCGCGGCATGCAGCTGCTGCAGCCGGACCTGAAGAAGCTGCAGGCGAAGTACAAGGGTAAAACCGACCAGCTCTCCCGCCAGGCCATGGCACAGGAGCAGATGGCGATGTACAAGAAGCATGGGACCAACCCGTTCTCGGCATGTTTGCCGATGCTGATCCAAATGCCCTTCTTCTTCGCTCTGTTCCAGGTGCTTTCGGGTATCTCGAGCGCCAAGAACGCGGGCAACGGCATTGGGGCCATGAGTGCCCAGCAAGTCGTGGAATTCGATGAGTCGAGCATCTTTGGTGCCCCGTTGTCCTCCGCGCTGCTTCACGGTGGTGCTGGAAACGTCTCCGTAGTGGTTCTGAGCATCATCATGATCGTTGCCATGACTGCCTCGCAGTTCATCACGCAGAAGCAGATCATGGCCAAGAACATGTCCGAAGAGGCCATGGCCAGCCCGTTCATGCGGCAGCAGAAGATGATGCTGTACATCCTGCCCCTCGTGTTCGGTATCGGTGGCATCAACTTCCCGATTGGTGTCCTTATTTACTGGACCACCACCAACCTCTGGACCATGGGCCAGCAGTTCTTCGTCATCCGCCGCATGCCCACCCCGGGTTCACCTGCTGCAAAGGCACTCGAGGAGCGCCGCGCAGCGAAGGGCCTGCCGCCGCTGTTGGGTGGCAAGAAGACTTCAGCCGCTGATGCCGCTGCCGAGGCCGAAGCTGCGGCGGTTGCAGCCGCCGAAGCCCGTGCCCAGCGCGTCCAGCCACAACGTAAGAACAGGAAGAAGAAGTAATGTCTGCCGAGAGCACCGAAGAAGTTACCACCGCCGTAACTGAAGACCAGGACGACTCCCAGGAAGAAACCCAGTCCAAGACGGCCAGCCGCTTGGAAGAGGAAGGCGACATCGCTGCCGACTACCTCGAGGAGCTCCTGGACATCGCCGACATCGACGGCGACATCGACATTGAGGTCCGCAACGGGCGTACCTACATCTCCATCGGCGCAGACGAAGAGTCCGCAGCCCTGGACAGCCTCGTTGGCCGCGACGGCGAGGTGCTGGAAGCACTGCAGGAACTGGCGCGCCTCTCGGTGCTGTCCGCTACCGAGAACCGGTCCCGCTTGGTGCTGGACATCAACGGATACCGCAAGGAGCGCGCCGGCGTTCTCCAGCAGATCGCCGAGGATGCCGTGGCCAAGGTCAAGGCCGATGGTGGGACTGTGGCCCTGGAACCCATGAGCGCTTACGAACGCAAGATCGTCCACGACGTCGTCGCTGATCTCGGACTGGTTTCAGAATCCGAGGGTGAAGGCGCTGGTCGCCACATCGTAGTCTCGGCTGACTAGAAGCTCATGGTTGACATCACCTCAGCTGAACTGGAAGCGGCAGAGAAGATCTTTGGGGAGCGCCTGGATCTCGCCAAGCGCTATGTCGAACACCTGGCTACGTCCGGTACCGAACGGGGACTGATCGGTCCGCGCGAGATCCCTCGCTTGTGGAGCCGTCACGTCCTGAACTGCGCAGTCATCGAATCTGCCATTGCGATGGACAGTCACGTTGCCGACGTGGGGTCCGGTGCGGGCCTTCCGGGTCTTTGCTTGGCAATTGCCCGGCCGGATCTCGAACTTACCTTGATTGAGCCCCTGGAGCGCCGCGTCATTTGGCTCCAAGAGATAGTGGATGATCTCGGCCTGGACAACGTCACCATCATGAGGACCCGCGCTGAACTGGCAGTGGGCCTTGTTGACGCTGACGTCGTTACGGCGCGGGCAGTATCGGCACTGAGCAACCTTGCCGGCCTGACCATCCCACTCTTGAATGGTCGCGGTGAAGTGGTGGCCATTAAGGGCCGAAGCGCAGGCGAAGAGATAGAGAAGGCAAAGAAAGTTATCCGCAAGCTTGGTGGCGTGGAAACGTCCGTTGTGGTTTGCGGACAGGAACTTTTGGAGGAACCCACCACCGTGGTGCGGATCATCGTCAACAAGCCCGGAAAGAGCTCGTAGCTACCGCCCGGTTTCCCGCGTGTCGGCGGCCGAGCGGTTAGGCTAGAGATCGGCAGCAAGCGCCAAATGAGAGTGAGAGTGTGACCAGTGGGCAGTAGTGAAACCTCCACGCAGCGAATCCCGCCGTTTATGTCTTTGGGGTCCGCGCGGGCAATGGCCACACCCTCTGCGTCCCTTCAGTCTGCAATAGTGCGCCCTCATTCGGTTGATAACGCCGTTTCACGTGAAACTGTCACAGATGGAGTGCGAAACGTCATGGATTCCATCGATGATTCCAGCCCCATTGCCCGCCAGCTGGCCAACGAAACGCGCCGGCGTGAACGCCTTGTCGGTCGCGAGCTGCCCAAGCCTGAAGGGACCCGTATCTTCACGGTCTCCAATCAAAAGGGCGGCGTTGGCAAGACCACAACCACGGTCAACATCGCAGCCGCCTTGGCCTCCGCAGGCCTCAACGTCCTGGTCATCGATATTGACCCGCAGGGCAACGCGTCGACGGCCCTCGGCATTGAACACCATGCCGATGTCGACAGCATTTATGACGTCCTGATCAACGATCTGCCCCTGAAAGACGTTGTGGCGCCATGCCCGGACATCCCCAACCTTATCTGCGCCCCCGCTACGATTCACTTGGCTGGTGCCGAGATCGAGCTGGTCTCATTGGTTGCTCGCGAACAGCGTCTCCGCCGTGCCATCGATGTTTACGCCAAGGAACGGGAAAAAAGCGGTGAAGGGCGACTCGACTTCATCTTCATCGACTGCCCGCCGAGTCTCGGCCTGCTCACGGTCAACGCATTCTGCGCGGCCAGCGAGGTACTCATTCCCATCCAGTGCGAGTACTACGCACTTGAAGGCTTGAGCCAGCTGCTCAAGAACATCGAAATGATCCAGAAGCACCTGAACGCCGACCTCGTCGTCTCCACCATTCTGTTGACCATGTACGACGGCCGCACCAACCTCGCCGCCCAAGTTGCTTCTGAGGTGCGCCAGCACTTCCCCGATCAAGTACTGAGTGCCGTGGTACCCCGGTCGGTCCGCATCTCTGAGGCTCCGAGTTACCAGCAGACAGTCATGACCTACGATCCTTCGTCGAGCGGCGCGTTGTCCTACATGGAAGCCGCCGCCGAAATCGCTGAACGCTAGAATTTTTGAAACACTGCAACAGCCTGAGCCGGACCGTGCTTGGCTATCCATCGGAGGGATGAATCAATGAGCGAAAAGCGAAGGGGCCTCGGCAGGGGTCTTGGGGCTCTCATTCCCAGCGCGCCTGGTGCCCAGGGAAATGGCGCCGCAGCTTCCCGTCCCGTGGACCTGTTCTTTCCGGAGGCACGGAAGACCGCCGAACCGTCGTCTGAGACACCAATCACCGAGGTGCTTGCTGACGAGCCCAAAGCGTCCGGTGCCAAGTCTTCCACTTCAGCGCGGACAAAGCCCGCGGCAAAGCCCGCCACCAAGATGTCTTCTTCTTCAGCCAAGACTTCGACTACCAAACGCGCAGCTGCTACTGATGCCGCAGTGGTTGAAGATGAAAACCCGACGGCGGACGAGCCTTCTGCTTCTGTCTCGCCAAGCGTTGAGCTCGTAGAAGTTCCGGGTGCCCGTTTTGCCGAGATTCCGGTCGGCGACATTCATCCAAACCGCAAACAGCCCAGGTCCGTCTTCGATGAGGACGACATGGCTGAGCTGGTGCACTCCGTCAAAGAAATAGGCGTTCTTCAGCCAATTGTTGTCCGGACTTCAACTGAAAAGGGTGGAGAACCGTATGAATTGGTGATGGGTGAGCGTCGTTGGCGGGCCGTGCAGGCCGCAGGACTCGAGACTATTCCTGCAATCGTCCGTGACACCACGGATGACGACCTTCTCCGCGATGCGCTCCTCGAAAACCTGCACCGCAGCCAACTGAACCCGTTGGAAGAAGCAGCGGCCTACCAGCAACTCCTTGAGGACTTTGGTACCACCCACGAACAGTTGGCAGATCGCATTGGCCGGTCCCGCCCGCAGGTTTCCAACACTCTTCGCTTGCTGAAGCTGCCCCCATTGGTGCAGCGCCGAGTCGCTGCCAGTGTACTTTCAGCCGGTCACGCACGTGCCTTGCTGTCCCTTCCTGATGCGGCGGCAATGGAACGCCTGGCTCAGAAGATCGTCGCTGAGGGCATGTCTGTGCGGGCAACCGAAGAAGCCGTAGCTCTGTACCAAGACCCTACTGCGCCTGCGAAGAACTCCATTCCTAAGCCCAACGCTCGCCACGAACGTTTGGATTACCTTGCTTCGTCGCTTTCCGATCGTTTGGATACCAATGTGAAGATTACTTTGGGTGCTCGGAAGGGGCGGGTCAGTATTGAGTTTGCGAGTGTCGAGGATTTGAACCGAATCATGGACGTTCTCGGACCAGGAGCTGAGGACTAGTACTGGAGCATTCAGTAGATGGGGCCCGCTCTTGGAGCGGGCCCCATTTTTTGTCGGCCGTAGTGCGCCCCTGTTCGATCTGGTTTTAGCTCGACGAGGCTGGCCGGTCGTGGCCTTGTCGTTTCACGTGAAACAATGCCGTCAAGGGCGTATGTAAAGGATGCGCCCGGGTACTCGCCCTGCTCTAGCTGTGAAGGTGCCGCTGTATTTCCCCTAAACGTCGCCCGCTGGTGAATTAGCGTCCTTGCCCCTTCTAGCGTTCCGGCGTGTTCACGCGATCATCCAGGCCCGGTTCGTCCAGTTGGATGCCTCCTCCGCTATTGCCTCTTCCGACTAAGTCTGTCGCTGTTGGTGAAATCCGTTGTCTCCTAGCCTGGCGCCGTAGGGACGGGGGCCGCCAAGTGCAATGTGGATCCGCACTGAAACTATAGTCTTGGGGCTGTTTCACGTGAAACAAAGAGGCTGACACCGTGTTGGACAGAGCCTCCGAGGGTCGCATGCCCGTCTAGAGATACTGTTGCGCACTTGCGCTGGTGCATCGCTCAAGTGGCGGAACCTCGCATCGAGGGCTGGGCGAGGGCTGGTTGGCTGATGGGTCTGTTTGTACTGTCTTTGAGGGCGAAGAAGTGCTGTTCAGCGCCTTGATTGCTGCCCTGGGCGCGAACGATCATGTTTCACGTGAAACGGTATTCCGAGTAGTGACTTCGGCACGAGTTGGCTTGCGTGCCGCCGCAAGTATCGCCATCTGCGCACAACTCTAGGTTCGGCTGACTAGCGTGCTCCCTGCATTTGTCGGCATGAGCTGAGTAGCGATGGGGGCGCTAGATGTCGGCATATGTTTCACGTGAAACGGCGCGGCGCCGGAACTACATGATGCCGGATCGGGGTGACATGTAAGCGAGAAGTCGGGCGTCATATCAGCCCTTCAATGGCGGGACGCATCTTCAGGCCTATTCGGCTTGAGGCCGTGAATATCGTGGTCGAACGCGGGTGAAAGGCCCCTTGGACGCCGGCACCAAAGGCCTTGAACCTTGCCCAGTCGAGCCGCTGACCGCGCCGACATCCGTATCAGTGTCTCCCGTCTTGTCGGGCGTACGAGCACCCATGGTTGTCGGCATCCCGCGGCCCCGATATATTTGCTGGGACGGATGGGTGAGACGCCGATCGATCGCAGAACGGAACCCGTCTTCGACCAAACCCCAAGTGGACAAGAGTGCCGGCATTTGGAAGGGCGCCGATTGGTCCGTGAACTTCATGACTACGTTGATCCCATTTGGAGCTGGGCTGCTCAAAGGGGGGTGAGTGCAGACGAGAGTCGGGACAGGGCTTTGGTTGAAATCAGTCAGGAATAGAATGATGGACGGCCGTAACTTAGAGTAGACTATCGGATCGTACGCACTTGGGGCGGAAGATAAAAGTCGAAGGTGGCGTGACAGGGTCCAAGGTAGCGTTCTAGGTCCACGCTTAGATTCCAGCGATTGCACCGACATGTGACGGCCCGAGCAAGCACGGTTGTGGGCTATTTTGCAGCATCTCGATTTGCTGAGCTGTAACGAGATTGTGCCATGGACATTCCAGCTGTTCGGACCAGGGTAAAGGAAAAAAGGTTCATACGGGCTGGGTCAAGGTGCACATCAGAGCAACGCTCGTATACTTTCAGTTCGCGATCTTCGTCCTCAAGTTTTCCTTGACTGGTTCCCGTGCGGGTGCCACAGGCGCCGGTAGGGCACAAGGATCACTGAACTGGTGGAGCGGGCATAGGCAAGCCGAGCGGGCGCTGAACCTGGGCATGTACAGCGCTTACTACGACTTGTCTGGCTACAGGTCCCCTGCCGGTGCCGTCACCGTCCGTGCATCAGACATTGTCTAAAGCTACTCAGAAACGGATGCATCAGCTTGGGCAGGCCATTGCTCGTAGATCTCACGGGTTACTAGCCTCCGCACGCTTGACGTGATCCGCGGACGGATTGATCCGATGTTGGCGTAAGATCCCGTCGGCGTGCCTATATACCCCTGATTCGCTGTCCATGCGCTCAAGTACCTACCTTCGACTTCGGGGGTCCCCTGCGCACGAGGAACCGTACGCGTGGCTACTGCATGACGGTGCGCTTCTGTGATGTTTCACGTGAAACGGACCGGCGTGAGTGTCGGGAGCCTAAGTCCGAAGCCCCCCCACATGTGCAGAAATGATGTGGACAAGTCGGTGGATATCGCTGTGGATAACGATGGGGATAAGTCATCCGTCGAGGCCTCGCTCACTCCGCTAAAATTCCTGGTTCCAGGTCTATTGAAATCCAATATCGAGCGACGAGGACTGGCCCAGTACCTAAGTCTGGCAGCGGTTCCTTGTTGCCGCAGATGCATCCTTGCCAAGGCGCAAAAATGGGCCCATATGCATTGATTCTGGAGGCTTCAGGTGCGTTTCCGTTTGAAAGGGCATCCAAGAAGAAACGAAACAATCCTTCTCGGTGCGAGCGATTTCTGGCCGGTATCGGACTGGCCGGCTTGATCCCCCTATGGGCAATCTCATGGGCAGTGGAAAAGCCTGTGGATAACATTGTGAATAACTACCCCCTTCATCTCAAGTTCTAGTGCTCGTGGCGTCGCTACAAGTGCCCGCTATGGCCAAGTCAACGGTGCGATTTCGTCCCCCGCGTCATCGAGCCGGAAGACCTATGTAACGAGGGGCGCTGAGATCCCCCCTGCATTAGCCGCGGTGGTGTGTCTCAAAATTCTGTGGATGAATGGGACCGAACCGTCTCCCACGGTTGCCGCAGCAGAGGGCTTGGATTTTCAGGCAGAAATCCAAGCCTATTGATCGGATGTCTGGATGCGGCGGCTGCCCTGATCTTGAGCTATCTGCTTCGGCCCAGAGCACGTACGGGTGGTGCGTTATAGGAGACTCAAAGCGGAATCTGACCTTGCGTAATCGGAGCTCAGACTTCCCATCTATAAGCGAGGTTGTACAGCACAGTGCTCGGCGGATGGACCATGTGATGGGTTAGGAATGGGAACCTGCGGGGAGTCGCATCTCCCACGGGCCACAGATTGAAGCCTCCTGCTCCGGGAACAGCCGATACTGCTCAAGGGACATTTGGGTGGCTGCGGAAGGAGCCTCCCTGAAGACATCCGAGTCGCTATAGGGCTGCAGTTGGCGGTGGACGCAGGGCTTGCCTGGGACCTGCGCATTTGTGGCGCTCCGTTTCACGTGAAACATTCGTGTGATTGGCCGGGGCTAGCGCTGATAGAAGGGCCGTCCTGATCGATGCTACTTGGCCGACAGGCTGGAGGTCCCTTACTTGGAGGACCCATTGCCTCCTGCCCTTCCCTCCCGGAAGAGCGTGTCCTAAGCAACACGCAGGTTCGCTCAACAGGAGGATGATCGTGGTCCAGCGTGGCTCGGCTCCATTGACGCCAATGAACTGACTTCGGAGAGCATCGACGCATGCCAACGATCCAACGAGGTAGGCGCGGAGCAGCGGGAAGCCATGACCTGATGGTGGGACCCCATTTCCAGGTCGTTGTGAAAGTGACCACGCGCTGCGCATGTCGGTGTAGCTCCAAGCGCATGGATATGGAGGATGGAAGGAATGCCGATATGCTCCAACGCAGGCAATCCCCATCACTTTCTCCCGCGATGGCGGTTCCAATGAGGATTCAGTACTCCCTGCCGCGCCCTAGGTGCCCTGCCTGCCCCCCAAAGGCCTGGAATCTGGGACCGCGGTACGAGGCTCGATATTGCTCAAGGGAGTGAGGTGAGTCGACTCCTGTGGAGTTGAGCCTACAGTGTGGGCCGTTGACGGGCTGTGGAGCGTCTGAGAATCTGAGGTGTAGCCGCCATCTAGACTGGCGCTACTACGGCTTGAGGCTAGTGCGCGTGGCGATATAGCAGTTGTTCTCCTTCCACAGGTGCTTTGGTCTGGAGACCTTGATTGCGCCCTGCGCTTGAGCTTGTTGGCGTCCCGACTGATCTGCCGCGGTCACACAGCGTGTGTGAAAAATCCAATTTTGGTCGGTCGAAGGTTCGTCAGTGCGTGAGTCGAGCTTTGTTTCACGTGAAACATCAGCCACTCGACTGAGCCCGCGCTCGGATGGTCATTGAAATGGCTCTGCTAATGCCGTACTTCTGTCTGTAGGGCGGATGGCAGCTTCGTGAGTAACGTGCCGAAGGCAACCAAGGAGAACATGGGACTGTATTCAGAGGTACCCAGTACGGTGTTGTCGTGGGTCGCGTCTACACATTCCTGGCACCCTACAGGATGCGTAGTGTGTGAAACGGCTCTCTGACTTATTGGGTGTAAATCTAGCGGCCCACTGAACAGGTGCTCCTACGGATCATGAGCTACTTGTTAGCGTCTGTGGAAGCGCGGCAGTATGCCGGACAGCGTAGAGGATGCGGGATTGACGCTGAGACCGGAAGTAGCGTGCCGGGGATTCCACGAATAGTTGATGACATGCCCCCCAGCAGCGTAGAGCTGGTTACACGCACAAGGCGCTGAGCCAGGCCCGCAATAGGAAACCAGCGCGGCTTCGTCCGGTTGCCAACCGCGCGAGGTGAACAATTCACTGAGCATGACGGGCTAGAAAAGGGCGCCTGGATGGGCTAGAAGAGGGCACCTGTCAGTCTCAAACACTTTTTAGTGGAGTAGTCCCGGCGCTCTTTTGGGAGCCATTCTCTGTTTGAATTCAGAGACTCAGAGCATGGGTAGATCGTTCAGATACGTAGCTCACTGGGACGTAGATTGGGACAGTTGGATCGGTTTCACGTGAAACATCTCCAACGTTCGCGGTCGATGGAGCACATGAGACAAGAATTGCCGCGTCACAACACAGCTTCGGTGCCAGTGCGCTCTGTAGTCGCGCGCCTGTTCGACCTATTGAAACCCACCGACGCACTCCAGGTCTCGTGCGCCAAACCACAGGAAAGCGGGAGCCAATTCTCCTTGAGTTTCGTTCGACCGCAGCCGCCAGCCCTCCATGAGCGGGCGCCGCCTCGAACATATGGGGTCGGGATATGAGTGGGGGTTGGCCGGGAGGGGCGGGGGTGTGAGTGGGGGTTGGCCGGGAGGGGCGGGGGTGTGAGTGGGGGTTGGATGGGAGGGGCGGGGGTGTGAGTGGGGGTTGGATGGGAGGGGCGGGGGTGTGAGTGGGGGTTGGCCGGGAGGGGCGGGGGTGTGAGTGGGGGTTGGCCGGGAGGGGGGGATGTGAGTGGGGTTGGCCGGGAGGGGCGGGGGTGTGAGTGGGGGTTGGCCGGGAGGGGCGGGGGCGGGAGTTGCCCCTACCCCAGTGAGGGGGAAGTCGAGCCACGGATTCGCGGCGCAACGGTCGTCAACAAGCGCACGGGAGCCGCCAATGCATCCTGAAGAGGTTCATTTCACGGAAAATAAACAAAAAGCCGGCGGTTCCTACCCCGTATGGAGCAGGAACCGCCGGCTTTAGACGTTGAGCGGGAACTTAGGACAGTACGTCCGCGAATTCCTTTTCGAAGAACTGCTTCGGCTTGGCACCGATGACAGTGTTCTTCACTTCTCCCCCGCTGAACAGGTACACGGCCGGGATGGACGTGATGCCATACTCAGCTGCGATAGCAGGGTTGTCGTCGACGTTGAGTTTCACGACCTCAACCTTGTCGCTGTACTCGACGGAGATCTCGTCGAGGATGGGGCCGAGCTTGCGGCAGGGGCCACACCACTCTGCCCAGAAGTCCACGATGACCGGCTTGTCGGAAGCCAGGACATCCGTGCTGAAGCTTGCGTCAGTTACGTCTTTTGCGTTGCTCATAACTTTTCCCTTCGTATGGTTGCTTGGATGCAGCTTAGGAGTTCAGGTCCGCGAGGTAGTGCTCTACGTCAAGGGCGGCCACGCAGCCCGAGCCCGAAGCCGTGATGGCTTGGCGGTAGGTGGGGTCGATGACGTCACCCGCGGCGAAGACACCCTTGATGTTCGTCTTGGAGCTGCGGCCCTCCACGGCGATGGTTCCTTCAGGGGTCAGGTCCACCTTGCCCTTGACGAGGTCTGTGCGGGGATCGTTTCCGATGGCCACGAACACGCCGGTGACTGCGAGCTCGGACTCAGTGCCGTCCACCAGGTTCTTCAGCTTGAGGCCCGTAACTTTGTCCCCACCGAGGACGTCTTCAACGGCCGTGTTCCAGACAAACTTGATCTTTTCGTGTGCCTGGGCGCGGTCACCCATGATCTTTGACGCCTTGAGGGTGTCGCGGCGGTGGACGACGGTAACGGACTTGGCGAACTTGGTGAGGAAGAGTGCTTCCTCCATTGCGGAGTCGCCGCCACCGATGACGGCGATGTCCTGGTCCTTGAAGAAGAAACCGTCGCAGGTTGCACACCAGCTAACGCCGTGGCCTGAGAGCCGCTTTTCGTTGGCCAATCCCAGCTCGCGGTAAGCCGAGCCCGTGGACAGAATGATGGCCTTCGCCTGGAAGGTCTCCCCCGTACCGATGGTGACCGTCTTGATGTCGCCTTCGAGGTCCAGCTCGGTAACGTCCTCGAACTGGATTTCAGTGCCGAAGCGGGCGGCTTGCTTTTCGAAGTTCTCCATCAGGTCCGGACCCATGATGCCTTCCGGGAATCCCGGGTAGTTCTCAACGTCCGTGGTGTTCATCAACTCGCCACCAGCGGTGACAGAGCCGGCAATGAGCAGAGGATTCATGTTGGCGCGGGCGGTGTAAACAGCGGCTGTGTAGCCAGCGGGGCCTGAACCTACGATGATGACGTCGCGCACCTGCGATGCGCCGTTTTCTGCAATGCTCACGTGGCGTGAACCTCTTCCTTAGTCGATGCTGCGGCTTTCGGGGCAGCCACCTGACTCAACCCCAGTTAAGCCCCAAATATTCCGTTGGAGTTTGTCGGCCCTAAAAGCCACCAACATTCAGGGTACCTTCTGGACACGCGCCAAATCGAAGCGGTGACACCCACGCAGGTAGCAGTAGAGGCCGTCCTGGCAAGTCAGAACGGCCTCTACTGGTGCTTGGTTTGGTGCGGACTACTGGACTGCGACTTCAGCCAAGCGCAGACCGAATCCGAAGCGGGTCTTCGGGGCGGCCAGCTTGGGGAGGGTTTTGATATCCACAATGATGTACTGGGTTTGCGTCGGCGCTGCGAGGGGCAGGGTCAATTCAGGCGAGGTGAAGCTGTTGGTGCCTACCAGCTTGGCGCCGTCCATGGCGGGGCGGTCGTTGGTGTAGACGCTGATGCTGCCGCCCGATCCACCCAGTTGGTTCAGCACAATGGACTTGACCTCGGTCTTTTCCTTGAGCTTGATGACCAGCGGCATGTTCGTGACCAGGCCACCCCAGTCCGCCGTCGCGAATTCCATGTCTGACCAGTAGCTTGCCGCGTTGCCGTCAAAGGCGCGTGCAAGGTCCTTGTCGTAGGTGGCCGCGAAGGGGAAATCTCCCAGGCGGGTGATGCCCTCGATGGCCGGCGGCGCCGCGGGCGGCGGAGCCTGCGTGGGGGCCGGTTCTTCGGTCTTGGTTTCGCTGGACGGCGGGGCCGGCGTGCTCTGGCTCGCTGCGGGCGCACTGCTGGGAAGGAGGCTGCCAAGGTTGGTAACAGCCAGGATTAGACCTACCACCAGGACAGCAGCCAGCAGGCCACCAACCAGCCAGCGGAGCGAACGGGGTTCCTTCTCGGGAGCCTCGTCTTCGTATACCTCGTTGTCGTCGTAGTCCTCTTGGACAGCGGCCGACGCCGGGAAGCTGGTTGGAGCGCGATCGTAGCCAGTGTCCGAGGTACTGCCCGCAGCGGCAGCTCCCCCGGCAGCGGCGCCTGCCCCTGCAAAGCCGTAGTCCTCCTCGGACCAGAGCGATACCTTGGGCTCAGCAGCCCCTGCAGGCTTAGCGGTCTCGGCAGGCCTGGCCGGCTCGCGGGCAGGTGCTTGCTGGGAACTGACAGCCTGGGTAGGCGGTTGGGTCGGTGCGGCGGGCCTGGCCGGCGGCGGAGTCGGTTGTGAGGTAACGGCCTGGGTGGGCGGCTGGTGGGACGCTCCCCCAGTGGCACCTGAGGCAGCGGCATCAGCGCCGGCGCCAGCACCGGCGTCGTGATTCCTGGAACCCTGGTTCTTCAGCGCGGCGGCGGCAGCGAGCCCCGCTGCTCCGGCTCCGGCAGCAGCGGCAGCGAGCTTACCGGCGATGCCACTCTTGGCAGATGTGGGGCTGGAGGCAGGCCTGGGAGGCACATTCCCGGCCTCGGAACCAGGCGTTACCTGATCAGCATCGGCCTCGGACGGGATGGGGTAGCCATTTTCGTCGTATTGGATGTACTCGGCGTCGTGCTCGTCGTCTTCATAGAGGCCGTCGTAGGTTTCGGGCTCGTACGTGCGCGGCTGCCCAAAGATTTCGCTGCCGAGCGTCTCCGTGAAGAAGGGCTCGATATATGGCGGGTTGGTGGCCACAACGAGGTCGAGCAGGTCCGGCGCGGAGCTGTGGTTGGTGATGAGATACGTGGTGTTATCGCTGATGCCGAGGTCCAGGATCTGGACGTGGCCAGGGCGCTCCCCGGTGGCGACTTCACGGGCGCTCTGGGCAACCTGCTCGGCGTTTCCGGGTCCGGCGACGAGGATGCTCACGGGACGGTTGAGGACCTGGTCCACGCCGTCGAGCACCTGATCTTGGTCATGCGAGGTCAACACATTGGCCGTGACCTTGTAGCGGCCGCCAAGTACTGATCCGACGTCGATCGGGTGGGACACGTGTTCCTCCTAGGCTGTCCGGGAGCTGCGGGTCCTGCACACGGCCGGCCCGGCGAGCCGGTTCAACCGCTTTTGCAACTACCTATATTCGTTTCTAGCCTAGCTGATTGGTGCCCGCCGCCCGTGTTGGCGGCACCGGCTTACTTCTTGTTCTGCCTGCTGGGGAAGTATGGGTTGCGCCCCGCATCGCCTTGGTAGGTCCGCCGGCCCGGCAACGGGACCTGCGGGCGGAACCTGCCACCCAAGGCTGTGCTGGGCACGTCTTCGTCGGGCAGGTAGGTCTTTGGGGCGTCCACAGCGGCGGCCGATGCCGTGCGCTGGGGCCCAACAGCCGGACCGGCCCTGAACGAGGCGGCGTCGAACTCGCCCGAGATGCGCGGGATCAAACCGGTGTCGTCCGAGACTGTGGCGCGTTCCGGCGTCGTGGGTTCTGTGGCTCCTGCGGCGACCGGCTCCGGCGCGCCGCGGCCCAAACGTCCCATGAGCGGGCGCAGGAGGTCGCGAAGTTCGGTGACGTGGAAGACCCTTAGCAAGACCAGGTAGGCGAGCAACATGACGGGCCCGACGACGACGACGGTCACCAGGGCGGCCGGGCGGCTGCTCCACGCGAAACCGTCGGCCCGGTAGCTGCCCAGGAGCCATAGGGCTGCCGCCCCCGCCAGCGCTGAACCAAGTCCGGCGTAGCCCATGCGGATATAGGAGTTTGCGATCCTTGGCCCGTCGAGGTGGCCCAGCAACCGGCGCAGGAACACCACGCTGATCACCACGGAGAGAATGTTGCCCAACGTGTAGAGGATCGCGATCGCGTAAATGATCTGGCCCACGGGGAGGAACTGGATGAAGAACGCGCCCACCACGTAGATCACCGCCAGCCACAACTGCACGTACAGGGGCGTGCGGGCGTCCTCGTTGGCGTAGAACACGCGGGACATCATGAAGTTCGCGCTCAGGAACGGGGTACTGAGCGCAAGGATTGTGAGGGTCTGCGCCAGCATGACGCCGTCTTGCGGATTGCCGCCGGAGAAGAACATGCCCAGCGGGCCGGCCAAGGCAAACAGGGCCAACGCACCGAAAACCGTGGCAACGGCCATGGTCCGGAGACCGTGGGACAGGGCGTCGCGGAGTTCGGCCTTGTTACCGTCCTGGGATGCGCGCGTCATGCGGTTAAAGAGGACTGTAGCCAGCGACAAAGCGATGATCGAATGCGGCAGCAGATACAGCTGGCTGGCGACTTCCAGGACGGCGTTGCCGGGCAGGACGGCTGCCGCGGCGGTATCCCCTGCGTTGTCCAAGCGGAGGCGTTCGGCACCGGGAATGGTGGCGATCCTCATGACGTACAGGAAGGCCAACTGTCCGACGGCGGCAGTCGCCAGCGTCCAAACACTCAGCTTGGCTGCCTGGCCCAGTCCAACGCCGCGCCAGCCAAAACGAGGACGCAGGCCAAGGCGCAAACGGAAGACGGGGATGAGGAGGATGGCCGTCTGCGCGATCACACCAAAGGTAGAGAAGCCGGCGATCAGGAATGTCTGCGTGGGCCCCCAGTTGTCGATTGTGTGGGGGTTGGTGATGTTGGCGCCGAGGATCCAGATGAACATTCCCAGGCCTGCGATGGCCACGAGGTTGTTCAGGATGGGCGCCCACATGGCCGGGCCGAACGCTCCGTGCGCATTCAGGACCTGGGTCAGCAGGGCATAGAGCCCGTAGAAGAAGATTTGCGGGAGACACCAGAACGCGAAAGTGACCGCCAGGGCCTTTTGTTGTTCGGAGTACCCCTGCGTGGTCAGATCGATGACCAGGGGTGCCGCAAGGGTTACCAACGCCGTGAGTGCCAGAAGCACCAGCACGGCCAGGGTCAGCAGGCGGCTGATGTAGTCCGCGCCGCGGTCCGGGGCTTTGCTCGCCTTGATGATCTGCGGCACCAGGACGGCGTTGAACACGCCGCCGGCCACCAGCAGGAAGATCAGGTTGGGCAGGTTGTTCGCGTTGATGAACGTGTCATTGACGGTGGATCCCAGGCCCAAGGCGGCGCCGAGCATCCAGGTTTTGGCGAAGCCAAGGAACCGGGAAACGAGCGTCCCTGCAGCCATGATGGCGCTGGAACGTGCTTCTCCGGATTGAACGGACTGGGTGGTTTTGGCTTCAGACATCGCCTTTATCGTCCCATGTACCCGGGTCAGAGGTGTTCGGGCAGCACTTCCCGTGCCAGATCGGCGATGCGGCGTTCATTCGGGAAGGACAGTTTGCGGGCCAGTTCCTGGATAGGAACCCACGCGGCGTCCACGGCTTCCTGGTCAGGATCGTTCTCGATGGTCAGCTCACCGCCCGTTGCCTGGAGCAGGAAATGGTGGACGGTTTTGTGGACGCGGTGACCGCTCACGGTGAACCAATAGTCGATGCTGCCCAGGGGTGCCAGGATGCTGCCCTCGATGCCGGTTTCCTCGGCGATCTCGCGGACGGCTGCTTCCTCGTTGTTTTCCCGGCCTTCGGGATGGCCTTTCGGTAAGCACCATTCGAGCCGGCCACCCCTATTAAGGCGGGCAATAATCGCAACCCGGAGTTCGCCGTCGGACGTGTCCACAACAACGCCGCCCGCTGACACTTCCTCAACAGTAGGAAGTGAGGCCTGTACCGGGTGCTGCGGAGCAGGCGCGACGTGGGCACCGATTGCCGACGGCAACGGTGCGTTTGTCCTCCTGCCAGGAGCGCTCGGGATCGGGTTGGCCATGAGGTCCACTCTAACGACTCTTGCCCCGGAGTGATGACCGGGACATGGCTACAAGATGGACTGCAGGAGACGGTCCGCGGACGCATGCCTGATATTGCATGGAACAGTGGCCCACTCCCGGATAAAAATCTGCCAAGCTTAAGGGACTATGGCGCACGTATTGGACAGCTCTTCTGTTAACTTCACCATCGATCCGGTGGTGCTCGACCTCGGGCAGCGCTTTGTCGACGCCGGCTTTGAGCTGTCCTTGGTCGGTGGCCCCGTGCGCGACCTCTTCCTGGGGAGGACATCCCCGGACCTCGACTTCACCACCGACGCCACACCGGACCAGACCATCGCCGTCATCAAGAAGTGGGCGGACAACTTCTGGGAGATCGGCCGCGCCTTCGGCACCATCGGGATGAAGAAGAGTGGTTTCCAGATCGAGATCACCACATACCGCGCCGAGGCCTACGATCCCGATTCCCGGAAGCCCGTGGTGGCTTTCGGGAACTCCTTGACGGATGACCTGCTGCGCCGCGACTTCACCATCAACGCCATGGCCCTTCGGCTGCCCAGCCTGGAACTCGTGGATCCCTTCGGCGGGGTCCGCGACCTCCACGCCTCCGAGTTGGCAACACCTGGCGCTCCCGAGGCGTCATTCTCGGATGACCCCCTGCGCATGATGCGCGCGGCCCGGTTCGCGTCGCAGCTCGGCGTGTCGGTTCACGACGACGTCCGGCTCGCCATGTCCCAAATGGCCGACCGCATCAAGATCATTTCCGCCGAACGCGTCCGCGAAGAACTGGTCAAGCTTATTAACGGAGCCCACCCGCGCGTGGGTATCGACCTCCTGGTGGATACAGGTTTGGCCGAGTTCGTGCTCCCTGAGGTCTCTGCGCTGCGTCTGGAAGCCGACGAGCACCACCGCCACAAGGACGTGTACCAGCATTCACTCCAGGTCCTGGAGCAGGCCGCCGCACTGGAAACAGGTCCCGATGGCCCGGTGCCCGGGCCGGACTTTGTGCTGAGGTTCGCTGCGTTGATGCACGACGTCGGCAAGCCGGCTACGCGCCGTTTCGAACAGGGCGGCGCGGTGAGCTTCCGCCACCACGACGTTGTCGGTGCGAAACTGACGGCCAAGCGGATGAAGGCGCTCAGGTTCGACAACGACTCGATCAAGGCTGTTTCCCGCTTGGTGGAACTTCACATGCGTTTCTACGGCTACGGCGATGCGGGCTGGAGCGACTCAGCTGTCCGCCGGTACGTTACCGACGCCGGTCCCCTGCTGGAACGCCTGCACCGGCTGACCCGCTCCGATGTCACCACGCGTAACCAGCGCAAGGCTGACCGCTTGTCCTTCGCCTACGATGACCTTGAGCACCGCATCGCGGCGCTCTTGGAGCAGGAATCGCTGGCAGCCGTCCGGCCTGACCTCGATGGAGCGCAGATCATGGCCCTTCTGGGACTCAAGCCGGGACCGGTAGTGGGCAAGGCCTACAAGTTCCTCCTGGAGGAGCGCATGGAACATGGACCGCTGTCCCCGGAGGAAGCCGAGCAGAAGCTTTTGGCGTGGTGGGGCACGCAACCCGAGTCCGCCGTCGTCGAGCCTTTGACTGAAACTGAGGAGCCCTCATGAATGCTGCGACTTCCCCACGTCCGCAACTCTGGATTCTTCGCCACGGCGAAACGGAGTGGTCCAAGAGCGGCCAGTACACCGGCCTGACTGATCTACCCCTCACTGTTGAGGGTGAGCAGCAGGCTGTTGAAGCACGCAAGGTCCTGGAAGGCATCGACTTCGACCTGGTGCTGACCTCGCCGCTGCGACGTGCCCGCCGGACAGCCGAACTGGCCGGCTACCCGGAAGCGGTGCACGAGCCGCTGGCGGTCGAATGGAACTATGGCGACTACGAGGGCATCAGCTCGGACCTGATCCGTAAGGACAACCCGGACTACCTCATCTGGACAGATGGTGTTCCCAACGGGGAGACCCTGGACGAGGTGGCTGCCCGTGCCGACAAGATCATCGGGCGCGTCCTGGAGTCCGGAATGGACAATGTCCTGGTGGTAGCCCACGGGCATTTCTCCCGCATCCTTACCGCGCGTTGGCTCGAAATGGACGCCCGTGAAGGTCGGCATTTCATCCTCGGTACAGCCAAAGTCTGCACGCTCGGCTGGGATAAGCGGACGCCCGCAATTGTCCGCTGGGGCCTCTAAAAACATTCATTGAGAAAAAGTTTTGGGGAAACAGCGAATTCCGCTGGCCAAACTCCTTGTTCATGGGGTAGCTTATATCTTGTTCCCAGAGCGATCCGCCGGGAACCAGGCGCGCATTCTTCCGATTTGTCACTCGGGTGAATGCCACAGCAGGCTGTAAAGGCCGGAAGGAGGTTGGGAAAAATGATTACTTTGACTAGCGGACGAAAGTTGACCGTCAATGCTGCCCCGGCCTCTGCTGATGATCGACGCCATTTTTGCTCTCTGACCCACTCCTGATCCATCGGACCGGCCTGTTGCCGGCGGTGTTCATGACGGCCTTCCTCACCTTGGATGGCTGAGTAGTCAGCTGTAGGCGCGGACCCAAGCAGCATGCCGCGGGTGCGCAGTTTCCCCAAAGTTCGGAACCAGCTTCTTGTTGGGTCGACTGCCGGAAGCTCACGCAATGATGCAATGACGTTTCGGGAATTCCTGATTCGGTCCGCTAATTACCTTTCACCAGCCTCGGTACATTGTGCCCATTTTGGCCTTTGATTTCTTTATCCTCAAATGGCCCTAATTGTTGCGCCTAAATACCCGGCATAATCCCCCCGAAAGGAGGTGAACCATGCGAAAGCGCCCCGAAGACATGCGCTTCTTCAAGAGCGTCACAGCTCCAAAGGACCGCACCCTGTTTAACGGCCAACTGTTGGACCAACGCCGTGAAGACGTTTACGTTGTCCTGCACCAGATGGGACTGATCCGCTGATTTCCTTCAGCCCGACCGAAGGAGACCCAGATGCCACACGATTCTGTTGAACCTCAAGGAGCCCACGCGGCTACGCGTGGGCTCCCCCCTTTTAACAGTGGGGTTCATTCCCACAGTTGAGGCAGGACCTGGTGCTCTGCCTCAAGTGGTGACTGTAAGCTCGATCCATGCAGGAGACGAAGCCGCACCGGCAGCAAAAACGTGCCCGCGCGGAGGTTCCCAGCCGCAGTGACAACCTGCTCCGAAACTTCACCGAGCTCATAGGCGGTCCGCTCGGGAAGCACTCCTCGCCAGGCGAAGCTTCTTCCGGCCCGTTCACTGTAGAACGGGTCCTGATCATCCTCACCGTACTCGCGGCACTGCTCGCTGTTCTCGCGAAGGACTACTGCCGGGTCAACGGGTGGGAAACGCCCGGACAGTTCTACTCCACCTGCTACTCCGACTTCCCGGAACTGTTCAAGAACCGAGGACTCGGCGACGGGGTCCTCCCCCTCTTCACCCAGGGCAGCCAGTTCGAATATCCCGTGCTGATGGGGATCATCGCGGGAATCACTGCCCTGCTGGTTCCTGGCCAGGGTGTCAACAATGATCGGGTGCTGGGTTACTTCGATGTCAACGCAACGTTGATTGTGGCCATATGGGTTGTTACCGTCCTGCTGACCGCGAGAATCAACAAGCGACGCCCTTGGGATGCGGCCATGGTGGCCTTGGCCCCGGGGATTATCCTGGCCGGCCTGATCAACTGGGACATGTGGGCGGTGGCGCTGCTCGCCCTGGGAATGTATTTCTTTTCCAAGGACAAACTGGTGCTCGCCGGCATATGCATCGGACTGGGCACAGCGACCAAGCTCTATCCGGTCCTGTTCCTGGGTGCCGTGCTCCTGCTGGCCCTCCGGACAGGAAAGTTTCGGCCGTTCCTTGCCACCTCAGGGGCTGCTTTGGTGTCCTGGCTGGTAGTCAATCTTCCGTTCGCGGCCCTGAACCCTACCGGCTGGCAGTACTTCTTCGAGTTCACCCAGGACCGGCCTGCCGGGTACAGCTCGCCATGGTTCTCCTACAACCTAGTAGCGGACCGGCTGCACTGGATGCAGATGGATGCGGCCAGCATCAACGTGATCGCCCTGTCCCTGTTCGTCCTGGCGTGCGCACTCATTGCAGCGTTGGCACTGTGCGCGCCGCGCCGTCCCCGGGTGGCACAGCTGGTCTTCCTGATTGTTGCCGCGTTCATCCTCACCAACAAGGTCTACTCGCCCCAATTCGTTATCTGGCTGATCCCGCTCCTCGCCCTGGCCCGACCCCGCTGGCGCGACTTCCTCCTATGGCAGGCTGCCGAAGGCCTGCATTGGGCAGCCATTTGGATGTACCTGGGCCAGGCGACCAGCGGTGGGTCTGTCCAGCACAACATCGACATGTCCTATTACGTATTGGCGGTGGTCCTACACATGGCTGCGACGGCTTACCTGATGGCCAGGGTGGTTATGGACATTTGGGATCCGGCCCAGGACCACCTGCGCAACCACGGCGATGATGACCCGCATGGCGGGCCTTTCAACGGTGCCCCGGACTGGCTCAGGATCGACCTCTTCAACCCGGCCCGGTCTGTCCTGCCCAGGAGGCCTCAGACGGCCACAACTGAAGCAGCCCAAACGGCGGAGGGAGGCAACAATGGGTGATGTCGCCGTCGTCGGGGCCGGTCCCAACGGTTTGGCCGCAGCAGTGGTCATGGCTCGCGCGGGCCTGAAAGTCCACGTCTACGAGGCCGCGGACACTATTGGCGGAGGTTCGCGCACCAGCGGGCTGATGGAACCCGGGCATTTCTACGATGTCTGTTCGGCGGTGCACCCCATGGCCCTGGCTTCGCCGTTCTTCCGTGCCTTCGAGCTGTCCAGGCGGATCGAACTGCGGATTCCGGAGGTTCAGCATGGAACACCCTTGGACGTTGGCGGGGCCGCATTGGCGTACCAGTCCCTGGACCGGACCGTTCAGGGCTTGGGCGTGGATGGCCAGGCGTACCGCCGGCTCATGGAACCCTTGCTGGAGCGGGTCTCGGGGGTAGTGGACTTTACGTCAAACCAGCTGCTGCGCATCCCGCGGGATCCCCTGGCCGCCGTGAGCTTTGGGCTGGCCACCCTGGATCAAGGCACGCCACTGTGGGGTCGCCGCTTCCGGGAGGAAGCTGCTCCCGCGCTCCTGACGGGTGTGATGTCGCATGCGCTGGGCTCCCAACCGTCCCTCAGCTCAACCGGTGCTGGGCTCCTGCTCGGCGTCCTGGCCCATGCCGGTGGTTGGCCAATTCCTGTGGGCGGTTCTATGTCTATTGCCCAGGCTATGGCCGATGATGTGACCGCACACGGAGGAGCCATCCATGTAGGTGAACGAGTGGACTCCCTGGACCAGGTCCGACCTGCGGAGGCCATTTTGCTGGATGTGGCTCCGCCGACTCTGGCCCGGATTGGGGGCGCGGAAGTACCTGATCGCTACCGCCGGGCACTGGAAGCATTCCGGTTCGGGAATGCAGCATGCAAAGTGGACTTCATTCTTTCCGGGCCTGTGCCTTGGGTGGATCCCGGTCTGGCCCAAGCGGGAACGGTCCATGTGGGCGGTTCACGGCTAGCCATGGCCGAATCCGAGAATCTGGTAGCCATGGGTAAATATCCTCCGGAACCATACGTCCTGGTCTCCCAGCCGTCCCTGGTGGACCCAACGCGGGCACCCGAAGGCCGTCACATCCTGTGGTCTTACTGCCACGTGCCAGCCAACTCCACCGTGGACATGGCCGAAGCGGTCACGGCCCGTATCGAGCAATATGCGCCTGGCTTCAGGGACGTCGTGGTTGCATCAAAGACCACGACGGCGGCAGAACTGGCTGAGTACAACGAAAACTACGTGGGTGGCGACTTCAGCGCAGGCACCCTCGATCTCCGCGGGCTGGTGCAGCGGCCCGTGGTTTCCACTGTGCCCTGGCGAACACCGATGCCCGGTGTGTATCTGTGCTCATCCTCGACGCCGCCCGGCCCCGGTGTGACAGGAATGCCCGGGTACCATGCGGCTAGACATGCCCTCAAGGACATATTCAAACTGCGGGTACCCGGGCTGGGCGTTTAGCCCGCCGTCTTAGTTGGCGGCGGTAAAGCGTGCGCGGCGGTGGGCCGGGCTTTCGATTTCATCCAGCATGGCCACGGCGTAGTCCTGCGTGGAGATGCTGCTGCCGGCCGGCGAATCCTTCGCCACAGCGTACTCGCCGGTCCGCTCACCGGGCTGGATGACGGGCGCCGGGGCCAGTACGGTCCAGTCCAGGGTCTCAGGGGCCTGCTTCACGGCCTCGAGTGCTTTGGCGGCCGTGGTGGCCTCAGCCTTGTAGGCTTCAGGGAAGTCCGGGGAGTCGAGCAGGCGGACGCCATCAATTTCCAGTGTCCCGGCACCACCAACAATCATCAGCCGGGTTCCTTCGGCGTTGCTGTACGCGGTGGACATGGCGTCGAGCCATTCTGAATGGTCGCCGCCGGTGCGGCTGGGACCCGTAGCGAGTACAACGACGTCGTGGTCCTTCGCAATGGATGCAAAGGTCTGCGCGTCAGCCTGGTCTGCAGCCTGTGTGGCCGCTCCGGGGACCTCAGCGCCCTTGCGGGAGATGGCCGTGACCTGGTGGCCGCGGGTGATGGACTCGTTGACGATCTGGCTGCCGACCATGCCTGTTGCGCCGTAGACTGCGATTTTCATTGCTCTCCTTGGGGTTGCTATCCTTGCAATACAACAACGGTATACATTGGATACTGATAGCTTCAAAGGAACCTAGTTACCTCATGGAAACCAACAACCTCCCCGCGAACATCCTGGACCCCAACTGTCCCTCCCGCGTGATCTTCCAACGAATCGGCGATAAATGGGCGTCGTTGGTGATTCAGGTGTTGGGTGATGGTCCCGTACGGTTTTCCGAGCTGCGGAAGACGGTCAACGTCGTGACGCCCAAAGTCCTGACCCAAACCCTGAGGGCGCTGGAGCGGGACGGCCTCATAACCCGGACGGTCCATGCCCAGGTTCCCCCACGCGTGGACTACGAACTCACGGCGATGGGCGAATCCCTATTGCAGCCGCTGTCCCTGCTCCGTGAATGGGCGGAGAGCCACGTGCCCACCATCCTGGAGGCCCGCGACGCCTACGACGACGCACAGGACTCCGCGGTCCTTGGCTCAGCCAACTAGGGTCCGGGACGAGGGGACGAGTGCACGGCTGATCCGTCCGTCCCGCATGGTCGCCACGGCATCCGTGAGGGGCAGGAACTCGGTATCATGCGTGACCATGACGGTGGCCGTGTGGAATTCGTCCGTGACCCGACGGAGCAAGCGCACAACGGATTCGCTTCGTTCGTGATCAAGTGCCGCGGTGGGCTCGTCCACCAGCAGCACCGAAGGACTGCCCATCAGGGCCCGCGCTATGTTCACCCGTTGACGCTGGCCGCCGGACAGCTGGTGGGGTCGCTTGTGTTCGGCCCCGGATAAGCCAACCACGTCGAGCAGTTCCCCGGCTGTCCGGCGGGCTTCCTTCAACGGGTTGCCCCGCAGGTGCTCACGGATCAACAACTGCTCGACGGCGGTCAGAGCCGGCAGCAGGTTGGGTTGCTGGAAGATGATGCCCACCTTGTCCCGACGCAGCGCCGTGCGGTCGGCCTCCGCAAGGGCGGCTACATCCTGTCCGTTGATGACCACCACTCCGGAGGTGGGCCTGATGAGGGTGGCAGCGACGGCGAGCAGTGATGACTTCCCCGAGCCGGAGGGACCAACCAAGGACAGGAATTCCCCTTCGCTTACCGTGAGGTTCACGGAGTCCAGGGCCTTGAGGGTAGAGCCGCCATCGGGATATTCGAGCGAGACGTTCACGAGGTTGAGTGCGGTAGTCACTTTGTATGCCTTTCGAGGAATGTACGGAATCAGTTGCCGCCGAGGGCCAGCAGGGGGTCCACTTTGGTGACTTTTCGGACTGCGAGAATCGCGCCTGCCAGGCCGAGCAGGACAATTCCAGTCACCGGTAGCAGTGTGGTCAGGGGAGTTATCAGGAAAGGAGCCGCCTGGGCCGCAAAGACGCCCGCGGCAAGCCCCAACAAACCGCCCACCGCGGCCCCGGAAACCAGTACCAAGGCAGCCTGGGCAAGGGCATCGCGCAAGACGTAGCCGGAGGAAGCGCCGAGTGCTTTGAGTACTGCGATATCGCGGGTCCGTTGCACCGTCCACACGGTCAGGAAGGCCACGATCACCAACGCGGAGATGCCGTACAGGAAGGCCTGCATCAGCATGAGCGAACCGTTTTCGCTCTTGTATGAGGCCAAGGCCTGGAAGGAGCCAACGGGATCCGTACTGACGGTGCCAGCCGACGCGTTGGCGGCGTCGACGTCCAAGGAGGTTCCGGCGTCGTACTTTACGGCCAGGACGGTAGCCGTGCCCGGGGCCGCATGCCCGATGGACCGCCAGGTGTCCAGGGTGGTCCAAACAACGCCGGTATGGGAGTACCACTGATCCTCCACAACGGACGAGACGGTGAGGTCGGTACCGCCTACACTCACTCGGCTACCGGGGATCAGTGACAGGTCCTTCGCCAAGGTTTCGCCGACAACCACCGTCCCATCCTCGACGGGTTGAGGGGCAATGGAGCCGCCAAAGACGGCGACGTTCGCTGTACCACTCGGAGTGCCACCCTCACCCAGGGACTGGAAACGCGTCTGGCTGATTCCCATTGCCTGCGCTGAAGCGACGCCGGGCTGTTCCCGCCATGTCTCAAGTTGGGCGGTGGAAACTTCGGACTCGGTATACGACGCCTTGGGGTCACCACCGGCAGGAGCCCCGAAGACGATCTGCTGCGCGGGCAGCGATGCAATGGCCGACGTCGACTGGTTGCCCAGTCCGGCCGTCAGCCCGGACAACATCACGAGCAGCAAAGTGATCAGGGCGACGACGCTGCCCATGAGCGCAAAGCGGCCCTTGGCGAAACGGATGTCGCGGATGGCGAGATACATCGGATTCCTTCGGTACGTGCGGGCTTGGTCCCGGCATTAACAACTCTTCCGGCGAAGGACCTCCTGGACATCGGGAGGTGGATGGATTGGCCGAGTCCGTGGGGTTGAGGGGGCTGTCATCCAAATGGTTGATTCTGGCCGTGCGGCGCGGAATTCGAGCTGTGCGCGGGAGCGCCGGAGATACGCTGGGAGGCATGCAGTCCCCCACCGGCGCCGCCACGATACTCCGCGTCCTGCGCGTGTGCTTGCACGTCGGATTCGCCGTGCTGCTGCTCGTCGCCGTCATTCGCCTGCTGACCGGGGTGGGCACTGCCGGCTCGCCGTCATCCACTGCGTTAGCCGCCGGCCTGGGCCTTTCTGCCCTCCTGGCAGTGGTGTACCTGGTGGGAACCATCCTGGAGAAACGGCACGCAAGCGACCCCTCCCGTTTCAATCCGACGCGCTACGCGGGTTGGTGGCTGGGCGCAGTGATGTTGCTGTGGCTACTGCTCCTGCTGGTCAGCGGCGACTTCGCCTGGGTCGCCTTTCCCCTGTTCTTCCTGCAGCTCCACCTGCTCCCCCGGCGCCTGGCGTTGCCCACGATTGCGTTAAGCACGGTCCTGCTGATCGGCGCCCTGTGGTTCCATAGCCGCGGCTCGTCCGACGGCGGCCTGCAGCTCGCGATGGTCCTGGGGCCGGTGTTTGGAGCCGGCTTCGCCGTGGTCACCGGGTTGGCGTACCGGGCGTTGTTCCTTGAGGCCGAGAACCAGCGGGTCGTCGCCGAAGACCTGCGCCGGACGCGGGCGGAACTTGCGAAAACGCAGCACGACGCCGGTGTCTTGGCAGAACGCGAACGGCTGGCCCGCGAAATCCACGACACCCTTGCCCAGGGCTTCTCCAGCATCGTCCTGATGGGCCGATCCGCGGAGAAAGCTTTGGATGACGGGGATGCGGGGGCTGCAAAAGAGCGCCTGCGGATCGTGCAGGACACGGCCTCGGCCAATCTGGCGGAGGCGCGCAGCTTCGTGCGGGGGCTGCGTTCGCCTGACCTGGAGCAATCGGGTCTGGTGGATACCTTGCGCCGGCTCTGCGAGAAGACCGAAACAGAGGCCGCTGCCCGGGGTACGGCGTTGCGTTGCCGCTTCGAGCTGGTGGGCTCTCCCGTGGAGCTTCCCAACACCTACCAGACCACCCTGCTCCGGGCAGCCCAGGCCTCCCTCGCGAACGTATGGGCGCACGCCCGGGCGCGTGCCGCCGTCGTGACCCTGTCCTTCCTTGGCTCCGAGGTGACCCTGGACGTTTTCGACGACGGCATCGGTTTTGAGCCGCCGACGGCGGTGGGCGCAGTGCGCGGCGACGGCACCGGCGTCGGGCTTTTGAGTTTGCGCGAAAGGCTGGACGCGCTGGATGGCAGCCTGGAGATCGAGTCGGCTCCTGGCGAGGGAACCGTGGTTGCCGTCCGGGTGCCTTTGCCCGCGGGGGAAGGAGCAGCATGAGTGAAATCCGCATTCTGTTGGTTGACGACCACCCTGTGGTCAGGGCCGGCCTACGCGCCATGTTGGCGGATTTTCCGGGCGTCACGGTGGTAGCGGAGGCCGCGGATGGTGATGCCGCGTTGGAAGAGCTGAGCAAGCTGCACACCCTGGGCGAGCCCGTGGATTTGGTCCTCATGGATCTGCAGATGGGTGCAGGCCTGGACGGCGTGACGGCAACGCAGAAGATTAGGTCGGGCGAGGCCGGAAGCCCCGCGCCCCCGGTCCTGATTCTCACCACGTACGACACCGACGCCGATATCCTCGCCGCCGTTGAAGCCGGTGCGAGTGGGTACATGTTGAAGGACGCACCGCCTGAGCAAATCCGGCAGGCTGTCCTCTCCGCGGCAGCAGGGCAGACCGCTCTGGCGCCGGAGGTGGCGGCGCGGCTCATGGGGCGGATCCGTAACCCGTCGCCCGCGTTGAGCGCCAGGGAAGTGGAACTGCTTGAGCTTTTGGCTACCGGTTTGGGCAACCGCGCGATCGCGAAGCAACTCTTCATATCCGAGGCCACGGTGAAGACGCACCTGGTGCACATCTACTCCAAGCTGGGGGTAGACAACCGGACGGCGGCGATTGCGGTGGCGACGCAGCGACGGATCATCCGCGGGCGCTGACCCGGCCAACCAGGCGACAGGAAACGTTGGACTGAGTCCCTCTTGGAGGGTGGGTTCAGATCCCATTTGGCTTGTTAATTTTGGTTAAACGGTTGACCTTTCGACCGCGAGCAGTGACGATTAGTGCACGTTTCGCTATGAGTTAGATCACAAAAAGTCACTCGTCGAAAGTTGGCCTCCATGTCCGCACCCTCCTTTGGCCTGTCCGGCGCTGCTCCCAACAGCACCGGACGCGCCAGAAAGTTAGTCAGGAAGGCCGCATCGCTCGGCCTTGCCTCGCTCCTCCTCGCAGGGACCATCCCCGCCCTGACCTTCGCAACGGCCGCAAATTCCGCACCGGGCGACCCCGCCACCGTCAAAGCCGTCACCCCCGAAGTACCTGTAGACGCCGCCGGAGTACCTCTCGGTGCGGTGACCGGATTTAGCCAGTCCGGCAACGTCGTCGATCTTTCCACCGGCAAAGGCGGCATCCGGGTCACGTTCCTGGACGGCGGCACCTTCCGCCTGGAAGCTGATCCAAGCGGAATGTTCACGGACCCCGCCAATACCGACCAAGGCGACCCGGCCAGGACCGCCAACATCGTGGTGGGCAAAGACAAATTTCCCGGCACCACGCCCACCGTCGTCGACGGCGACTGGCTGCACTTGAAGACGGCCAAGATTACGGTGGCGATCAAGAAGTCCACCACCCAACTCCGCGTGGCCCGGGCCGACGGCTCACTGGTGATGGAAGAATCGGCGCCCATCACTTTCGGAACCAACTCGGCCACGCAGCACCTTGCACAGCAGGACGGCGAGCAGTTCATCGGCGGCGGCATGCAGAACGGCCGCTCCGTGCACACCGGCGCCCTGATCAATATCGCCAAGAACTTCGACTGGGATGACGACGGCTACCCCAACGCCGTGCCGTACTACATGTCCTCAAAGGGTTACGGTGTCCTCCGCGACACGTTCGCCCGCGGCTCCTACGATTTTAAGGACCAGCCCACCACCACGCACGAGGAAAAGCGCTTCGATGCCTACTATTTCGTGGGCGACTACAAACAGGCCCTTGGCGCGTACACCACGCTGACCGGCAAGCCGATGATGCCCCCGGTCTACGCCCTGGAATACGGCGACGCCGACTGCTACAACCGCTCCAACCCGGGCTATTCCTCCTCCGGCTACGGCGACCCCGACGGTGCCAAGCAGCGCACGCCCGACGCCATCAAAACGGCACGGAAGTTCGTTGAAAACGACATGCCCGCTGGCTGGATGCTGGTCAACGACGGTTACGGCTGCGAATATCAGCAACTCCCGAAAACCGTGAGCAACATCGAGGAAGAAACCGACCTCAAGGTTGGCCTCTGGACCCAGCGCTCCCTGACCAACCAGGAGTACGAAGTGGGCGAGGCCGGCGTCCGGCTCCGCAAGCTCGACGTTGCATGGGTTGGCCAGGGCTACCGCCAGGCACTCACCGGTTGCGAAGCTGCCCATGATGGCATCGAGCAGTACTCCAATGCGCGCGGCACCTCCTTGATGGTGGAGGGTTGGGCGGGGGCCCAGCGTTGCGGCATGCAGTGGACCGGTGACCATTCGGGAAACCTCGACGCCGTTCGCTGGCAGGTCTCGGCCCTCACCGGGGCGGGAAACTCGGGTTTGGCGTTCACCACGGGCGACGTCGACGGGATCTTCGGCGGTTCGGCCGAATCGTACGTCCGCGACCTCCAGTGGAAGGCCTTCGCCCCCGCGCTGTACTCCATGTCCGGCTGGGCGGCTACGGACAAGCGTCCATGGCTCTACGGTGACCAAGCCACAGCCATCAACCGCCAGTACCTCCAACTGCGGCAGCAGCTCATGCCCTTCATCTACACGCTTGCCCAGGAATCCTCCACCAGCGGTGTGTCGATGATGCGCTCCATGGCCCTGGAATTCCCGGACCAGCAGTGGTCCTACGGTGCTGAGGCCAACAACCAGTTCATGCTCGGCTCCGATTTCCTGGTGGCACCTGTCTTTACCCAAACCGATGTCCGCAACGGCATCTTCCTCCCCGCCGGCCAGCAGTGGGTGGACTACTGGACCGGCAAGCTCTACCAGGGCGGCCAGATCCTCAACGGCTACAACGCGCCGCTGGACAAGCTCCCGGTATTCGTTCGTGCCGGATCGGTGATCCCACAAGGCATCGTGGCCCGCAATGCCTCCTTGGTTCCCGAAGATTCCATGATCACCCTGGACGTCTATGCCCAAGGCCAGGACTCGTTCACGCTGTACGAGGACGACAAGGTCACCCGCGAATTCAAGGACGGGAAGTCCTCAAGCCAGCTCTTCGCAGTAGATGCGCCAGGCAAGGGCAACAGCAGTGTCAAGGTATCCATCGGTGAGCGGAAGGGCGAGTACACCGGCAAGGCAGCAGCCCGGCCCTATGAACTGAAAGTCCACGCGGGCGCAGCTCCCAAGGACGTGAAGATCGGTGGCACCAAGCTCAGCCAGCTCCCAACCCAGGCCGCCTATGCCGCTGCAACCACAGGCTGGTTCTTCGATGAGGCCAACAACGGCACCATCTGGGTCAAGACCGGCTCCATCGCTTCCAACCAGTCAGCCACGGTCCAGCTCCAGCAAGCCGGTCCTCTAGGCGGCAAGAGCCAGGAGGACACCGCGGCCGAAGTCCGCGTGACCACCGGGCAGCAGGTTTTCCAGGACCAGGAGACAACAGTCACTGCCGCGTTCGTGAACACCGGAGCCAAAGCCAAGACCAACGTGGTCCTGACTCCTGTCCTGCCCGAGGGGTGGGCCGTGGTTTCGTCCTCCGGTGCAACCGCAGCCACAGTCCAAGGTGGAGCAACAGCCACTGCCACCTTCGTCATCAAACCCGGCTCCAGCGCAAAGGCGGGCCAACAGACCGTGCGGGTATCGGCGTCGTACTCTGCGTCTGGCTCGAACCAGTCGGTGACCGGTGGCAACCAGATCTACGTCGCCTACGGCTCACTGGCCGCTGCCTACAACACCGTTTCGGTCACCACAGTGGCGGGCAAGGCGCTCGGAAACTTCGACGGCGGCGGTGCCACCTTCGCTGCCGAGCAGCTGGCTGCGGCCACGGTCCCGGCCGGCGGCGTCCGACCAGGCAGCACGGTCACTGTTGATGCCGGTAAGCCCACACAGGTGGACTACACCTGGCCGGCCGCGGGACCGGATGTCCCCAACTCCGTGGCCCTTTCCGCGCAAACCATCTCAGTCAAGGGCAAAGGTACGCATCTTGCCGTCCTCGGATCCGCCGCGGTAGGTAACGGCACCAGCCCCACACTGACCCTGACGTACGCGGACGGCTCCTCAGAGCAGCAGTCCATCTTCTTCCCCAACTGGCTGCAGCCTTCGGTACTCAACGGAGCCGTGCTGGCGGTCTCGGAACAGGGCCGCAACAATGCCTCCGGCCCGTCGCCGGAGTACACGCAATACAAGTACCAAGCGTTCTCCAACACAGTGCGGCTCAATCCCACCAAGGAGCTGGCATCGGTCACGCTGCCAACGGATACCCGGGTGAAGTTCTTCGACTGGAAGGTGACCTCGCAGCCGTTGCCAAGTGTTCCTGTCGGCTCCGTGTATGCCTCTGAAACCCCGTGGGTCCAGGCGCTGAACGGCTACGGCGTGATCGGCAAGAACGTGGCCAACAAGGACTCGGCGTCGTCCCCGGACAAGCCGCTGGCAGTGAATTACACGGATCCCGCTACAGGCAAGGAGCCCGTGTTCAGCAAGGGCCTTGGTGTGCACGCAGCATCAAAGATCACCTATTACCTTGGTGGCAAGTGTTCCTCGTTCACCTCGCAGGTGGGCCTTGAGAGCGGCTTCGGCGGCAACATCATTTTCAAGGTCAACGCCGACGGCGTGAACAAATACCAGTCGCGCACGTACACGCCGGGGTTCGCTCCTGAATCCGTGACAGTGGACCTCACCGGGGCGGCATATGTGGAGCTGGTGGTGGATCCGTCCGGTTCCATCAACGGCGCCCACGGTGTGTGGGGTGATGCGAAGTTCACCTGCGCTCCCTAGCGCGCATGTCCTGACGGCCGCCGTTTGCCGCCTCTCCCCAGGGGGCAAGCGGCGGCTGTCCGCTGGCCGGGCACGACAAGAAACTGTCGGTGGAACGGGGCATAATGTCGCAAATGGGGAAAATGAGAAACCTGGTCTTTGGAGTACTGACTTTAGTGATGGCTGGCTCGCTGGCCGCCTGCGATGATGGCAGGGCTGGCGCTGAAGCTGCAGCCAAGCAGCTGGCGTCGTCCCTGGAAGCCCTCGACGTCGGTTCGCTCGCCGTCGACGGCAAGGACGCTGCCGCGGCCAACGATGAACTCAAAGCCGTTTTCGAAGGCCTCGGCGCCAAACCGTCGGTGCAGTCCGGCGACGTGAAACTCGACGGCGACACCGCCACGTTCCCCCTGAACTACAGCTGGAACGTCGGCTCTGCCAAATGGGAGTACACCTCCGATGCCACGCTGAAGAAGTCCTCCGGAAAATGGGCGGTTCAGTGGAATCCCGCACTTTTGGCGCCCCAGCTCTCCGATGGCGAGACGCTCTCCGTAAAGACAGTTGCGGCCCAACGCGGCCAGATCCTGGGTGCCGGCGATGCCCCGATCGTCGAAGACCGGCCCGTGTTCCGGGTGGGCATCGACAAAACCAAGGTTCCGGCCGAACAAGCCGACGCTTCGGCGCGGGCCATGGCCGCCCTGCTCGGGTTGGATGCTGAAGAGTACGCCAAGCAGGTTGCCGCCTCCGGCCCGCAAGCGTTCGTGGAAGGCCTCGTCCTCCGCGCCTACACAACCGACATCACCGAAGCCAAGATCAACGCCATCGTCGGTGGCGTCAGCATCCTTGACTCCATGGCCCTGGCTCCCACCAGGACTTTCGCCCGTGCTCTGTTGGGTAGCGTTGGCCAAGCCAGCGCAGAGCAGATCGAGAAGTCCAACGGCGCGCTGCGAGCCGGGGACACCACTGGAACGGGTGGGCTGCAGCAGAAGTACGACTCCCTCCTCCGCGGCAAGGATGGCGTGGAGGTCATTGCCAGCGCCAAGTCCCAGGGTGAGACCCCCGGTACCAAAGTCTTCTTCTCCTCCCTCCCCGCACCGGGCACCACGCTCAAGACCACCCTTGACCTGAAACTCCAGCAATTGGCAGAGGAAACACTGGCTAAAGTTGGGCCAGCCTCGGCGATCGTGGCGCTGAAACCCTCCACCGGTGCCGTTCTCGCCGCCGCCTCAGGCCCGGGCAGCAACGGTTACAACACAGCAATGTTGGGACAGTACGCACCGGGCTCCACGTTCAAGATTGTTGATTCGCTGGCGATGTTCCGAAACGGTGCAACGCCCGATTCCAAGGTGGAGTGCACTCCGACGGTCACCGTTGATGGGCGCACCTTCAAGAACGCAGAGGGGTACCCGGCGGGATCGCTGGGTACCGTGGCCCTGCGTGACGCCTTCGCGCACTCGTGCAACACAGCCTTCATCAATGCCCGCGATACCGTTAGCCAGGACCAGCTTGAGTCTGCAGCCCAGGCCCTCGGAGTGGCCGTGGAAGCCCCCAAGCTTGGCGCCGACGCGTTCCTGGGATCGGTCCCCGGTGCTGCTGAAGGCACTGAGCACGCTGCCTCCATGATCGGCCAGGGCAAGGTGCTGTTCTCGCCGCTCTCAGCCGCTGTCATGGCCGCTTCTGTTGCCAACGGCGCTCCGGTTTCACCCCAGCTGGTTCTCAACGCCGACGCTGCCCAGGACTCCGGCGCCAGTGCTGCTCCGACGGAAAGTGGCAGCGCATCGCCGTCGCCGGACTCAGCCACGGCCAGCGCCCTCCCGGCGTCTCCGGCATCCACCAAACCGATTACCAAGGAAGAAGCCGCTTCGTTGGCTGACATGATGCGTGCCGTAGTGACCTCCGGCCACGCCGGCTTCCTGGCACAGGTACCCGGACTCCCCGTCGGGGCGAAGACGGGAACAGCAGAGTTCGGCAACGACGATCCTCCCAAAACACATGCGTGGATCGTCGCCACGCACGGTGACCTGGCCGTCGCCGTGTTTGTGGAGGACGGTGGGCTCGGTGCGACCACCAGCGGGCCGCTCTTGAAGTCGTTCCTCACCGCAGCAGGCTGACCCGGCGGACGCTCGGCGGCAGGCCGCCGTCGAGCGTTAATACCGTGCCGTGGGAGGATTGAAACGTGGCCCATATTGACGTTTCCGGCATCGACTACTTCCTCTCCGACGGCACCCAGCTGCTCAACGGGGTGACCTTCAAGGTTCCCGATGGCACCAAGACAGCGCTGATCGGACCCAACGGAACGGGCAAGACCACGCTGTTCAAGATCATTTCCGGAGACCTCACGCCCGATGAGGGCGCCGTGGGCAGGTCCGGGAACATGGGCATCATGCGCCAGTTCGTGGGCCAGGTCCGCGACGAATCCACGGTCCGCGACCTCCTGGTCTCCACCGCGCAGGCAGGCCTCGCTGCCGCGGCCAAGGCGGTGGAGGAAGCCGAGCTCGCCATGATGGAGCACGACGACGAGCCCACCCAGATGAAGTACGCCCAAGCGATCGTTGACTGGGGCGACGCAGGCGGATACGACGTGGAGACCGTCTGGGACGAAGTCTGCATGGCGGCGCTGGGGATTTCCTTCGACAAAGCCCAGTTCCGGCGTGCCTCCACCCTGTCTGGCGGCGAGCAGAAGCGCCTTGTGCTTGAAGCGCTCTTTGCCGGGCCCGATGAACTGCTGCTCCTCGATGAGCCCGACAACTACCTGGACGTGCCCGGGAAGCGTTGGTTGGAAAGCAAGCTCAATGAGTCCAAGAAGACCGTGCTGTTCATCAGCCACGACCGTGAGCTGCTCAACAACGCCGCCGGGCGCATCGTCACACTTGAACCGGGCATCAACGGTGCGGGTGCCTGGATCCACGGTGGTGGTTTCGGCTCCTATGTCGAGGCCCGCGCTGACCGCAACGCGCGCTTCGAGGAACTGCGAAAGCGTTGGGACGAGGAGCACATCAAGCTCAAGGAACTCGTCAATATGTACAAAAACAAGGCTGCCTTCCGCTCTGACATGGCCAACAGGTACCAGGCGGCGCAGACCCGCCTCGCCAAGTTCCTCGAGGCTGGTCCGCCCGAGGCGTTGCCGATCGAGCAGAACGTGAAAATGCGCCTCAAGGGTGGCCGCACCGCCAAGCGCGCCGTTGTTGCAGAGAAGCTTGAGCTGACCGGGCTGATGAAGCCGTTCTCCACGGAGATCTGGTTCGGAGACCGTGTGGGTGTCCTGGGCTCCAATGGTTCGGGCAAGAGCCACTTCCTCCGCCTGCTCGCCACCGGGGGCACGGATCCGGAGCGGGAGCACCTGCCAGTGTCCGACGTCGTCATCGCTGAGGTCCCGCACGAGGGCGTGGTGAAGCTTGGCGCCCGAATCCGCCCCGGTTTCTTTGCGCAGACCCATGTCCGGCCCGACCTCCTGGGCCGGACCTTGTTGGAGATCCTGCACCGCGGCGACGAACACCGAAGCGGACTTCCACGTGAGGCAGCTGCCGGAGCCTTGGACTCCTACGGGCTGGCCGGCCAGTCCGAGCAGAAGTACGAGTCGCTCTCCGGTGGCCAGCAAGCACGTTTCCAGATTCTGCTGCTGCAGCTCTCCGGCGCCACGCTCCTGCTGCTTGACGAGCCTACGGACAACCTGGACCTGCATTCCGGTGAAGCCTTGGAGCGGGCCATCGATGCTTTCGAAGGAACGGTCCTCGCAGTCACGCACGACCGCTGGTTCGCCAAGTCCTTCGACCGCTTCCTCATTTTTGGTTCCGACGGCAAGGTCTACGAGTCCGAGGAACCCGTGTGGGACGAGAAGCGCGTGGAGCGCGCCCGCTAACCCGGACGCTCTCTCACATCCCGCCCCCTTCACCCGAACGCTCCTGCAGCAGCTGCAGGAGCGTTCGGTTTTAAGGGGTGGGATGTGATGGAGCGTTTGTGCGCAGATGATCACTGGGGATGATCAAATGCTCACAGCTTGGTACGGTTGAACCATGGGAACTGCTGACCGCCACCGGCTCATCGGCGAGCTGCTGCGCACACGCGAAGAAGCCACAGTCGATGAACTCGTGGACGCTACGGGGGCGTCGGGCGCCACGATCCGCCGCGACCTGGAAATCCTCGCCGCCAACGGTGTCCTGAAGCGTATCCACGGCGGGGCCCGCAGCTTGCTGGCACGCGGAGACAACCCCGGTTACGGGCAACGCGCACTGGAAGACCACGACGCCAAGATGCGCATCGCCTCAGCAGTGGATGCCCTCCTGAAAGACAGGGAGCACGTGTGGTTGGACAGTGGTTCTACTGCCACGGAAATCGCGCGCAGGCTCAGCACCCGCGAACTCACGGTCATGCCCATGTCCCTTCACGGTGTTGACGCTCTGACCCGCGTCAAGGATGGCCGCTCACCCCAGCTGATCCTCCCCGGCGGAAGTCTTGTCCGGGGTGAGCAATCCTTCCGGGGACCCATGGCGGAAGCCAACATCCGCTCGCTGAGGTTCGACGCCGCCGTCGTAACCCCGTGTGCCCTCAACCTCAAGGACGGGCTCCTGGCCCACGACCTCGACGATGCGGCGGTGAAGCGGGCCGGCCTGGAGTCGGCGGCGCGTGTCATTGTGGCATCAGCCGGTACCAAATGGAATGCCAGCGCCGTGGCCCTGGTTGCCGCCATGGACACCGTGAACGTCATCGTGACAGACCTTGAACCATCCCCCGAAGATCTTGCCCGGCTCAACAAACTCTCCGTGGAAGTTGTGATTGCATGACCACCAGCATCAAAAGCTCCAAAAGCGTCAACGCTGCGGCGGTGGCAACGTTCCTGATCTTCGGTATGAACGGGCTGGTTTTTGCCAGCTGGGCCGCCCGCATTCCGGCCGTCACCGAAGCACTCAGCCTCACATCGGGCCAGATGGGCACCTTGCTGCTCTGCACCGCCGTCGGGTCTTTGCTTGCGCTGCCCTCCGCGGGCTGGGTGGTGGGCAGGATCGGGACAGCGAACACGGTCCGGGTGGCCGGCATCGTGGCTGGCGCCGCGGGAGCAGCCATTGCTTTCTCGCTGATGGCCGCCTCAGTCCCGGCAACCGCCATTGCCCTGTTCTTCTTCGGAGTTGGAATCGGCCTGTGGGATGTCGCCCAGAACATCGAGGGCGCAGACGTTGAACACCGGCTCAAGCGCACCATCATGCCCCAGTTCCATGCGGCGTTCAGCGGCGGCGCGTTCGTGGGGGCGTTGATCGGCGCCGGTCTCTCGAAGCTTGGTGTCGGGCTTCCGGCACACCTGCTGGTGATCGCTGCCATCGCCGTCGCCCTGGCGCTGACGGTCCCCAAGTTCTTCCTGCCGCACGAGGTCGCGGAAACGCACGACGACGGCGCTCCCCTTGAGAAGGGACCCGCGGCTTGGCGGGATGGCAGGACGCTGCTCATTGGCGTCGTGGTCCTGGGTGCGACGCTCACCGAGGGTGCCGGCAACGATTGGATCGCCAAGGCAACCGTGGACGGTCTGGGAGCTACTGAATCAACCGGAGCGCTCCTCTTCGCCCTGTTCGTTGCGGCGATGACACTCATGCGGTTCCTGGGCGGGAAGGCGATCGACAAATTCGGCCGGGTTGCTGTCCTCCGCGCAAGCATGGCTGCGGCAGCAGCGGGCCTGGCGTTGTTCGTCTTCGCTGACAACGTGTTCCTGGCAGGTGTCGGGGCGGCGTTGTGGGGCATTGGTGCGGCCCTCGCCTTCCCCATGGGGATGTCCGCTGCGGCAGACGACCCCAAGCATGCTGCGGCCCGTGTTTCCGTGGTGTCCACCATCGGTTATGTCGCATTCCTTGCCGGACCACCCCTGCTTGGCTACCTTGGCGACCACACGGGAATCCACATGGCCCTCCTGGCCATCGGAGCGCCTATTCTGCTCGCCCTGCTCCTGGCCGGCGTCGCAAAGCCCTTGCGGACCAAATAGCTTTCCCGTCGGACCTGGCATCCTCCGCAATACATGAACGGCGGAACCGCCACCACAGAAGGAACACCACCCCTGAGGCCAGGCAGGCTCCGCCAAACACATCGCTGAGCCAGTGCGCTGAGAGGTAGGTCCGGCTGATCATCATGGCGATCACGCCGAGCACGGCCAGTACAGTCACCCACCATCGTCCGAGCAGGACAAGCAAAACCACCAGAAATGCGGTGGTTGCCGATACATGCCCGGAAGGGTATGAACCCGTATCAGCCAGGACCTTGGCTCCCTCCGGGCGCTGCCTGCCCACAACTACCTTGGCCAGTTGCGTGAGTGCCAGCGCAGCCACTCCCGAGGTCAGGGCGAAGGTGGCCGTGACGGGTCGGCGCCACACAAGGAGCGCAGCGGCCAACAGCGCGTGGAGCACCAGCATCCCCACATACCCGATGCTGTTGAGGAACGCGTTGAGCCCGTCCCAAAACGGCGAGCGAAGCGTGAACACGAAGGCCTGCCACCAGGTGTCCACCCGGGTGAATGCGGGCTCACCTTGCCCAACCAGCAGCATCACCCCGGGGATGATGAAAGCGGTGAAGAGAAGGACCCCGGCCAGCGCCGTTCGCCAGCCTGGCCGCGCCCGTAGGTGAAGGACACGAATCATGCCTTCATGGTAGTCACCGCAGTGTTGCACTTTCGGGCTGATCGGGCGTTAGTGTGTTGGGATGCGAGGCTTCGTGGGCAAAGGCCCCAAAAGGGTGGCACGGTTGGACCGCTTCCTGGTGGGGGCTGTGTCCCGACAACCCCAAGGCGATCACGACGTGTTCTTCCGGCGGCTCTCCGCGGCGGCCACCAAGGGCAAGCTGTGGTTCGGAATCGCGGGAGTCATGGCAGCGTTTCCCGGCAAACCGCGCAGGGCCGCCCTTCATGGCGTGCTGGCCTTGGGCGTTGCCTCAGGAGTCACCAACGTGATCTTCAAGCGGGTACTCCCCCGGAGACGCCCGCTTCCTGAGCATTTGCCACTGTTTCGTTTCGTGAACCCACAGCCAACCAGCTCATCGATGCCCTCCGGCCACTCCGCTTCCGCAGTGGCCTTTGCTGTCGGCGTCGGCATCGTCTCCCCTGCCATCGGAGTTGCCTTGGCGCCGATTGCTGCTGGGGTGGCCTATTCACGCGTCCATACGGGTGCGCATTGGCCATCCGATGTGGTGCTGGGTTCGGCTTTGGGGGCGGGCGCCGCGTGGGCGACCCGCAAGTGGTGGCCTGCCCGGCCTCCCGAACCGACTCCCCGTCGAACACCGGCAGAAGCGCCAGCAATTCACGACGGCGAAGGGCTCAGCATCGGGGTCAACGTCATGGGCGGTTCGTACACCCCTGAAACGGGAGAACTCCTAAGGGAAATATTCCCCAAAGCTTATATACAGGAAATTTCCGAAGGTGAGGACATAGCTGGCGAGATGGAAGCCGCGGCCACCCGGCCCGGCACCGTAGCGCTGGGTGTCTGGGGCGGTGACGGAACGGTGGGCACTGCGGCCGCTGCCGCCGTCGAGCATTCACTCCCGCTCCTGGTACTACCGGGCGGGACCCTCAACCACTTCGCACGGGACCTCGGAACCAGCTCGATCGATGACGCCATTGAAGCCGTGACGAAAGGCCTGGCGGCGTCCGTCGACCTGGGGCATGTGGTGGTCCAGCGTGGCCTGCCTGACATGCCGGAGACCTCCGAGCTGGCCATGTTGAACACCGCCAGCGTTGGCGTCTATCCCAACCTTGTCCGCCGCAGGGAGCGGCTCCAGCCTGCCATGGGAAAGCCTCTGGCAGGTGTGGTGGCGTCGCTGCGTACCTTCGGGGTGAATTCGCCCACCACCCTCTTGGTGGATGGCGTGAAGCACAAACTCTGGATCCTCTACATGGGCCGGGGAAGGTTCTACCCCAGCGACCATGCCCCGCTCCGCAGGCCGGTGCTGGATGACGGAGTGTTCGACCTCCGCATGATCACAGCGGATGAGCCCTTCGCCCGGGCGCGGCTGCTGTGGGCGGTCGTGACCGGCACTGTCTCTGCTTCAAAGGTCACCCACCTCACCGAAGCCACCGAGGTCACCGTGGAAGCAGTCGGCCAGCCGTTGGTCCTGGCGGTTGACGGTGAGCCCAAGCCGGGCGTCCGCAGCGCAACGTTCAGGGTGAAACAGGGGGAACTTCGCGTGTACTCGCCGTTGCCGGCCGAATAGTCCCATCCGGCGTCATCCGCGAGGACTACCCTGACTGGACCCTGAATCATCCCTGAGACAGGCGATTTGCGCTCCCGCCGTGAGTAGCGTGGTGAGTACATTCAAAACTCACTTGCACACAGATGTTGTGCTCCGAGGAGGGAACGCTTCCATGATCGAAGCAAAAGGCCTGACCAAGGTCTACGGCGAGAAGACCGCCGTCGGCGGTGTCAGTTTCACTGTCCAAGCCGGACGGGTGACGGGCTTCCTGGGCCCGAACGGTGCCGGCAAGTCCACCACCATGCGCATGATCATGGGATTGGATGCTCCGACGTCGGGTTCCGTGACGGTGAACGGCGAGCCGTTCGTGGAGCACAAGGCACCGCTGCGTGAGATCGGCGCCCTCCTGGACGCCAAGGCAGTACACACCAGCCGCACCGCTTACAACCACCTGCTCGCCATGGCCGCGACGCACAGCATCCCGAAAAGCCGGGTGCGCGAAGTCATCGAGATGACCGGTCTGGGTGATGTTGCCAAGAAGAAAGTCAAAGGCTTCTCGCTCGGAATGGGTCAGCGCCTCGGCATTGCCGCCGCGCTGCTGGGCGACCCGCAGACCATCATCCTGGATGAGCCGGTGAACGGCCTCGATCCTGAAGGCGTGGTCTGGGTCCGTAACCTGGTCAAGTACCTGGCCTCGGAGGGACGCACAGTCTTCCTGTCCAGCCACCTCATGAGCGAAATGGCGCTCACGGCGGACCACCTGATCGTGATCGGCCGCGGCAGGATCATTGCCGACGCTCCTATCGCCGACATCATTACGGGCAAGGGCCAGATACGGACGCGCGTTCGCACTGACCAGCCGGAACGGCTCATGCAACTGCTCGCCGGCACCGGGGTCTCGGTCGAAGTCCACGAACGCGAGCTCCTGGAAGTTTCGGGCCTGGATCCCCGTGGCATCGCCCGGGCGGCCTTGGACAACCAGGTCATGGTCTACGAATTGACCCCACTCCAGGCGAGCCTGGAAGAGGCCTACATGGAACTGACCAAGGACGAGGTCGAATACCACTCGCACATCACCACCGGGGCCTCGGTTCCCGCTCAGGCCGGAGGGAAATAGACATGAGCACTACCACTTTGGACCGCAAGTCCATCCGCAACTCCGTGGGTCCGGGACCGGCCTTCCACCGCGTCCTCAACTCGGAATTCATCAAGTTCCGCACCCTGATGTCCACCCTGATCCTCTTGGCTTCCACCGCGGTTGTCATGGTTGGCTTCTCGGCATTGGGTGCTTGGGGAACGGGCCAATTTGCTCAGCAGGCCACGCAGGATCCACAGGCCGCCGCAGCCATCGCAGCACAGGGCGGGGACCTCGCCGTCACCGTACCCACCTCGGGCATTGTGTTCGCGCAGCTGATCCTCGGTTCCCTGGGTGTGCTGCTCATGAGCTCGGAGTTCACCACGGGCATGGCACGGTCAACGTTTGCTGCCGTCCCCAAGCGCATGTCCCCATTCCTGGCCAAACTCATCGTGGTGATGGTCAGCGCTTTCGTCCTGACAGCTGTGGCCACCTATGTTGCAGGCCTGGTGGCGTTGCCCATCCTGAACAACTACGACCTCAAACTGGATCTCGGCAGCTCGCAATCCGTCAAGCTGCTCCTGGTCAACAGCATCTACGTGGCAGCCGTAGCCGCTATCGGCATGGCTCTTGGAACCATCGTCCGCAACTCGGCTGGTGGCATCATGAGCCTGGTGGGCCTGTTCTTCGTGGCTCCAATTGCTTTCCAACTCATTCCGGGTGACTTCTTCAAAGAGGCCAGCAAGTACCTTCCTGGCAATACCATCAGTCCGCTGACCGCCGTCGAGCATGTCCCTGAAACGCTTGAAGCATGGCAGGCTGGCTTGGTCCTGGGGGCCTGGGTTGTGGTTCCGGTGGCTCTGGCCATGGTCCTGCTGAAGAAGCGGGACGTCTAGGACGGATTGCCGTCTAGGCTCGATCCATGACTGAAGCTCTACAGACGAAGGACGCGTCGGCCGCCTCGGCTGACGCGTCCTTCGCTGAAATCGCCCAGCGCCGCAGGGGTAGGATCCGGCGCTACTTCTTCAAGCACCCCCGCGCGATGGATGCCGTGGTGGTCCTCTGCTACGTGCTGTTGGCCCTGCCCACCATCATCACCTCGGTCATCGACTCCAAGTGGTTCGTGGTGGCCCTGCTGCTGATGATCGCCATCGCCCTGGTGTTCAGGCGGCACTTCCCCCTTCCGGTGGTTGCCGCCGTCGCGCTCCTTGAAGTCGCGGCGACCATCCTGAACCCCTGGGGTTCGAACGTGTCGGTGGGTCTTTGGTTCGCTCTCTATGCGCTGGCATCGCTCAAGCGGCGAGCGGTTGCGCTGGTCGTTTTCGCCGTGGCCAGCCTGCCGCTCAGCTTGCTCTACCTGTTCATGTGGACAAGTCCCAGCCAGATGAACACACTCCAGGACGTCCCCGAGAACTTCCATCTGATCAACAACATTGCCACCGCGATAACCATCATGCTCTCCAACCTCCTGGCTACCGGGATCGGCATCTCCGTGCGCCAACGCAGGGAACATGAGGGAGAAATCGCCGCCTGGGCTGCCCGAACCACCCAGTTGGGCAAGGTCACTGAGCGCAACCGGATAGCGCGTGAGATGCACGACGTCGTGGCCCACTCCCTGACGGTGATGATCAGCCTCTCAGACGGCGCAGCCGTTGTGGTCAAAAAGGACCCGGAGAGGGCCGGGGAGGTCCTGAACGAACTGTCGCGGACTGGCCGGGCTGCCTTGGCTGACATGCGCCGCGTGTTGGGCGTACTCCGTGACGATTCGGGGCGGCCGGCGCCGCTCGCGCCGCTGGAGTCGGGGCATAACCTGGCTAATCTCCTGGAGGGATTCCGAACGGCCGGACTCCCGCTGCATTACGCACACACGGGTCCCGGGCTGCCGTCCGACCCGGCCTTCCAACTCACCGTCTACAGGATCGTGCAGGAGTCGCTGACCAACGTGCTGCGGTATGGCCGCGCGCTCAGCCGTGTTGATGTGCAGGTGTCGCGCGACGGCGATTTGGTCACCATAAACGTCAACGACGACGGCCGCGGAACCCACGAGGGCGGCAGCGAATTCGCGGGCAGCCTGGGCACGGGGCAGGGAATCGCCGGAATGAATGAACGCGCCGGAATCTATGCTGGAATCGTTACTGCCGGTCCAGGGAAAAGGGGAGGCTGGGCGGTTCACGCCGAGCTCCGCTGGAACGGCGACAAGGGGGAATCATGACAGGCGACATCATCAAAGTGCTGCTGGTGGACGATCAGCCGCTGCTGCGGATGGGCTTCAGGCTCATCCTGGAAGGCGAAGCTGACTTCACGGTGGTGGGCGAGGCTTCCGACGGCTTGGAAGCCGTCCGGCAGGTTGAGGCGCTTCAACCCGACGTTGTGCTGATGGATGTCCGGATGCCTGCCATGGATGGGATCGAGGCGACACGTCGCATCTCCAGTTCAGGTTCCGATGCAAGGGTCATCATCCTCACCACTTTCGATCTCGACGAGTACGCATTCAGCGGCCTGCAGGCCGGCGCGTCCGCCTTCCTGCTCAAGGACGTGGCGCCGGCCGAGCTGGTCCACGCAGTGCGCCTCGTAGCCAGCGGTGACGCAGTGGTGGCTCCGCGGGTGACCCAGAGGCTACTGGAAACCTATGTCCGCGGAGGAGCCCTGCCCGGCCATTCCCCCAGCCCGCACCGTGACCCGCTCCTGGACGAGCTCACCCCGCGCGAAACGGAAATCCTCACCACTATCGCCGAGGGTCTGTCCAACGCGGAGATCGCCCACAAGTTCTTCCTCTCTGAGGCCACGGTCAAAACCCACGTCCGCCGGATCCTCAGCAAGCTGCAGTTGCGCGATCGGGTGCAAGTGGTGGTCTACGCCTACGAAACCGGGCTCGTGGTGCCGAGCAACCCGGACTACTGACCCGTCGTCGAATCCTGCATGGTTCCTTGGAGCAACGGCAAGAGCTCGCTGGGAGACGAAGCCGTGGCAATAGCGTGCACGGATTCGAGTGGTTCGCCGTAGCCCCAGAGGGCAAATATGGTGGGTATCCGGAATGTGGCCGCTCCCTCGATGTCGTATATACGGTCTCCGACCATGACCGGCCGCGAGGTGTCGACACCGCGTGAGCGGAGCCGGTGCAACGACTCCGCGATCACTGTGTCTTTCCGCGACCGCCCCAAGGCATCCGATGCCCCGCAGACATCCGAGAAGAAGTGGTCCACACCAAAATGCCGTGTGAGCCGGACGGCTTGATCCTCTACTTTTGACGTAGCCACCGCCATCGGCATGTCCTGTGAGTGCAACTGCTGAAGGAGTCCCTCAACACCTTCATAGAGCCGGGCCTGAAGAGCTCCGGCCCTGGCATAGGCTACCCGATAGTGCTGCAGCGCCTCGTTGGCCCGGTCCTCGTCCAGCCCAACAACGGCCCGGAAAGAGTCGATCATGGGTGGGCCCACGAACCGGCGCAACTGGTCAGGACCCGGGACGGTTGCTCCTACGGATAACAGTGCTTCCGCCGCACTGGCCGTGACGCCGCTGGCAGAGTCCACCAGTGTGCCATCCATGTCGAACAGGACGCATGAGTAGCGTTCCGGGAATGGTTCGTGGTGCTCGGGACGTATCATCTTCTTCGTGGCCTTTCGGTCAAAGGCAGGAGCCACGGGGTTCCTGGCGGGCTATTTCTTGGAAGGGATTCATGGAGCGAGCTGGCCTCGACGGCATCGATCAGAGGATCCTTTCAGAACTCACCAGGAACGCCCGCATGCCGCACGCGGAACTGGCAGGAAAGGTCCTGCTTTCCAGGAACGCTGTCCGTCAGCGGATCGAGCGCATGGAGCGGCAGGGGTACATCCAGGGCTATACGATCGTCGCCGGAGCGGAGACCCAGGACCTTGTGTCCGCGTTCCTGATGGTTTACCGGAAGGACCGCATGCGGGGCGCCGATGTCCTGACTGAGCTCAGGGCGATCCCCGAAGTCGTTCTGTGTGATGTCCTGAGCGGTGACTTTGATTTGATGGTGCGTGTCGAAGCCCGCTCCCACGGCAGGGTGCAGGAGATTTGGGAACAGATTTCTTCCCTCCCCGGTGTCACGGACACTGTCACGGCCATGACGTTGTCCAATGTGATCCGACGGGTGTCGCACTGACTCAGCGTCCACGCGTGGAAGCTCCCCCAAGTATCAGTGCGGCGGCGTCCCGTTCCATGAGTCCCATCGACGTGACGGCGTCGATCACCGTCACGCGTCCGGTCAGCGCCTTGTTGGCCACCTCCGCCGCGGCGGCGTAGCCAAGGGTCGGGATCAGGGCAGTGGCCAGTCCCGCCGAGCCCGCGGCCCGCCCGCCAAGCAGTTCCTCGTTTGCCGTGATGCCCTGGATGCAGTGGGTCCTGAGGATCCGCGCGCCTTTGGTGAGCCAGGAGAAGCCCTGCAGCAAGGCATGGGCAATGACGGGTTCAAAGGCATTCAGTTGCAATTGGCCGTTGTCCGCGGCCATGGTGACGGTAGTGTCCGCACCAGCAATAGCAAAGGCGATCTGGTTCAGTGTCTCGGGAATAACCGGATTCACTTTGCCGGGCATGATCGATGACCCGGCCTGGCGGGGTGGTAGTTGGATCTCCCCAAAGCCATTTTGCGGTCCGCTGGACAGCAACCTCAGGTCGCTGCTGATTTTTGAGATCTTGATGGCCGAGCGCTTCAGTATCCCGGACACATGCATGAAAACCCCGACGTCGGATGTCGCCTCCAGCAGGTCGGCTGCCGGTACCAGGGGCAGCCCAGCAATTTCGGCGAGGGTTTCAATAACCCGCTCCCGGTAGCCGGGCTCCGCAGTAATCCCTGTGCCTATTGCGGTTGCTCCCAGACTGCATTCGAGCATGAGAGCTGCTGACTCCCGCAGCCGGCATCTGTCCTCCTCAATGGTGGCCGCGAAGGCCCCGAACTCTTGACCCAACGTCATGGGGACGGCGTCCTGCAGCTGGGTGCGCCCTATCTTGGCAACGTGGGCGAATGCGACCCCCTTCTCCCGCATGGACTCCGTCAATAGACCGAGTTCGTGGTCAAGCTCCTGGACAGCGGTGATCAGTGCGAGCTTGATGGCGGTGGGGTAGACATCGTTGGTTGACTGGCATTTGTTCACGTGGTCGATGGGGTGCAGATGCTGGTAGTTGCCGCGGGGGTGACCCATGGTTTCCAGGGCCAGATTGGCGATCACCTCGTTGGCGTTCATATTGGTGCTGGTCCCCGCGCCGCCCTGGATCATGTCCACGCAGAAGTGCTGGTGGTGGTGCCCTTCTTCGATGTCCCGGCACGCACGGCTGATCGCGTTGGCCACGGCGGGGTTCAGGACCCCGAGGCTGGAGTTGGCGCGGGCCGCTGCCCGTTTTACCTGCGCCAGCGCCACTACCAGTCCGGGATACCGTGAAACAGGGATCCCGCTGATGGGGAAGTTGTCCAGGGCCCGGGCCGTGTGCGCGCCCCACAAGGCGTCCGCTGGTATGCGTATGGACCCAAGGGAATCGGATTCGAGGCGATACGTCATGGCCGGGCCGTACTGTTCTTGATGCAGATGACCTTGGGCTGGGTCATTTCCTCGTAGGCGAAGTGAACGCCTTCACGGCCCAAGCTTCCGTACTTGAACCCGCCGAAGGGCATTCCATCGAACCGGTAGTCGGACGAGTCGTTGATCATGACACCACCGGCTTGGATCTCCTTGGCTGCCTTCATCGCGTCCCCGAGGGATGCAGTGAAGATTCCGGCATGCAGACTGAACTCGATGGAGTTGGCGATCCCGATCGCTTCCTCGAGGCTGTCCACAGGGCGGAGCATCACCAGTGGGCCGAATACTTCCTCGGACCACAACCGGCTGTCTTCCGGCACCTCCTCGAGGACCGTGGGATGGAGGATGTTCCCGGTAGCTACGTTTCCTGCCAGGACAACTGCCCCGCGCTCCACTGCCTCGTGGACTTTCGCCCGCACATCTTCCAGGGAACGTGCGGTGATCATGGGCCCCACATCCGTCAGTTCGTCTGACGGGTCGCCGACCACAAGTTCGTTGGTCGCGGCGATGAAGAGCTCCCGGAATTCGGCGTAGACGAGCTTGTCGACCAGGATCCGCTGAACACCGACACAATTCTGGCCGGCGGCCCAGAACGCACCGGAAACGCAGGACGCCACCGCTTCCTGGAGGTCTGCGTCCGCCATGACGATGACAGGCGCGTTTCCGCCCAGGTCCATGGAGAGCTTCTTTAGTCCAGCTGCCGAGGCGATGGACTCTCCGGTGGAGAACCCGCCGGTGAATGACACCATCCGTACGTCCCTCGCCGCGATGATTTTCTGCGCAACGTCGCGTTCCCCGTGGACAACTGTGAGGACTTCCTGCGGGAGTCCGGCCTCCAGGAGTGCCTCGGTGAGCAGCTGTGCGGAAAGGGGTGTGAGGGCCGAGGGCTTGAGGATAACGGAGTTTCCGCCCGCTATAGCGGGGCCGATCTTGTGGGCTACAAGGTTGAGGGGGTCGTTGAATGGCGTGATCGCAAGGATGATGCCCAGCGGCTCGCGGGAGAACCACCCCAGCCGGTCCTCTGATCCCTCATAGGCGTCGAAAGGAACAACTTCACCGGCATTGCGGCGAGTTTCTGCCGCCGACAACCGCAGTGTATTGACTGCACGCAGAACCTCCTTTCGTGCCTGCCTTACAGTCTTGCCGGCCTCAGCGACGATGGTTTCGGCAAAGAGATCGCGCCGGTCTTCCACGAGGTTGGCTGCCCGGTCGAGTATTTTTCCCCGCGCGTCCCGGGACAGGCCCGCTGCCACTTTGGCTCCCGCACGGGCAGCATCCAGGACACTGTCGACGGCGGTGGCGTCGGTCAGCGGAACGGCGCCAATAACGCGCTGGTCGTAAGGGCTGGTGACGTTGTGGAACAGTGGCAGGGCTGGTGCCTCAACGGTTCCGGGTGAGGACTTAGGCATGGGAGGGAACCTCCGAGGTGTGGTGCATGGCGATGATGTCTGAGAGCAAGGCGTAGGCAGTTTCGACGCGTCCGGCGCCGGGCCCGGAAACCATCACCGGGCCCAGAAGATCGGTGTTGAACGAAACCGCGTTGGTGGCGCCGGAGATTCCAGCAAGTTCATGGGCCAGGGGCACAGCCACGGCCTTCACGCCGGCCGTCACTGCGCCGTTCTTGGATCTCTTCGCGGAACCGATGAGCTTCCAGCGCAGGCCTTTGCGGGCAGCTTGTTCAATGTCATCGCGGGTCAGGGAGGAGATGCCCTCACAGGAGACGTCCTGCAAGGTGATGTCTGCCCCGAGCAATTGGTTGGCCAGGATGAGCACTTTGAGCCGAACATCGTAGCCCTCAATGTCCGCTGCAGGGTTGGCTTCGGCGTACCCCAGGTCCTGGGCTTCCCGAATAGCGGCGTCCAGGTCCAGGCCGGATTCCATGCGACCGAGCACGTAGTTGCTGGTTCCATTCAGGATTCCTTCGAAGCCGTCGATCTTCAGGCCGGCAAACATCTTTTTGGCGAGGCGGATGACAGGGGTGCCGCTCATGACTGCGCCTTCGAACTCGAAGTGGACTCCATTTCCCGCGGCCAGCGCGGACAGTTCAGGGCCCCGGAGTGCCACGGGTCCTTTGTTGGTTGTGCAGACGCTTTTGCCTGATTCCAGGGCCCACCGGACGTGCGAGACGGCAGGTTCGCCGTCGTCGGGATTTGTGAAGGTGGCTTCGCAGACGATATCTGCCGTGCAGGAACGGATCACGGCTTCGTTGTTGGTGTCACGGGAGCCGCCATGGTCCGCGAACGTTTCGTTGGCGCCAATATTGAGCGCCATGTCAATGTCGATGCCTTCGGCCTGGACCAGGGAGCCGAGCCTGAGATCGGTGATGGCCACAACCCTGAGGCCGAACCCCAGCTCCGAGTGGAGGGCGTCTCCCCGGGTGGCGATGATTTCGGCGAGGGTCCGGTTGACGCCGCCGAAGCCGATCAGTGCGAGGTCGTAGGTTTTCATGGTGCTCCTCAGGTAGGTGGAGGGGTGATGCTTCAATCCTGCGGGCCTTTGATGTCCGTCCACCCATGCTGAATTGCCCTAAAGAATGGGCATTCTGACCATTCAACTGCCGATGTGCCTGCGGGCCCATCCGGTTCAATGTGCGCTATACGCATTAACAAATGTTTTTAATGACCACTTGGTGAGATTCTGTGTTACCTTCGTCACTACAGACGCCCTCCCGGCACTCCGACCCCGGACTTCAAGGCGTACCGTTCGCATCCGACACCTAACCGGAGACACCACATGGAATCTTCAGCACCCGTGCAACTTGACCATCAACCTGAGGCAGTCGACGCTCCGGCCGAACCCGGACTGCGCCGATCAATGGGACCACGGCACCTCATCATGATCGCGATGGGAGGTGTCATTGGATCCGGGTTGTTCCTGAGCTCCGGCTACACGATCTCCCAAGCTGGTCCGCTCGGGGCTGTGATCGCCTACTTGGTGGGTGCATTCGTGGTCTACCTCGTGATGGCATGCCTTGGCGAGTTGGCCATCGCCTACCCCGTATCAGGTGCCTTCCACATTTACGCGTCCCGATCCATCGGTCCAGCCACCGGCTTTGCCACGGCCTGGCTCTATTGGCTCTGCTGGGCAGTGGCCATCGGCTCGGAATTCACGGCATCAGGACTCCTCATGCAGCGCTGGTTTCCCGACGTCGAGGTGTGGGTGTGGTGCCTCGTCTTCGCAGCCATCCTGTTCGGATTCAATGCCGTATCTTCCAAGTTTTTCGGGGAATCCGAGTTCTGGTTCGCCATCATCAAAGTGGGCGCGATCATTGCCCTGATCGTGTTGGGTGGCGCAGCCCTTTTCGGATTCCATCCCCTCTCCGAGTCCGGCAACCACCCCGTCATGCTTGAGAACTTCAACACCTCCGGAGGATTGTTCCCCAACGGCTTTACCGGAGTCCTGGTGACGGCGTTGGCGGTCTTCTATGCGTTCTCCGGTTCGGAACTCATTGGCGTGGCCGCCGGGGAGACCACGGATCCGGCGCGGAACATTCCCAAGGCCATGCGCAGCACCGTGGTCCGGCTGCTGATCTTCTTTGTTGGTGCCATCGCGGTCATTGCTGCAACCGTCCCGTTTGAACAGGTGGGACTGGACGAGAGCCCGTTCGTGACGGTGTTCTCCTCCGTTGGAATTCCCTACGCCGCTGACATCATGAACTTCGTCATCATCACGGCCCTGCTGTCGGCCGGGAACAGCGGATTGTTCTCCTGTGCCCGTATGCTCTACTCCTTGGCAGACGAGGGTCATGCACCGAAGGCCTTGAAAAGGCTCACCCGGCGGGGCATACCGCTTGTTGCTCTCTCGGTCAGCATGGTTGGCGGCATTGCATCGCTGATCAGCAGTGTGGTTGCACCTGAAACCGTGTACCTCGCCTTGGTCTCCGTGGCCGGTTTTGCGGTTGTTGGTGTGTGGATGTCCATCACTGCGTCCCACTTCTTCCACCGCAAAGCCTTTGTACGTAACGGCGGGAGCGTGAAGGACCTTGCCTACAAGGCGCCCCTCTTCCCGTTGGTCCCGATCCTGGCCTTCGCGCTGTGTTTGATTTCATTGGTGGGCATTGCGTTTGACCCACAGCAGATCGCCGCCCTGTACTTCGGCGTTCCTTTCGTTGGAGCCTGCTACGCCTACTTCTACTTCAGGTACCGGCGCCCGGCGAAGTCCGGTCCGACGTCGTGAATCCACATCCTCTGAGCCTTGCGGCCGGGTCCTGGGCCCGGCCGCAAGGCGCTGATGCGGGGTAATTGATGGTGCAGGGATACTCGTGAATCCGTACACGGTGCGGGCAAGGGACGCCCGAATCCTTGTGGCAGACACGCCCGTGTGAAAATGGCGTGAGCGCGTGGTGGAAGGAGTGGATTTGTGGATACGTCACCCGAAGCGTCGTCTTTGGCCCAGGGCCTTCGCCTCGTTCGCCTGATTACGGACCGCGAAAAGCAGGGCCGTCAGCTTTTGGGTGTCTCCCAACTGGCCGCCGAATTGGACATGGAACAAAGCAGGGTCTCCCGCTTGGCCCAGGAGTTGTGTGATCTGGGCTTGTTGGAACGGGTGGACAGGGGCCCCTTCCGCGCAGGTTCGGGCTTCCTGAGCCTTGCAGCTTCGCTCAACAGTGGCTGGGTCCAGAAGTCGAGGGCAAAGCTGGAGGAGCTGGTGTCCGCTTTTGGCTTGCGATCACGGCTCTCCGTCCGCGACGGCGTCAGGGTGCTCCTCTTGCGTTCATCCACTAACAACTCATTCCCGGGGGGCTTCGCCAAACCGGGTATGGTGACGCCCGTCTGGTGCACCGGCGCGGGCAGGGCTCTGCTGTGGGATCATTCGCCGGGTGAGCTGGAATCCCTTCTCCGCGATGTGAATTTCATCGGTGTGGGCGGCCCTGCGGCGGCACATTCCGCGCTGGAAGTCCGTGACCTCATGGACCGTGACAAGTCCCGCGGGTTTGTTGTCGCCGCCGAGGAATTCGAGCATGACGTGTGGGAATTGGCCGTACCAGTGCGGTCCGACGGCGGGAACATCGTTGCCGCCCTCAGTGTCCTGGGCAACCGTTCCAGTATCGAGAAGGCAGCCCCGGAGATCGCCGGGGTGCTCCATGAAACTTCCCAAGGACTTGGCGCCCACGGCACCGTACTGACCTAGGGCTGGTGTGGAGGTGTGGCCCGGCCGCCCACCATCGCTTCCAGCCACTGGCACCATGAGCGGAGTGCCACGGCGTGGCTTTCACGCAGTGGCTGGACCCGCGTCCTGGGGCCAACGATCTGGAGCGCGGCAACGACCTCATTCTTGAAATCGCGGACGGGCGCGGCCAGTGAATAGAGCCCCGGTTCGGCTTCTTCATCAATTATCGAGTACCCGCGTTCACGGGCTTGGTTGAGCCGGTCCAGGAAGTCGTCAACGGATGATGGCGTGTTGGGCCCGTGCTTGACGAATTCCACGGTCTTGAAGAGCGTCCGGACTTCGTCATCCGGTGCATCCCAGAGGAGCGCCTGGCCGGCATCGCTGCAGTAGGCAGGATAGGGCCGGCCCAGCCAAGAACCCACCAGGTTGGCGCTGGCCGGTACTTGCTCGCCAATGGTGACCGTACTGTTTCCGCTCAGCACGCCCAGGAAGCAGGCTTCGTTGGTTTCTGCGGCCAAGCCTTCCAGCGCCGTGAGTCCGTCGGTTTTCAGGCGTTGCTCGGTGACCAACTGGGCGTCGGCCAGGACTGACCAGTCCAAGCGGTATTCCCTGTTGTCGGTGCGGGCAAGGAAGCCCTCCTGCAAAGCCCCCTTGAGGCTTCGCGAAACCTGGCTGCGGTCCTTCTCCAGGTGGGCCGCGACGTCTGCGACTGTACCGCCGTCGTGCCCTTGAGCGTGGCGCGCCCCCACCGCGAGGATGGCCATCATCCCGCGGCCCATGCTGGAGCTCTTTGACATGGAACGATTCTAGCGACCCGCAGCCCTAGTGGATGGCGAAAACCCTTGCCGGGAAGCCGCTCCCTCCCAGCGGTTTGGCCCAGCTTGCCATCAGGACGCCACCGGATTCGGGGAGGTCATCAAGATGAGCCAACAGTTCAATCTGCCATTTGTCCTGCGCCAGGACGTAGGTTTCCAGGCTGAAGTCCTGCTGGGAAGTGGCCATGCCAGGGTCCGTATCGGTCTGTTCGTGTCCCACCGCCGCCACGCCCCGCTCTTCGATCAGGCATCCAAGGACCTCTTGCGACCAGCCGGGAGTATGGCTCGTTCCGGATTCGTCCTTATTGGCCATGGCCTCAGGGTCGGGCCACCGGTGGCTCCATCCCGTGCGGAGGGCAACGAACGAACCAGCGGGGATGGCGCCGTTTCGCGATTCCCAGTCCTTAATGTCGCCCCGTGTGGGCGTGGCATCGGCGTCCGTGTGCACGCGCTGGCTGATGTCCAGGACAACCAGGGGCAGCACCATCTGGTCCACGGGTATCTGGTCCAAGGTCCGGCCACCACGCACAAAATGCGATGGCGGATCCACATGGGTACCCCATTGGCCAACTATTGAGTAGCGATGGGCCGTGAAGCCGTCGCCTTTCTCCATATCGAAGAGCGCCTCGCGGGATTCATCCGGGAAAGCGGCAAACCGGGGCTGGCCGGGATGGAACGCGTGGGTGAGGTCCGTGAAGGTTCGGTTGCGGAGCAGGGGCGCGAGTTCCTGCCAAAGTCCTGTGGTCATGAGGCCACCCGGCTTTCGCCTGCATGGGTCAGGACACTGCTGGAGACGTTCAGGGGTCCGGACACTTCGATCACCGGGACCTCCCAGGGATGGATGTCCACGATCCGTTGGACCAGGCGGTGAACGTCGTCTTCATCCAGCGAGTCGTCGAAGTAGGAGGTGAAAACGAAAGTCGGCGAGATGGTTCGCTGGCCCACGCAGCCCAGCGTGGGGTTTGCGCCCTCAGCAACGGTAAAGCCCTCGTAACCCGCAGAGGACTCGAAGACGTGGTGGTAGTTCCCGAAGCCGCCCAGCTCGGGGCACTCTGTCAGCGCCTGCAGCAGGGATGATATGCCGCCGTCCGCTTCCAACGCGGCGAGGTTGCCTCCGGCCAGTTGAGTCATGGTTTCGACCGGGATGGGCCAATGGATGCGGAGCTTCCGCACTGGTTTCAATTGGATCTTCATGGGAGGGGCCTTCCGTGGATGTGGATTCTGTGAGCCATAGTGGCACAATGTGATGGTCATTACAAGCATATTGATTTGCTCATAGTGCACATTGAATAATTACTGCTCTGAAACGAGATCACAGCCTCTGCACAGTTGCCCCATGTACAAGGCATAGGGGGTGCGGGTTCCATGGACACATGACTACTCCGCACCCCAACCACGACCGCGGCCTTGAATTCGACCTCGCCACCCTCCTGAGTCGCCGCCGCACCCTAGGGGTCTTCCTAGGGGCAGGCACCGCGGCGGCTTTGGCAGCCTGCACCCCCGGAACTGAATCCGGCAGCGGCGGTGGCGGGTCGGCGTCGGGCGCTGTTAGCGGTACAGCTACGGAAAGTTCGACGGCGGTCGCCTCACCGTCCAGTACGGTCACCCGCGCCCTCGCCGAATGCGGGGTGGAAATCCCGGACGAGACTCTGGGCCCGTACCCCGGTGACGGCTCCAACGGTCCGAACGTACTGGAAGCTTCCGGAGTTGTTCGGCGGGACATCAGGTCGAGCTTCGGCAACTCCACGACGAAAGCTGATGGTGTCCCGCTGACGGTGACCTTGACCCTGCTGGATAACGCCAACGGATGCTCGCCGCTGGCCGGTGCGGCCGTGTACGTGTGGCACTGCGATCGCAACGGCAAGTATTCGCTTTATGATTCGGGGCTCAAGAACGAGAACTACCTCCGGGGCGTGCAGGAGGCAGACAGCAACGGCCAACTCACTTTCAGCACCATCTACCCTGGCGCGTACAGCGGTCGCTGGCCACATATTCACTTTGAGGTATTCGAATCGATGAGCAATACCTCGGCGGCGGGAAGGGTGCTGGCGGTCTCACAGATCGCCCTCACAGAGAAGGCATGCAACGAGGTCTACGCCACGGAGGGTTACGAATCCAGCGCGCGAAATTTCCCCAAGACCTCGCTGACCTCTGACAACGTCTTTGGTGACGACGGCGGCATATACCAACTGGCGACTATTTCCGGTTCAGTGGCCGGCGGCTATACGGCCGCGCTGAACGTCACCGTCTAGCCCGGCTGTCGTCCCAAGCGGGGGCTAGACTCGGGGGCATGCCTTCGAATGCCTCCGCCGCAGTTGACCACATCGAGGACCTTGGCGCTTACGTTTCGGCGTCTCCCTCCAGCTTCCACGCCGTGCACGAGGCCTCGCGACGGTTGGACGATGCCGGCTTCACGTCCCTGGATGAACTGCAGCCGTGGGATGGGGGCGCTGGCAAGTTCTATGTGATCCGCGACGGCGCACTCATCGCGTGGGTTACTCCCGAAAATGCCGGCCCCACCACGGGATTCAACATCCTGGGTGCGCACACCGACTCGCCCTCCTTCAAGCTCAAGCCAAAGCCCACCACGGGGAAGTTTGGGTGGCTACAGGCCGGCGTCGAGGTTTATGGCGGACCGCTCCTGAACTCCTGGCTGGACCGCGAATTGCAGCTTGCAGGCCGATTGGTACTCCACGACGGCACACAGCACCTCACCGCCACGGGACCCCTTCTGCGCTTCCCCCAGTTGGCCATCCACCTTGACCGCGGGGTCAATGACAACGGCCTGCACCTGTCCAAGCAGCAGCACATGAACCCCGTCTTTGGCCAGGGAGACCCTGCAGGTGAGGATCTCCTGGGACTGCTGGCCGAACGCGTTGAGGGCGCCACCGTTGATGCTGCGGACATCGGCGGATACGACGTCGTGGTGGCAGACACGCAAGCCCCTGCGGTTTTCGGGGCCAAGGGTGAGTTCTTCGCATCCGGGCGCATGGATAACCTTTCCTCCACACACGCTGGCCTGGTTGCCTTGATAGGGCATGCTGTGGCCGCCCCGAGTGACGGCCCGATCGCCGTCCTTGCAGCCTTCGACCATGAAGAGATCGGGTCCAACTCCCGCTCAGGTGCCTGCGGACCCATCCTGGAGGACATCCTGGTGCGCATCTCCGACGGCCTCGGTGCTTCGGTGAGCCAGCGGCGCCAGGCCTTTGCGGCGTCGTTCTGCGTATCAGCGGACGCGGGTCACGCCGTCCACCCGAACTACGCGGAAAAGCACGATCCAGCCAACAAGCCAGTACTCAACGGCGGTCCTTTGTTGAAGATCAACGCCAACCAGCGGTACGCCACGGATGCCACCGGTGCCGCCCTGTGGGCCCGGCTGTGCAAGGAATCCAACGTCCCGTACCAGGAATACGTGTCAAACAACGACCTTCCCTGCGGTTCCACGATCGGTCCGCTGACGGCCACCCGGCTCGGCATCAGGACCGTGGACGTGGGCATTCCGCTGTTGTCCATGCACTCGGCGCGCGAGCTTTGCGGCGTGGAGGATCCCAAGAGCCTGGCGACGGTGTCGCAATTGTTCTTTGGGACCGCCGTCTGAGGTAAAGCCTCAAACACTCATTTCAAGGGTGTTGCAAATGTATCCTTGAGGAAACATCCGATGCCCCCAGGTTTACATTTTGTGCAGCGCTCCGTTTTCGGAGAGCGCAAATTGTTTGGTTGCACAGGATAGGTGCCGGTGTAGCAGGTTAGCGTGATCTAGTCATGTGGCCCGTGGCACACCACAGTGGCCAACCCCTAAGACCTGAAGGACGGCGCCGATCCATGCACGCTGACCAACAACTATCGAAGTCCCTGAAGCCCCGACACCTCTCCATGATCGCCATCGCCGGCGTCATTGGAGCCGGCTTGTTCGTTGGCTCCGGCGCTGCCATCCAACAGGCCGGCCCGGGAATCCTCGTGGCCTACCTGGCCGCAGGCCTGGTGGTCATCCTCGTCATGCGCATGCTCGGCGAAATGGCTGCGGCGAACCCGGAGACAGGCTCGTTCTCCACATACGCAGATAAGGCCCTTGGCCGCTGGGCGGGCTTCAGTATTGGCTGGCTGTATGCGTGGTTCTGGATCATTGTGCTCGGTATCGAAGCGACGGCGGGTGCCGCCATCATGCACCGCTGGGTTCCCGGCGTCGATCAGTGGGTCTGGGCATTGGTCCTCATGGTCCTGCTGACGCTGACCAACCTCGGTTCCGTGAAGTCCTACGGAGAATTCGAATTCTGGTTCGCCTCCATCAAGGTGGCCGCCATTGTCATCTTCCTGCTGGCTGGCATTGCTGCGATCCTCGGGCTGATGCCGGGCGTATCCGCGCCGGGCGTGAGCAACCTCCTGGACCAGGGTGGGTTCATGCCCAACGGCCCCGGCGCCGTCCTGGCGGGCATCCTCGTGGTGGTCTTCTCCTTCTTCGGGGCGGAAATCGCCACCATCGCCGCTGGTGAATCCGAGAACCCCGTGGACGCCGTCAAGAAGGCCGTGAAATCCACCGTATGGCGCATCTTGATCTTCTACATCGGCTCCATCGCCATAGTGGTCACCCTCCTGCCATGGAACGACGCCTCCGTTGCCAAGAGCCCTTACGTTGCAGTCATTGAGCTTTACGGGATTCCGGGCGCCGGCACCATCATGGACATCGTTGTCCTCACTTCCGTGCTCTCCTGCTTGAACTCTGGCCTGTACACGGCAAGCCGCATGCTGTTCTCGCTCTCGCAGCGAGGCGACGCCCCCAAGTCCTGGATGAAGATCTCCAAGCGGGGCGTCCCGGCTGCAGCAGTACTGGCATCCACCGTGGTCGGCTTCGTCACCGTGGGCCTCAACTACATTGCTCCGGACACCGTGTTCCTGTTCCTGGTGAACACTTCCGGTGCCATTGCGCTGTTCGTGTGGTTGGTTATTTCGGCGTCGCAGCTGATCCTTCGCCGCCGCATGGGCGCTGCCGCCAAGGACCTGGAACTCAAGATGTGGTTCTTCCCCTACCTCACCTGGATTGCCATCGCCGCCATCGTGGCCCTCATCATTGGCATGGTCATCATCGAATCCACGCGTGAATCGCTGTTCCTCTCGCTGGGACTGGCCGCAGTAGTCGTGGCTATCGGCGTGTGGCGGTACCGCAAGCGTGGTGCCACCGGGGCCGTGGCGACCACCGCGGAAGCCGAGCGCGCAGACATCGGTTCCGGACCGGCGTCGTAAACGTCCTTACGCAGTGGGGCAGCCGCCGTCAATATACGACGGCGGCTGCCCCACTTTGTGATTAACGGAAGTCCGGGTTGCCTACTGGGCCAGCCCGATGACCAGGTTGATGGTCACTGCCAGGACGACCGTGCCGAACAGGTACGACAGCAGGCTGTGCTTCAACGCCTCGACGCGGATACGGTGGTTGCCCAGGTTGGTATCCGAGACTTGGTAGGTCATGCCCAAGCTGGTGGCGAGGTAGGCAAAATCCGTGTACTGGGGTGGCCGGTCCTGGTTGAAGCCGATGCCACCCACCGCACCTCCGGCTTCCGGTTCAGGGCTGTAGTAGAGCTCGGCATAGCGCAATGTGAAAAGGGTCTGGACGAGCATCCAGGACAAGGCTACGCAGACCAACGCAAGCGCCCCTGAGTACAGGCGGGTAACGGCGCCCTCAGTGTGGGAATTGACGATCACGGCGGCAGCAGCGGCGATGCTGGCAAGGTTCGCGATCAGGATCAGAAGGTCAGTGACGCCGCGGGACGGGTCTTCGCTGGTGGCATGCTGGCGTGTGTCATCGGGGTCCATGCGGCCTATCACCAGCCACACCCACACGACGTAGATGAGCGCGGCCGTGGCCCATCCGACTGCCGGGGCATCCACCCAATTGCCTGTGCTTCCCGTGGCGATGACAGCTGCGGCTCCAGCGATCATCATGACCAGGAAGCGCAACCTGCTGCGTCGGACTCTGACGTTGCTCATTTGCCCACCTTAGTTAGCGGGCGCCGGTTTGCGTTACGCCATGCGGAGGCGCCTTTCGCGGCCTAAACCTCTGTTGGGCGGGAAGGAGCATCAGCGGCATCGAGCTTCCTTGCCTGGAGGATGCCGTCGCGGACCCCGGCACGAATCACGAAATACAGGGCATAGAGCCCGATCGCAGCGAAGACAACGGTCAGGACCAGGGCGTTCAGGGGTGTGGCATCCATGGCTCCAACCCTAGCCGGATGCCATCGGGCGACCAGGAATCCACGTATTGGCGTTCCTCGTGTTAGTGTCTTTGTCGCTGTCGAGGAGAAAAACGAAACACTGTTTCTCCTGATCACCTTGCGCGGGTGGCGGAATGGCAGACGCGCTAGCTTGAGGTGCTAGTCCTCGAAAGGGGGTGGGGGTTCAAGTCCCCCTCCGCGCACAATGAACCCCCGGTCTTCGGACCGGGGGTTTCGTCGTTCCGTGCCGGCTTGCACCTACGCGCCCGGCCGGGGTGCGAACATGATCACGCCCACCCCCACAAGGCAGATCGCGGCGCCGATGACATCCCAGCGGTCGGGTCGGAAGCCGTCGACCAATATGCCCCACGCGAGAGAGCCGGCGATGAACACGCCGCCGTACGCGGCAAGGACCCGGCCGAAGTGGGCGTCCGGTTGAAACGCCGCGAAGAAGCCGTAGATTCCCAGGGCAATGATCCCCAGTCCGGCCCACCACCAAGCCCGTCCTTCACGAACGGCCTGCCAGATCAGCCAGGCTCCGCCGATCTCTGCGACGGCGGCCAAAACGAAGAGGACAATCGGCTTCAGGACGGTCATGGATCCAGTATTCACTGCCTATGGACCGGTGTTATCCACATAGCGCAGCTTCACGGTTCCCGGTGAGGATGCCGCCGAATAGCTTTGAGCGCAGGAGATGCACTAAGATATTGAAGTCTGTGTTACGCCCTCCCCCGGAATTTTCGGTGGGGAGCTGGCACGGCATCGCAAATGAACCTCCTGTTACGGAAATACCGTAACCGCTTAGCCCAAAGGAGGTGGGTTCACATATGCGTCCTTACGAATTGATGGTAATCATCGACCCCGAGGTCGAAGAGCGTACCGTAGAGTCGTCGCTTCAGAAGTTCCTCAATGTCATCACCACCGATGGTGGAACCATCGAAAAGGTAGACATCTGGGGCCGTCGCCGTCTGGCGTACGACATCAAGAAGAAGTCCGAAGGTATCTACGCCGTGGTGAACTTCACCGCTGCTCCGGCTACCGCCAAGGAACTTGATCGCCAGCTGTCTCTCAACGAGACGATCATGCGCACCAAGATCATCCGCCCTGAAGACCAGAAGGTTGTTGCTGAGTAATCAGCCCCTTTCAGATCTTTACCCCGCAGGAACGAACAAGGAGGCAGTAGATGGCAGGCGAAACCACTATTACGGTCATCGGTAATCTCACCAATGACCCCGAGCTGCGGTTCACCCCGTCTGGCTCAGCAGTAGCGAACTTCACCATCGCTTCTACTCCCCGGACCTTTGACCGCCAGTCCAATGAGTGGAAGGACGGGGAAACCCTGTTCCTCCGCGCATCGGTATGGCGCGAAGCAGCCGAGAACGTGGCCGAATCCCTGACCAAGGGTATGCGCGTCATCGTTTCCGGCCGTTTGAAGAGCCGTTCTTACGAAACCAAAGAAGGCGAAAAGCGCACCGTTATCGAGCTTGAGGTCGACGAAATCGGCCCCAGCCTGCGTTACGCCAACGCCAAAGTCAACCGTACCCAGCGCTCCGGCGGTGGCCAGGGTGGCTTCGGTGGCGGTAACGCCGGTAATTCCGGTGGCTTTGGAGGTGGCGCTCCTGGTGGAAACCAGGGTGGTGGCAACTCCGGTGGAAACTGGGGCGGCAACAACCAGCCCGCACAGCAGGATGATCCTTGGGCCACGCCCGGGGTCAGCAATGCAGGCGGCGGTTGGGGCAACGGCCCGGATTCCGAACCTCCCTTCTAAACATCACATAAACGTCCGACGCCGGTCGCTCACCGGGACTGCCGAAAGGCACCTTGGCGATCACCGCCGTCGAACACCACCATCCCGTGGATCAATATCCACGGGCTCCATAGAAAAGGAGCTCCACGATGGCTAAGGCTGAACTCCGTAAGCCCAAACCAAAGTCCAACCCCTTGAAGGCCGCTGACATCACTGTCATCGACTACAAGGACGTAGCACTGCTGCGCAAGTTCATCTCCGACCGCGGAAAGATCCGCGCTCGTCGCGTCACTGGCGTTACCGTTCAGGAACAGCGCAAGATCGCCCAGGCAATCAAGAACGCCCGCGAAGTTGCTCTGCTGCCTTACTCCGGCGCTGGCCGCGGCTAAGGGAAGGGATTAACTAACATGGCAAAGCTCATTCTGACCCACGAAGTAACCGGTCTCGGTGCTGCTGGCGACGTTGTCGAGGTCAAGGACGGTTACGCACGTAACTTCCTGCTGCCCCGCGGCTTCGCCCTGACCTGGTCCAAGGGTGGCGAGAAGCAGGTTGAGTCCATCAAGGCTGCACGCGCTGCTCGTGCGCACGCTTCCGTTGAAGCTGCACAGGCCCAGGCTCAGGCACTGTCCTCCAAGAAGGTCAAGCTCGAGGTGAAGGCCGGCGAGTCCGGTCGTCTCTTCGGCACCGTCAAGCCTGCTGATGTCGCTGCTGCTGTTGAGGCCGCTGGCCTCGGCTCCATCGACAAGCGCAACGTTGAACTGCCGAACCACATCAAGTCTGTCGGTTCGTACCAGGCCAACGTTCGCCTGCACGAGGACGTTTCCGCTGTCATCGACCTCGAGGTCGTAGCCAGCAAGTAGTCCCTGACTACAAAGAAGGCCCCCGCTTCCGGTTTCCGGAGGTGGGGGTTTTCTGTTCCCCAAAACCTCGGAGGGGTTTACGGGGTGTGGACTTCCGTCATGGTGTGGTGGTACCCACTGCGGATCATCTCGGCGAGGACACCGCGGTCCACGTCACCCAGCTTGTTGATGTACAGGCACGCGGTACTGGTCTTGTGCTTTCCGAGTTCCGGAAGTAGGCGGTCGGCATCGGGTCCGTCCGTGAGTCCGTACAGCACCAGGTTCGCTTTGCGCGGAGAAAACCCAACAGCGGCAGCGTCACCTTCGCGGCCGCTGCTGTACTTGTAGTGGTAGCTGCCGAAACCTACGATCGTTGGCCCCCACATCACCGCTTCCTGGCCCGTGGCCCGGCGCATCATGTCCAGGAGCTCCAAGCCGTCCTTCCGGCGCTGGGGATGCTCCACCGATGCCAGGAAATCTTCCACGGAGACCTCCGTGGGCTGTGTCTTGTTCTCTGCCATTCCCGTAGTCTCCCAGACGTGGCGTGGGCCAGCCAGTACCTGGTGATAGCCTGCACCAGTGACTTCCGAAGCTCCCCGTAACCGACCGTTCCATCAAGTCGACGTCTTCTCCGACCGGCCTTACCTCGGCAACCCCCTCGCCGTCGTCGTGGATGCGGAAGGGCTCAGCGGTGAGACCATGCAGCACTTCGCCAACTGGACCAATCTTTCCGAGACCACGTTCCTCCTGCCGCCCAGCGACCCCGCTGCCGACTACAAGGTGCGGATCTTCACGGGTAGCGAGGAGTTCCCCTTTGCCGGGCACCCCACCCTGGGATCCGCGCATACCTGGCTCCAAGCCGGGGGAGTGCCCAAGACGGACGGCGTGGTGGTCCAGGAGTGTGGGGCTGGTTTGGTCCGGGTGAAGCACGACGCCGGACGGTTGGCTTTTGCCGCGCCGCCGCTGACGCGCTTTGAGCCGGTATCGGACGAGGTTCGCGCGCAGCTTGCCGCCGGCCTGCGGCTTCCAGAGGAAGCGCTGCTGGATACGTCGTGGCTCGTCAACGGCCCGGCGTGGATCGGTGTGCTCCTGGAATCGGCCGGGCAGGTATTGGGAATCGAGCCCGACCTCGTAGCAATGGGTGACTTGAAGGTGGGCGTGATCGGCCCGCATGAGGGGGATTCCGACGTCGATTTTGAAGTCCGGACTTTTATCGCCCGCGACGCGATGACCGAGGACCCTGTGACCGGCAGTTTCAACGCGGGTGCAGCCCAATGGTTGATCGGCAGTGGGCGCGCACCGAACGAGTACATGGCGGCTCAGGGCACTGCGTTGGGTCGCGCCGGACGTATCCACGTCAAGGCCGAAGACGGCGAAATTTGGGTTGGCGGGGCCTCGGCCACGTGCATCCAGGGCACCGTGCTCCTTTAGTGAGTCGTTCAGGCGTGCTTGGGGCGGGATAGGGCAACCACCAGGACTATGCCGGCACTGAACACCAGCTGAACCACAGCCACGAGTGGCGGCACGTACCCGAGGTACAAAGCCACCATGAGCGGAATCATGGCCAGGATGGTCACGTCCAGACCGCGGAGCAGGGATCCCAGCTGGGCGCGGGGGACTGGACCAAAGGGGGTCTCGACCGGTGGCGCGGACCAGTCGGGCTGGGTCCGGATCGCCGCGCGGATACTTCCTGCTCCCATGCCCATTCCTGCCATGGCGCCCACTCCGATCAACGCTGGATCGGCTGCACCGAGGAAAACCAGGACTCCGCTCAGCGTGCCCATCCACACGGCCATCGCCGCGCACGGCATGAGCATCCGGCTGGTCCACACCATTGCCGCGTGGATCGGCAACAGCGCGTCGATTTCCGGGACCATGGCCGTCCTGCGCGCCACCGTGCCCATGCCCGAAGCCGTGGCGCATCCGGCGATGACCAGCACGGCCAGTTGGACGAACTCGGGAAGCCCGCCCTCCACCAGGAGTATCGCAATGCTGCCTGCAAGCCACATGATCGGTGGGACAAGTGGCGGGTTCAACCTGAGGAAAGCCACAATATCGGCCCGGATCAGCGCCCCGAGCGGGCTACGCGGCGGGCTAGTGTAGAACCCGGCCGCACGTCCGCCGTCGACCTTTTTCCGTCCGGCACCAAGCGCACGCAGTACCTCGTTGGAATCCATCATGAACAGTGATGCGCCGGCGTGCCCGGCGACGGCACCGCCGCGCACCAGCTCCTCACCGGGCACCTCACCGCCGCGCGTCCCCACCACGGCCAGGAGTCCGACGGCGACGACGGCGGCGAACGCCGTTGGCCATGGAGAGGACGAGGTCAAGGTGGCGGCCGAGCACGCGGCAAGTATTACCGCGGTGACCATGCGACCGGTCCATCGACCCAGCAAACCGAGCTGCTGGGCGGCCGCCAGGACCACTGCGATGACAGCAGCTGCCCCGAAGGTGAGGGCAGCGCAAACGTGCTCCAAAGGGCCCCGGTCAACGGCTGTCACCATGCTGAACGGCACGTAGGCGATCACGGATCCAGCGGCGGTAAGCGCCACCTTTCGGAGGAATGGAGGCAGGACCATGGGCCGGCGGTCCAGCGGAAGGGGGAGCCACCAAGAGCTCTCTGGCCCATTGACCGCCAAGGGGCCAAGCTTCCTGGCGAGGTTGCCCACGGCGAGCAGGACAACGAACGTCAGGCAGGTCCACAGGACAGGTTCAGGTAGGACAAGCCACTGTTTCCGGATGATGCTGCCCGAGGTCGAGGCCCTACTGGCAATCTCGTTGCGCAACGCAAGGACGAACGAGGCCGCGATGGTCAGGGAAACGCCAATGCCCAGGCCCCAACTGTAGGCATCCACGAAGCGGTCGCTCCAGGAGGATTGGCTGCGTCTGTAACGTCGGGCGGACCGGCGCGTGAACCGCACGATGTCGGCCGTCATTAGCCGGTCATGCCGGGAGGTGCCCGTGCTCATCGCGTCAGGATCCGGAAATGATCGAAGCGCCGTGCTCCGGGGCGAGTTCCCGGACTACCTCATCAATGACCAGGCAGGTGGAAGCAATAGCGAGCAGCAGTTGGGGATCATGGGTGACAAGGACCACCGCTCCACCGTGATCGGCGTGCTCCGCGATGCGCGCACCCACTGCGACGCGCATCTGCGGATCGAGCCGTTGTTCGGGTTCGTCCAGGATCAGGAGCGACGACGGTCGGATCAATCCAGCGGCGAGGAGAAGTCGTCGCCGCTGGCCCGAAGACAAGGCGTCGGGTATCGCGTGGGCCCGTCCCAGGAGGCCGAAGAACTCCAGTTCCTCCTCGACCTTCGTCTCGGGGTTCTCCAGCGAGTGCCCGCGGGCGATCAGGAGCAAGTGCTCCCGGACTGTGAGGGAGGGAAAGAAGAGGTCGTCATCGAAAACAGCCGAAACCTGCCGTCGGAACGGGACGGCGTCCGGATCAATCAGGAGGCCATTGACTTTGACGTCTCCTGCCAGGGGGGACTGCCGCCCGGCGATGGTGCGCGCTACCGTGGACTTCCCGGCGCCGTTGACGCCTACGATCCCCAGCACCTCTCCGGCCGCCACGGACGCAGTAACCTCGCCACACACTGGATCCCCGGCATAGCCCACGCTCAAGCTTTCAACCTCAAGAACCGTCCCCATGGTGTAACCCTACCGGGGGTCTCTGGTCCGGTTTTGCTATGTCACAGAAGTGACCGTGCCTCAAGATCTTCCATGGCCCAGGCGAGAATCTTTAATTCGAAAGGATCACGCTCTTCGATTCCAAACAGGTAGGCGTCAAAGTCCCACTGCCTCGCGTTTCCGCCGTTGGCCCAGTACCAGGCCCATAAATCCTCAAGGGTAATTTCATGATCCAGGACAAGTGTTCGCGCTGTTTCCCGCGAGTCTTGCATTCAGGCCCCCCACCGCTGACACAGCACCGGACTGCGTCAGGCTGATTGTCGTGTACCCGGCTTCTGCGGACATGTTTCATGCTTTCACGTTCGCGCTCCATCCGAAACCCCACCGCGTTTGCGAATACTATGGGAACTCCGAGGAAAAAAGCCGCCAGTAAGGGACCTCGCAATGAATCAGGAGCGCATCGTGGATTCTGCCCGGACCTTTGAGTCGATCGTCATTATTTTCAATCCCAACAGCACGGGGGACGCGCCTGAGTTGGCGCAGCAGCTGCACGACAAGTTAAAGAGTCTCCTCACATACCAGCCCGAGATCATCCTCCAGCCCACGGAGCATGCAGGCCACGCAGTTGATTTGGCGCGCGAAGCAGCGGCGAAGGGAGGGGACGTCCTTGTGGTTTCCGTGAGTGGCGACGGCGGATACAACGAGGTGGTGAACGGTGTCATGCAGGCCGGCAACCCGCGGGCCGTTTGTGCCGTGAGGGCTGCAGGTAATGCCAACGACCATAGCCGGATTACCGCCTCAAAACCCTTGGAAGAGGCCATTGCCGAGGGTCGGGTCCACTCGATCGACCTTCTCCGGATCCACACGGGCCAAAAAGACCATGAACCCCTGGAATATGCGCACTCCTATATCGGATTTGGCCTGACCCCGGTTGTGGCCACCGAACTGGAAAAAGGCAGCAAGGGCGCGCTCAAGGAAATGGTCACGGTAATCCAGACTTTCTCCAAATTCGAGCCTTTCGCAATCCGCCTGGAGGATGGGAAGCGCCATAAATTCGACAGCCTCGTCTTCGCCAACATTCCGGAGATGGCCAAGTACGCCACACTGAGCGAAGCGGACAACCTGCCAAAGGACGGCAAGTTCGAGGTCATCGTGTTTCCGCACATGCCCAAGTGGCGTGTCCTGCTGACCGCGTTGCGCGCCACCACCCAGGGGTTGGGGGATCAGCCGAGCGTTAGCAGCTACGAATTCACCACGCTCAAGCCGTTGCCTTACCAGATGGATGGCGAAGTCAAAAGGGTGGAAGCGAACGTCACAGTCAAGGTGGAAAGCGCGCCATTAGCGCTCCCGATCATCGGCTAGCCAAGCATTCCAGCCGGACTGTTGTGGCAAGCGGCGGGGTTCTCTAGATTGAGGTCATGGGTGAAGGAGACTGGGCGGGAGAATTCGAGCGGTTGGTCGACCTCATTGCCGGGACCGAGGACGTCAAGGCGTTCCTGGACGGACTGACCGGCTTCGCCGCAGGCATGATGACCAGGGTGTGCGCCGCGCATATTGAGTGTGCCGTGACACTGAGGCGCCGTAAACGGACTGCCACGATCGGAGGCAGTAGCGAACGTGCCCTGATGTTGGACCGGATTGAACAGTCCTTGGGTTCGGGGCCGTGTGTCGACGCACTGGACAGTGGTGTGCCGGTCCTTCTGGGAGATGTTGATTCCGATCCGCGCTGGCCGGAGTATCGGAGCGCGCTGGACGCGGCAGGGATCAAAAGTGCTCTGGGCGTCCCCATGACCTTGGGCCCGGATTCGGCCGCTGTGTTGAATTTCTTCTCTCCTACCCCCGGGGTCTTCACAGAGGAGAGAATTGCCGATGCTGTCCTTTTCGTGGAGATGTCGAGTAAAGCAATGCGGCTGGCCATCAGGATTGCGGCCGCCGATCAGCGCGGGGACGATCTAAAAGCCGCCATGGACACCAGGACAGTCATAGATCTTGCCTGCGGAATGATCATGGCCCAAAACCGATGCACCCAGGGTGAGGCATTCGAGGTACTGCGCCGGGCTTCGAGCGATCGCAACCAAAAACTCCATTCCGTTGCGCAGTCGATGGTGGACCGTATTTCCGGGCAGCCGGATGTCGTGGCCCATTTCGACGACTGAATCCGCGTTATCCGTCACCGCACGCAGCAGTGACGAAGTCGTAGATGCGGCCCCGCAGGTCAATTGACGCCGCGACCTTCAGCAGGCCTCCGCGGTCACCCACGGTTATCCTGAGCGGCAGCAGCGTCCCTACTTTGTCCTCCGCCACGGCGTGTGGATCGCAGCGTGCCGGACGGATTCCCAATGCGAGTTCCATGGGCGCAGTGCCTTGCCTGATTTTTACGTCCCGCGGCCACGGCTGGTTGTCGGCTTCGGCCAGCAGGGTTGTGCCGTCGATGCCCTGGATGGTCAGCGTCCGATGGGAACCGCCGTCGGCCGCTGGCGTGATCAGAAGACGCACGACGGCGGTGCCGCCGTCAGCGGCAACCTCCAGTTTCGGGTCCAGGACCATGGTGGCGACGTCGGCTGCTTGGGCTGCGAGGCATAGCTCGCCGGCGTTCCTGGGGAGGACACCAAAGGGGTCGGAAGCATTGGAAGTTTGTTGCCCCGGGTCCTTGCCGGCTTCTGCGTAGTCGATTTTGGCTTTGAGATCCGTGGTGGCACCTTTTGGTGTATCGCATGCCGGCGCGGGCAGGGCCGTGGGAACGCTCTTGGGCTGGTTGGGCGGCAGGACCAGCCCGCCTTCCGACGGCCTCCACACGATGTCTTCCTGGAAGAGCGGTGAGTCCAGTTGGGCGCTGCTCACGGTCAGTGCCGCATCGGAGGTGTTGGTCAGTTGGATCTGGATGGCCTGCTTACCGTACTGGTCCCTGGACTGGTTGACCTCGACGGTGATGGGTTGTTGCTTGGCTGCGCTGGAGGGCGTCTCAACGGCTGGCGCGGTGGCGCCAGGCCCGGTACACCCCGCCAGGAGGGGGATGGCACAGAAGAAGGCCACGACGGAAGCCGAAGCCCGCACCGCCAGCTCTCCGCGCATGCTGCCAGTGTAGGCGGTTGGAAACAGCTCGACACCCTCTCCAGCGCCCCATGTCGGCGGCATCCACGCTCTGGCTGGAAGGTAAGGCCAGCAAGCCCTCGCCATAATTGCGCGGTCGCTGGCAGGCAGACAGTAAGCATGCTTAGCTTGTGGTCACCGATGGTGCCGGACAATGCGTGGAAGGGCTACAGATGTCAACAGTGACCGAGGTACTCGACTCATCGGCTGACCGCGTTTGGGGCGTGATCGCCGACGGATGGCTTTACTCCGGCTGGGTAGTGGGCGCATCGCGGATCCGTGCTGTGGACGATCAGTGGCCGCAGGTAGGTGCCCGGCTCCACCACTCCGTGGGGGCCTGGCCGTTCCTCATCGATGACAGCACCAGCGTCACCGGCATGGAGCCCAAGCGGGAACTCAAGCTCCTGGCGAGGGGCTGGCCCATGGGTGAGGCGGAAGTGCTCCTCACTTTGGAGTCCATGGGAAGCGCCCAGTGCCGGGTCTCCATTTCCGAAGACGCCGTCCGTGGCCCCGGAAAGTTCGTGCCTAAGGCATTACGGGATCCCATAATCGGCGTTCGGAACCGTGAAACCCTCAAGCGACTCGGTCTGATGGCCGTTGGTGGGGCTGGAGGAAACGGCTAAAGAACGGGCATCACCCACTCAAAGGCCGCAGCCTTGGAGTGGGCACCCTGTGCTGCCTTGGAGCGGTTGGGTTCACCCAGCTCCTCCAGCAACTTACCGGACAGGTGCACCAGTGCGCCGAAGACTTCCGGATTCAACCAGCCAGGCCGGGTGGCGAACAGAATGTCCTCGCTGGAGGTGTTGCCGCTGGCGCCTGGAGCAAACGGGCAGCCTCCCAGACCGCCGAGGGCACCGTCCACCATCGCGGCGCCGGCTTGGATCGCTGCCAGGGTGTTAGCCACGCCCAGCCCCCAGGTGTCGTGGCCGTGGTAGACGATCCGACGGGCCGGAGACTCGTTGCGGACCCGGGTGATCAGCTGGGAGACCTGGGCCGGAACTGCTTGGCCCAAGGTGTCGCAGATGACGATGTCCGTGGTGCCCGCCGCCCGCGGATCATTTGCGATCGACAGGACGCGTTCCTCCGGAACATAGCCCTCGAACGGACACGTAAAAGACGTTGCGATGCACAACTGAATTTTTCCACCCACCGATTGTGCGAGTTCAACAGCTTCCGGCAACGCATCCAGGCTTTGGTCGGTGGTCCGGCCGATGTTGGCCTTGTTATGGGAATCTGAGGCCGACAGGCAGTACTGGAAATTCCGTGCCCCCGCGGCCGAGGCCTTTGCGACATGGCCCGGCGTCGCCACCCAGATCCAGCATCTTTCCAGTTCGTCCGCAGTCAGTGCCTGGACCACTTCAAGCGTGTTGGCCATGGTGGGTACCAGGTCGGCCCGGGCCATTGAACCCAGCTCGATCGCTGGTACGCCCAGGCGCAGCAGCTCGCGGACCGTTTCGATCTTTCGTTCCGTCGGCAGGATTTTACCGGTGAGTTGGAGTCCGTCGCGCAGCGTCACATCCCTCAGGATCGCGTTACCGAGGGTGCTGGAGAGCGGATTGTCGATGCCGTTCATGGCAGGTGTACCTCCTCGGTTCCTGAAGCCGCACTGATCTGGGCCGCGTCCATGTTCAAGAGGCCGCCGAGGATTTCCTGCGTGTTTTCGCCAAGATCCGGCCCAAGGTTCCGGATGGGCAAGGACTGCTCGCCGATCACGGGAACAATGCCCGGGAAACCCACATCCGGGAGGACTTCCTCGCCCGTAGAGACGTCGAACTTTTGGATCATGTTTCGGGCCGCGTACTGGCCGTCCGTGCTGATGTCCGCCGCCGTATAGATAGGTCCGGCCGGGACTCCGGCGGCCTCAAGGACGGCAAGGGCCTCCGGAGCGCCCAAGGTCGAGGCCCACTCACCGATGGCCTGGTCCAACTCTTCACGTTTGGCCCAGCGGCCTGCATTGGACTGCAGCCCGGGATCCTCGGCAAGGTCGGGCCGCCCAATGGTGTGCATGTACCGCTGGAAAATCGAGTCGCCATTTCCCGCCACCACGATGCTCGCCCCGTCCCCGCACACATAGGCATTAGAGGGGGCAATACCTTCCATGCGGCCACCGACGCGTTGCCGGTCCACGCCGTAGGCCTGGTAGTCCGGGATCAGTGACTCCATCATGGAGAACATTGCCTCATTCAACGCGACGTCGATGATGCGTTCGGCGAGCGGAACCGCACCAGCCGCGTCCCGGCGTCGTGCTTCACGCTGGTACAGGCTCATCACGGAGCCGAAGGCGGCATAAAGGCCGGCGATCGAGTCACCAATGGAAACACCCACCCGCACTGGTGCCCGGTCCGGGTCGCCCACCAGGTTTCGGAACCCGCCGTAGGCTTCGGCGACGGCGGCAAAACCGGGCCGCCCGGACAGCGGCCCCGTCTGCCCGAAGGCAGAGATGCGCGTGACGATGAGGTCCGGGTTGGCCTCGTTGAGGACCTCCGGCCCTAGGCCCCACCTTTCCAAGGTGCCGGGCCGAAAGTTTTCCAGCAGTATGTCGGAGTGGGCGACGAGCTCCAGCACGGCCTGCCTTCCCGCCTCAGTTCGCAGGTCCAGGACCACGGACTTCTTGTTGCGGTTCAACGTGCGGTACAGCATGGACGTGGTGCCCTTGTGGAGGCGCCAGTTGCGGAGCTCATCGCCGGTCCCCGGGCGCTCCACCTTGATGACTTCCGCGCCGAAATCGGCCAGCAGCCTGCCGGCGGTGGGGGCGGCTATGTAATTTCCGAGCTCAAGGACCCGGACGCCGTCCAGCGGGGCGATTGCTTCCTGTGTCATGCCTCCCAGACTATGATCTTGGGCTCGTACTTCAAGATTTCGCCGCAACTAGGCTGGAAACATGACTGTCGTGATCCGCACCGCCGTCGAAGCCGATGTGCCCGGGATTGTCGAGATCGATCTTGCCGCCGGTCGCCTTGACGGTGCGGGCAAAGGGAACTTCTCCTCCAGCATCTCGGCCGCGATTGCAGACCCTGCCCGCTTGGTTCTGGTAGCAGGGATGGCCCAGTGCACTCCGAGGGAAGGTACGCCGGCCGTGGTGGGCTGGGCCAAGACACACCAATGGGATTCTGCTGAGGGAGCTGCGCCCGCGGGCCCCGATTCCATTCAGTGACGTTCGACGGCGGCGAAGGAGTCCTGCTCGGAGCGGCACGGCCGCTGGCCTGACGTGGACGCGCGCCGGTTCCCCCGCGTGCGCCGGACTTTGCCCTTAGCATGGTCCACAGGTGCACCGACCGGGGGAGTGTGTGATGGGACCGTTGGAATCGATCCAGGCCAGCGCGGGGGAGCGTGTAGCAACAGGAACGGGTACTGGTCCGCGCGCACCCCGAAAGCGCTCGTTGCGCCTGAGGAAACTGGACCTGGCGATCCTCGTGCTGCTGGTTGTGCTTTTGGCGCTATCGGCAACGCCCTGGCCGTCGGCGATGTTGATTCGAAGCGTCTTTGAACGCGGTGCGCAGTCCACCATCGACGAGATGACCCCGTACGTTCCCGATACTCCGCTGCAGGCCCAAACAGGTATCGTCTACAAACCCGGATCCACCTTTGATGCCTTTAGTCCTGCCGGGACTGCCGCAGCGCTTCCGACCATCGTGTGGATCCACGGAGGTGCCTGGATCTCCGGCGCGCAGAGGGACGTTGAGCCCTACCTTCGAATTCTGGCGGCAGAGGGCTACACCACCATCGGCTTGAGTTACCCGATCGCGCCTGAGGCGACTTATCCCACAGCCGTTCGTGACATCAACGAAGCGCTCGCCTACATCAAGGCGCACGCAGCGGAGCTGAACGTGGACCCGGGCCGCATCGTCCTGGCGGGGGACTCCGCCGGCGCACAGTTGGCCAGCCAAATGACAACGCTCACTGTGAATCCCAAGTACGCCAACCTTCTGGGAATTCAGCCGGCCCTGCAGAAATCGGACCTGGCCGCAACCATCCTGCACTGTGGTGTCTACGATCTCCGGGCGATGGCAGATTTGAACGGCATTGTTGCCTGGGGCTTCAAGACCTCCCTCTGGGCCTACACCGGCACCAAGGACTGGTCCGCAACCTATGCAGGTGCCACCATGTCCACAATCGACTTTGTCCAGAGCGACTTTCCACCGACGTTCATCAGTGGCGGAAACGGAGACGGCCTGACGTGGCTTCAGTCGGTTCCGTACAGCAATCGTTTGAAAGATGCCGGCGTTCCGGTGACGGAGCTGTTCTGGCCCGCTGACCATCAGCCAGAACTTCCCCATGAGTACCAGTTCCATCTGAACTTTGCCGAGGCCCGGGAGGCCCGCGAAAAGCTGCTCGATTTCCTGTCCACGAACGCCGCCAGGAAGCAGTAGGTCCGGCGGCTGGCCGCCATGTCCAAAATTATCTCCATCATGGAACTATCCTTGAGGTATGGTTCTACGTTCGGCTCACTCAGAAGTCACCACTCGCCGCACTGCCCTCTTCTGGGCCTCCTGGCTTTGCGCGGCAGCCCTGATATCGGTGCCCGCAGTAATGCTGATCGGGAACCCGGCTGTCCTGCGTGGCCACCCGCTGCTGCCAGCGGTATTGGTGACTGCCGCCGTCGTCGGACTTCTTTGGGCCGCCCTGCTCTGGCGAGGGCGCAATGTGCGCCTGCGCCGCTCCACTCTTCGTGCTGTCGGGGCATGGTTGGGGAGGGTCGCCGTCCTGGTGCTGGTGGCAATCCTGGCCTGGCTCAACCCCTTCACCTATCAGGCGGGCGCGGCCAACGCGGGTCCCATAGCGGAAATTTCCGTGGTCGAATCCCCGACGGCGATCACCATGTTGCCGGACGGAGAGCAAGCTACGGAGGGCCTGGTCTTCTATCCGGGTGCGAAGGTGGAGGCCCGGGCCTATGCGGATATCCTCACGCCTGCAGTGGATGCCGGATTCCTGGTGGTCATCCTGAAGACGCCCCTGAATCTCAGCCTGCTCGACGGCAACCAGGCCAGGGGCGCCATGTCGGACCATCCGGAAATCTCCACATGGACGGTAGGGGGTCATTCGCTGGGGGGAGTCAGTGCGAGCTCTTTCGCGTTGGCGAACCAGGATGTTGACGGCCTGCTGTTGTACGCCTCCTATCCCCTTGACTCGATGCAGGATCGTGCGGGCCTGAAGGTGCTTTCCATATCCGGGACAGAGGACGGACTGAGTACGCCGGGGAAGATCGACGCATCCCGTCAATTGCTTCCCTCCGACGCTGCATTCCTGGCGGTGCAGGGTGGTAACCATGCCTACTTCGGGGACTACGGCCCACAGCCCGGCGATGGTGAGCCGACGGTGGCCCGGGATGTAGCCCAAAAGCAGATATCGTCCGCCACCACGGCGTTCCTGGCAGGGCTCGGGGCGAAGTAGTCGAACCACGGGAATACTTCCGGACGCGCCCCCGTTCATTGATGTAGATGCAAATGCATGTAAACTGAATGAACGAGCAACAGGAGAATGCCATGGAAACCCGCCGCATCACCGTCCTTTCCGCCGGACTTGGTGTCCCGTCGTCGAGCCGTCTGCTGGCCGATCAACTGGCCGCCTCCGCCGAGCGTCAGCTGCGGGCGGCAGGATACGACGCGAAGATCGACGTGGTTGAACTGCGCGACCTCGCCGTGGACATCGCCAACAACTTTGTCACCGGCTATGCTGCGCCACGCCTCGCTGAGGTGATTGCCGGCGTCGAGAATTCCGACGCCATCATTGCCGTCAGCCCGGTCTTCAGCGCCTCCTACAGCGGACTGTTCAAGTCGTTCATCGACGTTCTTGACCCGAAGTCGTTGGACGGCAAGGCCGTACTTCTGGGTGCCACTGGCGGCACCGACCGCCACCAGATGGTCCTTGATTACGCCATGCGCCCCTTGTTCAGCTACCTGCGTACCAGGATTGCGGCCACCGGCGTCTTCGCGGGGCCTCAGGACTGGGGAAACACCGACGACGGCGGCTCGCCCCTCTCGGCGCGCGTGGACAAGGCCGCGGGTGAACTCGTGCAGCTGTTGAGCGGTCCCCAGCCCGGGCGTAAGGCTCCGGTTCTGGAGTCGCTGCCTTTTGAACAGCTCCTGGCCGGGATCTCAGCGGGCAGGTAACCCGAACAAGCGGGCCGATCTGGCCTTGGTGGATCCGAACTATTCCGTTCCGCCGAACGTTGGGGCAAACATGAAATGTCCTGTGGATTCCATTGACCTGGTGATGAGCGAACGAAGCGGCGTCGAGATCGACTACTGCCCCCAATGCAGGGGAGTGTGGCTGGACCGCGGGGAACTGGACAAGATCATCGATCGCGTGGCGGCCGACTCCGGACCCGCCACGCGACCGGCAGCTGCTCCGTCCCAACCTCCCATTGCCCCGCCGCCCCTCTACAACCCTTTCGAGTCCCGTTCGCAGCAGCCACGGTACGACGACCGGGACAGGCGTGACGGCCGTGGAGACTATGACCGCCGTGATGGAGACCGGCGAGATGGCTACGATCGCGATGGCTATGGGCGCAAGCGCAAGAAAAAAGAAGGTTTCCTGGGGGACCTGTTCGACTTCTAGGGTTTGCTAGTCGTCCAACAGTTCTATGAACTCGCGGGCCTGTTTGATGGTGATGTCTGAGTGGCGCGTCAAAGCGACGGCAGCGCCCTCAACATCACCGCTTTTTGCGAGCGTCCGGATCCGTCCGTAAATCTCGTCGTTGAGCATGTTGCTGCTCACTTCCCGGGTCACCTCGCCTTTGCTGACGATGGCGCGGTACCGGTAGGGGAAACGCTCCGGCTCGTCATCGTCGTCCGCCAGCAGGTCCTTGGCGGGAGCCTCCGGCGTGAACGGCTGGGGGTGCGCAGCCAGGGCGCCCACCGCGTCACGCGACGCGCGCAGGCCCTCGCCGGTCGCCTGGAGGTAGAGCTTGATGGCTGCCATGCCTTGTCCCCGCGCGATGAGCGAGTAGAGCTGCCGGTGCTGCTCCTGGTTGAGCTTGGCGGCGGATTCCCTGGCCAATTCCACCGGGTCCTTGGGCGGCTTCGACCCTGCTGCGTCCGCCCTGGACTCGGCGGAGCGCTTGGTGAACGAGCGAATAAGCAGGAGTACGCCCGCAATGACCGCTATGAGGATCAGAAGCGGGATGAGGATGGAATCCATGGCGTTGTCAGAGCCGATCTACGTAGTTCTTGGCGGTGAGCAGGTCTGAGTGGGTAGCTTGGCGCAAGACTTTGATGGCCTCGATCTTCTTCCCGCTGCGGACCAAATTCTGCAGCTCGAAAGCAAGCTGCGGGTTCAGTTGTCCATTGGGAAGTACCGCGGGCTGGTGTCCCGTCTGGCCGGCCGCGTGGGATCGGGCAGCTTGGGCCTGGAGGGCTGACCGGTTCTGTTCCGTTTGCTGGCTCTGCTGGGCCTCGTTCTGACTCGGCTTTGTTGTCGCCTCGATGCGGGCCCGCAGAGCCAGTGCAGCCTGCACCTGGGAAGCTTGGTGCGCAGCCGAGCGGGCGGCCAGTTCGCGCTGATACCTCTCAGCGTCCGAGAGCCCGGTATCGCGGGGTTTGAAGGCCGCAGTCAAGGCCCAGAGCAGGCCCACCAGGATAAGTAGTGGGAGGACAATCGTCAGCACGTCACCAAAGTTCATCCCCATGTCTAGAGCTTATGCCAGAAGTTGGTTATCCACAGCACATTCCATTTCGGGCATAAGCTTCTGAGAGGGCTCTGTCAAATTGAAGGCCGAGCTGTAAGATGCATCACATTTTTGGCATGTTTAGGGCCCTTTCGCTGCCGGATGGGCTCGACGCGGCCGATTGTCTGTGGATGATTTTGTGCCAAATCTTTCTTCCGTCCACAGCCTTTTTTGAACGTTTCCGCAGGTCAGAGCCTGGTTTCCGTCGAAAGAATTTCTCTATCCACAGAGTAACCCACAGTCTGTGCACAACGTGGCGGTGCTATTCCACAGGTTATCCACAGGGGCGTTCCGGCACCTGCTGTAACGTGTCTGAAGTGTCCATTTTGGGCACATTTATCCCCTGTCGGCATTCCCAAACTTCGTACTCACGAACTATCGAGGGCGCCCCTGCGGAACCGGCTGTGGATAACTTGTGGATACGGAACGCTATTTTGTCGGACGTCCCTGACATGGTCAGGGGTAACCGGCGGGATCCCTACCCGCATACCGCGCTTTACGGGCCGCCGGGATTGCACACCTGCAGCGGTACACAAATGGAGGACGGCTTTGTCAGTTACGCACTTGGACTCAATCGAGGGCACACGCGCTTCAGACTCGAGCCGGAAACCACCGCAGGACATCCCGGCTGAACAGTCGGTCCTCGGCGGCATGATGCTGTCCAAGGACGCGATCGCGGATGTCGTGGAAATCGTCCGCGGGCATGACTTCTACCGTCCCGCCCACGAGACCATCTATGAGTCCATCATTGACCTCTACGGTCGTGGCGAACCGGCCGACGCCGTCACCGTTTCGGATGAACTGACCAAGCGGGGCGAGATCAACCGGATCGGCGGTCCTGCCTACCTCCATGAGCTCATCCAAACCGTCCCCACCGCGGCGAACGCCGGCTATTACGCTGAGATCGTCGCCGAGCGTGCAGTCCTTCGCCGCTTGGTTAATGCCGGTACCAAGATCGTACAGATGGGCTACGGCCAGGATGGCGAAGTGGAAGACTTGGTCAACCAGGCCCAGGCAGAGGTCTACGCTGTTGCGGAAAAGCGTACGGCCGAGGATTACGTGGCGTTGAAGGACGTCATGGAATCCACCGTGGACGAGATCGAGGCCTCGGGTCACCGAGGCGAAGGCATGACCGGTGTTCCCACCGGTTTCTACGAGTTGGACGAGTTGACCCATGGCCTCCACCCCGGCCAGATGATCGTTATCGCTGCGCGTCCCGCAGTGGGTAAGTCCACGTTCGCCCTGGACTTTGCCCGTTCCGCCGCGATCAAGAACAACCTGGCCACGGTCATGTTCTCCCTGGAAATGGGTCGGAATGAGATCGCCATGCGCCTTCTCTCCGCGGAAGCCACCATCGGCCTGCAGGATCTCCGCAAGGGCACCATCAAGGACGAGCAATGGTCCAAGATCGCCACCACCATGGGCCGCATGAATGATGCGCCGCTGTTCATCGATGACAGCCCCAACATGTCGCTCATGGAGATCCGGGCCAAATGCCGCCGCCTCAAGCAGCAGCACGACCTCAAGCTCGTGATCCTTGACTACCTCCAGCTCATGAGCTCCGGCAAGAAGGTGGAATCCCGCCAGCAGGAAGTTTCCGAGTTCTCGCGTGCACTCAAGCTCCTGGCCAAGGAACTGCAGGTTCCCGTTATTGCGCTCTCGCAGCTGAACCGTGGTTCCGAGCAGCGACAGGATAAGCGCCCTATGGTGTCCGACCTTCGTGAATCCGGCTCCATCGAGCAGGACGCCGATATGGTCATCCTGTTGCACCGTGAAGACGTCTACGACAAAGAATCACCCAGGGCCGGCGAAGCTGACATCCTCATCGCCAAGCACCGTAACGGTCCTACCAAGGACATCGTTGTCGCTTTCCAGGGCCACTACTCGCGCTTCGCGAACATGGCGGGCGATGCCGGCGGTGGCGGAGGCTTCTAGCCAACTGGGTTGCCTGTCCATGGCGGCTGTGCGTAAACAGTAGTGTGGGTGAGGTCCGCGTCTGCGGGCGCGTCACTGAAATTATTGGGGAAACACATGAAGAAAATTTCGTTGCTCGGATTCGGGGCATCGGCACTGGTCCTTTTGACCCTCACCGCGTGCGGTGGTTCCACTGCGGCCTCACAGGAATCAGCGTCGGCCCAGGCAAGCGAGACTGCTGCTGCGACGCCTACACCTGCTAAGCAGTACACAAATGAAGAGCTCGTCGGGTTGGCCGGCCAGGTCAAGGAAGCCGATGGCACTAGCCGGGCGGTAGTTTCCGGACAAGAGCTGGCAGCGCAGTATGAACCCGTTCTGGTGCTGAAGAAGGCAACCATCGAACCGTCAGAGTGTGCGAACCTGGGCACCCTCGGAGTGTACGAGCCCATCGATGGCGCCACGTCCGCAGGCACTACAAGGTCCAAAACCGGTGCCTTCATCACCAGCTTGGCATTGACCTCCGGCGTCGAGGCAGGAAAGCTGCAAGCGAGCTTGGACAAGAGTGAGTCGCAAATAGAAGCTTGCAAGAAGGTGACGCTCTCCGCGGAGGGGGACACTATGACGCTGACTACCGAAAAGATTGACGGCGTCGGCAACGTGCCCGGGACGGTGGCGATGAAAACCCTGATGGTCATGCCGGATGGGAAGGCAGGAGCCATCTACAGTGCCCATGCAATCAAGGACGGCATCCTGATCTTTGCCACGGCGTCCAGCAATGATGCCGCTTCCGGCGGCCCGGAAGCCGCCGGCGCCCTCATGGACCAAGCCGCAGCGCTGATCAAGTAACTACAGCCAAGGGCCGTACCGGTGAGGGGTATTCTCACCGGTACGGCCCTTTTTGGTGGCTGTCAGCAGCCCTCGAAGTCGCTGAGTACCTTGACCTTCTCTGCTGACCCGGACGAAGGATCGAACGCGTAGCCTATCCACTCCCTGGCCAGGCGCCGGGCGAGTTCCATGCCCACAACGCGCTGGCCCATGGTGAGGACCTGGCAGTCGTTGGACAGGATGGAGCGCTCCACGGAAAACGGGTCATGGGCAGCTGTGGCCCTGATGCCCGGAACCTTGTTGGCGGCGATTGCCACACCGATTCCCGTACCGCAGAACAGGATGGCCCGGTCCGCCTTGCCGTCCCGGATCATCTCGCCAGCGGCGATGCCCACGTACGGGTAGGGCCTGGCGAAGTCCTCGTCAGCGCGGTTCACTCCGATGTCGATCACTTCAGTGATCCGGGAGTCGGCCTGAAGATCGGCGAGGATCCTGTCTTTGTAATCGACGCCGGCTTCGTCGGCACCCACAATGATGCGCATGTGATTCTCCTAGTTGGTTGCTGCAGCGGGTACGGGAGCGGAGGTGAAGTGCGGCCCGACGGCGGTGAATACCATGGCGAGCGACGTAGCCCCTGGGTCCGGCGTACCGATGCTCTTCTCGGCCAGCGGACGGGCGCGGCCCTTCAGCGGACGAAGTGCCGCCGTCGATGCCGCGGCGGTGGTAGCATCCGCTGCCGCGGCTGCCCAGGCGTCTTCCGCGGCAGCGCCTGAAGAAATGCGGTCTTCCAGCGAGGACGCGAACGGAAGCAGTGCGTCCATCATGGTCTTGTCACCGATTTCGGCCTTGCCAAGGCTTGCGATGCGGTCTGCGAAAGCCCGAACAGACTGGGCGAGGACGTCCGGCGTCGGGGTTTCCGTGTCTCCTATTTGCTCACCAAAGGCGCGCAGTCCGGCGCCCCAGAGGACGCCCGATGTTCCGCCGGCTTTGTCTGCCCAGGCGTCTCCGGCCGCGGCCAGCAGGGAGCCGGCACCTGCGCCGCGTTCGAAGGCGGCGGTGGCAGCGTCGAGAGCTGCTGCGGATCCGCGGACCATGCCGCGGCCGTGGTCGCCGTCGCCGGCGATGGCATCCATGTCGCCCAGTAACCTTTCGGAATTTCCGAGCAGGACGGCCGTCGTGTCCAAGGCCAGAAGGCAATGGGCAGCGTAGGCGCGGGAATCAGCTGTGGAGGAATAGTCGGCGGCGGCAGCAGCGTATGTCTCGGCTTCCGCGGTGTCAGAGGAAGCGACGTAGAACCCCGCCGCCCCGCGTCGGTAGGCAGGAGTCAGCGCCGGTGCGGTCCAATAGTGCTCAAGTTCCTCATCCAGCCACGTCAGCGTCAGCGAAGCCCCGGCCATGTCCAGGCTGGTCACCAGCTCGCCCACTTCCGGCATCACCAGCGTGTAGCCGGCCTCGCGCAGCAGGGGAGCGACAGTGCGCCAGAGCACAAACAATTCCTCGTGTTTGGTGGAACCCAATCCATTGAGGATCACGGCCAGCCGCGTTGAACCAGCCGCCGGAGTTTCGGCCAGCACACGACGCACCAGTTCCCGGCCAAGTTCGACGGCGGACGGCAGCTCGGTATCGAAAAGTCCCGGCTCGCCGTGGATCCCCAGGCCCAAGCCCATCTGTCCCTCGGGAAGGCTGAACAAGGGCTGGTCTGCCCCAGGGAACGTGCAGCCGCTGAATGCCGTGCCGATGGTCTTTGTGAGGCGGTTGGCCTTGCGCCCCAGACGAACCACGGTGTCCAGATCCAAGCCAGCTTCGGCTGCAGCCCCCATGACCTTGAAGACTACGAAGTCCCCCGCAATACCGCGCCGCTTCTCCGCTTCAGCGGGTGAAGCGCTGGCAATGTCATCGGTGACCAGCACGTTTTCCGTCGGGATTCCCTCGGCGGTCAGGCGCTCGCTGGCCATGCCGAAGTTCATGACATCGCCGGCGTAGTTGCCGTAGGTGAACACCACGCCGGCTCCGGAGTTGGCGGCTTTCGCCACCGAGTAGGCCTGCTGCGAGGAGGGCGAGGTGAAGATGTTGCCCACCACGGCACCGTCAGCGAAGCCCGGCCCGATGATGCCGGCGAAGGCCGGGTAGTGTCCGGAACCACCGCCGGTAATGATGGCGACCTTGGGAGTTGCCGGGCGGTTGCGGCGGACTGCGCCGCCTTCCACTTGGCGGACAAGGTCTGAGTGTGCGTCACAGAAACCTGCGAGGGCTTCGTCAGCGAAGTCGGCGGGGTCGTTGAAGATTCTGGTCATCGTGGGTCCTGGATTTTCCTTCGAGCAGCTCGAATCAGTGGATGTGGCTGCCGCCGTTGATGTCGATGGTGGTGCCGGTCAGGTAGGCGGATTCCTCGGAGGAGAGGAACGTGATGACGGCGGCCACTTCCTCGGTGGTGGCGTTGCGACCCAGCGGGATGCCGGCGTTGATGGCGGCTTCCTGCTCTTCAGTGCTGCCCACGCGGATGTTGGTGTCCACGGCGCCGGGGGTGATGGCGTTGACGGTCACGCCGGTCTCACCGATTTCGCGGGCGAGTGCCTTGGTGAAGCCGAGGATGGCTGCCTTGGCTGCGGAGTAGGGGACCTTGCCGAAGACGCCGCCGCCGCGCTGGGCGGAGACCGAGGACATGTTCACGATGCGGCCCCAGCCGTTGGCGATCATGTCCGGAAGGAAGGCCTTGGTGACCAGGTAGGTGCCGGTGGCATTGACGTCCATGACCTTGTGCCACAGTTCAAGCGTGGTTTCCAGGAACGGAACGGGGGAGGTGATGCCGGCGATGTTTGCCAGGGCGCCAACGGGCGGGAGGTTTCCGGCGGTAACTTCCGCGGCAACGGCGGCCTGGGCTGCGGTGACGGATGCCTCGTTGGCGACGTCGATTTCGTAGCCGAACGCCGGAACGTTGAATTCGTTGGCGATCTCGGCGGCAACCTTGGCGGACTTCTCGCCGTCGAGGTCCAGGATGACGATGCCCCAGCCCTGGGTTGCGTAGCGGCGGGCAGTCGTCAGGCCGATGCCGCGATCGGAGGTTGCTCCGGTGAGGACGGCGGTGCGCTGGATGGTGGTCATGGTGCTCCTTGAATATGAGGTGACGCGGATTAGATGAGGTCTGTAATGAAGCTGGCTGCCTTGGCGGCTGCCGCCGGGCGTTCGTCATGGGTGACGTCCCGGGTTTCGAGTTCCAACGAGAAGTGGCCGGTGTAGCCAAAGTCCCTGAGTGATGCGAGCCCCGCGGCGAAGTCGGCGTTGCCGTTGCCGATGCTGAGGTTGATGTTCCCCTGCTCGTTGTCCGTGGCTGGGATGGCATCCCGCAGGTGAACGTGCTGGATCCGGTCGCGGAACCGGGAAACGAAGTCCACTGGGTCGCCGCCGGAGGCGACGATGTGGCTGAAATCCATGACGATTCCGACGTCGGACCCGGCCAGGCGGTTGGCCAGCAGCTGCGCGCGTTCAGTGTTCCAGCACAGCCGGTAGTAGTGCAGGGATTCGGTCCAGAGCCCAACGCCGAACTCTTTGGCTCGAACTGAGGCATGGATCAGTTGGGCTGCAACAACGTCGATGTCTTCTTCCAGGATCCGCAGCGGCTCATGGTCGATCGCACCACAGGGCAGGACCAGCGCCTTCGCGCCGGTCTTGGCCGCAAGGGTGAGCAGCATCTCGAGGTGATGTTCGCGCGCCTCCTGGGCACCGGCGTCGAGCGTTGCGTTCAGGTCACCGACGTCGCCGTTGACCGAGCGGACGCGCAGGCCCGAGGCGTTGACGACGGCGGCCGCCGCCTCCACTGCCTCGGCGTCCAGTACGTGAGGCACATGGTCGCAAACGCCCGGGAGCGCGCCGAGGTCGATCTCCTCGAAACCGAGGCCGCTCATGGTGTGCAGGGCGGTTGCCAGGTCCTGGTGCCGGAAGCTGATGGACGAACAGCCCAGTCTGTGATGAAACATCGTCGTTGATCCCCTAAGCCAGGGCCTCATCGGCGAGGCGCCTTAGTGATGGAGACCACTTTATGTCCGCTAACTGTCAACAGTCAACCTTAGGAGTTGACTGTTGACATTACTGGTGCGCTACGTCACAGTTGACGTATTATGTTGACTGTCGACAGTGAGGTTGCGTAGGAGCGCCCCACTCTTGAAAGGGAAAGACACCTATGAGCAACGAAGCTCTGACCATGCGTGGTCCGGTTCATGGAACCAAGGAAGCAAAGCGCGTCGCCGTCGGTTCCGGCGTTGGCGCAGTCATCGAAACCTACGATTTCATCGGTTTCGGCACCGCCGCTGCACTGTACTTCGGTACAGCGTTCTTCCCGGGCGCCGACCCGGTGACCGGCACCCTGGCCTCCTTCGCGACCCTCGGCGTCGGCTTCGCTGCCCGTCCGTTGGGCGGCATCATTGGCGGCCACTTGGGCGACAAGCTGGGCCGCAAGCCTGTGTTGGTCGCGTCGCTCATCCTGATGGGCCTGGCCACTTTCGCAATCGGCCTCCTGCCCACCTACCAACAGGTGGGCCTCCTGGCTCCGGCACTCCTTGTCCTGGTCCGGGTCATCCAAGGCCTGGCCTTCGGCGCTGAATGGGGTGGAGCGATCCTGATGAGCTACGAACACGCACCGTGGCGCAAGAAGGGCCAATTCACGGGCATTGTTCAGGCCGGCTTCCCCGTTGGCCTCCTGCTCGCCAACCTGGTGTTCCTCAGCAGCGTGGGGCTCGGCAGTGAGTGGGCATGGCGTGTGCCGTTCCTGGCCAGCATCGTGCTGGTTGCCGTCGGCCTCATCATCCGTTCAAAGGTTCCGGAGTCCCCGGTCTTCGAGGACGTCAAGTCCAAGGGCGACATCGTGAAGTCCCCCATCATCGAGGTCATCAAGACCGACTGGCGCAACATCGTCCGCGGCATCGGCCTTCGCATCGCTGAAACTGCCGGCTACGCCGTGTCCGTGACGTACATGATTTCCTACCTTCACACCAACAAGCTGGCGGACAAGACCGAGACCCTGGTGGCCCTCTGCATCGCGGCAGGCATAGGCATCTTCGCTACCTACTACTGGGGCAAGCTCACCGACAAAGTAGGCCGCCGCCCTGTCTACATCTGGTCCACGGCGTTTGCAGTCGTCTTTGGTATCCCCATGTTCATGCTGGTCAACACCGGACTGTTCTTCCTGATCATCGCCACGATCGTGGTTGCCTACGCCGTCTGCCAGAACTCCCTCGCCGGCGCCCAGGGTGCGTGGTTCCCGGAGCTCTTCCAAGCCAAGACCCGTTCCTCCGGGGCGTCGCTGTCCTACCAGATCTCGGCCATGGTCTCCGGCTTCACGCCCTTCATCACCACCTTGCTGTTCGTCAGCATGGGCTGGATGGGCCCGGCCCTCTTGTTCAGCGTCTACGCAGCCATCGGACTGTGGGCAGCACTGATCACCCGGGAAACCTGGGGCAAGCGCGAGCGTGAGCTCGCCAAAGAAGCCGCCAGCAAAACACCCCAGACGGTAAACGCCTAAGCACCACTCGACGTCGGGCGCGTTCTCCCCATCGGCACGCGCCCGACTCCGGAAGGAATCCAATGACTCTCTCATCAGTTGAAACGGCCGCCGTTTCCGCTCCCACGCAGGAGCGCATAGGTCGAATCCGTGCCGCCGCCTACCGCATCCGGCACCACGCCCTGAACATGGGTGAGGTCCAAGGCCAGGGCTACGTTGGCCAGGCGCTCGGAGCGGCGGACATGCTCGCCTCCGTTTACGCCGACCAACTTAATTACCGAGCCGAAGACCCGCACTGGGAGGGCCGCGACAGGTTCCTGCTCTCCACCGGGCACTACGCGATCGGGCACTACGCAGCGCTGGCTGAAGCCGGGATCGTTCCGGTGGCCGAACTCGAAACGTACGGCTCCGATGACTCCCGCCTGCCCATGTCAGGCATGTCCACCTATACGCCCGGCATGGAAATCTCCGGAGGTTCGCTGGGGCACGGCCTGACCATCGCCGTCGGCATGGCCTTGGGGCTGCGTCTTCAGGGCTCCGCATCCCGTGTCATCAACTTCCTTTCCGACGGTGAACTTGATGAGGGCTCCACGTGGGAAGCCGCCATGGGTGCGCACCACCACCAACTGGGCAACCTGACCGCCATGGTGGACATCAACGCCCTGCAGGCCGATGGTGCAACCAACACGGTGCTGCGCACCGAACCGGTCACCGAGAAGTGGGAATCGTTCGGCTGGTTCACCCAGCGCGTGGACGGGAACGACGTCGGTGCGCTGCTGGCGGCGTTCGACAACATCGCCTCAGTTTCCGGTCCGGTCGGGCGACCGTCCGTGATCCTCTGCGACACCAAGGTGGGGCGGGGCGTCCCGCTCCTGGAAACCCGGGAAAAGGCGCACTTCATGCGCATCGAAGAAAACGAGTGGCAGATCTGCCGCGACCAGCTGACCGCAGGATACGAAGGGACGGCTTCAGCATGAGCACAGTTACGACGGCGGCTGCCGCAGTTTCGATTGGGAAGCCGAAGCTGAAGACCTCGGCCATGATCGCGTCTTTCGCGGACCCCGGGCAGAAGACCACATCCGCTCCTTTCGGGCACGCGCTCGTTGCCGCAGCGGAAGCTAATCCGAAGATCGTGGGTTTGACCGCTGACCTGGGCAAATACACGGACATGCATATCTTCGCCAAGGCGTTCCCGGAGCGCTTCTTCCAGATGGGGATGGCCGAGCAGCTGCTGTTCGGAGCCGCGGCGGGCATGGCGGAAACCGGACTGATCCCGTTCGCCTCCACCTACTCGGTTTTCGCCGCCCGACGCGCCTACGACTTCCTTTGCCTGGACATCGCCGAACCGAACCTGAACGTCAACATCATCGGCGGTTTGCCCGGGCTCACCACGGGCTATGGCCCCAGCCACCAGGCCACCGAGGACATGGCGATCTTCCGCGGCATGCCCAACCTGACCATCGTGGACCCCTGCGATTCCGTGGACATCGAGCAGGCAGTTCCCCAACTCGCTGCATCTGAAGGGCCGACGTACCTGCGCCTGCTCCGAGGGAACGTGCCCACAGTGCTGGACGAGTACGACTACACGTTCGAGCTCGGCAAAGCCAAGGTCCTGCGCGGCGGGAACGACGTCGTCTTTGTATCGTCCGGCCTGATGACCATGCGTGCCTTGCAGGCGGCGGATGCGTTGGCGAAGCACAACGTGGATGTGGCCGTGGTGCACACTCCCACCATCAAACCCTTCGACGCCGCCACCGTGCTGGCAGAACTGAACACGGACCGTCTTGCCGTCACGCTGGAGAACCACACGGTTGTTGGCGGTCTGTTTGAAACCGTTGCATCCGCCGTCGTCACCGCCGGTCTCGGGAAGCGTGTGGTGCCCATCGGCCTTCCGGACCAGTTCCTCGACGCCGGCGCGCTGCCTACGCTGCACGAACGGTACGGCCTGTCCGTGGACCGGATCGTGGCCAAGGTGCTGGCGGAACTCGGCTGAGTTTCTTTGGGAATGCGGGACGGCCATGACTGCCCGTCCCGCACTCCTGCCCGTAGTATCGACAGTTAACACCGGACTGTCAGCAGTCGCCCATAGAACCGAGGACACACCATGGCCACCGCATCCCTGCTGGGACTTGAGAAGAAGAGCCTGCGCGAACAGGCGCTCGCAGCACTGCGGACCGCCATCACGAGTGGTGAACTCGAACCCGGGCGGCACCTCGTGGAAACCGAGCTGTCGGAGATGCTCCAGATCAGCCGCGGCACGCTCCGGGAAGCCCTGCGCCAGCTGGAACAGGAAGGCCTCATTTCGGCCGGGGCGCGCGGCCGGATGTCCGTCCGGCACCTGGACGTCAAGGAAATCCGGGACATCTTCGCCGTCCGCGGCGTCCTGGAATCGCTGGCTGCCCGGACCTTGAGCGACATGCCGGACAAGGAGGCCGCGCTGGCAGAGTTGCGTGCCGCCGTCGACACCATGGAAAAGGCCGCCAAATCGTCCCTGGAGGAGCGGATCGAATCCGACCTCGAGTTCCACCGCACGCTCTGCCGCCTGTCCGGTAACGAAACCCTGCTGCACTCGTGGGAATCCTTGGAGGGTTCCATCCGGATGTCCATCATGTTCGCCGGGTTGGAACGCGCAACCCGGAACATGAGTGTCGGGCGGCATCACGACATTGTCGCCGCCATTGAGACCGGGAATGCGGCCAAGGCACGGGAGACGATCATCGCGCACATGGATGGTGCCGCGGAGAATTTGGTCGGCTGAGCTCTAGCGCGTTCCTAACCCGCTTTGCCGTTGTTGGGCAACGACGTAGGAGCGGGGCAGCGACGGGCTTAGGCGCCGGCGGCCTTCAGCAGGTGATCCGGCAGACGGTTTCCCGGAGCCCGGCCACGGATTTCCAGCAGTTCACGGGCGTGGGCGTGCAACTTCTTGTCCTCGTCAGACACCGGCACCCATGCTGGAATGGGCACCGAGGTTCCCGTTTCGTCGCGTGCCACCATCACCGTGAGGCAGTACGTGGTCAGGTTCATTTCGCGGGTCTTCGGATCACCGGAACGGACGTGGACGGCGACGTGCATGCCCTTGGCACCGGTGTAGACAAGTCGCGCTTCGACCTCCACGACATGACCGATCAGCAGCGGCCTGTAGAAGCGAACGCCGCCTGAGAACACGGCCACAGTATCTTTGCCGCAGTATCGCGAGGCGCACACGTAGGCGGCTTCGTCGATCCACTTCATGACGATGCCGCCGTGGACCTTGCCGCCCCAGTTCACATCAGTGGGGGACGCCATGAACCGCAGGGTGACGCGCTCGGCGGTCCCGGCGTCGGTATATTCCTGTGCGTTCATCGCGTTGACGATCTGCTCGCGGACCTCGATGCGTGCCAGTGCGTGGTCCCGTTGCTCGACCTCTTCAGGAGTGGACGGCTCAAACTGGGGGACGGGAATCGGCTTGCCGTCCGGACCCACCGCTACGAAGATCACCATGCATTGGCTGTGCATCGTCTCCGGACCGCCCTTGGGGTCGCGCGAGCTGACCACGGTGTGGATGTGCATGGAGGAGCGGCCCGTGTAAACAATCGTGGAGGTTACTTCCACCATGTCTCCGCTGTTCACCGGATCGGTGAAGTGGATGTTGCCCACGTAGGCCGTGACGCAGTAGGACTTGGCCCACCCAACCGCCGCGGCGTACGCCGCTTTGTCCACCCACTCGAGGACGGTGCCGGCGTCGACCGACCCGCTGTGTCCGACGTCGGTGGGTGCCGCGAGGAAGCGGAGGGTCACTGAATTGGCGGCATCATCGCTCATGTTCCGAAGTTTACTGTCGGAAGGTTTCTGTTACGTGACTGAGTCAATCCCGGCTGTCGCAGCGACCAGACGCATCAGGTGCGCTGGAGACCCAGGGTCGCAATCAGATCCTCGTGCAGCTCGAACCAGGCCCGATGAAACGAATCGCGATCCGTGGCAGTCAGCCAGGCCGTACTCTCTGGAGCTTTCCTCAGTGCTCGCAACAGGCGCTCGGCGTAGCCGTCGAATCGAGGCAGCACACCGGTCAGCTGATCCTCCAGTGGACGCCATGCTGCCGAGGCGCCGATCAGCTGGTTCCCGCGAAGGTGCTGTACGAAACGAAACCAATCACCCCGGCGTCGATTAATTCGGACTCCACCACCGCACGATCCTGGGCGAAGCGCGTCGCTACTGCCTCCGTATCAGCGAACCCAAGGAGCCGTACTGCATGCAGCGTGAGAAGAGTCACGAGCCGTCCACCACCGTGACAGTTCCTCGCGCCCCGTCTACCGCCAGTTGGCTTCCGTCGATGAGCGTTTCGAGCGCGTCCCGGACCCCGAGCACTGCGGGAATCCCGTACTCCCTGGCCACAATCGCTGCGTGGGACAGCATTCCGCCGGTCTGTGTGACAACGGCTGAGGCCATGCCGAAGAGGGGTGTCCAGGCGGGATCGGTGGTGCGGCAAATAAGCACGTCTCCGGTTTGGAAGCGGCCGAATTCGTCAGGTCCGTGAATGAGCCGGGCCGGTCCTTGGATAACTCCGGTACTGGCGCCGACTCCGGTGAGGATGGTGGGCATCTTGTTGACAGTAGCAGCGAAACAGAGGCAGGGGCAGGCTGGTTTGCACTCTAAATGAGAATCAATATCATTTAACCCATGCCTTATCACCTCACCCTCAAAACCCCTGCCCCGACCACCCTCAGGCGTGGCCTATACGCTGTGCCGATTGCCGCCGTCGGACTTTCAGCCCTGTTGCTGACCGCTTGCGCCGGCCCCGGCAGCTCGGCCGGCACAGCAGGTGACGCGCCGCCTTCAGCATCACCTGAGCCCAACGCGAAAGAGGCCGGAGCACCAGCGCCGCGTCTCGTCTACACGCACGACGCCGGCATTTCGGTTGTGGACGCAACGTCACTTGAGCCGGTGGGAAGTGCGGAAATGTCCGGCTTCAACCGGCTCAATCCTGCCGGCGACGGGCGGCATGTCTTCGTGTCCACCGGGGATTCCTTCCGACTGTTCGACGCAGGCGCCTGGACCGAGCCGCATGGCGATCACAGCCATCATTATGTGGCAGACCCCAAGCTGACCGAGCTGGCCTTTGAGGCGGATAAGGCCGGCCACGTGGTGTTGCACGCAGGCAAGACCGTGCTCTTCAATGACGGCTCGGGCAAAGTGGAGAGCTTCGAAACCTCCGCGCTGGCCGCTGCCGTAGAGGATGGAAAGCTGCCTCCGACGGATGTGTACACCACGCCGGAGGCGCACCATGGGGTGGCTGTTGAGCTGGAGGACGGCAAGCTGCTGGTGACCCTCGGAAATGAGGAAGGGCGCTCGGGCATCGCAGTCCTGACGGTCGGCAAGGGGCAGGATCGCACTGAAGTGGTGCGTAACGAGGAATGCCCCGGCGTTCACGGCGAGGCCGTAGCCGCGGGTGAAGCTGTGGTGGTTGGTTGCGAAAACGGGATGCTGATCTACAAGGACGGCGCGATCACCAAGGTCGCCAGCCCCGATGCCTACGGTCGGATGGGAAATCAGGCAGGCTCGGAAAAATCCCCGGTGATCCTGGGTGACTACAAAGTGGACAAGGCGGCCGAGCTCGAGCGGCCCACCAGGATCTCCTTGGTCAACACCGAAACTGCCAGCCTGCAACTCGTGGACATCGGCACCAGCTACTCCTTCCGCTCACTCGGCCGCGGCCCGGCGGGCGAAGCGCTGGTACTCGGTACGGATGGCGGGCTACGGGTCATCGACCCTCTCTCCGGCGCCGTCACATCCTCCATCCCCGTAGTGGCCGCCTGGGAGGAGTCCACAACATGGCAGGACCCGCGCCCGACGCTCTTCGTCCAGGGTTCGACGGCGTTCGTCACCGAACCTGCCTCGCAGTCACTTCACGCTGTGGACCTGAAGTCCGGCAAGGTGACCAAATCGGCGAAGCTCCACCATGTCCCGAATGAGCTCACCGGCGTGACGGGCTAGGACCCTCTCTCACGACCCGCCACTTAAACACCTAACGCTCTCTCACGACCCGCCACTTAAACACCTAACGCTCTCTCACTTTCTTTGGGGAAGTGAGGGAGCGTCCGGGGGAATGGGGTGTTTCGTGAGAGAGCGTCCGGGGCTTATGCGAGGACGCGGAGCTTCGATCCCTTTCGACCGAAGAGTGCGGCGTCGGCTGAGATCCTGCCCGCGCCCGCGAGTGCGAGTGCCAAAGCTGCGCCCGCGAAGAGCAGCACCAGTTCGTACCCGCCGTTGGCGACAAAGACGCCGGCCGGGGCGTGCACCAGGAACAGTGCGCCGAGCATGTCTATCGCCAGAAGGGCAGCAAAGACGCGCGTGAGGAAGCCGATAATCAATGCGATGCCGCCTACGAGTTCGAGGGTTGCGACGATCGGGGCGACTGTGGACGCGCCCGGAACTCCCATTTGGGCGAACGATGCCTGGGTGCCGGCGATGGTGAATTCGTTGAACTTTTGCCAACCGTGCGCGGCGAAGAGAAATCCTGCTATGACGCGCAGGATGGTCAGGGCTGTGGTGGTCAAGCTGGATTTGTTCATATCTTCAACCCTTATGGAAGTAAGTTGAAGTGTCAACTAATCGTGGCCCATTGTGACGAAGACCGCGAACTACCGGACTTCGGGTCGCTCTAAATACCGGGTGTCGGGATCGCCGAATCCAAACTGCCGATAGAGCCCATGGGCGTCGCTGATGTGCAGCATCCAGCGGAAGTTGGCCCCCGGCCCGGCGTCGATCATTTCCGCCACCATCGCTTTGCCCAAGGCCTGGCCCCGGGCGGACTCGTGGACGTACACGTCGGCGAGGTAGGCGATGGCGACGCCGTCGGAAAACGCCCGCGCGTAGCCCACCATGGCGCCCGTCCCGGCGTCGTAAGCCCCCACAATCCGCCAGGCGTTTTCCAGTTGGGCCTCGACGTCCGCCCGCGTGCGCCACCTGGCCCAATAGACGTTGTTGGAGAGCTCGGCCCAGAGCCAATCGCGATCCACGCGGTCCTTGTCAGTGGAAAGAACGTACGTCATCGTGCAGTCCCTTTGGCTTGTATTCGGCGCTTCCTTGGCGGCTTCTGCAGCCACGGTTGAAGCAAACGGGTAGTGATCGGCAGGAAGATATACGTCATCAGCGGGGTCAGGATGACGATGTTGAGCAGTACCGCGAGGACCAATGGCCAATGCTGGGTCACAGGGTGCAGCAGGAAGTTCGCCAACAGGCTAAGCGGGAAGAACGGCAGGAAAATGCTGATGGCCTGCTTCCAGCGGGGTGGCGCGACGGTCTCGGGGACCACCACCGAAACATCACCGGGCCGCGAAAACCAGCCCTCGATTCCCGTGTGCCGCTCCACCCGGGTGGTCTCCATCATGTCCCTGGCGCTGTCTATCCACCAGCGGCGCTCCTCGGAATCTTCCCAAGCCTGCAGCGCGCCTGCGTCGGCGAAGCGGTACAGCATGTGCCACTCGTTCGAGCCCGCGCCGTTTCGCACCCACCCGGATCCGAGGTAGCCGGGCCATTCACGCGCAAGTTCCTGGCCCGCGTGCGCCCACGCATTTGCCTGCCGCGTATAGCCGGGAAGGATAGTGCGGGCCACGGAAACTGTGACGGGATGCTCGTTGGACACGGCCTCAAATGTACCCGCCCCGTGGCCCACTAGGCTGGTTTAGTGCCTGAGACCACAACCATCACACCCCGCTCCAACGCCCGCGAGATCCTGCGCCTGGCGGTTCCGGCCTTCGGCGCCCTGATCGCCGAGCCACTGTTCCTCCTGGCCGACTCCGCGATCGTGGGCCACTTGGGTGTGGACCAACTGGCCGGCGTTGGGCTCGCCTCCACCATTTTGCACACCGCCGTGGGGCTCATGGTCTTCCTGGCGTACTCGACGACGCCGGCAGTCGCCCGCGCGATCGGCGACGGCAAGCTGGGGAAGGCTTTGGCAGCAGGGCGCGACGGCGTTTGGCTGGCGCTGCTGCTCGGATTGGCGCTCGCGGCGATTGGCTTTGTTGCCGCCGAGCCGCTGGTGGGTTCCATGGGCGCGACCGGGGATGTGCGCGCATTCGCCGTCGACTACCTGCGGTGGTCCATGCCCGGCCTGGCCGCCATGCTCTTGATCTTTGCCGGGACAGGCGTGCTCCGCGGACTCCAGGACACCCGCACGCCGCTCCTCGTAGCAACGGCGGGGTTTGCGCTGAACATCGCCCTCAACTGGTTCCTTGTCTATGGGTTGAACCTGTCGGTTGCGGGTTCGGCGATCGGCACAAGCATTGCCCAGTGGGCCATGGCCGCCGTCTACCTGGTGATGGTCAGCCGGAACGCGCGGCAACACGGCGTGTCCCTACGGCCCGACTGGCATGGCATCAGGGCGATGACAAGAGTCGGCTCTTGGCTCATGCTTCGAACGCTCAGCTTGCGCCTCGCCATCCTCGCTACCGTCCTGGTGGTCACCGCGCAAGGTGCCGTCAACCTGGCAGCGCACCAGTTGGCCATGACAATCTTTTCCTTCCTCGCCTTCGCCCTCGACGCACTGGCAATTGCCGCGCAGGCCCTGGTCGGCAAGGAACTCGGTGCCAGGAACGCTGGCCGGGTCCGGGAACTGACGCGCACCATGGTCCGCTGGGGCCTCGGATTCGGCGTGATCACAGGGGTCTTGCTGGCGCTCGCGGCACCCTGGGCGGGCTACCTTTTCACCGCCGATTCCGGCGTCCGGTCCGCTTTGACCGTTGCGCTGTGGGTGCTGGCACTCGGGCAGCCACTGGCCGGGTACGTCTTCGTCCTCGACGGAGTCCTCATTGGCGCCGGTGACGCGCGCTATCTGGCGATTGCCGGCGTCGTTAACCTGGCCGTTTACTTGCCGCTGCTGTACGCCATCCACCAAATAAGGCCCGACGGCGAGGCGGGGCTGCTGTGGCTGTGGGCCGCCTTTGCGCTGGGCTACATGCTGGCCCGTGGCGTGACGTTGGGATTGCGGGCAAGGACAGATCGCTGGATGGTGCTGGGTTCGCACTAAACTGGACGGGTGACTCTCCCAACAACTCCCGCCAAGACTTCTTCTGCCGCTGCGGCCGGGCTCTGGAAACCCGTGCTGATCCGTGCCACGGTTGCGCTGATCTTCGGGGCCGTCACTATCTTCTGGGCTTCGCCGTCGGTGCAGGTCCTTTCCTGGGCCGTGGGGTTGTACCTGCTGGGAACAGCTGCGGCCCTGTGGCTGTCGCGGGCCCTGCCGATTGCCGTTCCCGTGGTTGTCGCCGCCGGCGGTGCAGGCGCCTTGGCCACCCAGTCGGATGCGGGCGTGGCTTTATCGGCAATGCTGGCGTTGCTGGTGCTGGGCCTGCTTGAGTTGGTCCACGGCCTCCGCAAGCGGGACGCGGTAGCCCGCGACTGGCTTTTTTCCGGAATTATTTCCGTTGGCACCGCTGTACTGCTGCCGTTCTTCACCTCGCTGGGGGCCCATGCGTTGCTTGGGGTGGCCGGCGGCGGCGCCATCCTTTCGGGAGTGCTGTGGATGCTCTCCGGGTTGACCCTGAGGCACGACGCCCGGACGGGTGCCGCTGGGTCCGCAACGGCCTCTGCGCCGGGAGCTTCGCCCGAGGCCGTAAACTAGTAGCTGGACGTTCTACTCGCTGTAGAACTTTTGCAGACCGGCGGAACACCAACCGCCATCATTGGAGGAATGACCGTGGCAGACCAGACACCAGGAGAACCGCGCAAGATGCGGACCTCGGTCAAGGGACCCCTCATGTTCTCCGCGTTCTTTGCAGTACTGGCCTTCGTGGCCGTACTCATCTTCGCTTCGGGCGGCAGCGCACGGGCTCCGCGGTTCGACCTCGCCTTCACCGGCGCCGGTATCGCCTTCATCGTGAGCCTGGTTGTTGCGGCCATGCTCTCCATGAGCCACAAAGAGAACGCCGACTATCTCGGCAAGGGTTCGGGTGCGAACCTCAGTTCAAAGCGCGGCCACGGTTCGCCTGGTTCACCCGATTCACCCGATGAGACCGAAACGCCCGACGCCGGCCGGTAACTTTCAAGCGCTTCTCCACCGAGGTGGGGGAGCGTTTCTTGTTGCACCCACGCTGCCCTTTACCGGCCGGAACTGTGCCCGCCCCGCCGTTCTGAGCCTGCAAGGCATTTCGCTGGAGGACCGCCGGGGGTAGGGTGAGCCGCACGGCAAGCGGCAGGACGACGTTTCTTGGGGGAACAGATGGCTTCATGGCGGGAATCCGTGGATCAGACGGCGCAGGATGATGTGGATTCCCTGCTTAGCGAGGCCTTACCTTTCGCCGTTCGCTGCCTCACCGCCTACGGGGAGCTGTATCCGTTCGCGGCGGCGATTAAGGACGACGGTGAACACGTGTACCTTGCCACGGAAACAATGTTGTCCGATCAGCACCTACCGGCCCAGTCCGTCATCGCGGAATGTTACGAAGCGCTCGCCGCACAGCGGGAGGACTTAAGGGCCGCCGTCGTTGTTTCAGATGTCCGGCTTGCCGGGCTGGGTGGTGATGCCATGCACTTTGCCTTGGAACACTTGGCCGGCTTCGCGCTGGGCCTGGTTCAGCCCTATCTCCTGATTCCAGGCAGGGACGTGAGCCTCGGACGTATGTCCTTGGTGGCAGGAGACCGGGTCACCTGGCCGGAGAGTGCGGCTTAGCCCAGCAGGGCATCCGCGAGGTCGTCGGTGGGCGTGTCCGGGGTTTCCGGTTCCTCAGCTTCTTCCGACGGAGCCTTTCGCGGTTTGGTGACCACGACCATCAAGATGGCGCTGCCGATCAGGCCGAGAGCCCACCAGGGGAAGCCGGGATCCAGCGCCTGGCTGGGCACCAACTGCGCGGCGTCGCCCGAAGGCGCATCGATTCGCTCACCGCGGACCAGCAACCGGTGGCTGTTGATGCCCTTTGGTGTGCACGTGACGAGCGTGATCAGGTCCTTTCCCGGAACTTTCCGCAGGTCGTCGGTGTTCTCGGGCAGAACCGTCTTGATCTGGCCCACTTTGTAGTACAGCGTCTCACCGAGCACCGTAACGGAGAAGACGTCTCCCTCCTTTACCTTGTCCAGGTTGTCGAAGAGCGTGGCATTGACGAAGCCGGAGTGGGCGGTGATCACGCTGTGCGTGTCCGCTCCGCCCACAGGCAGTCCCGAGCCGAAAAGGTGCCCGGCCCCTTTGGCCAGCGTGGAGTCATCAGTGTCGTGGAATATCGGCAGATCGGCGTGGATCGAGGGGATGCTGATACGTCCCATCATTCCCTCGGGCCCGACATCCAGCAGCTTCTTGTAGGCTTCCGAACCGGCCCCGACGACGGTTTGCTCACCCTTGTCGTTCAGGGAATATGGATCGCGGAGGGGTCCGTTGGGAAGTTCTCTGTTGAACTGGCGTGCCTCTTCCAGCAGGGCTTCCTGCGCGGATGGAGCGAGGTTCTTGACCGTGTCCGCATAGCCGCTGATCTCTGTGGCGTGAACCCGGTCTGAGAACCAGGCCGCAGCAGTTGGGTACAACAAAACACCGATGCCCAGGATGGCTGCCACAACAATGAAGAGGCGCTGCCGGGTCCATGCGTCGCGGAGTTTTCGCTGCGGCTGCAGCCGGGAAAAGGGGGGCTGTGTCATTGGGATCCTGGGGAGGCTTGTGCTGGGTTGGCAGGGGCTTACTGGTGTAAACAAAGTGGGGAAGACCGCATGTAAGCGTTCTTCCCCACTTCGGTGTTCGTGCTGTGGACCGTTGAAGCGGGTCCTCAGGTTCTAGCTGTTGTTGTCAGCGCTCCGGCGTGAGCGGACGAACAGCAGTCCTGCACCAACTACCAGCAGGGCGCCGGCTGCGTAGAGAACGCCGGTTCCCACACCACCGGTGAGGGGCAGCTGGAAGCCGCTGTTGGACGGTACGTTCTTGACCTGCAGGTCAATTCCCACCGCGGTGCTGGCGGAGTTGATCAGGAAGGAAACCGGCTCGGCGAGCAGTTCGTAGCCTGCCGGTGCGGTGGTCTCCACCAGGTAGTAGGTGCGGTAGTCGGGCGAGCCCGGTGCTACTGCAGCGCCGTTGGCCCAGTCAGAGTAACGCAGGCCCGAGAGGGTCAGGGTGCCGTCTGCTGCAACCGTGAAGGTGGTCTTGCCGTTAAGGCTGATCGGGTTGGTGCCGGCCTTCGCGTCAGCCTGGTTGGCGTAGACGGAGAAGGAAGCGCCGGACAGGGCTGCACCGTTCTGGTCAACCTTCTTGAGCGTCATTTCGCCCCACTTGGTGACAACCGGGGGAGTGACAATCGGGCCGCCGGGCTGGCCGGGGGTAGCGGTGAAGCTGCCTGCGTTGGGGTAAACCGTAGCAACGTTCTCGATCTCGCCGATGGTGTTGACGGTGGTGTTGACAACAACCTGGACGCTGGTGGCGTTGTGAGCGGCGAGGATCAGGCGACCGGCCGGGGTGAAGACGATGGAGACGGTGTTGGTGGCAGCATCGAAGGCAACGGTGTAGTCGGTACCCGCAGTGATAACCGTGCCGTCAACCAGTGTGGCGGTAGCGCCGACGTAGGTCAGCTTGCTGTCCAGCTTGTCCACGATTTTGTAGCCATCGATGACGGCTTCGTTCGGGATGTCACCGGTGATGGTGAAGTTCACGGCATCGCCAAACTTGACGGCCGGAGCGTCGGTGACGGTCTTCGTTGCACCGGTCACGGAGTTCTTGGGGTAGACGTTGACGTCATAGATCCAGTTGTTCTTGTTGTTCGGATCAGTCAACGGTACGGAGACCAGGAACGGGGCCGACGGCGTGACGCCTGCGGGGTAGTTGGTTTCCGTCACCAGGTACAGGCCGACCGGCAGGCTGCCGAAAGCGGCGGTTCCCGCAGCATCGGTGGACTTGGCCTGTGCGGTGCCCAAGGTGTAACCCGCGCCGGTGATGGAACCTGTGGGGTTGGCAGCTGAGAAGGTGCTGCTCAGGGTGTTGGCTTTGTCCCACCCTGCGTTGGTTGAGAGGTCGATGGTGTTGACCTGCTGGATGGTGAATTCGATGCCCGCCAGCGGCTTCAGGCCGGTGGTGTCAACGGCTGTGCCGTTGTTGGGCAGGCCCGTGGGGGTGGCGGGCCGCTCGAACTTGTGAACGGTGATGGAACCGGTCTTGGTGCCGTCAACCAACGGTGCGGCCGAAGCTGGAGCGACGGAGAAGGACATTGCCAACACCGCCCCGGCAATGGTGGCGGCGGCGGTCTTCCAAAGACGCCGGGAGAGCGGATTACTCACTTGTATCCTCTTTCTTTTTTGATGGTGCGATGCTCTGGAGCGAACATTCAGGGAGTTATGGTCCAGCTGGAGATCAGTGGACCAGGTTGGAGTCAGGCGGATACGCGGGTTCGCGTTCGCCTCACGTTGGTGAAAGCCAGGGCGGCACCGGCAGCCAGGAGCAGTCCCGCTCCGCCTGCTGTGAAGGGCCACCAGCCGATACCTCCGGACTCGGGCAATTTCAATGCCGGGACGTCACGGACGGTCACAAGGTAGATGCCGTTGGCGTCTGAGTCACTGGCAGTGACAACGCCGGAACCGCTTCCCTTACCGAGTGTCACAGCCCCATTGGCGGCTACGGTGAACTGCACCGGTTCTGCCAAGAGGTTGAAGCCGGTGGGAGCCGTGGTTTCTTCAAGCCAGTACACGCCTGGCTCGATGCCTTCGAGTTGGAACTGTCCGGTCTGGGACGGGACGGGTGCCACGGTGTAGGTGGCATTGACTGCCCCGGGAAGGCCGTTGGCGTCGCTCAGGATGGACCACGTGGAGCCAGCCATGGGGACCCACGTTGCGTTGGCCGACTCGCCGACCTTTTCGATGAGGACCTTGGCAGGTGTGTGGTGGGTGGTGGAGCATTCAGGTGCCAGCGGCGTGACGTTGGTGGCGCATCGGACGGGGTTGACGCTGCCGGTGCCTGTAACGACGTTGATCAGCTTTGCGCTCCATGCGTCCTGCTTGACGGCCACCTTGTAGGTGAGTGTGGCGGTTTGTCCGGCAGGAAGGGTAAAGGGCTGGGTGGTCAGCGTCGTCGAACCGGCCGCTGGATTGGCAACTGCTATTGGGGTGGCCGTTCCGATGGTCAGAACGGCTGAGCCGGGAACAAAGGTGGCCTGGTCCAGGACGTCGGCAAGGTTATCGGTCAGGACAACGCCGTTGATCTGGCCGCGGTTGCTGGTGGCCGTCACGGTGTAGCTGATCGTGTCACCGGGCTTGACGGACGTATCACCGGTGGAAGCCTTGCCGTTGACTGATGCGGTCTTGGCGATGGTCCATTGGGGGTCGACGGGGGTGGTGACGGTTGCCGAGCATCCAACTCCGGGAGAAGGCGGACACGCGGGGTCCACAGTGGGGACCTGTGTGGTGGAACCCGTAACTGGGTTCGGGCCGCCGCCGGGCATGTTGGGAACTGACGTCTGCGCGGCCGGAACGATGGTGGCCGTGTTGGCAATGTTGCCGGTAGTACCGGCCGCGACGGTGCCCTTGATGGTGTACGTCAGCGTACCGCCGATGTTGATCCTTACCGTCCCGGAAACGCTTCCTGTTCCGCTGGCGGCGTTGCACGCTGTAGGTCCGGCAGGGGGGAGGTTGGACGTTCCTGCTGCCGTCACCGCACAGGTCCAGGTTGCGCCTTGGATGGAAGCAGGCAGGGGATCGGTAAACGTGGCGTTGATGGCGTCGCTCGGTCCGTTGTTGTGGACAACCACCGTGTAAGTGATGGGCTGGCCAGGGATGTATGCCGTCAGGTTGACGCTCTTGGTGATGGACAGGTCAACCACGGGCAGAACGGTAAGGGGCGCGGTTCCAGGGGAGTACAGCCCCGTGATGGTGGGGAAGTTGTTGGTGCAGTTGGGAATGGCAGAGCCGTTGTTGGCCACGCATCCGGAGTTGTTGTAAACGCCGGGGGTGTTGCTGGTGACCGTCACCGTAATGGTGCAGGAAGCGCTGCCCTGAGCCAGGTTTCCGGTCACATCGACGGTGCGGCCCGAGACGGTTCCGGCTGTGCGCACACAGGTGCCACCGAGCGAGCCAACAGCCGTCAGGCCGGTGGGGAGCGTATCAACGAAGTGCCAGCCGTTCTTGGCCATCAAGTCGCTGGTGTTGGTCACCGTGTAGGTCAAGGTGGTGTTTTGACCTTGGTACATGCTCGTCGGGTTGAAGGCCTTGTCCAGTTGCGGTGTCACATCCACCAGTTGCGGGAGGTCGAATCCGACGTCGTTGCCGTTACCGTTCGCCGTGAGGTTCCGTACCCGGATGCCCAGCGTGGGCGTTGTGCCGGTCAGCGGAACCTGGATGGCGCCGGACTGCAGCTTGGCCACGCTGAAGCTGCTCCCGTTATAGGTGATGTTCTGCCGGCTGGCGTCCGTACAGGGATCGAGGTTTGCGCCCACGACAGTTGGTACGCCGTTGACCAGGATGGAGAATTCCTGGCTCGCATGGCTGGCGAAGCAACTGGTGGCGCCGAAGATTCCGGAGACCGCGTAGTAATGCCCGGCAACCGTGGGGATGCTGTTCTTCGTGGTCTGGAGCTGGATCCCCGCCGCCTGGAGACCCGTGACGCTGTTGGTGTACTCGCTGAGGATCTGGTTTTGTGCCGCTTGCGTGTCCGTCATTCCTTGGTAAAGGCCCATGGCGTGAGCCATCTTGCCCAGTTCAGTGAATGCAGTATTTCGTCCGCATTGGTCGTTGGTCAGGATGTTGAGGAGACCGCCATTGGTCGGCAGCGGCGTTCCTTCACGCATGATCCAGCCGTTGCACTCCTGCGCACCCGGAAGCCAGGCGGGATCGGCCGTGTACTGCTCGTTCTGCGCCGCAGCACCGCCAACGTAGGAGCCAAGGGGAATCGGAGCCGTTGCTGCGCTCTGGTTGGAGAAATCTTCGCTGTATATCAGAGTGCCCGGCTGGGTCACCCCCGGGGATCCAGGAAGTGCTGCCACAGGTGTGGGAGCGCTTACCACTCCGTAAGCGGTCATCCCTACCAGAACAAGAAGCACGCATGTCAGGAGTCCCAGCACTGTATGTGCGGGCCCACCACCCAGCCTGCCCCGAACACGAGCACGTGTGTGCTCCGATTGCTTCCGCATGCGATTCCTTTTCCCTGGCGCCCTCGCCGGGCGAACTCCTTGGGAGCCGCCCGAATTTTCTTTCTGAGGGGTAGGTAGGGCGGGTTGGGGAATCGTGTTGCAGGACTAAATGTGACGTTAGTCACACCAAGGGGCGCTTGGGGGAGTCGCGGGTCTTCTGCCGGGCTCTACTCGGTTCCCGCGGCCTTCCGCGCCCGGTATGCGGCAACGTGTGCCCGGTTGGCGCAATTTCCCGTGTCGCAGTAGAGCTTGGACCGGTTGCGGCTGAGGTCCAGCACGGCGGCGTCGCAGTCCTCTGCCGCGCATACCCGCATCCGCTCCATTTCCTTGCTGCGGATCACGTCGATGATGGCCATGGCGGCCTCGGTTCCCATTCGGTCCGCCAGTGGCGCTTCCGGCGTGGTGGCATGGAGATGCCAATCCCAGTGGTCATGCTTCACGAGCTGCGGCAGCGCCTTGGCGTCGGCGAGAAGCTTGTTGACGGACTTGGCTGCCGTGTCTTCATCGGAGCTCCAGAGGGCGGCCAGCTCGCCCCGGAGTCGTTTAATGCTGCTCAGTTCCGCGGGCGAGTTGGTCCGGGAACCCGTGAATTCCTCGGCGTCCAAGAACGCGTCGAGATCCTCCAATGTGGCCAGCGATTCTTCCCCGTTGGCGGCGGTATTGATCAGATTAACGACGCTACGGAGTGCAACCTCGGTGTCAGGCGCAAAAAGCACTTTGACTCCTTACAAGGCTCGGGAGTACTGTCATGACCATAAGCCCACTTTACTCCTGACAGGAGGCTGCTGTGTCAGCTCCAACGACGAAGGCTGATGCAAAGGGTTTCCTCGCATCAGGACTCGGCATCGCACTGTTTTCTTCTGCCGTTTTCGGTACATCCGGATCGTTCGCCAAGTCGATGCTGGAGACCGGGTGGTCACCTGGAGCAGCAGTTGCCGTGCGGCTGACTGGCGCCGCACTGATATTGGTGATTCCCGCCGTCGTGGTTCTTCGCGGCCGCTGGCACCAGCTGAAGGACAACTGGCTCACCATCCTGCTGTTCGGGCTCATTGGAGTTGCCGGTTGCCAGCTTTTCTATTTCAACGCGGTTGCCCGCTTATCCGTGGGGGTGGCGCTGCTGCTTGAGTACCTTGCCCCAGTGATGATCGTGCTGTGGCTTTGGATTGCCAGCCGGCGACGCCCGCGCGCGCTCACCGCCGCGGGCGCCCTGTTGTCGTTGGGCGGGCTGGTCCTGGTGCTGGACCTGACCGGTTCCGTAAAGGTGGACTTTATTGGCGTCCTCTGGGGCATGGCGGCCGCCGTTTGCCTGGTGATCTACTTCTTCATTACTGCCAAGGAAAATGACACCCTTCCTCCGCTGGTGCTCGCTTCAGGCGGACTCCTGGTGGGGGCTCTTGTGATGTGGCTGGTGGGCCTCTCGGGACTGCTCCCCATGACCTTCAGCACTGCGGACACCACCCTTGGGCCGTGGACCACGCCGTGGTGGGTATCCGCTGTGGGCCTCATCATCCTGGCCACAGTGCTCGCGTACGTTACCGGCATCATGGCCGCCCGCAGCCTTGGATCCAAGGTGGCGTCTTTCGTGTCCCTGACAGAAGTCCTGTTCGCCGTGATTTGGGCATGGCTACTGCTGGGTGAGCTCCCTGGACCGATTCAGCTGCTGGGCGGACTCCTCATTGTGGGCGGCGTAGTGCTGGTCCGCGTTGACGAGTTGCGCGGCGACCGAAGGGCGGCCCGCGCAGAGTTGGTGTCCGTCCTGGACCACCCGAACGACGTCGAACCTGTTCCTTCCGGTCCGCTCACCAAGTCGCCCCGGAACTAACCGGACCCACGTCGCTTTAAGAGCAAAAGGCCCGGACGCGTGTGCGTCCGGGCCTTTCCCAACTGTCTTAGTTGGAAGCCTGCTGCTGCTGCTCAGCGTTCTTCTGAGCGCGATCGCCGGCTTCGCGAAGTGCGTCGGCAACCTTCTTCAGGTTGGAAGCGTGCTGGCTGTCCCACTCACCGCGGAACTTGTCAGCGTCCGGGCCCTTCCAGTCGGTGCCGTCAAGGGCACCCTTGAGCTGTGAGCGCTGCTGCTCGATGTTCTCGGCACCGGCCTTCAGCTTGTTACCGAGCTGACGAAGCTGATCAACATCTGCACCCCAAATAGCCATGAGATTCTCCTTCATTGTTCGGACCCGAGCTCTTCGGCATCCCCAGCGGCCTCCGGCTCATCCGGAAGATCCAATAGCTAAAACCTATCCCGGCATGCACAAACCCGTCGATGGGCACCCCTCCCCATGCAGCGCTGCCCATAGTTAGCATGGGGTTATGTGCCGCAATATCAGGACCCTTCATAACTTTGAACCGCATGCCACGAGCGCCGAAGTGGAGGCCGCAGCGTTGCAGTATGTGCGCAAAATCAGCGGCTCCACCAAGCCGTCCAAAGACAACGAGGAAGCCTTCTCCGAGGCTGTCCACGAGATCGCCCATATTACGCAGCATCTCCTGGACTCCCTGGTGAGCCACGCGCCGGCGAAGAACCGGGAAGAGGAAGCAGCAAAAGCAAGGGCCCGGTCGGCCGTCCGTTTCGGGACGGCCTAACCCAGGCCCCTGTTTGCTTCGGGCTTACTTCCCGAACGACCGCAGTCTCAGCGAGTTCGCTACAACCAGTACCGAGCTCGCCGCCATGGCTGCGCCGGCAATCATCGGGTTCAGGAAGCCCAGTGCAGCCACCGGGATGCCGATCGCGTTGTAAAAGAAGGCCCAGAACAGGTTGGTCTTGATGGTGGACAGGGTCTTCCGGGAGAGCTCGATGGCCTGTACCAACTGACCAAGGTCGCTTCCCATGACGGTCAGGTCGGAGGCCTCGATGGCGACGTCCGTCCCGGAGCCCATGGCGATTCCCAGGTCCGACTGCGCCAGTGCTGCAGCGTCATTGACGCCATCGCCGGCCATGGCCACCGTTGCCCCCGAGTCCTGAAGCTTACGAACGGCCTCAACCTTGCCGTGAGGCAGCACGCTGGCGTAAACGTCGTCAGGTGAAATTCCGACGGCGGCCGCTACCTGCGCGGCTACGGCAGCGTTGTCTCCGGTCAACAGAATGGGGCGGATGCCCAACTCCTTCAATTTCCGGATGGCTGCGGCGGAACCAGGCTTGATTGTGTCGCTCAGGCTCACAATACCGGCGGGCTGCCCGTTCACGGCGACCCAAATTGCGGTAGCGCCCCCGTTTTCCTCAGCGGCCAGGGTATCCCGATGGCTCGACTCAAGGGTGATGCCGTTCTCCTCGAGCCAGCCCGAGCGTCCCACCACCACGTCCTGGGTGGCGGCGTCGAGAGTCACGGTTCCCCGTACTCCGCCGCCGGGAGCGGAACTGAAGCCGTCAACGCGGGGTAGTGCGCCGCCGTCGGGCATTGCGTTCTGGGCTGCAGAGGCGATCGCATGGGCGATCGGGTGCTCCGACGCTGACTCAACGGCACCGGCCAAGGTGAGGACCGTTTCGGGGGAGTAGCCATTCAGTGCCACAGTGTGGTCTACGGAAAGCTTGCCACTGGTGACGGTGCCCGTTTTATCCAGCAGGATGGTGTCCACGTGCCGGGTGTCTTCGAGTACCTGCGGGCCCTTGATCAGGATGCCGAGCTGGGCGCCGCGGCCCGTTCCGGTCAGGAGGCCAACGGGTGTGGCCAGACCTAAGGCGCAAGGGCATGCGATCACCAGAACGGCAACGGCCGCGGTGAAAGCTGCGTTGAGGTCGCCGGTGAAAAGCAGCCACGCAAAGAACGTCACCAAGGCGATGACCAACACGATCGGTACGAACACGGAGCTGATCCTGTCCGCGAGCCTGGCTATGGGAGCCTTGCCCGTCTGCGCCTGACTGACCAAGCGGCCCATCTGCGCGAGCGTTGTGTCCGAGCCCACGCGCGTGGCCCGGACCAGCAGGCGCCCGGACGTGTTGATCGTGGCGCCCGTTACAGCGCTTCCGGGCCCGACCTCAACCGGGACGGACTCCCCGGTCACCAGTGAAGCGTCCACCGCGGATGCGCCGTCTGTGACCACACCATCGGTGGCAATTTTCTCACCCGGCCGGACCACGATGACGTCGTCCACCAAGAGCTGGTCCGCAGGTATTTTTTGCTCGTGGCCGTCGACCAGGATGGTTGCATCCTTGGCGCCCAAATTCAGGAGCGCTTTCAGGGCATTGCCGGCCTTGGCTTTGGCGTTGGCCTCAAGGTACCGGCCCAAGAGCAGGAACGAGGTAACCACGGCTGCGACTTCGAAGTACAGCCCGCCTCCGGACATGCTTTCCATTCCGGGGTGTTCAGTCATCCGGGGATCAGCGAACAACTGCCAGGCCGAGTACAGGTATCCGGCAACAACACCGATGGATACCAAGGTGTCCATGGTGGAAGCGAAGTGCCGGGCGTTGATGGCTGCGGCCCTATGGAAGGGCCAAGCCGCCCAGCTCACTACTGGCAGGGCCAGCACCCCAACAACCCAGCCCCAGTTGGGAAACTGGAGGGCGGGAATCATCGAGATCGCGAAAACGGGGATGGTCAGCAACGCGGCAACGATCAGGCGCGGGCGAAGCGTAGAAGCGGACGGGCCGTGATCCATGTGGTTTTCGTGGGCGCCGCTTCCGGTGCCATGCTCTGCATGCTCGCTCGTGCCTCGCTTGGACGCATGCTGCCGCATGTCACCGGGAGCGGCGTGTGTGTGCTGGTCCCTGGTGCGGGTATGCGGTGCTGGAGCCTGACGGATGGTGGCTTTGTAGCCCGTCGCGTTGACCGTGTCCACGATCTGCTGATCCGTCACGTCGGCAGGGACGGTTACGTGGGCCGATTCGAGGGGCAGGTTGACGCTGGCTTCGACGCCTTCGAGCTTGCCCAGTTTTCGTTCCACTCGGTTGACGCACGAGGCGCAGGTCATGCCCTCGATGTCCAGCTCGAGGACCCGGTGTGCGGGTTGGTTGAAAGTCTCCTGGCTACTCAAGAGGACTCCTAAGCTTCGTTGGCTACCACCAGGTAGCCGGCTTCTGCCACGGCCTCGCCAATTTCAGACGGCGAGAGCTCCTTGGTTGATGTGATGGTCACGGTGGACAGGCCGCCGGGGTTGAGGTCAACGGCCACATTTTCGACGCCGTTGAGCGACTCAAGTTCTTCACTCACGCTGGAGACGCAGTGGCCGCAGGTCATGCCCGATACGTTGACGTTTGTCTGGATGGTCTGGCTCATGGTGCTCTCCTTGGTGACGAGTTGGATGGTGTGGTGTTTGGTGCCGGAGTTACCGCAGCAGGCGCCCGATGGCATCGGTGGCTTCCTTCACTTTGGCGTCGATCTGTTCGGCACGGGCTTCCGGGTTGGGTTCGGATGCGGCGCCCACGACGCAGTGGCCGATGTGCTCCTCTACCAGTCCGAGACTGACCGCGTGGAGGGCCTTCGTGGCAGCGGCTACCTGGGTGAGGATGTCGATGCAGTATTTGTCGTCCTCAACCATGCGCGCGATACCACGGACCTGCCCCTCGATCCGTTTCAAGCGTTTGAGGTACGCGTCCTTATTGCTGGAGTACCCGTGTGGGGCGGCGGTTTCCAGATCCGCCTCGATGACGGGTGCGTCCGGATGGCTCATGCTCAGGTCTGGCGTGCTCATGATTTGAACTTATACCTACCGGGGGTATCCCGTCAAGTACCCCCTAGGGGTATATATGTCCTGCCGTTGGGGTTGCACCCAAGGGGCATGGCGAAAGCAAAGGACTAGACCAAACACCCCGGTAGGTATAGACCAAAATGTCCAAAATCTGGATTCTTGTTTTGCAGTGCAAACCTTTTGGTAAATGTGCTTCCGCCCACACCCTCGCGTTCATAGTGTTTGGTCACATAGCCGCGGAGGGGGAAGTCCCGCGGAACCCAACTTTCTCCATGGAGGACACTTGAAACTCGCACGCTCCGCCGCGGCAATCGCCATCGCAGCGCTCGCACTGACCGCCTGCGCTCCACCCACCTCGAACAACGCTGCATCAAGCTCGGACGAGCAGACCGGCACCGTCCGTGTCTGGCTGTTCTCCGAGGTCAACCAGGATCCCAAGTCCGCCGTAGTGAAGGAAGCTGTCACTGAGTTCGAAGCGGCACACAGTGGTGCCAAGGTCGACGTTCAGTACATTCCGGTGGACAGCCGCGCCGAACGGTTCAAGGCCGCGTTCAACGACCCCTCCAGCGCTCCGGATGTTGCCGAGTTCGGCAACACGGACCTGGCCAGCTACGTGGCATCCGGCGGCTTGGCCGACGTCACAGGAGATATCAAGTCCTGGGACGAGGCCAAGGATCTTGACCAAAAGATCCTGGACACCACCGAAATCGACGGCAAGAACTACGGTGTCCCGTGGTTCGTCGGCGTCCGCGCCCTCTATTACCGCACGGATCTCCTGCAGCAGCTCGGCCTCCAGGTCCCCAAGACCTTGGATGAGGTAGAAACCGTTGCCCGGGCAGTTCGGGCAGCAAACCCGGACCTGCTGGGTATTTCCGTGGGCGGCGCAGCGCAGTTCTCCGCCATGCCGTACCTGTGGGCCAATGGCGGCGAGATCGCCACGAAGGAAGGCGACAAGTTCGTCTCCAAACTGGACTCTGCTGAATCCCGCGAAGGAGTTGCCGACTATACCCGCCTCCTCAAGGACGACATCTGCCCAGCCCAGACATGTGCGGAGTTCGGCGGTAACGCAAGCGTCCAGCAGTTCATCGCAGGTAAGTCCGCCATGACCATCGGCGGCGACTTCAACTACAAGGCTGTTGCCGCCAGCGCTATTAAGGACAAGTTCGCCGTAGTTCCGGTTCCCGGTAAGACGGCCGGTTCCATCGCCCCAGCTTTCGCCGGCGGCAACAACCTGGGCGTCTTCAACAGCAGCGAACGACGCACGCTCGCCGCTGACTTCGTGAAGCTGCTGGCCAGCAAGAAGTACCAGCAGAAAATGTTCGACTCCATGGGCAACCTCCCCACGTTCAGCGACGTCCAGAAATCCGTGGCGGAGAACAACAAGCAGGTTGAACCGTTCATCAACACCCTGGGGGCGGGCACCAAGTTTGTCCCGGTCACGGAGAACTGGTCCACCATCGACGCCCAGGGTGTTTTCACCGGCATGTACCAGAAGGTGGTCACGGGTAAGGCTGACGTCAACGCCGCTACCACCGAGGCTGCATCGGCCATGAATACGGCATTCGGGTCAAAGTAATGCGCTGCACCCCATCACATCCCGGAGGCGCAGCATGACGGCGCTGACCCCGGCTCTGCCCGATGCGCCCCAAAGCGGTACGCCCGGCAAGGGAACGACGACGGCGGCACGCAAGTCCCAGCGTTTCTCCAACGGAAAGCGCGGGCTGGAGCCATGGCTCTACCTGGCCCCGGCCTTCATTGTCCTGATCGCACTACTGGGCTATCCGATCTTCCAGCTGATCAACGTCTCGCTGTACGACTACCGCCAAGCCCAGGTCAGCGGAAAAGCACCCCTGAAGTTCGTCGGCCTTGAAAACTACCAGAAGCTCTTCGCCGATCCCCAGTTTTGGACCGTCCTGGGCAACACCGTGGTGTTCGCCACCGCTTGCGTGGTCTTCACGTTGTTGGTGGGCAGCTCGCTGGCAGTGCTGGCAACAAGGCTGCGCCCCTGGGTCCGTTCGATGCTCTTCGTGGTGTCGCTCGGCGCCTGGGCCACCCCGGCAGTCACGGGCAGCGCCGTGTGGCTCTTCCTGTTTGAGCCCACGCTCGGCTTGGTCAACAAGACGCTGGTTTCAATCGGCCTGACGCAGTTCCAGGGCTACTCCTGGACGTACGACAAATGGTCGGCTTTCGGACTCGTGGCCAGCGAAGTGGTGTGGTGCTCGTTCCCGTTCGTCCTGGTGACTGTCTACGCAGGCATCCAGGCGATCCCCACCGAGGTCATTGAGGCCGCCAGGATCGATGGCGCTTCCATGCCCCGCATTGCCCGCAGCATCATGCTCCCGATGCTGCGTCCAATCGTGATCGTGGTGACCATCCAGTCCATCATCTGGAACTTCAAGATCTTCTCGCAGATCTACATCATGACCAACGGTGGGGGAATTGCCGGCCAGAACCTGGTGCTCAACGTCTACGGCTACCAGCAGGCGTTCGCTGCGAGCCTCTATGGCCTCGGTTCCGCGCTCGGCGTGATCATGACTGCGCTGCTTATGGTCATCACGCTTGTCTACCTCCGGATCCTCAAGAGAACAGGCGAAGCCCTATGACCGCCGTCGACGTTTCATCAGTCCCGCGCCGCACCGACACAGCTGACGCCCCGCAGAAGCTGCGCAAGCAGGGCAAACGCCGTTTCGGCGCCGACGCTGCCGCGATTGTCATCGCACTGATCGTTGCGTTTCCGCTGTTCTGGATGGTGCTGTCCGCGCTGAAGCCAAAAACAGCGCTCGACGCCGGTGATGCGGCGCCGTACACACTGGAACCGTCGCTGGACTCGTTCGGGCGCGTCCTGGGTGTGAACAATTTTGGCCAGTACTTCCTGAACAGCGTGATCGTGGCCTTGGTGGTTGTGGTGCTCTCCACCATCCTCGCGTTCCTCGCGGCTGTGGCGTTGACCCGCTACAACTTCAAGATGCGCACCAAGCTGCTGATCATCATCCTGGTCTCACAGATGGTGCCTGTTGAAGCCCTGACGATTCCGCTGTTCTTCCTGCTGCGCAACGCCGGCGAGGCCATCCCGTTGGTTGGCCTGAACCAGCTGGGTTCGCTGGTCCTTGTCCACGTCGGTTTCAGCATTCCGTTCGCCATCTGGATGCTGCGCGGTTTCGTGGCCGCTGTTCCGCTGGAAGTTGAAGAGGCGGCCCGCTTGGACGGCGCCAGCAGCTTCCGGTTTGTCCGCTCCATCCTGTTCCCCCTGGTGGCACCGGGTGTGGTGGCGTGTTCGGTGTTCTCGTTCATTTCCACGTGGAACGACTTCCTCTTCGCCAAGACCTTCATCATTTCCGCGCAGGAGAACCAGACGCTGCCCATGGCACTGCTGACGTTCTTCAAGCCGGACCAAAACGATTGGGGAGCCATCATGGCCGGCTCGGTCATCATGACCATTCCTGTACTGATCTTCTTCGTATCGGTCCAGCGCAAGCTGGTATCCGGCTTGGCTGGGGCGGTGAAGGGATGAGTGCGGTTCATCAGTTGGTCCCTGCGCCGTGGTCTTTCTCCGTGGGGACAGGCGAACTGGTGCTCGACGCCGGTACCACTTTGGGTGCCGACCCAGAACTGAGCGGCGCAAGGCGTTGGCTCTCCCGGGCTTTGGGGGCAGCGACCGGCTGGGACGTGGCGCCTGCACCCGCCCAGAGCGCGTCCATTCGACTCCTGCTTGACCCCGCACTCGACGCCGAGGCGTACCGCCTGGAGGTGGGCGGCGCCGTCGTGATTTCCGCGGGCGGGGCCTCTGGCGCGTTTTACGGTGCGCAGACGCTTCTGCAGTTGATGGGACCGGCTGCGCTGCGGCAGGCTCCCGTTGCCGCCGTTTCCACCTGGCTGGTGCCGCGCGTCTCTGTAGAGGACAAGCCACGCTTCGGTTACCGCGGGACCATGTTGGACGTCGCACGGCACTTCATGCCCAAGGACAACCTGCTGCGGTTCATCGAGGTGATGGCTGCTCACAAGTTGAACATCCTGCACCTGCACCTTACGGACGACCAAGGCTGGCGGATCCAGATCAACCGCTATCCCAAGCTGACCGAAACCGGTTCGTGGCGCCGTGAATCGTCGCTGGGCTCCTGGCGTGCAGGCGTTTTCGACGCTCGCCCGCACGGCGGTTTCTACACACAGGATGACCTTCGCGAAATCGTCGCTTTCGCCGCCGACCGGCACATCACGGTCATCCCGGAGATCGACGTTCCGGGACACAGCCAGGCTGCGATCGCAGCGTACCCGGAGCTTGGCGCGGGCCCGGCCGAGGGTTCAGCGCCCGTGGAGGTCTGGACGCGCTGGGGAATCAACGAAACCGTCCTGGAAGTCTCCGACACTTCCCTCGAGTTCTACCGGAACGTGCTGGACGAAGTGGTGGAGATCTTCCCCTCCCCGTGGATAAGTCTTGGCGGCGACGAAGTCCCGCTGACCCAATGGCAAGCCAGTGCCCAAGCGCAGGCCAAGGCGGCCGAGCTGGGGTTGGACGACGTTTCCGGCCTGCACAGCTGGTTCGTCGGTCAGCTGGCATTGCACCTTCAAAACCATGGCCGCGCCACATCCGTCTGGGATGAAATCGGCGACGGCGGCTTGCCGGATGGCGCGCTCGTGGCGTCCTGGCGGGGCTACGAGGGCGGGATTGATGCCCTCCGCAAGGGCTATGACGTAGTGATGTGCCCTGAGCACAAGCTTTACCTGGACCACCGACAAGCCGATGGCGACGACGAGCCGGTGCCGGTTGGTTTCGTGACGACGCTTCAGGCTGTCTATGAGTTTGAGCCGCTGCCTGGCGTGGATGGGACGAACTTCGCTGGCCGACTGCTGGGAGCCCAAGCCAACATCTGGACCGAGCACCTGGATTCACCGCGCCGCGTGCAGTTTGCGGCGTTCCCGCGGCTCAGCGCCATTGCCGAAGTGTTCTGGTCCAACCCGGAAAACCGGGACTACGATGAGTTCCTGAAGCGGCTCACACATGCACATCTGGCGAGACTCGAAGCAATGGGTGTGGAATACCGGCCGCTTGCCGGCCCCGCACCCTGGCAGCAGCGTCCTGGTGTTGAGGGCTGGAAACGCGATTACGACGCCGAGCAGCTCGTGAGGAACTGAGTGACTACTGAAGGCAAAGAGGTCCGCAACTCCTCGGCCTCGCTCCGCAAGGCGTTGGCCCTCCTCACAGTGGTGGCCGAGGAGCCCGGCAATGGCGATGGCCTGGCTTTGGTGGAGCTTGCCCGGCTCTCAGGCTTGAACAAGAGCACGTTGTTGCGTCTTGCTGCTCCGCTCCTCGAGGAAAACCTGTTGGAGCGTGACCACGAGACGGGTAAGTTCCGGCTGGGCCACGGCTGCCTGCGCCTGGGACAGTCCTACCTTGACCGCGTAGACCTGCGAAGCGTTGCCAACGGCGAACTCCGGGCCCTCATGCGCGCCACAGAAAGCACCTGCCATCTGGTGGTGCTTTCCGGGCACGACGTTGTCTATCTGGACAAGGTGGAGGATGAGGCCACCGTTCGCATGGCGTCGAGGGTGGGGGCCACCATGCCGGCGTATTGCACCGCCGTCGGGAAGGCCATGCTGGCGTTCAGTCCAGAAGAGGTGGTGGCTCCCATCCTGGCGGGCGAATTGGTACCCCTCACAGACAAGACCATCACCGATCCGGTATTGCTTCGCGCTGACTTCGAGGCCATACGGCGCCGTGGATATTCCATTGACGATCGGGAAAACGAGCCGGAAGTCCGCTGCGTCGCCGCTCCGATCTTCGGACATGACGATCACGTAGTGGCTGCTCTCTCAGTTTCCTCGCTGTCCTCACGAATGACCGCCAAGCGCGTCCGGGAAGTTGGGCCCATGGCAGCCGAGACGAGCCTTCGCATCTCCGCCAAGCTGGGATCCCGCCGGGCAAGTGCCAAGCTGGCGAAGCTCGCATGAGCCTCGATCCCGCAGCGTACTTCCGCGCCAAGCTGCAGTGCGAGATTGACGTCATGGAAGTGGCTGAATCAGAGCCGGGAGCGCTGGTTGTCGTGGACACCCGCCGCCGATCTTCCTGGGACCACGGACATATTCCGGGTGCGGTACATATCCCGACGGCCCAGATCCCGGAGCTTACAGCCGAACTGATACCGGCTGGCTCACAGGTCGTGGTCTACTCCTGGGGACCGGGGTGCAACGGCAGCACATTCGCAGCGCTGGCCTTCGCAGAACTTGGGTATGCCGTGAAGGAAATGATCGGTGGCATCGAGTACTGGATCCGGAACGGACTGCCGGTGGAAAAAGCAGCGGGTGTCGTTCAAAGTAAGCCGGATGCGCTGGTGACAGCACACCCGGCCTGAGTTGAAGGGCGGCACGATGGCGGTATTCGTACTGATTCACGGTGGTGGTTCCACGGCGTGGGACTGGCATCTGGTCAGCCCACGGCTTGAAGCGTCCGGTCATGGCGTAGTGGCCGTCGACTTACCCATCGAAGATGTCGATGCCGGACTTGAGGACTACACCCGCGCTGTAAAGGAAGCGGTTGGCGAAGCTCAGCACACTATCGTGGTGGGGCACTCGCTGGGAGGCTTCACGGCACCTTTGGCCTGCGAAGAACTCCAGTCCGACGGCCTGGTGTACCTCTCGGCAATGATCCCGATGCCGGGCGAGACCTTCGGGGACTGGTGGACCAACACCGGGCATCACCGCGAGACCATTCCCGATGAGCCATATTTCAATCTGGTCCCCGACAATTTAGCGCAGGAAGCCACCAACAGGGAGCGCGATCAGCAGGGTGCCTGGATGTCAGGACCGTGGCCCGGCAATCATCCGGACGTGCCAACCTTGGGGATTCTGTGCCGTGACGATCTGTTCTTTCCACGGTCGTTCATGAGGCGCCAGATTCGCGAGCGACTCGGAATCGAACCGGTGGAGATCCCCGGCGGTCACTACGCCACGTTGAGCAATCCGGATGCTGTAGCTGCCGCTCTCAACGACTTCGCCCGCCAGATTGCTCGCGGCTAGATAGCTGCGGTTCAGTCCTTCTTCAGTTCCTGCGCGAGCATCACGAGTATTCCACTGGGTCCGCGGAGGTACGTGAGCTTGTAGACGTCCCCGTAGGTGGCCACACCGCGAAGCGGAGTGCACCCGTGCTTGGCGGCGATCTTAAGAGCTTCGTCGATGTCGTCAACGGAGAAGGCCACCCGGTGCATTCCGATCTCGTTCGGAAGGGTGGGGTGTGTCTCGATCGCATCCGGGTGGATGTATTCGAAGAGTTCCAGTTGTCCTTGACCATCAGGAGTTTGAAGCACCGCGATCTTCGCGTGGTTGCCATCAAGCCCGACGGCGGTATCGGCCCACTCGCCGCTGACGGTGTCCCGCCCCAGGACCGTCAGGCCCAGGTCGGTGAAGAACGCGATGGTTTCTTCGATGTCCCGGACTGCAATGCCGACGTTCTCAAGTTTGATGGCCATGGGTTCGAAGCTACCAAGGCACGCGGAATAGCTCTAGTGGCGAATCAGCGAGCGTATCGACCAGTATGGGGGCGATGTTCGGCAGCGCCTGCTGACCGTGCACGCGGCGACTCAACAGTTGCCCTCAACTTAAGGCTCGACGGCGACGCTCAACCGAGTGCCGCCGTCGCAGGTTTTTTACCCCACCTCGCCACCGACCGGGGGCTCATTCCAGAATCGTATGAGGCACCCCGCGAGCCGTAGCGGCACCACATAGGCTTGGAGCATGCTGAACCTGGTCCTTGGACTTCTTTTCGCGGGCCTCTTCCTCGCCTCCTACCAGTCGGATCGGCGGCGATTGCGCAACGGCGTCCTCTTGCTGGTGTCCGCGTGGTTTCTCCTGCAGGCGATTCTGGACTTCCTGATCGACTTGAACCCCTGGTTCGAGTGGCTGAACCTCGTGGTTTTGGTGGTCCCCGTGGTGAGTATCTTCGTGTTCGCCAGCTTCCTGATTGCCAACGGAATCACGATGGTCCGCCGGGAAGGTCCGGGCATCACCAGCTTCCTACCGATTGCCGTGGGACTCGCAGTCTTCCTGGCACCCGTTGTCGCCTTCCTTTTCGTTTTGAGCGGACAGCCTGTCCTGGCTGGCATCGCCGCCCTGGCGTTCTTTCTCTGCGCCTACCTTGGCTGCGCATTCGTGGTGTTCCTTGGGTACGCGCTGGTGTACTCGAGGATGCGTTTCAGTTCCAACCCGGCAGCGGTGATCGTCCTGGGTTCCGGCCTGATCGACGGCAAGGTCCCGCCCCTGCTCGCCGCGCGCTTGAACAAGGCCCTGGAAATTTACGACGGCGCCGCTCCGGTCAGGCCCGTATTGGTGCCTTCCGGGGGACAGGGCCCGGACGAACCCCGGCCGGAGTCTGCGGCAATGAAGGAGTACCTGGTATTGAAGGGTGCCGCTTCCAGAGACGTGCTGGAGGAAGACCAAGCCACCACCACCCGCGAGAACCTGGCGTATTCGGTCTCGCTTCTGGCGGCGAAGGGCATCCACGGTCCGTTGTTGGTGTGCACCAACAACTACCACGTGCTCCGCGCCGCGCTCCTGTCCCGTCGGCAGAAGATCAACGCCCAGGTGGTTGGGGCCCCGACGGCCAGGTATTTCGTACCCAGCGCTTTCCTCCGGGAGTTCGTGGCCGTGATGAGGGACAACCGCCTGACGAACATGGTCCTTTGCCTGCCGATGTTCGGGATTGCCCTGCTCATCACGGTGGCACTGATGCACTCGCCGGTGGTGTAGCTCTTCCTAAGGGTTGGGGAGTCCTGTGGTGAACGTGTGGTTCCACCGGGTCACGGCATCCTCGGTGAAGACGTACCCCTTCATGGGTACGGCTGTGACGGTCAGCGTCCCTTCGGGCTTCCTGTACGTCCCCGCCGCGATGGTCTTGCCATCAACGACATAGGCGACTCCGGCCACCGCTGGGATGGTGTACGAGTCCTGCCCGCGGCCAGGCTTGTCCGTAAAGGTGACGGTTGCCGGCGTCGCGGTGTCGTAGCTCAAACCGAAGCCCAAAGGTAGAAGGACGCCGCCGCCGTCGGCCGCTGGTATGTTGACCGGCAGCTTGCCGCCCGGGTTGACCGCACCAGAGATGGCACCAACCACTCCATGGAAATTGACGTTGGTTGCCCCGTAACTGTTCAGCACCGCCGCGGCACCCGGTAAGACGCTGATGTCGTAGGGGTTGCGGGTAGCGATGACAATGACGGGTTTACCGGTTGCGGCGAGCTCGGCCACCATCTGCTGTTGGGCTGCGTTGGACGTGGCGTTGTACGACGCAAAGACGATTGCGTCTACCTTTCCGGCCGCCGCCACTGCACGTGCCCGATAGGCGGCCGAGGGTGAAGTCCCGTTTTCGTAGTCTTCGGTGACCGCAAATCCCTGATCCTTCAGCTGGGGTCCAATGAGTTCCGGCCAACCGGAACCGGAACCCACCACCAGCACCGAAGTGCCTGGGGACAGCGGCAGCACACGGTCCTGGTTCCGCAGCAGCGTAACGGCGCGGTCCGAGATCAGATTGGCCGTAGAAAGGTTCCCTGCCGTGCCAACCAGACTGTCCACGCTGCCGACATCTGCAAAGGGGCTTTCGAAGACTCCCCGCTTGACCTTCCATTCGAGGATCCGCCGAACGGATTCGTCGAGGCGGCTTTCGCTCAGTTCCCCGGACCCGACGGCGGCGCGAACCCCTGCGAACGACGCGTCCACATCGGGGGAGTTCAGCAGGATGTCCGAGCCGGCCTGGATGGCCTTGACCGCGATCTCTTCCTGCGGCCACTCCGCTGCCATGGCTGCCATGTCCAGGGCGTCCGTGGTGACCAGGCCCTTGAACCCGAGCTCATCGCGGAGCAATCCGGTCAGCACCTTATGCGAAAGGGTTCCGGGCATGTCCGGATCGATGGCCTGGACGATGATGTGGGCGGTCATGACCATATCCACGCCGGCGTCGATGGCCGCCTTGAACGGTTGAAGGTGTTTGTTCAGCGTTTCGCGGTCGTAGGTGACCGTGGGGAGCCCGTAGTGGGAGTCCACTGATGTGTCGCCATGTCCGGGGAAGTGCTTGGCGGCAGCTCCGACGTCCTGGGATTGCATCCCATCGATTTGGGCGACACCCAGTGAGCTGACAAGGGCCGGGTCCTCACCCATGGAGCGGATACCGATGACGGGGTTGTCGGGATTGGAGTTCAGGTCAAGCACCGGGGCGAAGTCGACATTGATGCCCATGGCGCGCATCTCCGACCCCAGAATGTTGCCTTGCGCCCGGGCGAGGTCCTTGTCCGCCGTTGCGCCAAGGGCCATGTTGCCGGGGAGGACCGTGGCAGGGGGTCCGATGCGGGCCACGGGGCCGCCCTCCTGGTCGATGGTCACCGCAAGGGGAATACCGCTACCGTCAGCCCCCACTGCCCGTTTCTGCAGGCCATTGGAGAGTCCCGCGACTTGCTGTGGGTTGTTGGTGTTCCCGGACCATGCGAAGTAGAGGACGCCGCCGAGGTTGTACTTTTCCACGACTTCGCCTGGGGTGTTGACGCCGTACCGTTCTTGGTTGCTTGCCGCCATGGACGTGTCATCTGCCGACGAGCCGTAGACGTGGGTCCAGGTCATCTGGCCGATCTTTTCGTCCAGGGACATTCCCGCAATCAGTGCCTCGATGTCTGGTGCGGTGCTTGCCGCCGTCGTACGTGCCGCATTGGTGGGCACGGCCGCGACCGCAGTCCCTGCGGCAGTCATGAGCAGTACGGTGGTGGCCGCGGTCAAGAGGGTGGTTCTTTTTCCGGGCATGTGCATTCCAATCGGTTAGTGGAGTCCAGCGGGCCAGCTCGTTCTCCTTCGCGTGCTCAAAACTCCCTGGATCGCAATATCGAGCCGAACACGATGTATTTACGAGCTAAGTCATGTATATGACAAGAAAGTCGATTTGTCTCCAAGGGGGTCTGTGCCGCACTCCTGTCGTTATAGAGTCGTCTCCATGTTCGAACTCGTTGCCCCGAATGTGTCTTTCCACCAGTCATTCCTTGAGGCCCACCGCGAATGGGGCGGCACCCACCAAGACGGCGCGGGACTGTTCCCGAACGACGACGTCAGCACCCCTGACGGCTTTGCTGCGTGGGTCCAACGGCTGGCCGACGCCGAGCATGCGCCCGAGAAGGATGGCATTGTTCCCTGCACCTACCGCTGGATTACCGAGGATCAACGGTATGTGGGTGCCATTGCTTTCAGGCACTTCCTTACCCCGGCGCTACTGAACTCCGGGGGACATATCGGCTACGGAGTGCGGCCGTCGGACCGTGGGCGAGGTGCGGCGTCATGGGCGTTACGGGAGTTGACCGCACAACTCGCCGCCCAGCCGGGACCGGAACGCGTTCTCCTGACCTGTGATGACGCCAACGAGGCTTCCGCCAAGACGATTGAGCGCTGCGGTGGAGTGCTTGAGGACGTACGAACCGGGACGGACGGTCGGGAATTCCGTCGCTACTGGATCGAGGTCCCAGCGGCCCTCAGCTAACCCCAAGGCTTGTTCGCCCTCCCGTCATCCGCCGCTGTTAGGCTGCCCGGCACTACCCGGCTGACCAGGAGGACCGCATGACGGAGGCAAACCCACTAGCTGCATCGTTGGACAATTGGTGGGTCAGGGACAACCTGCGCGAAACCATCGATCACCTGGTGGAAATGGGCTACACCATCAGCGGCGGCCAAAGCGAAGACCCGGACCTTATCGATCCAGGCGGATCCGCGGTGGAAACCTGGCACGAGGGTTATCCGTACACAGAGCGGATGACCCGCGACGAGTACGAGATCGAGAAGTACCGGCTCCAGATTGAGCTGCTGAAGTTCCAGTACTGGGGCCAGGACCTAGGGTTGAAGCACGTGATCGTCTTTGAGGGACGGGACGCTGCTGGCAAGGGCGGAACCATCAAGCGCTTCACCGAGCACCTTGACCCGCGTTCGGCCAGGACTGTTGCGCTCGCCAAGCCATCGGACCGGGAGCAGGGGCAATGGTACTTCCAGCGTTACATCCAGCACCTTCCCACCGCCGGGGAGATCGTGATGTTCGACAGGTCCTGGTACAACCGCGCCAACGTTGAGCTCGTCATGGGCTTCTGCAACGAGGATGAGTACAACACCTTCATGGGCCAGGCGCCCGTCTTCGAAAAGATGCTGGTGGACGCAGGAATCCATGTGACCAAGTTCTGGTTCTCCGTGACCCGCCAGGAACAGCGGACACGATTCGCCATCCGCCAGATCGACCCCGTGCGGCGCTGGAAACTCTCACCCATGGACCTCGCGTCACTGGACCGCTGGGAAGACTACACGGACGCCAAGGAAAAGACGTTCCTGCACACCGATTCGGACCATGCGCCCTGGATCACCGTCAAATCCAACGACAAGAAGCGCGCCCGCATCAACGCCATGCGCTTCTTCCTCAACCAGTTCGACTACGCGGATAAGGACACCTCGGTCGTTTACGACGCCGATCCGCTCATCCTCCGCCGCGGCCGCGACGCAGTCGGCGACTAACAACAGGACCCGACGTCGGCACTCACCCGAGTGCCGACGTCGGGCGTTCCGCATTTTCCTGAAAGTTCCGTTACATTCTTCTCACTGCTGGACATTAACTGGTTATGAGGGTGCAGGCGGAGCAAGGAGATCGCGTGGAGATGGCCCGGGAGAAGCACTTCCTGGCAGCACACGCGGCTTGCCATGACAAGGTGTACCGCTATCTCCGCAGGCGATGTGAAGGGGCGTCGACGGCCGAAGATCTGTGTGCGGAAGTCTTCCGGATCGCTTGGGAAAGATCGCAGCAGGACCAGGATTTGTCTGTGCTGATGATGTTCGGGATCGCCCGGAACGTCCTTCGAAATCATCAGCGCTCCGCGATGCGCTCGCAGAACCTCGCCCAACGGTTGGAGGGAGAACGGCCGCGGCCGGTGGATTCCGACGACGGCGCGGTGCAGGAAGCTTTGGAGCAGCTTAAGCCGGACGAGCGCGAAGTCCTCCTGCTGACCTACTGGGACGGGTTCACCTCCGCCGAGATTGCGGCACTGCTCAACCTTCCTGCGACAGCCGTCAGGATGCGCCTGCACAGGGCACGGAAACAACTGGGCGCATTGCTTGGAACAGATCGAGCCGCAGAGGATGTGCAGCGATGAGCAACAGGGAGATATCACCCGGGGAACGCTTGGCCGCAACGGACCCGGCTCTGGCGGTCAGTGAAGAGGAGCTGGCACGGAGCCGGGAAAGAAGCCTGGCGGTCGTGGGTACTGAGCGCAGCCAACCTGCGGTGGGTGGTCCCATCGACGCATTCAACAGACGGCCCCGTAAACGGTCCCGGCCGGTGGCGGGGTTTGGCTTGGTGGGGGCGGTGGCCGCAATTGCTGTCGGCTTCTTCGTGGCAGGCTCAATGGGTTTCCCAATGCCGGAGCAGGCGACGCCGGCCATTTCGCAACCTGCAACTTTGGAGTCGGGCGCCCCGTTGCCTGAAATTACAGGGATGCGGATGCCGACGTTCGGCAACCACATCGTCACGGGCAGCAACGGTCACAAGGCCGCCGTGGCCAACGACCCGGAAGCAGACTTCCACATGGATGCCGCCAATGGGGGAAAGCTGGGCCTGAACGGCGCTGGGTGCATTGTCGGCACCTATCCCGACGGCAGCGAGGGTGCGCTCATCTTCCCCGCAGGAACACAGGTCACTGGGACGGGGTTGATCCTGCCCGACGGGACCACCATCACCATTGGACAGGACTTCGCCTTCGGCGGCGGCCTCTCGCCCACCGACGTGGACCCTGGCGAATGCGCCCCCAGGGGGTCGGCCTTCCTGGTTCAGAGTTGGAAGCCGGGTCCGTAAATTTTTCATACCTCCCGGACCGAAGCAACCCCAGACGTCGGCACTCAAGTTGAGTGCCGACGTCGTACTCCCTATTCGGTGACTTCTTCCTCCACGGGGTCCTTCAGCAGCAGCGCGGTGCCCTGGAACGGACGGAGCTCCAGGAAGAAGCTGCAGAGGTCATCGACCTGGCCGACGTCCTCGCCGCTGAACAGGTCATGGACAGTTGCGCCCGGAACAAGGTGTGAGGACTGGATGCTGCCCGCGATGTCCTGGTCCGAGAAGTTCAGGACCGTGACCTGCAGGGCTCCGTCAGCGAGCTGGTTCACCAGGACCAGCAATCCCTTGTTCGACACGTCCGGCACGTCCAGGAGTGTGCTGGTGGCAATCCCCGACTCTTCCCGCACTGCGAGGATCTGCTGGAGCCGCCGAGCATAGGAGTTGGAGTCCTTCAGCTGCTCGGGCAGCGGACCGTAGAGGCTCCGGGCCCGGGGCATGCCCGCCAGCGAGGTCGTTGCGTCCGGGCTGGTGCCCATCAGGTCGTGGGCGCCGCGGTTGATCCAACGGGTATCGCCCTGTGAGGTCAGCTCGCCCACTGTCTGGCGGTCCAGCGCCGTGATGCCGGTGAGATCCCAGCCGGACAAAGCGAAAACGCCAGGTTGGAGTGCGTTGTACATGGACAGGAGCACATGCGCGTCCAGGACCTGGGATTCCTGCTCGGGAGTGATGGCATCCGGGTCCTTGACGCCTAACGCTGCCATCAGGAAGCTCACTGTGGTGCAGGCAATGCCGTTGGTGGTGAAGACCGCGTTGTACGGTCCGTTCTCACCCGTGAGGCGTTCCCGCATGGTGTTCTGGACCTTCTCGGCAACCTCAGCGCCGGTCAGTTCCTCGCCTCCGAGCTCGAAAGTTTCCTCCCGGTGGCCAGCTGCGAAGTGAAGCAGCTCGTAGGTGAGTTCGTCGTGGTTCTGGAGTGCGTGGACCAAGGAGGCCTGGTCCACGCCGATCTCCATGGCCAGCTTGAGCGTAAGGCGGAGGAACTCGGTGTCGCCGGTGACCAGCGCGTAGTGGTAAGCGGGCCTGGTGATGAAGTCGTAGGAGAGGTCCGGGCCGGACTCGGACTGGGACTTGATGTCATCAATGGTGAGGTTGAGCTCCTGGAAGGAGAACCCGCCCACCTTGCGGATCATCGAGCCGATCAGCTGGTTGGCCGCCTCCGACAACGGGTGTCCTTCGGACCAGCCCGGCTCCTCCTCCGCGCTCTTCTCAACACCCAGGAACCCGTTGGCGTCCAGCCGCAGGGCGCCCGTGCCGAGGTCCAGCAGCGAGTGCAAGGCATCCCCCACCACCAGGCGCATCCCGGCGAACGTAGGGTCCAGCCAGTTGATGGAGGGTTGGCCGGACTTGAAGTAGTGGAGGTAGACCCAGCGGCGGGTCTTGCCCGTGGTGTCGATGATCGGCTTGGTGGCACTCCAGTTGGTTTCCTTCACCCCGGGTTCGTAGAAAATCACCCGCTGGAGCCGGCCGATGATGTAACCCGCCTCTTGGAGGGCCTTCTCCGCCTCAGGGCTGATGTTGACCGAATCCGCGTTCTCCGGAACATCCGGCAACAGGTGCCAGTCCTCTTCCGGGATATCGACCATGTGATAGATGCCCGGGTAGTCGCGGAAGTTCATTTCAGCGAGGCGGAAGTCGGCACCCTTGCCGGTGTGGCCAGGGACGATGTCGTCGATGACCGTGCCGCCATGATCGTTGGCGACCTCGCACATCTGGCGGAACTCCTCCTCGGTACCGAAGGCGGGGTCGATTGCCATGCTGATACGGTCGAAGTGCCCGTCAACGCTGGGTGTTTGGGACCATCCCCGGATCCCGCCCGCCAGCTTGACCGGTCCGGTGTGCAGTCCACGGATGCCGATTTCCCGGAAGGCATCCCACAGCTCAGGATCACCGAGTGCCGACAGGAAGGACTGGCCGTCCTTGGTGATGAAGGACAAGGGGTACGCCGTGAACCAAACGGGTGCACGCTCCACAGCTGCCCGCGGATTTGGCCTGGCATACGAGTTCTGCCACATGCTTGCCTGACCGGAAAGCTGCCGGGCCATGGTGTTGGCGTCACCCAGCATCGACTGGTTACGCAGCCAGTCCACATACGTCTTGTTGAGGCCGTCGAACTCAAGTGACGGTCGGGCCGCGAAGAACTGACGACGGCGGGCAATAGGCCGGAGCGCTTTGGGGCGGGCAGGGTAGAACTGCTCGTCGAAGGTGATCTCCGGCGACTCCGTTGCGGTTTCCTCGGCTTCCTGGGACTCTACCTGCGGTTCTTCCTGCGTTTCGGCTGGATCAGCGCCGACTTCTGCCGCGCTCTCGTTGACTACAGGCTCCCGCACAGCATTCTCCTTTACGTGGTCGCCGCAGCTGCGCCGACCGTCCGAGGGGTCATTCAAGAGGTCACGTACCCGGGCGCACCCGGCGTAATCATGCTAAGCATCCTTGGCAGCTGTTTGTCGACCTCGAGGAGAAGTGAGTCGTGCGGGTTGAGGCTCGACGGCGGATGGCGACCACCGGATCCAGCCCGGACTTCTGAGTTACTCCTGCAACCGTGGTTCAAATTCGAACGGCTCACGCACCCTTCAATTTCCCGAATTGCTGGCGCATACTTTCGGACATGGCTGACCCCCGCGTTGACAGCTACATCGAGTCCCTGCCGGAATGGCAGCAGGCAATCTGCCAAGCAGTCAGGGAGCTGGTGCTCGCCGCAGATCCGGACGTCCAGGAAACCATCAAACGCACCATCCAGCCGTATTTCGTCCTGGATGGCAATATCTGCGCCCTCCTCGCGGCCAATGACCACGTCAACGTATTCCTTTATGACGGTGGCATTGTCCCGGACCCCCAAGGCATCATCACGGCCGGACACAACAACAAAACGGCCCGCACCGTCTCCTACCGCGAGGGTGAGGCAGTGAACGTCCAGGCACTTGGTGACATGTTCAGGGCCATCATTGCCAATAACCGTGCCGGTGGCTGGCGAAAGATCAAAGCCATCCGGCCGCCCGAAGCCACGCAATAGCGTCCGACTACGAACTGGATCGTGGCACGTTCAGTTCCTCCTGGGATCCACCGACCCGAATCGTTCAAGCCGCCACCCGCATCACCCCGCTCCCGTCCCGTTGAACGTGAGGCCGAGCAACGCGTTTTCGGTAACTTCGGGCAGTGCGGGGTGGATCCAGTATTGTTTGGCGGCGAAGTCGCGCACGTCGAGGTCGAAGGCCAGGACGGTGATCATCTGTTGGATGAGGGTCGATGCCTGAGGTCCCATGTAGTGGGCGCCGAGGAGTTTGCCGCTGTTGCGGTCGGCGATGAGTTTGCAGATCCCGGTGGTGTCCTCCAAAGCCCAGCCGTATGCGACGTCCCCGTAGTCCTGGATCTTGACGGTCACGTTGTAGCCGTTTTCGCGGGCTTGGGCTTCGGTCATGCCCACTGTGGCGATTTGCGGGTTGGTGAACGTGGCCGCGGGAACATGGTCGTGTGGCATTTTTCGGAGGTTGTCCGGGTTCAGCAGATTGTGGCGCACGGAGCGCATCTCGGCGTTGGCGACGTGTTTGAGCATGTAGGGGGAAGAGACGTCGCCAAGGGCCCAGACACCGGGCGCCGAGGTTGATCGCCCGTACTCGTCGACCTTGATGCGACCCTGCCCGGTCATCTCGATCCCGCCAGCGTCCAGGTCCAGCAGGTCCCCGTTGGGGATGCGCCCCGTGGCTACGAGCAGTACCTCCCCTGTCGCGGAGGTGCCGTCGTCGAGCCTGACTGTTATGCCTTGGTCTGTCTGCTCGGCTCCTATGGTGCTCCGGCCCGGCCGGATGTCGAAACGTTTGGCGGCCAGGGCGTTGAACCGGTCGTGGAGGTCGTGATCCAGATGCCGCAGGAGCGTTGAGCGGGGAATGATGGTGACGGCGGTGCCGAGGGCGTCGAACACGTGGCCGAACTCCATGGCGATGTAGCCCCCGCCAATGATCACCAAGGATTTGGGCAACTCCGGCAGCCGCATGATGTCCTCGTTGGTGTAATACCGCACGCCCGAAGCTGCGATGGCATCGGGAATCATGGGCCTGGAGCCGGCGGCGATGACTATCTGGTCACCTGAGATGGTTTTTTGGTGGGCGCCGTCGCCTACGCGCAGAGTACGTTCTCCGACGAAAACGGCGTGGTGGTCGTAGACGTCGATGTTGGGGCTCCGCGGGCCACGGCGGTAATCCTCGCCTGAAGCGGCAATGGGGTCGATCCGTTTTTCAAAGACCCGGTTGACTATGCCCGGCCAATCCACGGAGTTGACCTGGGCGTCGAGGCCCAGTTGCTTGGAGTCAGCAATGTCCAGTGCGGTGTCGGCAGTGTGAACGTACATCTTCGACGGGATGCAGCCGACATTCAGGCAGGTACCGCCGAACGTCCCTTCTTCGATGATCGCGATCGACCGGTCTTCGAACTCCGGTCCGGGAATCGAGTTCCCGGACCCGGTGCCGATGATGATCAGATCGTAGTGCCGGTCCACGGCGATTGCGCTGGCAGCGGTGTCCATTTGGTGATCCTCACTCTGGGCTTCTCTCCACCCTAGTGAACCGATGGCGAATGGACCGGGGGATCGCGCGCCAAGATCCGGTCACGTACAGTGAACACCCACGCCCCACCCAGCGCAGGAGAACCATGAAAATCGTCGTCATCGGTGGCAGTGGCCACATCGGCTCGTTCCTCGTTCCCAGGCTGGTACGCGGGGGACATGAAGTGGTCAACCTCAGCCGCGGCACCAGTACGCCCTACACGGATTCCCCCGAGTGGCAGCACGTCCACCAGGTCACCGCGGACCGCGCGCGGGAGGACCGGGAGGGCACTTTTGGTGACCGCATCGCGGACTTGAGTGCCGACGTCGTTGTTGACCTGATGTGCTTTACGCTCGACTCAGCCACCGACTTGGTGAACCGGCTCCGCGGCGAGGTGGGGCATCTGCTGCATTGCGGGTCCATCTGGCGTTATGGCGCGAGCCGGAAGCTGCCCATCTCAGAGGTGTCGGATTCCACCGCGGAGCCGCTGGATGAATACGGCATCCAGAAGCGCGACATCGCCCGGATGCTGAAGGAAGAAACGGCCGACGGCGGTTTGGTCACCACGTCGCTGCACCCAGGACACATTGTGGGGCCGGGCTGGCATCCGGTAGGCCCGCTGGGGAATTTCGATCCCGCGGTCTGGGAAAGGGTCTCCGCCGGACAGCCCCTCCGGATTCCGGGAAGTGGCACCGAATTGATGCACCACGTCCACGCCGACGACCTCGCCCAGGCATTCGAGAAAGCCATCCAGCGACGCGAAGCGGCAGCAGGGGAGGACTTCAACATCGTTGCTCCGTCCGCCCTGACGGTTCGCGGCTACCTGGAAATTGCGGCGTCGTGGTTCGGGCAAGAGCCAAACTCGGAGATGGTCAGCTGGGAGGACTTCCGCAAAACCACTACGCCCGAACACGCCGACACCAGCTGGGCCCATTTGTCCCGCAACCACTGCATCAGCATCGAGAAGGCCAAGGCGCTGCTGGGCTACGCGCCGCGGTACGAACCGGAGGAAGCGGTGCACGAGTCAGTTGGATGGCTCATCGAGAACAACAGGCTGCTCGTCGATAGCCCAATGAGAGCTTAATCCCGCCTACCCCATGTACAACCCCAGCCCCAACCCCGAAGCTTAAGTAGCAAAAGGGGGAGCTGCATGGCTAAGACACCACGCCTCAACGTGACCGACAGCCGGCTGGATCACGCGTTTTTCATCCTGGGCGGTGCGGCGGCTATTTGGCTCGCCTTCCTGCTCGTGGGCGAAAGCTTTCAGCTGGGGTGGGGCCAAGTCTGGTTCTACGTCGTTTTCTGGGCGTTCCTCGCGTACCTGCTCTTGCCGCGCCTGCACCGCATCCTCACCACCATCTACGTTCCCGGGTATTTTATTGGACGCGCCAGGACCAGTGATGGGCTGTTGGGTGATCCCGTGAACGTTGCGTTGCTGGGCGCCGAAACCCAGATCCACGCCATCATGAGGGCCGCCGGGTGGACCATGGCCGACGACGTCACCTTCGCCAGCAGCCGCCGCATCATCAGTTCCACTGTTTTCCGGCAGAGTTACACCGAGGCGCCGGTCAGCCCCCTCTTCCTTTTCGACCGCCAGCAGGACTTCGCCTACCAGCAGGAAGTGGACAACAATCCGGGCAAACGCCACCATGTCCGTTTCTGGCGCTGCCCCGAAGGATGGCTCCTGCCGGGCGGGCACAAAGTCGATTGGCTCGCCGCCGGCACCTACGACCGCAGCGTGGGCTTTTCATTGTTCACGCTGCAGGTTACGCACAAGATCGAGCAGAACACTGACGTGGAACGGGACCACATTGTCTCTACAGTTTCGGCTGCGTCGCCGGCCGTTGAGGTGCAGGTCATCGAGGACTTTTCCACCGGCTACCACTCGCGCAACGGCGGCGGCGATTCGATCTCCACCGACGGCGACCTTCCCATTGTCGACGCCCGCAGCGTCCGGGCGCCCACCGATCAACTGCCCCGCCAGACCGACAGCCGCGACAGGCGGCCCGCGCCCATCATGGTGGGCACGGCCTTGGTTGTGGCCAGGTCCCTTGCGGCCTTTGTGTTGGCGCTTACCCTGCTGACCTCGGGTGGCAACATTGAGGGTGTCACCTTCGATGACGCGTCAACTGATCCACAAACCACGACGGCGGCACTGGTCACCGTAGCGGTCATCGTGCTGCTCTTCGGACTCGGAGAAGTCTTCCTTGCATGGCGGATTTTCCTCGGCAGCAACGGAGCGCGGGTGATTGCCATGGGTCTGAGCTCCGTGTCCATCACGGTGCAGGCGATCGATTACTTCAGTGGGAGCGCCAACCTCACCCTTGAAGCCGGTCTGTCCGGTCTGGCTTCGGACATCCTGGTGCTTCTGGCGTTGTCGAGCCAGCGGGCAAGGGTGTTCGCCAAACGGCAGCGGGTTCCGGCGGTCCCGACGTCGGTGGTGTCCAGGCGCGTGCCTTCCTGACGGTGAGTGCCGCCGTCGGACGTTGCTGCCCCGCTGCGGCGTCGTTGGGCAACAACGGAACAGCGGGGCAGCGACGGGGAAATGCTAGGCGGTGACGGCCAGGGCGTCGATCTCGACGAGCATGACCTCGTGCGGCAGGTCCACGAACACCGTGGTGCGGCTGGGCAGTTGGCCGCTGGGGACGTTCTCCTTGATGAACTCGCCGTAGACCTCGTTCATGGCGGCGAAGTCGTCGCGGGTGGTGAGGTAGACGCGGAACATGAGGACGTCTTCAACGGAGGATCCGCCGGCTTCGAGGATGGCCTTGACGTTGTCCAGGGTGCGACGAGTCTGGACGCGGACGTCGCCCTCGCCGATGTACTGGTTGGTGGCGGGGTCCATGGGGCCCTGGCCGGAAACCTGGAACATGCCGCCCTTCTTGATGCCCTGCGAGAATACGTGCGCCGGGGCAGGGGCGTTTTCGGTCAGTACTACGGTCTTTTCACTCATGCTGAGTTCCTTTCGTGGCTGATCCAGCCGAGGTCGTTGGAGATGGCCTCGGTGCTGGCTTTGAGGTCGGGCAGCAGCTCAAGCAGGCCTTCATAGCTGAGCATCACTACCGGTACCGAACAAGAGGCTGCGGCCACGACGGCGCCGCTCGCATCGCGGATGGGGGTCGCGATGCAGTGCACGAATGCTTCGTGCTCGGCGTTGTCGTGGGCCCAGCCCTGTTCCTTGACCCGCTCGAGTTCGGCCAGCAAGGCCTCCGGCGAGGTCAGGGTGTTCTCGGTAACTTTGACGTAGTCCAGCCCCGCGGCGATCTTTTCCTGCCGGGAGCGCGGCATGTCGGCGAGGAGGACTTTGGACACAGCGGCCGAGTGCAGCGATGCTGTCAGGCCGATGCGCGAGTACATGCGGACGGGGTGGTGCGACTCGAACTTGTCGATGTACACCACCTCGTTCCCTTCGAAGGCTGCGAGGTGCACAGTGTGCCCGGTTTTTCCGTTGAGCTCGGCCAGGTGTGGATGCGCGACCTTCCGGATGTCCCGCTGCTCCAGCGCCAGCGAGGATAGCTCGAACAGCTTGGAGCCGAGCATGAAGCGCTGGTCCTCGTCGCGGACCACGAAACGTTTCTCTTCCATGGCGTGCAGGAGCCGCATCACGGTGGTCTTGTGCACGGCGGCCTTGGACGCGAGCTCGTCCAGGGTTGCAGGTTTGGCGGCGAGTTCGCCGAGCAGGTCGATGGCCCGCATGAGGCTCTGGCTCAAGGTGTCACGCTCCGTTTGCTGAATTGTCCGTCTTCAACATGGATAGCAGCCCAGGCGTCATCCGAAGAATCGAGGATGGCTGCGAGCTGGGCGGCGTCGGGGAGCGGGCCGCGGTCGCCGTGGACGGTCAGGGTGCAGGCCGCGGCGACGTGGCCGCGGCGAAGGCTCTCCTTTTGGCCGAGTCCGAACAGCATGCCGCTGAGGTAACCGGCGGCGAACGAGTCGCCGGCGCCTACAGGCTCGACGACGGCGACCGACAGTGCGGGGACCTCTTCCCGGGTGCCGCCCAGGTCAGCGCTCGAACGGGTGAGCGCGATGGCACTGATCGCCTCGTTCTTGATCACCAGGACGTCCGGGTCCGGCATCATGCGGCGGAGTTCGGCTTCGTCGGTGGTGCCGAAGGCGTGCTCGGCTTCATCCTTACCGACCAGCACTACGTCGGCCAGGTTGGCCAATCGCTGCAGGACGGAGCGGTCCTGGCCGGCCCACAAGGCGGAACGCCAGTTGACGTCGAAGCTGATGGTGCGGCCGTTCCGGGGTGCGCTCAGGATGGCTTCCAGCAGCGAGAGGCATTCGGGGGATAGAGCCGCGGTGATCCCGCTCAAATGAATGAGTGCTGCGTTCTCCAGCAGTGAGGACACGTCAGGGTTGGAGAGCGTGTCGCGTCCCATCGCTGAGGCCGCAGATCCTTGCCGGTAGTACAAAACTGAGCTGCCGCCGTCGGACGCCGAGTCCTGGGCAGGCACTTTGACGTACAAGCCGGTGGGGCGCACGGGGTCAACCTCGACGCCGGAGACCCCAACGTAGTGGTCGCGGAGTTCGTCCAGGATGCGGGTGCCGAAGCCGTCGCGGCCCACGCGGCTGACCCAATGCGTGTCCAGGCCCATGGCTGCGAGGCCCATGGCGACGTTGGATTCAGCGCCGCCAATCCCGAAGTGCAGTTCGGTTGCAAGGTGCAGCGGAACGGCGTTGACAGGGGTAAGCATGGCCATGGTTTCGCCAACGCATACAGCTGAAAGCATCGTTCTCCCGCACTTGTTCGTGCCGCCAAGCGGCCTTGACTCTCGATCCGCCACCATGTTAGACATATCACCATCAGGTTTGCAACCAGCGTTGCAAAATACGCAACGCAAGAATCGGCGGCGACTATCCCACAGCCGCACTGTCGCAGCACCGCGAAGGGAACGAAACGCGTGAACACTTCCGTAGCCATCTCGGCGACCGCCGTGGCATCCTTGGCCGAGCGCCGGCTCGACTGGCGCCACAAAGCCGTGCCGGCAAGCGAAAACGGGACCACCCACGCGGAGTTCCTCGCCGCCAAACACACGCTGGCCGACCTCCAAACGCCGCTGCTGACACTCGATGCCGACGCGCTGACAGCCAACGCTGACCGCCTCGCGAACTGGTGCGCCGAAAAAGGCGTGCTGCTCGCCCCGCACGGAAAGACCACCATGGCCCCGCAGCTCTGGGCCGAGCAGCTGAACCGAGGCGCATGGGGCATCACGCTGGCCAATTTTGCGCAGCTTCGCGTGGCCCGCGGGTTTGGTGTCCGGAACCTGCAGCTCGCCAACAGCCTCACGGACCCACGGGCCATCGAGTGGGTCGCTGCCCAGGGCTCCACGATCTTGTCCTGGATCGACTCCCTGGGAACCGTGGACGTCATCAATCGAACCCTCGCCGGTAGCGATTCCGTGCTGGATGTCCTGGTGGAGCTCGGTGCCCACGGCGGCAGGACGGGTGCACGCGGTGTGGACGCTGCCATGGACGTGGCCCGCGCTATTTCGGCCTCGCCCAACCTGCGCCTGGTAGGTGTCAGCGGCTATGAAGGCTCACTCGCGCACACAGCGGACGACGCCGGCCTGGCCGCCGTCCGCGGCTACCTCGCCCAGATGCGGCTGCTTCACGAGCAACTGCTCGCAGACGGGTTGTACGGCACCGACTCGGTGATACTCACTGCCGGCGGCAGCGCGTACTTTGACGACGTCGTCACTGTGCTGTCCCCATGCATCGGCGCCGGGGCCGAAACCGGTGGACCGAGAGTGGACCTCATGATCCGCAGCGGCGCCTACATCATCCACGACGACGGTTTCTACCGCGGAATCTCGCCCTTTTCCCGGGAAGGCGACCAGCCTTTCACAGCCGGAATGTACGGTTGGGCCCGCGTAGTTTCGCAGACCGAGCCCGGCTTGGCCATCCTCGACGCCGGCAAGCGCGACCTTCCGTTCGACGAAGGACTGCCCGAGCCGCAGCTCATCGGACCCGTGCTTGGCGGTGCCATGGAACCCCTGGTTGGCGCAGAAATCACCTCGGTCAACGACCAGCATTCCTTCATGACCTTCGACGCCAACACCACCACCGTCCGCCCCGGCGACGTCGTCCGCCTGGGCCTTTCCCACCCGTGCACTGCGTTCGATAAGTGGACCGTCATCCCGGTTCTGGCTGACACAGGCTCGTCCCGGACCAATGGCGACCAGACCGTCGTCGACCTCATCCATACCTTCTTCTAGGACGCCATGAAGACCTTGATCAGCAATGCCACCCTGGTGGACGGAACGGGAGCGGAACGCCGCCCCGCAGACATCCTGTTGGACGGTGGGGTGATTGCCGCGATCGTCGACGCCGGGACCCTCACCGCCGGGGAAACCGGCGCGGACCGTGTCATCGATGCCACAGGACTGGTCCTCAGCCCCGGTTTCATCGACATGCACGCGCACTCGGACCTGCAGCTGCTGGTCAACAGGGAGCACTACGCCAAGCTCAGCCAGGGCGTCACCACGGAACTGCTGGGCCAGGACGGACTGTCCTATGCGCCGGTTGATGACGCAACGCTGGCCGGTGTCCGGGAGAAAATTGCCGCCTGGAACGACAACCCTGCCGATTTCGACTGGAACTGGCGGACCGTGGGCGAGTACCTGGACCGGCTCGACACCGAAGAAGTTGGTGGCCGCATCGCCACCAACGCCGCCTACCTCGTCCCGCAGGGAACTGTCCGGGCCATGGTCATGGGCTTCGCCGAGGGTGATCCCACCCCGGAGCAACAGCAGAAGATGCAGGACGTCATCCGCACGGCGATGGAGGACGGAGCCGTGGGCATGAGCTCCGGGCTGACCTACACCCCGGGCATGTACGCGCAGACCGAAGAACTCGCCGGGCTCTGCCGGACAGTAGGTGAGCTGGGTGGCTTCTACGCGCCGCACCACCGCTCCTACGGCAAGGGTGCATTGGACGCCTACGCCGAGATGATCGGTCTGAGCCGCGACACCGGCTGCGCGTTGCATCTTTCCCACGCCACCATGAACTTCGCGGAGAACAAAGGCCGTGCAGGGGAGCTCCTGGACCTGATCGATGAAGCCCTGGACCAAGGCGTGGACATCACCTTGGACACCTACCCGTACCTCCCCGGGGCCACCACGCTCTCCGCGATCCTCCCCAGTTGGGCCTCGTCCGGCGGAACCGATGCCACCTTGGCGCGGCTGGCAGATCCGGAAACCCGGGCTCGCATCCGTGAGGCTGTGGAGATCTACGGATCCGACGGCTGTCACGGGGTGGTTGCCGAGTGGGACACCCTGGAAATCAGCGGCGTCCAGAACCCGGCGCTCGCCGGTTACGTGGGCAAGACCATCAGGGACATCGCCGCGGAAACGCATCAGGAGCCCTTCGACGTCTTCGCAGACATCCTCACCGAAGACCGCCTCGGCACCGGAATCCTGCAACATGTGGGCCACGAAGAAAACGTGCAGGCCATCATGAAACACCGCACACACACCGGCGGCAGTGACGGGCTTCTGGTCGGCGCCAAGCCACACCCCCGCGCGTGGGGCACGTTCCCCCGCTACCTCGGCCACTACTCCCGCGATCTGGGACTGCTGGGCCTCGAGGAAATGGTCCATCATCTCAGTGGCCGGCCTGCCGCACGACTCAAGCTCCACAACAGGGGACTGGTCCGCGAAGGCTACGCGGCCGACGTCGTGCTTTTCGATCCGGAAACCATCCGGGACGAAGCCACTTTCGAGAACCCCCGCCAAGCCGCCAGCGGCGTCCAGTACGTCTTCGTCAACGGCACGGCAGCGATCGACGGCGGCAAAGCAACCGGCGCCCGAGCCGGCCGCGCCCTGCGTCGCAGCCGCGACGGCCTCACCCGAGAAGGACAACAATGACACCTGAACAATTCCTCGAACAGCTTGAAGCCGACCGCACCCTGGCAGTGGTCCGCGCACCATCCATCACCGACGCCGCGGATCTCTGCAGGGCATTGGCCGACGGCGGCATCCGCAGTGTCGAGCTGACGTTCACCACCCCGGATGCACTCAAGCACGTCAAGCGTGCGGCGGAGACCGCAGCGGAGCACGGTGCCGCCGTCGGAATTGGAACGGTGATGACCGCCGACCAGGCCCGTGCAGCGATCGACGCCGGCGCGCAGTTCCTGGTGACGCCAGGCCTTCGGCCCGAGGTGGCCGCCGTCGCCACGTCTGCGGGGATCCCGTTCAGCCTCGGCGCCATGACCCCCACCGAAGTGGCACAGGCGCTGGACCTGGGTTCGGCCGCCGTCAAGATTTTCCCCGCCCGGCAGCTCGGCCCGGCGTATTTGAAGGATTTGCAGGGCCCCTACCCCGGGATCCGCTTGCTGCCTTCGGGAGGCATCGATGCCTCCAACGCCAAGAGCTACCTCGACGCCGGTGCTGCCGCAGTCTGCTGCGGCACCAGCGTAGTCCCGCCCGCGGCAGTTGCCGCAGGCGACTGGGCAGACATCGCGGCGCGTGCCGCAGCCTTCACCGGCACCCTCAAGTAGGACTCACCCAGAAAGATACGCCCATGAATGAATTCCTTGAATGGCTGCGGCACGACACCGCCGGCCTGCTCCTCCTGGCGGGTGCAGGCATTGCCCTTCTGCTGTTCCTCATCATCAAGGTCAAGCTCGAGCCGTTCATCGCCCTGGTGGGAACGGGCGTGATCGTGGCCTTGGTGGGCGGCATCTCCGTGGAGGCGCTGGTCGGTTCGGCTACCAAGAGCAGTGACGCCCTGATTGAGAAGGGCTTCGCGGGCATCCTCGGCCACATCACCGTGATCATCGGTCTCGGTACCGTGCTGGGCGCCATTCTGGAACGGTCCGGCGGCGCGGAAGTGCTGCTCGGCAGGCTCGTGAAGATCTTCGGTGAAAAAGGTACCCCGCTTGCCATGGGCATCACCGGCTTCGTGCTGGGTATCCCGGTGTTCTTCGACATCGGCATCTTCGTCCTGGCACCGCTGGTCTATGTTGCCGCGATCCGTGGCGGTAAGTCGCTTGCCCTGTATGCGCTGCCGTTGCTGGCCGGCCTGTCCGTGACCCACGCCTTCCTCCCTCCCCACCCCGGTCCTGTGGCTGCTGCCGGGCTGTTCCACGTGGACCTTGGTTGGATCATCCTCATGGGTCTGATCTGCGGTATCCCGGCCTGGTTCGCCTCCGGTATCTTGTGGGGCACCTACATCGGCAGGCGCGTCATGGTATCCGTCCCTGAGGACCGGATCGTTCCCGAGTCGGACTCTGCCAAGGGCAAGGAGCCGTCCATCGGCCTGGTGCTGCTGGCTATTGGCCTGCCCATGATCCTCATCCTTGGCGGCACGTTCGGCAACATCTTCGCCCCGGCCGGTGTTTTCCGGGACATCCTCCAGTTCTTCGGCAACCCGGCAATCGCACTCACCGTCGCCGTCCTTCTGGCCATGTGGCTGCTGGGCATCCGCCGTGGCATGACCTCAGCCGAGCTAAGTGAAATCACGGGATCATCGCTGCGGCCCGTTGGCATGATCCTGCTGGTGGTTGGTGCCGGTGCATTCTTTGGAGCGGTGTTGTCGGCTACCGGTGTGGGCAAGGCGGTGGCGGATTCGCTGTCCCAAGCCGGCCTGCCGATCATCCTGTCCGCCTTCGTGATCAGCGCAGGGATGCGCATCGCACAGGGCTCGGCAACGGTGGCAATCGTGACCACTGGCGGCATCCTGGCGCCCAGCCTGGCTACCGGCTACTCCCAGCCTCAGCTCGCGCTGATCGTCGTGGCCATCTCATCGGGCTCCATCATCGCCAGCCACGTGAACGATGGCGGGTTCTGGATCATCTCCAAGTACTTCAACATGTCCGTCAAGGACACCCTGAAGACGTGGACCGTGCTGGAAACGGTGCTCTCCGTTGTGGGCTTCGGAATGGCGGCGCTGCTGTACACCTTCGTGAGGTGAGGTTCCCAGGTACAAGGTGACTTCCGGCGTCGCGCTCTTCATACTGCGAGCCGTGCCGCCCCCACCAACATTGAGAACTCAACGGCCCCGACACGCCTAAAAAGGGTGTGTCGGGGCCGTTTGTGCGTGAAAGAAGGTGGTGGCGGCGCGGGAAGAAACCCGGGCTTAAACAAAAAGCTCCGGAGTGCGTTATTGGGGGATACGCACTCCGGAGCAGCCTTTGAGCAGGCGCTTTCGCCGTCCTGCAGTAATTACTCTACGTGGCCCGGGACGCCATTGCCACCACCTCGAATAAGTACTTTCGCTTTAGTTTCGATGGGCCGCTTCCTGCCTCTTTTTCTGGGGCACGATCAGCACCGGGCGGCGCTGGTGATGGCTGAGCCAGGCTGCAACCGAACCGTTGAGGGCCTCGGAAATACGGTGCCCCAAACCAGGCTCAGGGGTACCCACAATGATCATCGACGCTTTGATGTCCTCCGCGAGCCGACCCAGGGCGCGGGCAGGATCACCGGCAAGGAGACGCAGGGTCCATTCGGCGGTTCCCCCGTCCAGCGCTTCGCCGATGACCTTGCCCAGGTCCCCGCGAACGGCCTCGACGTCGGCCTGGTCCTTTTCGGGGTGCAACGACATCCGGTGCGCGTCACGCGCTGGATCCCACTCGACGAGGTAGCTGGCCTCGTCCACGTACGCACAGACAAGCGGCACGCCGAGCTGTTCGGCCAAGGTCCGTGCCGTCTGGAGGACCTCCACATGCTGGTCCGGCAGCACTCCCACCACCAAGGGAATCGGTCCGCTGAAATCTTCCGCAGCCATACCCTTATTGTTACGCCGCTGGGTGGCGTTGAACAGGGCACCGGTCCCCCAACTACGGCCTAGCTGGCGGCGCTGGGGTTGGCAGGTTTGTTCCACGTAAGCCGCACCTTGAAGTTCGATGCCGTGCTGGCCGACGCGATGAAAGCTCCCGCTTCCGCATGAAGGTCGATTCCGAACTCGACGCTCACCTCGTCCGGCCGGTTCTCGAGGCTCAGCAACTCATCGATCACCCCTTGGACCGCTGGCCTGACATGCGCCAACGCCCGCTCAAACGTCTGTTGTGCCCTCGCGAACACACCCGAGGAATCGCCGGCGTGGTCCCCGCCCCTGGTGACAAGGCTCCCCGCGGAGCTCGCCACCTCCACAACCACCGTGCCGCCGTCGTCCGTAGTGAACTCAACCAACCGGCTCATGTTCCTGACCCTTCCCGTAAAGCCCACGCAGGCGGCGCGCGGCGACCATGAATCCGATGCCGGCTCCGCACAAAACCAGGAGCTGCACGAAGGCAAAGTAGGCGTGCGTCCGGTACCACTCCTCCAGGAAGGTCCCCTTGTCCTGGATCCAAACAAGCGGGATGCTTGCCGTGGCCAGCAACAACAGCCAGCCCAGGGTCCGCTGGGGCGGGGAACGCAGGGCAAGGATCCCTGCCCAAATTCCCAGGCCGGCAACGAGGAGACTGGAGTAGACGGCCGTAGCTTCCACCGCGTAGTTCAGGCCAGCCAATCCAAACACCGCGTGCGAAACCACTAAGCCAGCCATGACCACGCGGCCCACCACGGTGCGATCAGGAAGGCCGGCGACCGCCAACATGAGATATCCAAAAGGTGCGATCAAACCGTAGAGAACCCTGAGCGAACCGTCGCCGCCGCTTTCGTACCAGTAGTTGTCGTCGAACCAGAGGAAGTAGACCGCGAAGCCCGCCCCGAGCCCGCCCGCTATCGCCAGTGCGGCACCGCCCCACGCGAGTGGCATCCAGTTCAGCGGCGGCGATGCGGCCTTGGTGCGGGGTCCGGAAACAGCAGCGCTCGACGCCGGGACCCGGTTGGGTGCCGGGGCGTGGGATTGCGCTGGGGCCTGAGATGCAGCCGTGTACGAACCGCGCGCTGCGACCTCTGGCACGGCAGGCTTGGGCGTGTCCGTATGCTGCTTCTTCTCGATCTCAACCCTCGCAGCGGTTGCGAGTCCGTCAGGGTCCGCCGAAGCCGGGTCCGCCGTGGCCAACTCGGCGGATACGTCCAGCACCGTCTCCCAGGCACCCATGGAGGAGTGGTAGCGCAACTCACCCTGCAGGTCAGAAATACGTTGCCGACGCTCGCAGTCCTGCTTGCGGGCGGCTGCTTCCGGGAATTCCGGGTCGCCTTGGACCACGGCGTAACCGTCGGCTGCGGCCAACCAATCCCGGGATTCCTCCGCTTCCAGGGCCGATCGGTAGACCTTGGCCATCTCCAATCGTTGCCGGGCATGGTCGCGAAGCGCGGCAGCGTCCCGGTATCCGGGTTCAAGGGTCAGGAGATCCTCGAACAACTCGACGGCCTGCTCAAAACGCCGTGCGCGGAGTTCCGCCGACGCCTGCACGTAAAGGGCGCGCAGCTGGGCGCGCTTCATCGCCCGCTCAGCGTCGGCGAGTGTCTCGCTGGATTGTGTCTGGCCGGCCAACGCCGGCTGAGCAGTGGAAGCTGCTGCCTGACCGTCTGGGCCGCGTGCCGTCGTCGTGCCTTCCGTGTTGGAAGCGGCGCGTGGTGATCCTGTCAGCGTGAACAGTTGGGTGGAACCCCCACGGACATAGAGGGCGGGGGTGACCCATTCCAAGGTGCCGTCGGGGCTGGCCATCACCGAAATCCTGCCTACGCGGGCGGCTTCGTCCACAGTCCGGCCGTTGGCTATGGCGGCGTAGAAGCCGTGGGCGAAGGCTATGGCCGCGTAGTCGCTAATGGCGAATTGCATGGCGGCCACAGCTCCGATCCCGCTCCTGACCAGCGCGGATGCGGTCCCGGAGAACAGGTCGGACTGTCCCATTTCACCCGACGAACAGGAGTTGAGCACCACCAGCCGTGGCCGTGGGGATGCGACGCTGAGCAGCGCCATGAGCCTGACGGCCCGGACCATCGCCGCCCTGCCGTCGGGCCCGACCAGCGCGATCCGGCCCTCGTCAGTTCGGGAATCGTAGTCGCCGTGGCCCACGAAATGCACCACATGCCATGGGCCGGCCAGCAGCAAGGACTGCACGTCGTCCCAGGTGCCGCTTTTTGCCCAGACCAATTCCACCCGCCCCTCCGACGCCGGACCGGCCAACGCCCTGCTGAGGTGGTCCTTTTCCGTGGCGACATCCAGGGCCGGGAGGTCGCGTGGTGAGGCAACAATTCCCAGGATGCGCAGCGGGGGAGCCACGTCCAAGGGATTCTGGTTGTAGTCGGGGGCCGGGATGTGCCGGAGCAGTGGTTCGGTTTGGCACAAGTAGGTTTCCGTTTCGGGATCAAACAGCGTCTCCCACGGCATCGCGGCTAACTCGGGCGCAGCCAGCCGCAGTACCACCCGGAGTTGCTGCCCCGCATGCTGGGCCGCTCCCAGGCTCGCACGGTACGTTCCGTACACCTCACGGGTGAACAGGGCCTGGAACAAATCCTGGCCTACTTCGCGGACGGCCATCTCGGCTACCGGGGCGGTCCGTCGGGCTGCGACGGCTGAGGCGAGGACGGTGGCCTCAAGCTGGGAAAGCCGTTCCAGTACGCGGTCCACATCCAGCCTGAACTCCCCCGAAGCGTGCCCTCCCGCCGGTGCACGGACCACGTGCACCGTGTATTCGCCGCGTGCAGAGCCGGCGTCGATTTCCAGCTCGATGTCACAATCCATCGCGGATCCTCTTACGACGGGACACCCCTTGGGAGGCCTCTACGTACAGAGTGGCCCTCCGCAAGGTCCGCCACAAGGGGCTCTTGTAGACACTGTTTGCCCGGGCCTACGGTTAATCCCAAGGAAGGCGGTCTGCGATGGAAATTTACATGTGGTGGCTCGATCTGCACCTGGACAGCAAGGAGTGGCTGCGCGAGAACCTGCGTGCCGACGAACTTCCCCTGCAGGTGCTGCAGCACATTGCCGAGGCGGGCGGTCCGCATCCGGATAAGGTGAGCGGAGTGCTCACGGACGCGGATTGGGAGTTCATCCAGACCCAGTCGGAGTTCGTGGACTAGCTTCCCGGGCGCCATCCCAAGGCTGGGCCGAGGGTGCCTGCAATGTCGGTGAGGATCTGGACGTAGTCCTCGTGGGCGAAGCTGAAAGGCAACGCAAACGCGACCTCGTCAACTTCCTGGAATCCGGCGTGCGCGTACAGTTGCTCGGCGATCTGCTCACTGGTGCCAATAAGGTCCTTGGCGAACAGCATGCCCTTGGGTCCTTGTGGCGCACTGGTGCGGGGCGTGCGCTCATCGACGTAGCGCTGGTATTTCTCCCGCTGCGCTGCGGATGCGGAATCGGTGGGGATGACCACCAGTCCCTGCGAGACCCGCGCTGGCTTGCGCCCCTGCGCCGCGGCGGCCTCACGGTAGGCGCGGATCTGGTTTTGCTGGACGCGGGCGAAGTTCGGCTCTTCATCGGGGGAGGGAAAGACCACGCTGCTGGAGAGCAGGTTGAAGCCGTTCTCACCGGCCCACAGGGCCGACTTCAGGCTGGCTGCCCCATACCAAAGACGGTCCCGCAGCCCGGGGGAGTGCGGCTCCACCCGGTTCGAGAATTCCTCCACGACGCCCTGCTTACCGGAGAACTCCCGGACCTTCTCACCTGCGATCAGCCGGGCCAGCCGTTCCACGCGGGCGTAGCTGAAGTCTTCCACGTCCGCGGAGTCAGGGTAGAGCTCGTGCTTCACGGTGTCGTAGTTCATGGGTTCGCCCACGCTCAGCCCGGGATTGATGCGTCCGCCCGCGAGGATGTCCACGGTGGCCAGATCCTCAGCGAGGCGCAACGGGTTCTCCCATCCCAGCGGAGTAACGGCGGTGCCGAGCTCGATCCTGGACGTGCGCTGGCTTGCAGCGGCCATCACTGCAACGGGGGAGGAGATGCCGAACTGCAGATGGCGGTGCCGCAGCCACGCGCTGTCGAAGCCGAGCTGCTCGCCCAGCTCGATGATGTCCAGTGTGGACTGGTGACCAGCGGCCGGGTCCGCGGGATCGAACAGTCCAATGGTGAGAAATCCGAGGTTGCGGAGCGGACGGTCTGGATTGGGCATGGCGTTCCTTTGGGTCGCGTGTTACGGCCCAGACTATTGCGCCACGTCTTGGTACGACGCCGGGAGGTTACTTTTTGTGGCCTACGCGCAGTTGGTGGTCGGCTGGGGCGCCTGGACGATCATCAGGGTGCCCGTATTCGTTGAGGTTCGTTCGGTGATGTCGACGACGACGGCCTCCTGCTTGGTGCGCAGGCGATGCAGCGCCACCGCTGAGATGAGGAACCACGCCACGTTGGTGGCTACCGACGGCCAGGCTCCGTGCAGCGTGCCATTGATGATGAAGGCGCATGATCCGAAGAGGTTCGCTGTCTGGAAACTGATGCCCGGCTTCAACCAACCCATGGACACCGACAGGTAAGAACCGAGCATCGCAGCAGCGCCAGCCCAACCGGTCATTTCCCACAGCAGTTCCATCGGATTCCTTTCAGGATGAAGCGCCCGGCTGGGATTGCCGGCGGCGTAAGTTTTAAGGATTTGAGGCTGCCCTGGCTCGTCCTTCGTTGGACTGAACAGCAGCTCTGAGATAGATATTGCTGGAGATTCTTCTTTAGATCAATTGCATTCCGCTGAATCCCGTATTTAGGATTTCTTAACATGGAGATGGACCCACGCCGGCTGCTTGTTCTCCTTGCCGTAGCACGCACTGGAGGCGTTCTTGCCGCTGCCGATGAACTGCGGATCACACCATCGGCAGTGTCCCAGCAACTCAGCAAGCTTGAGAGCGAAGCGGGACAGGCTTTGGTCATGCGAACCCCTAAGGGCTCTGTCCTGACGCCGGCCGGACTGGCGGTGGCAGAAGCAGGCGAAGAGATCGAACGGGCGCTCAACGTTGCGCGTGCGCGTATGCAGGGCGAGGCCCAGGTAGCGGGGATGGTGCGCATCGGTGGGTTCACCAGCTTCATGCGTACGGTGGTGATTCCGCGGCTGCCTGAGTGGCGCGGCTTGTACCCCGAGTTGCAGATCCGGATCGTCGAGGACAGTTTTCCGGCGCTCATGCGGCTCTTCAGGCAACGACAACTCGACGCCGTAGTGATCGAGCAGGACTCGGCCGCGGCGGTGCAGCATCCGCTCGCCGCCGGAATGGTCGAGGAGCCCTTGCTTGATGAGCCGTGGAAGTTGGTGGTGCCGGCCGGATCCTTGCTCGCCACGGACAGCATCGACCTGAGCCGGCTGCACTTGCCCTGGCTCGGAGTGGAGCCGTCTGCAGCCAATGACGCCGTGCTGGGTCGCCTTCGCCACACCACCGGTGCCCGCATAGAGACGGTCCATCAGTACCAGGACACACTCACGGCATTCGCCCTGGTTGCCGCCGGTGAGGGCGTCGCGATTGTTCCCACCTTGGCACTGACCGGGGTGGTCCAGGACAACGTGGACATCCTGGACGTGCCTGGCTTGGGCACCCGCCACATTGCCCTCCGCCGTTTCGACCGGCGGAGGGCAACGAGCCTGCCGCTGGATACCGTCGCACGTCTTCTCCGGGAATCGGCAGCGGCTTTCGACACGCGGGCAGGCTCCTGACCGGTCCCGCCGGGTTTTTGCCAGCGGGACCGGGCGGGAGTGGCTGCTAGTTCAAAGCCGGGGTGTCCGCGGGGATCACACCGGAGCCGTACAGGTCAGCGGCCAGGTCCTGGAGGGCCCGCAAAGCTACGCGCTGGGTGAACGGGCCGTAGGAGACGCGGGCAACGCCGAGCTCCTGCAATTCGTTCGCCGGGAGGGCTCCCGGTGCGCCAATCACGGAGAGCTTTCCGTGTCCCAAGGCTTCAACCAAGGGCTCGATGGTTTCACGGTTCAGTGCGCCCGGCACGAAAACCAAGGCAGCACCGGCGTCGAGGAATGCCCGGCCACGCGCGATGGCGTCGTCGAGGCTGTCCTTGACCGGGCGGTCGCCGCCGCGGACGATCGCGTCAGTGCGTGCGTTCAGCTGGAACGGGATGCCCTCTGCGTTGGCTGCTTCAATGATGGCCTTAACGCGGGCAACGGCTTCGTCGAAGGGCCGCAGGCGGTCCTCGACGTTGGCGCCCACTACCCCGATTCCAATGGCCCGGCGGATCGTTTCGGCTGGGTCCTCATATCCGTCGTCGAGATCTGCGGTGACCGGAACATCCACAGCCTTGACGATCCTCTCGACGCCGCTGAGCGCCACATCCAGCGGCATGGTCCCATCGGCGTAGCCGTAGGCAGCAGCAATCGAATGGCCGGCCGTCGCGATGGCCTTCGTCTCTGGAAGGGCCGCAACTGTGGAGGCACTGATGGCATCCCAGACGTTGACAACGCTGAGGATTTCCGGGGCCTCATGCAGGGCCTTCAACTGCTGCGCACGTGAATGGGTGGTTGCTTCTGTCATGGTTTTCCTCCGTCGTGGGCTGGGAATCTTGCCAGCTTCAGCCTAGGCCTAAGGCGTGGCGGTTTCTCCTTGGCCGGCTTTCCCGGAGTTACGATGTGCTTGCTGGGAAACACGAGTCGAGTAAACGGCCGTCGGTTTGCATCATGGGTCTCGCATATCCATTCCATGATCACTCCCTTACGACGGCGGCTTACCCGACTTTTCTTTTGAGGGCGCAGTTGCAGGAGCGATCCAGAACGGGAACCCGCTCATGCCGCTGCTCGCCCTCAGCGTCAGGAGGTCCTTGATGAACAGCACCCCAAACCCCTTTGTCCGCTGCACTGTCATAGCGTCCATAAGCCTGTGTCTTTTGACAACGGGCTGTAACGCCGGCTCCAGTCCGTCCCCTCAAACTTCTACATCACAAGCAACCAGACAAGAAGTCCCCACCCCTTCCCCGAGCACGCCAAGCCCAAACGGAAGCTCTGCCGCCGACACCGGCACCAGTAAGTCTCCTGAGCCAAGTACTTGGCCTGACGTGGTTGCCCAAGTGCAGTCGGGCGTGGGGCAGCTGACCGTCACTACGTGCGACGCCGGTTACACGGGTACGGGGTTCCTTGTGGGACCGGATCTGGTGGTCACAGCCGCCCATGTTGTTCGTGACGCATCCGCGATCAGCATCGCCTTCGGCCGGACCTCCGTAGATGCCACGGTTCTCGGCAAGAATGACGTGGCGGACATCGCGGTGGTTAAAACCCGAAGCCCTGTGGAAGGCCATCAGTTTCAACTACGAAGCAGCGAGCCCCCAGTCGGGAGCGATGTGGCCGCACTCGGATTCCCCCTGGGTCATCCGTTCACCTTGACCAGGGGAACGGTGAGCGCACTCGACGTCGAACAACACATCGGTGACCGGACTCTTCCGAACCTTATCCAAACAGACGCCGCCATAAACCACGGGAACAGTGGAGGGCCGCTCATCACCCAGGACGGGAAGGTTTCCGGTGTAGTGGTCACCATAGAACCCGAAGGCAACGGCCGGGCAGAAGGCATCGCTTATGCAGTAACAGCACCCCGTGTTTCAGCGGCTGTAGACGAATGGAAATCACGGTCCGCACCTGTGGCCTTCGACGAATGCGGAAACGCGCCGGCACCGGGTTCCGGGTTCTTTCCGTTCACTGTGTCGGCGAATCACGATCAGGCCCGCAGCGTAGGGCAGAGCCTGATTCTTCACGGGCAAGGTATTAACCAGGGCGCATACGCCGCGGCCTTCAAAATTCTCACCCCCGAACTCCAAGCGACCTTTGGAGACTCGGTCAAATGGAGCGAAGGGTTGGGTTCGTCCTACTGGACCAAGGCCGAGCTCTACAACGTCACCAATACACAGTCCCCGGATGACCTGAACGCCAATGTAGTCCTTCAGACCATCCAGGACCCGGCCCATGGCAGGAGTGGCCAGACATGCTCAAATTGGCGGATTCAGTATGCGATGCATTGGGACGGCTCGCTCTGGCGCATAGCAGGAACCGCATTGCCGTTCGGGGAACCGACTGCCTGCTAGGAAGGTGAGCGGGACGCACTCACGGGTGCGTGCCGCTCACCGGAGTCGATGTGTGACCATCTACTACGGTGTTGCCCTATCTTCCGCCGATTCAGCGTCCAAGGGGTCTGCTCCCACAACCCGGTTCCTGCCCTGGGCCTTTGCGCTGTACAGGGCGGCGTCTGCCACGTTGATCATGAACGCCAGGTCAGGATCCCCGGTTCCCGTGGACGTGACACCGTAACTGACCGTCGGAAAGGGCAGGCCGTCCGTGCCCTCCATCGCAGCCAGGCGGTTGCTGATGTCCGAGGCAATGGCCTCGGCCCGTTGCTGAGAGGCTCCCGGCAGGAAAAGGATGAACTCCTCCCCGCCGTAGCGTCCTATGAGGTCCGTTGACCTGACGGCGGCTGAGCTGGCCTCGGCGAAGGCCCGGAGGGCGGCGTCCCCGGCCGAATGTCCGTGTTCGTCGTTGACGGCCTTGAAGTTGTCCAGGTCGGCCAGGATCAAAGCAGCGCCGCGGCCTTGCGAAGAGCGGGCAAGTTCCCGGGCAGCCAGGTCCAGGAAAGCGCCCCTGTTGAGCAGTCCCGTCAGATGGTCGCGGTCCGCGCGCTCGCGAAGGCGCCGGATGAGTTGCCTGTTGCTCAGGGTGTTCATAGTGGATGACACCGCTACCAGCAGCATGAGGTGGATCAAGGCGGCAGGAGCGTAACCGAAATATGTCCGGAACAGCCAACTTTCAGCACCGTACAGAATGTAAGTAAGCGTGCGCATCAGGTAATAGGCGGCTGTCAGCCCAGCCATGATGGATAGAAACTTGGTGATTCTGGACCGGGCCGACTGTGTAAACCACAGTTCAATTGCGGCAAAAGAGATTCCGGCGGTGGTCATTGCCAGATAAGCCACCCCGCCTGACCACACGCTTGAAGCTGGGTCATCCAGAATGGAGGCCGCTCCGGCCAGCACTGGTCCAGGCAGCAGCTGCCATAAGGCGGCCTGTCGGTCGCGGAGGGTGCGGGCTCCCGCCCAGACACAGAAGGCGCCGGCCACCACCAAGGATTTACCCACAGGATTGGCCCACCACTGGAAAGGCGTGCTGTTCAACAGGAAAGCCGCGTTTCCCACGAAAAACAGGAAGAGGGCCGCCCGCCACCAGTCGGCGTAAGGGGTGCGTTTCCGTTGCGACGTAACGCACGAGATGACAATCAGTGCCAAGGTCACCAAACCAAGGATGATTCGGACGGCGAAGGGGTCCAGGACGATCGTTCCCTCTTGCAATGCAAGCGAATTCATAAAAGCAGTCCCGCTACCGGCCAGTAACCAAGGCGCTCCCAGTCAGAATTCTCATTGGCTGCCATCCTCGTGATTCATTTAATCCCCCAAGATTTGTGATGCAACCCAATTTGGCCGCAAAGTCTTCAGTCAAGCATGTTTTCTTGCTTTAGTGAATAGCTGTGCCTGGGCGTCGGTCCGCGCTTTAAGATGAGGGAAACCATTGCCCTCGCCATCCAGCGGATGGTTGCATGGGTTCATGGCTACCCCAGAGAGTTACCTCTTAGCGATCGGGACCAAGAAGGGCCTGTGGCTCGCGACCAGCACAGACCGCAAGGAATGGTCCCTCTCCGGCCCACATTTCCTGATGAGCGAGATACCGAGCATTGGAATAGACACCAGGGACGGCAAAACACGGATCATGGTGGGGGTGCGTTCCGAACATTGGGGTCCCACCGTTGTCCACTCCGATGACCTTGGCGCCACGTGGACCGAGCCCGAACAGGGTGCCATCAAATTCCCCGAAGATACTGACGCGGCCCTGGAGCGCATTTGGCAGATCCACCCCGACGCCGACTCCCGGCCCGGCGTCGTTTGGGCTGGTTGCGAGCCGATTTCAGTGTGGAAATCGACCGACGGCGGCGAGCACTTCGAACTGAACCGCGGACTGTGGGACCACCCCCACCGCAGTGAGTGGGGTGCCGGCTATGGCGGCGCGGCGGCACACTCGATCGTGGTGGACCCGAGCGGTGAGAAGGTCCACGTCGCCATGAGCACGGGCGGCGTTTACAGATCGCTCGACGGCGGTACGTCCTGGGAGCCCCGGAACAAGGGGATATCGGCCTACTTCATGCCCGATCCCAACCCTGAATTCGGCCAGTGCGTCCACAAGATCGCTGCAGACGCCGCCGTCGACGGTCGTCTTTATGCGCAGAACCATCACGGCGTGTACCGCACGGATGATGACGGCGAGAACTGGAATTCCATCGCGGAGGGCCTGCCCGCAGACTTCGGGTTCGTAATGCTGACGCATCCACGGCGCGAGGGTACGGCTTGGGTGATTCCCCTCAAAGCTGACGGCGAACGTATCCCGCCGGACAGCAAACTCAGCGTGCACAGGACCCATGATGCAGGAAATACGTGGACAGAACTCCACGCCGGACTCCCGGACCACGAATACAACGCGGTCCTCCGTGACGCCGCATCGGTGGACACGGCCGAGCCCGTTGGCGTGTATTTCGGCACCCGCGGCGGCACCGTCTACGCCAGCGCCGACGAGGGCGTGACCTTTACTGAAGTGGCAGCACACTTGCCGGACGTACTGAGCGTGCGTGCCGCCGTCGTGGTTGGAAACCCGGCAGGGGAGGAAGCCCCGCTGGCTGCAGCGGAAGCAACAGTACTGGCGGAGGCCGAGGTGATTGTGGAGGCGGCTGCCAAGACGGCAGCGTCTCCCGAAGACCAACCTGACGCTCCGGTACCTGGTTAGGTCCGCCGTGGCTGACTTTACGGTCCTGTTGCCTGGCGTCCTGCAGCCGCTCGTCGGCGGACAGTCCTATCTGACTGCGTCCGCCGACGGGGCTGTGACCGTGGGACAGTTGCTGGACTCAGTTACCGGAGAATATCCGGTGCTGGCCAGGCGATTGCGGGATGAGACCGGGGCGCTTCGCCGTTTCGTGAATATTTACGTGAACGGAGATGAGGTCCGGCGTCTGAAGGGTCTTGATACGGAGGTTGCGGCTGGCCAGGAGGTCTTGATTATCCAGTCCGTGGCTGGCGGCTGAGCGAGTGTTCGGGGTCGAGCCCTGTTCAGGCGACGCGCCAAACACTGCATTCATCGGTATTGATCGCTTTTCTCATGCCTGAAGCGTGATCCATGATCCAGACGACACCGATTCCCGGTGCTGTTTCCTGGACCCGTCCGCGGCGGATGACCACGTCATCATAGGCGGGACCCACGGAAAGGCGGGCTTCGATCTCGTCTCCGCGGTGGAGCTGGCTGATCGCGCGTATACGTGTTGTGTGAGTGGTGACTTCCTTCAGCATGGTGTCCTCCTGGCTGGAGCTGGGCGCCTGCACTTGCCGGCTATTCCAGTGTGGCGCGGCAATGTTGCCGCCGTATTTCCGCGTGGTTAGGGTCCGGTTAGGTTTCCGGGATGGTTGCGTTTCATGGACGTCCGACGACGGTTGTCGGCGCGCAGCCCCTGGACCACGCAGCAGCGTTGGGCGCACTTCGAACCCTGGTGCTTCCCGGACGTCCCCCACCAGAGACCCACAAAGCCCCCCGCCCGAAGCTACGAAGACTCGCCGACGTTACGCGCACATGTGCGCAGGGTACTGTCTAGCCGCCTGTAACCTGACTGTGGCTCTTGAGACTCACAGGAACCACAGACTCCGTCCCCGGGAGATTCAATGGGAGTTTTGCGGCGATCCATCGCGTTGTCCACAGGTCTAATGGTTTTTGCCACGGGCCTGTTTTTCGTTCAGGCTCAGGCTACGGCCGTGCCGGTTCCAGGGCCGGACAACCCAAATGTCCGGTTCGTGGAGGGTACGCCGCACTCGGACCATACTTTCGAAGGACCCGGCGCTTCGCCGTTGGACACCGCGCCGGACAACACCGTGGCGGCCACCGGGCCCAGCGGCGACATCCGTGTGCGGTTGGTGACTGCAAAGCTGGCAGACAACGGCAACCCCGTTTCCATGGCCGGCGCAGAGAAGGCCGTGGTGTCCACCAGTAATTACTGGAAGGCCATGACGGACAACAAGCTCTCCATGACCGTCAACAGCAGGGTGGAGGGCTTCCAGTCGAAGGCCCGCTCAACGGACAGCTACGGCACCATCATTTCCACGATCACCAGCGAGCTTCAATGGTCGGCCAGTCCGTACACAGCGCTGGTCATCTTCATCCCCACGTCCACGCTGTCCGGCAACGCGTTGGGGGCCGGGTACAGCAGCGGAGCGTACAGCGGCCGCGTGCTCATGCCGCAGCTCAGCAACTTCTCGAACAACGTGATGAGCCACGAGTTCGGTCACGTCATCGGCCTGATGCACGCAGATGCACTGCAGTGCGGCAGCGGCGCATCCGACGTCGGCGTTAACAGCGACGGACGTTTCACGGACCCGTCCTGCTACATCCGCGAGTACGGCGACACCACCGACCTTATGGGCGCGGCGCAGTACGCCCAACCCGTGGTCAGTTCGACGTTCTGGGATTACGCGCGGCTGGGGCGCGGTGACGAAATACGTGACGTCGGAGTGGCCACAGGCGTCAAGAGCTACACGCTGAAGCCCTGGGGCGGCACCGACGCGCAGCGTGCCATCAAGTTCACCGATCCCATCAGCAAAGAGGTCTATTACCTGGAGCTAAGGGAACCCGCCGGCTACGACAGCTACTTGGGGGATGCCGGCAGGCCGCAGGGCAATATGGGGGTCAAGGTTGTCCAGCGGGGCGGTGCCACCATTGCCTCCTCGCTGATCCTCATGCCGTCAACGGTGCCCTTTACCGAGCCCTACTACGCCAAGAACCACGCCTGGCAGGCGGGCAGCACGTTCACGACGTACACCGGGACCCAGGTGACCATCAACGCGGTCAGCAAGACGTCGGCGTCGGTGACCATCAACGCTGACGTCAACTTGAAAACGCGCATCAGCTTCTCCGCTGGCGATTTTGACGGCGACAAGCTGGCCGACGTCATTTCCCGCGAGGCGGACGGGTCCCTGGTCCTCTTCGCAGGCCTCCCCGGCAACCGCCTTGAGGATCCAGTGCGTATCGGCTCCGGCTGGGACATTTTCAACTCCGTGTTCGGCACCTCCGATTTCAACGGTGACGGCTTCGCGGACATCATGGCGCGCGCCAGCGATGGCACACTTTGGCTTTATCCGGGCAACGGGAAAGGTGGCTTCCTGCCGCGGGCCCAGATTGGTGTCGGCTGGCAGAGCTTCACGAAGTTGGTGGCTCCGGGCGATTTCAACGGTGACGGCTGGAACGATGTCATCGCCGCCGACAGCGAAGGCCTGCTCTGGCTATATCCAGGCAACGGTTCGGGTGGTTTCCTTGCGCGCATTCGGATCGGTCAAGGGTGGGACATGTTCACCAGCCTCGCCCCGGCCGGTACCTTCGGCGGCGGTTCGGCAGGGCTCCTCGCCCGCTCCGCTGATGGAACGCTCTTTTCCTACCCGGGGGATGGCAAGGGCAGCTTCCTGCCGCGTTCCGCCGTCGGGAGTGGTTGGAACCTGGCAGGCGACATCATGGGTGGGCAGGACTTTACGGGTGACAGGATCGCAGATGTCCTCGGCAATGGTTCCGCGATGACTCTCTATCCAGGCGACGGCTCCGGCTTCGCCGATCGCCTGACCATTGGCATCGGCTGGAACCAGTTCAGCCAGGTGTGGGAGGCGGGCGACTTCGACGGCGATGGAGTTGCGGACATTCTTGCCCGCGCCACCAATGGTGTGTTGTGGCTGTATCCCGGGAACGGTTCGGGTGGCTTCCTGCCGCGCGTGCAGGTGGGATCCGGCTGGAACGTCTTCACTTCCGTGGTCAGTGCAGGAGATTTCGACGGCGATGCCCACCCTGATCTTGTGGCACGGGCGTCGGACGGTTCACTGTGGCTGTATCCGACCGACGGCAAAGCCCAGTTCCTGGCCCGCAAACAGATCGGCGAGGGCTGGCAAGGGTTCACGCAGTTACTGGCCCCTGGGGACTTCACGGGTGATGGCCGCGCGGACATCGTGGGGCAGACTGCCGACGGCGTTCTGTGGGTGTATCCCGGGAACGGTGCCGGCGGATTCCTGGCCCGCAAGCAGATCGGCACGGGCTGGGATATGTTCAACCTGGTCTTGCAGGCCGGCGACTTCAACGGCGACGGTAAGGAAGACCTCCTGGGACGCGCCTCGGATGGTGGACTGTGGCTGTATCCGGGCAACGGTTCGGGCGGGTTCCTCGCGCGTTTGTATCTGGGATCCGGATGGAACATGTTCTCCAGCATTGCGGCGTTGGGCAACGGATTCACGGGCACTGGGGATCCGTCCGTGGTGGGCGCAGCCGGCGACGGGACCTTGCTGCTCTACTCCGGTACCGGTGCGGGCCAGTTCAAGCCGGTCTCGCTGAACCCGCGGTAGCTCTCGGCCGGAGCTGAGACCCGGGTTCCATTTCTGTCCCGGGCGAACGTTAGCATTGCCATAGTCGCTGCGGTTACGACGGCGATCCACTCTTGATTTTGGGGGAATCCGTGTCTCTTTTGAGGATCCGGCGTTGGCGTATGGCCGTCCTGGCAACACTGCTTGCTTCGTTGGCGTTGGGGATGGTTCCCGCGCAGGCCGTGGGCCTGACCCCTATGACAGTTGGTTCGGAGACGGTGAGCGGAACGACGGGTGGTTCCATCAGTGGGACCGTTACTGTCCGTTCAGATGTGGACTTGGGGTCCGTCTCCGTCTTTGCGACAAATCTCTATAACCCGTCCTCCAACGCTCCGTCCGGCATCGTGAACTCCGACGGTTCCTATACTCTTCCCAGCCTGCCGGCCGCAGAATACAAGGTCTATTTCTATTCCAGCGACCCCGGCTGGTCGCGCATGGAGGTCTACGGCGGCTCGGACCTGAGCACCTACACTCCTGTGCTGGTCAAAGAGGGGCAGGACGTTACCGGAATCGACCAAAACATGGGCGGCGGCCGGATCCAAGGCAGGGTGGAGATGCCCTACTACGTGGATACGACCACCGTTGTGGTCGAGGCGTTGGACTCCTCCGGAGCTGTTGTCGCTTCAGAGTTTCCAAGCAGCGGTGGCCACTATGATCTCCGTGGAATCCCTGATGGCATCTACCGGATCCGGGCCAGCGGCGGTGTCCTTACCAGTTGGCATGGAGGAGGAGCTTCCTTCGCTGAGGCCGCCACTGTTTCCATCGTGGGCGAGCAGGATGTCTACAACGCAGATCTGGCGGGCGATCCTGGCTCCAGCATCAGTGGTTGGGTGTCCAGTGCATGGCCGGCAACGGGTGAAGGCATGCATAGGGTCTCTGTCCATGACCTCAGCGGCAAGGTGGTGAAGGACGTCCCGGTTAACAGCAGTTATTACACCGTCAGCGGACTTCAGCCTGGGCAATACAAACTTGCGTTGGATATGGTGACCGTCGGGAGCGCCCACCAGGCCAAGAATTCTTATGAGGGGCAGTACTACAGTGGCGTGAGTGAGGACAAGGGGCCCGGTCCTGCGCAGATCATCACGCTCACGGCGAATGAGCAGAAAACCCGGTTCGATTTCTCCGGCACGGATGGCGGGAGCATGAAGGGATACCTCCGCGATGCAGACGGCCATCCTTTACCGTTTGCGGTAGTCGAGGCCTACACGCGCGATGGTTCGCTCGTGACGAGGAAGGCAGTCACGGACGCCCAAGGAAGGTTCGACATCACCGGACTAACCACCGGGTCCTACCGTCTCCGGGGCAACACTACGAATGTGCGCCTCGCTGGCACCACCTATTCCGGAAGCGTCGCGGATCAATCCGAAGCGAAGGAAATCGCCGTCACCAGTGGCGCCCAGACCGACGTCGGAACAGTGGCCTATTGGTCTCGCGCTAACTTCTCCGACGTCTCCGAAGGCCAACAGTTCGACCACCAGATCAGCTGGATGAAGTCCACCGGCATCTCCACGGGTTGGCCAGACGCCACGTTCCGCCCCTTGCTGTCCGTGAACCGGGATGCCATGGCGGCGTTCCTCTATCGACTGGCTGGGCAACCCGCCTTCACACCCCCGGCTTCGTCGCCATTCGTGGACGTTCCGACCACCAGCCAGTTCTACAAGGAAATCGCTTGGCTGGCGTCAACCAAGATCTCGGGTGGTTGGCCAGACCAGACGTTCAGGCCCTTGCAACCCGTCAACCGTGATGCGATGGCCGCTTTCCTGCACCGCTTCGCCAAGGTCACGGACTTCGTTCCGCCAGCCACATCGCCATTTGTTGACGTTCCGGCCAACGCCCAGTTCTACAAGGAAATCGCATGGCTGGCATCCACCGGGATCAGCACCGGCTGGGATGACCGGACTTTCCGGCCCTTGCAACCCGTCAACCGTGATGCGATGGCTGCCTTCATGTACAGGTTCAACGCACAGGATAGCTAGCCACCCCTCGCGGGTGGGTGGCGCTGAATGGGTTGGCGCGCTCTGTCCCGGTTGCCTCCACCGATCCCGTACCAGACACGGAAAAGCCCGGAGTGTCAGGTGGCATTCCGGGCTTTTCCGTACTTCAGTTCCGACTATGTGGGCAGGAGCGTCAGTGTTACGCGGACTGGGCTTGCTTGTGCAGGCCGAGCTGCGAGGTGGGAGTCTTGGCCGATTCGCGTGCCGTCATTGCGGAGACTGCTGCGATGGCACAAATCACTGCGGTGAAGATGGAGATCTGGACCCATCCGCCGGGCTTGGTCCCGCCCAGCGCAGTCACGATTGCCGGAGCGAAGCCGGCCATGAGGAAGCCGAGCTGGGTGCCGATCGCCAGGCCGGAGAATCGGACCTTCGTGCTGAACATTTCACCGTAGAAGGAAGGCCATACGGCGTTTGCTGCCGCGTATCCGAAGGCGAAGTAGACCACGGAGACCAGGAACATGAGTGGAACGTTGCCGCCTTCGAGGGTCAGCAGGAACACCGGGGTCATGATTGCGCTGGCGATGGCTCCGTAGATGAAGACTGGCTTCCGGCCGATCTTGTCCGCGAGCATACCGAACAGGGGCTGGGTTCCGAGGGCTACGACATTGGCCGCTACAACCAACCACAGCGTGATGGTGCTGTTGACGTGGGCCACGTCCTGGGCGTACTTGATGGCGAGGGTACCGAACACGGTGCTGACGGCCGCGATGAAGGCGCAGCAGACGACGCGGAGGACATCACGCCAGTGCAGGCGAAGGAGGTCGGCAATGGGAAGCTTGGAAATCTGGTTGTTCTTCTTGGCTTCGGCGAATGCCGGCGGCTCGTGCAGCGTGCGACGGATGAAGTAGGCGACGATCACCACGACGGCGCTTAGCCAGAACGGGATGCGCCAGCCGATGCCGTACTTGATCTCGTCCGGCAATGCCACGACGGGGATGAAGACCAGAGCTGCCAGGATCTGGCCACCCTGCGTACCGGTCAGGGTCCACGAGGTGAAGAAGGAGCGGCGGTTATCAGGGGCGTGCTCGAGGGTCATCGATGAAGCGCCGGCTTGCTCGCCGGCTGCGGAAAGGCCCTGGCAGAGGCGGGCGAGAACCAGGAGCACCGGAGCCCACCAACCGATGGTCTTGAAGTCCGGAAGGCAGCCAATGACGAACGTTGCCGCCCCCATGAGCACCAACGTGAACATGAGGACTTTTTGCCGGCCGATCCTGTCACCGAAGTGGCCCAGGATGATGGCTCCGATGGGCCGGGCGACGTAGGCGAAGCCAAAGGTGGCGAAGGACATGATGGATGCGTTGGCATCGGCGTCCGGGAAGAAGACGTGCGGGAAAATCAGTGCCGCAGCCGAGCCGAAGATGAAGAAGTCGTAGTATTCGACGGCGCTGCCCAGGAAGCTGGCGAGGGCTGCTTTGCGGGGTGTTCCGGTGATGGTTTCAGTGCCTGGCGTCGCTGACGGCATTGTTTGGCTCATTGGGTGTTCCTTCTGTGACGACGATGTCGCGGATCTAGCGTCTGTGGGAGACCAGAGCGAGGTGCGGCCGGATCATCCCTCAAAGTAACCACATGGTGAGAGCTACTTGTGCAATACAGCAATAGTGACTGTGAGTACGGTCACTTGTCAAGAGATGTCACCACCATCTAGAAATAGCTCTCACCATGTGAGAGCATCGAGTTATGAGTGTGAAAGACGACACAAAGACCGACATGGTCGGCAAGGCCCTGAGCCTGCTGGTATTGCTTGGCGACGAACCCCGCGGGGCCAGTGCTGCTGATCTCGCGAGGAGTGCAAGTCTCCCGTTCAGCACCACCTACCGGCTGCTGGGGTCCCTGACCCGCGACGGTTTCGTCGACTACGAGCCTGATGGAAGGCGATACCACCTGGGCCTGCGGGTCTTCCAGCTAGGTCAGCGGGTTTCAAACCACCACGGCTTCGCGGCTACCGCATTGCCTGTCCTCCAGCGTGTCACCGAGCGCACCCATGAGGCCACCATCCTCTCTGTCCGGGATGGAAATCATCACCTGACCGTGAACAAGGTGGACGGACCCAAGACGTTCCGCGTCACCAGCGATCCCGGCCACCTGGGAGCGTTGCATACAACCTCCGTGGGCAAGGCGATTGTGGCTTTCGAGGAGGAAATCGAACGCAAGCGACTCCTGGAGGAGCTTCCGTTGGATGCGCTCACGGAGCACTCCATCACAGATCGTGACGCATTCCGCGAGGAGATTGAGCAGGTGCGCCGCCAGGGCTACGCGGTGATGGATGAGGAAAACGAAATCGGCATGCGGGCCGTCGCCGTGCCGGTCCTTAATGCCCAGGGCCACGCTTTTGCATCACTGGCTACGGCGGTGCCGGTCTTCAGGCTCACCATGGAGGAGCTGATCGCGCATGTCCCCACCCTGCAGGAGGCGGCGGCCGAACTCGCGGCCCGCCTGCCGAGGCGCTGACCCGCAACGTGCTATTTACCCACCATTTGTTCGCGATAAGAACATGCGTGCGGAATATGAACATCTGTAGTAACGTAAATAACACCCGGCGTGCGGCGCTTCGAAAACGCCACGTGTCCGCGGTGCTGAAGTTAGAAGGAGCTTGAGGATGAGCAACCGAGCCGAATCCGTTCTGGTGGGCCTGATTGGCGAAGGCGTCATGCCCTCGCTCACTCCGCCCATGCACGAACGCGAAGCCGATGTGCAGGGCCTTCGCTTGCTGTACCGCCCCATCGACCTGCTTGAACTCGCATTGCCGGCCGCCGCCGTCGGGGATCTCCTGACCGCGGCCCAGCACATGGGCTTCAACGGCTTGAACATCACGCACCCCTGCAAGCAGCTGGTGATGAAGCACCTCGACGAAATTTCCGACGACGCCGCGCGCCTGGGTGCCGTCAATACGGTCCTGATTCAGGACGGCCGGTACATCGGACACAACACGGACTTCTCCGGATTCGGCTCGGCGCTCGCCGACGGCCTCCCGGATGCTCACCTCGATCGCGTCGTCCAGCTCGGCGCGGGCGGTGCGGGATCCGCCGTCGCGTATGCGTTGCTCAAGGCAGGGGTCAAGGAACTTGACCTCGTGGACATGGACGCGAACCGGGCGGCTGAGCGTGCCGCGGAACTCGGCGAACTGTTCCCCGAGGCCTCGGTGACGCCGCACACGCCGAATGAACTCGCCCAGCTCATGCCCCGCACTGACGGCCTGGTCCACTGCACCCCTATCGGCATGGCCGCGCATCCGGGCCTGCCCTTGGACATCGAACTCCTGGAGCCGCGGCACTGGGTTGCGGACATTGTCTACCGCCCCATCGACACGCAGTTGGTCCGTGAAGCCCGCGCCAAAGGTTGCGCCGTCCTCGACGGCGGTCGAATGGCGGTCGGTCAGGCCGCGGACGCTTTCCAACTCATCACCGGACGAGTTGCGGACCGTGAGCGGATGCGGGCCCACTTCCTGGAGCTGATCGCCCAGGAGGAAGCAGCCGCCAGTCTTAACGGAGGCACCCTCGCAAAGGCGGCCCGCTGATGCGCACCGGAATCGCCACCGTCTGCCTGTCCGGCACGCTGAAGGAGAAGATGCAGGCCTGCGCCATTGCGGGCTTCGACGGCATCGAGATCTTCGAGCAGGACCTGGTCACGTCACCCCTCAGCCCGGAGGAAGTGCGGAAAATGGCCGCAGACCTCGGCTTGGGCCTTGACCTGTACCAACCGTTCCGGGATTTCGACGGCGTTACTCCGGACCTGCTGAAGGCCAACCTCAAGCGCGCCGAGGCAAAGTTCAACCTGATGGAACGCCTGGGCATGGACACCATCCTGGTGTGCTCCAACGTGGCAACGGCAACCATTGACGACGACCATCTGCGGGCTGAACAACTGGCTGAGCTCGCAGCACTGGCCGGGGACCACGGCGTGAAGGTTGCCTACGAAGCCTTGGCCTGGGGCAAGTACGTCAACGACTACGAGCACGCTTACCGCCTGGTTGAGATGGTGGACCACCCCAACCTCGGCACCTGCCTGGACTCGTTCCACATCCTCTCCCGCGACTGGGACACCGCCCCGATCGAGAACATCAACGCGGAAAAGATCTTCTTCGTCCAGGTTGCCGATGCCCCCAAGCTCTCCATGGACGTCCTCTCCTGGAGCCGCCACTACCGCGTGTTCCCGGGCGAAGGGCAGTTCGAGCTCGCCAAGTTCATGGGTCACGTGGTCCGCGCGGGCTACACCGGCCCGGTCTCCCTTGAAGTTTTCAATGACGTGTTCCGCCAGTCCGACGTTGAGCGGACCGCAGTGGATGCCATGCGCTCCCTGATCTGGTTGGAGGAACAGAGCGCCAAGTGGCTCGCAAGTACCGCTTTGGAGACCGGAACCGCCGCCGGCAACGGCAGTGCGTCCCGCCGTCGTTATCCCATGGAACTTGCCACGCTGCCCAAGGTGAACGAACCCGCCGGCTTCAACTTCGCCGAGGTCAAGGCCGACGACACCGCGCAGCTGGAGAAGCTCCTGGGCCAACTCGGCTTCGAGTTCGAGGGCCGCCACCGCACCAAGGACGTCCAGCTCTGGACCATGGGCCAGGCCCGCGTGATCATCAACGAACAAGCAGCGCAACACGCGGAACCGGCTATTGCCGCTTTGGGGTTCGACGTCGACTCTCCAGTGATTGCCTCCGCTCGCGCCCAGCAACTCAAGGCGCCTGTAGTTGCCCGCAAGGTCCAGGCCGATGAAGAGGTGTTCCAGGGCATCTCGGCGCCGGACTCCACCGAGATCTTCCTCTGCCAAGGCAGCCCGGACGGGACCGCCGCGTGGACGCACGAGTTCGGCGAGGGGCTGGAGCACGCCGGCGCCGGCCAAACAGCGGTCATTGACCACGTGAACCTGGCCCAGCCGTGGCAGCACTTCGATGAAGCTGTCCTCTTCTACACCAGCGCGTTGGCCTTGGAACCGCAGCCTTTCGCCGAGGTTCCGAGCCCCAGCGGCCTGGTCCGCTCCCAAGTCATGCAGACTGGCAACAAAGCCGTGCGGCTGGTGCTGAACCTTGCGCCGGCGCAGCAGGCCGAAAAAGCACGCAAAACGTACCAGGAACATATCGCCTTCGCCGTGGACGACCTCGTGGCTACGGCCCGGGGCGCACGCGATCGTGGCCTTGAGTTCCTGCAGATTCCGGCCAACTACTACGAGGACCTGGATGCACGGTTCGATCTTGAACCCGGATTCCTGGCCACCCTCAAGGAACTGAACCTCCTGTATGACCGGGACGCCAGCGGCGAATTCCTCCACTTCTACACCGCCACAGTGGGCAGTGTGTTCTTCGAAATGGTGGAGCGACGCGGCAACTACGACGGCTACGGTGCGCCCAACGCACCGGTGCGCCACGCCGTTCAATACGACTCGCTCCACCGGGTGTAAGCCCTACGACCAGTACCACCAAGAATCCATCCAAACCGAAAGGAGCCGGCTGTGCCGCAAGACCACACCACACAAGCTCTCGAAACCGAGGAACTCGTGCCGCCAGCTGAGCCACACGCCGCGCACGACACCAAGAAGGTGGAAACCCAGGCAGATCTCAGTGCTGAGATCAAGGCCATCGGGGATCGCTACGCCCAGGCAGTCAAGGACGGCAAGGGACCCGAGACCATGCCGCGCCTGGACTACGCCCCGTACCGCAGCAGCATCCTGCGCCACCCCACCAAGAGCCTGCACCACGCGGACCCGGAAACCATCGAGCTCTACTCGCCGGCGTTCGGCCACCAGGATGTCCACGCGCTGGAATCGGACCTGACCATCCAGCACAACGGTGAACCGCAGGGTGAGCGCATTATCGTTGCCGGCCGTGTCCTCGATGGCGACGGACGCCCGGTTGCCGGTCAGCTCGTGGAGATCTGGCAGGCGAACGCGTCCGGCCGTTACATCCACAAGCGCGATCAGCACCCGGCCCCGCTGGACCCGAACTTCACCGGCGTCGGGCGTTGCATCACCGGCGCGGACGGCTCCTACAGCTTCACCACGATCAAACCCGGCGCGTACCCGTGGAAGAACCACCTGAACGCCTGGCGCCCGGCCCACATCCACTTCTCCATGTTCGGCTCGGAGTTCACCCAGCGCATCGTGACCCAGATGTACTTCCCGGGTGACCAGCTCTTCCCGCTGGACCCCATCTACCAGTCGATCGTGGACCAGGACGCCCGCGACCGCCTTGTGGCCCAGTACGACCATGAGCTGACCAGCCCCGAGTGGGCCCTTGGCTACAAGTGGGACATCATCCTGACCGGGTCCAAGCGGACCTGGACGGAAAACGAAGCATACGGCGACGCCGGGGACGAGGAGTAAGCGCATGAGCAAGCTGGCACCCACACCGGGTCAGACCGTTGGCCCCTTCTACGGCTACGCCCTTCCTTTTAATAAGGACAACGAACTCCTGGCACCGGGCAGCCCCGGAAGCATCCGCCTCCAAGGTACGGTCTATGACGGCGCCGGGAGCACTATTCCGGACGCCATCCTGGAGATCTGGCAGCCGGACTCCGATGGAAACATCGTCCAGCGCACCGGGTCCCTGGTCCGCGATGGCTACACGTTCACCGGATGGGGCCGCAGCTCCGTGGGCAACTCCGGCGTGTACACCTTCACCACGGTCAACCCCGGGCCGGTTAAGTCCGGCGCTGCCGCGTTCATCTCCGTAGCCGTCTTCGCCCGCGGCCTCATGAACCGCCTCTTCACCCGCGTGTACCTGCCGGAAAACGAGGAAGCGCTGGCCAACGATCCTCTGCTGAGCTCCCTCGATCCCGAACGCCGCAAGACGCTGATCGCACGCCGCGATCCCGACGGCGGCCTCACCTGGGACATCCGCCTGCAGGGTGGGGACGAAACCGTGTTCCTGGACTTCCAGCAGGACGGTTCTTTGGACCTGGCAACCCCATGACCGGCGGCGACTTCGGCCTCCTTAGTCCTGTCTCGGCGTCGACCGCTGTGACGGCGTTGACGGGCGACCGAGCAGTGATCGCGGCAATCCTCGACGTCGAAGCCGCCTGGGCGGCCGTCCTCGAGGAGGCGGGGCTGGTCCCCGCCGGATCCGCCGCCGTGGTGGCCGAAGCCGCCGACCCCGGCTCCTACGACGTTGCTTCGCTTGCGGAGCGTGCGCAGGGTGGAGGGAACCCGGTCATTCCGCTGCTCGGGGACCTCCGTGCGCGCGTCCGCGAGCTGGACACTGCCGGACTCGGCGCGGCCTCCGCAGTGCACACCTCCCTGACCAGCCAGGACGTCCTCGACTCCGCACTGATGCTGCTGGCCAGCCGCACCGTTTCCGCGCTGCTGGTTGACGTCAAAGGTACGACGACGGCGCTCGCCACTTTGGTGGAACAGCATGCGGACACGCTGTGCGTAGGCAGGAGCCTGACGCAGCATGCGCTTCCCTATACGTTCGGGCTCAGGGCTGGGCAGTGGTTCCAGGGTGTGGCCGCAGCTTCCCGGCGACTGGAATCGGTGGAGATTCCGATCCAGTTCGGCGGGGCCGGCGGGACGTTGGCGTCGGCGAACAAGCTGACGGCTGGTTCTGCATCTACGCCGTTCGCTTTGGCGGATGCGTTGGCCGCCCAACTGGACCTCGCACCCGCTGCCGCTCCCTGGCACACCAACCGCTTGGCCGTCACGTCATTAGGCGACGGACTCGCTGCCCTGATCGACTCCTTCGGGAAGATCGCCGCGGACCTCCTGTTCCTGAGCCGGCCGGAGGTTGCCGAACTCGGCGAACCCTTGGCCGCCGGGCGCGGTGTTTCCTCGGCCATGCCGCAGAAGCAGAACCCCGTACTGTCCGTGCTGATCCGCAGCGCGGCGTTGCAGGCACCCGGCCTCGCCTCTCAACTCCATCTCGCTGCCGCCACCTTCAACGACGAACGTCCGGACGGCGCCTGGCACAGCGAATGGCCCGCCCTCCGCCAGTTGCTGGCACTGGCTGCCGGTGCGGCCGGCCACCTCCGCGAACTCACGGAAGGCTTGCGCGTTTTCCCCGATGCGATGCGCCGGAACCTCGACATTTCGGGACCGCTGCTCCTCAGCGAAGGCTTGGTGGCCGCCGTCGCACCTCTCCTGGGCGAGGACGGCAAGCAAAAGCTGCAGGTCGTCGTCGACGAAACCCTCACCGCGCCGGCTCCCGAGCAGGCGGACACCTACCGCAAGCTGCTGCGCGAGGCGGTGCCGTCTGACAAGCTCTCCGACGCCGAACTTGAGGCGCTCCTGGACCCCGCAAGCTACCTGGGCGAAGCTCAGGAGATCAGCCGCCGGATCCTCGCCGCCTACCCCGAATTCACCTCCACGAAAGGAACCACGCGTGGCTAAGCCAACAGTCAAGGCAGTGCTGCTGTCTCCGCAGCGGGAACTGGGAGCCAAACCGCTTCTGGTTGTTGGCCCGTCGCTGGGCACATCCACCGTGCTCTGGACAGAAACCGCAGCCCTTCTCGGCGATGAGTACGACGTCATCGGCTGGGACCTCCCCGGCCACGGCATCTCGCCGACCACCACCGAAGGTTTCGATGTCGCGGAACTGGCGGACGCCGTCGTCGATCTTGTCGATTCGGTTTCGCCCGGATCAAAGTTCCACTACGCTGGCGTCTCGCTGGGCGGGGCCACCGGCCTGCAGCTCGGCATCAAGCACGGCGACCGCCTCCGCAGCTTGTCAGTCCAGTGCTCCGGACCCAAGCTCGGCACACCGGAGGGTTGGTTGGAACGGGCTGAAACTGTCCGCAAACTGGGGACGCCGGTGATGATCCAAGGCTCCGCTGAGCGTTGGTTTGGCGCCGGATTCATGGACCGTCAGCCGGAGATCAGCAGCCGACTCCTGCACGCACTTCGCGACGCCGACCGCTTCGGCTACTCGTTCTGCTGCGAAGCCCTGGCCGCTTTCGATGTCCGCGAGCAGCTCGGGAGCATCACCGTCCCCACGCAGGCGATCGCCGGCGCCGAGGACACTGTGGCGCCGCCGTCCATGGCGGAAGAGACCGCCGCCGGCATTCGGGCGGGCGGCGGTTTCGCCGTGGCGGAAGCGCTCGACGGCGTCGGTCACCTTGCGCCAGCAGAAGCACCGGCCGTGGTGGCCGGGCTGATGCGGACCTTCATGAAGGAGAACGGACGATGACATTTTCTGAGCACAACGACGCAGTACGGAACGGTGCCGTCCAGGCGGACGCTACCGCACAGGACATTTACGACGCCGGCATGGTTGTCCGGCGCGAAGTGCTTGGCGACACCCATGTGGACCGGGCGAATGCCAACAAGGATTCCTTCACCGAGGACTACCAGGACATGATCACCAGGATCGCCTGGGGCGGCATCTGGACGCGGCCAGGACTTAGCCGGCAGATGCGTTCCGCGGTCACTCTCACGGCCCTGGTGGCGCACGGGCACTGGGAGGAGCTGGCCATGCACGTCCGGGCGGCACTCAACAACGGCCTCAGCAGGGACGAGATCAAGGAAATCCTGCTGCAGACCGCCATTTATTGCAGTGTGCCGTCGGCCAATTCAGCGTTCAAGACGGCCCAGAAGGTCTTCGCCGAGATCGACGCGTCCGAACCCAACTAATCCACCCGCCAACTAGCGGTTGAGCAACTTAGCTACTTGGAACTACAGAATCCAGAGGAAACCCCATGAATCAGGCTTTTGTGTACGACGCCGTGCGCACGCCCTTTGGCAAGTTCGGCTCCGGCCTTGCCGCTGTCCGTCCCGATGACCTTGCTGCCCACGTGGTCCGTGAGTCCGTGAAGCGGGCGCCGGGGCTGGATGTTGAGCGGATCGATGAGGTGGTGTTTGGCAACGCCAACGGTGCCGGCGAGGAAAACCGCAACGTTGCCCGCATGGCCACCCTCCTGGCAGGCCTGCCGGTCTCCATTCCGGGCACCACGGTGAACCGTCTCTGCGGCTCCTCCCTGGATGCTGCCATCATCGCTTCGCGGCAGATCAACGCAGGCGACGCCGAACTGATGCTGGTGGGTGGCGCGGAATCCATGAGCCGTGCGCCGTGGGTTTTGCCCAAGACCTCCAAGCCCTACCCGGCCGGGGACATGACCTTGGCGTCCACCACGCTCGGTTGGCGCCTGGTGAACCCTGCCATGAACAAGGACTGGACCATCTCCCTGGGCGAGGCCACCGAACGCCTCCGCGAGAAGTACGGGATCACCCGTGAGCGGCAGGATGCTTTTGCGGCAGATTCACACAACCTGGCCGACGCTGCGTGGAATGAAGGCTTCTACGACAACCTGGTGACCGCGGTCCCCGGTACGGACTTGATGCGTGATGAGGGCATCCGCGCTGGTTCGTCTGCGGAGAAGCTGGCCGGTTTGAAGACGGTGTTCAGGGCTGAGTCAGACGGGCCCGACGGCGGCACGGTCACCGCCGGGAACGCCTCGCCTTTGTCCGATGGTGCTTCGGCTGCGTGGATCGGTTCCGAGGCTGCGTCGGGGATCCTTGGCTTGGATCCCTTGGCCCGCATCGCAGGCCGTGGTGCGCACGGCAACGATCCCCAGTTCTTCGGCTACGCGCCCGTGGAGGCCGCGAACAAGGCCCTCGCGAAGGCGGGCATCGGCTGGGACCAGGTGGGCGCCGTCGAACTTAACGAAGCGTTCGCCGCGCAGTCGCTGGCGTGCGTTGACGCGTGGGGGATTGACCCCGCAATCGTGAACCGTCACGGCGGCGCGATTGCGATGGGCCATCCTCTCGGCGCTTCCGGTACCCGCATCCTGGGCACGCTGGCCCGTTCCCTGCAGGCCTCCGGCCAGCGCTGGGGCGTTGCGGCGATCTGCATCGGCGTGGGCCAAGGCCTGGCCGTGGTGCTCGAAAACGTAACAGCTTCAGTGAAGGGCTAAGGGCGATGCTGAATTTCATAGACACTGTCGGCGAGGCTGTCGCCGGGATCAAGGACGGTTCCACAGTAATGATCGGCGGGTTCGGTAACGCCGGGCAGCCGTTCGAACTGATCGACGCGCTGATGGATTGTGGCGCGAAGGACCTGACCGTGGTGAACAACAACGCCGGCCAGGGCGACCAGGGCCTGGCGTTGTTGATCAAGGAAGGCCGGGTCCGCAAGATGATCTGTTCCTTCCCGCGGCAATCCGATTCCTGGCACTTCGACACCAAGTACCATGCTGGGGAGATCGAGCTGGAACTGGTTCCACAGGGCAACCTGGCCGAGCGCATCCGTGCGGCTGGGGCTGGTATCGGCGGGTTCTTCACACCCACGGGCTACGGCACCACGTTGGCCGAGGGCAAGGAAACCCGGTTGCTGGATGGGAAGTGGCAGGTGTTCGAAACCCCGATCCACGCCGACGTCGCCCTGATCAAGGCACTCAAGGCCGACGGCAAGGGCAACCTGGTCTACCGCAAGACCGCCCGGAACTTCGGTCCCATCATGGCTGCGGCAGCAAAGCAGACCATCGTGCAGGTCTCGGAGATCGTGCCGACCGGTTCGTTGGATCCGGAGAACGTGGTGACGCCGGGGATTTACGTCAACAGCGTGGTGCGCGTTGACTCCGCTGCTACGAACGGAAAGGTGGCCTGATCATGGGCACGCAGACGAGCATCCAAACCTCTGAAAAGCCGCTGGGACGCGACGAACTCGCCCAGTTGGTGGCCCGCGACATCGCTCCGGGTTCCTTCGTGAACCTGGGCATCGGCCAGCCCACCCTGGTGTCGAACTACCTCACCGAGGAACAGAACATCACGCTCCACACGGAGAACGGGATGCTAGGCATGGGCCCGGCCGCTGAGGGAGACGAGATCGACGGCGACCTGATCAACGCGGGCAAGATACCCGTCACCGAACTGCCCGGGGCGTCCTACTTCCACCATGCTGACTCATTCGCGATCATGCGGGGCGGTCACCTGGACATCTGCGTGCTCGGCGCGTTCCAGGTCTCCGCAGCAGGAGATCTCGCCAACTGGCACACCGGGGCCCCGGACGCGATCCCCGCCGTGGGTGGCGCGATGGACCTGGCCACGGGCGCCAAGGACGTCTTCGTGATGATGACCTTGCTGACGCGCGAAGGCGTGTCCAAGCTCGTAGAACAGTGCACTTACCCGCTCACAGGCGTCGGCTGCGTGACCCGCGTGTACACGGATAAAGCCGTGTTCCTCACCGGCCCCGACGGCGTCACGGTCCGCGAAACCTTCGGCTGTACCTTCGAGGAAATCCAGGAGCTCGTGCCGCTGCCCTTGAAAAAGGCAGAGTAGGCCTCGCAAGGTGGCCCCCTCGCGTTGTGGGGCCCGCTCTGCATGCTTGTTCGTGAGTTTGGGGCGCAGAGTAGGCCTCGCAAGGTGGCCCCCTCGCGTTGTGGGGCCCGCTCTGCGCGTTATTTGCCCCGCTGAGGGTGCAAAGCGGGCCCCGCAACGACCCCTAGGATTGGTAACCATGACCGACTCCGCAGTTACCCCGCAGGCCAGCGACCAGTACGTGCAGTCGCTGGCACGCGGACTCGCCGTCATCCGGGCGTTCGACGCGAATAACCCGGTGATGACACTGAGCGAAGTCGCTGCCCGGACCGACCTGACCCGCGCCACGGCACGGAGGTTCCTGCACACGTTGGTTGAGCTGGGCTATGTCCGCACCGACGGCAAGACCTTCGCGCTCACGGCCAAGGTGTTGCAGCTGGGCTACTCCTACCTGTCGGCACTCTCCCTTCCGCAATTGGTGCAGCCCCACCTCGAGCAGCTCAGCCTGAAGCTGGGGGAGTCCACCTCGGCCGCGGTTCTGGACGGTCCGGACATCTTCTACGTGGCACGCGTTGCTACCCGCCGGATCATGAACGTCGGCATCACGGTCGGCACCCGATTCCCGGCGTATGCCACATCCATGGGTCGCGTCCTGCTCGCCGGATTGCCGCAGGCCAAGTTTGAGGCCTACCTTTCGACGGCGGAACTCACCCCGCTCACGCCGCGAACCGTCGCCAGCGTGCCCGACTTGAGGGCCGCCGTCGAGCGTGTCCGTGCGCAAGGCTGGTGCCTGCTCGATCAGGAGCTGGAACTGGGCCTCATGTCCATCGCGGCGCCGGTGTTCAACCACAACAACGGGGACAACGTCGCGGCCATCAACGTGTCACTGCAGGCCCAGGCGGTCGCAGCGCAGCCAGACCCGGAGAAGTACCTGGATTCCGTGCGCCAGGAAGTCGTGGCCGCAGCCAACGCAATATCCCAGGATGTCTCCGCTAAGCACTAGACCTTGACGAACTAGCTCCGGATCGCCGCCAGCCGCGTCTCCAAGATGCGGCGCACCATTGAGTCGGGCACGGGATTATCCGCCGAGAACCGCAGCGTCCCCGGCGACCACGAGTACCCGCCTAGCTCCTCCGACATTGTCGGCAGGATCTGCCCGCTGAACGGGTACAGAGCCAGGTGCTTCTTCGTCTCGAGCACGCTCACGAACCCCTTCCCGTCCACGAGCAGCGCGGGCATACCGTAGCTGACACCTTCCTCGGCCTCCGGCGCGAGTTCGCGCGCGATACCCACTATCCGTTCCAGTATCGGCCGGTTGCCAGGGGTAACGCTTTCCAGATATTCAGTGACAGATCCCATAGGGACATGGTTCACCCAAGACGACCCGGATGCCACACTTGGGGCATGAGTCCGCTCGTCAGTGGTACGTGGAGTCCAGTCGACCAAGACCGCGCCAGGGGCAAAGCCGCCCGGGAGGCCTTGCCGCGGAGCGCCCAGGGAAGGTTCTCGACGCCGGACCGCAGCCCGGTATCGATTCTTGAGGAACAGCACGCTTCCCGGCTGGCGCACCTTGTTCCCGTGCGGGTGGGCCGGATGGTGCAGACGCCTTTCGCCTTTTTTCGGGGTGCCGCGGCTGTCATGGCCGGGGACCTGTCCCTCGAAGCGACCTCCGGGCATCAGGTGGTGGCTTGCGGCGACGCCCATCTGGCAAATTTTGGGCTGTACGCGTCACCCGAGCGGCGCTTGGTCTTCGATCTCAACGACTTTGACGAGGTCTTTCCCGCTCCATGGGAGTGGGACGTCAAGAGGCTGGCAGCAAGTATCTGGCTGAGCGGACGCAACAGCGGCCACTCTGAGGAACAATGCCAAACGGCTGCTGAGGCTTCGGCGAGGGGGTACCGGGTGGCGATGCGGAGGTTGTTCGAGGGTACGGCCGCAGAGAGGTACTACTTCCACGTCGATATGGACGTGCTCATGGCAACCATGTCGTCCGGGAGGCTTTCCAGGAAAAACATCCTGGAGAAGGACGTCGAGAAGGCCAAGAGGCGGACCTCCGAACAGGTTTTGGCCAAGATGACTACGGAGACAGTCCAGGGGGAGCGGAGGATCGTCGACCAGTGGCCGTTGGTCTACCACCCTGAAACTACAACGCTGGATCGAGTGAGCGCACTCTTTGACCAGTATCGGGATTCGTTGCGTGCCGATACTGCAGTGCTGGTAAGCCAGTACCGGCTGGTGGACGTAGCGTTGCGGGTGGTCGGAGTGGGTAGCGTCGGAACCCGTTGTTGGGTGATCCTCATGCTGGGCCCATCGGAGGAGCCCTTGTTCCTGCAAGCAAAAGAGGTGCAGCGTTCCGTGCTGGAGAGCCATGGAGGCTCCCGACCATCCTCAGATGTTGTCCGGTTGCTGACCAGCTTCGGCCAAGGCTACCGAACCGTGGCCGGCCAGAGGATCATGCAGGCACAATCCGATCCGTTCCTCGGATGGGTGGGCAACGCGGTCGAGGCCGATGGTCAGCCTCGGGACTACTTCGTCCGTCAATTCCGCGACATGAAGGGGTCCTTCGCCGTGGATCAGTTGGGCCCGGGGGCACTGGCCGACTATGCCCAGCTGTGCGGGGGTGTGCTCGCCCGGGCCCACTCCCAAACTCCCGGCACCGCATTCATCGCGGGCTACCTGGGCCGTTCAGAGCTGTTCGAAAAAGCACTGGCGGGATGGGCGAGGCACTACGCAGACCAGACCGAGAAGGACCATGCGGAGTTGGCGCGCGCAGTCCGCGCGGGCCGCCTCGATGCCGAAAGCGGCATCTGAACCCGCACGTCCCACAGACTTGGCCTACCGGGCTTAGCGCTCCGGAATAACCGCGATGCCCTGGATTTCGATCAGGGCTTCTTTCTGCCACAACCTCGTGACGCCGATACCGGCCATCGCGGGGTACTGCGAGCCCGCCATTTCACGCCAGATGCGTCCGATTTCGCGGCCGTTTGCCATGTAGTCGTCCACGTCCGTGAGGTAGATGGTCACGTTGACCAGGTCCTCAGGCTGACCCCCGGCCTCGCGCAGCGTCGTCAGAACGTTGGTGAAGGCCTGCGTGAACTGCTCCACGATGCCGCCGGGAACGATGTTCATGTTCTTGTCCAGCGCGGTTTGTCCGCCCAGGAACACGGTGTTGCCGGCCAGGATGCCGTGCGCGAAACCTGAGGGCTTAGGCAGGGATTCGGGGTTGATCGTCTGGTGGCTCATGCTGTTCCTCCTCGTTGTGGCGGCTGCAAAAACTTTTGGAAAGCCTCTGTGCAGATCATTTCTCTCGTGCTACGTTGAGCATATGTGACGATCGTAAAAAAGTCGACACATCACAAAACTCGAAGGGAACCCAGCACATGAAACTCGCCACCCTGCGCACGGCAAACGGAGGTACGACGGCGGCACTCGCCACGGGCGCCGACTCTTACCTTGCGCTGCCAGCCAGCGATGTGGGCGCACTCCTGGCCCAGCCTGAGTGGCGGTCCGTGGTGGAGGATGCCGCGGCCTCGACGGAGCAGACTGTGATTCAGTCAGCCGACGCCGATCTGGCACCGCTCCTGCCCCGCGCCGGCAAAGTGATTTGCTGCGGCCTGAACTACGGTGACCACATCCAGGAAATGGGCCGTGAACTCCCCGAGTTCCCCACCCTGTTCGCCAAGTACGCGGACACCCTCGTTGGGGCCACCGACCCTGTAGAAGTCCACGGCAGTGGCCGCGTCGACTGGGAAGCCGAGCTGGCCGTCGTCGTCGGCTCTGAACTGTTCCACGCCGATGAGGACCAAGCCCGGCAGGGCATCGCCGGGTACACGGTGGCGAACGACGTTTCCATGCGCGACTGGCAAAACCGGACGCTGCAGTGGTTCCAGGGCAAGGCTTGGGACGGAACCACTCCGGTGGGCCCAGTCCTGGTCACCGCGGACGAGGCGGGTGAACACTTCCAGGTCAGGGGCTACGTCAACGGCGAGCTCGTCCAAAACGGCAACACCAGCACCTTGGTGTTTGGCCCCGCGCAACTCCTGTCCTATATCTCGCAGTTCACCATCCTGCGCCCTGGCGACCTCGTCCTCACGGGAACGCCCGGGGGAGTGGGCATGGGAATGACTCCGCCGCGCTTCCTCCAGGACGGTGACGTGCTCACCACCGAAATCGATGGGATTGGCCGGCTGGAGAACCAGTTCCGGATCCATGCCCCCGTCCCTGTAAACGCCTGATACAACCCATTCAAAGGAGAGACCAATGAGCCAGACCACCACTGAATACGTCCTCGAAGGCGACAACTCCATCTACGCCCAGCCTGATGGCAAGGTTGTTCCGGTCGTCACCCGCTCCGGAGCTGAAGACACCAATACTGCCCAGTCCGGAGACTGCATCCGTGTTTCGGGCGTCAGCATCCAGCACACCCCGGCAACCAAGATTTGGTTCGGCCAGGTGTCCAACACCCCCGGCTACCGCTCCCTGCCGCACCACCACGGCGAGGCTGAGACCGGCGGCTACGTCCTTCGTGGCCATGGTCGGATCTACTTCGGCGAGAACTACTCGGAGTTCATCGACATGAAGGCCGGCGACTGGGTGTTCGTGCCGCCGTTCATGCCGCACGTTGAAGCCAACATGTCCATCACGGAAGAACTCGTCTGGCTCACGGCACGGACGCCGGAGAACCTCGTGGTCAACCTCGAAGACGTCGCCGACGAAACCCTCGCAGACTACCGCCGGGCCTAAGCCATGATCACTGGAACCCTCACCTCGGAGACCTTCCTCAAAGCGGTGGAACTTACCGCCACCGAGCCCCAGGTCTTCGACGAAGCCTATGAAGCAACCACCCAGTACGTGCCGTGGCCAAAAGCCTACGGTGGAGACATGGTGGCACAGGCCGCGGCCGCAATGATGCGGTCCGTTGATGCTGACAGGGACCTGCACTCGATGCACAGCTACTTCATGCGTCCGGTGGATATCGGCTCCAGTGTCCGGTACGAAGTGGAGCGCCTGCGCGATGGCCGCGGCTACTCCACCCGCACGGTGCGGGGCTTCCAGAACGGCAAACCCGTATATGCCGCAATGGGTTCCTTCCAGGTCCCCGAAGACGGACCGGACTTCCAGCCCGAGGCACCTGCCGCCGTCGATCCTGAATCACTGCGGACGGCAGCCGAAGTGCTGGACGGAATTGACGGTCCGGCCGCAGACTATTGGTCCACGGGTCGCAGCTTCGATATGCGCCATATTCCCGGTCCGGTATACATCAAGTTGGAGGGCGGCGCGGTGCCCCAGCAAGCCATCTGGGTTAAGGCCTTCGACGCCCTGCCGGACGATGCCGACCTCCACCGCACAGCCCTCGCCTACGTTTGCGACTACACGATTTTGGAGCCGCTCCTCCGGGTCAACGGCCTCAACTGGTCAACCCCAGGACTCGCTACCGCCAGCCTGGACCACTCCATGTGGTTCCACCGCGACGGGCGCGCGGATGACTGGATCCTGTACGCCCAAGAAGCAATTTCCGGTCAAAGCAACAGGGGCCTCGCCATGGGCCGCTTCTTCGACCGGCACGGAAGGCTCCTCGCCACGGTCGCCCAGGAGGGCATGATCCGGGCCGGCGCCTGAACAGCTTGAGATCCCCCAACCACCAGCTTCAACGACGCACCACTGAAAGGAACGGCCATGAGCATGACGCCATCGGCCCACGTGGACACGTTCACCCGCGACCACCTGCCGCCCGCCGACACCTGGCCGGCGCTTGAATTCACTCTTCCTGAACTCCAATACCCTGAGCGGCTCAATGCTGCCGCGGTGCTGATCGACGACGCTGTCGAACAGTTCGGCGCAGACCGTCCCGCCCTGTGGACACCCGATGGCTCCGTCTGGACCTATGGCCAGCTCCAGACGCGTTCCAACCAGGTGGCGCAGGTCCTCACCGAAGATCTCGGTGTTGTTCCCGGCAACCGTGTGCTGCTGCGCGGCCCCAACAACCCGTGGATTGTTGCAGCGTGGCTGGGTGTCCTGAAAGCAGGCGCCGTCGTGGTCACCACCATGCCCATGCTGCGATCCACCGAGGTTTCCACGCTCATCCAGCTCACCAAGCCCGTAGTGGCCATTTCGGACCACCGGTTCGTGGATGAACTCGCGATCGCCGCCGGGGATGGCGTCACCGTCCTGACCTATGGAGCCGGCAACGGGTTCGACGACGACGGCGACCTCGCCTCCCGCTGCGGGCACAAGAGTGGGAAGTTCACGGCTGTGGACACGGCCGCCGATGACGTTGCGCTGTTGGGTCCGACGTCCGGCACCACAGGGGTGCCGAAGGTGACCATGCACTTCCACCGGGACATCCTGGCCAACGCCGACACCTTCGCCCGGTACATCCTTCAGCCCACCGCGGACGATGTCTTTGCCGGTTCGCCTCCGCTGGCCTTTACCTTTGGGCTTGGGGGGCTGGTGGTCTTCCCGCTGCGGTTTGGCGCGTCATCGCTCCTGACCGAGAAGGCCGGACCCGTTGAACTGGCCGAGCACGCCTCGAAGGCCGGGGCCACGATCCTTTTCACGGCACCCACGGCCTACCGCGCCATCCTCAAGGAGAAACGCGGCGACCTCCTTCGCGGCCTGCGCATCGCGGTCTCCGCAGGGGAGCACCTTTCCAAGGAGACCTGGGAAGCCGTCCACACGGCGACTGGACTGCGGTTGGTCAACGGAATCGGTGCCACGGAAATGCTGCATGTCTTCATTTCCGCTGCCGGGGATGACATCCGCCCCGGCACCACTGGGCGTGCGGTGCCGGGATTCCGGGCCACCATCCTGGACAACGAAGGCAACGAACTTGGCCCCGGCAACATTGGACGGCTGGCCGTGATTGGTCCTACGGGATGCCGCTACCTGGATGACCCCCGCCAGGCGAACTACGTGGTCCGTGGCTGGAACGTCACGGGTGACACCTTCGCAATGGACGCGGACGGGTACTTCACCTACCAGGCCCGTTCGGACAACATGATCGTCTCCTCCGGCTACAACATCGGTGCGCCGGAGGTTGAAACCGCCATCGACCAACACCCGGACGTGGTGGAAAACGCGGTCATCGGAATTCCGGACGAGGAACGCGGCAGCATCGTCTGCGCGTTCGTCGTCCTGCGCGAGGGAGTCACTGGCGACGCCGGTAAGCGCAAGGAAATCCAAGATTTCGTGAAGCAGACCATCGCCCCGTACAAGTACCCCCGGGATGTCCGCTTCGTCACCGAACTGCCGCGCAACCCCAGTGGCAAACTCCAGCATTTCAAGCTGCGCGAGGGCCTGGTCACGGCGAACGCGAGCACCGAACAACTTACCCCCGCCGGCCAGAGCCAGGCCTGAGAAGGAGCAACACCCATGAAAATCGCAATCGTTGGAGGCGGCCCCGGCGGCCTGTACTTCGCAGCGCTGATGAAGCAGCTGGACCCGTCGCATGACATCACCCTCTGGGAACGCAACGCTGCCAGCGACACCTTTGGCTTCGGCGTCGTATTCTCCGATGAGACGCTGGGCGGCATCGGCAACGCCGATCCCGTCGTGGCCGAGTACATGAGCCGCCGTTTCGCCCGCTGGTCTGACATCGACATCCACTTCAAGGACCAGATGATCACCGTTGGTGGCCAAGGTTTCGCTGCCATGAGCCGCAAGGAACTGCTGGAATTGCTGCAGCGCCGCTGCATCGAGCTGAACGTGGACGTCCGCTTCAGCACCCTGGCCCCGCCCGTCGAAGAACTCGAAGCCACCTACGATCTGGTGCTGGCCGCGGATGGCGTCAACTCGCAGATCCGCGCCAAGTATGCCGATTCCTTCAAGCCAAACCTGGATCCCCGCACCAACAAGTTCATGTGGCTGGGCACGGACCAGGTGTTCGAGGCCTTCAAGTTCTTCGTGAAGGAAACCGAGTGGGGCGTCATGCAGATCCACGGATACCCGTACTCGGATGAGGGCTCCACGTTCATCGTCGAAATGCACCAGGACGTGTGGCACGCGGCAGGCTTCGACGAGACCGCCAACGAGGTCTTCCCACCCGGCGTTTCCGATGAGAAGGCCATCGCCAAGATCCGCGAAATCTTCGCGGAGGAACTGAATGGCTACGAGGTCCTCACCAACAACTCCAAGTGGATCAACTTCACCACGGTCCGGAATGAGAGCTGGCGCCATAACAACGTGGTCCTCCTCGGCGACGCCGCGCACACGGCACACTTCTCCATCGGCTCCGGCACCAAGTTGGCCATGGAAGACTCCTTGGCCCTGGCTGCGTGCCTGCACGAGCATTCCACGGTGCAGGACGCCCTGGAAGCCTATGAAGCCGAACGCCGGCCCGTAGTCGCTTCCACCCAGCGTGCTGCCCAGGCCTCGCTCGAATGGTTCGAACGCATCGGCCAGTACAAGGACCAGGATCCCACGCAGTTCGCGTTCAACCTGCTCACCCGCAGCCGCCGCATCACCCAGGAAAACCTGCGCCTTCGCGACCCCGAGTTCGCCGACGCCGTGGACCGCGACTTCGCTTCGTCGCAGGGACTCGCAGAGGTTGCCCCGGCCATGTTCCAGCCGTTCCGCATTGGCGACCTCGAGCTGAAGAACCGCATCGTGGTCTCACCGATGGACATGTACTCCGCCGTCGACGGTATCCCCGGTGACTTCCACAAGGTCCACCTCGGCTCCAAGGCCCTGGGCGGCGCCGGCCTGGTCATGACCGAAATGGTCTGCGTTTCCGAAGCCGGCCGGATCACCCCGGGCTGCAGCGGCCTGTACACAGATGCCCAGCGCGATAGCTGGAAGGAGATCGTGGACTTCGTGCACGGCCGTTCCACCGCCAAGATCGGCGCCCAGTTGGGCCACTCCGGCCGCAAGGGCTCCACCAAGCTCATGTGGGAAGGCATCGACCAGCCACTCGACTCCGGCAACTGGACCGCCGTCGGCCCTTCTGCCTTGCCGTACAGCGCCGAGAACCAGACCCCCGTTGAACTGGACCGTGCAGGAATGGAAGCCATCAAGGCAGAGTTCGTTGCCTCGACCGTCCGCGCCGAACAGGCAGGCTTCGACCTCCTGGAAATCCACGCCGCGCACGGTTACCTGCTGTCCTCGTTCCTTTCGCCGGTGTCCAACAAGCGGACCGACGAATACGGCGGCAGCTTGGAGAACCGGCTGCGGTTCCCGCTGGAAGTTTTCGACGCCGTTCGTGCGGCTTGGCCTGCCGGCAAGCCGGTGACGGTGCGCATCTCCGCGACGGACTGGATCGAAGGCGGCAACACGTCCGACGATTCCGTGGCGATTGCCAAGGCATTCGTCGAGCATGGCGCTGCCGGCCTGGATGTCTCCACCGGCCAGGTCGCCAAGGAAGAGAAGCCCGCGTTCGGGCGCAGCTACCAGACCCCGTTCGCCGACCGCATCCGTCAGGAAGTGGCCGCTCCGGCAGGCGTGGCAGTGATCGCCGTCGGCGCTATCTCCAGTTACGACGACGTCAACTCGATCCTCCTCGCCGGCCGCGCGGACCTCATCGCACTCGGCCGCACGCACCTCTACGATCCCCAGTGGACCCTGCACGCTGCGGCTGAACAGGAATACCAGGGCCCTGGTGCCCAATGGATCCCGCAGTTCCGCGCTGGCCGGCGGAAGCCGCCGAGCTCGCGGACTGACGCCGTACGCCCCCGCCTTTCCCTGCTGAAGGAAGCGGACATCGAACAGGTCAACACGCACCTTCGTTGGACTCCGGAGTCCGCCGCAGCATCGGTCTTGGTGAAGTAGTCATGGCAACCGCACCCGTCAACGACTGGAATGTACCCACTAAAACAACCGGCCTGGTGTTGTTCTGCTGCTGGATCGCGATCCTCGCCGAGGGTTACGACGTCGGCGTACTCGGTGCCGTCCTTCCCGCACTTGCGGAGTACAAGGAATGGAACCTCTCGCCGCTCGCGCTGGGCGGCCTGGGATCATATGCCCTGATCGGCATGCTTATTGGCGCACTCTTCATCGGCACCCTGAGTGACCTCGTGGGTCGGAAGAAGATGCTCTTGGCCTCCATGGTCATCTTCACGATCACCCAGGCTGGGGCGGCTTGGGCTCCAACCCCTGAATTGTTCGGTCTCTTCCGTCTCATTGGTGGGCTGGGCATGGGCGGTGTCATCCCGGTGGCCGCGGCCCTGACCATCGAATACTCGGCTCCAAACAAGCGCTCCTACAACTACGGCCTGATGTATTCCGGCTACTCGCTGGGCATCGTGGCGGCGGCACTTGCGGCCCTGTTCGTCCTTCCCTTGGGTGGATGGCGCGCCGTCATCGCGATCGGTGCCGCACCGGTTGTCCTGCTGCCCATCATTTGGAAGTTCCTTCCCGAGTCCCTCGAATACCTTGAGTCCAAGGGGCGGCGGGCTGAGGCCAAGGCGCTGGCAGCCAAACTGGACATCCGCGGCTACCGGCCGGTTGTCCAGACTGCTCCTGTGGCCGGCGTGCAGGCCGACCCATGGTGGAAGACGATCACCACCATGTTCTCGCGGAAGTACCTGCGGTCCACGGTGTTCTTCTGGATCTCGCTCTTCTGCGGACTGGTACTGGTCTACGGCCTGAACACGTGGCTGCCGAGCATCATGAAGAAGGCTGGCTACGACCTCGGCTCGTCGCTGACCTTCCTCCTGGTCTTCAGCCTGGCTTCCGCGATCGGTGGCCTGCTCCTGGGGCGGGCGGCGGACAAGTACGGCAAGAAGCTCATCCTGGTGGTGTTCTACATCCTGGGCGGCCTGGGCATCATGCTGTTGGTCTTCCCGAACACCATGGTGGTCAACCTGCTGTTCGTCGCGTTCGCCGGCGTTGGTTCCATCTCCACGTCCTTGGTCCTGACGGGCTATATCGCCGACTACTATCCCGCCAAGGTTCGCGGCACCGCAACGGGATGGGCCCTGAGTTTTGCCCGGCTTGGTGCCATCTCGGGACCCCTTATCGGTGGCTGGATTGCTGGCTCGAAGCTGCCTTTCGAGGCCAACTTCGCGATCTTTGCCGGGATTGCAGTGCTGGCAGCCGGAGCGGTGGCCTTGATTCCCAAGCCGCAGCCCGAGGTGCCGGTTGCCGAGGCGGGCGTGGACCCGGACGACGTCGCAGTAAGCGCCCGATAGAGCATCGTGGACAGGTTTCCGGAGGCGTGCATCGAGCGAACGGTGGAGTGGGTAGACACCGACGCCTCCGGACACCAACACAATTCGGCCATCCTGCGCTGGGTGGAAGCTGCCGAAGCTGAGCTCTTCCGGTCCCTGGACCTGCCGGACTATTTCCCCAGCGCACCCAGGGTCCAGCAAGTCATCAATTACAAAGCCAAGCTGTGGTTCGGCCAGCGCATCACCGCGACGGTGCGGGTCAGTGCGCTGGGGCGGACCTCGCTGACCATGGCATTCGAAGTAACGTCCGACGGCGGGGACGTGGCGGCTTTCGGGACGGTCACCACCGTCCACGTACCCAGCGGAGCCACCTCAGCGGAACCGTGGCCGGAGCACTTCGTACGCAGGATCACCGCGCAAGATGGCACCTAATGACAATGCCGGCTCCGGATTGTCATTAGGTGCCATCTCGGCGGGGTCTTCGGAGCCCTTAGCGGAGGCCCTTCAGGATGTTCTTGGGCCGCTGCATCTCACCGTGCTTGGCGCCGAGAACGATCACCCAGCCTGCGAATGCGGGAATGGCCCACTGCAGCGCCTTCAGTTGGTTCTGGGCGGACTTCAGCTCATCGGAAGCGCCTGCGCGAGGTTCGGTGGCTCCTTCTGCCCCTTCTTCGGAAAGCTCATCCACTTTCTTGCCAACGACGCCTGCGTAGAGAGTGACGGCAGCGCCGGCCAGTGTCACCACGGTCTTATAGATGGTGTTGGCGGCGACGCTGTCCTGCTTCGCAATCCTGCCCTTGTTCTCCCAAGCGATTGCCAGGTCCGATGCGAGGTGCCCGACGAAGGCCGCTGTCTGCACAGGGGCCCACTTTCCCCAGCCCTTGCTCGATAACCGGGTACGCTCCGTGGGATCTTTGGCTTCTGCGGCGGCCCCATTAAGACCAATGGCCCCCATCAATGAGCCGCCGAACCACGCAGCGGCCGTAAGGTCGTGGATGGAGCGTGCTACCAGATTTCCTGCCATGATGTGCTTCCTATCGTTTGAACGGAAAGGACTCTCCGGGGCACTAACAGCCCCCGAGCAGCGTCCATCTATAGTAAGCATGCTTAGTATGGCCCGGCTAGTCTCGGGCGGGTTGCTGCCCGCACCTATGATGAACTGGACTGGCGCCCACTGTGGGGCGCGGAAATGAGGATCCTTCCGATGTTCGCCGTCCCGGCACCCCCGGTGCGCCACCAGCAGCTGCTCGTCACGATCTTCGGGCTCTACGGTCGGAACGCAGGCGATGCCCTGCCGGTGTCCGCACTGATTTCCATGCTGGGCTCGCTCGGCTACGACGCGCCGGGCGTGAGGTCATCTGTCTCCAGGCTCAAGGCCAAGGGCGTGCTGAAGAGTGTGCGCGAAGGTGGGATTGCCAAGTACAAGATCTCGGAGTCTGTCAGCGATGTGTTCCGTGAAGGTGACCGCCGCATCTTCGCCCCTGAGCAGCCTGCACCGGTGGACACATGGGTGCTTGCCGTGTTCTCCGTGCCGGAATCGATGCGGAACCGCAGGCACCAGCTGCGTTCGGCGTTGTCCGGCTTGGGGTTCGGGTCGGTGGCGAACGGCGTGTGGATCGCGCCAGCACACAAACTCGAACAAGCCAGGGAGCGCCTCACGGCCAGTGGGTTGATCGAATTCGTGGACCTTTTCCGGAGCGACTACGTCTTTGACGGACCCATGCGGCCCAAAATCTCGGAGTGGTGGGACCTCAAGGAACTCGATGACCAGTTCACCGAGTTCCTTGAGCTCTACGGGGATGCGGAGCAGCAGTGGGTTGAGCGCGTGGGTGAGGACCCGAACGTTGCCTTGGCCCAGTCCACGGAGGAGCTGCGGCGTGACGCGTTCCGCTACTACATCCCCATGCTGACCATGTGGCGCCGGTTCCCGTACCGGGACCCCAACCTGCCCACGGACTATCTCCCGCCCGAATGGCATGGCCCCGCCGTCCGCAGGACCTTCCAGGCCGTGCATCGCCTGGCCGCGCCGTTGGCCGCTGCCCACGCGCATGAAATCATCGCCGAAGCGCTGGACCCGGCGGCGGCCTGACTACCGCTGGTACGCGGGGCGTCCTATTCGCTGGTGCGCGGAGCGTCGATGAGGCCGAATTTCTCGCCCTGCGGTCCCCGCACTACGGCCATTCGTCCCAGCGGGCTATCGGTGACCGGCTCCAGGAGCGTCGCACCCAGCTCCACGGCCCGGGTGGCGGAGCCCTCCACATAGTCGCTGGCGAACCACGTCATCCAATGGTTGGGTGTGGTCCCGGAGAGCTCGGTGTCATGGTGGACCCCGCCCACTTCGCGCCCGTCCAGCGGCCGCCTGATAGTGGAGTAGACCAAGCCGTCCTCGGTCACGTCCTGGTAGCTGACATCGAAGACCTCGGCGTAGAAAGAGCGGGCTGCAGCATAGTCACGGGTATGGAGCTCGTTCCAGCACAGCGCGCCATGCTCGTTGACGCGTTCCGCGCCGATGTGGTTGCCTGCCTGCCAGACCCCAAACACTGCGCCGGCACTGTCCACGGCCAGGGCCATGCGGCCGGAATCCATCACGTCGAACGGTTGAGCGATCAGCTGTCCGCCAGCTGCGGTTACCTTCTTTGCGGTGACGTCGACGTCATCCGACCCTAGAAAGGTGGTCCAGGTGGTGGGCATCTGCGGATCCTGTTTGGGGCCCAGTCCTGCCACGGCACGCCCGCCGACACACGCCAGGACGTAGCCGCCCGCGTCCTCGCCGCCGGAGATGAAGTCCCAGCCGAACAGGCCCGAGTAGAAGTCCTTCGCCGCTTCGGGATCATCTGCGCCCAGGTCCACCCACATGGGGGTTGCTGCGGGCCAGCTCGAGATTCTTGTGGACATGGGACTCCTCGCGTAGGGGCTCTTAGGGCGAAGCTGCCTCCCCGGAAGCCCATGCGCCGGGCCTATCGGGGAGGCAGCCACCCATAATGTGTGCGCCGCCGCCGATTCGTGACACCGTTTCGCCGTCGTTTTTTTGGACTCCGCCGTGATGGAAGTTCCGGAACCCAAAGCACCCAAAACAAAGGCGGCGGGCAAGCGCAAGCCGCTTGCCCGCCGTCGTGCGTTCCGGAATTTAGACGGTGCGGGTTGCCTTGGCGAGGTTCTCGCGGAGTTCGTCCGCGTTTTGCCGGATCACGTATGCGGGGCGGTCCCGCTCCACGCGCCAGCTATCTTCCAGCGGGCCGATGTTGACGGTGTCGAAGCCGAACTCGTCGTAGAGCTTGGTGACCAGTTCCGCGGCTTCGGGGAAGTCGCTGGCGGTGGCCAGTGCGCGACGGTTCGGCGTCCCGGCAGGGGTGCCGTCGGTGGTGATGTCCTTGGCGAAGATGTGGTTGAAGCCCTTGGCTACCTTGGAGGTGGGGAGGTGCTTTTGGAGGAGGCCTGACGTGGTTGCCTCGCCGTTGTCCAGCTCGGGGATGCGGCCGTCGCGCTCCCAGTAATAGTTGTTGGTGTCGATGACCACCTTGCCCTCGAGCGGCTCCGTCGGGATGCTTTGGTAGTTCTTCAGGGGAACGGTCACGACGGCGAAATCGCCCGCCGCTGCCGCTTCGGCTGCCGTGGCGGCACGGGCCTTCGGCCCAAGTTCCGCGACCAACTCGCCAAGCGTTTCGGGACCCCGCGAGTTGCTGATTACGACGTCGTAGCCCAGTTCCACGGCCTTGCGTGCTACTTGGCTGCCAATGTGTCCTGCACCGATGATTCCAATTGTTGTCATGTCGGTGCCAACAAGATGTTGCACGCGCGTATTTCCCGCGTTACGCCACATTTCTTAGGTGGCCTATACTAAGTAGTCTTACTATGCAGTTCATCAACGAAGAGGAGGTTTGCGTGGCCGGACACTTGGAGATGGTTGAAACGCCCGACGGGGGATATCGGATTCTGGTAGTGGATGGCAACGACGCCCTGATGGGCCTCTCGAAGCGCTTCTCTTCCGTGGATGAGGCGGTGGAAGGCGTCGAGGCCATCCGGGAAGTTGCCGGCACCGGCCTGCTGCGGCAAGCCTCCCCTGAGCGGTACGCGGTACTGATGCTGGAAGAGCCCGCCATTGATTCGGCGCTCGCGGAGCAAGGTGCCCAAACGACGTCGAAAGTGGTGAGTTGTGGCAGCTGATGTGAAGTCGCAAAAGAAGCGCGGAGTCCTCTTCGATGTGGACGGTACCTTGATCGATTCCAGCTACTTCCACGCGATGGCCTGGTGGCAGGCGTTCAGGCGCGAAGGGCTGGACATCGAAATGTCCGCTATCCACCGCCGCGTGGGCATGGGAGGTGACAAACTGATCCAAAGCCTGGTCCCGGACTGCACCGATGAAATGCAGGAAGACCTGAAATCGGCCCACGGCGCCGTGTTCTCGACGTTCTGGCCGACGCTCCGGCCATTCGACTCGGCACGCGACCTTCTGGCGGCATGCTCCGACGCCGGGCTCGCGGTCGGGTTGGCATCGTCGGCGCAGGAACGCGACCTCGACGTGAGCCGCCACCTCCTCGACGCGGGCTCCTCCATCGACGCCTGGACGAGCTCCAACGACGCCGAGGAAAGCAAGCCCGCCCCGGACATCCTGGTGGCCTGCCTGGAGAAGCTCGGCGTGAGCCCGGAGGATGCCGTATTCGTTGGCGACGCCGTATGGGATGTGAAGGCCGGCGCTGCGATCGGCGTGCCGGTGGTTGCCCTGACCTGCGGTGGAATCAGCGAAGCAGAATTGCGTGACGCAGGTGCCGCGGAAGTCTACGACAATCCGCAGCACCTGCTGGAGCACTTGGAGACGAGCCTTATTGGCAAGCTGATCGGCAGGGGCCAGGGCGACTAGTCGTCGTCGTGCTGGATGCCCTTGTCCCGGCCGCGGCGGTTTCGCAACGTCCAGATGATGAGGGCGATGATGATGACCGCAGCCACCCCCGCGAGAACCCACGGAACAACATCTGTCCGGGTTTGCTGCTGCTGGTTGGTTTCGCTGGTGCCGGGGTTGGCCGGCCCCGTACCGGCAGGATTGGGAGCGTCGGAAGTTGGCTCCGCCGTGGGGGTCGCGGTGGACGGGCCGGAGGGGTTGCTGGGCTCGGGTGACGGGCCCTGCGTGGTTGCGGCAACACTGCCTTGAAAGCTTGTGGCCGCGTTGGCGGCTCCGGCGGTGGAGGCGGCAGAGCCGGCAAAAAGGGCCAGCGCCAGGGCGGTCATAGCTACTCTACGAAGCATCTTTTCTCCTGAGGTAGGGGCCTGTTCGTACATCCTCGTAGTAGTAAGCATACTGACTAAATCGTGGGACGGGCGGGAAGTCCGGGTGCCGCCCGTAAAGAGTTAGGCGACACCCAGCCCGCAGTCCTAGCGGTTCAGCTTGTCGGTATCCGGTTCCGGGTCGCCGATGTGGCCGGGAGCATTGGCGGCGAGGACGCGCTGCACGAAAGCGCTGTACTCCTCCATGTAGTGCCGCAGGAGCCCAGCGGTGCCTTCGTCCTTAACTGAACCGTCGTCGTCGTAAGCGTCCGCGACAAAACGGATGTACGCCTCCGGGGCGTTCAACTGCGGTGCGTCCAGGAAGCTCAGCACACTCCGCATGGAGGACTGCATCACCGCCGTGCCGATGCCGCCGGGCGAAGCTCCGATGATTCCAGTGGGCTTTCGAGCGAACGAGTTGGTGCCCCACGGGCGTGAGCCCCAGTCGATGGCGTTCTTCAGCGCGCCCGGAATGGAACGGTTGTATTCGGGGGAGACGAACAGGATGCCGTCCGATGCCGCGATGGCATCCTTCAGCTCCTGCCCGGCAGGCGGGAACTGGGCGTCGTAATCAGAGCTGTAGAGGGGGAGATCCTTGATGGCGATCTCATGGAATTCCAGCTCCGGCGGAGCGACGCTGATCAGGGCCTTTGAGAGGACCCGGTTGATGGAGGTACTTGAGAGACTTCCTACGAAATAGCCGATTTTGAACGTGTCCATAGCGGCGTTCCTTCCCGACGGCACGGCCGGAACCGGCTCGTCGACGGTGTGGTGGCTGGTTGCCACCAGCTTCCACCGACCCTAGTGGACTTGTGCACATAGCGCAGCCCCCTACTCCCGCCGGAACCCATGCGGTCATAGACTCATGCCAACTGGTTTCTGGCGGGTTCCGGAAGAGGGGTGGCGGGTGAAAGCAGGCATAGCGCGCGAGGCGCTCGATGGTGAGCGACGGGTGGCTGCCACGCCGGAAACGGTCAAGCAGTTGGTGGGTCTGGGCCTTGACGTGGAGATCCAGTCCGGGGCCGGGCTGGCCTCCGGCCATAGCGACGACGACTACCGGCAAGCAGGTGCCTCCGTAGTGCAGGCCCTGGATGTCGGGTCCTTGGATGTCTACTGCCATGTGCGGCCCTTGGAACCGTCGACGGCGGGATCCCTCCACAGGGGTGCGGTCACCGTGGGACTGGGGTCGCCGTCGTCGGAGTTGCCTACCGTGCGGGCCCTCGCCGCTGGCGGCATCACGTCGTTTGCGCTTGAATTGGTGCCCCGGATTTCACGGGCCCAATCCATGGATGCGCTGACCTCCCAGGCTTTGGTGGCGGGATATCGGTGCGTGCTTGAGGCTGCAATGCGTTTGCCGCGGTTCTTCCCGCTCTACATGACCGCGGCCGGAACCATCCCGCCCGCCAAGGTGCTGGTGCTTGGAGCGGGCGTGGCTGGACTGCAGGCGATCGGAACAGCCAAAAGGCTTGGCGCCCGCGTTTCAGCCAACGACATCCGGCCCGCATCAGCCGACGAGGTAGCGTCCATGGGCGGAACGTTCATCAAACTCGACCTCGAAACGGCCGAAGCGTCAGGTGGATACGCGCGCGAACTGAGCGCCGACCGGGGAGCGCTGCAACGCGCACTCCTTGCGCCGCATGTTGCCCAGGCCGATGTCCTGATTACTACCGCCGCGGTCCCCGGCAGGCGCGCTCCCCTCCTGGTCAGCCGCGAGATGGTGCAGGGCATGCGGCCCGGGTCGGTGGTGATTGACCTGGCGGCAGAATCTGGCGGCAACGTGGAAGGGAGTATCCCGGGGCAGGATATCCCCGTCCCAACCGCCGACGGCCAGGGCACTGTGACACTGGTGGGAATCAAGGATCCAGCCTCCGCCATGCCCGCGGACGCCTCGCGCTTGTACGCCAAGAACGTGGCCAACCTCCTGGCACTCATGACGCGCGATGGCGTGGTTTCACCCGACTTCGGGGATGAAGTGGTGAACGGTGCGTGCCTCACCCACGACGGCGAAGTCCGGCACGCACCCACAGCGGAGGCACTCACGGCGCTCGCCGGCGAAAAGGCACCCTTCGGCAGTACCCACACCGGAACAGAAGGAGTGCGTTGATGGATGGAATGAGTCTGCTGACCATCACCGTGCTGGCCGTTTTTGTGGGCTTCGAGGTCGTTTCCAAAGTGTCCAGCACCCTCCACACGCCCCTCATGTCCGGGGCGAACGCCATTCACGGGATCATCCTGGTGGGGGCCATCATCGTCGCGGGGCAGGCTACGGATCCGTGGGTCCTGGCGGTTGGACTGTTGGCTGTCGTCCTGGCCACGGCCAACCTCGTGGGCGGGTTCGTGGTGACCGACCGCATGCTGGAGATGTTCCGGGGAAGGCAACGGCCGCCGTCGAAAATCGACACCGGGCAAACCACCGGCAAGGAGGGCCGCCCGTGACCCTCCTCAACCCCCTCTGGACTGCACTGCTGTACCTCGTAGCTGCCGCCTGTTTCATCCTCGCCCTGAAAGGCTTGAACTCGCCCCGGACCGCCCGGCGCGGCAACCTCATTGGCGCGTTTGGGGCGCTTTTGGCCGTGCTGACGGTGTTCCTGTCCGTGAAACTGGAAAACATCCCCTGGATTCTTGGGGCCATAGTGGTGGGTGCCGGTGTTGCTGCCCCCGTGGCCCGCAGGGTGCAGATGACCCAGATGCCGCAGCTTGTGGCCCTCTTCAACGGTGTGGGCGGTGGTGCAGCGGCCCTTGTGGCGCTTCTGGAACTCCCGCATTCCAGCGACTCGTGGGTTCGTGTGGCTATCGTGTTCACGCTCCTGGTGGGTGCGGTGTCGTTCGCCGGGTCCGCAGTTACCTTCGCCAAGCTTCAAGGGCTCATGACCACCAAGCCAGTGACGTTCCCCGGGTTGCCGGTGCTGATGGGCGTTGTGTTGCTGGCAGCCGTGGGGAGCGGTGTCGCGGTGGTCCTGGGCGGATCGCTGGTGCTGGCCTTGGCGCTCCTGGGGTTGGGGCTGGTGGCCGGCGTCCTTCTGGTGCTGCCGGTGGGTGGCGCCGACGTGCCGATTGTCATTTCGCTCCTGAACGCCTTCACGGGCCTGGCTGTCGCGGCGTCGGGACTCGTGTTGGGGAATGTCCTCCTGGTCGTTGCCGGAACGCTGGTTGGAGCTTCCGGCACCATCCTTACGCGGGCCATGGCAGCAGCCATGGGACGCAGTGTTGCCGGCATCATGTTCGGTGCCTTTAAAGGTGGATCCACGGCAGGCTCCACGGCGGTCAGCGAACGGCCGGTCCGCTCGTCCAGCGCGGAGGACGTCGCAGTGCTGCTCGGCTACGCGCAGCGGGTGATCATCGTCCCCGGGTACGGACTGGCCGTGGCCCAGGGGCAGCACACCGCAGCCGAACTTGCTCTGGCTTTGGAGGCCCGGGGGATCGACGTGGACTTCGCCATTCACCCTGTAGCCGGTCGCATGCCCGGACACATGAACGTGCTCCTGGCCGAGGCCAACGTTCCTTACGAGTCGCTGAAGGAAATGACGGATATCAACTCCGAGTTCAAAACAACGGACGTTGCGCTGGTAGTGGGTGCCAACGATGTCGTGAACCCCGCGGCCAAGACCACATCGGGCTCGCCCATCTACGGAATGCCCATCCTGGAGGTGGCCGACGCCCGGCAGGTGGTGTTCCTGAAACGCTCCATGAGGCCTGGGTTCGCCGGGATAGAGAACGAGTTGCTCTACGAACCTCAGACCACTTTGCTGTTCGGTGATGCAAAGGACTCTCTGACCAAGGTGCTGGGGGCCGTGAAAGCACTCTGATGAACGTAGGCCGCATAAACGCGTCATTTATGCGGCACTGATGGCACACGTCATGTACAGGAACCGTGTACAGCAGGCTAGGAGTCATCGAGTGAAAGACCGTGGGAAAGAATCGTTGTTTGGTTCACGCCTCGAAACAGCGAAGGGGAAGAGGGTGTCCAACTGGAAGCTGCTGGTGGGCCAGGCCGTCCAGATCTGGCGTGGGAACGAGATTGTTGACCAAGGCTTGGTGGAAGCAGTAACTGCCGATGGCAGCGTCCTGTGGCTGACCCAAAAGGGGGCAATCGGACGCCGGATGGTCACGAAGGAGCGGGGTACGGGCCTCTGGGTCCAGCTCATGAACTAGCCCCGCGCACTGGCCGCACGCCCGCCCCCGCGCTCGCCGTCGGGTATTCCGGGCTGTCCGTCCTCGCCCTAAGCTGGGGCGTACCAGTCCAAAGCCCGAATTGAGACGTCAAAGCGAGGTTGTGCCATGACCGTGAAGCTCAACAAGAAGGCCTTCGAGCATGCCAAGGCCTTGATCCGTGACGGCAAGGTGGTCGAGGACACCCGGGACGACTGGAGTGAGCATGCCCCCTCAACCAAGGACGAGAATGCGTTCCTGGACAAGCATGGCCATGCCGAGTACTCCAAGTGGTTCCTCGGCGTCGACGACGAACACCCGGATGACCAAAAGGGCCACTACAAGTTCCCCATCGGAGACTTCACAAAGATCCATCGCTGCGGTGTCATCGCCGCCGAAAGCCGCGCCGGCCAGAACGACTACGACGACATCCGCGATGCCCTGGGGAAGTTGCTGGACCGGATCGACAAGGACTAGCCGGCAAGCAACCTGCCCCATGCGGGGTCAAGCAGCGGCGCGCCAGCCAGCCTCAGGGCGTGCCAGAGGGTGACCGCCACGGAATCGAGAACGGGTACTCCGGTGCGGCCCTCCACCTCCGCCGTGATGTTTGCGCCGTAGAGGTTGGTGCACAGGTACACCAAGGCATCAGGGTGGTTTGCAGCAAGTTCCAGTGAGCCCGGGAGCATCTCCTGATCGGTGACTCTGGCGAAGGATTCGTTGTCGCTGAGGTCCAGATGCCGGTGGTCGATGGTCTTGATCCCTTCCCGGGCATAGGAAGCGATCACGGCCTCATTCACATCGGAGGTATACGGGGTGAACAGCCCGATCCGTTCTGTCCCAAAGGCATCAAACGCGGAAAGGTAGGCCAGCGTGGACGTTGTTGCCGGGATGCCTGTGGCTTCCGTGATCTCCCGGACGATGGCGTGGTCATGCGCGGCCCCCAGCCAGGACCCCGAGGTCCCGTTCCACGCAATGACGTCAACGTTCGCCGTTGCCAGGAGTTCGGCAGCAGCACGCATCACGGTGGAATCGAACTGCTTGTCCGAAGAATCGTCCAAGGCTATCCGGGTTACGGGGATGCGGGTGGAATGGATGGTTACGTCGCGCCGGTCGCCGAGGATCCGGTAACTTTGCGGCTCGAGGCACGTGTTGGAGGACGGGACGATCATGCCGATGCGTGTCGGTCGGTCGAGGGAAGGCATCAGGAACTCCTAGGCGGGAATGGGTGCAGGGATGGAGCGGTGTTCGGTGAAGCCATTCCTGGCAACGAACCTGCCCACGGGCCCGGGATCGTGGAAACCTGCCTCATCAAGGACAACAACTCCGGCAGAAATCACGACGGCGGGCCAACCGTTCAGCGTCTTCCCTTCGAAAGGCGAGAAGTCAGTCCCCATGTGCAGCGCGCCGCCGTCGACCGTTCGCTTTGCGGCGGGATCGAAGATCACCAGGTCGGCGTCGAAGCCTTCTGCCACGACTCCCTTTCCTGGCAGCGCATTGATGCGGGCCGGGCCAGCGGAAAAGACCGCCACGAAGTCCTCTACCGAGCCACCGGCTTCAGTGACGAGGGCCGTGAAGCTGACGGGCATGCGGGTCTCTACGCCCGGCAGTCCGTGGGGCATGAACCGGACGTCATCCGTGCGCTCACGCTTCTGGGAAAGGTCGTAGCAGGAGTGGTCCGAGGACACCGTATGGATGGCCCCGGAGGCGAGCCGTTCCTTCAACGCTGCCACCGTCCTGGCATCGCGCATCGGCGGGCAGCAGGCGTACCATTCCGGGAAATGGGAGCCGTAGACGGTGTCGTCCAGGGTGACATAGTGCGGACACGTCTCGGAGAATGCTTCCAAGCCACGTTCGCGGGCAGCTGTCACGAGGTCAACAGCTCCGGGCGTGGATTGGTGCACAAAGTACACGGGCGCTCCGGTGTACTCGGCCATCGCTAGGGTTTCCTTGACGGAGATCTCCTCCGCCAGCCCGGGCCGCGTTCGGTGCAGGTGTTCAATCCCGATACGACCATCGGTGGCGTGCTGTTCAGTGCAATCCGTAATGATGGCGTCGTGCTCGGCATGAATGTAGGTCAGTCCGTCCAACCTGACCATTTCCCGCATCACTTTGAGGATCGTGTCGCCGTCGGCCATCGTCGATCCGCGGTTGGTGGTGTACATCTTGACTGATCGGACCCCCTCCTCAGCTAGCTGCTCCAGCTGCCACGGCACGGTTTCGTCCCAGGTGATCACGGAACCGTGGAGCGCTACGTCGCAGCGTGATTCCGTTGCCAGGCGCTTCTTGTTCAGGACTGCGTCGAGTGGTGTTTCCTGGGCGTCGCGCGGGATGCCGAAGTCGACGATTGTGGTGGTTCCGCCCCACAACGCGGCTGTCGACGTGGTGGCGTAGTCGTCCAGGGTGCGGAAGCGGCCGGTGACCTGGGCTACGTGGCAATGGCCGTCCACCCCGCCGGGAATGACCAGCATTCCGGCGGCGTCCACGGTGCGAACAGCTGCGGGTACGGGTTCTTGGGCGTCGAGCAACCGGGTGATCCTGCCGCCGTCGACGACTACATGGGCGGCTTGCCGTCCAAAGCTGTTCACCACCGTGCCGTTGGCGATCACGAGGTCTGGGAAGTGGGACATCATTGTCATCCTGTTCTGGGAAAGTACTAAACGGTGGTGGGGAGCTGCGCCGACTGCGCGATCGCCAAAGCCGAGTCGAGGTGTTCGGAGAGACCACGGCGGGCCTTCACCGGCGGGGCGGCAAACGAACCGCCGCGGTGGACACCGGACTTCAGCGCAACCACGGCCTCAGCCATGCGAATACCCGCGGAGATCCCGTCCACCACCGGCACGGGGATCTGTCCCTCGAGCTCACGGGCAAGTCCGGCCAGGGGCGCACCCGCAAGGATCACGACGTCGGCGCCGTCCTCCGCGACGGCCTTTCGGCTGAGTGCCAAAAGGGTTTCCTTGAAATCGGCCTGCACGGAACCGATCGAGTTCAGGGATTGGTTGATGGAACGGATTGAGGCGAGCCTGCCACCGAACCCGAAGCGTTCCACGCAATCGCGGTACCAGGCCTGGATCCGGTCGGAGATAGCGATGATGGAGAAACGCTGGCCCTGCAGGGCTGCCGCGCACAGGGCAGCCTCCGTGATGCCGATAACGGGAACGTCCACGAGTTCCTTCAGGCCCGGCATCCCCGGGTCGCCGAACGCGGCCACAACCACGCCGTCCACAGCGGAACCGGCACCCTCAGACCCGGCCGGGCCGCCGTCGTCGTGCGCGTACTCGGCGATGAGCTCCGCTACCGCGCCGGCGGCGATGATTGATTCAAAGCGGGTCTCTATGTATTCGACGCCGTGGCCGGCGGTGCGGACAACCAGCTCGGTGTCCGGACCCGCGGAACGGAGCGCCTCGGCTTCGATCAGGGCGGTGACGGCATCGCTGATGTTGGGATTGATGACCAGGAGTTTCATTTATTTTTTCCGTTGCAGCTTGGGCTCGGTTGCGCTGGATTCCTCCGGGAACTGCTCGCGGTACTTGCCGATGTGCGACGCCGATTGCGCGGCGGCGCGGTCCGGATCGCCACTGGCGATGGCTGCGTAGAGTTCGCGGTGCTCCTGGATGAGCTCGGGCAGGTCGCTGACGTGGCGGAAAAGCCAGTGCATGCGTCCCTGTAGCGGTTCCAGCGCGGAGCGGAGAAAGTCGTTGTTGGCGATGTAGGTGATGGCATCGTGGAATTCACTGTTGGCCCGGTGCGCTTCCAGGATAGAACCCTTCGCGAGGCAGCGCCCGGCTTCGTCGAGAAGCTGTTCCAGGCGCTTGAGGTCCTCAGCGGTGGCGCGCTTCGCTGCGAGCCGGCAGGCGAGGACTTCAAGCGACTGGCGGACATCGAAGAGATCTTCCACGTCTTTGGGGCTCAACCCGCTGACTTCCGTGCCACGTCCCGTGCGGTCCCTGATGAGGCCTTCCTGCCTGAGCATGCGGAGCGCTTCGCGGATGGGGAGGCGCGAGACGTTGAATTCGGCGGCGAGATCACGTTCAACCAGCCGGGTGCCGGGCGCGTAGTGCCCCTCAAAAATCCTGGAACGGAGCGTGTCACGCACTGACTCCCGGAGGGGACGGTCAGTGTTCTTCGTGGCTTCTGCGGCTGGCATTTCAGGCTCCATTTCGTGATATGTGAGGCAGTGCGCCCGGTGACCCGGCGGGCTGCCGGCCTTCCGGCGGTTCAGGACCGTCCGGCCGGCCCGGTCTGTGCGAGCTAAACCGGGAGTCGCTTGTTGTAGTCCAGCGCCAGGACAGAGATGCCCATGACGACAGCGGACCCAACGAAGTACAGCAGGGCCCAGGTGTATGAGCCCGTGGCCCCAACAATCAGGCCTACCACAATGGGTGTGACGAACCCGGCAATGTTGCCGCTGAAGTTCATCGCACCACCGAGGACGCCGGCGTTGGTCCGCCCGCCAAGGATGGACGGGATGGACCAGAACAGGCCAACCCAGCGAAGGAAGAACAGGACAACCGAGAGAAGCACGACGGCGGTGATCGGGTCAGCGACCACTGTCACCCCTACGAGCCCACCCACCACGACGACGCTGGAGAAGCCCAGCAACGTGCGCATGACGCGGTTCGCGGAGGCGCCGGAGGCCCGCCACTTGTCGGCGATGACGCCGCCCAGGATTTCACCAACGAAGCCTGCTCCGAATATGACGAACGTGGACCAACCGATGGTCTTCAGGTCGAAGCCCTTGGCCTGTGCCAGATACAGCGGACCCCAGGTCAGCAGGCCGTAGAAGACGCCGTTGAAGCCAAGCCAGCCGAAGCACATCGCCCAGAAGGAGCGGAATTTCAGGTAGGGGAGCAGAGCACGCTTTCCGTGCGCCCCTTCCTTGGCGGCTTCGGCGTCGTCCTCGGCGTGGGAGGCCTCAAGATAGGCGGCCTCGGCCTCATTGACGCCCTTGTGCTGGCGCGGATTATCACGGATGTACCACCAGACAGCCAAGCCCATGAGTACGGTGGCGGCACCTGCGAGGATGAACGACATCCTCCAGCTGCCGGTTGAGGCGATCAGCCAGGTGATGAGGATGCCGCCCAGGCCGGCACCCAAGGGAGCCCCGGCATCGAGGATGGTGGCACCACGGCCCCGTTCCTTCTTGTGCATCCAGATGGCGTTGAGCTTGCCGCCGGCGGGCATGACACCGGCTTCCGTCACGCCGATGCCCAGACGCGCAATGAACATGCTGAGGAATCCGCCGGCAAAGCCGGAAGCAGCAGTGGCTGCACCCCAGCCGATGCAGGAGGCAGTAACCACTTTGCGGGGGCCGAATTTGTCGATCAGCCAGCCGACCGGGATCTGCATCAGGGCGTAGGTCCAGAAGAAGGCCGAAAGGAGCAGGCCTACCAGCTCCGGTGGCAGATTGAATTCCTTCTGGATGATGGGCAGGGCTACGGAGATCGAACCACGGTCGATGTAGTTGACCGAGACGAGGACCAACAGCAGGATGAAGAGCTTCCAGCGGACGTTCGTGCGTCGCTGCACGCCGTTCTTGCCGGATGTGGGCTCGTTGTCCTGGGCTTCCTCGGTTGCCAGTTGGGTGTTTTGGGGAGACACAACTTCTCCTTCATTAGGAGTCAACGGATGGGAATGTCTTGGGGGGGATGAGCCGGGCGGGATACCGCTGCAGCCTGATCCGTTCCGGCGGCAACTGTTGCGGTCCCTGCCGATCGATGCGGCAAATCCACAGCCGGTGCGAATCTTTTGGGATCCCGCTTTGGGATCCCAAAAACTAAGTTAGATGTGGCCCGTGGCACTGTCAAGAGTTTTGGTATACCCGTTTTCGAAACTAAATGTGACCAGCCCAGGTGCGTTCCCTCCCGGTTTCCTCTTTGAGGCACGCCAAAAACCCGGCTTTCTCAGGAAAAAGCCGGGTTTGGCTGGCACAAACTGGGAGGGAGCGCTGGGCTAGGCTAGCCGCGCGAGCTCTCCGTGGCAACGGTACGGTATGCCAGAATCTCCGCGAGCTCAGCTAGCCTGTGCGCCCTCGCGGATTCAGCGGGCGTGAATGGCTCGCCTAGGCGTGAAAACATCAAGGGTCCGTGCCAGGCCGTCGGAATCTTGAGGATGTCTGGGGATGGAACGACGCCGGCACCCGCGTGGGGTGCCGGGTGCTCAGGATCGTTCGGGACTACTTTCGCGGAAAGCAGCTCCGCCACGGCCATCGGAAGTTCCTGCGGATTTCCGGCCACCCGGGCGGCGAGGCTGAGCGCCTTGGTTTGTCCGTCGGCCATGGCCAGCGCGGTGGTAGGCCAAACATGGGACTCACGCCCGCCGCCGTCGAGCAGTGCTTTCTGCAGTTGCTGCTCGGTGACGTGGCCCGGCGCGGAGAGCACGAACTCATCCATAACTGTTTCCGCAACGCCGGTTCCAGACATCGGGTGGACGTGGAGGCTGAGGATATTCGTCTCCATCCTGGCCAGCGACTCGGTGATTCTTTGCAATGACCCCGGCTGGTCCCGGAGCAGAGTCCGTGCCCGCCAAAGTGCCGGGGCAAGGTGCAATTGGCGTCGCTGCCGCAGTGCGGTGGCGTGCAGCCAGCGGCGCAGGACCTTCGCGGCAGATGGCTCAGCCACCCAGATGACCAGTACCGTGGCCGTGACGGCCAGGAGCAGGACTTTGGCCACGTACGGGAGGTGGGTTTCCACCACGGCAGCGTGAACCAGCAGTTCGATAGGAAGCATGACGGCGATGTTGGCCAGGGTGAGCCTGGCCTTAGGTGGTTCGGGCAGCTGACCGCAGACATCGCAGAGAAGATCCGCAGTAACCGGATTGCTCGGGTTGGGCTTCATGGTTTCATGCTGCCCTGCTGCTGTTTCGTGCCCGTTGCTGTCGCGTCACGTTCTGGGGAAGGCCTGATGAACGCAAGAACCCGGCGTCCTCGCGGAGAGGACACCGGGCTCGGGCCAAGCGATGGGAAGGAACGCTCGCGGCGAGCGTGCGGTCCTGGCGAAGAGGGGCCTAGCGCGTGCGGTCGGAATCGAGGTCGGCGTCCAGCACGGAAGCCGGGCCGGCGTTGCGGGCGGCAGCGGCATCCTTCAGCAGGTCGCGGATTTCAGCCAGGAGAGCGGTATCCGCCGGCAGCGGCTCTTCCTCGGGTTCCTCCGTGGAAAGGCGGTCCTTGACCAGGGAGTTGATCTTGTTCATGGGCGCCACGAAGATGAAATAGACCACGGCCGCGGTGATGACGAAGGTCACCAGCGCGGTCAGCACGGCCCCGAAGTCAACGAAGGTCGCCGGGTTGTTTTCCCAGATCTTGAAGCCCAGGCCCTCGGCATTCATGCCACCGGCCGCGGCAATCACCGGGTTGATGATGTGGTTGGTGAAGGCGCCGACGAGGGCGGTGAAGGCACTGCCGATGACGACGGCAATGGCCAGCTCGATCACGTTGCCGCGAAGTATGAAGTCCTTAAAACCCTTGAACATGGATGGTCCTCCGAATAGGTGCAGTGTCTGCCTCCAGCAGAGAACAAACTACCACTCCAGGGTTTCTTGCCGGTGTCAGGGGCGTGTCAAGGTGGCGAACGCGCACCACGGCAATAGCCGAACCTTTCTTGCAGAACTCCAAGCCAACCCGCTATGGTGTGAAGCGTGTCACTCACGTGATGCAACGCTTTTGATCTGCGGCGGGAGAGTCCTGCCGGTACATCCAGTCAGGCGCCGTAGGAGCAAATCCTCCCCAGGAATCTCTCAGGCCCATGTACCGCCGCGGTTAGGCAACTCTGGAAAGCAGCCCGGGCAACCGGGCTCACCGACGGTGCAAGCAGGCAACCATTCCTGCGGAATCTCTCAGGTCCAATACAGAGCGGGGAGGAACCCACATCATCGTGGCGCTCAGTGGGCGCCTGAATCATGGAGTTCCTCTTGACTGTTCAATCAACCCCCACCGCTTTCGCGGACCGGCACATCGGCGCCCGGCGCCAGGCCGATGTTGACACCATGCTCAAGGCCATCGGCTACGACTCTGTCGACGGCTTGGTGGACGTTGCTGTCCCCGATTCCATCCGCCAGGACACTGCCCTGAAGTTGCAGGACGCCCTCACCGAGGTGCAGGTCCTCACCGAGCTGCGCAAGTTGGCTTCCAAGAACAAAACCGCCGTGCAGATGATCGGCCAGGGCTACTACGACACCGTGACCCCGCCCGTCATCCGCCGCAACATCCTGGAAGCCCCCGCCTGGTACACGGCCTACACCCCGTACCAGCCGGAAATTTCCCAGGGCCGCCTCGAAGCGTTGCTCAACTTCCAGACCATGGTCCAGGACCTTACTGGACTTCCCGTGGCCAACGCCTCGCTGCTGGACGAAGCTACCGCCGTGGCCGAGGCCGTGCTGCTGATGCGCCGGGCCAACAAGTCCAAGACGGCCAAGGATGGCAAGACTGTCCTGGACGCCGACCTCCTCCCGCAGACCATCGCAATCGTGAAGGGCCGCGCTGAGGCCCTGGGCTTCGAGGTGGAGATTGCTGACCTGTCGGCGGGTCTTCCCGACGGCGACATCAATGGCATCGTGCTGCAGCAGCCGGGCGTTTCCGGCCGTGTGTTCGACCACTCTTCTGTGATCGCTGAGGCCAAGGAACGCGGCGCACTCGTCACCGTTGCAGCCGACCTTCTGGCGCTCACCCTCATCACGCCCCCGGGCGAACAGGGTGCCGATATCGCCGTCGGAACTGCGCAGCGCTTCGGCGTCCCGCTGTTCTTCGGCGGCCCGCACGCAGCCTACATGGCGGTCCGCGAAGGCATGGAGCGCACGCTCCCGGGCCGTATCGTCGGCGTTTCCAAGGACAACGCTGGCGTTCCGGCGTACCGCCTGGCCCTCCAGACCCGCGAGCAGCACATCCGCCGTGAAAAGGCCACGTCCAACATTTGTACAGCCCAGGCCTTGCTCGCGATCGTCGCCTCCATGTACGCGGTTTACCACGGCCCGGAAGGCCTGAAATCGATCGCCGAAACCGTGCACGGCCATGCGCGCACGCTTGCGACGGCGCTAAAGGCGGCTGGCCGCGAACTTGTGACCGAGGCCTTCTTCGACACCATCACCGTAAGGGTCCCGGGCAAGGCCGACAAGGTCATCGCCGCCGCCGAAGCCCGCGGCATCAACCTGCGGTTCATCGACGCCGACACCGTTGGGGTTTCGGTTGATGAAACCACGACGCCGGAGGTCCTCTCCGCAGTAGCCGTTGCCTTTGGTGCCGGTCCGGTAAGGGACGCCGCCGGCTTCGAGCTGCCCTCGGACGTGCTCCGGACCAGCGATTTCCTGCAGCACCCGGTGTTCAACACCCACCGTTCCGAGACGCAGCTGTTGCGCTATATCCGCAAGCTGTCCGACCGGGACCTCGCACTTGACCGCACCATGATCCCGTTGGGTTCGTGCACCATGAAGCTCAACGCCACGGCAGAGATGGAAGCCATCTCCTGGCCCGAGTTCGCTTCGATCCACCCGTTCGCACCTGACCACCAGACGGCCGGCTGGCGCGAACTCATCGAGGACCTGGAAGCCGACCTCACGGAGATCACCGGCTACGACCAAGTGTCCATCCAGCCGAACGCCGGTTCGCAGGGTGAGCTCGCCGGGCTCCTGGCGATCCGTGGATACCACCTCTCCCGGGGCGACGAGCAGCGCACCGTTTGCTTGATCCCCGCTTCCGCCCACGGCACCAACGCTGCGTCCGCGGTGCTGGCCGGCATGAAGGTGGTTGTGGTGGCGACGGCTGCTGACGGCACCATCGACCACGCGGACCTGACCACCAAGATCGAAGCCAACAAGGACGTCCTGTCCTGCATCATGATCACCTACCCGTCCACGCACGGTGTCTACGACGCCGACGTCGTTGAGGTGTGCGACGCCGTTCACCAGGCCGGTGGTCAGGTGTACGTCGATGGCGCGAACCTCAATGCCCTGGTTGGCCTTGCCCAGCCGGGCAAGTTCGGCGGCGACGTCTCCCACCTGAACCTGCACAAGACCTTCTGCATCCCGCACGGTGGCGGCGGTCCCGGTGTTGGACCCGTTGCTGCGAAAGCCCACTTGGCCCCGTTCATGCCCGGCGATGCCAACAAGGCCGCCCACGAACCGGGTCATGGCGTAGCGATTTCCGCTTCGCGGTATGGATCCGCGGGTGTCTTGCCGATCTCCTGGGCCTACGTGAAGCTCATGGGTGGCCAGGGCCTCACCGAAGCCACCAAGTCGGCACTGCTGGCCGCGAACTACGTTGCTTCCCGGTTGGATGAGCATTTCCCGGTTCTGTACACGGGCGAAAGTGGACTGGTTGCGCACGAGTGCATCCTGGACCTCCGCGAACTCACCGCCCGCACCGGAGTCACGGCCGAAGATGTCGCCAAGCGCCTGATCGACTTCGGCTTCCACGCTCCCACGCTGGCCTTCCCGGTTGCAGGCACGCTCATGGTGGAACCGACCGAGTCCGAGGACCTGGCCGAAATCGACCGTTTCATCGAAGCCATGATCACCATCCGTGCCGAGATCGAGCAGGTGGCCAACGGTGACTTCACTATTGAGGAGTCGCCGCTGCGCAACGCGCCGCACACGGCGGCCGCCGTCGTGAATTCCGACTGGGACCGCTCCTACCCGCGTGAGCAGGCCGCCTTCCCAGTCCACCACCTGAAGCAGGACAAGTACTTCCCGCCCGTGGGCCGCATCGATGGCGCAGCCGGCGACCGCAACCTGGTGTGCTCCTGCCCTCCCCTCGAAGACTTTGAAAACTAAGGACTGACTCCATGACTGAGAACTACACCGCCCTCTACGAGCAGCACAAAAAGGCCGGCGCCTCCTTCACGGACTTCGGTGGCTGGCAGATGCCACTGAAATACGAGTCCGAGCTCGCCGAGCACCACGCAGTCCGCAACGCGGCAGGCCTGTTCGACCTCTCCCACATGGGTGAAGTCTGGGTTACCGGTCCGGACGCAGCGGCCTTCCTGGACTACGCCTTGGCTGGAAAACTGTCCGCGATTGCGGTGGGAAAGGCCAAATACTCGCTGATCTGCAACGCCGACGGCGGCATCATCGACGACCTGATTACGTACCGTCGCGCTGACGATACCTTCCTGGTGGTCCCCAATGCGGGCAACGCCAAGGTGGTTGCGGCGGCACTGATGGAGCGGGCAGCCGGTTTTGACGTTGACGTGCAGGACGCGTCCGCCGAAACCTCACTGATCGCTGTGCAGGGACCCAACGCCGAGGGCATCCTGCTGAAACTGGTCCCCGGCGAGCAGCACGCGCTGGTCACGGAGCTGAAGTATTACGCGGCCGTTGAGGTTTCGATCAACGGACAGGATCTGCTCCTTGCCCGCACCGGGTACACCGGCGAAGACGGCTTCGAGATTTATGTCCCGAACGTCGATGCTGCCGGACTGTGGGACGCCTTCCTTGAAGCCGGTGAAGGCCAAGGACTCATCCCGGCTGGGCTGGCCGCCCGCGACTCCCTGCGCCTCGAAGCCGGAATGCCCCTCTACGGCAACGAGCTCTCCCGCCACGTGAATCCCTACACCGCCGGACTGGGACCCGTTGTTTCCCTGGCCAAGGAGGGCGATTTCGTGGGCAAGGAAGCACTCGCTGCGATCAAAGCTGCCGGTGTGGGATCCGCTCTCGGCCAGAAGCTCGTGGGGCTCAAGGGCGCCGGCCGTCGTGCCGCCCGGGGCCACTATTCGGTCCTCAAGGACGGTTCCCTGATCGGTGAGGTGACCTCAGGGCAGCCAAGCCCGACGCTCGGTTACCCGGTCGCTTTGGCCTATGTCGACGTCGAACATTCAGAGCCGGGAACGATCGTCGACGTCGATCTCCGCGGCAAAGCCGAGCCCTTCGAGGTCGTCCAGCTGCCCTTTTACAAGCGTCAAAAGTAACTCCCAGAGAGAAGGAACCGGAATGAGCAAGGTAGTTGCTGAATTGAAATACTCGGCTGAGCACGAGTGGGTTGCCGCCGATGGTGGCGGGCCCGTGGGGATCGGGATCTCCGCTGTCGCCGCAGACGCCCTGGGTGACATTGTGTACGTGGACCTTCCCGAGGTTGGTTCCACAGTGACCGCGGGGGAGACCTGCGGCGAGGTGGAGTCCACCAAGTCCGTGTCCGATCTGTACTCGCCGGTGACGGGTGAGGTGACCGAGATCAACGACGCCGTCGTCAGCGATCCCGCGCTCATCAACAACGATCCGTACGGCGCAGGCTGGCTGTTCAAAGTGGCCGCCACCGAAGAAGGACCGCTCATGTCGGCCGAAGAGTACGCAGCAGCCAACGGAGGCGAACTGTGAACCCGGCAGCCGTGACTGAATTCGAGCAGGTTGTGTCGGCGTCGCTGGACGCGCAGCTCTCCGAGCTGGACCCGGAGATCGCCGCGAAGATCGACGACGAACTGGGCCGCCAGCGCGACGGCCTGGAAATGATCGCCTCCGAGAACCACACGGCCGTGGCCGTGATGCAGGCGCAGGGCTCGGTGCTGACCAACAAGTACGCCGAGGGATACCCCGGCAAGCGATACTACGGCGGCTGCGAGCACGTCGACGTGATCGAGCAACTCGCGATCGACCGCATCAAGTCCCTGTTCGGTGCCGAGTACGCGAACGTCCAGCCGCACTCCGGCGCGCAGGCCAACGCCTCGGTGATGCATGCCCTGATCAAGCCGGGCGACACCATCATGGGCCTCAACCTGGCCCACGGCGGCCACCTGACCCACGGCATGCGCATCAACTTCTCGGGCAAGCTCTACAACGTGGTCCCGTACGGCGTCCGCGAGGACACCCACACTGTGGACATGGCCGAAGTTGAAGCGCTGGCGCAGGAGCACAAACCGGCACTGATCGTGGCCGGCTGGTCCGCGTATGCGCGGCAGCTGGACTTCGCCGAGTTCCGCCGGATCGCCGATTCCGTTGGCGCGTACCTGATGGTGGACATGGCACACTTCGCTGGCCTGGTGGCCGCTGGACTGCACCCCTCGCCGGTCCCGCACGCCCACGTCACCACCTCCACCACGCACAAGACCCTCGCCGGTCCGCGCGGCGGAATCATCCTGTCCAACGACGCCGACATCGCCAAGAAGATCAACTCGGCCGTGTTCCCGGGCCAGCAGGGCGGACCGCTGGAACACGTCATCGCGGGCAAGGCTGTGGCGTTCAAGATTGCCGCTTCGGAGGAGTTCCGTGAGCGCCAGGAACGCGTCCTGGCAGGCTCGCGCATCCTGGCCGAACGCCTGATCCAGCCCGACGTCGCCGCCAAGGGAATCTCCGTGGTTTCCGGTGGAACGGACGTGCACCTGGTCCTGGTGGACCTCCGCAACTGCGATCTCGACGGACAGCAGGCCGAAGACCGCCTCGCCGCAATCGACATCACCGTCAACCGCAACGCAGTCCCCTTCGACCCGCGCCCGCCCATGGTCACTTCCGGCCTGCGCATCGGCACCCCTGCGCTGGCAACGCGCGGGTTCGGGGAGGCGGCCTTCCGTGAGGTCGCTGACATCATCGCCGAGGCACTGATCGCCGACGCCGATGTGGACCTTACCGGGTTGCGTCACCGTGTTGAGGCACTCGCCAAGGCGCACCCGTTGTACCCGGGAGTGGCGAACCTCGGCTAGCCGCTCGGTGGTGCTGGCCGATTCGTGGGCTCGCAGCGGAGTGTGCCGTGCGAACGGCATGTTTCGCAGCGAACCCCTGTTTCTGCCGAGGCGCTCCGCGGCGTATGCACATTGATCTCCCGGGTGCGGCATTCGCTGGGAACGAATGCCGCACGTAAACACCGGGTTTGGAGGTTCGCACTGGGACCTCCACGGGGGCCGGGCCGCCTTGGCTCAGGAATTGGCCCGGCCCCACATTCTTTTTTGTTTGATTCTTCCCTGAAAGGGAGCACGGCTATGGCTGTTGGCGTTTTCGATCTGTTCTCCGTGGGCATTGGTCCGTCGAGTTCCCACACGGTGGGACCGATGCGGGCCGGGGCGGTGTTTGCCCGGGAGTTGCGTGATTCCGGCGTGCTTCCTGCAGTGGTGGGGCTCCGTGTCGATCTCTACGGCTCCTTGGCTGCGACCGGCAAGGGGCATGGCACCTTCACCGCTACCTTGCTTGGCCTGGAAGGGTTCGAACCCGAGGAAATCCTGCCGGACGAGGTCGAGGAGCGGCTTGCGGCGATCGCTGAGACCGGCAAGCTCAACCTCGCCGGTGAGGTTCTGTTGCCGTATGCGGTGGAGGATATGGTTCTTCATCCGTTGACGGTGTTGCCGCGGCATACGAATGGGATGCGGTTTGCTGTGTCCGATGCCGGGGGCAATGTGCTGAAGGAAGCGACGTTCTTTTCGGTCGGTGGTGGGTTCATTGTCCGTGAGGGCGAGGAGAACGCGGCTCAGGCTGAGTTGGAGGAGTCCAAGAAGGAGTTGCCGTTGCCGTTCAGGACGGCGGCGGAGTTGTTGGGCAGGTGCGCGTCCAAGGGGTTGGGGATCAGCGACATCATGTTCATCAATGAGCGGGCGTCCCGGTCGGAGGAGGAGATCCGGGAGGGTCTTTTGCATATCTGGCAGGTGATGGAGGCCTGTGTTGAGACCTCGTTGAAGCGTGAGGGTGTGTTGCCGGGTGGTTTGAAGGTGAAGCGTCGTGCACCGGACTGGTTGGAGCGGCTCCTGAAGGAGGACAAGGACCGGAACGATCCGAAGTATTGGCAGGAGTGGGTGAACCTGATCGCGTTGGCGGTCAATGAGGAGAACGCTTCGGGCGGCCGGGTGGTGACGGCTCCGACCAATGGTGCGGCGGGCATTATTCCGGCGGTGTTGTATTACGCGTTGAATTACGCCCCGGGCATGGACAAGGCCACCCAGCAGGACCGGGATGATGTGGTGGTGAAGTTCCTGCTCGCTGCCGGTGCGGTGGGTGTGTTGTATAAGGAGCAGGCCTCGATTTCGGGTGCTGAGGTGGGGTGCCAGGGCGAGGTGGGGTCGGCGTCGTCGATGGCTGCTGCGGGTTTGGCTGAGGTGATGGGTGGTTCCCCGGGGCAGGTGGAGAACGCGGCGGAGATCGCGATGGAACATAACCTGGGGCTGACGTGTGATCCGATTGGCGGGTTGGTGCAGATCCCGTGTATTGAGCGGAACGCGATCGCTGCGGCGAAGGCGATCAACGCGGCGAAGATGGCGTTGTGGGGCGATGGGACGCACCGGGTCTCGTTGGACGAGGTGATCGTGACCATGCGTGAGACGGGCAAGGACATGTCCCACAAGTACAAGGAAACAGCGATGGGCGGCCTGGCCGTCAACGTCGTTGAATGCTGAAAAACGCCCGTTGTGAGGCCCGCTTTGCCGCCTAAAACCCAGGCAAAGCACGCAGAGCAGGCCCCACAACGCACTGCCGCAAGAAGATTGAAACCCAAGAACGAAGGAACGTCATGACACTCGCACCTGAAGGCCGTAAGTTGCTGCGCGTTGAGCAGCGTAACTCGGCGGTCCCGGTTGAACGTAAGCCTGAGTGGATCAAGGCCAAGGTCCAGATGGGTCCTGAGTTCGTTCAGCTCAAGAACCTGGTGAAGAAGGAAGGCCTGCACACGGTCTGTGAAGAGGCCGGCTGCCCGAACATTTTCGAGTGCTGGGAAGACAAGGAAGCGACGTTCCTGATCGGCGGGTCCGAGTGCACCCGGCGCTGTGATTTCTGCCAGATCGATACCGGCAAACCCTCCCCGGTGGACATGTTCGAACCCACCAAGGTGGCCCGCTCGGTGCAGGCGATGCAGCTGCGGTACGCCACGGTGACCGGTGTGGCCCGTGATGACCTGGCCGATGAGGGTGTGTGGTTGTACGCCGAAACGGTGCGGAAGATCCACGAACTGAACCCGGGCACCGGGGTGGAGTTGCTGATCCCGGACTTCTCCGGCAAACCTGAGCACATCGCGGCGATCTGCGATTCCAAGCCCGAGGTGTTCGCGCATAACGTCGAGACCGTGCCAAGGATTTTCAAGCGGATCCGGCCGGCGTTCCGGTACGAAAGGTCCCTGGATGTCATCACCCAGGGCCGGGATTTGGGCATGGTGACCAAGTCCAACCTGATCCTGGGCATGGGCGAGACCCGTGAAGAGATCTCCGAGGCGTTGCGTGACCTGCACGCCGCCGGGTGTGACCTGATCACGATCACCCAGTACCTGCGCCCCTCCGAACGGCACCTTCCGGTGGACCGGTGGGTGAAGCCGCAGGAGTTCGTGGACTTCCAGCACGAGGCCGAGGAGATCGGCTTCCTCGGCGTCATGTCCGGGCCGCTGGTCCGTTCGTCCTACCGGGCCGGGCGTCTCTGGGCCACCGCGATGCGGAAGAAGGGCTGGGAAATCCCGGCCGCCCTGGCCCACATCGAGTCCTCCGGCACCACCCGCCAGGAAGCCTCCACCATCCTCGCAGCCCACAGCTAACCCCCCTTGGACGCGCTCCCCTGACGGAACCGAAACTGGACAGCGTCGGCTAGGCGCTCCCTACCAGCGCCAAAGACGTACGACGGCGGTCTGGTCGCCTCTCCGGAGGTGACCGGGCCGCCGTCGTGGTCGTTTAAGGCCGCTGTGGTTCCTCGATGTGGGGGAGTAGTGCGGCAGCTGTGGGGGAAAAACGTTCGAACACCAGCGCAGTTTTTGCTCAAGACGGCCACAATCTTTGCGCACTCACACTCGAGGGCCATCCCGGGGAGGGCGCATGGCCCCTCTCCACCCCTTGGACAGCTCCTCCCGGAAGCGGGTACCGGGCCCTTGCCCTGCCTGCGATCGGGCGAGGGGCACCAAGTAGTCCGCTACCCAAAACTGAGTACCTGCATGGTGCGTGTGGGTATTTCGAGTGCCATGTTCGGATGAAAAAGAGGCGTACACCGGACCCTAGCGGCCGGACGCGTGCGGCCTGAAGCATAGGTGGCATCGCTTCATCCGCCACCCTCGGCCGGATGGTGGGGGTTGCCCAGCGGCTCCCGGAACCGATCAACCAAGGAGTTACATCATGCGCAAACTTTCCAAGAAGAGCCGGGTCACCGCTGCAGTCGCAGGCGTCGCATTGGTGGCGGTGGGTGGCGGAGCCGCCTACGCCTACTGGACCACTACAGGTTCGGGCAGCGGCGCGGCAACCAACTCGGCCGGCGGCGGTACCGTCACCCTTCACGCGACCTTCGCAGGCGGACTCGCTCCGGGTAACTCCGTCCCGGTTTCCTACACCGCGGACAACTCGACGACGTCCAGCACCGTGGTGGGTACCCTCAGCGCGGATGTGACCACCAACGTGGCGGGCTGCCTTCCTGCATGGTTCGAAGTCACGGCCGTGACGACGAACAGCCCCGTGGCGGCAGGTGCCACCGGAACATCCGTAGGCAGTGGCGTCCTGAAGTTCAACGACGCCGCGGTCAACCAGGACGCCTGCAAGTCCGCGATCGTTACGGTCACCGTCGGCAGCCTCTAGGCCGTCACGCGCCGGGGGCCACGTTTCACATGGCGGCCCCCGGCTCACCCTTTCACCGCAACGCCTTCAACGCACCTAAGCTGCCTCCAACCCACCCAAGCTATCGTCCGAAAAGAGCCTCCATGGACCACCGGCCACAGCGCACCGCACCATTCCAGCGAGTTGGAATTCCACTCCGTGCCCTGCTGCTCGCACTGGTGGTCGCCGTGATACCCGTTGCGGCCCTGGCGGCCAGCAATGGACAAGGCAATGGACAAGGCAACGGACAAAGCGCCAGCCAAGGTGGCGCCGCAGCCACCGTCAAGGGGATCACCGTCGCACTGTCCCCATCGAGCCGCACCGTAGACCAGGGGCAGTCCGCAACCTTCACGGTGTCTGCCACCTCAACGGGAGGCTTCACCGGTCCGGTGACGTTCGCCGTGACCGGGCTGCCGGCTGGAGCAACAGCCAGCGCGGCGCCGTCGTCGGTTAACCTCACCTCCGGGAGCACCGCCCAGACCACCCTCACCGTTTTGACCTCCCCCACTACCCCAGTGGCCAAGACGGATTTCACGGTCAAGGGAACCGGCGGAACAACGGTGTCGAACGCGGCATTTGGCCAGTTGCAGGTCCTGGAAGTCAAACGGACCTTCGGTGTTACGGGGTCGGTGAACGGGCTGCTCGCCCCCGGCGTCTCCCGCTCCGTGGACCTCCAGATCTCCAACCCACAGAACAAGGGCATCGCGGTGACGAACCTGTCGGTGGAGATCACCCAGGTGGTCCGGACCTCCGCAGCCGTGGCGGCCAACCTTCCATGCACCACTGCGGACTATCAACTCACCCAGTACTCGGGCCCGTACCCGTTGACCGTGGAACCAGGCACCCGCTCCCTGTCAGGCCTTGGCGTGGCTCAAGCGAAATGGCCCCAGATCAAGATGCTCGATACCAACAAACTGCAGGACGGTTGCAAAGGCGCGACCCTCCAGCTCACCTACACAGGCACGGGACAGGCGAACTGACATGAAGACGACAGTCCGAATCCCGCGCACCCCCAGCACCGGGCGCCTGGCACGAACGGCGGCGGCCACCGTGGCGCTTTGCATCCTGGGCGGAGCAGGTTCCGCCTACGCTTACTGGGCAACTACCGGTGCCGGTTCCGGTGCGGCAACCAATGGCACCATGCAGACCGTCACGGTGGACGCACTCGTCCCGGGCGATACCCTGCAGACCAGTTTGGTGCCCGGCGGAACCGCCGACGTCATTCTCCGGGCCAGCAACCCCAACCCCCATCCGGTAACCATCTACGCCGTCTCCGGCAACGGTCCCGTGACCGCGGACGCAGCCCACTCCGGCTGCACCACCACAGGCGTCACCTTCACGCCACCGCCGGCACCGTTGACACCGTCGGTGACCATTCCCGCGAGCAGCTCAATCCTGCTCACGCTTCAGGGTGCGGCAACGATGGACGCCACCTCCCTTTCCGCCTGCCAAGGAGCCCAGTTCGGCGTCCCCGTCACGTTGGAGGTAAGGAAGTGAACCGGCATCGTACTGTCCCCGTCACATCTTTCGGCAGGTGGAACCGCTTTGCCCTGATCGTGGTGGGAATCCTCCTCGTCTCGTGGGGCGGTCCGGCGGCCAGCGCGTTCTGGGGCTCGTTGGGCTCCGGCTCCGGCACAGCAAAAGCAGACGCCGTAGCCCAAGGCGCCAAGCCCACCACCGCGGTTTCCGGCGCTAACGTCACCGTCACCTGGACGGCAAGTACGACGGCGGCAGGACGGCCCGTGGGCGGCTACAGCATCGCCCGCTATGGGACAGCAACCGGCGGAACCAGGGTTGCGGCTACCGGTGGCTGCAGTGCCGCCATCGCAGGACTGAGTTGCGTTGAAACCAGTGTTCCTGCCGGGACCTGGTACTACACTGTGACGCCCATGCTCTCCCTCTGGCAGGGCGCTGAGAGCGCACGCAGCGCTGGTACCACACCCGTCACCGATACCACCCCGCCACTTGCTCCCGTGGTCACGGCTCCCACCTATGTCCATCAGGGCAACGTCGCCAATGTTCCCGTTGGTGGCACCGCCGAGGCCAATTCAACAGTGGTCCTCACCATCACCGGCGGCGGGGCCGTACCAGTCACCCAAAACGTCACTACCAATAGCGCCGGTAACTGGAATGCTGTGCCGGTGAACCTCACGGCCTTCAACCCTGGCACCATCACATACTCCGCCAAGGCAACTGACGCGGCGGGAAACACGGGGCCAGCAGGCATGGCGACATCAACCAAGGACGTCGCATCTCCCACGGTCACGGGAGTGCAGTTGATCAACGGTGGCGGCACCTCCGGCAGCGGAGTCATGGCTCCCGGCGACAAGGTCACCCTGACGTTCTCCGAACCGCTCACCGCCAGCTCTATCTGCACGGCCTGGACCACCAACACGGCCCAGTCGCTCAGTGGCAACGGAGTTGTGACGGTGGCAGTCTCCGCGGCCAACGACCTCACAGTCACCAGTAATGGATGCACTGTTGGAAAGGTAGCGCTTGGAGCGATCTACACCTCGACGGGAATGACATTCTCTGGAAACGGAAACAACGCCTCCAGCCTGGCGTGGACTCCCACCCAGACATCCGGGACACTGACCATCACCCTCGGAGGAGGGAACATCGCCGGGGACAAGACAGTTACTTCAACCTCAGTGTTCCCCACCTACACCCCAGGACCGGGCATGACCGACCTCGCAACCAACCCGATTGTCCCCGGTGGGGTAAACGGCGCACCCTCCCGGTTCTGATCCCTCCATCGAGCCACAGCAGTACGTCACAGATAGTGCCCCTCAAGGTGATGAGGGGCACTATCTGTGCCTGATCCCTGAGTAGGCCAGCGCTTGGAGCGTAACCTTGAAGCGGACGCCAGCGCCGCCGTCGTACGTTTGATCCTGCGACGAAAGGCGAGCCGCCCCTTGAAGGCTGTAGCGGAAATGTTCACGATGGGTCCGGGAAACAAGGACCACCATCCCGCCCTTCGCTGCGCCGTAGGCGTGTTCGTGCCACTGATCGCGTTGACGCTGCTGGGTCGACTGGATCTGGCAGTGTTTGCGTCGTTCGGGGCTTTCACCGGAATCTATGGTCGCAATGAACCGCATAGCGTGCGTTTCCGGAGCCAACTGCGGGCCGGCGGCTTCATGCTTTTCATCATTCTTTGCGCCACGTTGATAGCCCGGGGGGAGCATGCCTGGGGCCTCGATGCTACCGCGTATTCCTGGCTCCTGATCGTCGCCACCACCGTTGTGGCTGGTGCCTGCTCCGTGGTGGTAGCTGCCTGGCGCCTCCGTCCCGGAGGCTCCCTCTTTCACATTTTTGCTTTTGCTGCGATCGCTTCGATTCCCACCCAGCCGCCCTTGTGGGAGGCGACGGTGGTGGCAGTCCTGACCACCGGCTTCTGCCTGTTGGTGGGCATGTCGGCGCGTGTGGTCAAAAGCCATCGAACGCCATGGAAGCGGCCCCCGCGCATCCGCCATACACCTGCCGAACGCCGTGCCATCTGGCTTGAAGGAGGGGGCTACCTCATAGCAGCTGGACTGGCCGGGACCATCGCGACGCTGGTGGGGGAGCGGCTTGGCTTTGGCCACACATACTGGGCCATGGTGGCGGCGGTGGTGCCGTTGGTAGGCCATTCAACCCGGCACCGGGTGAGCCGCGGTATCCAGAGAATCGCGGGAACCGTGGTGGGCCTGGTGTTGCTCGCGGGCATCCTGTGGCTCAACCCGGCGCCGTGGGCCATGGTGCTGGTGATAGCTGCGTGCCAGTTTGGTGCGGAGATGTTCATAGCCCGGCAGTACTTCATTGCACAGCTTTTCGTCACCCCGCTGGCGCTGATTGCCACGCTCCTCGCAGCGCCGGTGGACCCGGGCTTGCTCCTCCGGGACCGCATCATCGAAACCGTCATCGGTGCAGCTGTGGGCGTGGCGGTGGTTGTGGCACCGGCCGTGTGGCGCCGCGTGCGGGTGCGGCAAGCAGCCCTGATCGAAGGCTGATCCGGTTTATTCGCTCCATGGATTAGTATCAATTGGTTAGACAAGCGAGATACATGTCTACCAAAGGACTGGTGTGAGCGACAAGGACGAACGCAAGGGATATTGGTACGGGCTGGAGAGCCGCAAGCAGATGGGCGCCGTGGACGTCCTGAACGCACTCAGGGACTACCGCACGGCCGAAGCTGACATGCGGCGCCGGACGCGTGCCTCGATGGGCATGGGCGAAACCGACCTGTTGGCGTTGGGGTACCTGCTTGAAGCCGAGCGTGCCGGCCGCGAGGTGGGTCCGAAGGAGTTGGCGGTACGGCTGGGGGTGACTTCGGCCTCCATGACGTCCTTGGTGGACCGCCTGGTGAGGTCCGGTTACGTAACCCGCGAGCCGCACCCAACTGATCGTCGAGCCCTTATTTTGCGCCCGACCCCGGGGTCGGACCAGGAGGTCCGGAGCACCTTGGGCGACATGCATTCGCGCATGATGGAGGCCGCTGAAACGCTGAGCAGCAAGGACTCCGCGGTGGTGGTTGAGTTCCTTCGGCGCATGCGAAAGGCGATCGACAGCGTCTCCTCTTCCTGACGCGCAGTTGGACATAATTGATAAGTACACATATAACTAGATAGCCAAGCTACTTACTAGTGAATGTGTGGGAGAAGACGATGACAATCGCGCTGCGTGAACCAAGCTCCACACCAGTCGCTGAGAATGACGTTGACGTCATCACGGAACAGGTCATTCCTGCGGGCCCCGTGCATTGTGGTTCACGGATGGCGATTTCCGCCGGGCCCACCTTCGATTCGATGCAATGGGTTTCCGTCGAGCCGATCTGGCCGGAATGGGCCTGCGGTTGCGGCTTCCGGATGGACATCGACGCCGTCGATCCCGTGAGTGGGGTCTGGATTGCAGCCCTTCGGCGGCAAAGCCTGCAGCATGAGCTCGCAATATCCCAGAACACCTTGGCGCTGGCCTTCAAGAAGGCCGTTGACGCCGGAGTCAACCCGCTTGCCCTCGCCGAGGTGGCAGGGGTGCCAGCCGCTGAGATTGAACAGCTCCTCCAATGACGCTCATGGATACGGTGGCCGTCCGCGTTGATCGCGGGGCCGCACCTTCCGACGTGGTCCTCGGAGGCCGCTATAGGCTCGGCAAGCAGTTGGGCGGGGGATCCGAAGCCTACGTCAAGGAGGCCTTCGACCTCCAGTCGGGCACCACTGTGGCCATCAAGATCTTCAGGGCCACGGAACCGGCCAACGACGCCCCCTTTCGCCGCGAACTGGACATTCACGGTCCGTTGCGCCACAAGAACATCGCCAAGGTGGTCTCATCCGGAGCCACCGGGGGCGAGGACGTCCATGGCCGCCACAACTACCTTGTGATGGAACTGATCCAAGGCCAGGACCTGCGTACCCTCCTCGATGAAAGGCCGGCCTCTCCACGGCAAACAATGGAGTGGATGAGCGGAATCGCAAGGGCGCTGACGTTCCTTCACCGACGCGGGATTGTCCACAACGACATCAAGCCCGGCAACATCCTGGTGGACTTCGCAGGCGACCCGGACGGTGTGGGCGTGGCCAAGCTGACCGATTTCGGCATTGCCCTCAACGGACGGCATTCCGCACCGAGCTCCTCCTCCGGGACGCCACATTATCTGAGCCCGGAAGAAGTCTGTGGCGGCAAGTCAACTGCTGCCAGTGACATCTATTCGCTGGGATTGGTTGCCCTCGAATGCCTCACCGGCACAAAGGCTTTTCCTGGCCCTCCACTCGAGTCCATGGTTGCAAGGACCCTGGGGGAACCCCGAATTCCCGGCACGGTACGGCGGCGCTGGTCCATGGTGCTTCACGCCATGACAGACCCCGATCCGGCGGGTAGACCGTCTGCCAGCCAAGCCGTCGGTATGCTCCGACGGCTCAGCTGGTAGCCAACAATCAGGTCGATAGCGGCGTGCGCTCTCATGCCGAACTGGGACCTAATCACGAAAGAGAGATGAAAAATGGGAATCATAGGTTGGATTATTTTGGGTTTGATCGCCGGCGCCATTGCCAAGGCCATCCTGCCGGGCCGTCAGGGTGGCGGCTGGATCGCCACGCTGCTCCTGGGCATCGTTGGCGCCATCCTGGGTGGATGGATCGGCAGCGCGCTGTTCAACGTTGGCATCAACGAGTTCTGGTCGCTGTCCACCTGGCTGCTGGCCATCGTGGGCGCACTGATCGTTCTGGTTATCTGGGGCCTGGTTACGCGCAAGAAGGCGTAACTGGCTGACAGCCTGAGGCCCCGTCGCCGCGTTTTACTACGCAGGCGCCGGGGCCTCAGCTGGTTTAAGGGACCGTCGTGGCTTCGAAGAGATAATGCGGTGGTACGTGGATTGCGGACCGCGCCCAACGCAAGCTCCTTCAGGCCGGCGTACTCAGCCTCGGTGATATCGCCAGCGGCGAGGAGGGCTTTGGCTGCTTCAATGTGCAGCGCCCGTTTCCGGCAGGAGCACAACACCATTCTCGATTCGGCAGGGCCCTCCTGCGTGTGCGGGGAGACGAATGGGCAACGATTCGACAGAAAAATCACCCACTAAAGCTGAGTGTCCAACGAGGGTGGTCCTCGCCCTGCCGGTCACATTTCCCCCGCTTGGGCCCGGCTGGGAGCGACTCCCTCGGCTCAGCTACGCTGCTCGACGTCACCACCCACCGCACGCTAAGGGCCAACGATGCACTCTTCAGCCGCCGCCGTCATCAAAGGGCGGCCGGAACAGACCCGCCAATACGGCATCTTCGGGACAGCCTTGGGCGCCTTCGGGATCACCGCCATCATGGGCATCCTCGCTGTGTTCCTGCAGGTGCTGGGGCAGCGATCTCCGCACCTTGGCCCCGGCTACTCCGGCTGGGCCGAGGCTGCGGCAGGGTCTCCGGTGGCTGCTGCGAGGTGGTTCCTGGGGGACATGACGGAGCCGCTCTTCTACAAGTCGGACCTTGCAGCCCTTGGGCTGTTAGCAGGGGCCGGGTTGTCGTGGTGGATCGGTCGCCGCCGGGGCCGGGACGAGCGGGGTGGGGGCCTGGGTCCTTGGATCCTTGCGTCAGCTTCGCTGAGTTTGTTGCTGTCCAGCCTTGCGTTCGGATGGATGCTCGACGACGGGTGGCAGCCAACGTTCGTGCCTTTCGTTTGCGTGGCTCCGGCCATGGTGATCCTCCATGGGGCGGGGTGGAGGACGTGCATCACGGGCGCCGTGCTGGGTGCAGCCACCGTCACGCCCTTGGCGTTGATTTTCATCCCCACCGTCGCCAGCCCCCTTGGCCTGCCGCCCGTCGTGGCTAACGTCCTGGCGATGTCCGTGGGTTCCGTCCTCGCGTTCCTGGTCGCACGACGATTGCCGTGGCTTGTCCTGCGCGAGCCGGGCGTCCAACCAGAACGGAACCTGCCGGCGTCGGGCATTAACCGGACGGTCCTCGGGGACGCTCTGTGGGCTGACGCTCTGTGGGCTGCGCGACAGGTCCTCCGGGACTTCACGGAGACCCACTTCATCGCCAAGGGGCTCGCCAGCGTTGGCATGATTTTCGGGGCTGCCGTGGCATATGTCCTCAACCCGGGGCTGCCGGCCTACGGGACCAACCTGCTTCCCCACATCCTGTTCGCGCAGGCGCTCACTTCGGCCATCGGCGTCGTCCTCTGGCGGGGCTGGTACCGGGACGAGGGATGGGTTGCGACGTATGCGTCCGTGGTGTCCGTAGCCCCGGCGGCGGTCCTCGCCACCGGGGGCTCCTGGTCCGGCGTCGTCGTCGGGGCGATCCTGGGTGCAGTTTTGGCACCGCCCCTGGCCAAGGCTTTCTCCGCAAAGCTGCCCGCGGATTTCCACCCTGTTATTGGCAACACGGCCGCCATGGCGGTTTCGACGGCGGTCACATTGCCGTTGCTTGGACTACTGCCCGCCTGAGGCAGGGCCGGCCGCCGGAGCCCTTCCGGAGGGTCAGCCCCCGACGTGGTGAATCGTGAAGGCGCTAAGGAACCCGACGGCGGCCGTCAGCCCGGTCAGGTTGTGGTGCTCCTCGAAGGCTTCGGGAATCATTGTGTCGGCCAGCATCGCCAAAATACCGCCTGCTGCTATGGCTGTAATGAAGGCGATCACAGTTTCGGGCGCGTTCTCGAGGGCGGTGTACCCCACCAGTGCAGCAAGTCCGCTGAAGACCGCGATGCCAATCCAGGTGCCGAACACGTAGGCCGGGCTGCGTCCGGACTTCTTCATGCCTGCCGTGCTGGACAGGCCTTCGGGGACATTGGAGATAAAGACGGCGGCCAGCATCGCCGGACTCACAGCACCACCGGCCAGCAGTCCCACGCCAAGGACCACCGATTCGGGTATGCCGTCAATGAGCGCACCCACGGCGATGGCGGTACCGCTGCCCGGCGAGTCCTTCTCGGTGGGCTGGGGCTTACTGGAACGCTTCCGGTGCTTCGCGCCCGCGCGGGCCAACAACACGTTGGAGCCCACAAAGATCAGTGCGCCCAAAAGGAAGCCGAGGACGGTGGGGAGCAATCCGCCGCCGTCCACGGCCTCGTCCACCAGCTCGAAGGCCAGTGCAGATATCAGGACCCCGGCACCGAAGGCCATGACCGTGGACACCACCTTGGCGGGTACTTTCCACATCCACGCGACACCAGCGCCCAGGACCAAGGCCCCGCCTGCCAGCGTTCCCCACATCAGGGCCTGCAACCACATCGGCATTGACTTGCCCTTTCATCGCCGGTCCACATGCATCAAGCAGTGTTTCATAAGGAGCCTTAGAAGGTGTAAAGAATCTTGAGGTTTTCCTGAGGGGCTGTTGCGGATTTGCAGGATTGGTTCTTGAGGGTGGCCCGGCACAGTAGTTCTTGTCAGCCAGAGAGGCTGGAAGAAACGGCCGGCCGGTCTCACGGTGGCCTACCGAAAGGACACTGATTCCCATGGCCATCAGCCTCAAGACCACCTCCGGCAAGATCCTCGCTTCCGTCGCACTGGTCGGCACCGCCGCCGCCGTGGCCGGCATGGGAACCTACGGTGCGTTCACCTCCTCCACCTCCGCCTCCCAGGCAGTCACCGCAGGAACCGTCACCATCGCCCTGGGCACCGGCGCCAACAACACCCTCAACGTCCCCGTCGCAGGCCTGCTGCCCGGCGACAAAGTCGAAAAGCTCGTCACCCTGGCCAACACCGGCAACTCAGACCTGAACAACGTCACCCTCACCACCTCCGCCGGCGCCACCGGGTCCCTGCTCACCACCGACACCACCAACGGCCTCCAGCTGACCATCGAAAACTGCTCCGTCGCCTGGACCGGCACCGCCGCCCCCTACACCTGCGCCGGCACCAAAACCACCGTCCTGGCCTCCGGCCCCGTGATCGCCGCGAACAAGGTCCTGAACAACCTGACCTCCCTGACCAACGCCAAGACCGACAACCTCAAAGTCACCACCGCCTTCCCCACCACCGCGGACAACACCTTCCAAGGCGCCACCTCCACCATCGCCTTCTCCTTCACCGGCACCCAACGCACCGAAACCACCAAGTAACCACAAGCCCCGCCGGGCCTGATCGGGCGTCCCCCCTGCCTGATCAGGTCCGCCGGCTTTTCCTGAGCCAGACTTGAGGAATTTCCGCAGCAAGCCTGAGCCATCCCCTTCAGACTGGGAAACAGAAGACGAAACCTACCGGAAGGAACGCCAGGACAATGAGCGCACTGAGCACCATCCCCACCTCAGCCGTCCGCGGCCGGCGTTCCGCGAAGGCCGCGCCGAGTGCCGCCGTCGAAAGTGCCGCCGTCGAGAACGTAGCCCCGAGTGCCGCCGTCGAAAGTGCCGCCGGCACCCAGCGCGGAGTCCGTCGGGTTGCGGGCCTGGTTGTTAAGTCCGTCGGCATCGGCATGCTGGTCCTGGCGGCGCTGGTGTTTCTGTTCCTTGCGATTGGCCCGCGGGTGCTGGGCTACCAGACGTCCACCATGCTGACCGGCTCCATGGCCCCGCTGATCAACCCGGGCGACGTCGTCGTGACGGTCCCCACCCCCATCGCCGACGTCAAAGTCGGCGACATCATCACCTACCACATTCCGGTTGAAGACCAGCGGGTGGAAACCCACCGCATCACCGAAATCACCGCAACGGCCGATGGCGGCGTGGCTGTGCAGACCAAGGGCGACGCCAATAACGGCATCGACCCATGGATCGCCACCTTGCAGGGCAAGACCGTGGACAAGCAGGTCGCAACTATCCCGTACGTGGGCAACGCGATCCGTGCGCTCCGCGAACCCATGGTTCGAAACATCCTGATGTACGGTGCGCCGGCAATCCTGGTGATCGGCATGCTCGCCTCCATCTGGACCAAGGACAGCACCAAGACGACGCCGAAGGGCGTCGCCGAGCCGAAGGCGGCCAGCGGTGAGTGAGGGACCGGGTATTCCCGCACTGGAACCGTGCAGGCTGCAGGCGCTGGCCGAGGAGTTGGGCGACTCCCGGCCGGCGCTCCGTTTCCTCTCGACCTATCTGTCGATGTTGCCCGGAAGGATGCTGAGGATCTCCACCGGACTGTGCCAAGGCGACAGGGAGGCGAGCATGGATGCCATCCTGAGCCTCAAGATCTCCTCTGCCATGGTGGGCGCCCTGGAGACAGAAGACCAGTGCCTGGCCATTGAAACCATGATTCGGGAAGACCACCTGGACGTCGCAGTACAGGCGCTGCCGGAGCTGCGACGCTCAACCGACCGGTGCTTTGCGGCGGGGCCGCAACTGCTCGGCACTGCGCAGAGCTCCCTGTGTCGGACGCCCCTGGCACCGAGGCGGGTTTAGCGACCCGCAAGCACGTTTGGGTCGGCGGTGTTGACTTCCCGAGGCACCAGGACCAAGGCGCCAACGGCCAGCAGTCCGGCGATCGCGAACACATAGAAGCCCGCCGGGTAGGCGATGTTGGCAGCAACCAATGTCCCCGTTACTGCCGGGCCGACGATTGCGCCGAGCCTGCCAACGCCGGCGGCGAACCCCAGCGCGGTTCCCCTAAGCCGTGGTGGGAACAACTGGCTGACCCACGCATAAACCAGTACCTGGGAGCTGAACACGAAAATGCCGGTGACGAACACGGCGGCATTGAGCAGGAATTCGTTCGGGATCTTAACGCTGAGGATTGCCAGGAGCACCGCGGACAATCCAAACCACAGCAAAACGATCTTCTTGGTTCCGTGCTTGTCGGCGAGGAAACCGGCCAGGAACAGGCCTGCAACAGCGCCCAGGTTCAGGACCAACAGCAGCGTCAGGCCAGTGCTTACGGGGTATCCGGCGGCGGCCATCAGCTGTGGAAGCCAGGTGTTCAGCCCGTAAACCAGCAACAGTCCCATGAACGAAGCGATGCCGATGCCCAGTGCAACCAAGGGGTATGGCTTCTGCAGCAGGTCACGGAAACCGGTCTTGGGTGCGGCCTGGCTGCTTTCAGCGGAACGCCCGACGGCGGCCGGGGCCTTGGTAGCCGGAGTGGACGCGGCGTGGGCTGCTTCGGGCAGGGACTCGGGCAGCTTTGCCCAAAGGAAAGGCAGCAGGACCAGGCCAGCGGCGCCGCCGATGATAAACATGAGCCGCCAGTTCGGAACGATCAGGATGGCCAGCAAAGCGGTTGCTACGGCGCCAACGTGGTACCCCGTCATGGTCCGGGTGGTGGACTTGCCTGCTGAGCCCGCGGGGGCGTAATCGTTCATGTAGGCCAAGGCGGCGGGAAGGCATGCGCCCAGCCCCAGCCCGGCAAGGAGTCGCAGCACGGAGAACACTGCCACGTTCGGTGCGAAGGCGACGCCTATGGTGAAGATCGAGAAGCCGGCGACGCATGCGATCAACAGTTTGCGGCGGCCGAACGTGTCGGAGAGGGGTGCGATGAACAGGGCTCCCAGGCCTACGCCCACCAGGGAGATGGTGGCGGCGAAGGTGGCTCCGACTGCATCAAAGCCCAACTCTCCAGTCTTGATGAGTGTGGGAATGACAGTCCCCAGGACTACCAGGTCGAAGCCGTCCAGCACCATGGCTAGCCAACATAGCCAAACGGGCCATTGAGAGCGGTGGGCAGATGGCATCGTTGGCATAGCGTCCTCGGTACGTCTTGGTGGTGCGTCTTGATGGTGTTCCCGGCCGCCAGAACGGCCGTTTGGTTATGAGAGTTGTATCACCGTGGAATGTTGTCTGGCACACGTTCTACCATTGAATGGAAGGTGCGTTAGGTGCTTTCTGTTCTGGATGGCTCTAACTGAGGATGGCATCGTGGCTAACTCTGCATCTGGGGATTCCGTGGTGGACCGCGTGGTGCGGGTTATCGAGGCATTCCCTGAGGGTGTCACCACTCTGCAGCTGACGGAGTTGGCAGATCGGGCGGGGCTCCCGTTGTCATCTGCCCACAGGCTGGTCCGTCAGCTTTCCCACCACGGGTTGCTGGATCTTGGGGCCGGCGGCACGGTCCGTTTGGGATTGCGCCTGTGGGAACTCGTCAACCGGAATTCGCCCACGCTGGCCCTCAGGACGGCAGCCATGCCGTTCATGGAGGACATTCAGCAGGTCCTGAACCAGAACGTGAACCTGGCCGTCCTGGATGGGTGGGAAGCGCTGTTTGTCGAAAGGCTGTCCCGCCGCGGTTCGGTGGCCAACCGTGCACAAATTGCTGGTCGCATGCCCGTGCACATCTCCTCGGCCGGCTTGGCACTGATGTCTCACCAGTCGCGGGAATTGCAGGCCGAGTACCTCCGACACTTCAACGACCCAGCCGGGAAGGTGAGCGCCGACGTCGTGCGCCATCTGCTGGCCGAAGCCGCCCAACAGGGGTACGTGCAACTGGCTGGGGTGGTGGATCCGGATACGTGGGGGATCGCCGTTCCGGTGATGAACGGGAAGCGGAAGACGATTGCCGCATTGGGGGTAGTGGTGCCCTTGGCCGAGATGCGGCTCCAGGCGCTGGTCCCGGCTCTGCAGACCGCCGCCCGGGGAATCGGACGCCAGCTCGCCTAGCCTACAGATTTCCGTTGAACGGAATTGTTGTAACGACAATCACGTTGATGGGGCCAGACTGATGCCAGACCAATTCACCTGGCAGAAGCGCCGGGATCCGCAACGAAGCGAGGAACAACCATGGCACGCACGCCTATCAAAACCCAAGTCGCCATCATGGGCGCAGGCCCCGCAGGCCTCATGCTCTCCCATCTTCTGGCCAAGCAGGGAATCGAATCGGTCGTGGTGGAAATTCGCAGCCGAAAGGAAATCCAGGAGACGGTGCGAGCCGGCATCCTGGAACATGGCACGGTGAACCTGCTGGTGGACTCGGGAGTGTCCGACCGGGTGCTTCGCGAAGGCGACCGGCACGACGGCATCGAACTGCGCTTCAACGGCGAAAGCCATCGCATCAACTTCAAGGAACTTGTAGGCGAATCCGTATGGCTCTACCCGCAAACAGATGTCTTCATGGACCTGGCTGCCCGGCGTGAGGCTGACGGCGGTGCCGTCCACTACAGCGTTACGGACACCACCGTGCATGACCTCGAGGGCAAGCCCAAAGTTTGGTTTACCAATGCCGACGGGCAGGAATTTGAAATTCAGGCGGACTTTCTCGTCGGCGCCGACGGATCCCGAAGCCACTGCCGTTTCCAGATTCCCGAAGCGAACCGCAAGTGGTACTTCCACGAATATCCGTTTGCGTGGTTCGGTATCCTCGCCGAAGCCCCACGCAGCGCAGACGAACTGATCTATGCGAACTCGGAAAACGGCTTCGCCCTGATCAGCCAGCGCACCGAGACCGTCCAGCGCATGTATTTCCAGTGCGACCCCAAAGAGAACGTAGCCAACTGGGACGACGAACGTATCTGGTCAGAGTTCCGCAAGCGCGTCAACGGCAACGGCTTCGAACTCAAGGAAGGACCGGTCCTCGAAAAGATGGTCCTGCCCTTCCGCAGCTTCGTCCATACCCCCATGCGCCACGGAAACCTGTTCCTCGCCGGCGATGCAGCGCACACTGTCCCACCCACGGGCGCCAAGGGCCTGAACCTGGCCATTCACGACGTCAAAGTGCTTTTCGAGGGCCTCGACTCCTTTTACTCCAACGGCTCCACCGCACTCCTGGATTCCTACAGTGACCGGGCGTTGGACCGTGTGTGGAAGGCCCAGCACTTCTCCTACTGGATGACATCGATGCTGCACACCGTACCCGGCGCTGTCGATTTCGATCGCGCCCGCCAGCTTGGCGAACTCCACTCCGTGGTGACCTCCGAGCATGCCAAGGCGTACCTCGCGGAATCGTACACAGGCTGGCCGACCTCACGCTGACGCTTTACCCGGCAACCCACCTCCGGCGCCCGACGGCGGGAAGTCCCCTTGGGGGCTCCCCGACAGTCGGGCGTTTGTTGCGTTAACTGCGGTCGACCTGAAGCTGGCCCATAGGGTTCGCCTGGCTGGCCGCCAACCCCATCAGCCTCATGTTTTGAGGGGTGTGTGGTGGTGGTTGCGTCGGGGTGTTTGTGTGGGGTCGATGTGGGGTGGGGGGATGAACCAGGGGGTGCCGTTGGTGTTGGTGATGGTCCATTGTTCTTTGTGGATGAGGTGGTGGTGGTGGGAGCAGAGGAGGGTTCCGTTTTCTGTTCCTGTGGTGCCGCCGTGGGACCAGTAGGTGATGTGGTGGGTTTCGCACCAGGGGGCGGGCATGGTGCAGTCGGGGAAGGCGCAGCCGCCGTCGCGGGCGGTGATGGCTTTGCGGATGTGGGGTGGGAAGATCCGGGTGGTGCGGCCGATGTCCAGGACGCGGGAGTCGGTGCCGAGCAGGACGGGGATGATGTCGGCGTCGCAGGCGATTTTGCGGATGGTGTTGGGGTGGATGGGGCCGGTGAACGTCGCGGCGCCGGTGCTAGTGCCGGTGCCGGCGGTGGTCTTGGTGTCTGGGTTGGTGGGTGTGTGGGTGAGTTGGTCGAAGAGGTCTTGGTGGCTGATGGTGACGGTGAGTTGGGGGCGGAGCCCGCCGTTGGTGGGGAGTTTCCCGGTGGTCATCGCGACGTTGCAGGCACCGACGAGCCCGTCGAGGAGTTTCTGGGCGCGTGAGCGGCGGTCCAGGTTGGGGGCGGGTTGACGGGGGTGGTCTTGTTTCTCGTTTCCGTGTTTCTCGTTTTCGTGCGGGCTGTGCCTGGAGCCGTTGTCGCCGGGAGTGCCGATGCCGGTGCCGGTGCCGGTGTTGGTGTGGGTGGGGGTGAGTCGGGGGTTGGTGGCGGTGTTCATGGCGGTGGTAAGGGTTTCGATTTGTTCGTCGGTGGCGAAGATTTCGAGGTGGTGGAGGCCGTGGCGGCGTCGGCGTCGGAGGAACGCGCCTTGGGATTGGCGGAGGGCTTCTTCTGTTGGTTCGGGGCCGTCCTGATCGATGTAGTCGTTCCAGCGTTTGGTGATTTTCGTGAGGAAGTCCGGGTCGGTTTGGATCGCGGTTCTGGTCAGGGCGTGTTCCATCCGTGCCAGGGTGTCTTGGTTGGTGAGGTGTCGGACGTTGTCCAGGGCGGTGCTGATGATTGTGACGGACCGGGAGGGGATCTGGGCTGTGGCGAGGGCATCGGCGAGGACCTGCCGCCGGGCCGGGAGGTGTTGGCCGGTCAAACCGATGTGGGGGAGTGTGTCGGCGGCGAGGGCGAGCCGGCGCCGGGCTTCACCAATGCCAATCCGCAACCGCGCCCGCAGGAACTCCGCCGCGTTCCGATACCCATCATCCAAGAAGCTGGCCTGGGTTGTGCTGGCCGTGCTGGCCGGGCTGGCGAATGACCCGCCGCCGGCGCCGGCATGATCTGCTGAACCTGCGGCTCCTGTATCCCGGGCCTGTTGTGCCTCATGCCGGGTTCGCTCCACGGCATGGGCCGCAACCACCTGCAGGTACTCCAGCGTCCGGGAGATGTCCTCGATCCTGCCTGCAAAGTCCGCTGCCTCCACGAATCCCAGGACACGCGCCTTGGAGACTGCGATGTCCCGGAGGCCCGTCAAGGCTTGGACGGCCTGAGCCAAGGGTGCGGCCAGCTCCCCGGATGGACCAACCTCCCCGGACGGATCAACCCTCGGCTCAAACGCACTGGCACTGCCGTGGGCTCCAACATCCTGGTGCCCTGACGAGCCGCCTGAGGGGACGGACATTCCTGCTGACCTGGAACTTCCTGCTGATCCGGACCAGTCGCCCGCTGCCATCCAATGGGGAGCCGAAGCCGGAGTCGTACGCCCGGCAAGACGGCCGAGCAGGGCCCCGTCGCTGCCGGGCGCTACCGCCCTTGATGCCAAAACCTGCCCGCCGCTTCCCATGCAACCAGCCTGACACGCTCCCTCAACCCACCATCAGCCCTCAAACGACCTATGTGGAAAACTGCCTTAGTTCACCGATCATGTGATCTAAGGACTCGCGGTTTCGCTTAATTTTGGCGATGTCGTTGCTAAGCCTCTCGCGCTCCTGCATGAGGCGTGCTTGAAGCGCGGCCGCCTGTGGCCGGGGATCGGTGATGAGGGGCAGGATGTCCGTCATTGCCTTACTGCACAGGCCGGCGTCGAACAGTCTCTGAATGAGTGTGACGCGCTGCAAAGCGTCAGGAGCGTAGATCCGTTGCCCTGAAGCGGACCGCTCCGGGTTGAGGAATCCTTGGTTCTCGTAGTAGCGGAGGGACCGCACGCTTACCCCGGTTGCTGCCGCGAGTTCGCCGATACGCATAGGCACTTGCCCCTCACATTGGTGTCAGGTCTTACGGTACAGGCATGACTAGTGAATCGAACTCCCAATCACCGGTACGCCAGATGCGCTTGATCGTTGAAGCGAACGATTACGATGCCGCTGTGGCGTTCTTCCGCGACGCCTTGGGTCTCCCCGAACAGGCCGCCTTTGAGGGCGAAGGGGATGCCCGTGTTGCCATCCTCGAAGCAGGACGGGCAACCCTGGAGATATCCAATCCCGCGCAGGTGCGGATGATCGACCACGTTGAGGCCGATGGGCAACCTAGCGCGAAAATCCGGATCGCCTTCGAAGTGGACGACTCCGCCGCGATCACCAAGGACCTGACAAACGCCGGTGCCACCCTGATCGCAGAACCGCGCGAAACCCCGTGGAAATCCTTAAATTCCCGGCTCGAAGCACCTGCGGGCCTCCAAGTTACCCTGTTCCAGGAACTGGAGACCATCGACCAGAGAAGCTCCAAACCCGGTTTCAAACGCCCCTGACCTCGTGCAGGGAACTGTCTCCGGGGCTGTCCCGGCTGGCGACAGAAACGCACGACGGCGGCAGGTCGCCGTCGAGCGTTACAGGACGGGTGCAGACCGGGGCGGTTTACGGTGTCTGCGAAGCCGCTGCTGACGGTTCAAGATCCGCGAGCGTCAGGAGGCGGACGGGGTCGCCGTCGAAGGGCATTGTGGAGGTCACGGCCAGGTCCGCGCCAACATGGACCAACTCGCCGGACGACAAGGGGTGCCACCGGGGATTGTGGTCCATGGGTTCGGTGGCAAAGAGAACGTGGGGAGAACGGGCAAGATCCGTGCTGCGGGAACTGATCCGTTTGCTCCTGGCATCGAGCGGGGCCGGCGGATCGGGTGCCCTGGCTGGATCCCGTTCCAACATATAAAGAGGGTGCGTGGCAGGGTACCTGAGCGCCCACATGTCGGTCGCCGTGGACAGGATGAAGTTGAGGCTGAAGACGGGCAGTTCGCGCGCTATCCAGCGCACGGCCTGCACAATGCCCTCGCCAACGTCCCCTCCAGCGCGTCGGGTTTCGGCAGTGATCAGCGCGAAGAACCGCTCGCTGTCCGATTGTCCCTGGACCAGGCCCCTGACTCCGAGTGAAGTGAGCCGCCGGTCGAGTTCGTCCAGCCCATGGAGTACTCCGTTGTGGGCAAACAGCCGGTTGTCCTGTTCGAACGGGTGGGTGTTGACCATGGTGAGCGCACCCGTGCTCGCGTATCGTACGTGAGCCAGGAACGTCGTGCTCTGCAAGTCTCGCGCCTCGCGGGCAAAAGCATGATCCTCCCAGGCAGCCAACGGTTGCTTGGCCACGCGGGCCACGCCCTCGGTGTCATACGTCCCTATCCCTGCCCCGTCAGGCTCCCGGCGGCTTTGCACCGACAGGCTGTCCGGGGCGTCCAGCAGCCAGAAGGTTGCTCGTACCGGTCGGGCGCCGGCATGTAGGCCAAAGAGACGGCACATGCGTGCCTCCCGTTCACAGGGTCAGTGGTGAAATCCTTCTGATTGCTTGTCTGTAGGCATGGGTGCGGTGAGGCTGTCCAGGTAGTCCACCTCTTTCTTGAGGTCGGCGAGGAAACTCGAGGCGAGGTCGCGGGTGAAGCCGTTACGGACAACAATCCGTTGGACCGTGACGTCACTTAACCCATCGGGTAGGGGATACGCGGGCACCAGCCATCCATTCATCCGCAGCCGCTCTGACAAGTGGTGGAGGTTCCAATGCTCCGTGTGGCCGTCGCTTAGCTGCCACGCGAAGACGGGAATGTCTGAACCATCGCTCCACAGCGTGAAGGCGTCCATGGCACCGATCTCGTTGGACAAGTAGAGCGCGACATCCCGGGAGGTCGCCTGAACCGCCCGATACCCTGCGAAGCCGAGCCGGAGAAAGAGGTAGTACTGCAACAGCACCTGCGCGCCGGGCCTCGAGAAGTTCAGCGCAAAGGTGGGCATATCCCCGCCGAGGTAGCTGACGTGGAAGATCAGGTCCTCGGGTAGTGCCGCGGCGTCCCGCCAGACCACCCAGCCAAGACCGGGGTACACCAGCCCGTATTTGTGTCCTGAGGTGTTGATGGAAGCAACCCGCGGGAGCCGGAAATCCCAAACCGTCTGGGGCTGCAGGAAAGGGGCAACCATGGCTCCGGAGGCACCGTCGACGTGGATGGGAATGTCCAGGCCGCGGCGCTCCTGGATGTCGTCCAAGGCCTCGGAGATGAGGCGGACGGGTTCGTAGACGCCTGTGTAGGTGACTCCCATGATGGCTACAACGCCGATGGTGTTTTCGTCGACGTATCTGTCCAGGTCATGCCCGTCGAGCATCGGGTGTTCGGCGGAGACGGGAACGAACCTGGGCTCCACCTCCCAGTAATTGCAGAATTTTTCCCAGCATACTTGGACGGCTGAGCTGAGGATGAGGTTGGGTTTGTCTGTGGGCTTACCTGCCTCGCGCCGGGCGTGTTGCCAGCGACGCTTCAAAGCAAGGCCGCCCAGCATGCAGGCTTCGGAGGAGCCAATGGTCGACGTTCCGATGCTCTTTTCGGGATCCGGCGCGTTCCAAAGATCCGCGAGCATCCGCCAGCACCGTGTTTCGATGAGCGCCGTTTGAGGGTATTCGTCTTTGTCGATCATGTTCTTGTCGAACGTCTCGGCATACAGCTGGGACGCTTCGGGTTCCATCCACGTCCCTACGAACGTGGCAAGGTTCAGGCGCGAGTTTCCGTCGAGCATCGCTTCGTCATGGACAACCTGGTAAGCCGTGGATGGCAGGGCCTCACCCTCAGGCATGGTGAAGCGCGGAAAAATTGTTGATTCTCCGGGCCTGCTGAACAGGGGATTGAGTTCGACGGCGTTGTTCGGCTCGCGCTGTGACGTTCGATGGGATCTGCTCATGGCTGGCTCCTAGGGGCTCGTCCTCGGGAATGGTCCGCGCGGGGCGGAGCAATACCTGTCCGTGGCTCACGCTACCTGCGGAAGCTGGCACGCCCAAGCACTGGCACGCGAACACTTGCGCCCGCAATGCCAGACGCCTGGAGCGATCGGCGCGTCGGGCTTTGGAAGGCGTACGAAAAGCGTCCGACGGCGGTGCTCGCCGACGGACGCTTCATGGCACGGGTGCCGCCCGGGCGCAGGCTAGTCCGGGATTTCCATCTGGAAGCCGCACTCATCGCAGTGCAGGACCCGGGTGTTGAGGTAGACCTCAAGCTCCGGATCGACGATGCGTCCGGTGGTGGCGGAAATCCGGTTTAGCTTCCCGGCGCCGGTGTGCATGGGGAGCCCGCAGTGCAGGAAGTGCTTTCCGAACTGCAGCAGCCCGGAGGATGGGTTAGAGGTGTTGAGGACATCGGCGACGTCGGCCACGGTTGCTGCATGCGCGCGGAAGGACCCGCATTTTCTGCAGTTGTAACCGACGCGGACAAGGCCCATCGAGAGGTCTGAATGGGCGTCGATGGTGTCGACCATGAGGTGTTGGTTGGTGCGGCACTTTTCGCAGCGGGGCTGGCGTGCGTGGTGAGAGGAAGAAAGAGGTTGCTGTGCTGACTGAGCAGTCATTGTGGACCCTGAAGGTGGAAAGAGAGGTGGGTACCTTTGGCACAAGTACAGTTTCTCCTCGTCGAGCGTAAGCTCCTGCTGGCCCGGATAGCAAGCGTGGGAACCGGCGAAACCCGTCGCTGACCACTCGTTGTTAGGCCCGCTCTGCGCCCAAAGATCACGTCGGAGGGTGCGGAGCAGGCCTCACAACGCGGCTGCCCGGTAATTGCCGCTACCGTAAAAGCGCTGGCGATGGGACGATTTCCATATGGGCGAACATCAGCACGAGCAGCCCGCCGAGCCGTCCGGCGCAGTGTCAGAGGACCGGGGAGACCCGACGACCCAGCAGATGAGGACCGTAGGGCAGCGGCGGCGTGAGGCCGAACGCAAGTTGGACCTGCACCTCGAAGAAGCCAGCCACAAGGGTGAAGCGTCAGTTACCGAAGGCGAGGATCATTCCGAAGCATAGAGCCGCTGGCCGAGTTTGGATGCTTTGGACGGCCCATCGGCTGGTCGCTGCTGTGTGCTGCGCCATGGTGTAGCTGCATGGCGCTGTGGATGAGCGGGAAGTGGCTGAAGGCCTGCGGCGTGTTGCCCAACTGCCTTTGGGCGCGGGGATCCCATTCTTCGCTGAGCAGGCCAACATCGTTACGCAGGGCCAGGAGCCGTTCGAAGAGTTCTGTGGCCTCGTCCGTGCGGCCTATGCCCAACAATGCGTCGACCAGCCAGAATGAGCAGGCAAGGAAAACGCCCTCATCGCCGGGTAGTCCGTCATGGCCGGACTCGGTGCGGTAGCGCAGCACGAAGCCGTCCTCGGTGAGCTCCTTTTGGATGGCGTCCACCATCCCGACCACCCCGGGGTGCTTGTGCGGCAGGAAGCCGACCCGGGGTATCAAGAGCAGGCTCGCGTCCAGTTCCTTGCTTCCGTATGCCTGGACGAAAGTGTTGCGTTCTGCGTCAAAGCCCTTGGCCATCACGTCGGCGTGTATTTCGCTGCGCAGGGCGGCCCACCGGTCGTGGGGTCCCGGCAACCCCGATGTGCGTACGGCCTTGACCATGCGGTCAGCGGCAACCCATGCCATCACCTTGGAGTGCGTGAAGTTCTGCCGTGGCCCACGCATTTCCCAGAGACCGTTGTCGGGCTTATCCCATGCCCCTTCGAGGTACTCCATCAACGCCACCTGGATGTCCCAGGAATTATCCACCGTGCCTTCGGGAGAAGCGGCGCGCGTGAGTGAGAGGCCGTCCAGGACTTCGCCCCAAACGTCCAGCTGCAGTTGCGGTGCGGCGGCGTTGCCGGTGCGGACCGGCTGTGAACCCTCGTAACCGGACAGCCACGGTATGTCTGCCTCGGGGAGTCTCCTGGCGCCGTCGAGCCCGTAAACAATCTGAAGCTCGGAAGGGTCCCCGGCGATGGCGCGAAGCAGCCAATCGCGCCAGGCGGCCGCCTCTTCCGTGTAGCCGGCAGCGAGAAGGGATTGCAGGGTCAAGGTGGCGTCACGCAGCCAGCAGTAGCGGTAATCCCAGTTGCGGGGACCGCCGATCTGTTCCGGCAACGACGTGGTTGCTGCTGCGACGATACCGCCGGTGGGCGCATATGTGAGGGCCTTGAGGGTGATTAAGGACCTCTCGACGGGTTCCTTGTATTTTCCCGTCATTTCGCTGCGGCCGATCCACTCAAGCCAGAAAGACTCAGTGGCCCCGAGGGCCCTGTAGGGGTCGATCCGCCGTGGTTCGCGCTCGTGGCTCGGTGCCCAGCGCAACACGAAAGGTACTTTGTCGCCTGCCCGAACAGTGAAGTCGCTGTACGTCCGGCGGTCCCGGCCTTCGAGTGGGGCGTGCGTGGTGAGGTAGGCGGAGTCCGGACCGGCGACCGCGCTGATGCCATGCTTCGCGTGCCGGACCCAAGGCACTACCCGGCCGTAATCGAAGCGGAGGACCAGCTCCATATGCATGTCCACCTCTCCGGACAGTCCTTCGACGATCCGGACCAGGTCCACCGCATCATCGCGGACAGGCATGAAATCGGTGACCCTGACGGAGCCCCCGTCCACGTCCCATTCCGTTTCCAGGATCAGCGTGTCTTCGCGGTATTGGCGGCGGGTGCAGACGCCGTCGGCAGGTGTCCCGGCGGGTGCAATCAACCAGCGGCCGGCTTCGGGGGAGTCCAGTAACGCTGCGAAGCATGCGGGTGAATCAAACCGTGGCAGGCACATCCAGTCAATGGACCCGCTGCGCCCCACCAAGGCGGCAGTGTTCAGGTCCCCGACGATCGCATAATCCTCAATCCTGGCCATGGAACCGATCCTAGCCCGCGTCGCTGGGGAGGCTTTGCAGGCCCGTCAGGATTTGCTGCCGGAACCGCCAGTGATTGCCGTTTCCGTGGCAGGCCCGCTGATCCCGGGTTCGATCAGTGCTGGTGGGTTCCTGTCGCCGCCGCGTTGTGCCGCGGCCCCGGCAATCACCACCAAGGTGATGCCCAGGAACTGGATCACGGAGGGTTGCTGGTGCAGCACCACGAGTCCCAGGAGCACCCCGAAGGCTGGTTCCAAAGACATCAGCGTGCCAAATGCGGTGGATGTCATGCGACGCAGTGCCGTGAGTTCCAGAATGAAGGGAAGGACAGGCATCAGTATGGCCACCCCCAGCGCGCCCAACAGAACCGTAGGGCTCAGGTTTCCGGCGGCCTGCGGGATACCCACAATTGCGGAGGTCACCGCAGCAACCGGAACGGTAAGGGAGAGCGCACCGATCCCGGTAAAGCGATCCCCGATCCGCTGCGTCAGGAGTATGTAGGCGCCCCAGCCTGCGGCGGCAATGGCCGCGAACAGCACGCCAAGAGGGTCGATGCTGCCCTGCCAGGGTTCGGTCAACAACACAACGCCAGCCAAGGCCAGCGCCGGCCATGCCAGGGCGCTCCGGTTGCGGCTGAGGACGGCGGCGACTGTCAGTGGTCCGAGGAATTCGATGGCTACCGTGGTGCCGAGTGGGATGCGCTCGATGGCGGCGAGGAACATGATGGTCATCAGGCCGGTTGCGACGCCGAGCCCCAGCAGGGTGGGGATGTCGTTCCGGCGAACTGATCGCAGCGGAGGCCGGGCGATGGCCAGGAAGATGATCGCGCCCATGGTCAGTCTCAACCAGGCTGTTCCGGCAGGACCCACTTCGGCGATGAGCCCTACGGACAGGGAAGAGCTCAGTTGCACCGAGATCATCGCTGCCACGGCAAGCATCCACGGTGGAACGGAACTGCCCTTGCGGGATCTCATGAGCCGGCCTCCTGCCGGTGTCCCGAACCCACTCCTGGTTCGAATACCGCAAGGGAGAACCGGGCTGGCTCGGTGCCCAGATTGGCGTAGGAATGCGCCACGTCTCCGGGGAAGGTCATGGCGTCCCCGGCTTGGAGGGTCGCGACCTGGCCTGCGACGTCAACGGTGACCTCCCCGCCCAGGACCTGCAGGAGTTCCTTGGTGCCGGATGCGTGAGCCTCACTGGCATGGCTGTCTTCCGGGCCGAGCGTCCAGTCCCAGAGTTCAACCACGTCCGGAGACTCGGTGCCAGCCACCAACGTTCCACGGCCGCCTTGTGCGCTGGTCCAAAGCGTGGCGCCCTGGCCCTTGCGGGTGATTTTCACGGGTTTCGGGCGTGGAGGTTCCACCAGCGCGGGCAGTCCTACGCCCAGGGCGTCACTAATCCTCAACAGCGTCCCCACGCTGGGATTCGCTGCTCCCTGTTCCACATTGACGATCATCCTGCGGCTCACGTCCGCAGCTTCGGCCAGTTGATCCAAGGTCCAGCCGCGGGCTTGGCGTTCCTGCCTGACCCTGGCGCCGATGGCCAAGGACAGAGTTGTGGTGCTTTCATCCATAAGTGCATCATAGTGCACTGATAGTGCAACGCGCTCAATGAAGTCGACAGGTCTGGCCTCGCGTTGGCGGTCGTGCTACCAATGAGCCAGGAACTATTCCCGGGAGAATCCATGGCTGACGATCTGCCTGTCCTCGTAGTTGGCGCCACCGGTTTCCTGGGCGGCCAAGTGGTTGACGAGCTGCTCAAGCGCGGCAAGAAGGTCCGCGCGTTGGTCCGGCCAAAGTCCAGCGCGGCGAAGCTTGTAGCGAAGGGCGTGGAGGTGGTCCGAGGCGACATGCTCGACGCCGGCTCGCTGATCACCGCGATGACGGGCGTGTCCGCCGTCGTCTCGACGGCCGCCGGGTATACGCGGAACGACAAGAGCGCCAAAGCCATCGATACCTACGGCAACAGCAACCTCGCGGTTGCGGCCAAGTACGCCGGGGTGCCGCGGTTCGTTCTCATCAGCATCGTCACCAGCGACCAAACGCCGCAGATCCCGCACTTCTGGAACAAGAAACTTGCCGAGGACAAGCTGGAGGAACTGGGAGTGCCTTTCGTCGCACTCCGGCCGGGGGCCTTCTTTGACCAGGTGGCCACCACGGGTGGTGGGAACCCCTTCGGCAAGGGCCGGCTCAATTGGATGGGTTCCAAGGATGTGCCACTCACTTTCGTTCTCGCCAGCGACCTTGCCGGTTATTTGGCTGAGGCCGTGGACGCGGACGTCGCTGCTGGGGAGAGGATCGATATCGGCTGGACCCGTCCAGTCAGCATCCTCGAGGTAGCGTCACTGGTTGAGAAGCACTCCGATAAGCCGGTCAAGGTCATGGCAATACCCGAGCCCTTGCTCATTGGCCTCGGCAGGGTCACCTCGAAAGTCGTCCCGCTGGTGAGTGACATGGCGAGCATGGTCGCCTGGTGGGACACAGGAAAATACGTTGCCAACACCACCCGCCAGGAGCAGGTCTTTGGGCCGGTTCCCACCCCGGAGGATGCAATCGCCCGGCTGGCGGCCCGATTCGGGCGCTGAATCCGGCGTTCGGCTGGTGCTGGTGGGACCGGCTAAAGATAAGTATCCTGATGATACGAATCCGGCCGGGGGCTTTGACCTCGCGCCGGACAAACATGAGGAGCACGCTATGAGAATCGGTTCTTCCATTGCCCTGATCGCCATCGGTGCCATATTGGCCTTCGCGCTCGCCCCCGGACTCATCCCCTTCCTGGACCAGGTCCTGGTTGGCTACATCCTGATAGTGGTAGGCGTCATCGGCCTGATCATCTCCATCGCCATGTCCAACAGGACCCGGCGTACGGTCGTTGAGCGGCGCACGGCACCGGCGACGGTGGTTGAACGGCGCCCCGAGGTCTAAGCAACCGCAGGTTCAGCAGCCGAGGTTGAGGCAAGAAAGGCACGACGGCGACCTTCCGCCGTCGTGCCTTTGCTTGGGTTAGGGGACTGCTCGCGCCGGAGTCGTTGCACGGCCCGTGGCCGGGTCCGCAGCCCAGCCCGGTGACTGGAAGCGTGCGCCTCCGAACATGGGGAAGGACAGCAGGCCTTCCTGATCCCTGAGTTGGGCCCAAGGGCGGTTGATGCCATGGGTTCCATAGCGTCGGAGTTGGCTGACGCGGTCCAGGTCCAGGACCGCGAACAGGATCTCCTCCCCACCCCGTGCCTGCTGCATGATGGTGCCCTCGGGGTCCACGATGATGCTCTCGCCCACACCGGACGGTGACGCGCCGTTCACGTTCACCACGTAGATCTGGTTGGCGAAGGCGTTGGCCTGCGACATGACTATCTCCATGGCCCTGTCGCGCGTGGTGGTGAGAGTGGGTTGGATGATGACTTCTGCTCCGAGCCAGGCCAGCTGGCGCGCGACCTCGGGGAAGCTGCCGTCAAAGCAAATGGCCAAGCCGATGCGTCCGCAGCCGGGGATATCGAAGGTCACGAAGGAATTGCCGGGAGTGGTGGTTTCGAAGGGGCGCCAGGGGAAGAGCTTCCGGTAGCGGGCCACGATTTCACCTGCCGGCGACACGGCGATGGCGGTGTTATAGGTTTTCCCGCCATCGGTCTCCAAAAGTGAACCCGGCACAAGCCACACATTCAGCTTTTGCGCCAGCGCTGAGATGCGATCCGTGAGCGGGCTGGGGATCGGCGCGGCTGAACGGGTCTCGGCGTCGGGATCCGGTATCAGGAACTCTCCGGGGGCGGAGAGCAGCAGTTCCGGAACCACGATGACATCAACCTCGGGACCCAGCTTCTTGGCTGACTCAGCCTGGGCTGCAAAGCGCGCCCATGTTGCCTCGGGATCGTCGGGGGCGGGGTTCGTCTGGATTGCTGCGATGGACAGGATGCGCACTTAGGCCTCGGTTTCATTGTTGAGAATTGCGGGAAGTTCATGGCGGGTTCTGACGTTTCCGCGAGGGATGGTTTGACCGGAAAAGAACGGGCGGAACCTTGGCCGGATGGCGACTGTAACCACGAGGCCAAGTGCCAATGCCCCCACGCCGATCCAGAAGACCGAGCCGATGCCCAGCCATGACAGCCCCGCATACTCGGGGGAAATCATGTCCACTGCGCTGTACGCAAACGCGCCAACCATCAAGAGTGCGCCTAGCCCAGGGAGTATCCCTTGGAAGACCAGGGCGGAGGTCGACGCGCGCATCAGCGGTGCGAAGTACACCACCGAGGCCAGTGCTGTCGCTGCATAGTAGGCGGCGATCATCAGCCCAACAGAGAGTATTGCGAGACCAATGAAGTTGGCGTTGATGGCTGACAGCAGCATTGTGATGACGATGGTGATGAGTGCCCACCAGACGATCGAGGTGCGGGGCGTTCCCCTCCTTGGGTACATCTTGGTGGTCGCGCGCGGAAGGGCCTGGTAGGTGCCCATGCTGAGCCAAGTGCGGGGAGTGCTTACTGCGACGGTCATCAGGGCTGCGAGCGCTGACAGGCCTACGGCCAGCATAATCACGTGGCCGAACACCTCGCCCGCAGCTTGCGGGCCAAGGACTGTGAGGACATCCGAGACGGTGCCTGGATCGGTGATGCCTGCCGTTCCGGCAAACCCGACGGCGGCAGACGCAGTCATGACGTAGAAGAACAGCAGGATGATCGTGGTGATGATCACGGCCCTGCCTGGTGTTGCTTTGCTGTCTGTGGTTTCCTCGTTCACGGCTATCAGCGCATCCCAGCCCCAGTAGATGAAGAGGCAAAGGATAACGCCGGATACCAGCCCGGATACGTCGTCTGACGCGAACGGGTTGAACCATTCCAGGCTGGGCTGTTCGGCTTCCGCCATGGCGCGGCCGGTGGCCATGGCGCTGAAAGCGGAGATGCCGAAGCCTCCCAATGCCACCAATTGCAGCGCTATCAACCCGTACTGGACCCAGGCGGAGAGTTCGATGCCCCTCACTGCGATGTAGGCGCTGAAGGCGATAAGCCCGCAGGCGATGGCCGCAACGGCAACCGGTTCCGCAGCTAGCCACGCCAAGCCGAGGACGGTGAGGAGATATGTGGTGGCCACCTGGGCCAGTGCGGCGCTGGCAATGAGCGTGGCCATCTGGGGAACCCATCCGCCCAGGAACCAGCCCGCCGAGGGGCCGAAGACGCGTGTAATCCATACGAAAACGCCGCCGCAGTCGGGCATTTCCTTGTTCAGGTCACGGAAGGCCAACGCCGTAAACAGGATCGGCAGGAAGCCGAGCAGAAAGGCGGCCGGAGTGCTTGACCCAACAGCGAGGACCACGAAGCCGAGTGTCACGGCCAGGCTGTAGGCCGGTGCGACGGCGGCGAGGCCCAGAGCGACGGTGGGGCCGATTCCGATGGACCCGGCTTTTAGGCCCTTGGATGGCGCCTCATCCCTTAGTAAAGGTACTGAACGCGGTTGTGGCATGGGGACTCCTCATTGAATCGATAATTTGAATGGCATTCAAATTTGAATGCCATTCAATCCCTGTCTAGACTCAAAGTCAACAGGTATCCATGAGGGGACTGGCCATGGCCAAGATGGACAAGAAGGAAATCAGGCGGCGGGACATCATCGCCGCCGCACAGGCTGTAGCTGCACGCGACGGCGCCGAGGGCGCCACTCTTCGAGCCATTGCCGCCGAGGCGGGTATGGCGGCGAACGCTGTGCTCTACTACTTCGGGAGCCACTCGGAGATCGTCGCCGCAGCTGTAAGCGCCTCATCAGACCGATTCCTTGAAAAGCTCGCAGAAGCCCTTGAGCCTGACATGAGTGCCACGGCACGATTGGCTGCCGTTATCAGCGCTGGCACAACGGCGGGATTGGATGATGACGTTTCCCGGATCCTGTACGAGTATTGGCCCCACATGCTCCGGGACGCCCAACAGCGAGGGATTCAAGAGGAGCTCACCCGCTCTCAGGAGCGCGTCTACCGAGACATTATCGACGCCGGAACCCACTCCGGAGAGTTCTCACCGCTTTTGGATCCAGCCAAGATCGCCCGCACCCTTGTTGCGCAGGAGGATGGCCTGGTGATGGATGTGCTGGCCGGAAGTGCCAGCAGCGAGTCCGTCCTGGACCTGATGGGAAGCCTTGCGGCCGCCCTCCTGGGAATCAATGCGGAGACTCTTTGCGGGTTAATCGGAGCCCGGGCCGGAAAGTGACCGCGTCCTGACGGCGTAGGCTGCTTCCATGGAGAAGACATTCGACATCGAGCCCGTGAACCAGAACGAATACCTGGTGCGCTGGAGATCCGAAGGGCAAACCGGGGAATCGCTGGTCCACACCAACCCGGAGTTCCTCGCGGAAGCCGGCTTGGACAGCTTCGATGAGCAGCTGGTAGTTGAGGAAACCGCCACCTACCTGGCCGAGCACCAGCCGGTGATCGACTTTCCCCAGACTGTGGACCTGGAAGAGATCGCGGCAGCCTATGGGGACTATGCGGAGCAGCTTAGGGCGCGGCTTCAGTCCCGGTAGTTGGCGGGGCCAAGACGGTCATCTCAGGCGTCGACGTCGGCTGTGACCCGTTCGCCGTTGAAGTACTCCAGCTGCCAGCCGTCCGTGACGTGGTGGTGGGCCAGGTTCAGGACAGCGTTCTGGACGCTGTCCAGCGTCCGGCCGATGGCGCGATTGAGCGTCAACCGAATCAGGGTGCCGTGCGCAACCACCAGGACGCGCTTCCCGGCGAACTCCACGGCCAAAGCCTCAAGCGCTGCCAAGCCGCGGGCAGCGGCGTCGTCATCACTCTCGCCTCCGCGGAAGCCGCCCGGGATGCGCAGGGCCTCCAATTCGGGGCCCGCCTGCAAGCCCTCTGCGGGGCCAAAACTGCGTTCAATGAGCTCCGGAACCAGCCGCGCAACAGTGAGTCCCAGACCCTCGGCAATGATCTCCGCGGTCTCCGCAGCACGGCCCAACGGTGAAGATACCACCACATCCCACTGCTGGTCCGAGAGTGCCGCGACGGCGTCGCGCGCCTGGCCACGACCGACGTCGTTGAGCGGGATGTCAGTAGATCCCTGCAACCGCCGCTCCGCGTTCCAATCGGTCTGGCCGTGACGGACGAGGGCGAAAGTTGTTCGGGTCATGCTTTCCATTGTGCCCTGTGGGGCCGCTGGCCGCAGTTCCGTAGGTCACGTGCGGACAGCACCTTTTGTAACGAAACGCCCGACGGCGGGAGGCCGCCGTCGGGCGTTCGGCCCGCACAAGGTTGTGGTCAGCCCGCGCTGGTGTGGTCGGCCTGGTGCACTGTTCGCCCGCCCACCACGGTCCGAAGAATTTTCGTGTCCAGGAGGGCGGCATGGTTGCCGGCAGAACAGACATCAGTGTCCGGAACGACGAAGTCGGCGTACAAGCCGGCAGCCAATCGGCCGATCTGGTGCGCCGCGCCGCATGTCCACGCGGAGTCCCGGGTTGCGTGTGGTGGCCACTTACATATTGGGCAATGGTGCATGGGGAGACGTGGGGGAGTCGGTGCCGAAAGCCAGCCGCGCTCCCGCATCGGTGATCCATGGCCATGGAAATCCACGGATCACCCTGCGGGCCGTCGCCGACCACTTCAGGGCGCTTCCGCGGCTGAGGTAGGTTGACCGGGTGGTCCCGCATTGTCTATCCGAGCCTTTAATCAGTATCCTGATGACTTATCTGGTGAATCCGGATGATGCTGTTTGGGCTGGGGGTCGCTCAAGCCGCGGTGGCTGAAGCAGTCGGCGACGCGCGGCTACCGTGAAAGTTTGATTGACGGCATTGCTTGGTGACGGCGGACCCCGATGGGTCACGTGCAGCCGGGTGGGGCCTGAAGGGCGTGACAATTCGTGGGCAACAATGACGAGGCCGTGGACTCCCGCGTCCCCGATTCCATCGACGACACACTGGATGGCCGATACCAGCTGGGTCCAATATTGGGCCGAGGGGCCATGTCAACTGTGTACCGGGCGACGGACCTGCTTCTGGGCCGTGACGTGGCCATCAAGATTTTCCTCCCGGGCTCCGGCGACGATTCGTTCCGTGGCCGGCAGAAAACAGAGATGCGCCTCCTGGCCAGTTTTGACCACCCGGGACTCGTGGCCGCCTTCGACGTAGGTGTTGATACGCGGAATGACGAAGAGCGGGCGTACCTGGTCATGGAACTCGCCGAGGGCCGCGACCTCCGAGCCGTGCTGGCCGACGGTCCGCTCACCGTTCCCGAGGTTGCCCGTATAGGTGTACAGATCGCGGGCGCACTCTCCCAGGTGCATGGCCACGGCGTCATCCACCGGGACATCAAGCCAGCCAATATCCTGGTATCCGACGACGCCGGACTCGCCCAAAAGGTCAAGCTGGCGGACTTTGGCGTCGCGTTGGTGGTGAATGACAGCCGCCTGACGGCAACGGGCTTCACCGTGGGCACCGCCCAGTACCTCAGCCCCGAACAAGCGCAGGGCCTGGGCCTGACACCCGCAAGCGACATCTACTCGTTGGGGCTGGTGCTCCTGGAGTGCCTCACCGGCAGGGCTGAATACCCCGGAACTCCTATCGAGACCGCTTCCGCACGCCTGCACCGCGCCCCCGAAATACCGGCCGGGTTGCCTGCACCGCTGCGTTCGCTGCTGGAGTCCATGACTGACATGGATCCCGAAAAACGTCCCGTCGCGGCTGATGTACAACAGGCGCTGGCAGAGGACGGAATCCAATCGGGGCGGAGGACAGCGGTGCTGCCGCCCCTGCCTACGCGGCCGCCCGTACCGGCAGCGGAAACCAAAGCTTCGCTGGCCACGGTCCGGACGTTCCGCAAGCGGCGTCCCAAGGCTATGTGGGGTGTCGCAGCAGCGGCGGTAACAGTGCCGTTGGCCTTGGTGATCTTCACTCAAGGGTTAGCTTCCTCAGGTTCCACGGCGGACAACTCCCTGCCGGCAGAATCCGAGGTGTCCCAAGCGGATCCGCAGCCAACCGCCCCAGTTGTCCCGGTTGCCCCGACTCCCGCCGGTGCCAATCCCGTAGACGCCGAGCCCGTGAGTGCCGTTCCTGCTGAGAACGTCAACCTGCCGGAACCTGCGCCGGTCCCTGCCGTTCAGGCGCCCGTACCCGTTCCGGCCGTGGCACCGGGCGCAACGACGCCGGATAACAAGGGCAAGGAACGCGGTGGCAATAAACCGGACAAGCCCAAAGGAAGCGGCCCCAACAAGTAGGCCAGGACCCGGTTGGAGAGGCACGACGGCGGGTGTCCGCCGTCGTGCGGTCCCATCACCAGGTCCGTGGTTAGGCTCCGGCGGGAAAACTGACGGCGACGGTAGTTCCGCCGCCCGGTGTCTCGGTGAGGTTGAGATCGCCGCCGTGTGCTTTGGCGACGCTGCTGCACGTGGCAAGGCCGAGCCCGGAGCCGGGACCATCACCACTGCGTCGCAAGCGCACCAAGGGTTCCAGGACCTTGGCGCGGTCCTCCGGTGCGATGCCTTTGCCGTTGTCGGCCACGAAGACGGTGGTGCCGTGGTAGTTGGAGGTGCCGCTGATACGGATCCGGAGTTCCCGTTCGGTGCTGCGGTAGTTCATGGCGTTCGACACCAGGTTCTGCAGGAGGGTGCGGAGCTGCCCGCGGTCCGCATGCAAGCTGACGTCTTCAACCTCCACGAATCCGTCGTGTTCCACCCCGAGGTCGCGGACAACCTCTTCAGCGATGTCCTGCAAGGACAACTGTTCCCGCCGGATTCCGCCGCCAACGCGGGAGTAGCTGAGGACGTCTTCGAGCATTCCCAGCATCCGTCGCCCGCTGGCACCAATCCGGTCCAGGTACCTGGCGGCGGTGCTGCTTGGCTCGACGTCGGGGTCGTCCTCCACTAACTCCACATAGCCCAGGATGGTGGTCAGCGGGATCCGGAGGTCGTGGCTGACCCGGCCCGCGAAACCGGCGAGCTTGGCGTTGCTGGCCTTGAGCTCGCTGTAGGTCCGGTCCAGCTGGACGGTGCGGTGTTGCAGTTCAAGCAGCTCCACCACCTGCTTGGCAAGGACCTCCAGCATGCTCACCTGTTCGGGGCGGAGCTCCTTGGTCTTGTCGGAGAAAACACAGAGGGTGCCCGGGACGAAACCTGACTCTGTCTGCAGCGGCACGGAGGCGTAGAAGCGGACTTTGCCGATTTCCCCGGTGACGAAAGGGTTGTCGGCGAAACGCGGGTCCTGCGAGGCGTCGGCCACTACGGTCCGCTCACGCGAAAGGAACACTTTGGCACACATCGAATCTTCGCGCGAGCACACGCCGGGGTCTACGCCCCAGGCACCGATCTGGTGCTGGTACTCGGCACTGATGATGTTGACCACTCCGAAGGGAGCGCCGCACAGCTCAGTTGCCAGGCGGACGAGGTTCTGCAGGGCGTTCATGACCGCTGCGTTGGGAAGCAAGGTGGAGCCCGCCTCGGGATCCAATCCGTACTCCTGCAGTTGCAGGTCACGGCCCAGGTCATCGGTGAAGGACAGCTGCCCCCGAACTTCCGTCATTAGAATATTCCCCCAAGCGTCTCCAGCATTCCCTGCCGATACTACCGGGCTGTTGGAGCAGACGGTTTACTGGGACGCATGACCGGGCAGGACCCGGCCGACACGTCGAGCAACTGAAAGATCACTCTTTAGGATGAGTCTCTGTATTCGCCCACTGGTGCAGGGTGGAGGCAGCGCCTGGCAAGCGGGTAGTTCTGCAGGGATGGAGGAATTTTTATGGCTCAGGCCGAACCTGACGATTTCGTTATCCAGTTCGAGCCGGACAATGTCATGTCGTTGGCTTGGAAGCCCGGTGTGCGCATTGAGGCCGGTAACGCCCGCGCAGCCGTGGACGCGGTTAACGATTTCGCGGCGGGCAGCCGGTACCCGCTGCTGGTGAAGATGGCCAACGCCGACCACCTCAGCCGTGCCGCACGCGACGTTTTCGTGGAACCCTGCGCCGCTTCCAGGATTGCGCTGCTCGGAAGCAACCCAGTGGACCGCATGCTCGCCGACTATCAAATCGCCGCCCATGACCCGCCCTGCCCAACCCGGTTCTTTGTCTCCGAAGACGAGGCGATGATGTGGCTCAAGAATCCCAGCGACGCTGACCAGAAGGGCGATACGGTCCAATAAACGCACGACGGCGGGAGGTCCCCGTCGTGCGTTGCATCAGTCCGCTGTGCGGTCACCTACGCCGTGAAGGCGAGGTCCTCAACCCTGACCCTGAACCGTAGTGATTCGCCGCGTGCCAGCCGCAGTGCCTCGTCCACGGCGCTCGCCGCCATCCGCTCAAGCTCGTTGCCCAGGGAGCCCGCCACATGCGGGGTGAGCAGCACATTCGGATGGGTGTAGAACGGGGAATCGGAGGGCAGCACCCAGGGCGTCGTGACGTCCAGGATTGCGTACAGGTCGCCCTGTTCCACCCTGGCGAGCAGCGCGTCCTGATCCACCAGTTCGCCGCGCGACGTGTTGATGAACGTGGCACCGGGCCGCATCCGCCGCACCAGCGCGGCGTCCATGAGGTTCCTCGTGGAGGGCAACGACGGCGCGTGGAGGCTGACGACGTCGCTCTCCGCCACTAGCTCGTCCAAACTGACGAGCTGCACGCCGAGGGCCGCAGCCTCCGTCGCGTCCAGGTAGGGGTCCGAGACGACGACGTCCAGATCGTAGGGGGCGAGCAAGCGGATGACGTGCCGGCCGATCTTCGATGCTCCAATGATCCCTACTTTTTTGCGGTAATTGCCCATGTCCGGGAAGAGCTGCTCGGCGAGAACGTCCGTCCGCGTGGAGTGCAGGGTCCGGGCAATCTGGAGGACCCGTTTGTTGGCAAGGACGATCATGGCCACGGTGTACTCGGCCACGGGGATGGCGTTGGCATCGGCGGCCGAGCTGACCTGGACACCACGTTCCCAGCAGGCGTCGCCAATGTGGTGCTTCACGCTCCCCGCCGCATGCAGGACATAACGCAAACGCGGCGCCGCTTCCAGGACAGCTTCGTCAATGATGGGGCAGCCCCAGCCGGTGATGAGGATGTCGGCCTTCGCCAGCAAGGAACGGCCCGCCGGTGTATGGAAGTCCTGGATGGGATCGCGGCTAAGCAGGTTCAGGGAAGGTTCCAAGGGGTCCAGGCTTCGCGGCGGAAACACGGCCTGTGCTGTGTGTACCGGCATGGCCAAGGCAACGTTCAAACTCATTTGACGCTCCCCGCGGTCAGGCCCGACTTCCAGAACCGCTGCAGCATGATGAACGCCAACAGCAAGGGGATGATGGAAAGCAGCGAGCCGGTAATGACCATGGGGGTGAACTCGGGCTGCGGTACGGCGTATCCCTGCCAGATGGAGATACCAACGCTGACGGGAAGCAGTTGCTGGTCCTGGAGCATCACCAGGGGAAGCATGAAGTTGTTCCACACCCCCACGAATTGGAACAGGGCGATGGTGACGTAGCCGGGCATCATCATGGGCAAGCCCAGGGAAAAGAAGGACCGGATGGGTCCCGCACCGTCCACCCGGGCGGCTTCGAGGGTTTCGGCGGGGACGTACGCGGCGGAGTAGACCCTGGCCAGGTACACGCCGAAGGGATTGCACAACACCGGGATGAGGATCGCCCAGACGGTATTGGTGATCCCGAAGACGGAGGCCAGCAGATACATGGGCAGGACGGTCGCGGTGTTGGGAATCAGAACCCCCACCAGGACGATGCCAAAAAATGAGTTCCGGCCGCGGAACTGGAATTTGTCGAAAGCATAACCGGCCATGACGGAGATGAGCCCGCCGAAGACCGCGCCGAAGGCCGCATAGAACATGGAGTTCGCCATCCACCGGAGGAACACTCCGCCGTCCTGGTTCAGCACCGCCCCCACATTGTCGAAGAACGCCGGCTGGCCGAACGCATAGGCGGCGGTGCCGTAGAGATCTGCCGTGTTCTTGGTGGAGGCGAAGAGCAGCCACACGACGGGAAGGACCATATAGGCGCAGCCCAGGACCAGAAGCGCATTAACGGTGAACGAACTGGCAAAACCGCCGCTGCGGGCAGATCGCCGTCGTTTCCGCGGAGCGGCCGGGGCGGAAATTTCCCGGCGCGACAACGTTGAGGTGCTCATGCTTTGTCCGTCCTTGAGCTGAAGCGGGTGACGGCCCAGGACAGCACGGCGGCCATGAGCGCGATGATGATGGAAGCGGCAGCGGCCTGGTTGAGGTTATGCCTGTTGAACGCGGCGTCGTAGGCCCACATGTTGGGTACCCACGTGCTGGTGACCGACGCCGTGGCCTTGGAGATAATCGAAGGCTCCGTGAACAACTGGAGCGTTCCGATCACCGTGAACAGCATGATGACGCTCAGGGCCGGGAGGATCAACGGCAACTTGATACTCAGGGCAGTCCGTATTTCACCGGCCCCGTCAACCCTGGCTGCCTCCAGGATCTCCCGCGGCACGGCCTGCAACGCCGTGAAGAGCACAATCACGTTGTAGCCGGTCCATTCCCACACCGCGATGTTCACGATGGAGGGCAGGATCATCTGGTTGTCCAGGAAGTTCACGGCAATCCCACCCGATTCCAGGACGGAGACGATCGGGCTGACACCGGGCGTGTAGAGGTACGCCCAGATCAGGGCAGCGATGACCCCGGGTACAGCATGCGGGAGGAAGACGAGGAGCTGGAAGAGTTTCCTTGCCCGCGCCACAGCGGCATCCAGCAGGAGCGCGAAAGCGAGCGCTCCGCCCACCATGCACGGGATGTAGAGCGCGCAGTACATGGCGAGGCGGGCGATTCCGCCCACAAAGCTCTCCGACTGGAGGACCTGCAGGTAGTTTTCCAGGCCCACGAACGAGGTCTTGGCCTCGCCGAAGCCCAGGCCGGATTTCTGCTGGGCGAAGAAGCTCAGCACCACCGCGTAAATGACGGGGGCCACCATCGCGAGGGCAAATACTGCGAAGAAGGGGGTGAGGAACAGTGCTGCGGTCCGTCCTCCCGTTCCGGACATGGCGCGTTGTTTGCGGGATTGCAGGCGATCGACGCCTCGGACGGTGGGTACTTGGGTGACCATGGTTAATCTCCTCGCCGGCGGGTGGGTCCAGGACTCCCGGACCCACCCGCCTCGCGGGCCTACTCCTTGACGGAGAGGCCGTTCTGCTTGAGTCCGTCAACTGTCGCCTTCTGCGCGGTGTCCACTGCAGCCAGGACTTTGCCGCCGGTGGTCAACGTCCCGTAAGCGTCCTTGAGGGCCGTGTTGGTGATGTCCCAGTTGGGACCCCACTGCCAGCCGGGCGTGATGGTGGAGTAAGCCTTGTCGAAGACTTCGTAGATGTCGTTGCCGAAGTAGCTGGCATCGAAGGCGCTTTGTGCGATGGGAGTGAGCCCAGGCGAGGCGAGGAAGGCCGAGCCGGTGTTGCCGCGGGCCTTGATGGCCTCCGGGCTGGTGGTCAGGAACTCGATGAACTTCGCTGCCGCCGCGGGATTCTTGCTGCTCTTGGTGACATTGAAGCTGGATCCACCGTAAAAGGCGTCCGACGGCGACCCCCAGTTGGGCACCTCCGCTGCGATCCACTGCCCCTTCTGCCCGCTGGCTTCGGTACGCTTCTGGATGCCGGTGGCGCTCCAGTTGGCGCCGAGAACACCCACGACGGCGCCACTGGCCAGGTCCGCGGACCACTCGTCGCTGAAGGACTGCTGGACTTTGACGATCTTCTGGTCGATCAGCTTCTGCCAGTAGTCCGCTACCTTCCGGGTGGCCTGGTCGTTGATTCCGACCTTCCAGCTGTCCCCTTCGGTGCCGAACCACTTCGCCCCGGCCTGCCAGGAGAGGGCGGCGGTCAGGGCAGCTTCGTTGGGATTGAAGCTGGCCAGGTGGGCCTCGGGAGCCACGGCCTTGATTTTTTGGCCGGCTGCTTCGAACTCTTCCCAGGTCTTTGGGACCCCAACGCCTGCCTTCTCCAGCATGTCCTTGCGGTACCACATGATCATGGGGGCGGCGTCGTAGGGGAGCGCGTAGGTCTTTTCACCGAACTGCACCAGGGCTTTGGTCTCATCCGTGAGCTTGTCCAGTGTTCCGGCCTTATCGATCAAACCGTCCAGGGGCAGCAGCTGGCCGTTGCTGACGAACTGCGGCAGCTGCGGGTATTCGATGGTGGCAACATCGGGGCCGTTCCCGGCAGTGATGGCGGTGGACAGTTTTGCGTAACCGCCGCTGGCGCCGTTGGGTACGGTCTCGAACGTGACCTTGATCTTGTCCTGGCTGGCGTTGAAGGCAGCAGCCACCTTGTCCATGCCAGCCAGGGAGGACCAGAACGTAACGGTGCCGGTGGGGTCCCCCGTGGGTGCTGGCGCGGATGTGGAGGCCGGGGAACTGCCGCAACCGGCGATGAGGGCAGCACTGGCCATGAGGCTGACCGTTCCGAGCAGAAGCTGGCGACGCTTCATTCTGTTCTCCTTTGAAGTTCACGATGCGAAGTTGTGAAGTGCTCCAAGGCACTTTCGAACTACACACCATCAAATCCACAAAAGTGAACAATTCCTACAAAGTGAACAGAAGTAAACAACGCCAAGGAAGCAGGAGCTCACACCTGCGTCGAGTCCCGGACCACCAGCGCCGGCGAAAGATTGACCCGCTGCAGCGCGGACGTGGCTCCACGACCGGCTCCGATACGGTTCAAGCACATCACCAAGGCCTGGTGGCCGACGTCGTATTTGGGCGGAGCCACGGCAGTCAGCGGTACTGCCCCCAACGCCGCAATCTCGTCGTCGTACGCGATGATTGCGAAGTCCTCCGGGATCCGGGTTCCCCTTTCCTGGCAGGCGCTGGCGAACTGGAGGGCGTCCTCGTCGGTGTGGACGATTGCCGCCGTGACCTGCGACCGGGCACACCAGGACAGGATCCCGTCCACCATGACCCGGTGCGCTTGCGGATCGTTTTGCGCGCGCGGCATGTTGCGCACCAGGGAATCGTCACGGGAATGGCCTGCCCGCTGCAAGGCCAAGTGGAAGCCATCGATGAGCTGCGGGGCCGTGGGGCTGTCCTCGCGGAGGCAGATGGCGATGCGGTGGTGGCCCAGTCCCAGGAGGTGGTTCACTGCGATTTCCGAGCCGCGGACATGGTCACTGCGGACCGATTCCAGGCGGCCGTGGTCCAGGGCATCGTCGATGGACCGCTCAACCACCACCACGGGAACCTCGGCTTCCGCGAGCAGCCCCAGCGTTTCCGTGCCCGCGAGCGACTGCCCGCTTGGCGTGACAAGGATGCCGTCCACGCCGTGCTCGTAGAGCCGCTTCAGCTGCCGGCGTTCTTCGGGGCCCGAGTAGTTTGATACTCCCAGTACCAGCCGGACCCCCACTTCCTGAGCGGCCGCTTCCGCGCCTCGGATCACGCCCGGGAAGTAGTACGACGCCGACGGCACAATCATGCCTATCGTCGCCAGCGGGCGCCTGCCGCCGGGACGCCAAGTGGTGGACCTCGAGGTGCCGGGGCCGGATTGTCCTCCGCTGGAGATCGCACCCCCGTGGACCCGTTCCAGCAGTCCCCGCTCGGCGAGGACCGCCAGGTCCCGCCTGATGGTCATCCCGGAAGTACCGATCTTGGCGGCGAATTCCCCGGCGTTAAGGGACCCGTGGAGGGCGAGTTCCTTCAGGATGAGCTGTTGACGATCCTCGGACAGCATGCAGGACTCCGCCTATCACGTTCATTTGTGTTCAGTTTGTTCATTATGAACCAGAACACCTCACCTGCGGGAGCGGCGGCACCCTAACCGCCCACTTTCACCACGTAAACCTCGACGACGGCGGCGCGGGGGAGGAGGTGCGTCCGGATAGCTTGGGCTACTTCGCGGGCCACGGCTGGGGCCGGATGGGGAGTGTTTACACCTATCCGTGCTTTGACGGCCAGAGTCTCTGCCGTATCCGTCAGGCTGATCGGCGCAAGGTCTTCTCCTGTCACCGCGGACAACGCGGCGCCGGCTATGGACTGCCACAGGGGCTGTGCCGGGTAGACCGCGCTGACACCCGGAAGGGATTGGACCACGTCCAGTAGTTCCACAGCCAGGCCGGTGGGAGGGGTGGACGCAGATGACTCCGCGGCTTCCAGGGGCTCGGTCATGGCTGCTCCTCCATGGTGGATGGGGTGGTTGGGGTTGCCAGCGCTTCCAGTACATCCGTAACGGTGATGTTGATGGCTTCGATGGCGAGTTCTGTGTGGGTGGCCAAGGTCTGGGCAAGTTCCTGCCGCAACTGACCGGCGCGCTCCTCCATGGAGTGTCCGTAGACAACCGCTATCTCTACCTCCACGGTGATCCCGGCGCCAGGAGTGGTGACGTCGCCGTGCAGTCGGCACTTGCCGGCAGCTGTGCCTGGTAGGGCGTCAACGACGGAACGGATGAGTGCCGAGATGGATCCCTCGGTTTCCCACAGGGTGTCGTCCGGATGGTCAGACTGCAGGGGGATGCTACGACCTGGCCTCAATTCCAGCTGAAGGTTGTCAAGTATTGACTGCATCCAGTCGTCATTGCCGGAACCTGCATCGGCCACGTCCGACCTGAGGAGGTCTTTGCCCAAAGCCGAGAGGTTGCGCAGGGATGCCAGGCCTGCCTGGCATTCGGGGCATGAATCCATGTGGGCAGGGTCGGCAATCTGCCCCGTATCCAGGTAGGCACTCAATTCCGCCAGGCTATGCCCGCAGTCGAGGGTGTCGCGGGGTGTGTTCATCGCCATTCCTCCATCCTGCGCGCGAGGGTGACCCGGGCCCGGGCCAGACGTCCCCGGACGCTGTCCGCGCTGATGTTCAACGTCAGCGCGATCTCCTCGTAGCTCTGGTCATTGAATTCCTTGAGCACCCAACACCGCCGCTGCTCCTCGGGAAGACCCGCTAGTGCGGCTTTCAGGGCCTCCACTCGTGAGCTGCTGAGGGCATTATTTTCGGGGTCTTCCGGCCGCGGCCGCGCGTGGTGGTCCACTAGGTTCTCCGCATCATCGAGGTCCGCGTGGTTGCGGCGTTTGCGCAGGTAATCGATGCTCCGGCTGCCAACGATCCTGAGCAACCAGCCCTTGACCGCTGCAGGGTCGCGCAGGTTGTCCAGTTGCTTCCAGGCCTGCACCAGTGTTTCCTGGACGACGTCGTCGGCGTCTGCCAACGAGCCGGTCAATCGTCGTGCCGTGGCCCGCATCAACGGCCCGTGCCTCCTGGCGAGCGCTTCGAAGGCGGCGGTGTCGCCGTCGGCGGCCCGGCCTGCCAGCAGGGCGTCGGGCACGAGGTCCAGTTGATGCTGCGCTGCGGGTGAACCAGTCACGTTCCTGCCTTCCCTATCCACGGTGGTCTGCGCGGAAGCCCCTCGGCTTACTTTGCGCGCTGGGAACCGGACGTCCGGGTCCGGGCACCGCTGGTGATTCGTACCAGTACAGGCAAGGGATGGCCCAGCCACGAATCGATCTGCCTGACCAGCTGTTCAGCGGTATCGGCAAGCTCCCGCGGCGAGCTTCCGTGACGGGCTTCCATACGGAGCCGCAACGCTGTTCCACGCCGCGATTCCCACGCAGAGACCGACGTGGCCAGGACGTTCCGGTTCCCACTAAGCGCCTCCTGCACTGCCGCGGAAATGAGGCCCACGTCCACCACGGTCCGGCCGTCGGCTCCCTCGGATTTCTCAGCCAGGCGCGGCGTCCGGCCCCCGCCTTGGGAGGCCAGCCATGCGGTGCTGAGTCCAGCGCCGAGCAGGAGGACGACGATTCCGGCTATCAGCCACCAGGTCCGGGCCGGCTCCGGCAGGGGTGCGGTGCTGGCCAAATTCCGGATCTGGTCCGTGAGGTTCGCGCCGATGCCGGCCCACGCGTCGGCAACTCCCGGCAGGGTTCCGGCCGCGATGAGTGCGGCTCCGGCCCCCACCAGGATGATGCCGAGGATGGCCAGCAGCATGCGGTTAAGCGCCCGATTGGTCCGTCTCATTGTCCTACCGCTCCTTCGTTCGCAACCCGGATGTTCGTCGTGACCTGACGGTCGAGCGCGTAGGCGGCCAGTTCGCCGTCGAGCGCTGTTTTGATGGACGCAAGGTCCAAGGGAACGCCCGACGTCGGACGCACCTGGACGCGTACGGACCGTCCGCCGACGGTGGTGGTCACCTGCCCCGGTGAGAGGCCTGCTGCGATCCGGGACTTGCTGGACACAGCGGCGGCGATCACGTCGTCGTCCACCACAGTGGCGGTGCGGTCGCTGGCCAAGGCGCGCCGGGCCCGGCGCCCCTTGCCCACGGCCAGGCCCACCAGCAGGATCCCCAGGATCCCCAGCCCGACCCCGGCTGCGGTCAATCCTGCCGGGACGGTGGCACCGGGAAGCGCGACCAGCCATTGACGGATGTGGGCGGGGCTGGCCAGCAGGGGCTGATCGTTGAGCAGCCACAGTACGCCTTCCACAGCCAACCAAAGGAAAACGAGGAGCAGGATGCTTGCCGCCACGATCGACGGCACGGCCCGCGACGAGTGGGTTTCGCGTCGGATCATCCGGCGGAGGGTTCGATCCTGGGTCATTCCACTCTCCTTTCCTTGGATTGCCGGGGCTTGGCTCCCATGAGCCTGATGTCCACGCGGCCAAGTTCCAACCCGGTCAGCTCCAGCCCCCGGGCCACCAGTTCGGTGCGCACGGCGTGGGCTTGGTCGAAGATGGTGCCGCCCGTTTCTTTCCGCGGTGCCAGCAGTGGGGGAAGAGCCATCTTCACTGTGAGGTTGACGCCCAGCTTTCCGGCATCGTCCTCCAGCTCAGCCCGCACCTGGTGAGCGTCCACCCGAAAAGCACGGGCCGTGATTGCTTCTACGGTCTTTTGGAGCGCGGCCCGGGCGATGCGGGTGTGGCCTGCCCTGGCCGCAGCTGTCCCGGCTGGCTGGATCCCTGTTTCCCCGCTCATGTGGAGGAGCGCTTGCCCCGCAAGGCATCCAGTACCCCACGCAGGTCAAGCTTTCCCTCGGCGGAGCGGCCCAACACCGCCCCTATCGCCATGAACAGGGCTGTCACCAGCAAGCCCCAGAACCCGAAGGCCAGCGAAACAACAGCCAGGACCGCGCCTATGGCCAAACCGGTGATGGTGGGGCTCATGCGACCCTCGGCTCACGCCCGGCATCATCGGCGTCCGCATCCTCGGACGGGACGTGGATGTCCGTGATCGTGATGTTTACTTCGGTTACTTCCATGCCCACCAGGTCCTCGATTGCCGTGTAAACGGCGTTGCGGGCGTTGTCAGCCACTTCCTGGAGCGGGTGGGGGTACTCAACAACCAGGGTGACGTCTACTGCTACTTGGGTTTGTCCAACCTCAACGCTGACACCTTGCGTGAGGTCCTTCTGGCCGACCTTTTCGCGGAGGCTTCCGATGGCCCTGGCTGCGCCGCCGCCGAGGGCGTGGACGCCGGGGATTTCCTGGATGGCAATACCGGCGATCTTGGCTACAACGCCGTCGGCGACTGTGGTGGCTCCGCGCCCATCCTTGCCCTTATCCAGCACCGGCGCCTGGGTGGCTGCTGCGGTGTTCTTGGCCGGTACGTCTGCGGGGGTGTGCGTCTGGACAGTCATTGCATTCACTCCTATGCGTTGGTGCGGCGCCCTTTGCGCCGTCATGAATAAGACGTTCCGGTGTGATGAATCCTCACGCCTCATAATGTGTGACGTGCATCACTAGCGACTTCCGGTGATTGATTCATGTAGTTAGATTGCCATATAACTAGCTAATCAAGTTACATTTCCCCATGGAGGAAGGCGCGCTATGACTGTGGCACTGAGGGCGGAAACGACTGACCGAGCTCTTCCTGGGCCTGCGAACGAGGGTGCTCCCGCCCTGTCCGCGCCATCGCGGCGCACGATGTTGCTGGACGATGTCTGGGCAGCCTCGGCCCGGGTTGAAAGCCTGCAGTGGGAAATGGACGGTGCTGAGGACACCCTGTTGCGCGCCATGAGAAGTGCCGCTGAGGCGGGAGCGCAACTCCCCGATCTCGCGATCGCTTCGGGGCTGGGCTTCGCCGATATCGAGCGTTTATTGGCATAGCAGCCGCCGTTCAGGCGGGTTCGGTCAGTCCCCGGAATTCTTGAGCCAATCTTGAGATGACCCGGCGTGGTTCTTGAGCGCCCAGTCCGATGGTTGAAACATCAGCCAATCAAAGCTGATGGGAACTTCCAGGAAGGACCACCGAAAATGCCTGACCAGATCACCGCCATATCTGTCAGTACCGGCCCTGCGCTCGTCACGTCCGATCCCCTTGCCGGCACCGCTGACGCTGCCCGTCACACAGGAGAGGTCCCGGGCCAGGCCCGTGCAGTGGTGAGTGTCCGTGAGCAGTTCAACCCCCTTGGCGTGGGCCTGAGGAGTATCTGGCCTCAGTCGGTCGTCGGGTTCTAAGGCCCGCAAACGAGTTGTGGCGGGCAGGCACCCAAGGTGCCTGTCCGCCGTCGTTAAAGCGGTGGCCTGGACAACGATCGAATGGCACGATGGAGTGCAGGCAATAGCTAAGGAGGCTTGTCATCAAAGAGGAGATGAAGAAGGCAGCTGACGCGGCCGAGGATGCCTCAAACTCACGTGCCTTCGAAATCGTTGCCAGGGCCGGATTTGCCGTCAGTGGGCTGCTGCATTTGCTCATCGGTGCCATCGCCCTGCAACTGGCATTCGGGCGTACCGGTGAAGCCGACGTCTCCGGGGCCGTCTCATCCCTGGCCAGCCAACCTGCCGGACCGTTCCTGCTCTGGGCATGCTTCGCCGCCTGTGCAGCGTTGGCACTCTGGCAGTTGGGAAACGCCGTCCTGGGGTACCGCAGGAAGTCGGACAATAAGCTCACCAAGCGGCTCTCAGCAGCTGGCCAGGCCTTGGTATTCGCCGCACTCGCCGCCACGATTGTTTCCTTCGTCATGGGCAAGGGCCAGAACAGCCGGGAATCCACCAGCGATTGGACCCTGACACTCCTGAAAGCTCCTTTCGGGGTTTTCCTGCTGGTTGCCGTTGGCGCCGGAATCGCCATCACAGGCATCGTTTTCGCGGTCCGTGGATTCCGGCAAACGTTCACCCGGGACCTGTCGCTGTCCTCCACCCAGGCCGTCCGCAAGTTCCAAACCGGTGTTGGCGTGGTGGGCTACATAGCTAAGGGCATAGCGCTTTTCCTGGTGGGGCTCCTGGTGGTCATCGCCGCGCTGCGGGCCCAGCCCGAGCAATCCACGGGGCTGGACGGGAGCCTGAAGGCCCTTAAGGAGCAGCCATACGGACCATACCTTCTGGCCGCAGTGGCCGTTGGCCTCATCGCTTATGGACTCTTCCTTATGGTGAAGTCCAAGACCTTGCGGACTTAGCCCCAAAGGTTTAGGCAGGGTGTGCCCGGGTACACAGCAGACCGGTCACTGGCGGAAAGGGGCTCTGACCCGCCAGGTCCCAGCGAGTCACGGCCCCTTCTGGAGCCCGATACGCAAGGACGCCGTAAACGCAAGAACCCGGAGGCTGCAAACGCAGTCCTCCGGGTTCTTCACTGTGTCCAGTTGTTACGGTCGGCTGGAGCCCGAGGCTTCGTCGTCCGGCTCGGATGAGAACGGACGATCCTTCGGGGTCTCCTCCGTGTTGCGCTCATCAAGCTCGGCGTCAGCTGACGGGACCGTCTTCTCGGCGTAGTCACCTTCGGTGTAGTCCCCGCCGGCGTCGTCCTTCAGGGTTTCCGGTGAAGCACCGGCATCGCCGTAGTCACCCTCAACGTACTGGCCGTCCAGTTCCTCGCCGTTGGCGTCCCGATTCTGGTTGTTAGCCATGGTGGGTCCTGCGGTTGGTGACGAGGCCCCAAATCAGCAGGACGATGATGGATCCGCCGATGGCCAGCAGCCATGTGGTCAAGGAGAAGAATTCCTGCAGGCCGGTGCCGAAGATGAGGCCGCCGATCCAACCACCCAGCAGAGCGCCCACGACGCCCAGCAGGAGGGTTACCAGCCAGCCGCCACCCTGGCGGCCGGGAAGAATAAGTTTAGCGATAGCGCCGGCCAAAAGACCGAGCAGTAGAAAACCAAAGAAACCCATTTTTGTTCCTTCTTTCTTGTTGATGGAAATTCCATGAACATTATGAAGAGGTTCAGTTCATCGGGTGCCTGTTCCAGTGTTCAGGCACCATAATGGGGCCCCTGAAGGCCCTTTTCAATGCGGGGAGTGGAACGGTTACGAAACCCCGATGAATTTGTTAACGACGGCCAATAAAGCACTCCTGCCGATTGGGTCGGTCTTGCTGCTACACCAGTAACGCTAGCTGCTACCGGGGCAAGTAGCAAGTAACCTGTCTATTTGTCATCGCGTGGCGCCAGCCCTCGGCCCTCTGCCGGAAGCTCCCTGTCACCGGTCGAGTCGCCCGTCTTTCCTTCAGTTTGCCCGCTGCTTCTTCGGTGCTGTTTTTAATCCTGTCGCCCAGTCCCATGGTTTTCAGTCCTCGGGCGTGATGCGGTTACCGTGAGCGGTTTCCCGCTGCTTGGCATAAGAGATTAGTTGTTTCTTCCAATTCAGCAAATGTTCACTAACCGAGTACATGAAGAATGCGTGCGTGACAGCGGGTGGGCTGCCGGACTAGTGTCGAAGGATAAACACCTCGGAAGGAGTGATTGCTGTGAAAGGTAAGGCATTGTTCGCCGTTGGCGTGGCTGTCGGCTACGTGTGGGGATCCAAGTCCTGGCCGGAGGTGTACCGCCGGCTTCGCGGGGGTACCGAGAAGGTGCTGAACAACCCCGAAGTCCAGCAAAATGTTCACCAGGCTACTGAGGCCGTCCAAGAGTCCGTGCCGGACATCCTGGACAACCTCTACGACGCCGGAAAGAAATTGCTCGAGAAGGCCGAGACCCTTCTCCCGGGGATCAACGCCCCAAAGTCGGGCCAGGATTCCAGCTCCAAGCCCACTGTTGCGACGGTGCCCACGGTTAAGTCGGACGTCATTTCGGATCCCGCGTTGGATGACACTACGGGCAGCGACTGGACGGACGAGGGCGGCGCCGCACCGGAGGGACCGGCAACGAATACGCGACCCCGCCCCTAAGTGGTTCCTTCCACGGACGACAGGATTGCATCGGCCAGCTCCCTGGGCCTGGTGAACTGTGGCCAGTGCCCTGTGGGCAGGTCGATGTAGTCCACGTTCCGGATCCTTGCGAGCTCCGCCGTGAACGGGTGCCCGGCCTCCATCCACTCCCGGAGGAGCGAGGAGGGAAACTCGCAGGCGATGATCGTGGCCGGGACGTCATAGCGGCGCACGTCCTTGAGATGTTGCTGATCGAAAGCAACACCCTTCGGCTGGGGAATCGCGCGGGCACGGAAGGCCTCGCGCAGCTCGCCGGTGAGGTCAACGAGGTCTTCGTCTTCGAACGCCTCCCACGGCGGCAGCGGGATCTCGTCGCCGTCCTCGGGCAGTTCGTCATTGATGACCCCGCCCTCACCCAGCGGCCCGCTGTCCACGTAGACGGCGCGTGCCACTCGGTCCGGGCGGGCATCCGCGGCGCCATGAATGATTGCCCCACCGCCTGAGTGCCCCACCAGGACGACCTTGCCTTCGAGGGTGTCCAACGTGGTGACGACGGCGTCGATATGTGTTTGCAGGCCTATTTCCGCACGGCTGGCGTCAACGGACTCCAGCCCGGGCAGCGTGAGCGGATGAACCGTGTGCCCCGCTGCTACCAGCGGCGGCGTCACTTCCTCCCAGGATGACGCGTCCAACCAGAAGCCGGGTACCAGGATGATGTCCATGCCGGTACCCTACGTGAGCTCACCGACAGGATGTAAGGGGCCGTTCCCTTCCACTCGCCCGTAGCTGCATATGCCAACTCGGCTGGTCCCCGACAAGGGGTTGACGTGCTGTGAATCACGGGCCATAGTTATCGTATACGATTTCGTACTTGATAACGCTCAGTGAAGAGGAGGCACCGTGACGCTGGAGTTCCGGACCCAGGAAGTCGACCAGGACATGCTGGCGCGGACGCGCAAAGTCATTGCCGTCCACATCAACTACCCCAGCCGCGCAGCCCAGCGGGGACGCACTCCGCAGCAGCCCTCCTACTTCCTGAAACCCTCATCGTCCTTGGCGCTTGGCACAGCCGGCGCCCCCGGCACTGTCGAACGGCCGGCGGGTTGCGAGCTGCTCGGTTACGAGGGCGAGATCGCCCTAATCATCGGCAAGTCCGCCCGCCGGGTAGGGCTGGAGGATGCCTGGAGCCACGTCGAGTGGGTTACCGCGTCCAACGACCTCGGCGTCTACGACCTCCGCTACGCGGACAAGGGCTCCAACGTCCGGTCCAAGGGCGGCGACGGCTTCACCCCCGTCGGTCCCGCGCTGATTCCGGCCGACGCCGTTGACCCCGCTGCACTGCGGATCCGGACCTGGCACAACAACGACCTCGTCCAGGACGACACCACCGAGGACCTGCTCTTCCCGTTTGCGCAGCTCGTCGCGGACCTCTCCCAGCTGCTCACCCTCGAAGAAGGCGACATCATCCTCACCGGCACCCCCGCCGGCGCGTCGGTCGCCCAGCCGGGAGACGTCGTCGAGATTGAAGTCACCGGCGGTGACTTCAGGAGCGGACGCCTGGTTACAAAGGTGACGGAAGGCACGACGCCGTTCGCGGACTTTGGTGCCCTGCCCAAGTCCGATGACACCCAGCGCGAAGAGGCGTACGGCTCCCGGGAGGCTGCGGGACTGGCCCCCGCCGCGGCTGATGCCGGCACCGGGAATGTCCTGACGCCGGAGTTGAAGGCCAAGCTCGAGTCCGTCGCGACAGCCACTTTGTCCTCGCAGCTGCGCAAGCGCGGCCTTAACAACGTGAGTATCGACGGCCTGCAGGCCACGCGCCCGGACCGCAAAGTCGTGGGCCTCGCGCGAACGCTGCGCTACGTGCCCAACCGGGAGGATCTCTTCAAGACCCACGGCGGCGGGTTCAATGCCCAGAAACGCGCTATCGATTCCGTCAACGAAGGCGAAATCCTGGTCATGGAAGCCCGGGGAGAGAAGGGGACTGGCACTGTTGGGGACATCCTCGCACTGCGGGCCCAGGTCCGCGGTGCCGCGGCGATCATTACCGACGGCGGCGTCCGCGACTACTCCGCCGTGGCCGATCTGGAGATGCCCACATACTTCGCTAACCCGCACCCTGCAGTGCTGGGCCGCCGCCACATTCCCTGGGATACGGACATCACCATCGCCTGTGGCGGCGCAACTGTCCAGCCCGGCGACATCATCGTGGCCGACTCCGATGGGATCCTGGTCATCCCGCCAGCCATCGCGGGGGAGCTCGCGGACGACTGCATCCAGCAGGAAAAGGAAGAGACGTTCATTTTCCAGATGGTCCAGGAAGGCAACAGCGTTGATGGGCTCTACCCCATGAACAAGGAATGGCAGGCGCGCTACGCCGACTGGTCCGCCAAGCAAAGCCCGGAAGGAGCATCCGGTGACTGAAACCGCCGTCGGAAGTAAATCCCAGCAGGCCTATGACGCCGTCAAGGCCAGGATCGTTGAGGGCACCTACACTCCGGGTTACCGGCTGGTGCTCGCGAAGATCGCCGAGGACCTGGGCTTCAGCGTGGTTCCGGTGCGCGAAGCGATTCGCCGCCTGGAGGCCGAAGGGCTGGTGAAGTTCGAACGGAACGTCGGCGCGACGGTGTCCGGGATCGACCCCACCGAGTACCTGTACACGATGCAAACCCTGAGCATCGTGGAAGGTGCTGCCACAGCGTTGTCGGCGCCGCTGATTGATTCCGTCGCGATCGCCAGGGCGCGTGCAGTGAACGAGGAGATGCGCGAGTGCCTGGAGCACTTCGACCCTGTCCGCTTCACTACGCTGAACCAGGATTTCCACAGCATCCTGTTCGAACACTGCCCCAACCCGCACATCCTTGACCTCGTCCACCGGGGCTGGAACCGGCTGGCGTCCCTTCGCTCTTCCACGTTCCGCTTCGTCCCCGGCCGCGCCCAGGAATCCGTGCGTGAACATGAGGCGCTGCTGCAGCTCATCGAGTCCGCAGCCGACGCCGACACCATCGAAAAAGCAGCCCGCCAACACCGCGCCGCCACCCTCGAGGCATACCTCTCCACCACCACTTAAAAGCAACGCGGGGTCACTTATGGCCCATAAACCCACCTCGAATGGGCCATAAGTGACCCCGCGTTGGAAGAAAAGGAAGACAACGATGACGACCTCAGTAGAAACCACCAAGCACTACATCCCCGAGAACCTGCCCACGCACATCCAGCACTTCATCAACGGCGAATTCGTTGACTCCCTCTCCGGGAAGACTTTCGACGTTCTGGATCCGGTATCCAACGGCAACTACGCCACGGCCGCGGCTGGCCAGAAGGAAGACATCGACCTCGCCGTCGCCGCCGCCCGCGAAGCGTTCGTGAACGGTCCGTGGCCGAAGATGAAGCCGCGCGAACGTGCCCGCGTGCTGAACAAGATCGCCGACGCCGTCGAAGCCCAGGAAGCCCGGCTAGCGGAGCTGGAGACATTCGATACCGGCCTGCCGATCACCCAGGCCAAGGGCCAGGCTTTGCGAGCTGCCGAGAACTTCCGCTTCTTCGCCGACCTGATCGTGGCCCAGTTCGACGACGCCATGAAGGTCCCGGGTTCCCAGATCAATTACGTAAACCGCAAGCCGATCGGCGTCGCTGGCCTGATCACCCCGTGGAACACCCCGTTCATGCTGGAGTCCTGGAAGCTCGCCCCGGCGTTGGCCACCGGCAACACCGTGGTCCTCAAGCCGGCCGAGTTTACGCCGCTCTCCGCGTCGCTGTGGGCTCAGATTTTCAAGGATGCCGGCTTGCCCGACGGCGTGTTCAACTTGGTCAACGGCCTTGGCGAAGAAGCCGGCGACGCGCTCGTGAAGCACCCGGACGTACCGCTGATTTCCTTCACCGGCGAGACCACCACAGGCCAGACCATCTTCCGGAACGCCGCAGCCAACCTGAAGGGCCTGTCCATGGAGCTCGGCGGCAAGTCCCCGTGCGTCGTGTTCGCCGACGCCGACCTGGACGCGGCGATTGATTCGGCCCTGTTCGGGGTGTTCTCCCTCAACGGCGAACGCTGCACCGCCGGCTCACGCATCCTGGTTGAACGCGCCATCTACGACGAATTCTGCGAGAAGTACGCCGCCCGCGCCAAGAACATCGTGGTGGGCGATCCGCACGATCCCAAGACCCAGGTGGGCGCGCTCGTCCACCCTGAGCACTATGACAAGGTGGCATCGTACGTGGAGATCGGCAAGTCCGAGGGCAAGCTCCTTGCCGGCGGCGGCCGTCCTGCCCACCTGCCCGAAGGCAACTACATCGCACCCACGGTGTTTGCCGACGTCGCGCCTGATGCGCGAATCTTCCAGGAGGAAATCTTCGGTCCTGTCGTGGCCATCACGCCCTTCGAGAACGACGACGAAGCCCTCGCCTTGGCGAACAACACCAAGTACGGCCTGGCGGCCTACATCTGGACCCAGAACCTGACGCGGGCCCACAACTTCTCCCAGAACGTCGAAGCCGGCATGGTGTGGCTCAACAGCCACAACGTCCGCGACCTTCGCACCCCGTTCGGCGGCGTCAAAGCCTCCGGCCTGGGTCATGAGGGCGGCTACCGCTCCATCGACTTCTACACCGACCAGCAGGCCGTGCACATCACGCTCGGCGCTGTTCACACACCCAAGTTCGGCGCTTAATACCCCCTTTCAACGAAGAGAGACCATCATGAGCAACCCCTTCACCGGCCCCATCCCCACTCCCACAGTTCCGGCTCCGGACATCGTCCGCTGTGCCTACCTGGAACTCGTGGTCACGGACCTTGAGAAGTCCCGCGCGTTCTACGTGGACCTCCTCGGCCTGCACGTCACCGAAGAGGACGAGAACACCATCTACCTGCGCTCCTTCGAGGAGTTCATCCACCACAACCTGGTCCTCCGCAAGGGCCCCGTTGCCGCAGCCGCTGCCTTCGCCTACCGCGTGAAGTCGCCTGCCGAAGTCGATGCCGCCGAGGCCTACTACCGCGAGCTGGGCTGCCGCGTGGAGCGCCGCAAGGAAGGCTTCACCAAGGGCGTCGGCGACTCCGTCCGCGTGGAGGACCCGCTTGGCTTCCCCTACGAGTTCTTCTACGACGTGGAGCACGTCGAACGCCTCACCCAGCGCTACGACCTCTACTCCGCCGGTGAACTGGTTCGCCTGGACCACTTCAACCAGGTCACCCCGGACGTTCCCCGCGGCCGCAAGTACCTCGAAGACCTCGGCTTCCGTGTCTCCGAGGACATCAAGGATTCCGACGGCGTCACGTACGCGGCGTGGATGCACCGCAAGCAGACCGTGCACGACACCGCACTGACCGGCGGCAACGGCCCGCGCCTGCACCACATCGCGTTCTCCACCCACGAGAAGCACAACATCATCCAGATCTGCGACAAGATGGGCGCCCTGCGCATCAGCGACCGGATCGAACGCGGCCCCGGACGCCACGGCGTGTCCAACGCCTTCTACCTCTACATCCTGGACCCGGACGGCCACCGCGTGGAGATCTACACCCAGGACTACTACACCGGCGACCCGGACAACCCCACCGTCACCTGGGACGTCCACGACAACCAGCGCCGCGACTGGTGGGGCAACCCCGTGGTCCCTTCCTGGTACACCGAGGCCTCCTTGGTCCTAGACCTCGACGGCAACCCACAGCCCATCATCGAACGCGAAGACAAGTCCGAAATGGCCGTCACCGTGGGCGCCGACGGCTTCTCCTACACCCGCCCCGAAGGCGCTTCAGCTGCGGCGGAGGGCTTCAAGCTGGGAGCGCAGGTCTAAACCATGCTGGACGCGAAGACGATCGAAGCCATTGCCGACGAGCTCCTCGAAGCCGGCCGGAACCGCAAACCGGTGCCGCGCCTCACCGCCCGCTACCCCGACATGACGGTGGAGGATTCCTACGCCGTTCAGCAGTTGTGGATGCGGCGGAACGAGGAAGCCGGACGCACGTTGGTGGGGCGGAAGATCGGCCTCACGTCCAAAGCCATGCAGGCCGCCACGGGCATCACCGAACCGGACTACGGTGCCATTTTCGATGACATGGTCCTCGAAACCGGGTGCTCCGTGGAGTGGGACAAGTACACCCATCCCCGGGTGGAGGTGGAGCTGGCCTTCGTGTTGAAGTCGGGCCTCAAGGGGCCCGGCTGCACCATTTTCGACGTCCTCAACGCCACCGACTACGTGGTTCCGGCCCTCGAAATCCTGGACTCCAGGATCGAGATGGAGGGCCGGACCATCGTGGACACCATCTCTGACAACGCCGCCATGGGTGCGATGGTGGTGGGCGGACGGCCGGTGCGTCCCGACGCCGTCGACCTCCGCTGGGTGTCCGCGATCCTGTACAAAAACCAGACCGTGGAAGAGACCGGGGTCGCTGCTGGAGTGCTGGACCACCCGGCAAACGGCGTGCACTGGCTGGCCAACAAGATTGCCGCGCACGGTGATTCGATGAAGGCCGGAGATATCATCCTGGCGGGCTCGTTTACCAGGCCTTTGTGGGTGTACAAAGGGGATACCGTTCATGCGGACTACGGACCGTTGGGAGTTGTGACATGTCACTTCAGCTGAGCCCTACCTTCTATTCGGCCCTCTCCGAGGCCGGTCGTCCGTTGGCCGGTATGTGGGTCTGTTCCGGTAGTCCGCTGGTTGCAGAAATCTGCGCCGGGTCCGGACTGGATTGGGTGCTGATCGACGCCGAGCACAGTCCCAACGGCCTCGAGTCGATCCTGGCCCAGCTCCACGCCGTGAGCGGATACCCAGTGCAGGCCATGGTCCGGCCACCGGTCAACGACACAGTGGTCATCAAGCAATACCTGGACCTTGGGGTGCAGAACCTGCTCATTCCCATGGTGAACTCGGCGTTCGAGGCCGCGTCCGCCGTCGCCGCTGTCCGCTATCCGCCGCATGGTGTCCGCGGCGTTGGCTCGGCACTCGCCCGGGCTTCGCGTTGGAACCGTGTCCCCGACTATCTGGCATCCGCGTCGGAGTCCATCAGCCTGACGGTCCAAATCGAATCCGAGGCTGCGGCGTCGGCTGTGGAGGAGATCCTGGCCGTCGACGGCGTAGACGGAATCTTCCTGGGTCCCTCGGATCTTGCAGCTTCCATGGGCCTGCTGGGACAGCAGGAAAACCCCTTGGTGAGGGCCGTCGTCGAACATTGCCTGGAAGCCGCGAAGGCGGCTGGGAAACCGGCCGGCGTGAACGCCTTCAACGAGGCCACCGCACGGGCCTACCTCGACGCCGGTGCCTCCTTTGTGCTGGTCGGGGCCGATGTGGCCGTGCTGGCCCGCGCTTCTGAGGGCTTCGCGTCCACGTTCATTCCCGTTTCCAAAACGGCGGAGCGCGAAAGCTACTGACTTTCACCCCTCTTCTCGCGGCTACAACCCACTAAGTGGGTCCTGTCCGCGCATTTCCTAGGAGACACCCATGTCTGTTTCACCTGTTGATTTGTCGTCCCATGAAGCGTCTTTGCTGGCGTCCGTTCCCACTGGTTTGCTGATCGGCGGACAATGGCGGGACGCGTCCGACGGCGGGACGTTTGACGTCCACGATCCTTCCAACGGTGAGGTGCTGGCCACGCTGGCATCCGCCACGAGCGCCGATGCGGTGGCGGCCCTCGACGCCGCCGACGCCGCCCAGGCTTCCTGGGCTCGAACCGCACCGCGCGAGCGCGCCGAGATCCTGCGACGGGCCTTCGACCTGGTCATTGAACGCGCTGATGACTTCGCACTGCTCATGACTTTGGAGATGGGCAAGCCCCTGGCGGAGGCTCGCGGTGAGGTCACCTACGGGGCGGAGTTCCTGCGTTGGTTCTCCGAGGAAGCTGTCCGTGACTACGGCCGTTACCTGACCACGCCCGAAGGCAAAAACAAGATCCTGGTCCAGCACAAACCCGTGGGCCCGTGCTTGCTCATCACTCCGTGGAACTTCCCGCTTGCCATGGCGACCCGCAAGGTAGCGCCCGCCGTCGCGGCCGGCTGCACCATGGTCCTCAAACCAGCCAAGCTCACACCGTTGACTGCCCAGTACTTCGCCCAGACCATGCTGGACGCCGGCCTGCCGCCGGGGGTGTTGAACGTTGTTTCCTCCTCGTCCGCTTCGGGGATTTCCGGTCCGCTGCTCGCCGACCCGCGCCTGCGGAAAGTCTCTTTCACCGGGTCCACCCCAGTGGGCAGGCGACTCATGGCCGACGCCGCGCAAAACGTGCTCCGTACCTCCATGGAACTTGGCGGGAACGCCCCGTTCATCGTGTTCGAGGACGCGGACCTGGACAAGGCCGTCGAAGGAGCCATGGCCGCGAAAATGCGGAACATGGGCGAGGCGTGCACCGCGGCGAACCGCTTCCTGGTCCACTCTTCTGTAGCTGCGGAGTTCACGGCCAAGTTCGCCGCCGCCATGGGCGCCCTGGTGACCGGCCGAGGCACCGAGGCCACCACCCAGGTCGGGCCGCTGATCGACAGCGGCGCCCGGGATGACGTACACGCTTTGGTGAGCGCCGCCGTCGACGCCGGGGCTACCGCCGTCACCGGCGGCAAACCAGTGGACGGCCCCGGCTACTTTTACCCACCCACCGTGCTGGCAGACGTACCCAATGATGCGGACATTCTTCGCCAGGAAATCTTCGGGCCCGTCGCGCCAGTGACCACCTTCGTGGATGAGGCAGACGCGATCCGCCTCGCGAACGCTTCCGAGTACGGTCTGGCGTCCTACCTTTACAGCAAGGATTTCAACCGCTTGCTCAGGGTGGCCGAACAGATCGAATTCGGCATGGTGGGCTTCAACGCAGGCGTCATCTCCAACGCCGCAGCGCCCTTCGGCGGTGTGAAGCAATCCGGACTCGGCCGCGAAGGCGGCTCCGAAGGCATCGCCGAATACAGCACCACCCAATACATCGGCATCGCCGACCCGTACGCAGCCTGACCATCCCATCAATGCACCTATCGCGGATACAAGGCTGTTTCCGCGGGAAATGAGTCACACTCATGAGCGCATCACCATCTGCACTGCCTGGCTCGGAGCAGCGCCACTCGGCGCGAAACAACCGGCGCGTAGCGTTTGCCACGATCGTTGGAACCACCGTGGAGTGGTACGACTTCTTCATCTACGCCAACGCTGCGGGCCTGATCTTTGCCAAGCTGTTCTTCGAACCTGCGGGCGCCGACATTGCCCTGCTGATTTCGTTCGCGTCCGTAGGCTTGAGCTTCCTTTTCCGGCCGCTCGGTGCGTTCCTTGCCGGGCACTTCGGGGACAAGCTCGGACGCCGGGCCATGCTGGTGCTGACCCTCGTGCTGATGGGCACCGCCACCACGCTGATTGGTGTCCTGCCCACCTACGAGACGGCCGGTCTGGTAGCACCCATCATGCTGCTGCTCCTGCGCATCCTGCAGGGCATCTCCGCAGGCGGCGAATGGGGAGGTGCCGTTCTGATGGCTGTGGAACATGCACCCCGCAACAAACGCGGTCTCTTCGGCTCGTTCCCCCAACTGGGTGTGCCCTTGGGCATGCTCCTCGCCTCCGGTGTCCTCACCCTTATGTCCGGCGTGATCACGCCAGGCGCGGCATTCGAAGAGTGGGGCTGGCGGGTACCGTTCCTGCTCAGCTTCGTCCTGATCATTGTGGGCTTCATTGTGCGCCGGGGCGTGGATGAGAGCCCTGTCTTCGCCGAGATCGCTACACGCAAACAGCAGACCAAAGTCCCCATTGTGGAACTGTTCAAGAAGCACTGGCTGCTGGTCGTCCTTGCCGCACTGATCTTCGCGGGCAACAACGCGGCCGGCTACATGACCACTGGTGGGTACATCCTCAGCTACGCCACTGCTCCCAAGGGATTGGCGATGGACCGGACCCAGGTCCTCCTGGCCATCACAGCCTCCGCGGCACTGTGGTTCGTTTTCACGCTTGTGTCCGGGTACTTGGCGGACAGCATCGGCCGCAAGAAGACCTACCTCATCGGCTACGGCTGCCTGATCGTCACGTTCTTCCCGCTCTTCTGGCTGATCAACACCGGCAACATTTGGGCGATGGTGGCAGGACTGGCACTGTTCAGCCTGGGTCTCGGACTGACGTATGGACCGCAGGCTGCCCTGTACAGCGAGCTGTTCCCAGCGTCCATCCGATTCTCCGGCGTGGCCATCTCTTACGCACTGGGTTCGATCATTGGTGGAGCCTTCGCCCCGACCATCGCAACGGCTTTGGTTCAGGCCACCGGAACCACCATGAGCGTCTCGGCGTACCTGCTGATTGTCGCCGTGATCTCCACGGGTGCTGTGCTGCTGACGCGCGAACGCAAGGGGATCGACCTCGGGATCGATAACCAGGCCGAGCAGGAAGTGGGCGCCACCATTTTTGACCGCCGCACGACTTCTGGCACTGCCTCCACTGCCTCCACGGGCAAGGTCGACCAGGGCGTCTGAATCACTTCCGGGCCATGTACCACTCGGTGAATTCGCGGGCACGGCCGTCTTCGGCAAAGCGGATGACCCAAAGGTTGTCGTAAGTGGGGTCGCCGTTGAGGTACGTGGTCAGGCCCTGGACAAACGCCGTGTCCCCGTCCTGGCCCAGGAGAGTCCATTCGAACGTCCAGTCCTCTGGCTGATCGGCCGAATCGCCGGACCAGTGCTGAACGATCTCCTCATGCCCGTTCCACGGCTTTTCTGTGTTTGGCCGGTCGTAGTAGACGGCGTCCTCGGTGAACATGGCCCGGATGTCATCGGGTTCGTTCGAGGTCCACGCCTGCAGGTACAGGTCCATCCATGCGTTTACGTCGCTCATCCCACCGTTCTACCGTCTGCGGCGGCAGGGTTCAACGGTGGGTGGGCTCAGGGCCGGGCTTATCGGTGGCGGGGCGGGCGAGGCCCCGGCTGGCGCGGCGGATGTGGTCCGGAGTGAGGCCGGTCAAAGAAGCGAGCTCGAGGTCATCGCAGACCTGATTCCGGAGGGCCGTCACGATCAAGTCTGCGCGACGTTCCATGATCTGATCCCGGCGGCCTTCGACCGCCCTGAGCTCATCGGTTTTCTGCTGGAGTGCGGACATATGTGCGTTACGGGGGAGTCCGCTCGGATGGACATCGTCATAAGCCAAACCGATGGTCCTGACAGTCCTCACGTTCTCCCTGGTGATCGCAGAGATGGTGGCAAGGGTGAGCCCGTCCTCAATCGCCTGGGCAATCAATTCGTTCCTGGCCGCGGTCAACGTGCGGATGGCACTGGCCGCGTGGGACAGGAGTTGCCGATGAACCCCCAGCGCGCGCGCCAGCCTGGCATGCTCGGCACGATCCGAAGCCTGGGGCGCCTTGGCCCGGTAGGCGTACCGTCCACTGGCTGGGCGGGTGTGCAGGGAAACGGCCGAGGCTGAGCGGGTTCGTGGTGGCATTGGCTCCCTTTCGGCTTGAGAACAGGTGTGTGATCCCTCGAATGTAGGCGTCGATGGCGCGGGCAAGGAAATACCAAAACCGAGTGAAGCCATAAGCAAAGTGCATGGAAGAAGCGCCCCAAAGCGCGTTCTTACGCACTCTGTGCGCGTCATGAGTTCTGAAAACCCTATACAGGGATCCCTGTCATAAGACCCGCTTATAGATCCACGCACATTCGGTCTTATCCAGCGCACCCCCTCAGTACCTAGTCTCGAAAAAGGGATCCGCGAATCCGCGCGTCCCGAGTTCCACATTCCTGGAGGAGACATGTCCGAGTTCCTGCCGGCGTCGAGGGTCACCCGCATCAAGGCCTCAGCCAGCGTTGCCGCGGCCGCCCGCGTCCGCGAACTGAAAGCCGAAGGCGTCCAGATCATCGACCTCACCGTCGGCGAGCCGGACTTCGACACCCCGGAGCACATCAAGGCCGCAGCGAAAGAGGCGATCACCAACGGTGAGACCAAATACACCTCGGTGACCGGCACGCCCCAGCTGCAGGCCGCCATCCTGGACAAGATCGAGCGGGACGCCGGGCACCGTTACGGGAGCAACCAGCTCACCATCGGCGGCGGTGCCAAGCAGGTCCTCTATGTTGCCCTGATGGCCTCTCTCAACGAAGGCGACGAAGTGATCGTCCCGGCGCCGTACTGGGTTTCGTATCCAGACATGGTCCTGGCCAACGACGGAACCCCGGTGATCGTCGCGTGCGGCGAGGACGTTGGCTTCAAGCTCACGCCGGACGCCCTCCGCGAAGCCATCACGCCCAAGACCACATGGCTCATTCTCAACGCCCCGTCCAACCCGACCGGCGCCGTCTACACCCGCGAGGAACTGCAGGCGCTCGCCGAAGTCCTGGAGCAGCACCCACACGTCTTCATCCTCACCGACGAGATCTACGACGAAATCCACTTCGGTGACGGCCGCGTCACCAGCCTGGTCACCGCCGCACCGGCACTGAAAGACCGGATCCTGCTGGTCAACGGTGTCTCCAAGGCTTACGCGATGACCGGTTGGCGGCTCGGCTACGGCGTGGGACCCGCACCCTTGGTCGCGGCGATGAACAAGCTGCAGTCGCAAACCTCGTCCTGCCCGTCCTCCATCAGCCAGGCGGCCGCCGTTGCTGCGCTGAATGGTGACCAGGCTTTCGTTCGAGACAGCGTGGAGGTCTATCGCAAACGCCGGGACGCCGCCGTCGAGGGTTTGAACGCTATTGAGGGGTTGTCGGTCGCGCCGGCTGAAGGCGCCTTCTACGCCTACGTGAACTGCAGCGGGGTGATCGGCAAGACCACGCCGGACGGCACGGTCATCGAGAACGACCAGGACTTCACGCTCTACCTGTTGGATGCCGCCCGGGTGGCTGTCATCCAAGGCTCGGCCTACGGCCTGGGCCCCTACTTCCGGATCTCCTTCGCCACCTCGCTGGAGACCATCAACGCCGGCGTGGATTCGATCCGCGACGCCGTCAACGCCCTGACCTAAGCCCCAGAGAAAGAACCCGAACATGATCCACGTCAAGACCAAATTCGAGCGCCCGGACGCTGACGTCGTCAACCGCCTCGCCGCCTTTTCCTCCGCTACGATCCACGAAGCCCAAGGCCGCCGCGGCGCACTGAGCTCCAGGATCAAGCCGATCGACCGCTCCATGTCCTTCTGCGGCCCGGCCGTCACCGTCGCGTGTGCACCGCAGGACAACCTCATGCTCCAGGTGGCCATCCACTACGCGCAGGCTGGCGACGTGGTGTTGGTCGGTGCGCAGGAAATGGCCGAGGCCGGCACGTTCGGCGACGTCCTGGGCAACGCCATGAAGGCCAAGGGCATCGCCGCGATGGTCACCGACTCCGGCGTGCGCGACACCCAGGACCTGATCGAGCTGGGCCTGCCCGTGTTCTCCGGCAGCGTCAGCATCAAGGGCACCGTTAAGGAAACGTTGGGCCCCATCAACCACCCCATCGTCTTCGGAGACGAAATCATCTACCCCGGCGACATCCTCCGCGGTGATGCCGACGGCGTTGTGGTGGTCCGCCGCGAAGAGGCCGAGGAAGTCATCGCACTGTCCCAGGCCCGCGACGACCACGAACGCGAACTCATCAAGCTCTACCACGACGGCGGCAACACCATTGAGCTGTGCGGCCTGACGGAGAAGCTGAAAGAGAAGGGCCTCCTGGTCGAAGACTAGGAGCTCCGGCCCGGACCGGCCGCTGCTGGTACATCAGCAGCGGCCGGTCTTTGGCGTGCCGTTGACTCTTTGGCTTGCTGTATTCGAGCACAAGAAAGGCGCCTTGCCGGTGGCAGGGCGCCTCAACGTGGTGCAGATTCGGTTAAGGTACGACGGCGGGTGGCCGGGTCAGTCGAGGCCGGCGCGACCGGGCCGGGTGTCCACCAAGTGCCATTCAATGCTGTTGCCCGCGTGCGCCGGCATCAGGCTTCCTTCAAAGACGAACAGCGGTTCGCCGATCCCGCCAAGGGGGCGCCAGAAGCCGTTCCGTGGGCAATGGAATCCGGTTCGTGCGCTGAGGGTTCCGCGGGTTGGATTCGACACCCATCCGGCTGTGCTGATCTTTTTCACCGTTGTTTCCTTTGAACGTGCCCGCGGAATCCGTGAGCTGGTTTCGAATTGTTTGCTGATTCGATATTAGGAAATTAAAACGGTCTTGAATAAGACCAAAGCTGTCTGTCCGGATAAGGCTTTGTTATGGATGGGCCGGGAGTTGCACGGGGTCGGTCCCGTACTTGTTGATCAGTTGCTGATGGAGCATCTCTTTGACCACCAGCAGCACGGCAGACGCGGCCTCGGACAAGGGCTCGTGGTCCGGGGTGCACAGGGCGATCTTGCTCTGCAGGCCGGGTTCCACGATCCGCAGCACCTTGAAGTCCTGGTCCGGGAAGAGGGCATCCGCTGCTGATTTGGGCAACACCGTGCCGCCGAGGTTCGCCCGGATGAGCCTGGTCAGGGAAGGGACGGATTCCACTTCGCCCACCAGCCTCAAAGGCAGGTCCTGGTCCGCCAAGCCTTTTTCGATGAGCTGGCGAAGGGTGTGGTTCTTCTCCGGCAGGAACAGCCCTACTGTGCTGGCTTCCGCAAGCGTGATGGTGTTCTTGCCGTCTTTGCCGGGGGCGAGGTCCACGTCCGGGTGCACCACCAGGTGGAGGTCTTCGACGATCATGGTGGTGAATTGAACGCCCCGGATCTTTCCAGGCTCGTAAATCAACGCCATGTCGAGGCGGCCGTTCTTGATGGCTTCGCTCAGGACTCCGCCAAAAATCTCGGTCAGGTGGACCACGATATCCGGGTAGCGGCGGCCGACCTCGCTGATGATCTGGGGAGTCAGGCTGGAGGCCATGCTGTACGGCGCGATGGCAATGGACACCCGGCCCGAGGGTGCGGCGCCGGAGGAAGCGACGTCCTGGCGGGCTTGCTCCACCAGCCGCAGGATCGACTGTGCATGGCGGTAGAGCGTGTGCCCGGCTGCCGTGGGTTCGACGCCTTGCTTGCTGCGGATCAGCAGCCGCTGCTTGAGATCGTTCTCCAGTGCCGAGACTTGCTGGCTGAGGGCCGGCTGGGCCACATGGAGGGCAGCCGCGGCCTTCGTGATGCTCCCGGAGTCAACGATCTGAACGAAGTATGAGAGCTTCCGCGTGTCCATGGATGTACCTTCCTGGAGCCGTGCCCCGTGGGTGGGAAGTCCCCTGGGTGGCAGGTCCCGATGTTCAAATATAGACGCATCTCCCAGCAGGGTTCCGCTGGGACCCATGCCACAGGGCCGGGTGGTGTACGTCATAACGGAGACCTATCACGGGATAGCTATTAGGTCTTTGTGCAGGGGTCCCGACGGGTGCGAGACTTTTGGAACGAACTTCAGACAACGCCCTCGATTTACTCCGGCGACTGCCATTTACCGGGAATTCTTTTATGACCCATTACGCGGCGTTGGCAAATTCCCGCATTACCTGCAGAACCACACGGAAAGAGAACCACGTGAACCCGATAATTGATCTTGTAGCGGATCTTGGAGAGGGATTTGGCGCCTACACCATTGGCGACGATTCCGAGCTCCTGGAGATCGTTTCAAGCGCCAATATCGCGTGCGGGTTCCATGCCGGTGATCCGGACATCATGGCGGCCACGGTGGCTGAGTGCGTTCGCCGCGGAGTCGGCATCGGGGCACATCCAAGCTTCCCTGACCTGCGAGGGTTCGGACGGCGGGACATGGGCCTCACTGCCGACGAGGTCCGGAACGATGTTCTGTATCAGCTGGGCGCGTTGAACGGCTTCGCCGCTTTCCACGGCACCAAGGTCACGCACCTGGCCCCGCACGGCCGGCTTGGCAACCTCGTCGCAGTCCGCGACGACTATGCCAAGGCTGTGGCTGAAGCCGCGGTCCGCGTCGACAACGAACTGATCGTGGTGGCCCAGGAAGGCGAACTGGCTGCAGCGTCACGCGACGCCGGGCTGGACGTCGCAATCGTGGGCATCGTGGACCGCGCCTACCAGGAAGGCGGCACGCTGGTTCCCCGCAGCCAGCCCGGTGCCGTGCTGCATGATCCTACGGAGATCGTGGACCGTACCCTGCGCATGGTGGTTGAGGGCAAGGTCCGCTGCGCCAACGGTGCGGACCTGGACATCGCCGTGGACACCCTCCTCCTGCACGGGGACAACCCTGGCGCCGTGCAGCTGGCCCGTCGGATCCGTTCGGAACTCATTACCGCCGGTGTCCACATCGCACCCCTGGCTGAGGTCATGGACGCAAAGAAGAAAGCGGCCTGACATGTCCGTCCTCACAGCGTCTCCCACCGAGATCTACGAGTCCGGAGACTCCGCAGTGCGTGTGGTTGCCATCTCCGAAGCGAGCGAACAGAACTGGCTCACCGTCCATGGGCTGGCCAACTGGCTCGAAAACTGCGGTGCCGAAGGTCTACACGGCGCGGTTCCCACCTACGATTCGGTGTTGGTGGAGTTCGATCCCCTCCTCGTTTCTGCCCGCCAGGTCCGGGCCTTCGTGAAGCTGGGACTGTTGGAGCTCGCCCACGCCGACGAGTCCGCAAAAGCACCCCGCGAGTTCGATGTCCCCGTCGTGTATGGCGGCGGGTACGGCCCCGACTTGGAGCGCGTCGCTGAGCACCAGGGGATCTCCGTGGAGGAGGTCATCCGCCTCCACATCGAAAAGACGTACACCGTCCGCTGCCTCGGCGCGCCCGCCGGGTCCCCGATGATGGACGGGCCCGCATTCCCCAAGCCCGTGCCGCGGCTCAAGGATCCCCGGCTCAGCGTCCCGGCTGGAGCCGTCTCCGTGGCCGGTCGGCAGGCAGTCATCGCTCCGGCAATGGCCCCGGGTGGTTGGTGCGTCATCGGACAGACTCCCTTGTCGGTACTGAACATTCACCGCGAGCCTCTGGTGCCTTACGAGCCGGGGGACATCCTGCGGTTCCGCCAGATCCGCCCAGAGGAGTTCAGCGACTACGCCGGCCTGGAGCTGGAACCCTTGGAACCAGGAGTGCAGCCATGACCGGCGAAATCCTCATCCAGCAGCCAGGCAACTCGGTGGTTACTGACCTCGGCAGGACCCGTGGCCCCCGCTTCGGCCTTCCGGTCAACGGGGCCCTGGACCAGTACTCGGCCCGTGCCGCCAACATCCTGGCAGGGAACCTGGACAACCATCCCCTGGTGGAGATCGCGGCCCTGGACTTCCGGATGAAGGCCACCACCGACATCCTGATCGCCGTCACCGGGGCTCCCCTGACGCTCACAGTTGGTGGTCGTCAGGCGAGCCAGTGGGAACCAGTGTCGGTGCGCGCCGGAGAAACAGTGTCCGTCCGCGGAATCCACTGCGGCCTCCGCGCGTACCTGGCGATCCACGGCTCCATCGAGGCAGAAACCCTGCTGGGCAGTGTAGCTCCGGACACCGTGGTGGGCTTCGGACTGCAACTCAAGGAAGGCACCCGCCTCCTGACCCGCAGGAGCGTTGGCCCCGTACGCCAGCCCTACTTCGACCTTCCCCTTTTCCGGCTGGGACTTGAACGCCCCAGCATGGACTCAGACCTGTTGGTCGACGTGACCGACGGACCGGACGTCGCCGAGTTTGGCGAATCCGGTGAACTGCTCTTCACCTCGGAGTACGCCGTGAGCGGCCGCAGCAACCACATCGGCCTGCGGCTCGGCGGAGAACTTCCGGAAAGAACCTCAAACGGCGAGGTCCTGTCCCGCGGAGTGCCAGTGGGCGCCGTCGAGGTTCCCTCAAGGGAAGAGCTGCTGGTACTGCACCGGGGACGCGGCGTCACCGCCGGTTATCCCGTACTCGCAGTGGTCACCAGCACCGGACTGGATGTCCTGGCCCAAGCAAGGCCAGGGGACAAAGTCCGTTTTCGGAAAACCACAGTGGCAGAAGCAACTGCCGCCCATCGACGCTCGCGGACCCAGCTTGAGACCCTCCGCGAATCCGTCAACACCGTCTTCGGACTCCTCGGCATTGGATGCCGTCCCCAGTGGCAGGACCTACCGGTTGCGGCATGCAGCTAAAACCCTGTCGTCATACCAGTAGGCGTTGCTACGCTCATCCCAGTAAGGAAAAGTCATGACCGCAAGCACCAACGCTGCGCCAGTGCAGCATGAGCGGCTCACCAGCCGCCAAACCCGCAAGGTTGTCACCGCAGGTTGTGTTGGCATCTTCGTGGAGCTGTACGACAACGGCATTTTCGCCTTCATGGCGGGAACGCTGGCGCTCGTCTTCCTGGCGCCGGGCAATCCGGACAACGCCCTCCTCTTCGTGTTCGCAGGCTATGCGGTCTCCTTCTTCGTCCGCCCGCTCGGCGCAGTGGTGTGTGGCTACCTTGGTGACCGGATCGGCAGGCAAAAGCTACTGGTCTTCGTCATTCTGCTGATCAGTGTTGCCACCGCAGGTATTGGCCTGCTGCCCCCGTATGCGGCCATCGGCGTCGCGGCGCCGATCCTGTTGGTCCTTCTGCGTCTCCTGCAGGGCTTCTCGGTCGGTGGCGAAGCTGCCGGCGCCATGACCTTCCTCGCTGAACACGCCCCCGAAGGCAAGCGCGGCATCATCACCTCCTATGCGCAGATTGCTTCCTTCGCTGCTCTGCTTACCGGTACCTTGGTCGCCTTCTCCATGTCGCCGTGGCTCACCCAAGCAGCGATCGACGGCGGCGGGTTCGGTTCGTTCGCGTGGCGCATCCCGTTCCTGGTCGCCATCCCCATGGGGATCATCGGCTGGTACATCCGCAAGGCCATCAGCGATACCCCCAACTTCGAGAAGCTCAAGGAAGAGGGCGGTCTCTCCAAGAACCCGCTCAAGGAAGCTTTCCAGTCCAAGGAACACCGCCGTGCCATGCTCCTGGCCCTCTTCATCCCGCTGATGAACGGCTCCGGCTACTACGTTCTGTTCTCCTACATGCCCACATTCCTCAAGGGCAAGCAGCTGAACTTCACCATCGGCGAAGCCCTCCTTGTCACCGCTTGCAGCCTCGTGGTCATCTGCATCGCCATCCCGTTCATGGGAGCTTTGTCGGACCGCGTTGGCCGCAAGAAGGTCATCGCCGGATCCGCCATCGCCATGGCAGTCCTCGGCATCCCGTCCTACGCACTCATCGCCACCGGTGAAATGGGCCTGGCCATCCTCGGTGCCTGCATCATGGCCATCGTCTTCGCCGGCCACACCGCAGTCATCCATATCCTGATCGTGGAACTGTTCCCCACCCGCGTCCGCTACTCCGCGTACGGCCTTGGCTACAACATCTCCTCGGCCCTCTTCGGCGGCACGGCCCCGCTGCTCATGACCTGGCTGATCGGCAGCACCGGCAACATCTACATGCCCGCGTTCTACGCAGTCATCACGGCCCTCGGCACGCTGATCGCCGTCAGCACTGTCAAGGACCGGGCCCACGAACCGTTGCGCGACGCGTAGCCGCCACTCTCTCCGGCTCAGTGCGCCGGGCTTCCGGGCCCGGCGCACTGAGCCGCCAACGACTTCCCACCTTTTGGAGGACCCCATGTCTTTTTCCGACTACACCACAGCCCTCGTCACCGGAGCATCAACCGGTATGGGCGCAGCCATCGCCGAACGCCTCGCCAAGCGCGGCCTGACCGTGCACGCCGTGGCCCGCAACGAGGAACGCCTCGCCGAGTTGGCAGACCGCACCGGAGCAGTCCCGCACGTAGTGGACCTGACCGACACCGCCGCGCTGGCCGCCGTCGTGAGTGACCTCAAGGTGGACGTCCTGGTGAACTGTGCCGGTGTCTCCCGGCCAGGCAACATCCTGGACTCGTCCGAAGCGGACATTGACGAGCTGGTGGACGTGAATCTTCGCGGCCTTCTGCAGCTCACCCGCCTGGTGCTGCCCGGCATGGTGGAGCGCGACCTGGGGCATGTCATCAATATCAGCTCGATCGCCGGCGTGTACAACTTCTACGGCCACACGGTCTATCACGCCACCAAAGCCGCAGTGCACCAGATTTCCCGACAGCTCCGCAATGACACCGTGGGAAAGCGCATCCGCGTCACCGAGATTTGCCCGGGCCGCGTGGAGACTGAGATCTTCGGCCGCAACATGGGCGGCACGCCCGAGGCCATGGAAGAAGCCTGGCAGACCTACTACGAAGGCTACGAGTCGCTGACCACGGACGACATCGTCAATGCCCTGGACTACGCCATCGAAACGCCGCGCCACGTCAACGTGGGCATGCTCGAACTCATGCCGACGTTCCAGGTGCCCGGCGGCCTGACGTTCGACCGGCGCTGACGTTCGACCGCTGCTGATCCTTCCGGTCAGCAGCCCACAGGTTCCGGTGGCATCACTCCCGTCACCGGAAATACAAGCTGGCGGCCGCGTTCCCGCGGCCGCCAGCACCCGTTTTAACAGCTGTTTACGATCGAAAGCCACCGCAGATGAGAAGGGCACTGTGCCTCGCCGACCGGAAGGACTGGGACGCCGAGGACTTCGACAACCTTGATGAGTACCGGCAGGAACCGCGGCGGCAGCAATTGGTCTGTTTGGCTTGCGGAGGCAAGGCCATGTTCCGCTCAGCCGGTGTTGGCCGCAAGGCAACTTTCAGCGCGCGACACTCCGCCGACTGCTGCCTGAATTCCAGGTCCTGGACTGTCTTCCGGTACCTGCAGTAGGTTGCTCCGAGCACACGTCATCCTGCCGGCGACCTTGATCCGCGTGACGTTGACCAGCACCGGACCGGACCGCACCTTGGCGTTATCCCGTGCGCCGGAGTCAGCAAGCGGGACGGAACGTTGTGCCGCCATCCCAGCGTCCGGATTAAGCGCGCGACGCCGGGTGGTTCAGTCCTCGTCCAGCGTTTCCGTCAGGTGATGCGTGGGGATGCGGTCCCGGTCGTAGGTGATTTCCGTGTAGCCGTGCGGCTGCGGCCGTCCGTCGGCGCCCAGGTTTACGAAGACTATTTCCTCGATGGTCAAGATGGCCTGGCGGGTGATCATGTTGCGCACTTCGGCGCGCATGGTCAGGGAGGTGCGGCCGAAGCGCTTGGCCGTCAGCCCCATCTCGATCAGGTCGCCTTGCACAGCCGAGCTCACGAAGTTGATCTCGGAGATGTACTTGGTCACGGCCCGGCCGTTGCCAAGCTGGAGGATGGCGTAGATCGCTGCCTCTTCGTCGATCCACTTCAGCAGGCTGCCACCAAAGAGTGTGCCGTTGGCGTTCAGGTCCTCGGGCCGCACCCATTTGCGGGTGCGAAAGGTGATGTCTGCTTTTTCCATAATCCGAGATTATCGAACTGTGGCGCCCTCCGCTTGATGTTGCTTACCGTCGCGGCTCAGCTCAGGCCATTGCCGTGTGCGAGGCACTGTGGGAGTCGATCCGCTTGGAGTAGCAGTACGATTCGTTCACCCCGACATAAGGGCCAAAATTCGGTACCGGAGCGAACCCTGCACTTTCATAGAAGCTCCTTCCATCCGACTGGGCCGAACCTGCCTCCGCCGCAATCACACTGAAGCCGTGGGAATGCGCCTGGGCTTCAAGGGCCGCCAGGATGGAGCTGGCGACTCCGGAGCCTCGGGCGTAGGGCACCACGTACAGCCTCTTGATCTCCGCTGTTTTCTCGTCGAGCATCCTCAGGCCGCCACAGCCCAGCGGCTGTCCCGAGCATTTCTCATAGGCCACAACAAACACTGCGGTGTCGGCTTCCGACGGAGGCGGGCCAGGCTCGTGATCCGTGCTCCCGAACCGTGTATCCAGTTCGGCCTGCTGCGCGGCGCGGAGGTCTGCGCCCACGGGGTTGGCCCATGTGACCTGCCGGATGTTGAGCCGTGGGTTGGTCTGCATCTTGCCTCTTTTCGCCGGGTTTCGGGGAGGTGTCTATGCGTCTCAAGCCTAGGCAGCGGTGGTTTCCGCAGTGTTTCCTGCGCGTAAGCGTCGGGAGAATTGCCGGGCGTTCACGCGTTGCTGGGCCCGGTCTGCACCTTTCGGAGTGGTTTTAGGGTGAAGAGCGGGCCTCGCAGTGTCAGATCAGGGTTGGAGAGCTTCGCCCGTGGGGTCCTCTGCGGTCCGATCGGCCAGGGCCATGCCGCCCACGGGAATCTGGTCCCAGTGCAGCACCTTCCAGCCGTTCTCCGGGTCGCCTTGGAGAGCCACGATTCCTGTGTTTGGCAGTTGATGAGTTTCGGCGAATACCGTGTCGATGTCCGTTGCCCTGCGTCCTGCCCAGCAGCGGATCGCAGCACCGTGGCTGACAATTGCGGCCGTTTGATGTCCCGCCGCCGCTACCTGCACTATCGAAGCATCGAACCGGGCGAAGAAGTCGTGCCCGGTGAAGGCACCCGGCATCCGGACGTCCAAGTCGCCGTCCGTCCAGGCGAAAACTGTGCCCATGTAGCGCATGTGCGATTCGTGGTCGGTCTTCTTCTCAAGTGCGCCGGCCTCGATTTCGTGGACCCCGTCCAGGATTGTCGGCTTCAAGCCAGTAGCCTTCGCCAAGGGTGCCACGGTCCGCTGGGTCCGCAACAGGGTGGAGGTGTACAGGGCCTCAATGCCTTCGCCCGCCAACGCCTCCGGCAACGCAGCCGCCTGTCGCTCCCCAAGTTCGGTCAGGCCAGGTCCAGGAAAAGCCGTGTCCAACTGGCCAGCAACATTTCCGGGGGTCTGTCCGTGCCTGATCAACAGGAGCTTCATGGCCGCTCCGCTCCTCTACGTCTAGCTGTTCGGGTGTGGACTGGCTGCGCTCCTGCCCGGTTGCTTCAAGCCAATCAGCTGCATCAGCCCGGCGAGAGCCCGACACGCCGTGTCTCGAACCCTTGGACGGGATGCTAAGGAAAACAACTGGGAAGGAGCGCTCTTCCGCCTGCCCACTGATACGTCCACGACGCGTTAAACGCCGACGGCGGGACGAGGCACCCAGCCCCGGCCCGCCGTCGTCGAACGTTGCGTCCTACTGCAGGTGGTCCACCAGCTTGTCGGCGATGCCGGTGTACTTCCCCGGGGTCAGCGCCAGCAGGCGGGCTTCCGCGTCGGCCGAGAGGCCCAGGCCCTGAACGAATTCCTGCATGCGGGCTCCGTCCACGCGCTGGCCGCGGGTGAGGTCCTTGAGGCGCTCGTAGGGGTTTTCCATGCCTTCGACGCCTGCGATGGCCTCGGCGCGCATGACCATCTGGATGGCCTCACCCAGGACTTCCCAGTTGGTGTCGAGGTCGCCGGCGAGGACTTCCTCGGCCACATCGAGGGCCTTGAGGCCCTTGGCGACGTTGGAGATCGCGAGCAGCGAATGGCCGAAGGCTACGCCGATGTTGCGCTGGGAGGAGGAGTCCGTGAGGTCGCGCTGCCAGCGGGAAGTGACCAGCGTTGCCGCCAGGGTGTCAAGGAGGCCGTTGGAGATTTCCAGGTTGGCTTCGGCGTTTTCGAAGCGGATCGGGTTGACCTTGTGCGGCATAGTGGATGACCCGGTGGCGCCGGCAACCGGAATCTGGCGGAAGTAGCCGATGGAGATGTAGCTCCAGATGTCCGTGCAGACGTTGTGCAGGATGCGGTTGAAGCGCGCAATGTCTGCGTAGAGCTCAGCCTGCCAGTCGTGGCTTTCGATCTGCGTGGTCAACGGGTTCCACGTGAGGCCAAGGCCTTCCACGAACGACTTGGCGACGCCTTCCCAGTCCGCACTCGGGACGGAGGCTACGTGGGCGGCGTAGGTGCCGGTAGCGCCGTTGATCTTGCCCAGGTATTCGGTCTTGGCGATGCGTGCCAGCTGGCGGTTCAGGCGGTGCGCAATGACAGCCAGTTCCTTGCCCAGCGTCGTGGGCGTCGCCGGTTGGCCGTGGGTGCGGGACAGCATGGGCACCGAGCGGTTCGCTTCTGCCATGGCTTCGATCTGCTGGACCAGGGCGGTGGCGTTGGGCAGCCACACGTTCTCCACGGCACCCTTGATGCCCACAGCGTAGGAGAGGTTGTTGACGTCCTCGGATGTGCAGCCGAAGTGCACCATGGCCGTCAGGTGTTCGATCCCGATGGCGGGCAGGCGACGGCCGATATAGTACTCGACTGCCTTGACGTCGTGGACCGTTACGGCCTCGATTTCGGCAAGTTCGTTCACCGATGCGGCGTCGAATTCGCTAACGATGGCACGCAGCTTGGCGTTCTGCTCGTCCGACAGGGGGCCGGCGCCCGGCAGTACCGACTGGCTGGTCAGGTGAATCAGCCACTCGACTTCGACGTGAACGCGATCGCGGTTCAGGGCCGCCTCGGACAGGTAGTCGACGAGGGGCGCGACGGCGGCGCGGTAGCGGCCGTCAAGGGGGCCAAGGGCGAGGGGTTCGGAAGCGAGGGACACGCGAGGGGATTCAGCCATGATGCCTATTCTTTCATGCTCGGCGCGGAGGCCGGGAGTTGGTGACAGGGCTATGTGGACAGCCCCTCGGGTTATCCACATACACGACGGCGGCGCTTCCGTCAGGTGATGGCGCTCCGTAGCGTCGTATCAACCAATCAACCAATCAACCAAACAATCAAGGAGTACATGGCCATGAGCGTCGGCCTGATGCCAGCAGCCAACCCGCCAGTCTTCGATCCCCTGGAATGCGCGTCACGTAGCCATGAAGTTCAGAGGCTCGCATGGCGTATCAAGGCATGCGTTGACCAGGCAGACGCCGTCCTGGCATCACTGCGACGGGCGCAGATGGAGCATTGGCTATCCCCAGCAGGACGCGCCTACCGGACCACCCTTGCCGTGCACGCATCTGCGCTGATGAGGGCCCGGGAGTCCTTGGATTCCGCGGTGGCCCGGGTGCTCCGGCACTCCCAGAACGTGTCCGTCTCGGGCGAGAGGGGTCCGTGATGTCTGACGCAGCTCCGGTGGGTGCTGGTGAAGCGCCTAAGGCCCTGCCGCCGGCTCCAGATGGGCCCCTCGCTATCAGGGGCGGAGTGGGAGGGGTGTCATTCCAGCTTGAGGAACTGCTTCGGGGTGCCAGCCAGCTTGATGACTTGGTTCAACAGCTCCTTGGGATCGAAGCGGAGGCACGGCGGGTCCAGGATGACCTGGAGCCCTTCCTCCACGACTCCTATGGTTCCGGGTGCGATGCCATCAATGCGGTAGCTGATAGCCGTCAAGAAGTGGGGCGGGTGCGTCAGAAACTGGTGGAAGTCAGCTCAGATGTGCGGGCCAGCCACCGGGCCTACGTTGAGGCGGAGGCCAAGACTGCGCTCCCGCGGATTCTCAGCATTGACGAGATGCGGTTGACCAGCCAGCCTTGGCCCCCGGGCCGGGCGGTAACGAGCAATATCGCAACAGCCATCGTGCCGTTCTGGCTTGGCACGCGGGGAGCCGTGCGGGGTGTCCTGGGGTCACCCTTCCGTCCTGACCTGCGGCCAAGGCCCGTGAGCGTGGAAAGAACCACCGAATCGGTCGAGAACGTGGAACCCACCATGGGGGCGAGCCTCCGCCGACTGGAGGAGCTCCACGCCCGAGGGGACGGCGAGATTGAGGTCATTCGCCTGGAGGACAAAGGCCCTGCAACATGGATGGTCCTGATCCCTGGAACCCAGCCCGATTCACCGGCAACCAACCCTTTCGACATGCAGGGAATTGGAGAAGGGCTGGGTTACGACTCCGAAGAGATCATCCCTGCCATAAGCCAGGCGCTCCACGAGGCGGGTGCCGAATCCGGGGATCAGGTGGTGGCCGTAGGGCACAGCCAGGGAGGTATCCACGCGATGAACCTGGGCCAGAACAAAGCGTTCCTCAGCGAATTCGACCTCAAGTTTGTGCTGACGGCCGGAGCACCCGTTGGCGGGATCACCGCTGAACCAGGAATCAGTTCGCTGCATTTGGAACACGCTCAGGACTGGGTTCCCGGCACTGACGGCCGGATGAATCCTGACACGAAGGACAGGGTGACGGTGACGATCAACAACGAGGTGAGGACGCCGGATGGGGAAGGGCTCGGACTTGGCCCGGGGCACAACCAGGAGTACTACGCGGAAGGAGCGGACCGTGTGGGCGCGAGCCACGACGAATCCCTGATGGCCTCCACCGCGGTGTTCGCAAGCGTAGTTGGGGCTGGCGGGGCAGCCAAGGTCACCCGTTACAAGTTGATGAGGGCGCCCTTGCCCGCTCCGTCGGCGGGCATCAAGCCTGACGTGCCACCGACGGTCCGGGAGGCGAAAACGGCGGCAGGGACGCGGTGATGCGGTCCTGGCTAGCGCTTCCGGGCTCCAGGGATGAGCCCGGCAACCATGGAAATGATGCTGATGATGATTGAGGCCAGGATGGCCGTCCAGAAGAAGGAGTCCAGGGTGAGGTGTACTGGAGTGAAGCTGCTGAGCCATGCCGTCAGGTACAGCATCGCGGCATTAATGACGATGGTGAACAAGCCAAGCGTCAGGATGGTCACCGGTAGGGACAGTAGCCTTACCAAGGGGCGGACGAAGGCGTTCACCACACCGAATATCACGCCGATGAACAGGTACGCCAGGATGATGCCGGCTGTGTCTGCCCCTTGGGTTAGTCCCGCGTTGGTGGCAGCCTTTTCGGTGGCGTTGGTGGTGATGTCCATGCCCTCCAGCAACCACGTAGCCACCCAGAGGGCAAGCCCGTTGATCAGGACGCGAATGATGAATGAACCCATGGCCCTATGCTTTCACACGGACCTGTTAAAGGGGTCGGCATCACCTGCGGAAGGGCAAGTAGGCTTGAAGCCATGACTACTACTGACAACGCACCGGAGGGCGTACTCCCTCGTCCGGTCGTAGACAGGCTCCCTAAATACGCGGCAGGTAAACCACCAGTTCCGATTGAGGGCCTCACCAGCTACAAATTGTCGTCCAACGAAAACCCGCTGCCGCCAATTCCTGCAGTGTTGCAGGCCATTGCCGACCAGTCCGACATCAACCGCTACCCGGATCCGCTGGCCACAAAGCTTCGCACCGCCCTTGCAGGATTCCTCAACGTCCCCGCTGACGATGTTGTCACGGGTGCTGGAAGCCTGGGGGCGCTGAACCAGATCCTCGCCACCTTTGCCGGACAAAACGACGACGGAAAGCCGGACGAGGTGATCTACGCCTGGCGTTCCTTTGAGGCCTACCCCATTTGCGTAGGTCTCGCTGGCGCTGCCAGTGTCCAGATACCCTTGCTGGCAGATGGCCGGCACGACCTCGAAACCATGGCTTCGGCGGTCACTGTGCGCACGAAAGTCATCCTTCTCTGTACTCCGAACAACCCCACCGGACCGATCCTCACCGCAGAGGAAACGGAGCGTTTCATCCAATCCGTGCCTTCAAACGTGGTGGTGGTCATCGATGAGGCCTACCAGGAATTCGTCCGCAACGATGACGCGGTGGACGGTATCAAGCTGTACCGGAAATATCCCAACGTCGTAGTGCTCAGGACCTTCTCCAAAGCGCACGGCTTGGCTGGATTGCGTGTGGGATACAGCGTTTCGGGGCCCTCGCTGACCCAGCACCTCCGGGTCACCGCCACCCCCTTTGCTGTTTCGCAAATCGCGGAACGCGCCGCTGTGACGTCGATCGAGCATTTCGACCAGGTTGTGGAAAGGGTACAAAGCCTTGTGGAGGAGCGCGACCGCGTTTCTGCCGGGCTGAAAGAATTGGGCTGGTTTGTCCCAGAAGCCCAAGGCAACTTCGTTTGGTTGAATCTCGGCGAGAACAGTGCTGATTTCGCGGCGTTGGCAGCGGAGCAGGCACTGTCGGTCCGGGCCTTTGCGAATGAAGGAGTCCGGGTAAGCATCGGCGAGGTTGAGGCCAATACCCGATTCTTGAATCTCTGTGCGAGTTATACAAAGGCTCCGCACGGTTCCTAGCGGTTAACAAATGCGCCTCCGTTACTTACTGCCGATAAAGTAAGGGACGAAAGCCAAAAGTATGCCTGTTCCGGAATGCATTCCGGAACAGGCATATATCCCAGCGACAGACATTGCCTGGCGCCCCGCCAACGGCAAGCAAGGAGACGGAATGGGCTCGACACAACTGCCCCCCGGGACGGAAGAAACTCTCGCGGCAACCACCGCGGCAGCGGCCGCGCCAGGCGAACCAGTCGAAATGGTTCAGTTGCTCGGGCCCGACGGAAAGCTGGGCACTGATCCAATTTTCTCCGACTACGCCAAGCGTATTGATCCTGAGAAACTCCGTGTCTTCTACACGGACATGGCCAGGATCCGGCGTTTCGACCAGGAAGCCACTGCGCTTCAGCGGCAAGGCGAACTTGCCTTGTGGGTTCCCCTGACGGGTCAAGAAGCAGCGCAAATTGGCTCCGGCCATGCAAGCCAGCCGCAGGATTACATCTTCCCGACCTACCGCGAGCACGGCGTCGCCCTGGTCCGGAACGTGGATCTTGCCGAACTGCTCAAACAGTTCCGCGGCGTTTCGAACGGTGGCTGGGATCCGCGGGAGAACAACTTCCACCTCTACACCCTGGTGCTGGCCGCGCAAACCCTTCATGCAGTGGGATACGCCATGGGCATCCAGCGCGACCAGAAGTTGGCTGCTGCGCAGGACTCCACCGATTCCAAGGCTGCAGTGATCGCCTACTTCGGCGACGGTGCCAGTTCGGAAGGTGACGTCCATGAGTCCATGGTGTTTGCCGCGTCCTACAACGCCCCGGTGGTCTTCTTCTGCCAGAACAACCATTGGGCAATCTCCGTGCCAACGGAAGTCCAGACCAAAGTGCCGCTGGCCAACCGCGCGAAGGGATACGGCTTCCCGGGCATCCGTGTGGACGGCAACGACGTCATCGCCGTCCATGCCGTCACCGAGTGGGCACTCGAGCACGCCCGCGAGGGACGAGGACCGGTGCTGATCGAGGCCTACACGTATCGGGTGGGAGCGCACACCACGGCGGACGATCCCACCAAGTACCGGGAATCCGCAGAAGAAGCAGCTTGGCGCGAGAAGGATCCACTGGACCGCCTGGAGAAGTACCTGCGCGCCGAGGGTCTCGCGGACGAAGCGTTCTTTGACCAAGTGGATGCCGACGGCGATGAGCTGGCCAAGTACGTCCGCAGCACCACCCACGGCCTGGAAGTACCGGACATCCGTGAAGCCTTTGCCAACGTCTACGCCGAGCAGCACCCGCTGATCGCGGAAGAACTTGCCTGGTTCGAGGAATACTCGGCGGGCTTCGAAAGCGATGAGGAGACAGCTAACTGATGGCTACCATGACCATTGCGAAGGCCATCAACGAAGGCCTCCGCGCATCGCTGACGAAGAATCCCAAATCGCTTCTGATGGGCGAGGACATCGGACACTTGGGTGGGGTCTACCGTGTGACTGACGGTCTCATCAAGGAATTTGGGGATGAACGCGTCCTGGATACGCCCCTGGCCGAGTCCGGCATTGTCGGCACCGCCATCGGCTTGGCGCTTCGCGGCTACTCTCCTGTGTGCGAGATCCAGTTTGACGGTTTCGTTTATCCGGCGTTCAACCAGATCACCACACAGTTGGCCAAGATCCATTCCCGCAGCCTGGGCAAGCTCACCGTTCCCGTGGTCATCCGCATTCCGTACGGTGGCGGCATCGGTTCGATTGAACACCACTCCGAGTCGCCGGAGGCACTCTTCGCCCACACCGCCGGTCTGCGGATCATTTCGCCGTCCAACGCCCACGACGCCTACTGGATGATCCAGAAAGCCATCGAGTGCCAGGACCCGGTGATCTTCTTTGAACCCAAGCGCCGCTATTGGCTCAAGGGCGAGGTTGACGTGGAGAACGCTGGCCTGTCCGCGGACCCCTTCAAGGCGCACGTGGTCCGTGAAGGTACCGACGCCACGATCGTGGCCTACGGACCACTGGTTCCGGTTGCCCTCGCAGCTGCCAACGCTGCCTCGGAGGACGGTCGAAGCGTGGAGGTCATTGACCTTCGTTCCATCTCGCCCCTGGACTTCGACACCGTCGAAGCTTCGGTTAAGAAGACCGGGCGCCTGATTGTTGCCCACGAAGCCCCGACCTTTGGAGGCATCGGGGGCGAGATCGCCGCACGAATCGGCGAACGCGCCTTCCTGCACCTGGAAGCCCCGGTGATCCGGGTGGGCGGATTCCACATGCCGTATCCCGTTGCCAAGGTGGAAGAGGACTATTTGCCGGACATCGACAAGATCCTCGAAGCGCTCGACCGCTCCCTGGCTTACTAAACCGCCCTGATCCAGCCCGGCTTCGCCGCTGGGTAACCGGAAATCGAGGACCACTGTGACTGTTAAGAAATTCAACCTGCCGGACGTCGGCGAAGGCCTGACTGAAGCCGAGGTCGTGGCTTGGAAGGTCAAGCCCGGCGACACTGTTGCGATCAACGATGTCCTGTGCGAGATCGAAACCGCCAAATCCCTCGTCGAGCTCCCGTCGCCCTTCGCCGGTACCGTCACGGAGCTGCTGGTGGAGGAAGGCATCACGGTGGAGGTCGGCACCGCGATCATCGCCGTGTCGGAAGGAGCTGAACCCGAAGCCGCCGCTACCCAAGGCCAGCCGGGCGAACCGGCAGCGGCTCCACCAGCCCCTGCTGCGGAGGAAGTTTTCACCCCCACATACGGCAAGCTTGCCGCGGACGACAGTTCGGAATCAGGGCTCGCCGGTGGTCCGTTGGTGGGGTCCGGACCCAAGGCCGACGCCGTCAAACGCCGCGCGCGCAAACGCCCGGCAGGGTCCGTGGTTCCGGCGGCTACGGTTGCTGAGAACGCGGAAGGTACCGTTCAGGACAACCAGGCGTTGTTGGCCGCCAAAGCAGCCGAAGCGACGGTTCCGCACCGTACGACGCCGGCGCGCGCCGTCGTCGAACCCGTCACCCAGGTGCCGGCCGCCTCGGCACCTGTCGCGCAAGCTCCGGTCACCCAAACGCCGACGGCCTCACGGGGTGCTGCCATCGGCGGAACCATCAGTGGTCTGGTCAGCAAGGTCCTGGCCAAGCCGCCGGTCCGTAAGTTCGCCCGTGACCTGGGCATTGACCTCGCCGACGTGGTCGCAACCGGGCAACGTGGAGAGGTGACCCGCGAGGACCTGGTAAGCTACCAGGCCCAGCGCGACGCTGAGCACGATCAGGCCGATTCGTTCTGGGGCGCATCAAAGAAACCGCAGGACCAGCGTATTGAACGTGTGGCGGTCAAGGGCGTGCGCAAGGCCACCGCCAAAGCCATGGTGGATTCGGCATTCTCGGCTCCGCACGTGAGCATTTTCGTGGATGTCGATGCCAGCCGCACCATGGAGTTCGTCAAGCGGCTTAAAGTTTCGCGCGACTTCGAAGGCATCAAGGTGTCGCCGCTCCTCATCCTGGCCAAGGCTGTCATCTGGGCCGCTGCCCGCAACCCCAGCGTGAATGCGACCTGGGTGGAGAACGCTGACGGCAACGGCGGCGCTGAGATCCATGTGAAGCACTACATGAACCTCGGCATCGCTGCTGCGACGCCGCGTGGGCTCATGGTTCCCAACATCAAGGACGCCCAGGACCTGTCCCTTAAGGAGCTGGCACTGGCGCTGAACGAGCTGGCCACCAAGGCGCGTGCTGGAAAGACGCAACCGGCGGAGATGCAGGGCGGAAGCCTGACGGTGACCAATATCGGCGCGTTGGGCATCGACACCGGCACGCCCATCATTAACCCGGGTGAAGTGGCCATCATCGCCTTCGGAACCATCAAGCAGAAGCCGTGGGTCCTGGATGGGGAAGTCATTCCGCGCTGGATAACGACGCTTGGCGGTTCCTTCGACCACCGCGTGGTTGACGGGGACCTGTCGGCACGCTTCATGGCTGATGTCGCGGCCATCCTGGAAGAACCGGCCCTGTTGCTTGACTGACCGGAAGAGTGTGGCGGAAACCGGCACCCAAACGGCCCCGAGCCCTGGCGAGGAGTCCGGTCACGTCCCTCCCCAGCTGGTAACGGGGCCGTGGCGGACGGTTGCGCGGGTGCTTACAGAGGTCTTCCAGCCGCCGGTCGTTGTGCTGGTCCTGCTGTTGATCAGCCCCGCCGTGGAACCGGGATTCCCCGGGACCATATGGTTTGGCCTGCTCGGAGCATTCTTCGTGTGTATCCTGCCGCTGGCCTACGTGCTGGTGATGGTCAAGCTGGGCCGGATCACGGACCACCATGTCAGCGATCGGCGCCAACGGCCGGCCTTGCTGCTGATGACCTTGATATCAGTTGTTGCGGGCCTCCTGGTGCTGCAGCTGCTGAACGGTCCCGCCAGCGTTTCCGTGATGATCATTTCGCTGATCGTCGGCATCGCTGTGTTGGCTCTGGTCAGCGCTTTTTGGAAGATGAGCGGGCACGCGTCGGCGCTAGCCGCGGCAGTGGTCATCGCCGTCTTGATGTTCGGACCCGCGTGGTTGCCCCTTCTCCTGCTGATCCCGGCAGTGGGCTGGTCCCGTTTGGTGTTGCGTGCGCACACGCTGGCGCAGGTCGTCGCGGGGTCTTTGTTCGGCGCCGTCGTCATCGCGGGCCTGTGGTGGCTGTTACGCGGGTTGGTGCTTTAGCCGACCGACTCCCGGGAAACCGCCCTCCCTTTCCTGATGACAGCCAGCGGAGAGGGCCGGTCAACCACCAATTCAGGTATGGAGTTTGCTGCGAACTCGAGTCGGTCCGCGGAGCCTGCTCCGCTAAAATCCTTAATGGCAGGCGTATCCAGCAGATCCGCCCCGGACGAGGTGGCAATCCGGAAGCATCGCTCCAAATCCGAGTCGGTCAAAGCCCCTGTCCGGTAACCCAACAGATGCATCCGGTCCACCATGCTGCCCGTGCCGAACGGTGACCATGCATCCCGCACTCCGTCCGACCCGAGCGCAACCCTGACGCCATGGCGTTCAAGCAAATCAAGGACAGGGACGGGGTCTGCCCCGAGGGCGCACGTCGCCATCCACATTCCGGCCTCAGCCATGAGATCCAAGGTAGCCCCGAGCTCCGGCTGGGTGCTGTCGCAGAGAGCAAAGGCGTGCCCCACGGTGACTCGTCCGTGCATGCCCTCCGCCATGGTCCGCTGCGCAATCAGCCGCAACTGGGCCAAGCCTCCAGGTCCTGTATCGTGCAGGTGAATATCCAGGTCCCTGCTGTGCCTTCCCGCGAGGCTGAAGACGGCGTCCAGATGACCGTGGACATCGCCGTCCAGAGATTCCGGATCGATGCCGCCTACCAAGTCGGCTCCTTCTCCCAGCGATGCCTCCATGAGTTCCAAGGTGCCGGGGTTGCTCAGCAAACCGAACTGGGGGAACGCGACGATTTGTACGTCCAGGAATGACGCCAGCCGCTCCGCTGCGGCCCTGACCCCATGAATATTCTTCAGGCCGATCTGTGAACCGACGTCAACGTGCGCCCGCATGGCCATTGTCCCGTTGAGGACGGCCTGCCGCATCAGGGCGAAGGCGCGTTCCTCCACGCTGTCCCCGGCAGCCAGCTGTGCTTGCAGGTCATTACGGATGAGGGTTGCCAGATCGTTCGCCGGTGGACGGGAGAACCAGCCCGAGCCCCACGTCGTTTTATCGGGGTGGATGTGTGCGTCGACAAATCCCGGCGTGGTCAGGAGGATGCCGCCGGTAGGACGTGCACCGGACTCCGCCGGAATCGAGGGTGTGCTCATGGGACTCCTATCGCTGGATTCATTATGGTATACCGAATAGGCGCAATCGGAGGCGGCGACCGTTAGGAGCGGCCTAAAAGCCGCCAAACTATATCTGGATGCTCCCTGCGAAAGGTAGTTCACAGAATTTGGGATACCAAACCTATGCAAGACGAACCTCGACGCCCTACTCTAATGAACAACATTCATTTATGTGACGCGGATCGCATCAAGGAGAACGCCATGAACACCAAGCCCAAACCCGCAGCGGGAAAGCCCTCCGGGGGTCCAACGCTCAAGCGTGTCCTGGGACTGCCATCATTGGTCGCCTTTGGCCTGACCTCCATGGGGATACTGTCGGTCGTGGCGGTTTACGGGGCCGGAACGGAAATCAGCGATGGGCACCTGCCCGCAGCGTACCTGGCGGCACTGATAGCCATGTTGTTTACGGCTCACAGTTATGGCCAGATGGCCCGCCATGTCCCCGTCACCGGAGGGGCATACGCGTACGCTTCGAGGGCATTTGGCCAACCAGTGGGTTTCCTGGTGGGCTGGGCAATGATGCTGGATTACCTGTTCCTGCCGATGGTTAATTTCCTGCTCTTCGGCCTCTACCTCAACAGCCTGCTGCCCGGCATCCCGCCTCAGCTTGCCGTCCTGCTGTGCCTGCTGGCGGTAGGCCTCTTCAGCGTGATCGGGGTGGCTTGGATCAAGAAGATGAACTTCGTCGTGGTGTCCGCATCCGTTGCGGTAATCCTGGTCTTCGTTGTCCTGGCGATCCTGAACGCGCCGAGCCTTTCGCTGGAAAACGTGGTCCGTCCTCTTTCTCTTGGCGACGGCGGGATAGCGCCGGTCATGGCCGCGGGCGCAGTTGTGGCTTTTGCCTTTCTCGGCTTCGATGGGGTTTCCACTTTGTCTGAGGAAGCCCGGAACCCCAAGAGGGACATCCCGCGGGGAATTATCCTCTCCACGCTCTTCGCCGGCCTGGGCTACACCCTGTTTTCCGTAGCCGGGAGCTTGGTCGCACCGGAGTGGCGGACGATTCAAAACCTGGACGCCGCGGGAACGGAGCTCATGCAGGCAGCCGGCGGAGATGTGCTGATGGTGGTGTTCGTGGTGGTGAATCTCGGCGGCCTGGTCCTGTGCGGAACGGCGGCCCAAATGAGCGTCAGCCGTGTCATCTATGCCATGGGAAGGGACCGGATCCTTCCCTCCGTCCTGGCCAGGCTCCAGCCGCGTTTCCGCACTCCGTATGTTGCTGCTTTGCTGGTCTCGGCGGTATCGCTGGTTGCCCTGCTCATCACCTTGGAGCAAGCCGTCTTCATGATCAACTTCGGAGCACTGATTGCTTTCGCGGTGGTGAACCTGGCGACCATCAAGGTGCTGTTCTTTGACCTGCGGAAGCGGGGGTGGGTGGGAACCTTGCGGAATTTGTTGTTGCCGCTGCTGGGGTTCGCCTTTATTGCCTGGCTGTGGACGTCACTCGCCTGGTTCACGTACCTGTTGGGGGCCGCCTGGCTTGCCGTGGGAGTGGTGATCCTGGTGCTGCGCCGCGGGAGGGGCGGGAATCTGCTGGCCCTGGACTTCGACGACGCCGCTCACGACGACGACGCCGCTCACGACGACGACGTCACTGGCGCCAATGCGCCGTCGGAGTCGGCCGACGGCGCCCGGATCCCCTAGAAGGCCGGGTAGTTGACCAACAGGGCCTGGAGTTCCGTGGTGGACATGTGGTTCGCCATTTCCACGCTGATACCCATTGCAACTGCGGCCACAGTGACCATGGCGACGCATGCTACGGACAGGAAACGCCAGTCCTTGCGGAAAACGCTGCGGATGGTCTCGGGCATCTCGAGGCTGGGGGAGATCACGTTGGGCGCGCTGTCCCAAGAGCCGTCGTCCAGCATGGCAATGATGCGGTCGTTGGCGCGGTCGAAGCGCATGGTGCTGATGTTGTTGCCGTGGCGGGCAAGCAGGATGTCATGTCCCACGCGTTGGCGCGGCTGCAAGGTAAGCAAGAAAATCCCCTGAAAATCGAGAAGTGAAGGTGGCACGCGCCATTGGGGTCATCTCGATTTTATAACGGTTCAGTCAGCAGGCAGTGCTAAAAGACGCCAAACGCCGGGTGAGGCTCCCCACCCGGCGGCGTGATTCAGCTCGCTTACGGCTGGTCGGTCTTGGCTATGTAGACATCGCAGGGTGCTGTGTGGGCAACGGTGTTGGCGACGCTCCCCAGCACCCGGCCCAGGCCCTGCATGCGGCGGTTCCCCACGACGATCAGCCGGGCGTCCTGCATCTCGGCTTCCTTGACCAGCGCTTCTCCCGGCTTGCCCCGGGCCGCCGAGTAGGTCACCTCAAGGCGTTCGTCCTTGAGCCGGTCTGCCACGTCGCGGGCTACAGCTTCAGCTTCGGCGGCGTCGGAGACAATCCACTTGTCGGTGCCGATCTCCACGACTTCTGTCCGGTTGCTGTCGAAGGCACTCACGACGCGCAGGCTCGCACCCAAGCCGATGGCCAATTGTTGGGCTGCCTTTGCCGCCCTCATTGCCGTTTCGCTGCCGTCTACTCCTACAATCACAACTCCGGTCATTGTGCTGCTCCTTCAGTGGTGGCTTCGATGGCTTCTGCCAGGACAGGTGCCAGGCGGCGGACGCCTTCGGCTATCGTATCCGGGGGTACTGCGCTGAAGGCGAGCCGCAGCTTGTTCGATGGTCCGTCGGCGGGTGAGAAGGCTGCGCCGGGGATGAAGACGACGCCGGCGTCGATCGCTTTACCCAGCAGTGGATAGGTGTCTACCCCTTCCGGCAGGGTGACCCAGACGAAGAACCCGCCGTCCGGCCGGGTCCATGAGAGGCCTGCGGGCATGTACGTGTCCAGTGCCGAAAGCAGGGCCTCGCACCGCTCAGCGTACAGAGCCCTATACGTGTCGATCTGGCCTTTCCAGTCGTATTCGCGGAGGTAGGCCGAAACGAGCATCTGGTTCAGCGGGGGTGGGCACAGCGTCACGGCCTCGGAAGCAAGGTAGAAGCGGCGCTGGAGGTGCGCGGGTACCAGCGCCCAGCCGATACGCAGTCCGGGGGCGAAGATCTTGGAGAACGAGCCCAAATAGATGACGTCGTCCGGGTTTGCTGCACGCATCGGCGCGATCGGGTGGCCGTCGAACCGCAGAAGCCCGTAGGGGTTGTCTTCGAGGACAATAATATTCGCTTCGCGGCATATGTCGACGATCCGTTGCCGGCGTTCCTGGGCAAGGGTGATCCCGGAGGGATTGTTGAAGTTGGGGATCGTGTAGAGGAACTTGATGTTCTTGCCTTCTGCCTGGAGCGCCGCGATCCTGGCCTCGAGAAGCTCCGGTACCAGGCCGTCGTCGTCCATTTCAATCGGTTCCACTTGGACTTGGTAGGCCTCGAACGTGTTCAGCGCGCCCACATAGGTGGGGTTCTCGACCAGGACCACGTCGCCGGGGTTGCAGAAGACCTTGGTGGCGACATCCTGCGCGGACTGCGATCCGGCGGTGATGACGACGTTTTCGGGCCGGGCGTCGGTGATGCCTTCGGCGGCCATGATGTCGCAGATCTGCGCCCGGAGTTCCTCGGTGCCTTGGCCGCCGCCGTACTGGAGGGCGGTCATGCCCTCTTCCGCGATGATGCGGGCTGCGGTCTGTCCAAGCTGCTCCAGGGGCAGCGACTGCAGGTAGGGGTTGCCCCCGGCCAGGGAGACAAGGCCAGGCTGCATCGAGATATCGAAGACATCCCGGACAGCGGACTGCTTGATGTTGGCGGCCCGCGCGGAGAACAGTTCCTCGTGCGGGTGGGCGGCCGTGGCGGCCCGCTCAATGGCGTCGATGGCTTCAGCGGGCAGCGTTGCGCCGGCATCCAATGTTTCGTGGGTCACAGTGAAAGGATACTCCTCGGTGTTGCTAATTAGGCAACATATGTTTTCATCCATTCTCAATTTCCTCGACCGTGCTTTACGCCGCGGGCGGGAGGGGCTGGAATGTAGCTATGACAGCACACCGGGGATCCGTGACCAAAGCCGAACACTTCCATAAGCTCCACGACGCCGGGCCTGCGCCCTTGGTGTTGGTCAACGTGTGGGACGCGGCTTCCGCCCGGGTTGTCCAGGAAGCCGGTGCTGCGGCCATCGCCACGTCGAGCTCGGCGGTCTCCTGGAGCCTGGGGTATCGGGACGGCGACCACGTGCCGTGGGGGCTCGCGATGGCAGCCCTTGGCCGCGTGGTTGCCGCCACCACGCTGCCCGTGACGGCGGATATAGAGACAGGCTATGGACGTACGGATGACGAGCTCCGGGCAACGGTCCACGCCGTTTTGGATGCAGGGGCTGTGGGCATCAACATTGAAGACTCTGGTGCCGAGCCGCTCACGGACATCAACGAACAGTCCCGACGCATCGCCTTGATCCGCGCAACGGCAGACGACCGCGCCATCCCCTTGTTCATCAATGCCCGCACCGACACCTACCTGTCGGGACAGTTCAATGATGCTGCTCACGAAGAAACCCTGCGCCGTGCCGATGCCTACCTGACAGCGGGGGCGGACGGAATCTTCGTGCCCGGCGTCGTGGATTTGCATGTCCTGCACCAGCTGTCCAGCCGCATTCCGGCACCGCTCAACGCGCTGGCGGGGGTCGGGGCGCCGTCGCCTTTGGAATTGCACGACGCCGGCGTCCGCCGCGTCAGTATCGGCGGCAACACCGCCAAAGCCGCGTACGCCAAGGTGGCCAGGGTTGCCACGGAGATTTTGGGGGACGGGAATTGGGCCGGCCTGGCCGGGACGCGCAGCCACGACCAAATGGACGCGTTGTTCGCGGAGGGACCCAAGTACAGCCTCTAGGCCCGGCAAAAGCTGTTGAGGCACGACGGCGGCCCCTGGCTTTAATGTCGGGCCTCGCCGGTAGCTTTGGTTCCGTGGAAGACGAGGGGAGGGTCCATGGCGCGACGCAGCGTGCAGTTCTGGCGGATCGAGCAGCTGAATGGTGACGAGCTCAGCCGACCGTTTCCTGCCCGGCGTGTTGCCGAGGTCTTGAAGAATGCCCAGGACGTCGGGACGGACAGGCACTTCACCAGCGTGGACGGCACGGTATTGCTTGCGCAGGCGGCGTCCTTGGCGCCCCATCCTGTCCTTCTCCTGGACCGGGTACGCGACACCAACCTGCCAAGTGTGGGTGACGTTCTTGGACGCCGCAAACCACTTCCTTTGGCGCCCGGCGACCACCTTTTGGAGACGACGTATTTCGCTTTCCTGAAAAGGAACGTCATCGCTGTCCTTACCAGTGGCAACGGTCCAAGGGCGTCCCGGATGGCGGAGTACCTCGAGGGCATGCTTGGACTGGAACCCAACCTGGTACCGGTGGTCAGGGAGGACATCGAGGAAATCCTTGGCCGGCTCGAGGTGAGCCGGTTCGAGTTCGCGCTGCCCGCTGAGCGATTGTCCGGGAAGCTCATGGAAGGTGAATGGGCTGATGTGCTGGACAGTGCCTCGCGCCTCGTGAACGAGGGGACGTTCCGGATTTCCCTGAGCGTCGGCAGGTCTGGCAGGGCTGAGGATAAGCAGCGGATCCGCGACCGTATCCAGCAACTGATCGACCTCTTCCGTAGGGCCGGTTCAGTGGAGCACTTCGATTACGTGGTGGCCGAGGGGAAGGATTCCTTAACCGGAGACCGGGAGGTGGTGGACCTCCTGAAGGAACGGTTCATCTCGCATATCGAGGTGGACCCGGATGTATTCAACGATCCCCAAAAGTCGGTGGCGGAAGCCATCGCCATCCTCAACAAGCAGGCACGGGACAATGAGGCGTTTTTCGCAAGGACGTTGCCGGACCTCAAGGGCACGGCGGACGCGGGGCTTGTGCCTGACCTTGTCAGCGGAGGAATGGCCGCGATGCACGCTGCCCTCGTCGACGCCGCCGCGGACGTTGAAGTCGCCGACGTTGAAGAAGAAGCGGGCGGTGCCGGCCATGAGCTTGTACGGGGTTGATGTGGAGTCCGCGGGCCCCCGTCGGACCGCCTGGCGGTGGTTTCTGCTGCATCCCACGGCTGACTATCTCTGGGCGGACGCGGCGGTGTTGCTGTGGCTGGGGGTAGCCCTGATCGCGGCGCACCCGCTGATGCTGGAAAACGTCGACGCCGGCGCGCGCCGGGCGCTGTTCCAAACCCTGGCAACCTTGGCGGGGGCGACGGCCGGCCTGACCCTGACCAGTGTTTCCATGCTGATTAACGTGCTTGGTAAGAAGTCTGCCCCGGGGCAAAGGGAACTGCCGCTGGAAAGACTCTCACCCATTCATCGTCGCCAGATTGGCGAGGTGTTCCTTTTCGCCATTCCTGGACTTGGCCTGTTGGTGGTTGCTGCGCTGGTCACCGTTGTCCTCGAGGGTGATAGGCCCACCGGTCTGTGGATCCCGGAGGCCGTGGTGTTCGTGCTGGCATTCGCCTCGGTCCTCGCCCTTTTGCGGGTGGCGTGGGCACTCCGCCGGGTGTTGGCTATCGCCACGGCCTAGGCTGCCCGGCGAACCCGTCGCGGGGCAGCGAATCCGTCGCTGCCCCGCGAATCCGTCGCCGGGCAGCAACGGATAAGCGGGCGAGAAACGGAGAAGAAAGCAGCCTACCGTACGCTCAGCGCCTCGGTGAGTGTCTTGCCGTTCACGTAGATCTCAGCCCGCGAAGCCCCGCTGGCCGCGACTGCGGTGTGCGTCAGCTGTGCTTGGATGCGGGGAATGTCGCAGACACCTCCGGGCCGCAGGGATCCGCTGAGGTTCACCACGACGGTTGAGCCACTCATGTAGCCGGACAGATAACGCAGCGATGAGCCTGCGAGTGCATCGTAAAGGGCTGCGTCACCGTCCACTGGCATGCCACCTTCCAGCAGCCGTCCCAGCGCCACGGACAGTGGGTCGCCGGGGATGGTTACTCCGCGGACCGGAACCAGGCTGTCGTTGCAGCCGAACCGTACGCCGCGGGAGCCGCCGTCGTCGATTGCCACGTAGTAGACCGCAGGTCCCAAAGTGTCGGCGACGTCCGGGACAAGAGCGGCGCGGTTTGTGGGGAGCGTGGTAGACGGCGAGGTTGCCGGGCCAGCGGAAGGCTCGACGGCGGAACCTGGCCCGGTTGGGACAGGCACGGGACTGCTGGCAGGGGTAGCGGGTGATGGGGGAGTGTCGGTGGCCAGGGTGGGCGGTGCGGCGGGGACGGCAACGGAAGGGGTGCCGGGAACCGACGTAACCGAAGGGGCAGGCGAGGCAAGGGAACCCCAAGCCGAAGCAGACGGGGAAGGGCTGGCCAGTTTGGCGGGAGGTGTCACGGAGACCGTGGGCAGCGGCGCGGTACTTCGCTGTGGGTGGGTGTCGGGAACCGTCGTGCAGCCAGCCAGCCACAGACCCAACGCCACGCAGGCAGCGGCGATCGTCATGGTACTTGTGAGTCCCCGTCCGGCATGCATGACAGCCCCGCGCTCCTGTCCGTCCACCTGTACGTCCCACGTTAGGGCCGCCGGGCAGTTCACAACATGCCGATACGGTGACGGTTCGGACAAGAGTTGGTCACGCCCGCCGGATCATGCGCAGGTCCCGGGTACGCGAATGCCCCCGCACCGCAAGTTGCGGCACGGGGGCATCGAAAGCGAAAAGACTAGGCGGCTGCTTCTTCGTCCTGGGCAGCTGTCAGGGGCTCGAAGATGCCCTTGATCTGCTCGACGATCTCGGCGTCGTCCTTCGGGTGGAGTTCTGCGAAGCGGATCATGGAACCCGGGACTGCGAGCTTGACGTCTTCAAGGACCTTGGCGCCGGCGATACCGACAGCCTTGCGGGCCTCGTCCTGTGCCCACACGCCACCGTACTGGCCAAAGGCGGTTCCGACGACGGCGGTCGGCTTGCCGGAGAGGGCGCCGGCGCCGAACGGGCGGGACAGCCAGTCAATGGCGTTCTTCAGGGAGGCGGGAACGGTGCCGTTGTGCTCGGGGGTGACCAGCAGGATGGTGTCGGCGTCTGCTGCGGCTGCGCGCAGTGCGGCGGCTTCGGCGGGAACCTGGCCTTCGACGTCGATGTCTTCGTTGTAGAAGGGGATGTTGCCCAGGGAGTCGTGGATCTGTACGTCCACGTTCTCCGGTGCGTTCAGCTGGATGGCCTCGGCGAGCTTCTTGTTGTGGGAATCGGCGCGGAGGCTGCCGACGAGGGTAAGAACGGTGCTCTTGGACATGGTGTCTCCTTTGGGAAGCGGTGTAAGCGTTGATGCCTTCATCGATACTAAACGGACCACGGTCCGCTTTCTATTCCCGGGTCTAGAATATTTCTTGTGAGCTTCATCCCCCTCCAGCCGGATCTGCCTCTCGGTTCCCCGCATGAGCGCAGCGACGCGGCGCGGAACCGTGAACGGCTTCTCAGTGCTGCACGCGAGCTGGTGGACGAGTTCGGGGCTGAAGCCCTAACCATGGACGCGCTGGCCTGCAAGGCGAAGGTGGGCAAGGGGACGGTCTTCCGCCGTTTCGGCAGTCGCGCGGGGCTCATGATGACCCTGCTGAGCGACGCAGAGTCGGACTTCCAGCGTGCCTTCATGTTCGGGCCTCCGCCCTTGGGTCCCGGGGCATCTCCGGCGGACCGCCTCACGGCATTCGGCGAGGGCCGCATCTACTTTGTCCTCGAAAACGGGGAACTGCTGAAGGCGGCCGGTGCTGCCACGCGGAACCGGTTCGATGTCCCCGCGACGAAGCTCTCGCATCGGCATATGGAGGTTCTGCTGCGGGAGGCCGGTATTGCCGACCCCTGGGTCATGGCCATGTCCCTGACCTACGCACTGGACCCTGAGCGGATTGTCGACGACGTCCGCGTCCGTGGGATTTCTCCCAAGCGGCTCACTGATTCTTGGCGCGATGTGGTGGCCCGTTTGATGCGTACCACCTGAGCCCTCTGCCTTGTGGGTGGCATCCCGGCGCCACGATGAAACCCTCGCGGTCCAATTCGTGACGCAGTCTGCACATAACAATCTGGCGGCAGGCGGGAAACTGACCCCGCGGAAGCAAAACGTGAAGCAGTTATTGTGGTAGTTTCCTCTTGAATGTGACGCATGCCATACAGGGCTGGTGATCACTGAAAGGGCGTGGGGGGCTCAACAACCCGCTACGCCAATTCGTAGCTGACGCCGGCCACAGCCGGGAACCGCGGAAGGACGAGCTTTGAGTTTTGCCACGATTCGGGGCAGCCACCCGACATGCTGAAATATCTGATGAAGCGATCGGGAATCTACCTGATCATGATCTTCCTGACCACAAGCGCCGGCTACTTCCTGGCTGTCTCATCGCTCAAACCAGCGGTCCTCGAACAGGAAAAGATTCCGAGGCCCACGCCCGAACAGGTAGCGGCATCGTTCCGGGGGCTCGGCCTGGATCCGGATAAGAATCCATGGGAGCGCTACGTGGAATGGCTCGGCGGCATAGTCACCCGCTGGGACTGGGGCCGCAGCCCCAACGGCGCATTCGTCAATGCGGAATTCGCCGACCGTGTCCTGGTCTCCACCCGGCTCTTCATCGCCTCGATCATCCTGACGCTGATCATCGGCGTCGCACTTGGCGTCTACTCCGCAGCGCGCCAGTACAAGTTCCAGGACCGTGTCATCACGTCTTACAGCTACCTGGTCCACATTCTTCCGGCACCCATCGCCTACTTCCTGGTCCAGCTTGGGGCCATCAGCATCAACGAAACCGTTGGGCAGCGCATCTTCTTCGTGACGGGAATTTCGACGCCGGGAATCGACCCTGGGTGGCCGGCTTTCGTTGACCTTGTGGCCCACTACGCCGTGCCCACCTTCGCGATGACCATCTTCGGTTGGGCCGGGTACCAGATCGCCCAGCGTCAGTACCTCCTGGACAACGTCAACGCCGACTTCGTCCGCACCGCACGCGCCAAAGGACTCACCAGGAACCAGGCCATCACCCGCCATGCGCTGAGAGTTTCGTTCATTCCCGTGGCGCAAAGCATCGCGTTCACCATCCCGGCAATCTTCACCGGCGGCTTCTTCGCCGAAGCCATCTTCGCCTGGCCCGGCATTGGTTTATGGAGCATCCAGTCCATCGGGCTGCAGGACGTGAACGTAGCTACAGCCACGTTGGCTTACGGCTCAGTGATCTTCGCCATCGGCGCTATCCTGGCCGACTTCGCCACAACGCTGGTTGATCCACGAGTGAGGGTCCAGTAATGACGAACATCATCGATCCCATCGCGGAAATCGACGAGTCCAGGGTTGCTGACCAGGACGTCGTCATTGGGAAATCCCGCATCATCTTCCGCCGGTTCATGCGGAACCGGACCGCCGTCGCCGGTTTGTTCATCTTCCTTGCCCTGTTTCTTTTCTCCATCTTCGGCGGGTTCCTGACCCCGTGGGACAAGGAAACCCTGGATCCGTTCAATATCGGGATGCCGCCGTCCCCGGACCACCTGCTCGGTACGACGCAGGCCGGCATCGACCTCATGGCGCTCATTGTTGATGGCACCAGGACCTCCATCCTCATTGGCCTGATTGTGGGTGGCCTTTCCGTCCTGATCTCCGCTGTGTACGGATGCACCATGGCGTTCTTCGGCGGCAAGGTGGACGCCACCATGCTGTTCATCCTGGAAGCGCTCATCATGATGCCAGCCATCCTGGTGGTAGCCGTGGCGACCAGTGGCAGCGGAGGACTCAAGAACCTCCCCAGCTGGCTCCTGCTGGTTATCGTCCTGCTCTTCTTCAGCTGGATGGGTACTGCCCGCCTGGTGCGCTCGCTGTCCATGTCGCTCATGCAACGCGACTACGTCAAAGCGGCCAGGTACATGGGCGTCCCCTCGCGACGCATCGTGTGGCGGCACTTGGTTCCGAACATCGGCTCGCTGCTGGTGCTCGACTTCACCCGCGGCATCACGGGTGCGATCCTGGCCGAAGTGGCGTTCTCGTTCATCGGTATCGGCATCAAGCTTCCTGACGTCAGCCTCGGTGTCCTGATCGGCCAGGCCACGGGCCAGGTCTCGTCGTTCCCCTGGATGTTCTGGGTTCCGTTGACCGTCATGTTCCTGCTTACAGGCTCGCTGGCCATGATGAATGACGGTCTCCGTGACGCCTTCGACCCCAGCTCCAGTTCCATCGGACGGGCCAAGCGGACCAAGCCCCAGACTGCGAAGAAGATCAACAAATGAGCACCAACACCTCCCAGAACCCTGCCGAACGCCTCCGCGACGCCGGACTGTACGCGTCGGGCGACGCCGTGCTCAGCGTCCGGGACCTCAACGTCCGCTTCAATTCCGAAAACGGGGTGGTCCACGCCGTCCGCGGCGTCGACTTCGACCTCATGCCGGGCAAGACCCTGGGCATCGTGGGTGAGTCCGGCTCCGGCAAGTCCGTCACGTCCATGGCCATCATGGGCCTCCTCCCCGAAACCGCGGACATCACCGGTTCGGTACGATACAAGGGCAAGGAACTCCTGGGCCTGAGCGATAAGGCCATGTGCAAGCACCGCGGCAGCGACATCGCCATGGTGTTCCAGGATCCGCTGTCCTCGCTCACCCCCGTCTACACGGTGGGCCACCAGATCATCGAGGCGCTCACGGTCCACAACCCGACCATGACCAAGCAGGCAAAAGAAGCCCGCGCCGTCGACCTCTTGCGGATGGTGGGCATCCCCAGCCCGAAGGACCGGCTGAAGGCATTCCCCCACGAGTTTTCCGGCGGCATGCGCCAGCGCGTCATGATCGCCATCGCGATCGCCAACGATCCCCGCGTCCTCATTGCCGATGAACCCACGACGGCGTTGGACGTCACCATCCAGGCGCAGGTGCTGGAGGTCCTGCACACCGCGCAGGAGGAGACCGGCGCCGCCGTCGTCATGATCACGCACGACCTCGGCGTCGTCGCGGGCATGGCCGACGACATCATGGTCATGTATGCGGGCAAACCGGTGGAGACCGGCACCGTGGAGGACATCTACTACAACCCGCGCATGCCCTACACCTTGGGCCTGCTGGGAGCCGTTCCACGCGTGGACTCCTCGGACAAGCAGTCGCTGGTACCCATCGAAGGGACGCCGCCCAACCTGGCGCTGCCCGTCATCGGATGCTCCTTCGCGGCCCGCTGCCCGATGGTCAGCGACGCCTGCCTGCACGGCGAACCGGAGCTCCTCTCCGTGCCGGGTGTTGAGGGCCAGACGCTTGGACATAAGGCAGCCTGCATCAAGGCCGATCAGCTGAGCGGCGATGCCGACGCACACAAGATTTTCCAGGCACCGCCCAAGCCCGTTTCAAAGTTCGACGGCGTGGCCCGCCTCGAGCGCGAAAAGGTCCTGGAACTCAAGGACGTGAAGAAGCACTTCCCGCTGCTCAAGGGTGCACTCATCAAACGGCGCATTGGCACGGTAAAGGCCGTGGATGGGCTGAGCTTCGACATCCGCGAGGGTGAATGCGTCTCGATCGTGGGTGAGTCCGGCTGCGGTAAGACCACCACTTTGCTGGAAATCATGGAGTTCCACCCGGACCAGGTGGGCGAAGTTATTATCGGCGGAGTCAGCAACAAGGTCGCCACGGACCACAAGACCAAGATGGCCATGCGCAAGGAAATGCAGATGGTCTTCCAGGACCCCACGGGAGCCCTGGATCCACGCTTCACGGTTTACGAAGTCCTGGCCGAGCCCTTGGAAAACCTGGGGATGCCCAAGCCCGCCATCAGGAAACGCATCATGGAGCTCATGAAGCTGGTGGGCCTGCAACCGGACCACGTCAACCGCTTCCCCAACCAGTTCTCCGGCGGCCAACGCCAACGCATCGGCATCGCCCGGGCACTCGCCGTCAACCCCAAGCTGGTGGTCCTGGACGAGCCGGTCTCTGCTTTGGACGTTTCAGTGCAGGCTGGCGTGATCAACCTGCTGGACAAGCTCCGCGCCGAACTGGGCCTGAGCTACCTCATGGTGGCCCACGACCTCTCGGTGGTCCGGCACATTTCAGACCGCGTGGCCGTGATGTACCTGGGCAAGATCGTGGAGACCGGTGACGTAGACGAAGTCTTCGACAACCCACGCCACCCCTACACCCGTGCCCTGCTCTCTGCCATCCCGGTTCCGGACCCGAACCTCGAACGCACCCGCGAACGCATCATCCTGCAGGGCGACCTGCCCAGCCCGCTTGATGCGCCCAAGGGATGTAACTTCGCTACACGTTGTCCCGTATTCGCCGCGCTTCCCGCGGGGAAGCAGGAGAAGTGCCTTACTCTGGAGCCGCCACTGGCTTCCGAAGGGGCTCAGGACTTCGCCTGCTTCTTCCCGGACGGAGAAATAGATGCCGACATGCTGGTGGTGCATGCCTGACAACACATGACGCATTGACATATATCCCTGGTCTCAACTCGCAAAGATATTCCAAGTCGTAAACATGAAGGGCAAACCATGAAGAAGTACACGACGATCGGCGGCGTAGCGCTCGCAGCGACGCTCATGCTGACCGCTTGCGGCGGGGGAACGCCGTCGGGTCCTGCCTCCCAGAAGGCAGAAGAAAGTGGCGGCGACATCAGCAAGCTGATCAGCGTCAACGCCAAGGAAGCGAAGGACCTGGAACAGGGTGGCACGGTCACCTTGGGCGTAGGCAGCATTGGTCCCGACTTCAACGGATTCTCCAATGTGGGCAACAGCGCTGACAATTCAGCGCTCATGACTCCCGTCAACACCGCTTCCATCAGCAGCGGCGGGATTGGCGGCTGCTGGAAGCTGGACTTCGACGGCAAGGCCTCGCCGAATAAGGACTTCTGCGAAGACGTCAAGAGCGAAGTAAAAGACGGCAAGCAGACCATCACCATCAAGGTGAACGACAAGGCAACCTGGAACGATGGGACCCCCATCGACGTCAAGACCTTCGAGAACACCTGGAAGATGCTCCGCGGCGAAGACAAGTCGATCGACATTGTCACCGCGGGCGCTTACGCATTCGTGGATTCGGTCAAGGCCGGCGCCAACGACAAAGAAGTCATTGTCACCACCACGCAGCCCGTCTTCCCGCTGGAAGGCCTCTTCTTCGGCCTGATCCACCCGGCTATCAACACTCCGGAAATCTTCAACAAGGGTTTCGCCGGTGAGATGCACCCCGAATGGATGGCCGGTCCCTTCAAGGTGGAGAACTACGACACCACCGCCAAGACCGTCACCATGATCCCCAACGACAAGTGGTGGGGACAGAAGCCGGTGCTGGACAAGGTCATTTGGCGCCAGATGGAACCGAGTGCAACCATCGCTGCCTTCAAGAACGGTGAGATCGACGCCGCCAACGGCCGTACCCTGGGCCGCTACAAGCAGCTGGAAGGCACCACTAACTCCGAGGTCCGCCGTGGCCAGCGCCTCTTTGCCGGTGGACTCAACATCAACGCCAAGCGGCCGGCCCTGACCGATGTTGCCGTGCGTAAGGCGATTTTCACCGCCGTCGACCGCAAGGCCATCCGCGACGTCCGCTTCAACGGCCTGAACTGGTCCGAAGAGAGCTCGGGCTCCATGATGCTGATGCCGTTCTCCCAGTACTACCAGGACAACTACCCCGTGAAGGACACCGGTGCCGAGGCTGCCAAGAAGGTCCTGACCGACGCTGGCTACACAGCCAACGACAAGGGGATCATGGCCAAGGACGGCACTCCTATCGCCTTCAAGATCACCAACTTCGGTGATGACCCCACCGCAGCCGCAACCTCGCAGACGCTGCAGAACCAGCTCAAGGCTGCCGGCATGGACGTGACCATCGACCAGCGCGGTGACGCCGACTTCGGCAAGGTCATCGGCGGCCGCGAGTTCGACCTCACCATCTCCGGTTACACCGTGGGTCCGGACGCCACTGACGCCGTGAAGCAGTACTACGACTCAACCACCAACGAAAACGGCCTGGGCGATGCCGAGCTCGACGCCGAAATCAAGCGCCTGGCGACCATCTCCGATGACAAAGAGCGCAACAAGGCCGCCATGGACGTAGAGAAGAAGCACATGGAGAAGTACTACTCCATGGGCACCGTCCTGAACGGCCCGGAGATCCAGTTCGTGCGCACGGGCCTGGCCAACTACGGCCCGTCCCTGTTCAAGAGCCTCTCCAATGTTCCGGACTGGACAACCCTCGGCTGGGAAAAGGGCGCCAAGAAGTAGCCTTCCCGCTGTAGTTTCCTGAAGGCCGGGATCCTCCCCAAACTTTTCACAAGGTTCGGGGGCGGTTCCCGGCCTTCGCCATACCCCCCAACCCTCCCTCACATCCCTCCCGTTTGGGCCGATCCCTCTCTCACCCGGTGAGAGAGGGATCCCGGGAAGGGGCTGTTACGTGAGAGAGGGTCGGTAGCCTAGGGACATGACTTCCACGCCAATCCGCACGGCCGTTGCCGGTTTCGGGCTCTCCGGCAGCGTCTTCCATGCTCCTTTCATCGAGGCCAACCCCGCGTACGAGCTCGCCGTCATCGCAACATCGGACGCAGCACGCCAAGCCAAAGCGAAGGACCGGTACCCGCAGGTAAAGATCGTCGACACCCCCAACGACATCCTGGCCCTCGCGGACCAGCTGGACCTGCTCGTTATAGGCACACCGCCCGCAACCCACTACCCGCTCGCGAAAGCGGCGCTGGAAGCCGGCCTCGACGTCGTCGTGGACAAACCGTTCGTAGTCCACAGTTTCCAAGGCGAGGAGTTGATCAACCTGGCCGCGCAACTGGGCCGCGTCCTCACGGTCTACCAAAACCGCCGGTGGGACGCCGACGCCCTAACCGTGCAGAAGCTGCTCGACGCCGGCACGCTGGGGACGGTGACCAGGTTCGAAGCCGCGATGGAGCGGTGGGCTCCGGCGATCGCGAAGGAGTGGAAGGCCAGTGCCACGGCAGAGGACGGGGGCGGGGTCCTCTTCGACCTCGGCACCCATGTGCTGGACCTGGCTTTACGGTTCTTCGGGCCCGCTGAAGTGACTCACGCGGAGATCCGGGCCCGCCGCCCCCAGGAGAGCGCCGACGACGACGTCTTCCTGGTCCTGGAACACGGATCCGGAGTGGTCAGCCACGTGACCATCAACCTCACCAGCCAGCTGCCCGGTCCACGCTTCCGGGTTCTGGGCACCCGTGGCGGTTTCGTGAAGTTCGGGGCCGACCCGCAGGAACCCTACCTGTCCGGCGGCGGGCTGCCCACGGACCCGGAGTACGGCGTCGAGCCGCCACAAAACCATGGAACCCTGGCGGTGGACGGCGAGCGCACCGCGGTCCCCACTGAACGGGGGGCCTATCCAGAGTTCTACCGGTTGCTGGCAGGCAAGCTCGACGACGGCGGTACGGCTTCAGCGCGGCCGTTGCCTGTTGATCCGGCTGATTCGGTGGCGGTACTCAAACTGATTGAGCAGGCCCGGGGGCTGGTGTGATTTCGGCGCTCGCAACTACCGAGTAAATCGCCTTCAGGTCGTTGTTGCCCTCCAGCGGCTGGCAACTTCCCGTCAGCTGGACAACATCCGCAGAAGCCTCCTGATCCACCACGGTGACGGCCGTGAACTGCGCCAGGGGCCCGGCCTGGGGGTGGGTGTAGCGGGCTTCCCGGACGTACCAATCGCGGCCGTTGATGGTCACCGGCTCTGTGCCGAGCAGGACAGCCTCCGGCAAGGAATCCAGGAACCGGTCCACGGAAGCGGCGATGTCCTGGAGTCCGTACCCCGGCCGGCGGCGCGACACGGAGATGACCACATTCGCCGTGTAGTTGCCTTCCGTGGCCGGTGCCATCAGTGCGCCCACCGCTTCGGGGACTACTTGCTGGGTCCAGCCGGCGGGTGGGTTGAGCTTGATGGTGGGGTACGCGGGGAATGCTTCGGACGGGAAAACCTGCTGCGATGTCACGGGAGCCCTTTCGGAGGCTAGTTGTTGACGAAGTCGATGAATCCGGTGACGGAGTCCACGAATCCCTTGGGGCTGAGCGTGATCTGCCCGCCAGCGCCAAGGCCCAGCTCTGCGGTGATCTTGGCGCCGGCGCCGAGTGTGAGGCCGTCTTCGTCCAGGGAGACGGTGTAGAAGTGACTCTCACCTGCGCCCGCAGCTACTGTGCCGTTGAGGGTTATTTTCTGCCCCAGCACTTCCACGTATTGGCTTCCGGTCAGTTCCGCACCGGCTCCGGCGCTGAACGCGCTGCCTGTGACGTCTTTGTTCTTGACGCTGACTTCGCCTTCGCCGGCACTGGCCCAGGCACCGGCGCGTATTTCTCCGCCCTGGCCCACACTGAACAAGCCTCCGGCAAACTCCGTTTCATTGTCCGTGGTGATTTTTTGACCGGCGAACCCCTCACCGCCGGCGGAAAAGAGGAAGGGGCTGCTCGCGTTGGCATGGGCACTGGCCTCTACCCCGGTCATGGCCCGGGTTGTGGAGGTGTTGGTAACCCAACCGTCAAAGAAGTCGGAACGAACCGTGGTGGTGTTCTCGGCCCCTGCAAACGCTTCGCCCTTGGCGCTGGCGTTGGGGAGTCCCAGCCCGAACGGCACGCTGGCCTCGAACTCGCCGTCGGCGCGCGCTCCGACGAACGTCTCGTTGGTGACAGTGGTGTCCATGGGCCCGTACTCGCCCTTCGCCGTCCACGTCATCTGCCCGCCGGTGGATGCTTCACCGGAGCCGCCAACTGCGATCCCGTCCGGGCCCATGGAACCGTGCGCTTCCCCTGTTGCCTGGCTGTCGAATGAACCTTCGCCTTCAACCGTGACGGGACCGTAGGTGGTGGGATCAAACGTGAAGCCCAGAGTCTCTGAGCCGCTCCTGCCCTTTCCGTCACCCAGCCCACGTCCCGGTCCGCCCAGGGAGGCTTGCTCCTGCTGTTCGGCATTGAGTTTCAGGGCACGCGCGTTGTCCTTGAGGCATGCTGCAGCGGCGCCCAGCCGGCCTTGGAGATCACTGTGCCAGGCGCTGCGGAAGCGGTCGGCGTCGTTACCCCGCCAGTAGTTGCCTTGCTGGATCAATGCGTTGAGCTGCAGCCGCAGGTCGCTGATCTTTTGGGCCTCAGAGTCCATTACAGCCGAGAGCCGCCGGAGGTCTCCGACGTCGGCGCCTACCAATCCTTGTCCCATCACGCATCCCCTGAACGTAGCGACATTAGAAAACCTGCAGACCAGTTTGGTGCCAGGCGTCTCCCGAGCATGACTACTGCGGAACGGGGCTGCCATGGGGAGAACTACCGGTGTGGGTAAAGCCAGCCGAAAAACTTTCACCATGTGCGTAACCTCGCGGCAGCCTCAAGCGATGTAGGTGGTGTGCGGGCCACGTCCGTGCACTGATCATCCGGCAGCGACCCAACAGCTGCCGGGGCAATCCCAAGTTTTTCGGAGGGTTTCATGTCCTTTTTCACTGTCCTTGCCACCAGCAAAGTCGCCGCGGGCGTCCTGGCCGCGGGAGCCGTAGCGGCTGGCGGAACAGGCGTAGCTGCCTTCAACGGAGCGCTCCCCACCGGTTTCCAGCAGACGGCGCACGATCTTGTTGGCGCGCCGGCACCGCTCGACGGGAACACCGCCAAAACAGCCACCTCTGAAGCAGCCGCCACTGCCGAAACGGCCAAGTCCAAGGTGACTGACGCCGTCGGGACCGCGCAGTCCAAGGCCACCGACGCTGCCGGGGCTGGCCAAGGAAAGGCAGCCGACGCTGTATCCGACGCGAAGGCCACAGCCGAGCACGCCCTCGCCACCTCACCCGAGGCTTTCGGCCTCTGCACGTCATTCCTCAATGGCGGACTGAAGTCCGACACCACTGTTCCGGGCTTCAAGTCCCTGGCGATCGCCGCGGGGGGCGATGCAAAGGTTGAGGCGCATTGCCACGCCGTCGTCGACGCCGGCAAGGCCGCGGGCCTGAAAGTGGACGGCTCCGCCAAGGCAAACGCCGACGTCGGTGCTTCAGTGACGTCCGGGCGTCCGGCCATGCCCGCGGTTCCGGCCGTCCCAGCCGTGCCCGCGGTCCCCGCAACGCCCGCGGTCCCCGCAACGCCCGCTGTCCCCGCAGGTCCCGCGGTCCCGGCGCAGGTTCCCAGCCACGTTCCGGCCGTTCCGGGCGCTCCACTCGATTCTGTCCGCTAAGCGGGCAGCGGCTACGGTTTAAGGGCGGGGCTCCTTGGCTTAGGACAAGGAGCCCCGCTACGTAACGTGGGATGGAGGCGTCCACGGGTGCTTGACCCTTTAGCTGATGAATATGTGCAGGCGGATCATGACGACCCCGCGCTGCTCTTCACGGCCGCCTACAACAGCTTCGCCGGGCCGGTCTTTGGCTACCTCCGGGCCCGGGGCGTGGATGACCCCGAAGCCGTTACGCAGGACGTCTTCCTGGCCCTCCATCCGCAGCTGGAAACCCTGCAGGGCGGGCTCCAAGGGGCCAAGGCACTCTTGTTCTCCATCGCGCATGCCCGGATGGTGGACCACTACCGCAAGCGTGCCCGAACGCCCGGTTCCACTCCCTACGAGCCGGACCTGGACGGCCGCCGCGCCCCGTCGGCCGAGGATCAGGCATTTGGGCGGACCTCCGGCTTGGGGGTAACGGAGCTCCTGGAGGGCCTGGCGGACGACTACAGGGATGTCCTGGCACTGAGGGTGGTAGCGGACCTTTCCGTGGAGGAGACAGCGGCCATCATGGGCAAGTCCCAGGGCGCCGTGAAGCAGTTGCAACGCAGGGCCTTGGGCGCATTGAAGAAACGGGCACAACGAACGAACGGCACATCATGAGCGAACACAGCGCCCCGCAAGGCGGACGTCACCACCAGCAGGCGATCGACCAGCTGTTGGCCGGTTCCGGCCACGAAGGCGACGCCGCGCTCCGCACCGAACTGCTGGAACTCCGCGCGTTGGCCAGCACCGCGCCTTTGCCGTCCGACGCCGTCCGGGCCTTGATGAGCGGCGGCCATGCGGCCGTCACCCGGCAGCTCACGACGGCGGATGGTCCCTCCGCGTGGTCTGGGGCACCGACCGCGGTTCTTGCCACTGTTGACCCGAGCCAAGTCCCGGTCCGTGTGGATGAGCTTGCTGCACGCCGGCGGAAGAAGCGTCGCACGACCATCGCCGGCCTCGCTGTTGCCGTGTCTTTGGCCGGCGGCGCCACAGCAGCGGCCGCGTCCGAAGGCGGAATTCCGGGTGCTTTCGAGCATCTTGGAGCAGCAATCGGATCGGTGGCCTCGCAGTTGGCTCCGGGCTCAGGGCATGCTCCCCAGCAAGGCGCCCCGGGCGGTTCGAGCCCGCAGCCACCACTGGAAGAAGCCCAGCCGACTCCTGCGCAGAGCCAGCCAGTACCGGCCCCGGAGTCTTCGGCCCCGGGAGTCCCTGCTGGCGTTCCGCAGCCTGGTGGGGCGGTACCACCGCAAACCCCCAAGGCTCCCCAGCGCGATGTGCCAGGCAAGGGCGTTATTCCCACGCCCCCGGTGGTGCCCGTGACGCCGCCTGCCATCGATCCATCCACTATCGATCCGTCACAACTCCGCCCGTCGGACCTCCCTGTGCCTGTTCCCACTCACGCAGTTCCGAAGGTTCCGAACACACCGTAGACGAACTCGGCCGCTAATACGTGGAAAGCCCGCTGTTCCGTTGCTGGGCAGCAACGAAACAGCGGGCCAACGACGGTTCAAACGCTAGGCGGAAACCAGACTGTGCCAGTCGTTCACGAGGGGCAGGTTGTGCGCCTCGGAAACGGAGTGGTGTGCCACGTGGCCGGCGGCGATGTTGAGGCCGGCAGCCAGGGCGGGGTCGCGATCGAAGGCGGCCTTGACGCCCAGGTTGGCCAGTGCCACGGCGTAGCGCAATGTGACGTTGGTCAGTGCGTACGTGGAGGTGTTCGGAACAGCGCCAGGCATGTTGGCAACGCAGTAGAAGATCGAGTTGTGGACCTTGTACGTCGGTTCCTGGTGGGTGGTGGGGTGCGTGTCCTCGAAGCAGCCGCCCTGGTCCACAGCGATGTCCACCAGAACCGAGCCCGGCTTCATGCGGGAGACAAGTTCATTGGTGACCAACTTGGGAGCCTTGGCACCCGGGATCAGGACGGAGCCGATCACGAGATCTGCGTCGATGACTGACTTCTCGATCTCGTAGGCGTTGGAGGCAACGGTCTTCAGGCGGCCCTGGTAGAGGGCGTCGAGTTCGCGCAGCCGGTTGATGTTGATGTCCATGATGGTGACATCAGCACCGAGGCCCAGCGCCATGGCAGCGGCGTTGGTTCCCGCAACACCAGCACCGAGGACGACAACCTTGGCCGGACGGACGCCCGGTACTCCGCCCAGGAGGACGCCCTTGCCGCCGGCCGGGGCCATGAGGGAGGAAGCCCCGACCACGACGGACAGGCGGCCCGCGACCTCGGACATGGGAGCGAGCAGCGGAAGTGTGCGGCCTTCCTGCACGGTTTCGTAAGCGATGGCCGTGACGCCGGAGTTGATGAGCTCGGCGGTGAGCTCGGGCTCTGCGGCGAGGTGCAGGTAGGTGAAGAGGATCAGACCCTTGCGGAAGCGGTGGTACTCGGCCGCGATGGGCTCCTTGACCTTCATGACCATGTCCGCGCGGCCCCAGACGTCGTCAGCTTCGTTGACGATTTCAGCGCCGGCGATCGAGTATTCCTCGTCGGTAATGCCCGAGCCGAGGCCTGCGCCGCGCTCAACCAGAACGGTGTGTCCGTGGGTGCGGAATTCGTGGACACCGGCAGCCGTGATGGCTACGCGGAACTCGTTGTTCTTGATTTCTTTGGGGACGCCGATGATCATTTGCTGGCTCCATCGTTAGCGGCCTGTTCGGCCGAAAGTTTGCTGCGGGCTGTGATTCCAGAATAAATCCGGCTGTGAGGCAGGCGACATGGAATGCCGGGGCGCCCAGCACGCAAAGCCCGGAAATCCAACGATCCTGAGGCACTGCGCTCGACATTTGTCGAGCAGTGGAGCGTCAGGTGTCGCCTCCTGTTGGTACGCTTTCCTGATGCAGCAGGACGTGGAACAGATCGTAGAACGCGTCGCACTGAAGCTTGGCCGCGGCTTGTCACTGGAAGACCTCGACGGCGTCCTCCTCGCCTACAGCTCCAACCAATCCCACGCCGACCGCGTGCGCGTGAACTTCCTGCTCAGCAAGCGCGTCCCCACCGACGTCAGCGCATGGCAGCTCTCCCACGGCATCTCCACGGCAGTGCGTCCAGTGGTAGTCCCCGCCAACGATGAACTAGGGATGTTGGGCCGGGTCTGCGTCCCTCTCCTGGTCCGCGGATTCCGCGTCGGCTACCTGTGGGTGCAACTGGATGTCGAAGAGCAAAGCGCGACGGCGATACTCGCCGAATTGCCTGGGGTACGGGACGAACTGGACCTGCTGGCGGGGCTGCTCCTTGACTCAAACACGGCCGAATCAGAGTTTCGCCGCCGCCGCGAACAGGAGTTCCTTTCGGCTTGCAACGGCGAATCCAACGCGGTGGCGGCCGTTGCCGGATGGAAGGAAATCCAAGGGCGGGGTCCGTGGCAACTGGTGACCATCCTGGACCCGGACGGTGCCGGGTCCGCCGTCGACCCCATCGCGGCAACCTTGACCCACCGCTCCGCGGCACTGCAGTCCACGATAGGTGTCAACGCTGCCCTGTTCAGTGCCGGAACAGAGACGCATTCGGTGGTCCTGTTCCGGGAATCCGGTGGACGGGCTGACCACGCGCAGGTGCTGGTGCACTACCAACTGGAGCTCGCCAAACGGGCCGGTAGGACCGTGGACCGGGTCATCCTGGGCATCAGTGAACCATTCCAGGTGATCCGGCAGCTCGCTGGTGCGTACCGCCAGTCCAAGGTGGCGGCCCAGGCTGCCGCGGTGGACCTGCCGCTGGGCGAGCTCGTGGAAAGCCGGGCAGTAGGCGTCTACCAACTTTTTGATCGCCTGTTGGCACCCGGTGGCTGGGATGACACCGGATCGGTCCACTACAGGACGTTGGAGGACCAGGACAGGAACGGCGAGCTCCTGCCGGTCCTGGAGCTGCTCTACGACAATGACAGTTCCGTCCAGGATGTCGCAGCGAAGCTCCACCTTCACAGGAGCAGCATCTACAACCGGCTCGGCCGGATCCGCCAGCTCATCGGGGCTGACCCGTTGAGTGGCGCGATCCGGCTTGAACTGCACGCGGCACTCAAGGCACACCGCTGGGCACGGCGCCCCAGGATCTAGGCGTCCTGCGCGCCCTGTTCCCGGGATCGGACCCCTAGGAACGCCTCATCCGCTGGCAGCTCCAACGGCCCACCCTTCGCCGAAAGGTAGCGGTCCGGCTGCTGGTGCAGTACCGGCCATGCCAGCCGACGGGCGTAGCCGTGCGGGGTAGCCGCGTGCTCACTTCACTACTTTCTTGGCCGCGTCGAGGATCGTGTCGAGGGCCGTTCCAGTGGATTGCGGGTTGGTACCGGTGTTGGGGTTTCCGGTAGGCCGCGGCTTAGGCGTTTGGGTCGGTGTCGGGGTGGGCGTCGGGGTCGGGGTGACGGTCGGCGCGGGCGTGGTTGTCGGGACCGGAGACGGGGGCGTGGTGATCGTATCGGCGGGCACATCGGTGGGAGCCGGGGCGGGCTGCGTCGGTACTGCCGCGGACGTGCCTGGCGCAGGGTTGGCTGCCGATGGCGCTGCCGAAGGAACCCACACAGGGTCCGCAAGCGAGACGTGAGGGGCCGGAACCGACGACGGCGACACTACAGAAGGTGCCTCCGGGACAGTCGCCGGCTGGCCGGCTGCGGATGCGGAGGAAGCTGTTGGCGCTGCCGCGCCCGAGGCCGACGGCGAAGACGCGGTGGAATAGGAAGCGCGAGGCCCCGGCGCAGCTGAAGCTGACTGCCGGTCGCCCTGGCCGCTCGCATCCTGGGCTGGCGTTTCATGGCCGAAGAACGGCAGCTCAAGTGCTTGGCCGAGGCCTCCTGCCGTGAGGACCAGTCCGACGGCGCCGGCGACCACGGCCATGCGCTGGCTCATGTGCTTGACCGAGGCGGCCTTCCTAAGGACGGCCTGTGGTTCACGGTTGAACGAGCCCGTAGATCCAAAGCCAGTCCTGGCCGGACTGGGAGTAGGTGCTTTGCTGCCAACGGCCACTACGGGGATGGCTGCCGTGGTGGGCTCCGGCTGCGTGGCCTGCTGTGTCCCCGGCTTGGGGGCTGCCGGCGGAACGATGGGGATGGCTGCAGTGGGAGGGCCCGGTGTGGTCGACCTTGGAGCCGCGGCTTGGGCTGCCTGTACTGCCGGGATCGCGGCGGTGGCCGGTTCTGCGGGTTCGGCTTCAGCCCGGGCTGCCCGTTCCCGCTCCGCTGCACGGGCGGCCGCGCGCGTGGTGGGCTTGGCAGCAGCGGCGGCTTCCGGCGTCGTGCTTGGTGCCTCAGGCGCTGCTGCTGGTCCGGTGGGGGATCCGCTGGGTTCGGCCCGACGGCGTCCGGTTGGTTTGGTGCGCTCGCGTTCGATCTGGGCGCGGCGCGGCTGATCCATGGTTGGGGACATGGTGGTTGCCTCTCAACGCCTTCGAGGTTAGCTGTCGGGTTCGGACGAGGCCGTCCGGCCGCCTCAGCGGCTTCACCCCGAGGGCTTGGAAACAAGCCCGGGAACTGTGGGTCCCCCGCCTCTGCCGCGGGTCTGGCGGATCCCGGATTGCGGCAGAGCTCGGCGTCAATCCGGAAGCGGCCCAGCGGAGATACGGGTCGCCCTACGACGGTACATGAGCCGGAAAGTAAAGTCACATTAATGTAACGGACGGTACGTCGAGCTAGGCGGGAGGCTCTGTGCGCCTAGGCTTCGGGGCCGGCGCGGGAGCCGGCAGCTCGTACTGGATCTTCTGGATTTGGTGGGCCTGGTGTGTTTCCGGCCGGAAGATCTCGTCGGCAATTCCCAGCATGCCGCCCACCGCTGCACGCCCTGATCCCCGCCGGTGTTGCCGCGCTATCCAGAACCATAAGCCCGCCAGGAGCACTGGAACTCCGAGAACTGCCGCCAACACGGCCAAGATATCCACCGACTAAGACTAGCTTCGGCGTCCGACGGCAGGGTAGACATTTCCTATGGACCTGCCAGTGATGCCGCCCGTCTCGCCCATGCTTGCCAAATCAGTTCCGGACATTCCCGACGTGGGGCACTACGAGCCCAAGTGGGATGGGTTCCGAACCATTGTCTTCAAGGACGGTGACGAGGTCATTCTGGGCAGCCGCAACGAGAAGCCCATGACGCGCTACTTTCCCGAGCTGGTTGAGGCGCTGAGGAAGAACCTGCCGGAGAAATGCGTGATCGACGGTGAAATCGTCCTGATCGAGGGCAACAGGCTGGAATTCGAGGTCCTCCAACAACGGATCCATCCCGCCGACAGCAGGGTCCGGATGCTGGCCGAGAAAACGCCGTCCTCCATGATCGCGTTCGACATCCTGGCCTTGGGCGAGGAAGACCTGATGGGCAAGCCGTTCTCAGAGCGCCGGGCCATCCTGGAATCCGCGCTTGCCAAGGCCGAACCCCCTGTCTACGTCACTCCAGCAGTAACGGATCTCGAGCGGGCCAAGGAGTGGTTCGTGCAGTTGGAGGGCGCGGGCCTGGACGGGATTCTTTCCAAGCCGTTGGGTGGAACCTATCAACCAAATAAGCGCGTGATGTTCAAGACCAAGCATGTTCGGACGGCGGATTGCGTGGTGGCCGGGTTCCGATGGCACAAGACGGCGAAAGTGGTGGGTTCCATGCTGTTGGGGCTTCACGACGACGCCGGTCGGCTGCACCACGTGGGCGTGGTGGCGTCATTCCCCATGGCCAAGCGTGAAGCGCTGGTTGCCGAGCTTGAGCCGTACCGGGTGGATCTGGGCGATCATCCGTGGGGCGAGTGGGCCAAGCAGGACGAGGCTGCCGGTGGTTCGCGGATGCCTGGTGCGCAAAGCCGGTGGAGCGGGGGTAAGGACTTCTCGTTTGTGCCACTGCGCCCCGAGCTCGTGATCGAAGTGGCGTACGACTACATGGAGGGCGACAGGTTCCGCCACACCACGCAGTTCCGCCGCTGGCGCCCGGACAGGACTCCGGAAAGCTGCACGTACGCGCAGTTGGAGGAGCCTGCGGATTACGATCTTGGGGAGATCCTGAGCCTGCCGTAGGGCACGTTGCCAGACCGCTGTTACGTTGCTGGCCCGCAACGTAACAGCGGGTTGGCGACGTAGCTACTCTTCGTGTCCTTGGTCGCTGCTCATGCTGCCTTCGGCCGGCGGCGTTTCACCCGGGGGTACCCCGCCACCTGGCTCCAATCCAGTGACGTTGCCGTCCAGGGGATCAGGGTTGGCGGAGGCCGCGGGATCATCGTCCTCGTCCTGGCGCATGTCTGGATCTTCGTGGATGCTGTCGGCATCGGCGGTGGTGTCGAAGGGTCCGGTCGCGCCGCTCACGCCGAAGGTTTGGGGATCGTCTTCCGGGTCATAGCTGGTCATGGTTCAAACCCTTTCGTAAGCAGACTTACTATTCGCTTGCCTGGCCAGCCTAGCCTGATCCAACCGGGACCAACAAGGGGCACCCAACCCTTGCTCCGACGTCGTGCCCCAGCGCCTAACTGCGCTGCGTGGTCGCGGCGACGAAGCTGCGGATGGCATCCGCCACCGCTTGCGGACGCATGTGCTGCGCCACGTGTCCCACCCCGGGAATCTCCACCAGGCGTCCTTGGTCCACGGTTCGGGAAAGCCGCAGTGACCAGTCAGGGCCCGCCACCTGGTCGCGGCTCCCACGCAGGACCAGCACCGGCACCTTGATGCCGGCCAGCCGCTTTTCCGTGGGATAGCCCATCATCACAGGGAGCTCCGTGAGGTACCAGCGGAGTCCGCAACGGAAGTAGTCGGAGACCACGATCCAGTTGGACGAAGGACTCTCGCGAAGGACACCGTCCAAGGTGAGCGCCAGTGATTGCCGGAAGACGCTCTTGTACCTGGAATCGACCACCGGCCCCATCAACACCAGGCGCTGAACCCGCTCGGGCGCATGCAATGCCGCTTCGATGGCAAACTGCACTCCCATGGAATGACCCACCAGGACGTACGATTCGATGCCCCGCGACGCCAGGGCCTCCGCGATGAAAGCGCCGTAATCCTCCACCTGGAGTTGTCGGCCCGGCCTGGCGGTCCCCCCGAAACCGGGAAGGTCAAAAGAATAGGTTGGCGCGTGGGCGGCGAGGGCGGCGTGGAGCCGCGCCAAGTACCGATGCGATACTCCAATGCCGTGGATCAGGACGTACGCCGGTTCGTTCCCGGAGCCTTCGCCCGGCGCCGGTGTCCCTTCGGTCCAGTGGATCCGGCCGGTCAGGCCCGAAATCTCGACGTCCGCCGCCTCAAACGTGGGCCGCTGCCTACTCGCTGATGTGGTCATCGCCATCCCCGGACTGCTTCTTTCTCTGCGTTTCCAGCCACTCCATAATTGCGGCCTGCCGGATCCGACGATGTGTACCCCGGTACTCCACTGGAATCTCGCCTCGATCAGTCATGTTGCGCAGGTACGTATGCGAGATGCCCGCGAGTTCCGCTGCCTGGGATGTGGTGAGCATTTCCTCCACGCTGCTGACCGTCACCGTTTCGCCCCGGCCCAGTCGCGCGAGGAGGTCCACGACGGCGTCCCTCGCCTGATCGGGCAGGCGGTGGACTGTGCCGTCCACGAACACGGTGATGTCATTGCTGTCCTGGAGGGAACGCGCGAGATTCCGGGCGTCGTCGGCGGGGAGCCCGGCCGTGACGCGGGGAGCTATCAGTGCCATGCCAGAAGCCTAGCCCGGAAGAAGCTACTCCGCGTCCAGGTCCGTCTCCAACAGCTTCACCAGTGCGTCCAGCGCAGCGTCGGCACCTTCCCCCTCGGCCCGCAACACCACAACGTCGCCCTTGGCGGCACCGAGCGTCATGAGCGAAAGGATGCTGGCGGCGTCGAGGGCGTCATCGGCAGGGGCACCCTGCATGGCAATGGTGACCTCCACGGGCTGTTCGCCCGCAGCCTCGGCGAAGAGGGCGGCGGGCCGGGCGTGCAAGCCGGAGCGGCTGGCGATGGTAGCTGTGCGTTCAGGCATGGGTTTCTCCTGGTATTCCGGATGGATAGGGGCTAGAGGCCGAGCTCTTCAAGCACGGGGAGCTTGGCGCGGACCCAGTCGCGTGCTTCGGTGGCGCTGGGGGCTGACAGGGCAAGGCGGGCCAGCTCCTGTGCCTGTTCCAGCGTGACCGTCTTCAACACAGTGCCGACGGCGGCCAACGAGCGCGCGGTCATGGACAGCGTGGTGACACCCAGCCCGGTCAGTACGACGGCGAGGGCCGGGTCCGCGGCTGCCTCACCGCAGACACCCACCGGCTTGTTGTTGCCCTCCTGGGCTGAACCTTCCACCGTGAGCTGCACGAGTCGGAGGACTGCGGGCTGCCAGGGGGTGTTCAGTTCTGCGAGGGGCCCGAGCTGGCGGTCGGCGGCCATGGCGTATTGCGTGAGGTCGTTGGTGCCAAGGGAGGCGAATCCGACTTCGCGAAGGACGGTGGCTGCGGTCAATGCGGCTGAGGGGACTTCCACCATGACGCCCGGCGTCTGAATTCCGGCCGCAGCACACAGCGAGGCAAAACGTCCGGCTTCGGCGGCCGTGGAGATCATGGGAGCCATGACCCACACGTCTGCTTCGGATTCGGAGGCCGCCCGGGCGATTGCTTCAAGCTGGCGCTCGAGGACGCCCGGCGTGGTGAAGTCCGTACGGTACCCACGCACACCGAGTGCAGGGTTGGGTTCGGTGGCGTCCGTGAGGAAGGGGAGTGGCTTGTCCGCACCGGCATCGAGCGTGCGGAGGACCACTTTCTTGCCCGGGAATGCGTCAAACACGGCCTTGTACGCTGCAGCTTGCTCGTCCACGGAGGGTTCGGTGTCGCGTTCAAGGAAGCAGAACTCGGTGCGGAACAGGCCGACTCCCTGTGCTCCGAGGCCAGCGGCTGCCACGGCATCCTTGGCTCCACCAACGTTGGCGAGGAGCGGTACCAGATGACCGTCCGCCGTCGTGCCGTTTCCGTCGAATTCGGCGAGCGTGGCGGACGTTTCCGCCCAAGCGGTCGCAGCGGCACGCTGTTCCTCGCCGGGCTCGAGGGCGACGGATCCCGCCGCGCCGTCCACGTAAACCTCGGAACCGTCGGCGATCGAGTCCACGCCGTGGGCGGCTACGACTGCCGGCAGGCCGAGTGAGCGGGCGATGATCGCGGTGTGCGACTGCGGTCCGCCGCCGGACGTTACCAAGGCGAGCACCACGGCCGGATTCAGCGTCGCGGTGTCGGCGGGGGCGAGGTCCTCGGCCACCAGGATGAAGGGGGTCTCGGAGGACGGGATGCCGGGCGCGGGCACGCCGCGAAGTTCGGCGACGATGCGTGCACGAACGTCCAGGACATCCGTGGCGCGTTCAGCCATGTAGCCGCCGAGGTTGTGCAGCATTTCGGAGACGGATGCGCCGGCTTCCCAGATGGCGCGTTCAGCCGAGGAACCCGCGTTGATGAGTTTGGCCGCCGATTTCAGGAGCATGGTGTCCTTGGCCATGAGGGCCGTGGCTTCAAGGACGGCTTTGCCATCGCCCGAGGCGGTGTCCGCGCGGCTCTTGAGTTCGTCGTGGACCGATTGGGCTGCCGCTTTCAAGCCGGCGACGGCGTCTTCCGGAGCTACGCCCTCGGCCAACCGTTCGCCCGACGGCGGTTCGCTCACCGGCTTGGGCATCTGGCGGACGGAACCAATGATGCGGCCAGGGCTTACCCCTACGCCTTGGAAATTCTGCACTGAATCCTCTGTTCCTGCTTGTTGGTTCAGACCCACCGGCGACGGCACCGGGAGCCCCATAAATAACTCTTGTGAGCCACTTCATATAGCAACGCTATAGGTGCTAGGGTAGCGGTTATGAGTTTCGATGACCAGCTTCCGCCCAAAATTCGGTTGCTTCGCGCAGCTGCCGAATTGCTGGCGAATTCGGAGGGGTCAGCGGTCTCAACGCGTCAGATCACCAAGCTTGCCGGGGTCACGGCGCCAACGCTCTACCACCACTTTGGCGACAAAGAAGGGCTCTTCGACGCCGTCGTTTCCGCCGGTTTCGAAGAGTATGTGGCGGGGGAGCGGGATTTTGCACCGTCCGGGGAGCCCTTGGAAGACGTCCGGCGGATGTGGGACAACCACGTCCAGTTCGGGCTGACCCAACCCCACCTGTATCTGGTGATGTTCGGCAACATCAGGCCGGAAAGCCGCCCAGCAATCGTGGCCGATGCTGAAGCGCTTCTGGAAGAGATGCTGAACAAGGCCGCTATCTCCGGTCAGATCAACGTGCCGCCCCGCGAAGCGGCCCGAAGCATCCTGGCGGCCAACGTGGGCGTCACGCTCATGCTGATCGCAGAACCGGTAGAGGAACGGAACCTCGAGCTCTCAACGATGACCCGGGATTCCATGATTTTTGCCGTCTCCACGGACACCGCCCGTGGCGCCGCAGCGGAAGACTCCGGTAAGTCCTCGGTTGTTGTTGCGGCAATCGCCCTGAATGCGGCACTGCAGGCCTCGCATTCGGACCAACTATCCAGCTCTGAACTGAAGCTTTTCCTTGAGTGGCTTCACCGCATTTCCAGCAGCTCCTAAGGCTGTTCTCGCTCGATCTGTATCGACTGACCCCGCGCCGCCGCGGGACACACGTTAGGAATTCACATGGCAACAGAGACAGTTGCGAAGCCCCGTACCAGCGCCCGCGTTGGCGTCCAAAAGTTCGGAACATTCCTGTCCGGCATGATCATGCCCAACATTGGCGCTTTCATCGCCTGGGGCCTCATCACAGCCCTGTTCATCGAGAAGGGCTGGATTCCGGTTCCTGCGCTCGGTGGCTTCGGCACCAACGCTGACGGCGTAGCCAATGTGGGCCTTGTGGGTCCCATGGTCAACTACCTGCTTCCCCTGCTGATCGCCTACACCGGTGGCCGGATGGTCTACGACGTTCGAGGCGGCGTGGTGGGTGCCATTGCCACCATGGGCGTGATCGTTGGCACCGGCATCCCCATGTTCATTGGCGCCATGATCATGGGCCCGCTGGGCGGCTGGACCATGAAGAAGATCGACAGCATCTGGGACGGCAAGATCCGGCCCGGCTTCGAGATGCTTGTCAACAACTTCTCCGCCGGTATCTGGGGCGGGATTTTGACCCTGCTCGGGTTCTACGGCCTCACCCCTGTGGTCAAGGCCTTCACCGCCGGCGCGGGTTCAGTGGTCCAGTTCCTGGTGGACAACGGCTTGCTCCCGCTGACCAGCATTTTCATCGAACCTGCCAAGGTCCTCTTCCTGAACAACGCCATCAACCACGGCGTGCTGACTCCCTTGGGCATCCAGCAATCGCTGGACCAGGGCAAGTCCATCCTGTTCCTGCTCGAAGCCAACCCCGGCCCGGGCCTGGGCATCCTGCTGGCGTACATGTTCTTTGGCCGTGGCGCGGCAAGGGCTTCGGCTCCCGGTGCTGCGATCATCCACTTCCTGGGCGGCATCCACGAGATCTATTTCCCGTACGTCCTGATGAAGCCCATCCTGATCCTCGCTGCCATTGGTGGCGGCATGACCGGTATCGCAACCCTGGCCATCACCAACTCCGGCCTGGTGGCACCTGCTGCTCCAGGTTCCATCATTGCGGTCATTGCCCAGACATCACGCGACAGCTACGTTGGCGTCATCCTCGCGGTGGTCCTTGCAACTACCGTGTCCTTCCTTATTGCCTCGCTGATTCTCCGCACCTCCAAAAACAATGGTGAGGACGATCTGTCCGCAGCCACGTCCCGTATGGAGGCAATGAAGGGGAAGAAGAGCTCCGTTTCCTCCGCGCTGGTGGGTGACAGGGTCGCTGCCCAGGGTGAAGGCACTGTCCTGACTCGCCCCGTGCAGACCATCGTCTTCGCCTGCGACGCCGGTATGGGTTCCAGCGCCATGGGAGCCTCGGTCCTGCGCAACAAGATCAAGGCTGCCGGCTTCCCGGACGTCAAGGTCACCAACTCGGCCATCGCCAACCTCAGCGACAGCTATGACGTTGTGGTCACGCACCAGGACCTCACCGAACGTGCGCAGCCCCGAACCTCCAGCGCCGTGCACTACTCGGTGGACAACTTCATGAACAGCCCCAAGTACGACGAAATCGTCGACCTGGTCCGCTCCAGCAACAGCGAAGACGTGGCTTCGGGTACGGGCACGATCACGGAACCAGCCGCTGCCACAACTGAAGCAGCCGCCGCCCATGGTGCACATGCCGCCGAGCCAGCCACCGACGTCGAAGGTAAATCCGTACTGTTGCGCGAGAGCGTGATCCTGGCCGGCAAGGCACGGGACCGCGACTCGGCGATCGACGAAGCCGGGCAGCTCCTGCTGGACCGTGGTGCAGTGGACATGAGCTACGTCCACGCCATGCACGAACGCGAAGAATCCGTGTCCACCTACATGGGCAGCTTCCTGGCCATTCCGCACGGCACCAACGATGCCAAAGAGCACATCATGCACTCGGCAGTGTCCATCATCCGCTACCCCGAGGGCATCGATTGGGGCGGCAAGCAAGTGAAGTTCGTGGTCGGCGTTGCCGGCATTAACAACGAACACCTCCACATCCTGTCCTCCATCGCGAAGATCTTCACCAACAAGGCGCAGGTTGCCCAGTTGGAGGAGGCCACCACGGTTGAGGAAGTCCTGGAGCTGTTCGGAAAGGTCAACGCATAGTGAAGGCAGTCCATTTCGGGGCAGGTAATATCGGGCGCGGCTTCGTGGGGTTGCTGCTCCACGAAGCGGGCTATGAGGTGGTGTTCGCCGATGTCGCGGACGCCCTGATCAGCCAGCTTGCGGAGGCCACCAGCTATGACGTCCATGAGGTGGGCGACAACCCTTCGGTGAAAACTGTCGAAGGCTTCCGGGCTTTGAACTCGGCTACGCAGGAAGCCACCGTTGTGGAGGAAATCTCGACGGCGGATGTGGTCACCACCGCTGTGGGGCCCCACATCCTGAAGTTCGTGGCGCCTGTGATAGCCCGCGGGCTGGCTGCCCGCCCCACGGATTTGCCGCCCTTGCAGGTGATGGCGTGCGAGAACGCCATCAATGCCACCCATCTGCTGCACGCCGAGATCCGGGCTGCCTGGGATGACTCCGCCGGGGATCTTGACGCCGTCGCCGTTTTCGCCGACACCGCGGTGGACCGAATCGTCCCCAACCAGGCGCCGGGCCAGGGCCTGGATGTCACGGTGGAGACGTTCTACGAGTGGGTCATCGACCGCACGCCCTTCAAGGGCAACGCGCCGGTGATCCCGGGCGCCACGTTCGTGGACGACTTGGGACCGTACATCGAGCGGAAGCTGTTCACCGTGAACACCGGCCACGCTTCTGCGGCCTACTTCGGTTACGCGGCCGGCGTTGAGAAGATTTCGGACGCCATGGCCGATCCTTCGGTGGCCGCCAAGGTCCGGGCTGTGCTGGAGGAGACCAAGGAACTCCTGGTGGCCAAGCACGGTTTCGTCGAGGCCGAGCAGGAGGCGTATGTGCAGAAGATCCTGTCGCGCTTCTCCAACCCGCACCTCCCCGATACCGTAAACCGCGTGGGCCGCGCGCCCCTGCGTAAGCTCGGCCGGCACGAGCGGTTCGTTGGTCCGGCAGCTGAGCTCGCCGAGCGCGGTGTCACCCCCGTGGCACTGCTTGAGGCAATGTCCGCGGCCCTGCGGTTTGATGACGGAGCCGACGACGAAGCCGTGGAGCTCGCCAACATGTTGTCCGAGCTGGACGCGGCCGCCGTCGTCGAGCGTGTCACGGAACTGACGCCTGCGCACCCGCTTTTCGCGGCGCTGCAGAAGCTCGTGGAGGACCGCCAAGCCGAGCTCTGACGCTCTCTCACGTTCCACATAAAGGGCCGACGTCGAGCACTCAAGTGAGTGCCCGACGTCGGGCTTTTTCGGGTGCGGGGTCTAGCGCGCTGCCGCGGTTTCCGCTTCGGACATCGCCTTCCATTCGGCCACGCGGGCCTGGTGCAGCGGGGACTTGCGGACCACCGCGTAGGCAACGCCGAGGATCGCGAACCAAATGGGTGTCACCAGCAGTGCCGTGAATGTGTCCGGCTGCGTGGTCAGGGCCCAGACGAGGAACGCGAAGAAAGCAAAGACCACCCAGACCATGGGGATGCCGCCGGGCATCTTGAACGGTGAAGCGGCGTGCTGCTCGGGCCGGCGTTTGCGGTACACGAGGTAGCTGGCCAGGATGATGGACCAGACGAACATGAAGCAGACGGCGGACACGGTGGTCACCATGTCGAAGGCAACGCCAACGTCCTTGCCTGCATAGAGGAGCGCGACGCCGGCCAGCAGCAGCACGCACGAGAGGAAGAGTGCGTTTTGGGGTACTTTGCGGCTCGAGAGCCGGCCGAAGAGCTTGGGTGCGTCGCCGTCGTTGGCCAGGCCGTAGACCATGCGCGACGTCGAATAGATGCCGGAGTTGGCCGAGGACATAGCGGACGTGAGGACTACGAGGTTCACAACGGTGGCAGCCATGCCAAGCCCTGCAAGGGAGAACATGGCGATGAACGGGCTTTGGCCTGCTTTGAACTCGGTCCATGGGGTGACGGACATCAGGATGATGAGGGCGCCCACGTAGAAGAGCATGACACGCAGGGGGATGGCGTTGATGGCGCGGGGGAGGTTGTGCTCCGGGTTCTTGGTTTCAGCGGCGGCTGTGCCCACCAATTCGATGCCCACGAACGCAAACACGGCGATCTGGAACCCAGCTACGAAGCCCATGAATTCCTTGGGGAAGAACCCGCCGTGGCTCCAGAGGTTGGTGAAGCTCGCGGTGCCGGCGTTGGATTGGAAACCGGTGAAGATCATGACCAGGCCCACTACGATCAGTGCCACGATGGCCACGATCTTGATGAGGGCAAACCAGAATTCGGTCTCACCGAACGCCTTGACGGTGGGCAGGTTGAGCAGGAGCAGGATGATGATGGTGGCCAGGCCCGGGATCCATAGCTGGATTCCCGGCCAGAGCTCGTTGGCGTAGCCTGCGATCGCGATGACGTCCGCAACGCCGGTGACTACCCAGCAGAACCAGTACGTCCAACCGGTGAAGAAGCCGGCCCACGGGCCCAGGAGGTCGCCCGCGAAGTCGCTGAAGGACTTGTAGTTCAGGTTGGACAGCAGGAGCTGGCCCATGGCCCGCATCACGAAGAAGAGCATGAAGCCGATGATCATGTACACGAAGATTACGGAGGGACCGGCAACAGAGATGGTCTTGCCGGAGCCCATGAAGAGGCCCGTTCCGATGGCACCGCCGATGGCCAGGAGTTGGATGTGGCGGTTGCTGAGCGAGCGTGACAGGTGGGGCTCGCTGTCCCTGCTGGAGGCGCGGAGTCGCCCCTGTGTTGTCTGGTCGGACATTAGTTCAAGAACCCTTCGAAGGACCCGCCACAATAGTGACGGCCGTTACAAATGTGTTCGATAAAGCTATAGCTAATGTCTGACCAATGGCGAATCGGTCTGCATGGCGAAAGCTCCCCTGATCAGAAGGGGAGCTTAGACCGTTGTTTTGGCTGGTGGAATCAGGCGATGTGGCGCTTATAGGCCGCGGTGGCAAATGCGTAGGCGAGGATCAGGATGCCCAAGCACCAGGCCAGGGCTACCCAGATGTCGCCGCCCGCCGGGCGCTGCGCGAACAGATCCTGGATGGTGTTCACAATCGACGTGACCGGTTGATTCTCCGCAAACCAGCGAACCGGACCCGGCATTGTCTCTGTGGGGACAAAGGCCGAGCTGATGAACGGCAGGAAGATCAGCGGGTAGGAGAAGCCGCCGGCGCCATCTACCGACTTGGCGGAGAGGCCTGCGATGATGGCGATCCAGGTGAGGGCCAGGGTGAATAATGCCAGGATTCCTGCAACAGCGAGCCATTCCAGCACGTTGGCCGAGGTGCGGAACCCCATGAGGAGCGCCACCAGCACGATGATCACCAGCGAGAGCCCGTTGGCCACCAGTGAGGTCAGGACGTGTGCCCACAGCACTGACGAGCGTGCGATCGGCATGGACTGGAAGCGTTCGAAGATCCCGCTCTGCATGTCGGTGAACAAGCGGACCGCGGTGTAGGCGATGCCCGAAGCGATGGCGATGAGCATGATGCCGGGGAGCAGGTAGTTGACGTAGTTCTCTGTGTCGGTCCTGATGGCGCCGCCGAACACGTAGACGAACAGCAGCATCAGGGCTATCGGGGTGATTGCGGTGGTGATGATGGTGTCCACGCTGCGGAAGATATGCCGCATGGAGCGGCCCAGCAGGACAGAGGTGTCGGCGAAGAAGTGGGTGTTCATGACCTGTCCTTTACTGACTCGTTGCTGTGGGTTGACTCGTTGCCGGTGCCCACGAGCGCCAGGAAGATGTCCTCCAGGCTTGGTTGCTTCTCCACGTATTCCACCTTGGCTGGCGGCAACAGCTGCTTCAGCTCCTGGAGCGTGCCGTTGGCGATGATGCGTCCCTCGTGAAGGATGGCGATGCGGTCTGCCAGCTGCTCGGCTTCGTCGAGGTACTGGGTGGTGAGCAGGACAGTGGTGCCCTTGTTGGCAAGGTTCTTGACGATCTGCCACACCTCCAGTCGGGCTTCCGGGTCGAGTCCGGTGGTGGGCTCGTCCAGGAAGATCACCTTCGGGTTGCCGATCAGGCTCATGGCGATGTCCAGCCGGCGTCGCATACCGCCGGAGTACGTTGCCACCTTGCGGGGCCCGGCCTCGGTGAGGCTGAACTGCGCCAGGAGCTCGTCCGCGATCTGCCCGGCGTTCTTCAAGTGCCGCAGCTTCGCCACGAGCACCAGGTTCTCCTTGCCGGTCAAGACCTCGTCCACTGCGGCGAACTGACCGGTGAGGCTGATGGACTGCCTCACCTGGAGCGACTCGGCGGCGACGTCGAAACCCTCGACGGCGGCCGTTCCGCCATCCGCTGTGAGCAGCGTGGATAGGATCTTCACCATAGTGGTCTTGCCCGCGCCATTGGAGCCGAGAAGGGCGAAGATGCTGCCTGACGCTACCTCGAAGTCCACCCCGCGGAGAACATGGAGATCCTTGTAGGATTTCTCGATACCCTGAACACGGATTGCAGTTGATGTCATGACTCTGCCTCTTTCGCTTTGTTGACCGCCTTCTGCAGGCGCTCGCGTTCCTTGTCGATCCAGCGCTTCCCGCCATAGGCCTGGGCGAAGGTCTCTGCGAATTCGATGGGATCGTCGCCGACGATCTCGCTGACAGGTGTGCCGTCGACGGCGGCGCGCTCCCACAGGTCTGCGAAGTCCGTGAACATCTGGACCATGGTGTCGCCCTCGGTCACGCCGCCGTAGTACATCAGGTACCGGTTGAAGGCGGTTGCCACGGTGAGGTATGGCTCGGGCAAGGCATCCAGCCGTGCCTTGGCTTGCTTGTACTGCTTCTTCTGTTCGAGCGATCCGGTGACCAGTTCGATCCATTTTGCTGCCATGTCAGTTCCCTTCCTTGCGGAGCTGTTCAAGCCGTTCGGACAAGAAGCTCCATGTGTTCCAGAATTCGTTCAGTTCGGTTTTGCCTTGAGCGTTGAGCGTGTACACCTTCCGGGGTGGCCCCTTTTCGGACGGCCGCTTCTCGACGTCCACCAGCCCCTTTTGTTCGATCCTGACCAGCAGCGCGTACACGGTGCCCTCAGCGATCTCGGTGAAGCCCTGCTCCCGGAGCAACGTGGTGATTTCATACCCGTACGCTGCCTTTCCGGTCAGGAGGGCCAAGACGATGCCCTCCAATGTGCCTTTGAGCATCTCCGTCATTTGCTTGCCCATCGGACACCTCCCTCGCTACTCAGTATTACTAGCTACCACTACATAGTAGAACTAAGTACCGGTACTTAGCAACACTAAGTTCCAAGCAAATGGCATGCTGGGGTAGTGACTACGGAACCTGCTGCCGCGCCCGCTTTGATGACCGCCGCCGTCGAGGGTGGATTGTTTTCCCTGCGGCGCGCCCGCAAGGGCGATCTGCCCCAGATTCTCGCGTTGCTCGCCGATGACCGGCTGGGCGCCGCCCGCGAAAGTGCCGACGATCCGGCGCCGTACGAGCGTGCCTTTGACGCGATCGACGCCGACCCGGCCCACCTTCTGGTGGTGGGTGAACTCAACGGCGATGTGGTGGCCACCTTCCAGGTCAGCTACATTCCAGGCTTGTCCCGCAAGGGTTCCTGGCGCTCGCAGATCGAGGCCGTGCGCGTGTCCGACGTGCTGCGTGGGAAAGGCGTTGGCGCGCTCATGATCCAATGGGCGATCGACCAGGCCCGGGAGCGCGGCTGTTCGCTGGTGCAGCTGACTACCGATAAGTCGAGGACCGCAGCGCACCGCTTCTATGAGCGCCTGGGATTTGTTGCGAGCCACGAAGGTATGAAGCTCACGCTCTAGCCCGCAAGGAGGCCCCTTTGGGGCCCTGGATGACAAAGCCGCTTTTGACTTTTAGGTACCCTAACTATTAGGCTACCTAAATATGACGAGCACTTCGGATAACGCCCTCACCAACCTCGCCCAGGAATTCCGCGAGGCCTTGCGCCTGGGCGTGTACATGTTCCGCCGACTGGACCCAGAAGGTGAACTCACCGCCGCGCAGCTGAGCCTGCTCTCCATGATCTTCGACGCCGGCCTCCGGGTGGGAGATATCGCCAAGAACCTGGGGATCAAGGTGCCCAGTGCAACGGAGCAGATCATCAAGCTCGAGCGCGCAGGTCTAGTCACTCGACAGCCCGACCCCGACGATTCCCGCGCTGTCCAGGTAGCCATCACCAAGGCAGGGGCAGCCGCCGTCGAATCCGCCAACCAGCGGCGCAACGCCATGGTGGCCGAACTGCTCCAGGGCCTCGACAGCCAAGAGATTGAGCAGCTCGCGGCCGCCCTGCCCGTGATCGCCAAGCTCAACAGCTCATTCCAGAACTAACCAGAATCAACGCACCGACAAGGAGCCATTGAATGTCACGCCAGTTGGCTGACGCTTCAGCAAGCGCCGAAACAACCATCGAAAACACCCTCGAGGCTGAGAAAGCATCCCTCCTCAAACAGCCGAAGGCTGTATGGGCCACCGCGCTCGCGGCAGTTTTCGCGTTCATGGGCATCGGGCTCGTGGACCCGATCCTCCCGGCGATAGCCAAGAACCTCGAGGCGTCCACCAGCGAAGTCTCGTTGCTGTTCACCAGCTACTTCCTGGTGACCGCCGTGGCGATGCTGATCAGTGGTTTCGTGTCCTCCCGCATCGGCGGCAAGAAGACGCTGCTGATCGGTTTGGCGATCATCGTGGTGTTCGCGTCGCTCTCCGGTTTGTCCGGCAGTGTTGAACAGCTGGTGGGCTTCCGCGCCGGCTGGGGACTCGGCAACGCGTTGTTCGTGGCAACTGCCTTGGCTGTGATCGTGGGAGTGGCCAGCGGTGGAACCGGCACAGCCATCATCCTGTACGAAGCAGCCCTCGGCTTGGGCATCTCGCTTGGCCCGCTGCTCGGAGCACTCCTTGGCGGCTGGCAGTGGCGCGCGCCGTTCTTCGGCACGGCAGTCCTCATGGCTGCAGCCTTTATTGCCCTGCTGGCATTGCTGCCTAAAACACCTGCCCCGGCAAAGAAATCCCGGCTCCGCGACCCGCTCCTGGCGCTTGGGCACAAAGGCCTCCGCACCACTGCGGCCAGCGCACTGTTCTACAACTACGGCTTCTTCACCATCCTGGCCTTCACGCCCTTCATCCTGGGCATGGACGCCTACGGGATCGGGGGAGTGTTCTTCGGGTGGGGCGTCGCTGTGGCCGTTTTCTCCGTGTTCGTTGCTCCCGTGTTGCAGAAGCGCTTCGGTGCCGTCAAGGTCCTGACCGGCACTCTCGCTGCCCTGATGCTCGACTTGATCGGGCTGGGACTGGCCGCCGGGCACTCAGTGACTGCCGTCGTCGTGCTTGTCATCGTGGCAGGTGCCCTGCTGGGCATCAACAACACGGTCTACACCGAGCTGGCCATGGGCGTCTCGGATTCGCCGCGACCCGTCGCGTCGGCGGGCTACAACTTTGTGCGTTGGATGGGTGGTGCGCTGGCCCCGTTCGCGGCGGCCCAGCTCGGCGAGCACTTCGGCCCGCAGGTTCCGTTCTTTGCAGGCGCCGTTGCCATGGTGATCGCGATCCTCGTAGCCTTCGGAGGCCGCAGTTACCTCAGTTCGCACGAGCCGCACCTGGTGTAACGCTTCCAACCAAACAAACGAGCCCCGCGGTAATCCGCGGGGCTCGTTGTGCGTCTACTTGGTTTCGTCCGAGGTGACCGGCAGCGGCGCTACCGGCGCCCCCTTGGGAACGAACAGTGTCTCGGCCTGCTCAAGGGACATGCCGTTCGTCTCGGGAACCTTGAACATCACAAAGAAGAACGACGCCGCCGCGAACGCTGCGTACATGGCATACGTCAGGGGCAACGAACCCGCCGCCATGATGGGGAAGCTGAGCGTGATGGCAAAGTTCGCGATCCATTGAGCGGCCGCTGCCAGGCCCAGGGCGCGGGCACGGATACGGGATGGGAAGATCTCGCCCAGCAGGACCCACACCAGTGGACCCCAGGAAGCTCCGAAGCTGATGACGAAGACGTTGGCCGCCACCAGGGCGACGGGACCCCAGGCGCCGGGCAGTGAGATCTCGGAACCCGTTCCGGTTGCCGAGGAGAACGCCAACGCCATGACAGCCAGGGACACGGCCATGCCGATCGAACCGGTCAGCAGGATAGGGCGGCGGCCGATGCGGTCCACCAGGGCGATGGCCACCAGTGTAACCAGGATGTTGGTGACTGAGGTGGCGACGGAGATGGTCAAGGAGTCCTTTTCCTGGAACCCGACTGCCTTCCAGAGAGTCGTTGAGTAGTAGAAGATCACGTTGATGCCCACGAACTGCTGCAGGACCGACAGGATGATGCCGATCCACACCACGGGAAGCAGGCCGAATCGGTTGCCGCGGAGGGAGCCCTTCTTGGTGGAGAGCTTTTCCTGCTGGATGGACTCACGGATCTCACGGATGTGCCGTTCGATGTCGTCACCCGGGATAAGCCTCTGGAAGATGGTGCGGGCCTGGTCTTCCTTGCCGTTAAGCACCAGGAAGTGCGGGGACTCGGGCAAGCGGAACGCAATCAACCCGTACACGGCAGCCGGAATGGCGCAAGCTATGAACATCCAGCGCCAGGCTTCGATCCCCAGCCACAGCATTCCACCGGCGCCGCCGGCCGAGTTGGCAAGGACTGCGTCGGACAGGAGCGCGGCGAAGATACCGGTGGTGATGGCCAGTTGCTGAAGCGAAGCAAGGCGCCCGCGCACGTGGCGGGGGGAGATCTCGGAAATGTACGCGGGAGCAATGACGGACGCCAGTCCAATGCCCAAACCGCCCACCAAGCGCCAGAAGACAAGGTCCCACACGCTGAACGCCAGGCCGGTTCCCACAGCACTCACAAGGAACAGGAGCGCGCCGATCTTCATGGCAGGGATGCGTCCGTAACGGTCGGCTACCTTTCCGGCCAGGTAGGCGCCGGCGGCACAGCCCAACAAGGCGACAGCGACTGCGAAGCCCGTTACGGCCTCGCTCATGACGAACTCGTCCGCCATTGCGTCCACGGCGCCGTTGACCACGGACGAATCGAAGCCGAAGAGGAAGCCGCCCACCGCGCCGGCAACGGCCAGGCCGATCACCTTCCGCGAAACTGGGGGTGCGCCTTCGGTGCTGGAACTGGACATGGGACTCCCTTTGGGAATGGTGGTGTGGGATCGCAGTGCGGGACGTCGTCGGCTGTTCCGACGGGGACGCCGGTGCACTCGCGCTACACAGTGTGGCACGGCCCATCACGCAAGTTCCAGTCAAGCCGTGTCAGATGACCTGTGTTCACTTCCTTAACGCAACAGGCTCTGGCTGTCAGCTGTGTGTTCCCTGTGAGCGCTGGCGTGGCATTTTCGGGGGCTAAACCTTCCTGTTGGATCAACTAATTGAACACAAAGCACGACGGCGGCCCTTGAGTCTGGTGCCAAACCCAAGGGCCGCCGTCGGCCGCTTGTCAGCCGGAGTGCCAGCGCTAGGAGAGGTCCTTCAACGCCTCCGCCAGCACGGTGCCAGGTTTGCCCAGCCGTGCGTGCACGCCGTTCGAGGCGAGCAGCTCCCCAGCGATGACCACCTCGGTGACGTCGCTGGCTGTCGCGCTGAATGCCATCTGCAGGGGCCGCGATCCGGCGGTGCGCGTGGAGGCAGGATCGATGACCATGAGGTCGCAAACACCGCCCACTTCAAGGACCGGGCCAGCCACCGGGGTGGCCATGGAACGGGCTGCTCCTTCGGTTGCGGCCCGCAGCAATTCCTGCGGCGAGAACCTCCCGCGCTGACCGCTGCCTAACCGCTCCCCGTGTTCAAGGGACCGCATTTCAGTCCATGGATCGATCACTGCGTGCTGGTCGGTACCCAGGGCGATCGTTGCTCCCGCGTCGGAAAGCTCCCTCGCCGGGCCAATCCCATCTGCGAGGTCCGCTTCGGTGCTCGGGCACATCACCACGGTGGTGCCGGCTTCGCCAAGCGAAATGATGTCCTCCGGAGTCAGGTGCGTGGAGTGAACGGCTGAGAGCCTGCCCGTCAACAGCCCGTGACGCCCCAGGAGGCCAGCAGGGGTAGTGCCATACGCTTCAAGGCAAGCCTCGTTCTCGGCAGGTTGTTCGCTCAGGTGAATGTGGAGAGGAATGTCTGCCGGCAATTTCGTGGCCACCACCTTCAGGTCCTCCTCGGGGACCGCCCGCACCGAGTGCAAGGCAGCCCCGACGCTCACGCGATCCGCAGGAAAACTCCCGGCTATGGCAGCTCGGAGCGAGGCCAGGCGGTCCAGCCATGCATGGACGTCCGAGTCTCCGAACCGTGCCTGCTCGGGGCTGAGAGGCGTTCCGATTCCGCCGGCCAGGTACAGGGTATCCAAAAGGGTCAGGCGGATTCCGGCCGCCATGGCGGCGCGGGCCAGCGCCAATTCCATGGCGTGGGGCTCCGGATAAGGCGCACCATCGGGCTGGTGGTGGACGTAGTGGAACTCCGCAACACTGCTGAAGCCGGTCACCACCATCTCCGCAAAAACGGCGGTCGCAAGCTTTTCGTATTTCTCCGGGGTCAGCTCCGAAGCGCTCGTATACATCTGCTCCCGCCACACCCAGAAGTCCCCACGCCCTTCATGGGTGCGCCCACGCAGGACTCTGTGGAAGGCGTGCGAGTGGGCGTTGGCAGCTGCCGGGAAGACGATGCCCTCCAGTCTTCTGTCGCCGGGCTGAGGCTGGGTGCCTGCGGTGACACTGGTGATCCGTCCGTCGTGGGTTTCCAAGCGCACTCCAGAAGCGGCCTCGGGCTCCCGTGACCCGCTCTTGGACGCGATGATCGCCGTTTCACACCAGAACGCGTTCACAGGAGGCCAGCCAAAACATCCGCGAGGGCAACGGTTCCGGACGAAGCGTCTTCATCGGCGACGTATTCTTCGGGCGAATGCGAGATACCGCTGGGATTGCGGACAAAAAGCATGGCGGAGGGTACGTATCCGGCCAGCACGCCAGCGTCATGCCCGGCACCCGTGGCCAGCACCGGCGCTCCGGGCAGCAGGCCACCGATCCGACGGCTTAGTTCCGAGTCAAAATGAACGGTCCCGCTGTATGACTCCTCGGTGAGGCTCGCGGTGCAACCTTCAGCTGCGGCGACTTCCCGCGCTGTGGCATAGATTGCCTCAATCAGGTGGGCGGTTACGGCGTCATCCGGGTGGCGGGCATCAAGCCACAGGTCCACGCGGGATGCGATCACGTTGGTGCCGCCGGGAACAGGGGTCAAGCGGCCCACCGTTGCCCTGGCGTCCGGCTGCCTGGCTGCGGTGTCGCGCACAGCCAGGACGATCTGGGCTGCAGCTACCATCGGATCAGCGCGGTCTGCCATCAGCGTGGTGCCCGCGTGGTTTCCTTGTCCGCTGACGCTGATCTTCCAGCGCCCGTGACCCAGGATGGAACTTCCGACGGCGATGGCCGGACCATCCTGCCCCAGTCCCTTGCCTTGCTCCACGTGCAGTTCCACAAAGTCACCGATTCGCGCCATCGCTTCCGGATCAGGGCCGACATGCTGGGGATCCAGGCCGTTGGACCGTGCGACATCCGCGAAAGTGTCACCGTTGACGTCGCGGAGGTTCAGCGCCTTGTCGACGTCGATCGCACCCGTCAGGAGCCTGGAACCCAGGCATGCCACGCCGAAACGGGACCCTTCTTCCTCCGGAAAGACTGTGACTGCCAAGGAGCGCCGCGGCTGGAGCCCGCGGTCTTTGAGGATGTCGACGGCGGCCAGTGCGGAAGCGACGCCGAGGGGTCCGTCGAAAGCGCCTCCGCCGGGGACTGAATCGAGGTGGCTTCCTGTGACCAGCGCCCCGTCCTGCGGCTCGCCCCACCAGGCCCAGATGATGCCGTTGCGGTCCGTCTCGACGTCCAGGCCCCGCTGCGTAGCTTGCTCTTTGAACCACTCCCGGAGATCGAGTTCGGGTGTTGTATATACGGCCCTGGAGTAGCCTCCGCGCACGCCATCCCGGCCTACGTCCTTGATGGACCCAAGGAGCTTATTGACGGTTTCCACGTGTTCCTCCGATATTGACGACTGCCACCAAGTAAAAAGTAGTTTTCATCACATGGCAAGGGTTTCGTGGCTGGTGATCCGTATTTAGCGAGCTGGAAACGTCGGCGTCACACCACGGTGATGTGACGCGACATATTTCCCGGAATCCCGCGAAATTTACCGAAGACTCTTGCCATGCTGTGAAAAGTGGTTTTTACTAAGTGGCAAGACATGGTGATCCAGACCACTTGAAAGCAGGCCAGGCAATGGCAGCAGATTCTTCGACCCGGACGGTAGAGCGTGCGCTCGCGCTCTTGGGGGCCGTGTGCTCCGAGGGAGCCATTGCATTGAGTGACGCCGCACGGGTTGCGGACCTCTCGCCCAGCACGGCTCTTCGCCTTCTGCGCACCCTTGAAGGCGTCGGCTTTGTCTCGAGGGACGACGGCGGCAACTTCCGTCCGGGTGCCAGCATCATCCAGCTGGGTGCGCTCGCGCTCGGCAAGGAATCACTTGTTTCGTTGTGCACGCCGGCCATGAAGCGGCTCGTGGCAACAACGCGCGAGTCCTGCTATCTGAGCATTCCCGGGGTGGGGGACACGGGAATCTACATCGCAATCGTTGAGGGAACCCACTCGATCAGGCACTCAAGCTGGGTCGGGCGGAGTATCCCACTCGAAGGCACAGCGTCCGGCCAGGTACTCAAGGGCGAACAGCCCGAGCGTGGCTTTGCCGTGGTTCGCAGCGGTGTGGAGGACGACGTTACGGCCATTGCCGCGCCCGTGGTGATGGGAGGCCGAACGGTGGCTTCACTGAGCATCGTGGTTCCCAGCTATCGCGTGGATGAGCTGAAGGCCCTCAAGATCGGCCAGCAACTGGTTGAGGAAGCTGACAACATCCTCACCCTGAACACCGACAACCATGAGCTACCCCAGGAAAGCATGGAAGCAAAATGATCAAGTTTGAAAACGTCACCAAGGCCTACCCCGACGGTACTGTCGCCGTCGACGGCCTCAATCTGGAAGCGCCCACCGGAAAGCTGACCATCCTGGTTGGTCCCTCCGGCTGCGGTAAGACCACCTCGCTGAGGATGATCAACCGCCTCATCGAACCCACCAGTGGCACCATCTACCTCGACGACGAACCTACTTCCGGCATGGACGCAGCGTTGCTCCGCCGCCGGATTGGTTACGTCATCCAGCACGCCGGGCTCTTCCCGCACAAAACAATCGTGGACAACGTTGCCACCATGCCGGTCCTCCTCGGCGAAAGCCGCCAGAAGGCCCGGACCACCGCACTGGAACTGATGGAGCGGGTGGGCCTCCCCGCCAGCTTCGCCAAGCGCTATCCGTGGCAGCTTTCCGGTGGCCAGCAGCAGCGCGTGGGCGTGGCCAGGGCGCTCGCCTCGGACCCGGCGTTCATGCTGATGGACGAGCCCTTCAGTGCCGTGGATCCCGTGGTTCGCGGTCAGCTGCAGGAGGAGTTCCTTCGTTTGCAGCGTGAGATCGGCAAGACCATCATTATGGTCACGCACGACATCGACGAAGCCCTTAAGCTTGGCGACCAGGTGGCCGTGATGCGTGTTGGCGGCAAGCTGGCACAGATGGCTACGCCTTCCGAGCTGCTTACCTCGCCCGCGGACGAATTCGTTGCCGATTTCGTTGGCCGTGACCGCGGCTACCGTTCCCTCGGGTTCACCAAAACTGCCGGGGCCGTGGCCATCGCTGAAGAAGCCGTTGTCCAGCTTGGTGCCTCCGCAGATGAGGCCCGCGCCAAGGCGTCGGGTGCTTGGGTGTTGGTAGTCGACGGCGGCAGGAAGCCGCTCGGGTGGGCGCAGCCGGAGCAGGTTACCGGTGAGCTGAAGCGCGAACACCTGAACCTCAGCGGCATTCCTGCAGCGGCCTCCGGCACCATGCGCCAACTCCTTGACGCAGCCCTCTCTTCGCCGAGCCGGCGAGGTGTGGTGGTCAATGAGCATGGCGAACTGATCGGCACCGTGACAGCCACCGACGTGGTCAAGGCCATCGAAGCCGAACCCCACCTGGAGACGGCGCGATGAACTTTGAATGGCTGGGCCGCCAGTTCGACAACATCGTGTTCCTGCTCGGCTGGCACGTCCTGTTGGCCGTCACCCCGCTGATCCTGGGGCTGCTCATTGCCTTGCCCCTTGGCTGGTGGGCGCACCGGAGCCGCCGCATTTACCCGCTCCTTGTGGGCGTGGCGGGGCTGCTCTACACGGTTCCCTCGCTTGCCTTGTTCGTGTTGCTCCCGCTGGTCCTGGGCACCAAGATCCTTGATCCGCTCAACATCGTGGCTGCACTGACCATCTACACCGTGGCTCTTCTGGTCCGGGTAGTGGCCGACGCGCTGGATTCCGTTCCCGAGGACACCGTGCAGGCTGCCAAGGCCATGGGTTACCGCGGGTACCAGAGCCTCCTGAAGGTGGAGCTTCCCGTTGGCGTCCCGGTCATTTGCGCCGGATTGCGCGTTGCCGCCGTCTCCAACGTCAGCCTCGTTTCCGTAGCCGCGCTGCTGGGCATTCCCCAACTTGGCTCGCTCTTCACACAGGGCTTCCAGCTCCGCTTCTTCACCCCGATCATCGCGGGCATCGTCCTCTGCGTGGTCCTGGCCATGATCCTGGACGGGCTGATCATCCTCATCAACCGGTGGCTGACACCGTGGACCCCCAAGGTGGTGGCATCGTGAACTACTTGTTCGACCCGGCACATTGGAGCGGCGCCGACGGCATCCCAACCCTGATCGCCGAGCACCTCCTCTACTCCCTCATCGCACTGGCCGTAGCTGCCGTCATCGCCATACCCCTGGGCATCTACATCGGCGTCACGGGCAAGGGTGTGTTCATGATCGCAGGACTGGCCAACGCACTCCGGGCACTTCCCAGCGTCGGCCTGCTCATTTTATTGGTCCTGCTGATCTCGCCCGCGTTCCCGTCCCGGATGGGTTACATCCTGCCGAGCCTCATCGTGCTGGTGTTGCTGGCGGTGCCGCCCATCCTGACCAACACCTATGCCGGCGTGCGCGCAGTGGATGCTGCCGCCGTCGACGCTGCCAAAGGCATGGGCTTCCGCACCATGAAGATCCTCACGGATGTCCAGTTGCCGTGCTCACTTCCGCTGGTTTTGTCCGGTGTCCGGAGCGCTCTGCTGCAAATCATCTCGACGGCCACCATCGCCGCATACATTTCGCTCGGCGGCCTCGGCCGTCTTCTGATCGACGGCAAGGCCCAGAACGACTACAGCCAAATGGTTGCCGGCGCCGTCCTCGTTGCCCTGCTGGCCCTGTTCTTCGACCAGCTTCTCGCGTTCATCACCCGCCGGGTTGTCTCACCAGGACTGACACGGCGCACCATCAAGTCGGCTCCCGCAGCCGAGACCGTGAAAACCCCCGCCACGGTCTAATCGCTTCACCTCCCACCACACCCCCCATCTGGCCGCCGCATGCCCTGTGAGCGCCAAACCAGGAGAGTTGACATGAAGAAGTACCTGACCGGTTTCACCCTCGCGGCGGTTACCGCCATCACCCTGAGCGCCTGCGGCGGCGGGGACCCCATGAGTACGTCCAACACAGCCGCAGCGGGAGCCTCGGGTGACAGCATCATCGTCGGCTCTGCGGACTTCCCGGAGAGCCAGCTGATCGCCAAGATCTACGCCGAGGCCCTCAAGGCAAAGGGCGTCGAGGTCACCGAGAAGCCGAGCATCGGCAGCCGTGAAGTCACCATCCCTGCCCTCAAGGACGGCTCCATCGACCTCATGCCCGAGTACGGCGGAGCCCTCCTGCAGTACCTTGACTCCGGCACGAAGGCAGTGTCTTCCGAGGACGTCACCAAGGAACTCGCCACCAAGATCCCGTCCGGCCTGACTGCGCTCACGGCATCCGAGGCGGAGGACAAGGATGTCCTGACCGTCAAGAAGGAAATCGCCGACCAGTACAAGCTCAAGACCATCGAGGACCTCCAGCCCGTTGCCAAGGACCTCGTCCTCGGCGGGCCGCCGGAGTGGAAGACCCGCCTCAACGGCGTGGCCGGGCTGAAGTCCGTCTACAACCTTGAGTTCAAGGAATTTTCAGCGCTCGACGCCGGCGGTCCGCTTACGCTGAACGCCCTGCTTTCGGGTCAGATCCAGGTTGCCGACCTCTTCAGCACCGATCCTGCCCTGGCGGAAAACAACCTTGTGGCACTTGAAGACAACAAGAACCTCTTCCTCTCGGAGAACATCGTTCCGGTCATCAACCAGAAGAAGTCCACTGGCACCGTCAAGGAAACCTTGGACAAGGTATCTGCTGCGCTCACCACTGAGGACCTGATCAAGATGAACGGCCGCGTGGCCAAGTTCGAAGACATCGGCGAAATCGCCAAGGAATGGCTCAAGAACAAGAACCTGGGCTAAGCCCACTGTTATTACCTGGAATACCGGCTTTTTAGGAGTAAAGAATGACCGCCGATTTCACTACTGGTGCCCGTCCGGTCAAGGCCGCGCGGGGTACTGAACTTACTGCCAAGTCGTGGCAGACCGAAGCGCCGTTGCGGATGCTGATGAATAACCTGGATCCCGAGGTTGCTGAGCGCCCCGATGACTTGGTGGTGTATGGCGGCACGGGCCGCGCCGTCCGTTCTTGGGCCGCTTTCGATGCGATCACCCGGACCCTGGAAACCATGGAAAAGGACGAGACCCTCCTGGTCCAGTCCGGCAAGCCGGTGGGTGTGTTCCGGACCAATGAGTGGGCGCCGCGGGTGTTGTTGGCTAACTCGAACCTTGTGGGGGATTGGGCGACGTGGCCGGAGTTCCGCCGCCTGGAGGCCGAGGGCCTGATGATGTACGGCCAGATGACGGCTGGTTCCTGGATCTATATTGGTACGCAGGGCATCCTGCAGGGCACGTATGAGACGTTCGCTGCGGTCGGAAATAAGCTCGCCGCCGCCAGGGAGAACACGGGTCCTCACCCGGTACCGGCGGCGGCCGGTGCCACGGAAGGCTCAAATGAGGGTCCGTTGGCGGGCACCCTGACGTTGACTGGTGGGTGTGGTGGCATGGGCGGTGCGCAGCCGCTGGCTGTGACCCTGAACGATGGTGCGTGCCTGATTGTTGATGTTGACGAAACCCGTTTGCGCCGCCGTGCCGGCAAGCGGTACCTGGACGAGGTCGAAACGGACCTGGATACCGCGAT
>NZ_JAVDSH010000003.1:0-478054 GCF_031455195.1 Paenarthrobacter nitroguajacolicus | reverse complement strand
GGTTCGGGGACGGTGACGGTGACTGCACGTGCGGTGACGGATTATGTTCTGGCTGCCGGCGCAACCGCGTCGTGGACGGGAACGTTCAAAGCGACTCCGTTCGTGGTGACCCCGGCTGCTGTGGTGTTTACGGATAAGGACGGCACGAAAGACGATTCGTACACGGTTCCGGCCACGGCCGGTGTTGAGTACCTGGTTGGTGGCAAGGTCGTTGCTGCTGGCACGTACCCGGGTTCGGGGACGGTGACGGTGACTGCACGTGCGGTGACGGATTATGTTCTGGCTGCCGGCGCAACCGCGTCGTGGACGGGAACGTTCAAAGCGACGTCTGCGGTGTCGTTTACGGATGTGGCTGCCGGCGCCCAGTTCCATGAAGAGATTTCCTGGCTTGCTGCGCAGGGCATTTCCACGGGCTGGGCTGAGGCTGATGGTTCCCGGACGTTCCGGCCGTTGCAGGCGGTGAATCGTGATGCGATGGCTGCGTTCATGTACCGTTTGGCTGGTTCGCCGGCGTTCCAGGCACCTGCTAAGTCTCCGTTTGCGGACGTGACTCCATCTACGCAGTTCTACAAGGAGATCACCTGGCTTGCATCGAAGGGAATCTCCACGGGGTGGGTTGAGTCGAGCGGGACCAAGACGTTCCGTCCGGTGCAGCCGGTGAATAGGGATGCGATGGCTGCGTTCATGTACCGCTTCGCTGGCTCGCCTGCGTTCACCCCCTCTGCGGCATTTACGGATGTCCCTGCTGGTGCGCAGTTCCGGAAGGAAATCAGCTGGTTGGCCGGTTCAGGTATCTCCACGGGATGGACCGAAGCCAATGGATCTAAAACATATCGGCCGCTCCAGCCCGTGAATCGCGATGCGATGGCCGCATTCATGTACAGGTACAACCAGAAGTACGGGCAGCTGTAGGCACAAGGATTGGCTGTTGGAACGGGGAGGTCAGATTATTCTGACCTCCCGCTCTAATTCCCTTCGACCGAAGCAGAGCTATATCCGCGGTCGTAACTTTAGGCTGATCGCCCTTCATAATTCTCCAGTTGAAAGGACCCTTACAAAGCTGGGGTAATGTTTGCCTAGTTACCACTCGGTAGCTATCTAAATGGGGGCGGGATTCCGCCAATTAGCGCGGAAAGCAGACTTTAGTGCGCCATAAACATCGAAGAAGTAGAATTCTTATACCCGGAGTAGGCTTTGCGCTTTCAGCGCTCATGCTGGCGGGTCTCATCCCGGCTCAAGCTGCTCCTGTTACAACCCAGACGCATCCCTCAACCATCGCGGCAACTGTAGTTACCCAGCCGGCTGACACCGTCATTCAAGACACGCCACAGGATTTCAAGCCACCAGTAAAATCGCCGTTTGCGGACATCGCCACATCGCAGCAGTTCTATAAAGAAATGGCCTGGTTGGCTGCTGCCCGGGTCAGTACTGGTTGGACCGAAGCGAACGGGACCAAAACCTACCGCGCCCTCTTGCCTGTTAACAGGGATGCGATGGCTGCATTCATGTACCGCCTTTCAGGGAGCCCCGGATTTGTGCCGCCAAAGGTCTCGCCATTTGCTGACGTGAGCACTTCACAGCAGTTTTACAAGGAAATGGCCTGGCTGGCATCAACCGGCATCAGTACTGGTTGGACGGAAGCAAACGGAACCAAAACCTACCGGGCAACCCAGCCAGTCAACCGGGATGCCATGGCAGCATTCCTCTACCGGCTAGCCGGCAGCCCGGACTACACAGCACCAGCAACAACGCCTTTTGCTGACATCACCAAGACGCAGCAGTTCTACAAGGAAATGACATGGCTCTCCCACTGGGGAATCAGCACCGGTTGGACGGAATCCAACGGCACCAGGACCTATAGGGCACTCCAGTCGGTGAACCGGGATGCCATGGCGGCATTCATGTACCGATTCCAACAATTCAAGAGCCCGTTGACCATCACCAACGAGCAGCTGATGGACGGCATTGCCGGGGTCAAGTACCTTGACCAGCTTAAGGGTGCAGGAGGTTTCGGAGAGCTGGTGTGGAAGGCACAAGGCTTACCCCAAGGACTCACCATCTCCCCTGATGGGGCTATCACCGGGCTGCCCACCGTCACAGGCCCCACTCCAGTCACTGTGACGGCTACGGACTCCTCAGGCATGACTGTATCGCGTACGCTGACCCTCGACGTACCTCAGTCGGCTCCGCAGGAATGCGTCGGAAAGCCATGTGAAGTCGTAGTTCCAAAGCAGGACACCATCCACGTCCCAGGCAACAACATCGTTGCCATTACAAGGGACCCCGCCACCAAGAAGATCACATCAATCGAACTGATAGACATCGTTGTGGCTCAGGGGCAGGTCCTGACGCTGGCCCCCTGGGCCAACGTCGAGTCCGGAGCAGTCCTTATTGCAGATGACGTGAGCGTTACGACTGCCGGCACCAAGCTAATCAAGACCTCACCCGGCAATCTTTCCTCGGCCTATTCCGAAGGAACTGTTCACTTCACCACAACGGGCGCGTCCGCCCAGCAGGCTGAGACGCCGCCGGTTCTGGCTACGCCTCAGGAATCTCTGAACGCGGTCAAAGCGAAAATGGAATGTGATCGCGGAGCCACCGCAGACCTGAAGGGATTGTCCGTTACCCCCGATCTGGAGCCTTCTGTCTACGCTGAGTGGGGTTGGTTTGGTCTTCACCTCATGCAGGCGAACATTGACGGATCAATAACCGTCAACATGGGCGCAGCAGTTTCAGGCGAAGGCAAATGCACTATGACGGTGCCTGAAGTGAAGGTAACTGTCCCCTCAGGTGCAGGCGCGATTGTCATGGCCGCCCAGCCGAGCATCACCTTCGAAGTAACCGGCAAGTTGGATATCAGCGCCTCTGTTGTACTGAAATGTGGCACCTCGTACCAGTGGAGGGACCAGCAGGAAAGCCGCTCAGCGTCATGCAGCACCGAACATGAACCTCTTGCGCTCTCCAGTGATTCAGGGATCGATGCGACCCTCACAGGCGCCTTGGATACCCGCATCACATGGATGGACATCGTTGGAATCACAGGCAAGATCGAAGCTTCCTTGGAGGCCGGCTTCCACCCCACCGAGGATCCGATGGCTGAGCTCAAAGCATCAGCCGGCGTTGAGCTGGGTGCTTGTGCGTTCTGCTTCTGGGAGGATTCACCGGCGAAATTGACGGTGTACTCAGGCACCATATTCGAGAAGACCATCGCAACGTGGTCCGCGAAGCCGCAGCCGCCTGGCGCTCCGGAGCCTGAAGTAGCTCCGAAGATTGAGCCGCTGAAGATCCTTACCACGAGCCTGCCCGGAGCTGTCCTCGGCAAGCAGTACAAGATTGGGATTGGAGCCATTGGAGGCGTAGCACCGTACGCATGGAAGATATCCAAGGGAAGCCTGCCCGCGGGCCTTTCGTTGAACGCCGTAACTGGCGTCGTCAGCGGAACTCCGTCGGCTGCCGGCACAACACCTATGACGTTCAGCGTGACCGACAGCCGGGGCATATCTGCAGCTGCGGCATTGTCCCTGGTGGTGAACCCTAAACCTGTGCGAGGCAACAAGGTCCTTGTGTACGGCTCTACCGACGAAGGTTATGGGGTGGCTAACGTCGCTCAAACCCTCCGGGCCGCCGGAGCGGACGTTGTAATTTCCAAGACACTTCCCGCAGAATTGGGCACCTACAAATCCATCTGGAACCCGTCATACAACGGATGGACCGCAGCAGAGGAACAGCAGGTTGCCGGCTACGTTATCGACGGCGGCGCGGCTTACCTTACGGGCGAACGGCCTTGTTGTGAGGAAGTGAACGACACAGTGCAACGGGTCTTGCGACAGGTGCTCGTGGATCAGGATGTGGTGGTGGGTAGGCAAGGTGACGTTGACGGTCCCTACACATTCAATTCGGCCGCAACCAATCAGATCTCAAAGGCACCGAATGTTCTGTCCGCCTTCGAACCCCTTGCCCCGGGAGCAATCAGCGGGCTTGGGGGAGTCGATGCGCGGAACGTCTTCGCCCGGAGCGATAGCACTGTTGTGGGCGGCGTCTGGTCAGAGGCGGATATGAAGTCCAAGCGAGGCCGAGTGGTGGTTCTCATGGATATCAACTACCTCGAGTACGACACAAGGGCGCCGATTCTGCAGAACGTGCAGAACTTCCTTTCCAAGACGCCTTAATAGCTATTCGCTGCTAGTTTCAGCACCCTGAGAAGGCATGACCTCGCCAGTTGCGGGGTCATGCCTTCTTTCGTTGGCTGGTGCGTTTCTGCTGACCGTGGGCTGACCCGGTAGGCTGGAATCTGTTTTTTGTGATCTAACACCGGGGAATCGTGCGAGTTGTAGTTCTGGGAGATATTGGCCAATCCGTCTATCACGTGGGCGATGAGGCGATGGCCCACGCGGTGGTGGATGAACTGCAGGCCCGGGGAGTTTCGGACATCGTCCTGCTTTCCCGCAACCCTGAACAGAGCGCACGCCTCTATGACACATCTGCGGTGAAAACCCTGGAGTTTCCCTGGCCTCCACACCGGCGCGAGACATACCTAAAGGAAATCCGCGCCGTTTTAGCTGGCGACTTGGACGCTCTCCCAGCAGACGACCAAGTGCATGCGCTTATCAAGACCGTTGGCGAGTCCGACGGCGTGGTCATTGCCGGCGGCGGCAACATGAATTCCCCCTACGGTTGGTTGCTATATGAGCGTGCTGCACTTGGCGCCATAGCAGAGTCGTTGGGAAAGCCTCTCGTTATCTCCGGGCAAACAGTCGGCCCCGTTCTTACCGGTCCGGACTACGACACGGCTATTGAACTCTTCCGGTCCGCCGCGCTGGCAAGCGTGCGTGAGAGCACGTCGCTGGAAATGCTGAATGAAGCCGGCCTCCAGACCGGCTTGACTTTGGACGATGCAAGCTTCCTCAAAGCGAGCCCCGAGGGCGCGGGCTACCTATCGGGGGAACCGTCGTACCAGCCGAAGCCTGGACGTCCCTATCTGGTCGCCAGCTTCGCGCCAGGGACCGGCGCCATGGACAGAAACGATTTCAACCAACGGGTTGCCGACATTCTGGACAGGATTGCGGGACCGGGCAGCCTTGATGTTGTCATGATTCCGCACATGTCCCGTCCGGGGAACCGCGACATCGACATCGAGATTCACGCGGACATCCAGCGCAGGATGCGGGCTAAGAACGTCACCGTGTGTGGACAGTTCACTGCCGAGGAAGCGGCCACCCTGACAACACAGGCTGAGTTCGTGGTCGCCAGCCGCTATCACCCCATCGTCTTTGCGCTCGGAGCGGGCGTTCCTTGCCTCGCCCTCGCCGTGGACTACTACGGAGAGGTTCGTCTTGGCGGCGCCTTGGCGAACTGGGGTCTGGGGCACACGATGCGGTCACTCCGGCACGTAGTTACTCCTGAATTCAATGATTTCGTGGACGAGCTGTGGGGTCGCCGCCGTGACATCAGGGATTACCTGAACACCATTAGCCCATCACAAGCCGACTTCCAAAATGCTTGGTGGGACACCGTCGTCGAAACCTTGAAGGGAGCGACATCGGTCGCTCCGATTCTTGACATCCCCGAACCGATTTTCCCGGAGCTTCACTCTGGTGAACACCCCGAAGCGGCCAAGCTTACGGCCAACAACGAGGCACATATCGGGCACCAGTCCGTGGAGCTCTACCGACTGACGCACGCTCTGGAGGACACCACGGGAACCCTGGCCGCGGCTGAGGCCGAGCGTGAGAGGTTACGGGTGGCCCTGGAGGCAATGTCGGGGGAGATAACCGCCGTCGAGTCCGAGGTGAGCCGATTGGAACAGCAGTTCAGCGCACTTGAGTCGTCCAAGGTGGTTCGACTGGCACGGCGCCTGAGGCTTCTACGCTCCTGAACGGAACCACAGGCCGTTTTCCACGGTGTGCCGCCAGCCTTTCCAGCTTCCCCTCGGTTTCCGTGGGTAGAGTAGAGGCCTGAACATCGCCGGATTGCATTGGATACGGAGAACGCATTGTCAGCTTGGCTAGAACTCGGACCGGACAACTACGTCTTGAAGACCGAGGGTTCGTTACTCAATACCGGGCTCGTGGTGGGCTCCGAGCTCGCAATGGTCATCGACACCGGCTGCGGCCCGCGCCAAGGCCGCGAGATCCTCGATGCAGTGCGTGAAAAGACCCAGCTGCCGCTGGTGGTAGTGAACACCCATGCCCACTACGACCACTTCTTCGGGAACGCAGTTTTTGCGGACGACGGCGTCACGGAGTTCTGGGCCCACGCAAACTGTGCGGCGGCTATTGAAAAAGACGCTGACAACCAGCGCCGCTTCGTCGCTACCAACGAACCTGAGATGGCAGCGGGGGAGGGCGACGCCGTCGAAATCGTGGTACCCAACGCACTTGTTCACGACCAGCCCGTGCTGGTTGACCTCGGAGGAGTCACTGCCACGCTGTTCTACCTGGGCAGGGCCCACACTGATGGTGATTTGCTGGTGGGCACCAGCTCGACGCTGTATGTTGGCGACATTGTGGAACAGGGTGCGCACCCGTCCTTCGAAGACTCGTATCCGGAAGAGTGGGCGGACGCCCTGCGGCACATCTCCGCGCTGCGGCACCGTTACGAACACTTGGTCCCGGGCCACGGCGAACCTGCCAGCGACCAGTTCGTGAAGACCATGGCAAACACCATGAGCACCGCCGTGCGGCAGGCCACGCAGTCGATTCGTGACATGCCCTCGGACGCAACCAAAGCCATCCCCGTCCTGCCGTATGGCCCGGAACAATCCCGCTGGTTCATCAAGCGGCTGCAGGAAACGAACGCTGCAGGTCGTTCCGGCGGAGGCACTTTGGCAACTCCGGACTTCGGACCCAAAGGCTGGCTTCCGTAGACCGATGGAATGTCGCGGTTCATGTCCGGGTAAAGTGGAGCACTGATCCGTAGCCTACTTGGGGAATGACATTTTGCGCCTGCTTATCGACGACGACCCGTCTTACAGAGTCCCTGTCTATCAGCTTGAAAGTCTGGATGACTTCCAACCGGCAGCTACAGATCCAGAACGGATATATAAGCTTTCCATCGGTGACGGAATGACATTGGCGTTTCTGACAAGGCCGATGACTTCCATTAACCTGGACATTCGCGTTGGGCTTCATGCAGCAAGGAGAGGCGGCGCCAAGACGGATTACTTGTTTCAGCCTCTTCCAGTTCTTCGTAACTCGAAGTCGCCGTTTGTGATGTTCGCAGACCCGACGCTCACCTTGAAATCGGGAAGCCGGTTGGCATGGTATCTCGGCACTCCTTCGGTGGATCCGGACGACTGGATGGAGGCAGTTATTCGCAAGGTCATGGCCGCTTCCGGCGCGGGTTACGTACTCACGGAAGGGTCCGGTGCCGGTGGATTCGCAGCTCTGCGGCTGGCAACCAGGTTTGCGCACGCCGTGGCCATCCCGCGGACTCCTCAGACAGATGTTTTCCGGCACGCATCACCTGATCCACTCCGGGAGACTCTTGAAGCTGCATGGCCCGGCTACGGCTACGATGAGCTCATGCATGGGTATGCCCACCGCTTCCGAATCATGGACTTGTATACGGACCCGAAATGGAACCGTGGCAACCTGGTTCACTGCGTCCACAACGCGGGCGACACCGAGCACACAGAGAATCATTTGGCTCCAATGCTGGATGAATTCGGTGTGTCACAGCATGCGGTCAAGGCCTTGGATGGGCGAGTAGTTATATCCCGACCGTACGCGGGGGACGGCCAGATCGGCATTCCCGCTCACCATTGGGCTGGTGACGCCGATCTGGCACTTCGAAGGCTGAAATCGGAACGGCCTCTGCAAGGGGCCGCCGTGGTAGAGGGCATGTTCACGAAGCCAAGTCGGGCTCCCCAGCCTCGAGCCAGTCTGGCGGCCGCAAGACGAAGGACCCTTAGCTGGCACGTCCCAGCCTACTTCTAACCGACGGCGTGAAACTAAGAAGGTTCCTTCCAAAACTACGATTTTCTTTACTCCCAGCCATGGACTAACTGACTGCCTCCGTCCTAGGATGAAGGCGACCGTTGGTTCGCGACTACCTGGGGGTGTCGAGATGAAGGGTTCACGCGTGTTTCCGCGTGCGGCCAGCATTCTCCGCTCTGTCATGGTCGCCGGAGCCGGTACGGCAATCTGGATGGCCCTTTCTGCAACGGCAGCAAACGCCGATTCAGGCCCACAAAACAGCCATTCACTCCTTATCGATGTCAGTTCAACCGTCGCCTCAGTAACCGCCACCGTGAAAAGCGCTCCCGCGCCGCCCCTCAGCGTTCCGGTGCCGAGTGTTCCGGTGCCAGCGCCGGTCAAGGGTGCCCTGCCCGCGACACCCATTGCGGTTCCCGTGCCAGCGCTGCCGCCGATCGTTCACCAAGCGGGCGCATCCGTTGACGCCATAGTTGGTACGGCACCGGTGGTCAGCCATATAGTCCCCGCGGATACGACCGGCGATGCTGTGGGAACCGTGATTGTGCCGGTTACTGGTGTCATTGACGATTCAGTTCGTGCAGTTGTTACCCCTGTCAACGATGCAATCGCACCCTTGCGACTGGAGCCTGTCACCGACGTGACCACACCCATTCTTGAACCGATCGTTGGCGTGGCGGACACCCTTCTGCCGCCGGTGGGAACGGTTCCTGAACCATCGGCACCTGCGTTACCGCCACTCTCCGGAGCGGACTCAACCCTTCCACCCGTGCTGGGCGTAACCGCCCCGCCTGCGCCCGTAATCCCGACTGGAAGCGTCTCACCAGCCACGGACGCCCTGCAGGGTTTCGACGTCGTGCTTTCAAAAGCCGAGTCCACAGCTTCGGTACCCGCAATCGCAACAACGGTGTCAATCACCCACATACTCAGTTCACGGGGCACTGTCCCAGTCACTAAAGGCCACCAGTCGGCGGTGCTTCCAGATCCACCCGCTGACACGCTCCCTGACCTCGAAGCGGTACCCGCTGGGGTGGGCGGGTCCGGATCCAGCAACTCCCAAAATGGCCCACCAAGCCCCGCCGCAGTCTTCCTTCACGACGCCACGATTGTCCCCGTTGGCGCTCTACCTGGTCTTTCTGCGGCCGGCGATGAGCAGCATCCCGAGCCGGTTTGTTTTGACCCCGGCTCCTCTCCTGACTAGTTCCCGGACCTTGCCGCACCAACTTACGCGGCAGACGGCCAAACGAACGTTCCGTCAACGGACGTCTCTGGGAACAAGACCTTCAGGAGAAGATCACAATGAACACGACCATTCGCAAGTGCCTCATCGGCACATGCTTTGCCGGGGGCATGATCGTCCTCAGCGCCACCGCGGCAAACGCCGCGGACACCACAAGCGGCAAGGACGGAGTCCTCTCCGGAACGCAGGTGGCAGCGCCCGTAACAGCGCCAATCAATCTCAACGCCACCTCGCTTGGACTGCTGGGAAACTCAGCAGCCACCACAACCGCGCCGGCACACGCTGCAGGTTCCGGCGCAACACCCGCCGCCAACACCAGCGGCTCCAACAGCATCGGTTCCGGGACCCAAGTGGTCGCTCCGGTCACGGTGCCCATAAACCTGGGCTCGTCGTCAGTGGGTCTGCTGGGGGGTTCCACTGCGACGAGCTCAGCTACACCTGCCGCTCCGGCGGCAACAAGCTCGACGCCGACAGCCGGTACCAGCGGAGCCGGCGCGATTGCGTCCGGCACCCAAGTGGTTGCACCGGTGACGGTTCCCATCACGGTGGGGTCGACGTCGGCGGGTGTCCTGGGGGACTCAACCGCCACCTCAGCACCAGCGGCATCAACTCCTGCGCCGGCAGCTTCAACGCCAGCGCAGGCAACAACGTCGGGGGGAGAGAGTCTTGCATCCGGCGCTCAGGTAGTGGCTCCGATATCGGTCCCTGTTAACATCGGAGCCACTGCTGTGGGTGTCGGTGGCGACTCGACGGCCACTTCCGGTTCGTCCGGTTCCATTTCTGGCGCTGCGCCTGATGGTTCGTCGTCGGGTGCTTCGACGAGTGGTTCGGATGGTGTTGGTTCGGGCACTCAGGTTGTTGTTCCGGTTACGGCTCCGGTGAGCCTGGCTTCGACGGCGGTCGGTGTGCTGGGTGATTCTTCAGCCACTTCGGGTGCGTCCGGTTCCGCTGCTGGGGCTGTTCCTGGTGGTTCGTCGTCGGGTGCTTCGACGAGTGGTTCGGATGGTGTTGGTTCGGGCACTCAGGTTGTTGTTCCGGTTACGGCTCCGGTGAGCCTGGCTTCGACGGCGGTCGGTGTGCTGGGTGATTCTTCAGCCACAGGTACTGGCACTACGGGCGGAACGGTTCCGGGCACTACTACCGGCGGTACCACTAATGGTTCTGGCGGCATTGGATCGGGCACTCAGCTGATCATCCCCATCACGGTTCCCATCAGCACTGGTTCCACCTCGGTGGGCGTTGGGGGCGGTTCGGTAGGCACGGTCACCCCTCCTGTTGTGACGCCTCCGGTTGTGACGCCTCCGGTCGTGACCCCTCCGGTTGTGACCCCTCCGGTTGTGACGCCGCCGACCGGCGGTGGCCTTGATAACGGTGGAGAGAACAATACGAGCACTCCGACAATGGGCATCAACACCGCGGGTCTTATCACCACCATCGGTAGCGCTACGACCGCTGGCACCCAATCCGGCACCGTTGTAGCCGCTGGTGTAACTAAGGGCGCGACAACCACAGCGGCTTCGACCGCCGTCGAGGGCTCCAGCGCCCTGGCTAAGACGGGTCTGAACGAAACCTTCGTTCTGTGGGAGGGAACCATGCTCCTAATGGGCCTCTTCTTGGCAGTGGCCAGCCGTCGGAAGGCAGTAGCCAGCCGCCGGTAGTCTCGGACGATCCCGCTCACATGTGGGTGTTGCGGTTCCGGAGCCCGGAACCGCAACACTCCCGTTCGCATTCACCGATTCAAATATTGATCGCGTTCGGTACTTTCACGTGAAGGATACAGTAGTAATAGATATTGAGTGGCCCTGAGCGGGCGCCTGTTCCTCACATGTACGTATGCCGTAGCAGGTGAGTCATTGATTGGTAAGCCCGTGAGGTCTAACCGATTCATTGCGGCGATGCGCCTCGCAAATTGGAAGACACTTCGCGTAAAGCGACAAGTGTCCAGCCCGCCCATACTTGCTTTACGGGGCGTAGTATGCCCGCCGCCAATTATCATGTGGCGACGGGCATACTACGGTCAATTCCCGACTCAGTTGCTATTGCGCAACTGCTGAGTAGGAGTATCCGATTTGGAGCTTGGAACCCGTCGGCAGCGCGCCTATGGGTTGGCTGAGTTCGACGTCAATCATTGTCACAACAATCCCGATTGATGATTTGCTGACTTTGTGCAACGTCACCTTGCCGAGCCCTGCTACTTGGACCACAGTGTTCGGAGCTACAGAGGCATTGATAGCCGGGAGGCCTGCAATCCTTAAGTTGGTAAAGGTAGAGGTGTCTGTCAGAGTGGATGTTGTGGCGCCGGCAGCTCTGGTTGCAGCTGTTTCGGCCTTTATGGCGTCCGCTTGAATCAGCCCATTCAATACGTTTAGCCCCGATATGGAGTTGGTCACGGTGATCTTTGGCTGCGGCGTAAGGACGCCGATGGTCTTCGTTGAAGCCGCACCAGCGGTGGCTAGGCCGGGAATGTTTATACCCGCCACGTTCGCGGAGGTGGTTCCACCGTTACACCGGGCGTAGGCGAGTGCTGTCGATCCTGAATTCAGCAGCCCACTGGCCAACACGGTCCTTGTGCTGTAACCCGAACCTGCGAGATAGCCTGCTTGGGCAGGGGTAAGATCGGCGATGCTGACACCAATTCGGATGTCTGTTCCAACCTTGAGCCCAGGTAGACCGGATTTCAGGACTTCAACACGGAGTGCTGTGGTCGAAACCCGATACACCCCATTAACAACCCTCTTTTCTTGTCCGTTCAAGGTGATCTTACCGACCGAACCCACCAGGGGCACAGCGAGATCCAGCACTGTATTAGCGCCGGGGTTGGCCCCTACGGCGACACCCAAAACCTTCAAATCAGCGATAGTCGTCTTATTCGAACCGGAGAAAACGCCAGCCGTGTTCTTGTCGGCAGAGCTTTCCGATGTGATGGCACCCGCTGTAATCAGGCCGCCAAGAATATTGGCCCCATCGGTCGTCGATTTGCTTTCGATCCTTTTGCCCGTAGTCGTTAATAGTGTTTTGACGCTTGTAGTTGCTGCTCCGACGTTTCCCACAGCTGGCACGGTAAGTGCCACGGCAGTGTTTGAGGATGTCTTGCCCGTAGAGCCAGTACAACTGATGCTTGAACTGGCCGTGGGGCCCGAGGTAAGTGTCTTGTCAGCATTGAATATGTAGGAGCCATAGGCGGAACCGGAGAAACCGGTGGAGACCTGCGCTGGTGTGGTAGCTGCAAGTGCCGGAGAAGCCTGCCCGACAAGCGCCAGCGCTAGTGCGCCAACTAAAGTGAAATGCAAACGTTTCATGTAGTTCTCCCCAGAATTTCGTACACGATCTCGTAAGGTGTTCACGATTGTGCTTACCGTACCGTCAGCATAGATTTGCAACAATAGTTTCCCCGCTGTCTGGCCAGATATTTTGTCAGGGAGAGGACGGCGGGCGCTTCGGTGCTGCTATTTCAGTGATCAAAGTTTGAACGCCCCAGCAGGCAAAGTCCCAATGATTTTGAAGGGGCAGAATCACCTGGCAGCTTTCCCGGAGGAAGGCCGCTTCCCCTTCAGGCACCTTGCTGCCACGCTTAATGACGATGAACGCTGCGGCTACCGCAGTCCTAGGATGAAAGGGATGACCGAGACCCAGACAAACCAAGCTTTTAGCCTGCGCAGCATCGCACTCCCGGCCTTCGGGCCCGCGCTGCTGTTTTGCATTGGAGAGGGTGCGGTCCTTCCGGTCATCGCTCTTTCGGCGCGCGACCTCGGCGCTTCCGTTGCCGTATCGGCGTTGGTAGTGACGCTCATCGGTATAGGTTCCTGGCTTTTCAACATCCCGGCGTCGATCATCACGGAGAAGTTCGGCGAACGTTGGTCCATCGTTGGAGCCGGCGCTTTGGGCGCTATTGCCCTGGGCGCTTCAGCCTTCGCGCCGCAGGTGGAGAACGGTCTCTGGTTGTTGGCGGTGTCCATGACGTTGGTGGGCATGTCGGCGAGCGTCTTCAACCTCGCCCGGCAAAAGTTCCTCACCGAAGCCGTGCCGGTCATCTTCCGGGCACGAGCCCTGTCTACCTTGGGCGGCGTGACCAGGATTGGTATCTTCATCGGGCCTTTCGTCGGCGCCGGCGTGATGCAGTTTGCCGGCATCAGTGGGGCCTACTGGGTGGGCTTCGCGGGCATGATGGCGGCCGCGGCCTTGTCGCTCACCATCCCGGACCTGGTCGCCCCTGAAACGTCCGACGGCGCTCCCCGCCCTCCGGCGTCGACGTTACGGAGCATCGCGGTTTCGCACGCGGGCGTGTTCCTGACTGTCGGATTTGGGATCCTCTTGCTGAGCGCGTTGAGGGCATCACGACAAGTGGTTATCCCGTTGTGGGCGGATCACTTGGGGCTCGATGCCACGCACGCGTCGCTGCTATTCGGCCTTTCCGGGGCTATCGACATGCTGGTGTTCTACCCGGCTGGGAAGCTCATGGACAGGAAAGGCAGGCAGTGGGTGGCTGTCCCTTCCACGCTGATCATGGGAGTAGCCCTCATATTGATCCCTTTCACAGGCGGATTTGTTTCCCTGTTGTTGGCTGCCCTGCTGATTGGGTTCGGCAACGGCATCAGTTCGGGACTGATCATGACGTTGGGTGCCGACTTCTCGCCGGACAATGGGCGCAGCCACTTTCTTGGCATTTGGAGGTTCATTGCAGATTCCGGGGCAACAGGGGGACCGGTGCTGCTGTCCGGGTTGACGGCTGCGATCTCGCTGTCCGCCGGCGTCTGGGCCACCGGGGTACTGGGGTTCGCCGCGGCGGTGGTGTTCGCCGTCGCAATTCCGAGACTGAAGCACCGCCGGAACTACTGAGGTCGTCCACGTTCGGACAGATTCAGGCCCGACTGATGTCGCGGCTAGACTACCGTGGTGCCTGAAAACCAGCCCGCCAATACACCTGTCCTCACTTCGTTCCAAGACCTTCAGGCGTTCCTCTCGGCGGGGGAAGTGCCCGCGGGGCTGATTGAAATTCAGTACCAGGGCTTGCCCATCGAGGTCCTGAACCTACCCGCAAACTCGGATACAACGCTGGTGAGTTTCCACGGTGCAGCTGAGAAAGACGTTCGTCTGCCGTGGTTCCTGGGTAAAGGCGTGACTGCCGGGCTGCCCGTTAACCGGATCTTCATTTCTGATCCCAGCCTTAGGAAGTCTGCTGACCTCAATCTCGCGTGGTATGCGGGATCGAGCGAACAGCCAGACCTCCAGGAAACGTTGGCGGACGTCATCAGACGCATACTCCGGGCGACGGGAGGATACAACGTGATCTTTTTCGGCAGCTCTGGCGGCGGATACGCCAGCCTGGCATTGTCGAGGTACTTCACGATGTCGCTTGCGCTTGCGGTCAATCCCCAGACTTCAATCTCCCGTTTCTATCCTGGAGCTGTAGGGAGGTATATGACCCATGCCTGGGAGTTGGAAGGCCAAGACATGTCGGAGCTACCGGGAAGCGTGGCTCACGACCTACTACCCTCATATGCTGCGGGTTTTGGACACACCGTCGCCCTGATCCAGAACGCCAAAGATTGGTTCCATATTCAGAATCACCAGATCCCTTTCTTGGATGTCGTAGGCGAATCGGAAGACGTCTTCATGCTGATGGATCGGTGGGGACCTGACACTGGCGACGGTCACACTCCACCGCCAAAGGAGCTTTTGCGGGCATGCTTCGAAGAACTGGCTACTTGTCGGGGGGACTGGCCGGCGGGATTGTCTGCTAGCGGTTTCCAAACCGAAACCACCCGGCGTGATGTGAAACGTCGTGTGGTGGACACCGCGCCGGCTCCTGTCAAATAACTGGATATGACGGGCCTTGGCAACCGCTATAGGGTGCGGTAGCTCTAAGACAGGGACGTGGTTCTCAGGAAATTCACAGAAACCTGGAAACAGTAGCTAGACTCGTGCTCGCCGCACTCAGGCGGCTAATTTCCGCGCTCTTTGGGGGGCGTATGAGCAGAGGGCGCTGTCTATGCAGAACCGACGGAGAGCCAGCGTGCGCTCTCGAATAATCCTTATTGGCGTTGTCGCACTCGTTGGAGCAGGGTTCCCTGCGCTTCCGGCCGGCGCCGACGAAGCTACAATTCCGGCACCGAGTGCAGCTCCGCGTGCCATGCCCACGGATTCCAGCGTGGCTCCCACGGATCAGTTCATTGTGAAATTCAAAGAGCGGGCAGATATCCAGTCGTCGGACATGCAGTCGACCTTTGGTTTGGCCTCCGAGGCCGTGGGCATTCATGTCGAAGCTGTACGGACTACTGGTTCCGATGAAGAAGTTGTCAAGACCGACCGAATTCTTGGGGCAGAAGAAGCTGGAGAGCTAGTCGCGGCTCTCGCCTCAGACCCAAACGTTGAGTACGCAGAACCCGACACGATCATGCGAACCTTTGCGGACCAACCAAATGACACTTACTACCATTCCCAGGGCATGCACGCCTATGACAGTATCCTCGGTGCTTGGGATGTCAGCCGGGGAGAGGGAGTCAATGTCGCTGTGGTGGACAGCGGAATTTTGGACCACAGCGATCTGAACGCAAACGTCCTCCCCGGGTACGACCTGATTAGTTCTGCCGCTGTGGCCAGAGACGGAAACGGTCGCGATCCCGATGCTCATGACAAGGGTGACGCGACCTCCGCCGGACAGTGCGCGGCGGGGCAGCCCGCTTCTCCTTCATCGTGGCACGGAACCCACGTTGCCGGTATCGTCGCCGCGGTGGCTGGCAACAATAAAGGGGTTGCAGGTGTCGCACCAAAATCAAAAGTAGTACCTGTGAGGGTGATGGGATCCTGCGGCGGGTATAAGTCAGACATCGTCGACGGCATTGTTTGGGCGGCCGGTGGCGGTGTTCCGGGCGTTCCTCAAAACGCGAATCCGGCCAGGGTCATCAATGTGAGCATTGGAGGTCGTGAAGCCTGCACGGCCCCGTTTCAGAGTGCAGTCGACACAGCCCGAAGCTTAGGTGCCGTTGTAGTTGTAGCTGCAGGAAACGAGAACATCAACGCATCCTTGATCAGCCCGGCCAACTGCCGCAACGTCATCACCGTGGGAGCGATTGATATCCAGCTGAACAGGGCCTACTACTCCAACTATGGCCTCAATGTAGATCTGGTCGCTTTTGGCGGCGACATCCGCTGGGATGTTCCCAGCGGGGTTCTATCTACGCTAAATGACGGACTGAACACGCCAACCACAGAGGCGTATTACTACGGCCAAGGTACATCGTTGGCCGCACCCCAGGTCGCTGGGGTGGCAGCCATGATGTTCTCTGCTTTTCCTGCTTTGACGCCCGGCGAAGTGGAACAGAAGATCAAGGCGACAGCCAATACCCTTTGGAGCTGCCTGGACGGCTGCGGCGGAGGCCTCCTCAACGCTGATCAGGCTTTGCGCGATGTGGCGGCAGACGCAGCTCCCATAGGGACGGGCGAGGTTTCGGTTGTTGGCGGAACGGGTGTAGGCGCTGAACTGAAACCATATGTCAGCGGTCCATGGGCAGACGTCCCTCGAATTGACTGGAGCTACCAATGGCTTCGGAACGGAACCCCCATAGCCGGGGCAACGAATAACGCGTACGAACTCCAAGGCGATGACTTAGGCGCCCGGATGTCCATCAAGGTAACAGCCAAGAAGATGCACTTCGACGCGGTTACAGTCACCTCGGCTCCGACTGCTCTGGTGGAACTCGGCAGTCTGTCGAATTCCCCGCCTGCAACTCTAGAGGGAGAGCCGTTTGTGGGAATGACTCTCACCGGTTCAGCCGGTGAGTGGTGGCCCCAGCCCGGCAGCCTAACCTATCAGTGGCTGAGGGATGGACAGGCAATCCAGGGCGCGACTGCCCTCACCTACACCTTGGTAGAGGCCGATGCCGGGAAGGCGGTATCCTTTTCGGTCACTGCAACGAGACCCTTTTTCGTGCAGACCACGGTGAAGACCGAGCCAACTCCCACGGTGATGCCCGCAGACCACGTTGTGACCCCGTCACCCATCCAGTTTGTTGAAGCGCCCTACATGGTCGACGACAAGTACGTCGTGCCTGTGAGTCCGGGCGTGGATTATCAAATTGCCGGCATGACTATTAAGGCCGGGACTTACTCTGCACGCGGCCAAGTCAAAATAAGGGCTATAGCCAAACCAGGTTATTTAGTGGCGCCCGGGGCCAAAGCCGAATGGACCGTGTTCTTCAGCACTAAGGGACCCGCCTATACGGCCCCTGCCAAGTCTCCGTTCAAGGATGTCCTGACCAGCCAGCAGTTCTATAAAGAGATGTCGTGGCTTGCGGAGCGGAAAATTTCCACGGGTTGGGTAGAAGCGGATATGTCGGTCACTTACCGACCGTTGACACCAATCAACCGCGATGCCATGGCTGCGTTCCTCTACCGCATGGCCGGATCTCCGGATTTCACACCGCCGGCAAAATCCCCCTTCAAGGACGTGCTGACGACGCAACAGTTCTATAAGGAGATGGCCTGGCTGGCCCAGACCGGCGTTTCTTCCGGATGGACAGAGTCTGACGGTTCAAAGACATATCGGCCCCTGACTCCAATCAGTCGGGATGCCATGGCAGCGTTCCTCTACAGGCTCGCCGGTTCACCCGATTATGTGGCACCGTATAACTCTCCATTCGAGGACGTGAGCGTGTACCAGCAGTTTTATATAGAGATGGCTTGGCTGTCCGAAAAGAAGATCTCTTCGGGCTGGACGGACGCCTACGGTGGCCGAACGTACCGCCCGCTCTCACCCATCAACCGTGATGCCATGGCGGCCTTCCTCTACCGCATGCCCTAAGACTGATCACGAATATCAACCGGGGCCGGTTGCAGTCTTTTCTGCGGCCGGCCCTTGTTCGTTCGGGCACTATCCGCCGCGATCCCCAAGGATTCGCAGGAATCTCCACTACTTGGCTAAACTCATTTCTGGCTGCGCTCGCGGCCACTTTTCAGCGCTCTTTGGGGGGCGTCTTGAGCAAAAGGGCGACTGTATATGCGTAACCAGCGGAAAGCCGTGGTTAGTTCTCGTTTAATCCTTCTCAGCGTCGTCGCCTTGGTGGGAGCAGCCCTGCCGGCGCTCCCTGCCGCGGCTGTTGACACGCCTGCGCCGCCGCTTCCCAGTGCGGCTCCCTTGCCGGTGACGTCAAACCTCCCGGCGACACCTACAGACCAGTTCATTGTGAAGTTCAAGGAGACTGCAGGGATCCAATCGATCGATCCCCAGAAGTCACTCAAGACAGCCGAAGAGGCCGTGGGCCTTCCGGTGGAGAGCCTTCGGACAACTTCCACCGGCGAGGAAGTGGTCAAAACGGACCGCAAGCTCTCACCCCAGGAGGCAAAAGCGCTGGTGGCCACATTGGCTGCAGATCCAGCCGTGGAGTACGCCGAACCCGACACCATCATGCAGACCCTGGCAACGGCGCCCAACGACACCTACTACAACCTCCAGTGGGGCCTTGGCAGTGGAACGGGTGGCATTAATGCACTGGGAGCCTGGGATGTCAGCCGGGGCGAAGGAAGCACTGTTGCCGTGATCGACACCGGTATCCTCGACCACAGCGACCTGAACGCAAACGTCCTGCCCGGGTACGACATGATTTCGAATGCGACCACGGCCCGTGACGGCGACGGTCGCGACCCCAACCCCCGCGACGAAGGTGACGCAACCTCCGACAACCAGTGTGCAGCCGGACGCGCCGGTGTCCGGTCGTCCTGGCACGGCACTCACGTTGCCGGCATCATCGCTGCAGTTGCGGGCAACAACAAGGGTGTTGCCGGCGTTGCTCCGCAGGCCAAGATCGTACCCATCCGGGCCATCGGAACTTGCGGCGGCTACAGCTCGGACATCGCGGACGGCATCAGGTGGGCAGCCGGCGGCCCGGTGCCTGGGATCCCAGCCAACGCCAACCCCGCCCGCGTGATCAACCTCAGCATTGGCGGCCGCGCAACGTGCTCAGCCACCTACCAGAATGCTCTGGACTTCGCCCGGAGCCAGGGTGCAGCCGTTGTGGTTGCTGCCGGCAACGAGAACGTTGACGCGTCACTCGTCAGCCCGGCCAACTGCAGCAACGTCATCACGGTGGGAGCAAGCACCCGCACCGCGGAAAAGGCCTACTACTCCAACTTCGGAGCGAACGTGGACGTCATGGCCCCTGGCGGAGACATGACGAAAGACGCGCTCAACGGCATCGTGTCCACGCTGAACCAAGGTGCTGATACTGCCACCACAGAGGACTACTACCTCAAGTCCGGTACCTCCATGGCGGCCCCACATGTCGCAGCTGTTGCAGCGATGATGGTGGCCACGCTTCCCGCCCTCACCCCGGCCGACGTCGAACAGCGCCTGAAAGCCAACGGCCGCCCGGTGGCAGGTTGCATTGGGTGCGGCTCGGGTCTGGTGGACGCCAATGCCACCGTCAAGCAGGTGGCGGCAGACGCAGCCCCAATCGTCGCCGGTACGCCAACCATCGCGGGTGAAGCCGCGGTGGGGAAGACCCTTACCGTTGACCGGGGCGCTTGGTCCAACGTGGACTCTGCGGAATGGACCTACCAGTGGAACCGTTGGGGCGTGCCGGTTGCCGGTGCTACCGATTCCACCTACACCTTGGTGGCCGACGACCATCAGGCCGCAATGACCGTTACGGTCACTGCGACAAAAAAGTACGTTCCGGCCGTGTCTGCCACGTCCGCGCCGACCGCCCAGGTTGGGCCGGGAACCTTGACTGGAGACACTCCCGTCATTCTCGGTTCCGCGTACGTAGGCAGCACCCTGACCGCCCAGGCAGGAACCTGGGAACCCGCACCCGTGGAATTGCGCTACACGTGGACCCGGCATAAGGCCGGCACCACCGGCGATGACGTTTCCAGCCTTCCTGAATACACACTCACCAGTGAGGATGTTGGTTCCACCCTGACGGTGCAAGTAGTGGGTGTAAAGACGCCGTACTGGCTGCTGTCGATGACCAGCAAGCCCACGGCCACGGTTGTCGCCGCAGACAAGGCGGTGACCCCCGCGCCTGTCGTCTTCAACGAAGCCCCGTACATGGCCGATGACAGCTACACCATCCCCGGATCCGACTCTGTGGACTACCAGGTGGACGGAAAAACGGTCGACGCCGGAACCCACACCGCCCGCGGCCAAGTGAAGGTAACGGCAAAGGCGAAGGAAGGGTGGGCGCTGCTCAACGGTGCCACGTCCGAATGGAAGGCCTACTTCAGCAGCAAAGGCCCGGACTTCACTGCGCCTGCAGTTTCGCCGTTCAAGGACGTCCTCACCACCCAGCAGTTCTACAAGGAAATGTCCTGGTTGGCGGATCGCAAAATCTCCACGGGCTGGGTCGAAGCGGACCAGTCCGTCACCTACAGGCCGGTCACACCCATCAACCGTGATGCGATGGCTGCGTTCCTTTACCGGATGGCTGGATCTCCTGATTACACGCCGCCCGCGCAGTCGCCGTTCAAGGACGTGTTGACCACCCAGCAGTTCTACAAGGAAATGTCCTGGCTTGCAGATGCTGGCATTTCGTCAGGTTGGACCGAATCGGACGGATCGCGGACGTACCGGCCGCTGACCCCCATTAACCGCGATGCGATGGCTGCCTTCCTCTACCGTTTGGTTAATAAACCGGATTTCGAAGCTCCCACGACTGCCCCTTTCAGCGACCTTGACCCCAACCAGCAGTTCTACAAAGAGATGGTCTGGATGAAGGTCACCGGCATCTCGACAGGTTGGCAGATCGGCGAAGGCAACTACGTCTACAAGGCTCTTGAGCCCATCAACCGTGATGCCATGGCTGCCTTCCTTTACCGCATGCCATAAGGACTCGTCCGTACCTTGTTTGAAGAAACAAACGGCCGCAGAACAACCTCGCAAGGTTGCTCTGCGGCCGTTTGGCGTACAAAGAAGGTCAGGAAGCCACAAGGGCAGGCGTCTTCGACGCCCGGTCAGGGACCTTGCCAGTCACCAAAGCCACTGCAACCACCAGCAGCACCAGGCCCCACGTTGCGTTGGCTGTATCCAGCCCGGTCCGCATCACCACGAACGGCGGAATGATCGCCAGCACGGTCCCCGTCAGGATGCGCCACATGGCGGGCCGGGCGGCACCAGGTGCCAGCGCGGTGCTGGCAAGCTCCAGCCGGACCAACGGTGTGGACACCAGGAGCACCAGCACCCATGCGGCCACGTAGAAGAGGGGACGGCTCAGCCACCACTCGGCACTCGCCGGCTCAGGGAATGGCAGCCGGAGGAGCAGTGCGATTCCAAACATCGCGATGATCAGCGGCAGATGCCACAGGTAGATGGTCATGGCCCGGCTGCCGACCACAAACATGGTTTTCTGCACCCAGCCGACCCTCACGCACCGCTGCAAAACGGGGTATACGGCCTTGACCAACAGGATGTGAGCCAGTCCCACCAGGATCAGCGGGAACATCGGCGGGTTCTGGTTGGTCAGCATGTCCACCGGGTACGGGCCCCCGTGGGTCAGCGGAACCAGTGCAACGTAGCAAGTTACAGCACCCAAAAGCAGCTTCCAGCGAGCGAACCGGTCAAAGAATCCGTCCGCATAGAAGAACCCAAGTTGTTGCAGCAGACCCCAAACGAACACCATGTTCAGCAGCCCGATCGGGTTTGAGTCGAAGCCCCAGGGATTGTGCTCCAAGCCCAGGCGAAAGACATCGACGACGGCGGCGCCCGCAGCCAGCGCTGCGACGGTCCGGTACGGTGCCCGGCCGTGAAGTTTCGCCATTGTTGGCACCATTGCCTGGCAGATCAGGTACGCGGCCAGGAACCACAATTGAACTCCGGCGCCCACAGAGATAACCGTGAGCAGATCGCCCGGGACGCCAGCCGCCGTCGCACTCCATAACGCAACGGCGAGGAACGCGTATAAGGCAACCGTGGGGCGGACCAGCCGCAGCACCCGGTTGCGGAGGTAGTCGCCGGCGTCACCGCCGCGGCGCTGCAGGCTCCGCCAGGAAGTCAGCGACGCGAAGCCGCCCACAACGAAGAAGAGCGGCATGACTTGGCCGAACCATGTCCCTTGGGCGAACCAGCTCAGGGACGTCAACGGATTTTCGACGCCAATCCCGGACCCGTCCACGCTGATGCCCATCATGAGGAGGTGGACGGCCACTACGGCGAACATGCAGGCGACCCTGATGAGGTCGACGACCAGATCGCGGGAAGCCAGGACGGTAGTGCGGGCAGAACCGCGGTCGGCTCGGGGCCTGAGGGTGGATGACATGGGTGCTCCTAGGATATGCCACTGTTTGTCCATCGATTGGACTAACTGTAACCCACGTCGGCTGCTTCGTCGACGTCATCATCAGAAACCTTTGCGCCTGCCGGGTTGGGATGGGCATGGCCCGGCGTAGCCTTAAGACGTAATAACGCCCCGAATTACCGAGTATCTTCTCCCGCGCTCATGGCGCACTCCAGAAACCCCACCAATGAAGGGCAGCGCTGATTGCTATGCACATCAGAGAATTTTGGAATCAGCTTTCTCCGGAAACCCAGCAATGGCTCATCGACAACCCCGGAAGCATGATCGTTCCGCGGACGGTCACTGCCATCATCACTCAGCAGACAGGTGAAGACAGTGCCGTGGACAGCCACGGCGGCACGGTTCTCACCGATGACGATCGGCTGTTCATTCGCGAGCAGGCCAGGCGAAGGGGCTAGGCCTTGCGAGCCGCCAAGCCGAACAGCCAAGTGCCGCCCAGGGCTGAGAGGTAACCGGCGATCACGATGAACGCTGTGCCTGCCCAGAAGTAGTCGATGGTACTGTCGGCGCTCAAGCCAGGCATGACCTGCAGCAAGGAATAGCAGGCCGCGGCGATGGCGATCAGCAGGGCGGCGACCGTGAGCCATACCCATATCCGGGACGCTGCCCAGTGTTCGCCGTATCCTTTCCACACGTTCCAACTGCTGCCGGTGCGGAGAATGAGCCAACCCGCCGGGAGCATTACGGCGCCCACCACCAGGAAGGCTGCGACGACGTCGGCCGGGCGATGCCATTGGTTGATGAGAGTTGAGACTCCGGTGGCTACTGCGAAGGTGCTGCCCAGGAAGCCGGCCAACGGGCGCCAGCGGGGTGACACCATGAGGAAGACGGCGGCAGCCGCGGAGGCGGCAAGGGTGGTGTGGCCGGAAGGGAGTGAGTTGAGTTCCAGTGTCTGGACTCCGCGGTCGGGCCTGTCTGGAATGAGGAATTTGAGGATCTGGGTGGCCGCGTTGGCGCCGATGCAGGCTGCTACGGCGATTCCCGCAGCAGTCCAGCGTCGTCGGGCCACCGTGACGAAAACGACCATGAGGGTAGCAATGGCCAGCGAGAGCATGGGGAGCATATCCAGCAGGCTGGTGGAAGCGCGACCGGCGGTTCCACCAAGCTCGGTTGCTTCCACCAGGGCGGACTCGTCAATGAACTGGCCCATGGTGGTGCGCACAAAGAAGTAATACGTCGCGGCCAGGCCCACCACACTGGCGATGGTGGCCAGGATGAAAAGGAATCCTGTGCCGACGCCGGCGTCGCGTGCTTGAATCGGCCGTTTGCTCGACCTCCCGCTGGTGCGGAATTGCTGGGAACTCATTCTCTCAAGACTGCCACAATTCGCTGGACGGCTCATGTGAAGAGTTCTCCGGCGCGGCGGGCGAGGTGAGGCCTCTGCAACATTCCTGTGACACTTGACACGTGTTAGGCGTCGGGCATAGTGTTCCTCACACGTGTTAGGGAAGGATATCTACATGTCGGGAACCAATGGGGCTTCGCGTCAATTCACACGCAGAAGTGCCCTCACAGCCCTCGGCGCCGGAATTGTTGGAGTAACCGCGGCGTCGTGGCCGCGGCTCACCGGAACAGACATCCCGGGCAGGGGAGACAACAGCCTCAGCATCGCCATCATGGGCACCGCCGCAGACGCCGCAGCCCGCCAGAAGGTCATCGACGCCTTCGCCAAAGTCCACCCCGAAATCAAGGTCAAGGTTCAAGCCATCCAGGCCGTGGACTGGAAGGACTTCTTCACCAAGATCCTCACCATGGTGGCAGCAGGCACCCCGCCGGACGTTGTCTATGTGGCCACCGAAGGCGCCCAGCTGTTCGCGGAAAAGCTGGCCCATCCGCTGGACGAGTACCTGCGGCGCGACGCCGCGGACATGAAAGAGTACTTCGAGGACGTCCACCCCAGCCTGGTGGAAGCGTTCATGTACAAGGGCAGCCTCTTCCAGCTCCCCATCGACTGGAACGCCGCCAACATGTACTACAACACCGCCTCACTGGCCGCCGCCGGTCTGGAACGGCCGGCCGACAACTGGACGCATACCGACTTCCGCAGCACACTCGCCGCCATGAAGAAGGCCAAACCAGCGGATTTCACTCCCTACTACTGGACCAACCGTCTCTTCGGCGGAGTGGTGCCGTGGCTCTACGCCAACGACACCAGCTTCCTCAAAGAGACCAAGTCCCCGGGCGGCGAGTGGCTCTGGGATGGCTTCTACTCCAACCACCCCACCCGTAGCCTTCGCTCCGGCGGTTACCAGTGGCTCGAACCCAACGCCGACGACCCCCGGGTCTTCGAATCCTTCGACTACCTCCGCGGACTGGTCAAGGACGGGTTGGGTGTGCGGCCAGAGGAAGGCGGCGGCAGCGCGCTGATCGGCCTTTTCGCCTCCAACAGGATTGGTACGACGCCGGCAGGCGGCTATTGGGTGCAAGGTCTCCATGAAGCAGGAATGACTGAGCAGGACTTCGACGTCCAGTTCTTCCCGAAGTGGCGGACCCAGCGACACCAGTTCGGCACAGCGGGCTACGCCATCATGAAGACCGCCAAGGACAAAGACGCCGCCTGGGAATGGGTGAAGTTCAGCTCCAGCCTGGAGGCGATGCAGATCGTGTTCCCCACGCCGAACACCACTCCAGCCCGCCGCTCCATGGTCAACGAGCAGCTCTACGCGGGAACCGGCCCGCGGAACTGGAAAGTCTTTTACGACACCCTGGACCGTTTCCCCACCACAGGTCCCATTCCGGCGCCGCCCCAGCAGGCCGCCGTCGAGACCGCCCTGATGAAGAATGTCAGCCTGGCAGTCAGCGGAGACGAGCGACAACTCAAAGATGCCCTCAGCTCCATGCAGCGCGACCTTGAACTTGCCTTGAGGAGGCAGCCATGAGCACCGCAACCAGTACGCCCACTGGAACGGGGCGGGAGCCACACCGGAAGGTCGCGCACAAACACAGCCAGCCATCCACGCGCGGCCGCGTGCAGCAACGCTGGCTGCCATGGGCCTTCCTTGCACCAACCATCGTTGGCATGGGCATCTTCACCCTGCTGCCCATCGTTGCCTCGATTGCGCTGGCATTCTTCCGCTGGGACATCATCTCGGCACCGACCTTTGTGGGATTCGACAACTTCGCCGAGGTAGTCCAGGACCCCACCGTCCGGGTCTCGTTCCTCAACACCATCGTGTTTGTGGTGGTGGCCGTGGCGCTGCAGCTCGGACTGGCCCTGGGACTTGCGATCATGGTGCAGGAGAAGCTCCCTGCCTGGCTGAGGGTGTTCTTCCGTTCCGCGTTCTTCTTCCCGCTGATCCTGTCCGCGGCATCGGTCTCCATCTTTATGCGATACCTCTTTAACGAGCAGTTCGGCGTCGTGAACTGGATGCTCTCGTTGATCGGAATCCCGGCAGTGCCGTGGCTGACAACCCCAGGCGGGTCTGCCGCCGTCGTCATTCTTGTCTACGTATGGCAGAACTTCGGGTTCTCCTTCCTGCTGTTCATCGGCGGCCTGGCGTCCATTCCGGTGGAGACATACGAGGCTGCATCGATCGATGGCGCCACCGGATGGCGCAAGCACTGGTTCGTCACCCTGCCGCTGCTCAGCCCAACCACCCTGGTGGCCTCCGTCATGGCCATCATCAACGCACTCCAAGTGTTCGACCAGCCCTACGTCCTCACCCGCGGTGGGCCCGGAGACTCGACGCGAACGGCAGTGATGGTGATCTTCGAGTCCGCGTTCCAACGACTCGAGTTCGGCCAGGCGTCCGCGATCGGAGTGATCCTGACGCTCATCATCATGGCCATCACCGCCGCGCAATTCCGGCTCAGCAAACGATTCGTCTTCTACCAGTGAGGCCCGCCATGACCACCATTCAAGAACGTGTCACCACCACGGCGCCTGTAATCACTCGGAAGAAGCGGGACTGGTCAGTGGCCGGCCGCATCATCATCCTCCTGATAGCGTCCGTCTTTGTCCTGGGTCCCGTGTTGTGGACGCTGTCCACCTCGCTGCGGCCGCCGTCGGAATCCTTCAAACTGCCGCCCGCGTTCCTGCCGCTGAACCCGGACCTCGCCTCCTACACGCAGGTCTTCAAGCAGCTCAACATCGTGCTGCTGGTGGTGAACAGCGCCTTGGTGACCGGGCTAATCGCCGTCGGACAGATGGTGACAGCGGCACTTGCCGGCTATGCCTTCGCGCATCTTCGTTTCAGGGGTCGCGGCGCGTTGTTCTCCATTGTGCTGGCCACCATGATGGTGCCCGCGCAGGTGACCATCGTGCCCGTGTTCATGCTCATCCGCGGCGTGGGGCTTTCCGACACGCTGCTCGCGCTGATCATCCCGGCGATCCCGACGGCGTTCGGTACCTTCCTGATGCGTCAGTACTTCATGGGGTTGCCGGGTGAGCTCGCTGAAGCGGCTGCGATCGACGGTGCCTCGCCATGGCGGACGTTCCGTTCCGTGTACGCGCCGCTGGCCATGCCCGGGCTGGCGATCGTAGGAATCCTGGCGTTCAACTTCCACTGGAACGAGTTCTTCCGGCCGCTCATCATGACCATCTCCGAGCAGAACTTCACCCTCCCGCTGGGCCTGGTCTCCCTCCAAGGCAACCTCGGCACGGGAAGCATCTCCGTGGTCCTGGCCGGTGTTGTCCTCTCCATGATTCCCGCGCTGGTGGTGTTCATGTTCGGCCAGCGCGCGCTGCAGGACGGACTCACCGCGGGCACGGGCAAATAGTCTCCTCAACTTTCTGAAAGGGGTTCCGTTGACGGACCTTGCACTCTCTTCCACTCTGTCTCTGGCGGCCACGCACCCGGATCCGGCCTTTCCACGCTTCCACCCGCGTCCGGCCCAGGGCTGGATCAACGATCCCAACGGGGTCAGCTACATCAACGGCCGCTACCACGTGTTCTTCCAGTACAACCCTTTGTCCGCCCGGCACTCGCAGATCCAGTGGGGACACGTCAGCTCCCCGGACCTGGTCCACTGGGAAGAACACCCGGTGGCGCTATCGCCCCAGCCGGGTGGCCCCGACTCCGCAGGCTGCTGGACGGGCGTGGTCACCTCCGACGACGGCGTGCCCACCGCCGCCTACTCCGGCGTGCAGGACCACGGCGGGCATTCGCAGGTGGTCATTGCCCGGGGTTCCGCGGATTTGGTGGCCTGGTCCCAGGATGGGCATGTGGCCGCATCCATGCCTGTCGACCCGCTGGTTACCGCTGTTCGCGATCCCTTCATCTTCCGCTTCAACGGTGCCCGCTACGCCATGCAGGGGGCGGGATTGGCTGACGGCCGAGCTGCTCTGCTGCTGTACACGGTGGATTCCCTCGATGACTGGAAGTACCAGGGAATCTGGCTGACCACTGCCGATCCCGTCGCGGGCCTCCATACCCCGGCCGAGATTTGGGAGTGCCCGCAACTGGTCCAGGTGCCAACGGGGGAATGGGTGATGATGTTCTCGCTGTGGCTCTCCGGCGACGACCACGAGCACGCCAACGGTGTGGGCCACCTGATCGGCTCGCTCTCCGCCGATCCGGAGACTGGGCTGCCGGTCTTTACGCCCGTAACTGGCGGAAAGTCCGACCTCGGCCGGGACTTCTACGCGCCGCAGATCGTGCAGCTTACATCCGGTTCTGTTGATTGCGCACCTGCGGCGCTGCTGTGGGGCTGGGCCAACGAAGGACCCGGACGCGACGGCCGCCGGGGCCGCGCCCAAGCGGAAATCGACGACGCCGGGTGGTCGGGTGTGTTGACGCATCCTCGCGTTTTGTCGGTGGTTGAGGGTTCCCTGGTTGTCACTCCCGCGCCCGAAGTCCTCGCATACCGGGGCGCTGCTGTGGCTTTGGGTGCTGCTGGATCGGTTACTGTTCCTGGGTTTGCCGAGGTGCTGGTGCGGGGGTCTGGTGGCGGTTCTGGTTCCGGTTCCGGTTCCGTGGAGTTGGTCCTTGGTTCAGGTCCCGCGGCCCAGGTGGTCTACTCGGATCCCCTGGCTGCGGGGGAGGAGCTGAGGATCTTCCTCGACGCGTCCCTCGTGGAGGTGTACCGTACCGGTTCCGTAGCTACGACCCTCCGCGCCTACCCCGCTCCCGGGGAGTCGTGGGAACTCACCCTGCCCACGGGCGCGACTGCCGACGTGTGGGAGCTGACCCTACCCGCCTAGGTGCTGGCCGCCGTCGTGCGTTAAACCGCGTTGCGAGGCCCGCTCTGCAGGGTATTTCGAGGTTTTGGGGTGCAGAGCGGGCCTCGCAACGTGAGGGCTAAGCCCGTTCCCAGCCCGCTACTCAGTTGTTGGCCAGCGACGAGTCAGCGGGCCAACGACGGGCGTGCTTCGAGCAGGGGTCGTTGACCCGCGTTGCGAGGCCCGCTCTGCGGGATATTTCGAGGTTTTGGGGCGCAGAGCAGGCCTCGCAATGGGGGACGTCAGCGGGTAGGCACCGGGCCGGTCGATTCGCGGACCACGAGGCGGCAGGGGACCATCGTTTCCTTGGTGGTTTCCGCCCCCGCCCTGTCGGCGCCCTCGAGAGCGTCCAGCAGAGTGGTCATGGCGGCTCGACCCATTTCCCGCAACGGCAGGGCCATGGTGGTGAGGGCGGGGACCATGGTGTCGGCAATCCGTGTCTCGTCGTCGTAGCCCATGATGGAGAGGTCGGTGGGAACGTTCAGCCCCAGGCGTGCGGCAGCGAGGGCCACTCCGACGGCCAGGCGGTCGTTCGCGCACATGATGGCCGTGGGCCGATCAGACGGGGACACGCCGTCGAGCAGTTTCATGGCCCCGTGGTAACCGGCATCGATATCCCAGCCGGCCATGTGGATGCGGCCCTCGCTGGCATTGAGTCCTGCTGTGGCGAACGCGTCCCGGTAGCCTTGCACGCGCAGGGGAGCGGCGGGTGAGTCCGAAGAACCGGCAAGCAGGGCAATATCCGTGTGGCCCATTTGCAGGAGATGATCCGTCGCCTCCCTGCCGCCAGTAACCTCATCCGGGATGACGTGGTGGAGCTGTGGCTCAGGGTGGGCGTCGTAGCAATTTGCCAAGACAGACGGGACGCGAAGCATTCCCTGCGGGACCTCGATAGGCTTCAGCCCCACTGTCACGTACATGAGCCCGTCCACTTGGCGGTCCAGGAGTGTCTCGATGGCGCTCGCATCCCGGGCAGTATCGCGCTCGGTGTCCATGACCACGGTGACAAAACCGCGGCTCCGGGCGACGTCGTCAGCGCCGCCGATGATGTTGCCATCGAAAGGGCTGACCACCACTTCGTCGGACAGAATACCGATGACCCGGGAACGCTGGTTCCGCAGGCTCAACGCAATGGCGTTGGGGGAGTAGTTGAGCTCCTGGGCCGCCTGCCGGATCCGGTCCTGGCTTTCCTTGGCCACGTTGCCGTCGCCGCGGCCGTTAAGTACCAGCGAGACCGCGCTCCGGGAAACTCCCGCCCTCTTGGCGACGTCCAGGGCGGTGGCCTTGCGGTTCATGAGAACGTCCTTCCGTGCGTGTTCCCTGCAGTCTACCTAACGCGTGTGAGGGTACGTATCCCGGACCGTTGGCCCCAAGGAGGGAGAGCTAAGTGGTGACCGAGTAGCCCAGCTGGTTGTACATGGACTGCATCATGTTGGACGTCCAGAAACCTGCAATCACCATGGTGAGTACGAACACCGCGATGGTGATCCAAATCGGCCACAGCCCCCGCTTTGGGGCAACCTTGTTGACGATCACCGACCGGCCAATCACGTAAACAGCCGCGTTGAGAAACGCCCAAGCCCAGTGGAAAGGACGCTCGACGCCGGACTTCAGCAGGCGCTGACGGTCCAGGTAGGCGAAAAACACCGAGAGGCCATAGGCGACGAGGCTCGACCCCATGAGCAGGAAATACGCGGGGGTGTAGATAGAGAACGGATCGATGGTGGTGGTGCCCTGGCGGGTAGTGATCATCCGGAACTCCGGCTGCCAGAAGAGCATGAAAATCACGGAGACCAGCGGCAACAAAGTGATCACCCAAATGAAGGGGTTATAAACAGGTGTCCCTTCACTGAGTCGTGGGCGTTGCGGCGCAAAGGCTGGTTGGTACTGCATCTGGCGCGGAGCCTGGTTGGCTGTCCACGCGTGGCCATCCCACCACCGGACAAACCTGGGGTCCGAAGGGTCCGGGTACCAACCGGCAGGTGTTGCAGAACCGGGCATTGATTGAGTCATGATTCCCCCGCATTGAGTCGTGACTTCGAGAATATCGCGGTTGCCGTCTCTCGGTTGCCAGAAGGCCCTCCCCAGACGTCGTGTGGCGGTGTATGCATGGAACATGAGCTTCTTCGACGACCTCCCCGAGCCGCCGTCGCGGCCACGCCAACCCCAGCCCATCCGCCCGGGATGGTTCGGGCCGCCGTCGGACGAACTGCCGGGCATCGTGCCCGTAGGGGGTTTTCTTTACCGAAGCACCAGCGCCGTGGTGGCGGTGAAGATGGTGGAGGTCTACTCCACTGGCTGTTTGTTGGATGTCACGTGGTCCGTGCGTCGTGGAGACGAATCGGACCAAGAGTGGCGGGACATCGCGGAGCAAAGCTTCAGCCGGCCGGGACTGCCTGGAATCATGTTCGGGGTTTCGCTCGCTGACGGAAGGAAGGCGATTGCCGCCCATCCCACGCCGTCCATGCTGGAAGAGTCCGACGACGTATCAGGACCTGTCCTCACGCACCGGGGAGGCGGCGGAGGCAGTGCCGGGGATGAACAAGTGGATGGTTCTGTGCAGTTCTGGTTGTGGCCGCTGCCTGTTGAGGGCGACACCCGCATCGTGGCCAAATGGGACGAACTGGGGGTTCCGGAAAGCTCCTTGGTCTTGTCCGGGACGCGGTTGGCGGATGCCCTTGGAAGCGTACAGAACTACTGGGACGTTTGAGTTGTCCACATAGACCGACTGGCCATCATTTGGCGCGGAAAGCCGCCGGTACAGTGGCATTATGTCTGCAAGCCTTCCTGAACTCGAAGAACTCCTGGACTCCGCCCACGTAGTGTCGCTGCCCATGCGCGTGAAGTTCCGCGGGATCATGCAGCGCGAAACCCTCCTGTTGCAAGGGCCGCGCGGCTGGGGAGAGTTCTGCCCCTTCCCGGAATACGACGACGACGAATCGTCCCGCTGGTTGGCCGCCGCCTTGGAAGCGGGCTGGCTAGGGTTTCCGGAAGCGCTGCGGGAAAAAATTCCAGTGAACGCCACAGTCCCCGCAGTTTCGGCTGACCGCGTCCCCGGGGTACTCGCCCGGTTCGGTCGCGTCGATGCAGTCAAGATCAAAGTTGCTGAAAAAGGACAGCACATCTCCGATGATCTGGCGCGGGTAGCTGCCGTGCGCCAGGCCCTTCCGGGTGCTGCCATCAGAGTGGACGCAAACGGGGGCTGGGACGTAGACCAGGCAGTAGACGCTCTGGGGAAGCTATCAGCTGTCGGCTTGGAGTACGCAGAACAACCCGTTCCAACCATTGACGGTTTGGCGGAAGTCCGCCGCAGGCTCTCATCCGCGGGGACGCCGGTCCTGATCGCCGCGGACGAGAGTGTTCGCAAGGAAGAGGACCCCCTGCGCGTGGCACGGGCCGGGGCTGCCGACCTCATCGTGGTGAAGGTCGCCCCACTCGGGGGAGTGCGCAGAGCCTTGGACATTGTCCAGCAAGCCGGGCTTCCCGCCGTCGTCAGTTCAGCGCTCGACACCTCCGTAGGTATCCGTGCGGGCCTTGCCCTCGCGGCCGCCCTTCCTTCGCTGCCATACGCCTGCGGTTTGGGCACCGTTTCGCTGTTTGCCTCCGACATCACCCGGGACCCGCTGGTGGCCGACGACGGCGCCATACAGTTGCGTGAAACGCACGCCGATCCCGGACTCCTGGAGCAGTACGCAGCTTCCGGGGAGCGCCGGGACTGGTGGCTGGACCGCCTGCGACGCGTCCACTCCGTCCTGGCGCGAGACCACCACCGTTTGTTCACCCAGCCTTAACCAGAGCGACCTCCCAGATTCGGATTCCGCTGAAAAGCTCAACGGGAACCTCGTACACCCTCTGGAAGGTCACCCCCATGTCTGAAACCACCGGACGCACGTTCCCGCTGCTCCCCATGCTCGGCCACACTAAAGGCAAGCGCAGCCCAGTCACGTGTGCCCTGAAATGCGATAACGCCTGCTCTGGCGATGTCTGCAACACCAGCACCAACGGCTACTTCAGGGACATCGCCTCAGCGGCCATGTCCCGCCGCGCCGCACTGGGCCTCGGCGCAGCGGGTGCGCTCGCCGTCGTGTTCGGCGGTGCCATAGGTGGCGCTGATAGCGCCACCGCCGACCCGGGCAACGGGCTCTCCGATGCCGCCAAGAAGGGCTTCGACAAGTCCAAGCTCAAGTTCACCGCGATCAAGCCGGTCGACGCCGCCGTCGACGCCTTTACCGTTCCTGAGGGTTTCGGCTGGAACCCGATCATCCGTTGGGGTGACCCGTTGTTCGCCGATTCACCGGCCTTCGACATCACCAAGCAGACAGCAGCCGCCCAGGCCCGTCAGTTTGGCTACAACAACGACTACACGGACATCATCCCGATCCCCGACTCCAAGGACCGCCGTGCCGTACTCTTCACCAACCACGAGTACACCAACGAGAACATCATGCTTCCGGTGGGCTTCAACGCGGCCGAGGCCCGTGCCATCGGCCGCGCTGCCCATGGGCTGGCAGTTGTGGAGTTGGAGCGCAAGAACAAGAACAAGCCGTGGAGCTACGTCCAGGGCGCAGCCCTCAACCGCCGCTTCCTCACCGACACTGTGTACGAACTGACCGGTCCTGCGGCTGGCACCAACCTTGTCAAGACCATCGACGACCCCGCGGGCCGTTGGATCAAGGGCACCTTGGGCAACTGTTCCGGTGGCACCACCCCGTGGGGCACCATCCTCTCGGGTGAGGAAAACTTCAACGGCTACTTTGCGGCCCCTGGAACCAGCGACGCCGACAAGCGCTATGGTCTGTCGGCGAAGGCAACCGCCCGTCAGTGGGAGCTCGACGAGCCGCGCTTTGACACACGCAATGCCGGATACGCCAACGAAAGCAACCGCTTTGGCTGGATCGTGGAAGTGGACCCCTTCGACCCCACCTCCACACCAAGGAAGCACTCCGCCATGGGCCGCTTCAAGCACGAAGGCGCCAACGTCATTGTTGCCCCCGACGGCCGCGTCGTGGCCTACATGGGTGACGATGAGCGCTTTGACTACCTCTACAAGTTCGTCTCCAAGGGCAAATACCAGGCGGGCGACTCCAAGGCGGCCCGGAAGAACAACATGGGCCTTCTCTCCGAGGGCGACCTGTACGTCGCCCGCTTTACAGGCGACTCACCTGCAGCGGAGATTGATGGCACCGGCAAGGTTCCCGCCGACGGTGCTTTCGATGGTTCGGGTGAATGGTTGCCGCTGGTCGTTGGCGGCGTATCGGCGGTTCCGGGCATGTCCGTGGCAGAGGTCCTGGTGTACACCCGCCTGGCCGCCGACAAGGTTGGCCCCACCAAGATGGACCGCTGCGAAGACGTTCAGCCAAACCTGCTCACCGGCAAGGTCTACGTTGCCTGCACCAACAACTCTGACCGCGGCAAGGCCGGCAAGGAAGGCGCCACGGAGGTCAACCCGCGCACGCTGAACCGCGACGGCCACATTGTCGAAATCACCGAAGGCAAGGACCAAGTGGGCACCAAGTTCAACTGGACGCTACTGCTGGTTGCCGGCGACCCCGCCAAGAACACCTCCACCTACTTCTCCGGTTTCCCGGCAGATAAGGTGTCGCCGATTTCGTGCCCCGACAACGTGGCATTCGACTCCGTTGGCAACCTCTGGATCTCCACGGACGGCGCCCCGTCCACCATCGGCTACAACGACGGTCTGTTCAAGGTCACCTTGGAAGGCCCGGAGCGCGGCAAGGTGGAGCAGTTCCTGGCCGTGCCCCGCGACGCCGAAACCTGTGGTCCGATCGTCCACGACGAAGAGCGCACTGTGTTCGTCGCGGTCCAGCACCCGGGAGAAGAAGGCACATTTGACGCGCCCCACTCCTACTTCCCGGACTATGTTGCTGCAGGTGCGCCGGTCCCCGCCGGTGCGGTGCGGGCGCCCCGTCCTGCGATCGTGCAGGTTTTCCGCAAGTAACTGAAACCCCGAACGCTCCCTTATCTCCCGGAGATAGGGGAGCGTTTCTGCACCCCGAGCGCTTGCTCACTTTCCGGACCTCTGGCAGGTTCCGGGTCCGCGGCGTATGGTCAGTCGCACCATGACTGAACAGCAGCCCTACGACCTGGTCCGGCGTTATCCCCACTTCGAACTACGTAGGTATCCCAGGCATGTTCTCGCGGAGGTACAAGTGCACACGGCTTTTGACCGTGCCCCAAATGAGGCCTTCCGTTACCTCTTCAACTACATCAGCGGAAGCAACAAGGCCCGGCGAAAGCTGTCCATGACCGCACCTGTCCTCCAAGAGAGCGCATCGTCCGAGGAAATGGTCATGACGGCGCCGGTTCTGCAGAGCGGTCCCATCCCGGGAGGCGGAGACGAAGACTACGTCGTGGCTTTCGTCCTGCCGTCCGGAGTGACAGCGGCTGATGCCCCTGTCCCCGACGAACCCAGGGTCAAAATCCGTGAGGTACCGGGGTCGTTGACAGCCGCGGTCCGGTTCACTGGAAATGGATCAACGACGGCCTTTCAACGACACAGTGTCGCGCTGCTGGAGGCACTCCAGTTGGCTGGCCTGAAGCCCGTAGGGGCTGCCAGGTTCGCGCGTTTCGATCCTCCCTTCAAGCCGTGGTTCCTTCGGCACAACGAGGTCGTGATCGACGTCGAAGAACCCTAAGGCACCCGCACCTGAGTGAGGGTTCGGGGGAAGGGGCCGGGACGTGAGTGAGGGTTTGTGCGAAGGGGCCGGGACGTGAGTGAGGGTTTGGGTGCTGCGTCCGCCAATAGACTGGAACGGTGACTTCACAGGACTCTCTGACTTCCATCGCCGCCGCCCGGATCGCCGTTACTGCATTGCTCGACGGCGGCGTGCGGCACGCGGTGGTGGCCCCCGGCTCGCGGTCGGCTCCCATGGCCTACGCCCTCGCCGAGGCAGAAGCGGCGGGGCGGGTTCGCCTTCATGTCCGGATCGACGAGCGTGGCGCCGGCTTCACCGCACTGGGCTTGGCGCTCTCCACTGAAGCCCCGGTCGCCGTCCTGACCACCTCGGGAACAGCCGTAGGGAACCTCCTTCCCGCTGTGATGGAAGCCAACCACTCGGCCGTTCCCGTGGTGGTCATTTCCGCGGACCGTCCCGAGGAACTGCACGGCACCGGGGCGAACCAGACAACCATCCAACTGGACATTTTTGGCGATCACGTGCGCTTCGCCGTCGACGTCGCTGCCGGGGACAACCCGCAGAAGGCAGTCGCCACGGCTCTGTATGCCGCCACCGGCGCGCTGGAGGACACACCGCCAGGCCCGGTCCAGGTGAACATCGCGTTCCGCGATCCGCTGACTCCCGGAACCGGGGATGCCTTGCCGGATACGCAGGGGCACGGCGTGTTCCATTACGACGCCGGTCCCCAGGCTCTGGATCTTCCGCCGGCGTCCGGAGATCTCGCCGAGCGACGGACCGTAGTCCTCGCAGGTCACGACGCCGGCCCTGTGGCAGAGGCCTTCGCACGTGCCCACGGCCTGCCGTTACTCGCAGAGCCGTCCTCGAACGCCCGCTTTGGCCCCAATGCGGTCGGCCCGTACCGTGTGTTGCTGGAGCACTTTGGTCCCGGGTCACCTGCGCCCATCGAACGCGTTGTCCTTTTTGGCCGGGCCACCCTGTCCCGCCCCGTGGCCGCACTGCTGGCTCGCGAATCGGTGGAATCAGCGATCTACCAACCCGTCCCGGTCGCTTGGTACGAAGCCGGCCGACGCCGCGAAACGCCCATCGAAACCCTCCCGGAACTGGCCGCTTTCGCAGGTCGCGGCTCGGTTGAATGGCTGGATTCCTGGCTTCTCGCCGGCGCCGCAGCCCAACATGCGCTGGATGGCGTGCTCGCGGAGGAGACCGTTGCCAACGGTCCGTCCGTAGGAGCCACCGTCTGGGAACACGCCCGCGGCCAGTTGGTCCTCGGTTCCTCCAACGGCATCCGCGACGTGGATCTCGCTGGCCAACCGCATCAGGCCCCGATCTCCACCGTTTACGCCAACCGTGGCCTAGCCGGCATCGATGGCACCATCGCCACAGCTACCGGCATCGCACTGGGCAGTGGACGCGAAACCACCGTTCTCTTGGGCGATGTCACCTTCCTGCACGACGCCGGTGGCCTGCTCCTGGGCCATGGTGAGCCGACGCCGGACCTCCGCATCGTGGTGCTCAACGACTCCGGTGGTGCCATCTTCGCTCTCTTGGAACACGGTGCCGTGGAAGACTCAGGCGCGTACGGCACCGCCGTCGAACGCCTCTTTGGTACCCCGCACTCAGTGGACATCGCGGCACTCGCTGCGGCGTACGGCGTCGGGCACCTGGCTGTAAGTACGACGGCGGAACTCGCCGACGCACTCACGTCTCCGCTGAAGGGACGCACCATTGTGGAGGTGTGCGTGGACCGGGCAGGCTTGCGGGCGCTCCATGCCCGGATCAAGGAAGCCATCAACGCCGCCGTGGGCCACGGAAACTGACCTTTGCCACGGAAACTGACGAGGGCCACCCAAATTTGGGTGTCGTCAGTCCGTTATCCGGGCACTCAGCAGTTCGGGTGGCGAGCCGCGGGTTGTCCACATAGGCCAACTCTCCCCTCGAACCGCAGCAGCCTTCGACGAAGACTGTTGGCATGCGAAGGCTACCCAAACTCATTCTCGCCAAGGATCTGTCCATCCTCGGGGGCGATTCCAGACAACTGTCCATGGATGCGAAGGCCGGAAAGCTCGTTCGCATCAGGCACGGTGTCTACGTCCATGCCCCTCAATGGCAGAAGCTGGAGACCTGGGAACGGTACGCCCTGAATGTAGAAGCGGCAGCAGAGTGCTTGTCGGCTCCAACTATCTTCTCGCATCACTCGGCGGCGTCGATCCATGAAATCCCCACTATCCTGCGCCACCAGCCTGTCCATGCCCTGACCACTTACGCCGGAGGAGGCCGTTCGCGTGCGGGGGTGAGACGCCACTTAGTAGCCGCAGGAAGCGAGCGGGCCCAGGTGGTCAACGGATTCCTGGTCACGGACCGGATTCGGACGGTCTTGGATATCGCTGCGTCAGTTCCGTTTGCCGAGGCCGTTGTCCCGGTGGATTTCCTGCTGAACAGAAAGCGAAACTCCCAGCCAATGACCAAGGAGCAGCTTTTGGATGGCATCAGCGGCACTTACTCCAAAGCAGCGGTCAGGCGAGTCACTGCGGCGGTAAATTTTGGCGCCGGAAACTCTGGTTCACCCGGCGAATCCTATGCCCGCGCCTTGATACACGTCCTCGGGTTCGAGATGCCCCTGCTGCAGTATGCGGTGAATACCACGAGGGGAATGGTGTATACGGACTACTACTGGGAGGGGGTTGGGTTGGTTGGAGAGTTCGACGGCCGCGAAAAATACGTGAAGCCGGAGTACTTGAAGGGACGCACGCCTTCGCAAGTAGTGATCGAAGAGAAGGCCCGCGAAGACGCCATACGCGCCACGGGCCGAAGAGTGTTCCGGCTGGTGTGGAGCGACCTGACGGTGAGCAAGCTGGAACGCGCGCTTGAGGCGGCCGGGGTTCCCCGTCGCCGTCGTGCTTCTGCAGGCCACCCAAATTCGTAGCTGAACCAGAAACGGGAGGGCGACACCCAAATGTGGGTGTCGCCCTCCCGTTTCTGTGGCGCCAATCAATATGCGCGGCGCCAGCGTTGAAACGAAGGGTCTACGCTTCCTCGACACCGATGTGCGTCGGGTCCAGGACGCGGCGCAGGAATTCCTTGGTGCGCGGCTGGGTGGGAGCACTAATAACGTGTTCGGCCGGGCCTTCTTCCACCACAACGCCGGCGTCCATGAAGACAACGCGGTCGGCGACTTCGCGGGCGAAGCCCATCTCGTGCGTGACCACCAACATGGTCATGCCTTCCTGCGCCAGTTTGCGCATGACAGCCAGGACATCGCCTACGGTTTCGGGGTCCAACGCGGACGTGGGCTCATCGAAGAGCATGAGTTGCGGGTCCATGGACAGTGCCCTGGCGATCGCGACGCGCTGCTGCTGGCCGCCGGAAAGCTGGTCCGGGAAACGGTCAGCCAAGTGTCCCAAGCCCACGCGCTCGAGGTTATGGCGGGCCACATCCGCGGCCTCGGACTTGGAACGCTTGAGGACCTTCATCTGCGAGATGGTGCAGTTGTCCAGCACGCTGAGGTGGGGGAACAAGTTGAAGTGCTGGAACACCATCCCAACGCTCTGGCGCATCTTGTTGAGATCAACATCGGGATCAGTTGCTTCAAACTTGCCCACGTTGATGGTGCCCGCGTTGGGCTGCTCCAGCAAGTTTACGCAGCGCAGGAGCGTGGACTTGCCTGAGCCTGAAGGCCCGATCAGGCAAACCACCTGGCCAGGTTCCACGGTGAGCGAGATGCCCTTGAGGACCTCGTTGCTGCCGTAGGACTTGCGCAGGTCCTTGATGTCCACGCCAGCGGCGCGAACGGTGCTGTTTACGACGTCGTTCATGACTGTCCTGCCTATCGCTTCGTCCGCGCGGAGCGGCTTTCGAACTTCCGTGCCAGGAGGCTCAAGGGGATGGTGATGACCAGGTAGAAGGCACCTGCCACGAGCAGCGGGGTCAGGCCCGCGCCGAGGCTGGAGATGCCATCGCGGCCGAACTTGGTGAGCTCGTACTGGGACGCCGTGAGGCCCAGGACGTAGATCAACGATGAGTCCTTGGTTAGCAGGATGATCTCGTTGGTCAGCGGGGGCAGGACGATCTTGAATGCCTGGGGAATCACGATTGAAACCATGGCGCGCCAATGCGGCATGCCCAGTGATCGGGCCGCTTCCATCTGGCCCTTAGGCACGGCCTGAAGACCGGCGCGGAGGGTCTCAGCGATGTACGCGGACGCCACCATGCCCAGCGAAACCATGACCACGATGTTGACATCCCACTGGACACCGAAAGCCAGCGGAACACCGTAGCCAAAGGCGATGAACACCAACAGTGCAGGAACGCCGCGGAAGAACTCGATGTAGCCCGTTGCGAGCCAGCGGTACAGCGGGAAGGAGGAGAGCTTCATCAGGGCAAGCAGAAGGCCGCCTGACAAACCCACCACGAAGGCCAACGCTGTGTAGATAAGGGTGTTCTTCAGGCCCACCAGGAAGATGTCCGGGAACATCGGCCCGATCTTGGCGAAGTTGAAGACGCTGTTGCCAACAGTCTTCCAGTCGACGGCAAGGATCACCGCGGCCAGGACCACTACGAAGATTCCGGCTTGGACGTACAGGCTGACTTTGGCTCGTTGACGTGCAGTCATTGCCATGGTGTTCTCACATTCGTGTTGCGCAGGTGGGCCCCGAAACAGCGTGTCGTTTCGGGGCCCGCCTGTGTGGATGTCGGGAGCTACTTGGAGGTTTCGCCGAACCAGGTGCTCTGGAACTTCTTCATGGAGCCATCGTCCGTGAGGCGCTTGAGTGTGGCGTTCACGGCATCTGCCATTGCAGTGTTGCCCTTCTTGATGGAGATGCCCAACTTCTCGCCCGTTGCGTAGTCTTCGACGCGCTTGAGGTTGGAGTCGTCCTTGATGGCGTAGCCCAGGACGGACTGGTTGCCGACCGCGGCGTCGATGGTGCCGGCCTTGAGTGCCTGGACCAGGAGGCCGGAATCTTCGAACTGCTGTGCGTCAATTCCCTTGTCCTTGGCGTACTGGGCGCCGGTGGTGGCCTGCTGCACGCCAACCTTCTTGCCCTTCGCGCCGTCGATGTTGCTGATGCCCGAGGAGGACGTGGCAACGAGGGTCAGGTCGTCATCCAGGTACGGGTTGGAGAAGTCCATCACGTTCTTGCGGACGTCGGTGATGGAGATCGAGGAGATGGAGACGTCGCACCCGGTCAACGCGGTGCCGGTCTCGATGGCTTCGAAGGAGCTGTCCACCACGTTGAGTTCGGTCTTGGTGTCCTTGGCGATTTCCGCGGCGATGTCCATATCGAAGCCGACGATCTTGCCGTCCTTCTGGAACTCGAACGGCTCGTAGGGAACATCCGAGCACACCGTAAGCTTGCCGGCGTTGATGAGCTTGAGGCCGGAGTCGTTGGAGGCTGCCGGGGTGGACGAGCCGCCACAAGCGGTCAAGGCCAGGGCGCCGGCTGCGAGCACAGCGGCCATCTTGGTGCCGGACAGAACCGAACGGGAGATCTGCATGTTGTTTACCTTTTGTTGCGGTGGATGCTGAACTGAGTCGGTTTTAGTGTAGCGCCGAACATGAGATGTGCATCACAGGAAACGAAGTTTCACTATTAGATAACTAGTTTACGCACTTATCAACCGCCAAAAGGGATGTGCTGTCCGGGATCCCAGATTCAGCGCCGGATACCTAAAGCCTCGAGCATTGGCCGGAATTTAGCCCAGGTTTCCGCCAGCTCGGCCTCCGGCTGCGATCCCTCCACAATGCCGCAACCTGCGTACAGGCGGACCGTGTTGGCGTCCTCGATAACGGCTCCGCGAAGCGCGATGCCCCATTCACCGTTGCCCGCAGCATCCAGCCAACCGACGGGCCCGGCATACGGGCCCCGGTCCAGATGCTCAAGCTTGCGAATCAAAGCTCCCGCTACCAGCGTGGGCGTTCCGCACACTGCAGCCGTGGGATGCAGCGCGTTGATCAAGGCCAGGCATGTAGGGACGTGTCCCTCGATGTCAGCCAACTCTGCCTTTACGTCCGAGGCCAGGTGCCAAACATTGGGCAGCTCCAGAATGAACGGCTCGCTGTGCGAATTCATCGCCTCGGAGAACGGAGCCAACTGCCGCGTCAAGGAATCAATCGCGATTTCGTGTTCGTGGCGCTGCTTATCCGAACCTGCAAGGACCCGCTCGGCGTACTCCATGGGGGAACCGTCCATGCCGTCAGCGTCGCGACGGTCCAGGGTGCCCGCCAGCACGCGCGCCTGCGCCGTGCGGCCTTCCACCTGAATGAGCATTTCCGGAGTGGCGCCCACCAGGCCATCAACTCCGTACGTCCAGCATTCCCGGTACCTGGCTGCGAGCTGGCGAAGAACCTCGGCGGCGTTGACGCCATCCGGGAGGGTGGCTACGACGTCGCGTGCCAACACGAGTTTCTCCAACTTGCCGGCGCGGATCTCCTCCACGCCGTCGGCCACTGCCTGCATCCAGGCCGATTCGCTCAGGGAACCGTGGCTGAGGTGACCGGCGCCGTCCGCAGCGACAGTGTCCGGTGAGGGCCCGACGTCGGACCTTCCTTCCGCTGAATCCTCACCGTTCGGCTCACCACCGCTCAGCCAATAGTCAACAGAAGCGAGGACGCCCGCCTCGGTGAGTTCGCCGTCGTCGAACGTAAGTTGGGTTGCCCACGCGCGGCCGTCACGGATGCCAACCACTAACTCCGGGAGGATCAAGCGCGAGACGTGCGGGGACGTTTTGGAGAAGGCGAAGGAACCGAAAGCCACCGGGCCAGTGCCGGGCAACTCCACCTGGTCCGTGATTTCCGCCTCAAGAATGAGGTGCCGCCACCAGATGTCGGCCTCAAGGAAGCGCTCAGGACCGGTGGCGTTGAAGCGGGTCAGCTCGCCGAAGCCAACCAAGCCGGCTTCGCGGCGGGACCAGCAAAGCACATCATCCCGCACCAGAAACGACGGCAGCCCCCCGGAGGATGATTCAACATCGAGGGGGACTGTCAAGGTGCGGAGCGTGCTGGTCATGATGGAACAACAGTACTCCCGCCCGCAGCCAGAATCTGAGCCGACTTCTACAGCGCAGCAAAGTCGGCGGAATGTCTGAGACAATTACAGGGTGAACCGAGCATCCTTGGAAAAGCGTCCGGACGAAGTTGCGACGATGTTTGATGATGTCGCCCCAAAATACGACGTCGTGAATGATGTCCTGTCCATGGGGCAGACCCGGCGGTGGCGCCGGATCGTGGTGGACGCCATGGACGTCAAGGTAGGCCAGAAGGTCCTGGACCTCGCCGCCGGAACGGGAACTTCCAGCGAACCGTACGCGGACGCAGGCGTTGACGTCGTGGCGTGCGACTTTTCCCTGGGCATGCTCAAAGTGGGTAAGCGCCGCCGCCCGGACATCGATTTCATAGCAGGCGACGCCACCAACCTGCCGTTCGCGGACAACAGCTTTGACGCATCCACCATCTCCTTCGGCCTGCGCAACGTCGTGGAACCGCGCAAGGCCCTCGAGGAGATGCTGCGCGTGACCAAGCCCGGCGGCCGGCTGGTCATCGCCGAGTTCTCACACCCTGTGGTCCCGCTGTGGCGCAACCTCTACACGGAGTACCTGATGCGCGCGCTTCCGGCCATCGCCACCAAGGTTTCCTCCAACCCGGATGCCTACGTTTACCTCGCCGAGTCCATCCGCGCCTGGCCGGACCAGGACCACTTGGCCCAGTGGCTCAGCGACGCCGGCTGGACTGACGTTACCTACCGCAACCTCAGCGGCGGCATCGTTGCTGTGCACCGCGCGCAGAAGCCCGCCGAGCACCGCGAAAGTGTCCCCGTAGCCAAGCTTCGCCGCCAGATAAAGCCGCGCCACCAGGCCGGCTAGCTCGTACTGCCTGCTGATTTAGGACGACGTGAAAGTACTGATTGTTGGCGCGGGCCCGGCCGGGTCCACCGCCGCGTATTACCTCGCCCAGGCGGGCATTGACGTCACGGTGCTGGAAAAGACTTCATTCCCCCGTGAAAAGGTCTGCGGCGACGGACTCACCCCGCGGGCTGTCCGGGAAATCCAGAAGCTCGGCCTCCCGCACGCAGTCGAGGAAGGTTGGCGCCGCAACAAGGGCCTCCGCCTCATTGCGGGCGGCCGCACCATCGAGCTGCCCTGGCCCGAGGTCGCCGACTTTCCCACGTACGGCCTGATCCGGACGCGTCTCGGTTTCGACGAAGACCTGGCCCGTCACGCCCAGTCCACGGGCGCCGTCGTGCTTGAACACCACAGCGTCACCTCAGCACTGACCGCCGACGACGGCCGCGTTATCGGTGTACGCGCTGCCATCCTCGACGAGTCCGGACGCAAGACGGGCGAAACGCGCGACTTCCATGCCGACGTCGTTCTTGCCGCAGACGGTAACTCAACGAGAACCGCTGTGTCGCTGGGTATGCACAAACGCGACGACCGTCCGCTGGGTGTTGCCGTGCGCACTTACTTCACGTCGCCCCGGCACGAAGACGACTGGATGGAAGGCTGGCTTGAACTGCCTGGCAAGTCAGGCAAGCCGCTCCCGGGCTACGGGTGGGTTTTCGGTGTTGGCGACGGCACCTCCAACGTTGGCCTCGGCATCCTGAACTCCTCCAAGGAATTCGGCAAGCTCGACTACAAGCAGGTCCTGCGCGAATGGACCGCCGGCATGCCCTCCCATTGGGGCTTTACGCCCGAGAACCAGGTGGGGGAGATCCGCGGCGCCGCACTGCCCATGGGCTTCAACCGCACCCCGCACTACTCGCCCGGGCTGCTCCTGCTGGGCGACGCCGGCGGAATGGTGTCCCCGTTCAACGGCGAGGGCATCTCCTACGCCATGGAGTCCGCCCGGTTCGCGGCCGAGTTCATCATCGATGCGTCCTCCCGCTCGGTATCGGCAGGTTGGAACACGCACGACGCCGACGCGCACCTTTCGCGGTACGCGGACTATGTACGGGACCAGTGGGGATCGCACTTCACACTCGGACGGCTCTTCGCTTCCTTGATTGGCAAACCGGCCGTCATGAAGCTTGCACTACGCACGGGAATGCCGATTCCGGTGCTGATGCGGTTCGTGGTCCGTATGCTCGCGAACCTCACCGACCCGTCCGCCAAGGGCTTCGAAGACCGCGTGATCCGGGTACTCGAAATGCTGGTTCCGGCGACGTCCAACACTTCTTCGTCCGGCGCGCTGACCGCAGCCGGCTCCGACACCGCGGTTTCCGCAACAACTAGTTAGGGTTAACCCGTGACGAACTCTGCCGAACATAGTTGGACGCATGCCGGGCACGGCTTGCCTGACTCCAACGAGCCTTCCCTGAACACCACAGCGATTGCAACGGGACTCCAGCTGCCCGCCGGTTTCGCTGCCATCGCAGGGGACGCCGAACTCGGCCCCGCCATCACCAACAATCTTGCCCGGGTGGAGAAGAAGCTTCGCGAAGCCATCTCCAACTCGGATCCCTTGGCTGACGCGACGTCGCGTCACTTGGTTGAAGCCGGTGGCAAACGCATCCGACCGCTCCTCACACTGCTGTGCGCGCACCTCGGCGATGCTTCGCGCCCCGAGGTTGTGCAGGCTGCGGTGGTGGTTGAGCTTACGCACCTGGCCACGCTCTACCACGACGACGTGATGGACTCTGCTCCGTTCCGCCGCGGGGCTCCCACGGCCCACGAAGTATGGGGCAACTCCGTGGCCATCCTCACCGGTGACCTCATCTTCGCCCGCGCCTCCATTCTCGTCTCCGAACTTGGCTCGCGTGCGCTGGGTATCCAGGCCCGGACTTTCGAACGCCTCTGCCTCGGCCAATTGCACGAAACCGTGGGGCCGCGCGAGGACGAAGATCCCGTGGAGCACTACCTTTCCGTCATCGCAGACAAGACCGGATCGCTGGTTGCGGCGTCCGGGCAGCTTGGAGCGATCTTTGCTGGTGCCGATGAGTCCTTCGAGGACTTGCTGGTTGAATACGGTGAAAAGGTTGGCGTGGCTTTCCAGCTTGCCGACGACGTCATCGACGTCACCGGAGTGAAGGTCAAGTCCGGCAAGTCCCCTGGCACCGACCTGCGTGAAGGCGTTCCCACGCTGCCTGTACTTTTGTTGCGCCGCGATGCCGCAGCGGGGGACTCGTCTGCCGCCGAACTCCTCACACTGATCGACGGCGACCTGTCCTCCGATTCGGCTTTGGCTGAGGCCGTGGCCGGCCTGCGTGAACACCCCGTCACCAACGAGTCGTGGAAAATCGCGCGCCAATGGTCCGCCGAGGCAGTCGCTGCACTCGCGCCCCTGCCGGAAGGCGTGGTGAAGGCGTCGCTGACCAACTTCGCCCACGCTGTGGTGGACCGCAGCAGCTAAGTTTGCGTTGGTTGCGCAGGCGTCCGGTCTTTGTAGACCGGGCGCCTGTTTTGTTGTCGGGATGCCTGATGCAGGCAATTCGTCGTCGTGAAACTCGTACCTCCACCACCTACTTTGGGGGCTTGAGGGCGACGGCTTGCCCGTTGTTGCGGCGTGTTGGCCTGCTGGTGGAATCAAAGTGGGTGGTGGCCGCGCGCGGCCCAACTGGAAGCTTCCGGAAAAAGGAATGGCCCCGGTTCGTTGCAACGTTACGAGTCATACGCTGCACCGAACCGGGACCACAATCTCCGTTCGCATCAGACCCACCGGAGGCATTTAGTGGATCCGTGAAAAGCTTATGACAATCCTGTCACATATGCAACTCTTTGCGTCAACGGTTTTTTCTTATCTGCCGTGCGATTTACAGCGAATCGCCGAGCCTCCACCACCCACTTTGAACCGCAGAGGGCCGGGACTCGCCGGAATTTAGTGCGCCATTGCCTCCTGGGCTTCCGAAATAGGTGGGGAAGGGGCACAGAAGTTGTCCACATATGGGGCATAGCCACCCCAGTCAGGCTGACTATGGGCCAATCCTTGGCCTATGGACGTCTCACAATTCCTGGTCAGCCGCCATGGCGCGGCAAGGACCGAAACCCTCCGTAAGGCCGGATTTACTCGACGAGCCCTGACTAAGGCTGTCAACGATGGGGCTATCGCTCGCCTACACCGAGGTGTTTACACCTCGGCGAATGCGGATCCCGACGTTGTTGCAGCGTTCCGCGCCGATGGCCTGCTCACCTGCGTCTCGGCAGCCCGGTTCTATGGTCTATGGATTCTTGAGAATGCCGAGCAGCTCCATCTGAGCTGCAGCACTGGCCTTGCGCGGCGGCGCGTGGTGCATCACGGGGCCTGCACGCACCCTGTGCATCCCTATCTTCCTGTGGCAGGTGTTGGCGACGTGCTCCTGCACGCTATGCGATGCCTGCCTGAATTGGAGGCTTTGGTCATGGCGCAAAGCGCCGTAAGCCAAGCGTTCTTGTCCACCGGGTTCCTGCGGCGGAAACTCCCCGGAAACCGGAACGGAAAAGTCAGGGCTGTTCTGGACTTGGTCTTGCCGCGGGCCGACTCACTCTTGGAGGTGCTGGCTCACACCCACTTCACGAGGGCTGGTCTACTGGTCCAGATGCACGTGGACGTGCCCGGGGTGGGCGAAGTCGACTGCCTGATCAACGGGTGCGTGATGGTTGAACTCGACGGTGCAACCCATTTCGAACCGAAGCAGGTGAAGAAGGACCAATATCGGAACAACGCCGGCCTCCGAGGCGGACTTATCCCGTTGCGTTACTACTATGCCGATGTTGTGTACAACCCACAACGAATGGTGGACGAAGTCCTGGATGTGCTCAGGAACTGGGAGGACGGCCGCTATAGTCCGTTCCGGTACATAGCCAGCCCGCCGCCGTCGTGAATTCGCATCACGCTTGTACCGCCACCACCGACTTTGACCGCCACCCTTCAGCACCACACCCCCTTGGGCGGCGTGTCAGGGGGAATGCCACATCAAAGTGGGTGGTGGCCGACCACAGGTCACAACGAAAACAGCCCCTTTCCTGACCAGGAAGTCAGGAAAGGGGCTGCTACGCCTGCAAATCAGTCTTCGTCGTTGAACGCCCACTCGAACATGTCGAACACGAACTCGGAGAACGTGCCTTCCTCGCTCTTCCACTGGCCGCGGGCGTTGTTGCGGCGCCAGACGATGGGGTCCGGGACACCGAGATCGGCGGTGCGGAAGCCCCAGGTGAACTGCTCGTCTTCATCCTCAAGGAACATGAGGAAACCTTCGTCATCGACCTCGAGTTCCTCGGGGTCCCAGAAATAGTGGTAGGCCTCCATGAGGTCCTCGCAACCGCCGATGGCCAGGTAGAACTCGCGGAGAACCAGCGGGATGGTGAAGGAGTGGTCGGCGAGGGCTTCGTCCAGTTCGGCGGGCGTGAGTCCGTCTTCTTCCTGCCATTCATCCTCGAGATACTTTGGGACCAGCGCACGGAACTTCTCGAGGAACATGTCAGTCATGCTCTTATCCTAGCTAATCCCGGAGGCCTGAAATTGCGCCTCCACCGGTCCCGGCGCGGTGCCAACCACGGACGGCCAACGGCACGTACCAGCTGCGTCGCCATGCCGTCACCCGGAAAGCGAAAACAACAGCGGCAATGACACAAGCTGTCAGCCCACTGAACAGGCCAAGGTGCCACATCAGCGTGGTCAGGCCGGCGCCTACGAAGGCAGGCAGCGCATAGATATCGCGGTTGTTGAACAGCGTAGGGATTTCGTTTGCCGTGATGTCCCGGAGCAAGCCGCCGCCCACACCCGTGGTGACACCCAACAGGATGGCGGCTACCGGGTTCATGCCCGCGCTGATCGCCTTCAGGGTGCCGGTGATGCAGAACAAGGCGAGCCCGCCGGCGTCGAACAGCGTCAAAAGCGAGGTGAACCGCTGGACTGACGAGAACAGATAGTAGACCAGCATCGCTGCAAGCAGCGGCGGCGCCAAATAAGCGGGATTCGTGAAGGCGATCGGGGGGCCGGCGTTGATGACGATGTCGCGGATCACCCCGCCGCCCAGGGCCGCAATGGAGGCAAGGAGTATCGAACCAACAAAGTCGAACTGCTTCCGGGCGGCCAACAAGGAGCCGGACACGGCAAAAAAGAACACGCCTATGAGGTCAAGCCAGAGAAGAACAATGTCAATGGAAATCAAGTGGACTGGTTCTTTCTTAATGTGCTTCACAACAGGTGCTGGCTCAACGTTACGCTAGCTCCCATGAACAGCCCCGTTTTGATCGCCTGCGCCCACGGAACCCGCAACGCTGAGGGCCAGGCAGCCATCCGCCAGGTCATGGCCGAGATCGGGGAACTCCGTCCCGGGCTGAAGGTGGTTGAGGCCTACGTAGACGTTCAGGAACCCGAACTGGGCGGCGTGGTGGAGGGCCTGCCCGAGGGGACCGCCGCCGTCGTCGTACCGCTTTTGCTGTCCACTGGCTTCCACATCAAGGTGGACGTCCCCAAGGCCATCAAGCCGAGGCCGGAGGTAGTGGCCGCCAGGCCGCTGGGCCCGGACCCGCGCCTGGCTGAGTTGTTGGCCACTCACTTGCGCGCGGCGGGGCTAAAGGAGAACGACGGCGTGCTGCTGGCCGCCGCTGGATCCTCCCTTCCGGACGGCTCGGTTGATTCGGAGGAGCAGGCGCGGTTGCTCGCGGAATTGCTGCCGAACAAGGTGCGGGTGGCCTATGGTGCCAGCGCGCAGCCAACAGTGCCCGACGGCGTCGCCTCCTTGCGCGCGGAACTCGCCAAGGATGGGGGAGCAGGCAGGGTCTTCATTGCGTCATACCTGCTGGCCACCGGCTACTTCCACGATCAGCTGGCGAAAGCCGGCGCGGACGTTGTTGCGGCTCCCTTGCTGCCGTCGAAGGTGCTCGCGGAGATCGCGCTGGAACGCTACGACGCAGTGTTGGAAAGGCTCTCCTAACCTTTATTTGCGCGGAATTGGGCCCGAAAAGGACTGCACGAAACGGGCCCCCGGGACAAGGCCACTGGCGTGTTCGTGACGAAATGTTTCCCTAGGTGACTTAGCATTTCCGGACCTTTGCTGGCGAAATCTGGCCAGACCTACAGTCGATGTATGACAGATACAGCTGTAGCCGGTGCGTCGGCTGACACCGCCAAGCGTCCGGCACGCACCCGCCCTGCCGCCAAGCCCCACGGTCAGTGGAAGGTTGACGGCACCGCGCCCCTCAATGCCAACGAAACCTGGAAGCAGGAAGACAACGGATTGAATGTCCGTGAGCGTATTGAGTCTGTCTACTCCAAAGAAGGCTTTGATTCGATCGACGGCACGGACCTTCACGGCCGCTTCCGTTGGTGGGGCCTCTACACCCAGCGCAAGCCCGGGATCGACGGCGGCAAGACGGCAACACTTGAACCGCACGAGCTCGAAGACAAGTACTTCATGCTGCGCGTGCGCATCGACGGCGGTGCACTCACTACTGAGCAGCTCCGGGTCATCGGCCAGATCTCCGTGGACTTCGCCCGCGGCTCGGCTGACCTGACGGACCGTCAGAACATTCAGCTGCACTGGATCCGTGTTGAGGACGTGCCGGAGATCTGGCGCCGCCTTGAAGGTATTGGACTGTCCACCACAGAGGCTTGCGGCGATGTTCCCCGCGTTATCCTCGGCTCCCCAGTTGCGGGCATCGCCAAGGACGAGATCATCGATCCCACGCCGCTGATCCACGAACTCGCCGAGCGATTCATCGGCGACCCCGAGCTGGCCAACCTGCCGCGCAAGTACAAGACCGCCATCACCGGCCACCCCTCCCAGGACGTGGTGCACGAGATCAACGACTTCGCCTTGGTGGGAGTTGTCCACCCCGAACTTGGTGCCGGCTACGACCTCTGGGTTGGCGGCGGCTTGTCCACCAACCCCCGCCTGGCCGAACGCCTCGGTGTGTTCGTCTCCGCCGACGTCGCCGCTGAAGTGTGGCTGGGCGTCACCAGCATTTTCCGCGACTACGGTTACCGCCGCATGCGTACCAAGGCCCGCCTGAAGTTCCTCATGAACGACTGGGGTCCGGCCAAGTTCCGCCAGATCCTTGAAGACGAATACCTCGGCTTCAAGCTCCCGGACGGCCCCGCCGCTCCCAAGCCCACCGCTCCCGGTGACCACATCGGCGTCCACGAGCAGAAGGACGGCAAGTTCTTCATCGGCGTCACCCCGACTGTAGGCCGCACGTCCGGCGAGGCCTTGGTTCAGTTGGCTGACACTCTGGAGAAGCACGGCAGCTACCGCCTGCGCACTACGCCGCACCAGAAGCTTGTCATCCTGGACGTCGCCAAGGAGCAGGTGGAACCCCTGATCGCCGAACTGGACACCCTGGGCCTCTCCGCCCGGCCGTCCGTATTCCGCCGCGGCACCATTGCCTGCACGGGCATCGAGTTCTGCAAGCTGGCCATCGTGGAAACCAAGGTCACGGCAGCAACGGCCATCGCTGAGCTGGAACGCCGCCTGGCCGACCTCGTGGAGACCAAGCAGCTGCCGTCGGCACTGTCCCTCCACATCAATGGGTGCCCCAACTCCTGCGCACGCATCCAGACGGCCGATATCGGTCTGAAGGGCATGATGCTGCCAACGCCCGACGGCGACCCCACCCCGGGTTTCCAGGTCCACCTCGGTGGCGGGTTGGCCAACAACGAGCGCGAGGAAGCCGGCCTTGGGCGCACTGTCCGCGGCCTCAAAGTCACAGTGGAAGACCTGCCCGATTACGTGGAGCGCGTGGTCCGCAAGTTCGTCGCCGTCGGCGCCGAGGGCCAGACCTTCGCTGAGTGGGCACACACCGCAGATGAAGGAGATCTCCAATGACAGATCCCGTCACCATCACCAACCTCGCCGCTGCGGCAGCCCGGCCGGCACTGCGTTCCCATGAAGAGCTCAAGGCACTTGCTGAGGCCGGCGCCGCAGAGCTCGGCTGGAACGCCTCCGCCACCGAAGCCATCGCCTGGGTGGCCCGCAACTTTGAGCTGCCCACCGTGACGGTGGCCTGCTCCATGGCCGACGCCGTCCTGCCGGCGTTGGTCGCGGACCAGCTTCCCGGCGTCGACGTCTTGTTCCTGGAAACCGGCTACCACTTCAAGGAGACGTACGACACCCGCAACGAAGTTGCCGCGAACCTGCGCGTCAACGTGGTGGATGTCCTCCCGGAAACCACCGTGGAACAGCAGGACCGACTGCTCGGCAAGGACCTGTTCGCCCGCGACCCCGCCCAGTGCTGCGCCCTCCGCAAGGTCCAGCCGCTGCGCCGCTCACTGGCCGGCTACGAGGTGTGGTTCACCGGTGTCCGCCGCGACGAGGCACCCACCCGGACCAACACTCCGGTTGTCACCTGGGACGAGGGCTTCGGCCTGGTCAAAGTGAACCCGATGGTCGACTGGACCTTTGATCAGCTGATCGAGTACTCCGAAGACAACATCCTTCCCGTGAACCCCCTCCTGAGCCAGGGCTACCCGTCCATCGGCTGCCAGCCCTGCACCCGCCAGGTTGCCCCGGGTGAAGACCCCCGTGCCGGCCGCTGGGCAGGATCCGACAAGACAGAATGCGGACTACACACATGAGCACCCAAACAACGTCAACGGACGCCTACGCAGCAGATGCCGCCCCCGCCCCTTCGCTGGACGACAATGCTGCAAGCAGCATTGCGTCCAGCTTCGACAGGCCCGATGCCACTCCCGGGGCGGCAGCTGCTGCTTCGGCTTTGGAGTCGACCCGTCTCTCAAGCCTGGACACCCTCGAGTCCGAAGCCATTCACATCATCCGCGAGGTTGTTGCCGAGTTCGAGAAGCCTGCGCTGCTGTTCTCCGGTGGCAAGGATTCCGTAGTCATGCTGCACCTGGCCACCAAGGCGTTCTGGCCGGGCAAGGTTCCCTTCCCCGTGCTGCACGTGGACACGGGTCACAACTTCCCGGAGGTCATCGACTTCCGCGACCGCACTGTTGAGCGCCTCGGCTTGAAGCTTGTTGTCGGCTCGGTCCAGGAATTCATCGACCGCGGCGAACTGGCTGAGCGTGCCGACGGTACCCGCAACCCGCTGCAGACCGTTCCGCTGCTGGATGCGATCCAGCGCAACAAGTTCGACGCCGTGTTCGGCGGCGGCCGCCGTGACGAGGACAAGGCCCGTGCCAAGGAGCGCATCCTGAGCCTCCGCGACGAATTTGGCCAGTGGGACCCGCGCAACCAGCGTCCTGAACTGTGGAACCTGTACAACGGCCGCCACACTGTGGGCCAGCACGTCCGTGCGTTCCCCATCAGCAACTGGACCGAGCTGGACATCTGGCGCTACATCGAGCGCGAGAACATCGAGCTCCCCAGCCTCTACTACGCCCATGAGCGCGAAGTATTCGCCCGCGACGGCATGTGGCGCGCGGTGGGCGAAGTCTCCCAGCCGCTGCCCAACGAGGACGTCATCACCAAACTGGTGCGCTACCGCACGGTGGGGGACATGTCCTGCACAGGTGCTGTCGAGTCCGATGCCCGCACCGTGGCCGACGTCGTTGTTGAAGTCGCTGCCTCCACCCTGACCGAACGTGGCGCCACCCGAGCAGATGACCGCATCTCCGAGGCAGCCATGGAAGACCGCAAGAAGGACGGCTACTTCTAAATGAGCACCGAAACACTGGCAGCCGGGTTGGAAACAGCCCTGCCCACCACCCTCTTCCGTTTCGCTACTGCCGGCTCGGTGGATGACGGCAAGTCCACTCTGGTGGGTCGCCTCCTTCACGATTCCAAGGCGATTCTTGCCGACACGCTCGACGCCGTTGCCCGCACCTCTGCGGACCGTGGCTTCGGAGGCGAAAAGGGCGGGATCGACCTCGCCCTCCTAACCGATGGCCTGCGTGCCGAGCGTGAGCAGGGCATCACCATCGATGTCGCTTACCGCTACTTCGCCACCGACCGCCGCAGCTTCATCCTGGCGGACTGCCCGGGCCACGTTCAGTACACCAAGAACACGGTGACCGGCGCGTCCACTGCGGATGCCGTCGTCGTACTTATTGACGCCCGCAAGGGTGTCCTTGAGCAGACGCGCCGCCACCTGTCCGTGCTGCAGTTGCTGCGCGTTGCCCACGTGATCGTGGCCGTGAACAAGATCGACCTGGTCGATTTCAGCGAGCAGGTGTTCCGCGACATCGAGGCCGATGTCCAGAAGGTTGCCCGCGAGCTGGGCCTTGGTTCCGACGGCGTCGCGGACCTGCTGGTGGTCCCCGTCTCCGCCCTGGACGGCGACAACGTGGTGGACCGCTCGGAGCGCACCCCTTGGTACACCGGTCCTGCGCTGTTGGAAGTCCTCGAGACCCTCCCGGCCGCTGACGAGCTGGAGGCCGAACTGGAGAGCTTCCGCTTCCCGGTCCAGCTGGTGATCCGTCCGCAGGGTGCCCTTGCTCCTGACGCTGTTGCTGCCGGGCTCGATGTGGAGGCGTACCGCGATTACCGTGCCTACGCGGGCCAGATCACCGAAGGGTCGGTCAAGGTTGGCGACGAAGTGAGTGTCATCAGCCCGGGCCACGAACCGCGCACCACCACGGTGATTGGCATCGACTTCGCCGGTCAGTCGTTGGACGAGGCCGCAGCTCCGCAGTCGGTGGCTGTTCGCTTGGCTGATGAGATCGACATCGCCCGTGGCGACACCATCGCCGCTGCGGGCACGGTCCGCGAAAGCACTGCAGACCTGTATGCGTCGCTGGCCTGGCTCTCGCCGAAGCCGCTCCGCGAAGGCCAGAAGGTCTTGGTGAAGCACGGTACGCGCACGGTCCAGGCACTGGTCCGCAACGTCACCGGCAAGCTGGATCTCGCCACCTTCAACGTGGAGCCGGCGTCCAACCTGGAGCTCAACGACATTGGACATGCACAGCTCCGCCTGTCTGCTCCGTTGCCGTTGGAGAACTACCTGCACCACCGCCGCACCGGCGCTTTCCTGGTAATCGACCCCATCGACGGCAACACCCTTGCCGCCGGTTTGGTGAAGGACCACCCGGGCGACCACGAAGACGAACGTTACGTCATCTAGGTTCACACGTAGTCACAAAACCGCAGCTTGTTCGCGACTCCTCACGTTGTACGGCGGGAACTTCGAACAAGCTGCGGTTTTCTTTTTGGAAGGCCCCATGCCACAGAACACTGCCCTCAGCACACTCCTCGACGCCGGCAAAGACTTGGTCTTGGACGGCGCCCTGGCCACGGAATTGGAGGCGCACGGCTGCGATCTTGAGGATCCGTTGTGGTCGGCCAAGGTCCTGCTGGAGCAGCCGCACCTGATCAAGAAGGTTCACCGCGACTACTTCGACGCCGGTGCCTCCGTGGCGATCACGGCCAGTTACCAAGCCACTCCGCAGGGTTTCGCGCGGCGCGGATTGTCCGTTGAAGAGTCGTTGGAGCTGGTGGCTTTGAGCGTCCGGTTGGCGGACGAAGCACGGCAGGAAGCCTTGGCGGAGGGCACCGCTAATGGCCCGCTGCTGGTGGCCGGTTCAGTTGGCCCCTATGGCGCGTACCTTGCCGATGGCTCCGAGTACCGTGGCGATTACACGCTTTCTGCCGCGGAATTCCGGGACTTCCACCGACCCCGCATCGCCGCGCTGGTAGAGGCCGGTGCGGATTTCCTGGCGTGCGAGACGCTGCCGTCGTACGCCGAAGCGGAGGCGCTGTTGGCGCTCGTGGCGGAGTTCGACGTCGAATCCTGGTTCACTTTTACGCTGCGGGACAGCGGCCATATCAGTGACGGGAGGCCGCTGGCGCAGGTGGCTGCGCTGCTTGGCGCGGAACCGCGCGTGGCCGCCGTCGGGGTCAATTGTGTGCCGCTTGAACTGGTGACCACAGCGTTGGGCACCCTGCAGAAAGCCACCGATGCGCCTCTGGTCGCGTACCCGAATTCGGGCGAAATCTACGACGCCGTGACCAAGACGTGGAGCCCGGCACCGGGTGTTCCGGGGAGCGGAACATTGGCCGGCAACGCAGCTGTTTGGCAGGGCAAGGGAGGCCGCCTCATAGGTGGCTGCTGCCGCACAACTCCGCGCGACATTGAAGCCCTCGCGGCGAATGTGACGCCACGTGAACCTGCGTGAACCTTGATTTCTACGGGATTGAAGCCGAAATATGACAGTCCCTACTGTGAAGGCATGACCTCTCCGGAACGGTCCTTGCTTGCCCACGACGGGCGATGTCACGGGGCCTGATCTTCGCCCCGCTCGCATCCCACATCTCCGAAGGACCCCTCATGTCGAACACCCCCGAGTCGCAGAAACCCGATTCCGGTACCACCCGCATCGTCGCCGGTGAGACCGCACCCAAGCCCAAGCGCCGCCGCACAGTAGAGATCGCCCTGGCCGTTGGCCTGGTGCTCCTCATCGGTGCAGGCGCCGCGGTTGCTTCCGCTGTTTCGCAGAACAACCAGGCCGCACCGGCTCCCACCACGACGCCGGCCGCTGAGCTCAAGCTCGGCTACTTCAGCAACGTCACCCACGGCCCTGCGCTGGTAGGTACCAGCAAGGGTTTCATCGCCAAGGAACTGGGCGATACCAAGCTCAGCACCCAGATCTTCAACGCCGGCCCCGCCGCGATCGAAGCCCTGAACGCCGGCGCCATCGACGCCACCTACATCGGCCCGAACCCGGCCATCAACTCCTTCGTCAAGAGCAACGGCGAGTCCATCAGCATCATCGCCGGTGCGGCTTCTGGCGGTGCCCAGTTGGTGGTCAAGCCGGAGATCACCTCCGCGGCCGACCTCAAGGGCAAGATCCTCGCCTCGCCGCAGCTTGGTGGAACGCAGGACGTAGCACTCCGCGCCTGGCTGGGCGCGCAGGGTTTGAAGACCAACGTCGATGGCAGCGGTGATGTGAACATCAACCCGACAGAAAACGCGCAGTCGCTGAAGCTTTTCCAGGACGGAAAGCTCGACGGCGCGTGGTTGCCTGAGCCGTGGGCCTCCCGCCTGGTGCTCGAAGCCGGGGCGAAGGTCCTGGTTGATGAGAAGGACTTGTGGGAGAAGGGTGACTTCACCACCACCATCCTGATCGTGAACAAGAAGTTCGCCGCCGAACACCCCGAAACCGTAAAGGCTCTTTTGAAGGGTCACGTGGAATCCGTGAACTGGCTCAACTCGGCCTCGGCTGAGGAGAAGGCCAGCACCATCAACGCGGTTCTCAAGGACACTGCAGGCAAGCCGCTTCCGGCCAAGGTGATCGAGCGTGCGCTGCAGAACATCAAGTTCACTACCGACCCGTTGGCCGGGACGTACAAGAAGTTGCTGGATGACGGCGTGAAGGCGGGCACCACCAAGCAGGCCGACATCAACGGTATCTTCGACCTCCGCACCTTGAACGAGGTCGAAGGCAAGAAGACCTCAGCCGCAGGTCTTGGGCAGGACTAAGCAGTAACGGGCTGGTCCGCTTCCCCTCCCTTGGGCGGGAAGCGGGCCGGCCTTTAGCCACATCAGCTTTACCAATCAACATGAAGGACGGGACCATGCCAGTCGTACTCGAGAACCTGGGCAAGCGCTTCGGCGACGGCGCTCCGGTGCTGGACGACGTCAACGCCACCATCGCGCAGGGCGAGTTCGTCGCCCTCCTCGGTGCGTCCGGCTGCGGCAAGTCCACCCTGCTGAACATCATGGCGGGACTGGAAAGGCCGACGTCGGGCGCTCTTGAAGTACCCAGCGACGGTGCCGCCTTCATGTTCCAGGACGCGTCCCTGTTCCCGTGGCTGACCGCGCGTGGCAACATCGAGCTGGCTTTGCAGTTGGCGGACAAGACCAGCACCAAGGCGAGCCGGCGTGAACGCGCCACCGAACTGTTGGAACTTGTCCACCTCGGCGGCGCGGGGGAGAAACGTCCCCACGAACTGTCTGGCGGTATGCGGCAGCGCGTGGCCCTGGCCCGTTCGCTGGCGCAGGACCGGCAACTGCTGCTGATGGACGAGCCGTTTGCTGCCCTCGACGCAATCACCCGGGACCTCCTCCACGACGAGCTTGAGCGGATCTGGAAGGAAACCGGCCGGACCATCGTGTTCGTGACCCACAACGTGCGCGAAGCTGTGCGCTTGGGTCAGCGGGTGCTGCTGTTGTCCTCCCGTCCGGGCCGTGTGGTGGCCGAGTGGGACGTCACTGAGGAACATCGCACTGATCCGGGTCGCGCTGGGGAGCTGACCGGCGTCATTACCCGCCGTCTTCGCGAGGAGATCCGCCGCCATGCCAAGTAACCCCATCACCACAGAAGAGCGGACCCTTCCCGTGACTGAATCCAAAGAACACATCACGTCGCCGTCGCTGAAGGGCAACGCCTCGGAACTTCGCGACCTTGAAGCGGGCCTGGATAACCTTCAGTCGGACAACGGCCGAAAGCGGGGCATCGAGTGGAAGCGGGTGCTGCTGCCGGTAGCCGCGTTGGTGGTCCTGGTCCTGGCGTGGCAGTTCTACGTTTCCTTGGAGTTCAAGCGGCGCGACCTCGTTCCCGGGCCCCTTGATGTGCTCACCCAGTTCGTGACGATGTGGGGAGAAGGAAAAGTACAGGAAGCGGTGTGGACCTCGCTGCAGCGTGGTGTGATTGGTTTCCTGATCTCGGTGGTCATCGCTACTCCCGTGGGGTTGATCCTGGCTCAGGTAGCTCCCTTGCGCCGTGCGTTCGGGCCTCTGATCTCCGGGTTGCAGGTTTTGCCGTCCGTGGCATGGGTTCCCGCTGCGATCATCTGGTTCGGCCTGACCGACGCCACCGTCTACTTCGTGGTGTTTATGGGTGCCATCCCGTCCATCATCAACGGCCTCATCTCGGGTGTGGACCAGATCCCGCCGCAGTACCGCAGCGTGGGCACCGTCCTTGGCGCAAACCGGCTTCAGATGGCGTTGCAGATCGTCCTGCCCGCCGCGCTTCCCGGCTACATCAGTGGTTTGAAGCAGGGCTGGGCTTTCTCCTGGCGCTCCCTCATGGCCGCCGAAATCATCGCGGTGGGCGGAACCATCGGGTTCGGGCTGGGCTCCTTGCTGGACCAGGGCCGACTACTCTCCGATATGACCATCGTGATGTCCGCGATCCTGCTGATCCTGTTCGTAGGCATCCTGATCGAGCTCCTGGTGTTCGGGCCGATCGAGAAGCGTTTGCTGCAGCGTCGGGGTTTGCTGGCGGGCAGCAGCCGCTAGCCGGTTCTGGTTTCGACCCGGACGAAATGCTACGTTGCCACCAGCCTTTGCATGTGGGGGAGGCGATTCCCGGCAGGGACGCGATTGCTCCCCATGGCGTCCTTTTGACGGACAGCGGCTCGGAGATCACCATCAAGAAATTCACCATCACCCATGCCGGCGCCAACATAGAGATTTCGGAGCAGACACAGCTGGAACACGGTCCGGTGAACGGCGTGCAAGGCCCCAGCGAAGGCTACGTCTACGACCAAAAAGTTGAACTGGCAAAATCCGGGGAAGGCTGGAAGATCGTCAGTATCTCCCCTCTCAGGCCGGGCAAGCCTTACCCGACGACAATTGTTGATCCAGACACGCTTTAGGCGCTCGGCACTTCGCGTCGGCCGCTGCATAACAGTCGACTTCCGGACGGCGCGCAAAGGCTCGACGGCGACCTCCCGCCGTCGAGCCCTTGCGTCACCAGACGGTGAGGTTAGAGTCCGGTCAGCAGATCCCGCATTTCCCGAATCTCTGCTTCCTGCGCCGTGACGATGTCCTTGCCTAGCTGGACAGCCTCCGGGTTCTTGCCCTGGGCTATCTCGGTTTTGGCCATGGTCACAGCACCTTCGTGATGCGCGATCATCTGCGTCAGGAAGAGCCTGGCGGCTTCCACCCCTTGGGCATCCCTGAGCTTCTGCAGGTCCGCCTCGCTCAGCATGCCGTCCATGCCGTGGCCGCCATGCCCCGAGGATCCCATGACAGGCACGTTCCAGCTGTTCAGCCAGCCCGTCATCTTCTCTATTTCGGGTGCCTGCGCGTCTTTGATCTTCACGGCCAAGTTGGTAATCGAGGCCGGGATGTCAGCCTTTGCCAGCATGACGTCGGACATCTCCACCGCTTGGGAGTGATGGGGGATCATCATCTGGGCGAACATGGTGTCTGCGGCGTTGTGCCCGGCGTCGCTGCTGTTCGCAGAGGGGCTGATGGAGGTGCCGGAACTTCCATGGTCCATGCCCGACATGGAACCGGAGCCGGGGTTGGAAGCGCAACCAGCCAGGGCAAGCAGAGTTGCGAGAGCCGCTCCGGTCACAGTGAAGTGAGTTCTGTTCATGAGTAAAAGTCCTTTGCATTTCGGGCGGCGGTGATAGTCAGCCGCCCGGTAGTCAGCAGATGGTGAATGGATGTGCGGTCCCGGCTGTTACCGGACCATCCAGTGCTCACGTACGGCTGATGCAGAGTTGCCCGGGTGTAGGACCGTGGGGTTGGTAGGACCAGGACGGAAGAATGGTGGGCAGTTCCCACGATGCAGGGGTGACTTCGCCTGTCGTGCCGGGTGGGGGAGCGCTCAGGGAAGCTGCTGTGAGGGATGGGATGCAACTGGCAGCCTGAGTGCAAGAGCAGGTTCCAAATTCCGTGCCGTGATCGTCGCCAGCCGAGGCATCGCTCACCTCAGGAGAAGAGCCGTGCGCATGGTGGGATGAGGAGGTGCCCACTACAGGTGATGCCGCAGGAGTCCCATGCGATCCACCTGCCCCATGGGAACCGCTGATGATGTGCATTCCGAATATGCCTGCAATGACGGCCGTTACCAGAAATAGAAGCAACGCCCGCCCGAGGAGGGCGGCATGAGGTTGAGGGGACAGCTGCTTGCTCACGATGCTTCACCACCTTCGTCTATTTCCGATGCCGACAGTATACCCCGGTGGGGTATGAATGAGCGATTCATTTTCTGCTGGCGCTGCCTGCCCTTGGCATTCCTCCGTTGTCCGCTGCGCCATTGCGATTCGCGGCCTAGAATCGTCGAATGGGCCTTCTAACGTTCAGCATCAACGTCACGCTCGATGGTTGCGTGGACCATCAGGAGGGCATCGCCGACGACGAGACGCACGCCCACTTCACGCGTCTCCTGGATCAGAGCGGCGCAATGCTCTGGGGCCGGACTACCTACGAAATGATGGAGGTTTACTGGCCCTTGGTTGCCCGTGGCGAAGTAGAAGCGCCGCCAGCCCTACGCGAGTGGGCGATCACCTTGGAGGGAAAACCCAAGTACGTCGTTTCCACAACGCGGAGCGACTTCCCCTGGACCAACAGTCATCGGCTGGTTGGCCAACTGGGTACGGCCGTTCAGGAGCTTAAGGACAGGACTCCCAAAGGGGTGCTTGTTGGCAGCGGGAAACTAGCAACAGAGTTGGACCGATTGGGCCTGATCGACGAGTACAAGTTCCTCATCCACCCCATGATCACAGGCCACGGACCCACCCTGTACCAAGGCGGACTGCCCAGCACCCGACGCCTCGAGATGATCTCGGCCGAGCCGCTCAGTAACGGAGCGGTGGCGATGCACTATCGCCGGGCTGAATGAGGAACAAGGACTTAGAAATCCCCACCTGGGTAGATGCCCTCGGGCAAGGTGAAGCAAGGCGAACCCGAATCGATCCAAATCTCATTAGGTTTAACGCCTCCACCGACGAGGTAATTCTCCCCGGGAGCAGGTGGATCAATTTGGACAAGAAGCTTTTCATCTATATCCATATCGACGGACACCTTGAGTCCATTCGCCCGGTAGTGGGCTTCGATGTCCTTCACGATTGACTCGATTTTGGTTCCGTCGGCTACCGTGATGGTGGTTGAACCCTTCCATTTGTGTTGGGCTTTGTTGCAAGACAGAAGCACGCCCTTCGTCTTTTGATCGATCGAGACAACCGTGTCTTTTGGGATCAGGGCGGCGATCTCCAATTCCATGGCTTGGGCTTTGGCCTTCGCTTCCTGCCACGTCAGTTCACCATCCATCGGGTCCTCCTGAGTCTTTGTTGCGGTGGGCTCTGGTGGTTCGATCGGAGTCCCCCCAGGGCTTCCGGCACAACCGGCAAGCCCTATCAGCCCCACCAGCAACAACGTCACGGCGCCGGTCCGTGCCCTCATCGAGTCACGATTCCAAGCATGTTTTCAAGCGCTTTCATGTTGTTCTCGCTGTTGGAGGCGATGAGGTTGTGGTTTTCCATGAGGATTAGAAGTCCCCACCTGCATAGATGCCCTCGGGTAAGGTGAAGCACGGCGAGCCCGAATCGATGTCAATCTGGTTTGGGGCTAGGCCTTCGGCGACAATGTAGTTCTCCCCGCTTCCGCTGCGAGCGATCATTTGAACTTCATAGGAACCCCTGATGTCAAGCCTGTTCCTGACTCCAAAGAGGCCGCCCTGATAGTGGGCTTCGATGTCCTTCACCATCGGCTCAATGTTCGTTCCTTCGGCAACCGTGATGGTGGTTGAACCCTTCCATTTGTGTTGGGCTTTGTTGCAAGACAGAAGCATGCCCTTCTTCTTCTGATCGATCGAGATAACAGCGTCTTTTGGGATCAGGGCGGCGATCTCCAGTTCCATTGCTTGGGCCTGGACTTTCGCCTCCTGCCAGGTCAGTTCAGCTTTCATCGGTTCCTCTTGTGTTTTAGTAGGCGTTGGCGCAGTCGACTGGATTGAACCCGTGTTGGGGTTTCCAGCACAAGCGGCGAGCCCGATCGAACCTGCCACCAGCAACAACGCCATGGCACCGCGACGCGCCCTCATCGAGCCACAATTCCGCGTATGTCCTTGAGCACTTGCTCGTTGTCCTCGCTGTTTGAGGCGATGAGGTTGTGGTTTTCCATGAGGATGTTCCCTTCTTCGACGGTGTTGATCGCCCTAAGTTGGTCGTCGTGGGGGCCGCGGTAGTAGTGCTGTTCGAACTCATCCCGATGAATGGGGTTATTTCCATTCCAAACCACCCCTGTATTGGTGATGGGGTTGGGAACTCCCTGACCATGGACGGGCAGATCATAGTCGTACAGGTTCGAGTATTCCGTGGTTGCCTGTGGTTTCCAGTCCGGGAGCATGCCGGCCCCGGCGAGGGAGACCACCTTGTCGTATCGCGCTCCGGCGACCTCGGAGCCGGTGACGATCGCCAGGCCCCAGCTGTGCCCGATGCCAGTTTGCTCGGCACCGTTCAGGTAGGGGTCAGTGCGCATTCCGGTTTCGAAACCTGCCAGTTGCTGCCCTGACGTGCGTGCAAGTTTCTCATCGTTCGCCTCCCTGATTCTCGCCAGGTTGGGACCGCCGGCGGTGTCCTCCTCCCCGGGGAACCGCCCATCCTTGTACACGAACGCCACCGTCCCCGGCACCCTGCTAGTGAGGTATGTCGAGACCTGCTGTACGCCGCCTGTGTAGAAGATGTTCATCCCGGTGAAGGTTCCTGGGACGTAGGTGATCACGTGCCGTGTGTCGGGGCCCTGGGTGCCGATCATTTCCACGATCCGGGACTGGTCCCGGTCATAGAGGTAAAGCTGTACCTCCCCGGCTTCCACCTGCTTCAGGTATGCCACCTCATTTTGCAGCATTTTTGTTCGGTTCGGGTCGTGGTGTGCTTGGCCGATCCCCGACAACTTCAGGGCTGTTTCCAGGTCGTTCTCCGCCGCCCGGAGCAAGCTTGGCGCGTTCAACTGGTTAGCCCGGACCCGGGCCAGTGCGGGCATCCCGTCCAAAGCGCCGAACATGGCCGGAGCCGCAGCCAGCAGCAGTTCCTGCACCTGCGTGAACCCGGACTCGTTCGCTGCAGGGTGGGCTCCCGTTTTCAGGCCCGCCCACCAAGCCCCGATTTTCGATGGGTCCATGCCTCGCAGGGTCTGCTGCCATACGGGTATTGTGGCCAATGCCTTCACGTCAGCCTCGGAGGCAGTGGACAAGTAGCCCAGCAGCGCCACACCCGATAAGGTCATCGGCGCCGTGGCAAGCACCAGAAGGCCGTTCGATACCGTTACCTGGCCGACGTCTCCGCTGCCACCGGCGGCGCGGAACGTCGACGCGATGTCGGAAGCCGGGTCGCGTCCTGATGGTTGTCTTCCAGAAACCGTCGCAGCCCGCCACGGACAGCGTCGAGATCAGAGTGCGCCCAGGAGCACTTGTCCTCGAACTCGGACACAGCTGCACTGACTCTATTGGCCGCGCCTCGGTCTGAGCCGTCCTGGATCCTGCCCACTCCGTCACCTGATCCGAGCGACGCCGCTCAACCTCCGCGGCGCTCTTCGCTTTCTGTACCCGATGGGCAACGTCTTCCAACATATGGACCAGCTCCGAACGGGCCGCCCGTTCAGAGGCAACGGTTACGCGGAAGCAGTCTGCGAACACGCCGCGGAATTCCGTGAGGGCAGCCGCTGAGATGGATTCTCGTCCGCCACGTTGATCCTGCAGCGTACGCGCTGCGTCTCGACATGCACCGATCGGACGATCGGCAACCCCCGTGTCGAAATTCATTTTACTCCATCAAATAGATAAACCTCCGACGGCTGCACTATACCTAATGCACTCCCAGGATTCTGAACCACTTTCGGAAAGCGCTGAGCAGTCGGCGAGGGGTCCTCGGAATTCTCCGGGCCCCCGCGGAGTTGTCCCGAACATGCACAACAAACGGATCGGTTTCCTGTCCTTCGGTCACTGGGCTCGTGTCCCGGGTTCCCTCGTACCCACGGCTGGGGAGGCCCTGAAGCAGGGCATCGAACTGGCGGTAGCTGCCGAGGAACTGGGAATCGACGGAGCGTTCTTCCGGGTGCATCACTTCGCCCGGCAGCAAGCATCGCCGTTTCCACTGCTGAGCGCTATTGCGGCACGGACCAGCCGGATCGAAATGGGCACCGGCGTGATCGACATGAGATACGAAAACAGCCTCTACATGGCCGAGGAAGCAGCAGCCACTGACCTCATCAGTGATGGGCGGTTGCAGCTCGGAGTGAGCCGTGGTTCACCCGAACCCGCACGGAACGGAGCAGCGAACTTCGGCTACGTCCCCGAGGACGGTGAGGACGGCGGCGACATGGCCCGCCGCCACACCGCATTGTTCCGCAAAGCCATCGCCGGGCACGGGGTGGCCGAAGCGGACCCGCACTACGCCGGTGGGGCCACAGGTCTGCTGCCCATCCAACCCCAGTCACCCGGCCTCCCTCAGCGGATCTGGTGGGGCGCCGGAACCCGCAAAACGGCCGTGTGGGCTGCTGAGCAGGGGATGAACCTGATGAGCTCAACCCTTCTTACCGAGGACACCGGTGTTCCCTTCGACGAACTGCAGGCAGAGCAGATCCGGATGTTCCGCGAAGCCTGGGCCGCCGCCGGGCATGACTTCGAGCCAAGGATCTCTGTGAGCCGCAGCGTGATCCCCATCGTGGACGACGTCGACAACCACTACTTCGGTCTGCGTGCCCAAGCGGACAGCCAGGACCAGGTAGGAATTCTCGACGGCGCGTTGTCCCGTTTCGGGAAAAGCTACATCGGCGAGCCGGATCAATTAGCGGACGAACTGGCGAAGGACGCAGCCGTGCAAGCAGCCGACACGGTCCTGCTCACAGTGCCCAACCAGCTTGGCGTCGACTACAACGCCAAGCTGCTGGGCAACGTCGCCAAGCACGTCGCCCCTGCTTTCGGTTGGAACGCGAAAGCCTAGGACGCCACCGCCACCAGCTCGAGAACAGAAGAAGAAGCAGGCTCCGCGAACACCCGGTACCCCTGTTCGTGGTCGAACCCATGAATTTCACGAGTATCCAAAGCAGCCATGAATTCGAGGGTCTGCCGGGTGACCACCTGGCCAGGGACCAGGATGGGAAAGCCCGGCGGATACGGCGTCACGAAACCAGCGGACACCACCTCTTGTCCCTTGGCCACGGCGGAAGCCACCTGAGCTGCGGACAGGTACACCGTGGAATCGGGCTTGTAACTCTCAAAGTAGGCGGCCCGGATATCACCGTCCTCGCAGGAATCATCCGTACGGAAGCGCGCGGCAAAAGTGCTGAAATCCGGGAGCGGGGGAGTAGGACGGGGAGCGTCGGAGGCGGCAGGAAGTGACCGCTGCCGCGCCGAAGGATGCGGGTTCTCAAAGCCTTCAGCGAGTTTCACCAGGACCTCGATCAGGTACGCCACGGAGCTTCGCGAAGTGCCGATGTTGGTCATGAACAGCACAGTGTTCCGTGACGTCTTGTTCACTTGGATGCCGTGATCGTCCATGAGGTAGCTGTGGCGGAAAGTGTCGCCGTCGATCCCTGTCTTGCTGATGTCCAGCGTCAGGCGGCTTGGATCGATGACGAACTCGTCCCGCTGCCAGGCCTCGTCCAGCTCCGACAGCCCATCCCGCAGCGGCATGCTGGAGCCGGTTTCCCTGTAGCGCGGACCGATGAGGTCCCGCGAGGAAAGCACCCGGAAGTACTTCTTCAGCAGGGGATGCCTGGCCACGGCTTGGGCCACGGACACGGCAAGGTCGGATTGCCGTTGCACCAGGCCGAAACCTTCCAGTTCCACCTGTCGTCTGCCAATGTCCAGGGACGCCAGGATCTGATAATTCGGCGAGGTTGACGTGTGGGTCATGTACGCCTCGCGGAAGGACTCCCGGTTGGAGCCGGCGAAATCCTGGTCAAACACGTGGATCATGGAACCCTGCCGCAGCGAGGTCAACGTTTTGTGGGTCGACTGCGTTGCGTAGACCCGCAAACGTGCCTTGGCAGGATCCGGAATCAGCCTGGTGGTGAGCCAGGTTTCGTCATCAACGGGTTCGCCGGTGACCGGGTCATGAAGGGCGGCGGCCTGTTCCGCGTACCGGGCTGCGTAGGCAGGATCGCTGAAGGATGTTTCCAGGGAGGCTGCAGCCGCCATGCCGGTTCGACGTCGGTACACCGGATGGGAGCGGGCGAAGGCAAACCACGCCTCATCCCACAGGAAGACGAGATCCGGTTTGATGGCCAGGCATTCCTCCATGACCCTTTCGACGTCGTACACAACGCCGTCAAAGGTGCAGTTGGTGAGGGTCACCATTTTCACCTCGTGAAGCCTGCCTGCCCGCCGGTATTCCAGGAGCCTGCGTTTGAGGCTGGCCAGGGGGACAGCACCATAAAAGGCGTACTTGTCCAAGGGATAGGCGTCCAGGTACGAAACCCGGGCGCCCGCGAGCACGAACGCGTAGTGGTGCGATTTGTGGCAGTTCCGGTCCACCAGCACAACATCGCCCGGGGCAAGCAGCGATTGATGCACGATTTTGTTGGCCGTGGACGTGCCGTTGGTGACAAAGTAGGTTCTTTGCGCCCCGAAGGCCCGGGCCGCGAGTTCCTGTGCGCGTTTGATGGACCCATGCGGATCCAGCAAAGAGTCCAGACCGCCCGAGGTGGCGGAGGTTTCGGCCAGCAGCAGGTTTGTCCCATAAAAATCGGCCATGTCCCGGATCCACGGTGAAGTCCCCACCGACGCGCCCCGGGAAATCGGCAGGGCGTGGAAGACGCTGGCCGGGCGGCGGCTGTAGTCCTGCAGAGCGGTGAAGAACGGCGTTTCGTAGCGTTCAGCCACCCCGGACAGCAGTGACAGATGCAGGTCCAGATGATCCTGTCGCCGGAAAATCCGCCGGAATCTTCGCGTCAAGGATCCAGCCAGGGACTCGATGGAAACCCCTGCCACCAGGTAGACATCAAGCTCCGGCCGAAGCCCGGAGACAGCCTCGGCCAGCGCGAGGATCCGCTCGATAGGCCGCGAGTCCTGCAAGTCTGCGGAAGTGTGCCGGACCAGGAATCGTTGGAGGTCGCTGCCCAACAGGTGGGCGCTGCGGAGGGAGAAGCCCGGGCGAAGAACAACGGACTGGATATCGGGGTTCAGCATGATGGCCACCAAGGCATCCTCATAGCTGGGAACCACGTTGACCGTGTACGCGAACGCATCCGAAGGGCGGCGCTGCGCAGCCATGGTGTTCTTGAGCGCCTCGGCTTCTTCGGGCTCAATGGTATCCACCACCAGGACCTCAAAGCGTGGCCGCTCCGCCGGCTCGGACTGGTCAACAACTTCCTCGTCCGGGAGCTCAGCGCGCGGCACCGCAGCTGTTTCCCCGGCAGAGGCGAGCGGGAGGTGGGACAAACCGCCCAGAAGCTGGAGCGCGGCCTGGGGTTCGCCGTCGTCGACTAATTGGCGCAACTGCGCCACGGCGTTTACTCCAGGCTCTGCCCAATACGGTTCCACCGCTGCCAGGAGGGCAAAAGTCCGGTCGATCTGGGACAGCAAACCGGATTCCTGGTGTCGGGCGGAAGCGAGCTGCCTGAGGGCGTATCCCAGGAACTCCCATGCGTCGGCTCGGGACCGCCAGGCCCTGCTGGGGGTGCCGATTCTGGGGGACGGGGAAGGGGTGCTCATGTGTTTCACTTTCAAACCGGAAAGGGGTCTAGGACGTCAGGGCTGTGCGGATGCGGCCGCGATACGCGTACCAGCCGGCTATCAGCAGCGGAGCCAGCACCAGCAACGAGGCCAGCACCCATCGACCTGTTTCCGAGAACCCCATGGTGACCAGGACAAAGGCCAGGAACCCAAGCGTGAGGTAGGAGGTAAAGGGTGCTCCGAACAGCCGGAAGGCCGGGCGGACCACCTTGCCGCTGCGGACCCACCGCTGGAGCTTGATGTGGCAGAGCATGATGGTGGCCCAGCCGCCGATGATGCCCACCGCCGAGATTTCCAGCACGATCTCAAAGACCTGCGAGGGGACAACGGCGTTCAATCCAACGCCCACCAGGGTGATGACCGCTGTCAGGAGGATGCCACCGTAGGGCACTCCGGACGCGCTGATCCGTCCGGTGAATTGCGGAGCCGAGCCATTCACAGCCATGGACCGGAGGATGCGGCCAGTGGAATAGAGGCCGGCGTTGAGGCTGGAGAGCGCGGCGGTGAGGACCACGAAGTTCATCACGGAGGCGGAGATGGCTCCGGCCTGCGGATCGCCGAGGTGCGAGAAGAAGGTGACAAAGGGGGACTCGCCGGCCTTGTAGGACGTGAAGGGAAGCAGGAGCGAGAGCAGCAGGACGGAGCCCACGTAGAACACCCCGATGCGGATTACTACGGTGTTCACGGCCTTGGGCATCACCTTGTGGGGTTCGGCGGTTTCGCCGGCTGCAGTGCCTACAAGTTCCACGGCGGCGTAGGCGAACACCACGCCGCTGATGGCCAGGAGCGGCGCCACGGAGCCCATGGGGAACATGCCGCCGTTCTCAGCGATGACGTTGAAGCCCGGAACGCCAACGTCCGTCCGTCCACCGAAAACAATGAAGCAGATTCCCACCACGAGGAACGTCACCAAGGCGCCCACCTTGATCATGGCGAACCAGAACTCCATCTCGCCAAAGATCTTCACGGACACCAGGTTCAGGGAGAGCACCACTACCAGAGCGATCAACGCGATCAACCACTGCGGGATGTCGTTGATGGGTGCCCAATATTGGCCCCAGAACTTCACGTACAGGGCAACCGCGGTGACGTCCACTATGGAGGTCATGGCCCAGTTCAGGAAGTAGAGCCAGCCCGCGGTGTAGGCCATTTTCTCGCCGTAGAACTCGCGGGCATAGGAAACGAACGAGCCGGAGGTGGGGCGGTACAGCACCAACTCGCCCAGCGCCCGCAGGATCAGGAACGCGAAGAATCCGCAGACGGCATAGACCAGCACCAGCGCGGGTCCGGATCCGCTCAGGCGGCCTCCGGCACCCATGAAGAGCCCCGTACCGATCGCACCGCCGATGGCGATCATTTGTATCTGCCGGGGCTTGAGGGTCTTGCGGTAGCCAGTTTCCTCTTGGGCGAAAGCGTTCGACGGCGGACTGGCAGCCAGGTCTGTTGGGGAAGGAAGGGTTTGTGTGGACGCAGGGGTGGGTATCACTTCGGGGGTCTCCTTTGACTCCGTTGCCACCACAGGTGGCTCAATACTCCACAACGTGGGGCTGGCTGCCTCGCAGTTGCGCCTGAAAATGGCCGCGCTGCAGTCAGTATTTGTGGTGTGTGGGACAGTCACCAACTCTAGGTCGCTCCCGTCACCAACAAATTGGCTGGCGAACCAAATTCAGGGCCCGGCTCTTGTGCCGGGGGGACAACACTGGTGTTCTGGAGGGCCGGTAATGTTGCTCGCTGTGCGTGCCTGCGTACATGTACCGGCGACGCCCCTCAATGGCGAGGAAGCGTACTGCTGAAGGAACTGATGTGGAGAGGAAGCGATAGCTTCGTTGAAAGCCCTGGAAATTGACGACGACGGCGTCGTCACCTTATTGAGCGATGTCTTGGAAGATCTGGGTGTCGGCAACGCGCGGTTGCTGCTGGCCCCGGCAGAGGACAACAGAACCGTTCGCGAAACTGTCATTGTTGATGCTGAAGACGACGAGGAGATCCGCCCAGGCACACTGGTCATGTTGATCGGCGTTCGCGGGCGTGCGGCGCTCCCTGCACTCCGCCGCATCATGGCAGGCCGTCCCACAGCAGTTGCTGTCAAGGGCAGTGAACGCGAGTTGGAAGCCGCAGCAGAGTTGCTCCAACCAACCGGCATTGGACTGGTGGCGGTTGCCCCGGGACTCCGCTGGGACAAGTTCGAGGGCATCGCACTGGACCGGGTCCGTGAGAACGATGTGCCAGGCGAAACCCCCACGTCAGTTCACCGCGACTTGTTCGCGATCGCCCAAACCACGGCCACACTGACCAATGGCCACGTAGTGATCGAAGATCCGGGCAACAGGGTTCTTGCTTACTCCCCGGCATCCAATGACGTTGACGAGCTCCGCCGTCTGTCCATCCTGGCGAGGCGGGGCCCTGAAAAGTACCAAAAACTCCTGAAGGAATCAGGGGTCTACAAGCACCTGCAGGCCATTGAAGCGCCAGTCCACGTGGAAGCCAACCTCGAAGCGGGTCTTCGTGAACGCGTGGCAATCGGCATTCACGCGGGCAGCCGGGTCATGGGATACATCTGGTTGCAGGAAGGTGCTGAACCTTTGGCGGCCAACACGGACCGCATCATGGTGGGTGCGGCCAGGCATGCTGCCATCGAATTGGTACGCCACCGCAACGAGCAGTCCCAGTCGATGCGCGAGGACCGGGTGTCCAGCCTGCTCAGTGGCACGGCACAAGTCCATTCGCAGGCCCAATCGGCAGGCATCGATCCATCGAAGCCAGCGGCTTTGGTCCTGATTTCGGCGGGTGGGCTCAGCCAGAGTGCGGCCGGGCTTCAGCTCCGCAGGGGAGAGCTGTCCAAAGTGGCATCAATCCATGCGGCAGCCTACCGACCAGGCGCCGTAGTGGGGGCACTGGGGATGGAAACGGCCATCATCCTGCCCGATGTGGACCCGCTGAAATCCCTCCCCGCCATCAATCGCCTGGTCAACACCATTGTTCGTGATGCCACCACCCACCTTCACTTCCAGGTCCAGGCGGCAGTCGGTCCCATCGTTCCGCGCCTGGACGCCCTGCACGCCACCCTTGATCACGTGCGCAGTGTCCTCAAAGTCATGGAAGCCACACCGGACGTTCGGGTGGCCTCGTACAGCGACGTGGAAACAACCGTCCTGACCAGGGAACTGCTGGAGTTGCTGGAATCCCGGACCTCCCTGCGTCATGCAGGAATCACCCGGCTGTGCAGCCGCTATCCGGAATTCGCGCTGACACTCCTGACCTACCTGGAGTTCTTTGGCGACGTGAACCGCTGCGCCGAGGAGTTGGCCGTCCACCGCAACACCGTTCATTACAGGCTCCGTCGCGCCTGCGAAGTGGCAGGCGTGGACCTGCAATCCGCGGATGAGCGGCTCCTGGCCCACCTTCAGATCAGGCTCTGGACCTACGCAGGGACCAAGGGCTAGGAACCATGGATATCCAGAATCTCCTCGACGACATCGTCGGGGCCGTGCAGCCGCATGTCGGCCAGGGAAACGTGGCTGACTACATCCCCCAGCTCGGGGCCGTGGATGCCCAACAATTCGGCATTTCGGTGGCCACCCGTGACGGCGAGGTGTATTCAGCCGGAGACGCCCACGTGGACTTTTCCATCCAAAGCATCTCCAAAGTCTTTGCGCTGGCCCTGGTACTGGCCTTTGACGGAGACAGTATTTGGAAGCGGGTGTTCCGGGAGCCGTCCGGCAACCCCTTCAATTCGTTGGTCCAGTTGGAGAGCGAGGACGGCATTCCCCGGAACCCGTTCATCAACGCCGGAGCCATTGTGGTGACGGACCGGCTCCTCAGCCTGACAGGAAACGCTGCCCAAGCCGTGCGGGACTTGATGCGTCAGGAGACCACCAAGGACACCATCGACACCGATCACGACGTAGCCGGTTCGGAACTGGCCAACAGCCACCGCAATGCATCTTTGGCACACTTCCTGGCAAGCTGCGGCAACCTGGAGAACCCCGTGGAGGATGTCCTGGACTCTTATGCGAAGCAATGCGCATTGGCCATGACGTGCGAAGACCTTGCGCTTGCAACACGCTTCCTGGCCGCCAACGGCCTGGGTGCTGACGGAAACCTGGTTCTCTCCCCGGCTCAGACCAAGCGGATCAACGCCGTTATGCTCACCTGCGGAACATACGACGCCGCCGGCGAATTTGCCTACAGGGTGGGACTTCCCGGCAAGAGCGGAGTGGGTGGCGGCATCGCGGCAGTGGTTCCCAACAAGTGCTCCATCAGTGTCTGGAGCCCGGGCTTGGGGAAGTCCGGCAACTCGGTAGCAGGCGTGGCGGCGCTGGACGAATTCACAACACGCACCGGCTGGTCGGTCTTTTAGGCGCATGATGGAGTCATGACCCCGACAGTCGGAAAGGCCCCAAAGCCCGCCAAGACCCGGAAGCCTGCCGCGCCCGCGCCGGGAACACAGCCCACCGCCGTCGCGTTCTTGGAACGCCTGAAAATCCGGCAGTCTGACCTTGAGCAGGCCAAATACCAGCGGTACTTCAAGACCGGCGAAGGAGACTATGCCGAGGGTGACTTCTTCATGGGCGTGCGCATGGGTGAAGTTTTCACGCTCAGCAAAGAGTTCGCGGCCATGTCAATGGAGGACATCGAAAAGCTTCTGGAGCAGGACATCCACGAGGCACGCGCAGGTGCCGTGAAGATCATGTCGCTCCAAGCCCAGAAGAAGAAGACCACGGAAGAGCGCCGCCGCACGCTTTACGAGCTGTACCTGCGGAGGCACGACCGCATCAACAACTGGGACCTGGTGGATCTCGGGGCCGGCAGGGTCGTGGGTGGCTGGCTCATGGATAAGCCACGGGACCCGCTCTATGAACTGGCCCGTTCGGAAAACATGTGGGAGCGTCGGACGGCCATCGTGGCAACATCGGCGTTCATCCGGGAAGGCCAACTGGATGACACCTTCGCCATCGCCGAAATACTGCTCCATGACAGGGAAGACCTCATCAACAAAGCAGTAGGCGGCTGGGTCCGCGATGCCGGGCGCAGCAGCCGCGAACGCTTGTTGGCCTTCCTGGACGAACACGCCGCCACCATGCCGCGGACGGCGCTACGTTACGCGATCGAGCATCTGGGCAAGGAGCAGCGGGCCTACTACCTGACGCTTAAGGACAGGGTTTCCCCGAACTAGCGGGGCAGTATGTGACGTTGGATTACCCAGCGTTACCGGGTGTTTCCAAGCCTTTGAAGCATGTTACGGCGCCGCCCTACAGTTTTTTCATGGCAATACAGGACATTTACCCCACCGCGCTGCGGCTGCTCGGCCGCCCGGTGCTGGTGGTGGGCGGCGGCCCCGTCGCGGAGCGCCGCGCCAAAGGACTGCTCGACGCCGGTGCGAAAGTCACCGTGGTCGCTCCGGTTGCCACCGATAACCTTCGCGGGCTCGCTACCTCCGGACTCCTCACCTGGGAAGAGCGCGACTACCGCACATCAGACCTCGACGGCGTGTGGTTCGTTCAGACAGCCACTGGCACCGCCGCTGTGGATACCCGAGTATCGGCCGACGCCGAGGCACAGCGCGTCTGGTGCGTCAACGCCTCCGATCACGAAGCATCAGCCGCCTGGACACCCGCCGTTGCCGTGGTGGACGACGTGAAGATCGCCATCAACGCCGGGGGAGACCCGCGCCGTGCAATGGCACTCCGCAATGCTGTGGCCACAGCGCTTGAAACTGGTGACCTGCCCCTCCGTCGCCACCGCAAACCGGACGCCGGCGGCACCACGCCCGTTGGCTCCGTTGCACTGGTTGGTGGCGGTCCTGGAGACTCGGGACTCATCACCGTCCGCGGTCGGCGCCTGCTGGGCCAGGCCGACGTCGTAGTTGCAGACCGTCTTGGCCCGCGCGAGCTGCTGAAAGAGCTTGCCCCGGATGTTCGCGTGATCGAGGTCGGCAAGACGCCCGGTCACCACCCCGTTCCACAACTGGAGATCAACCGGATCCTCGTGGACGAAGCCCTCAAGGGCAACCGGGTGGTCCGGCTCAAAGGCGGCGACCCCTATGTCCTGGGGCGCGGCGGCGAGGAAGCAGAATTCTGCCGGCAGAACGGCGTCGAGGTTGAAGTGGTGTCCGGCGTGACGTCGGCCATCTCGGTCCCGGCCGCTGCGGGTATCCCGGTGACGCACCGCGGCCTGGCCAAGGGCTTCAGCGTAGTGACCGGCCACGAGGAGTTGTCCGAAGTCCCCGCACGCCCCGATCATACTGTGGTGTTGCTCATGGGAGTAGCGCAATTGCGTGATTCCGCGGCTGCGCTGGCAGGCTCGGGTCTGCCTTTGGACACACCAGTAGGTATCGTAGAGAACGGGTATTTGCCGAAACAGCGCGTCACCATTGGCACCTTGGGGACCATCGCGGACCAGGCAGAAGCCGTGGGCGTGGCCAATCCAGCGGTCATCGTGATCGGCGATGTTGTCCGTGTCAGCCCCTTCGCGCCGCCGCATTTCAAGACAGCTGACTACAGCACCATCACCCCCAATCGTCCCCGCGTCCGCAGTAACTGAGAAAAAGAAGGAACACAGCCGTGTCAATTAGCACCCCCGTAGGTTCTGCGGACCGTCCGCTTCGCGTCGCCGTCATCGGTTCCGGCCCGGCCGGCGTGTACGCAGCGGACATCCTGACCAAGAGCGAGGCCGTCAAGAGCGGCGAACTCACCGTCAGCATCGACCTCTTTGACCGTTACCCCGCACCCTACGGCCTGATCCGTTACGGCGTTGCCCCGGACCACCCCCGCATCAAGGGCATCGTCAACGCCCTGCACAAGGTCCTGGACCGCGGCGACATCCGCTTCTTCGGCAACGTTGACTACGGCACGGACATCTCCATCGAGGACCTCCGCAAGCACTACGACGCCATCATCTTCGCCACGGGCGCCATCAAGGACGCGGACCTGAACATCCCGGGCATCGAACTCGAGGGCTCCTTCGGCGGCGCCGACTTCGTGTCCTGGTTCGACGGACACCCGGACGTTCCCCGCGAATGGCCGCTGGAAGCCAAGGAAATCGCAGTCCTCGGCAACGGCAACGTGGCGCTGGATGTTGCCCGCGTCCTGTCCAAGCACGCCGATGACCTCCTGGTCACCGAAATTCCGGACAACGTCTACGCCGGCCTGAAGAGCTCGCCGGTCACGGACGTCCACGTCTTCGGTCGCCGTGGTCCGGCCCAGGTGAAGTTCACCCCGCTGGAACTGCGCGAACTCTCGCACTCCAAGGACGTGGACATCATCCTCTACGCCGAGGACTTCGAATTCGACGAAGAATCCGACCGCCAGATCCAGAGCAACAACCAGATCAAGACCATGGTTGGCACACTCACCAACTGGATCGCCGAGCAGCCCGAGGACCTTTCCGAACTCACGGCGTCCCGCCGCCTGCACCTGCACTTCCTGCACAGCCCGGTTGAGATCGTTGACTCCACCGAAACCCCGGGCAAGGTTGCCGGAATCAAGTTCGAGCGCACCGAACTGGACGGCACGGGCAACGCCCGCGGCACCGGAGAGTTCATCGAATACCCGGTCCAGGCCGTATACCGCGCCATCGGCTACTTCGGTTCGGCCCTGCCTGACGTCGAATTCGACCACAAGAAGGGCGTCGTCACGAACGACGGCGGCCGCGTCCTTGACGCCAACGGCCAGCACGTGCCCGGCCTCTACGCGACGGGTTGGATCAAGCGTGGTCCTGTCGGCCTCATTGGCCACACCAAGGGCGATGCCCTGGAAACGGTCACGTACCTCTTGGAGGACCGCGAAAACCTGCCGGTCGCCGAAGTTCCTGCGGCAGACGCCGTCGTGGATCTCCTCGACGCCCGCGGTGTGAAGTTCACCAGCTGGGAAGGCTGGCTGGCACTCGACGCGCACGAACTCGCCCTCGGCGCAGCGGCCACCGAAGCCGGCGGTTCGCACGGCGTTGAGGTCAAGCGTGAGCGCATCAAGGTTGTCCCCCGCGAGGACATGGTTAACATCTCCCGAGACGGTGTAGCCGCGCAGGTCTAGTTCTCTTTTCACGGCAAGCGGGGTCACTCTTTCGAGTGGCCCCGCTGCTGCTTATGGGCTAACCGCCAGCGGTACCCTGAGTCATGGACGTCGTTGTCATTGAAACTCCCCAGCTGGGGGACCGCAGCTACTTGGTGCACGACGGTTCCGTGGCGTTGGTGATCGATCCCCAACGGGACATTGACCGGGTGGAAGCGGCGGCCGCTGACTCCGGCGTCCGGATCACGCACGTGGCGGAAACCCACCTCCACAACGACTACGTCACAGGCGGGCTGGTCCTGGCGGAGAAGCACGGCGCCGACTACCTGGTGAACGCCGAGGACGACGTCTCTTTCAGCCGCGTACCTGTCACCGACGGACAGGTCCTGCGCATCGGTCGGCTGTCCGTCAGGGTGGTGGCGACCCCGGGACACACCCACACGCACCTCTCGTACGTGGTTACCGATGACGCGCACGACGGCGGCCCTGAGGCAGTGTTTTCCGGCGGCAGCCTGCTCTACGGTTCAGTCGGACGGACGGACCTGGTCTCGCCACATGACACAGCTGCGCTGGCGCATGAGCAGTACGCATCGGTCCGGCGCTTAGCCTCCCAAGCCAGCCCTGACGCGGCGTTGTACCCGACACACGGCTTTGGCTCGTTTTGTTCGATCGGCCCCGCCAGCCACCAGGATTCGTCCACTCTGGGTGAGCAATCCGAGTCCAACCACGCCCTGACGGACCCCAGCGAGGACCACTTCGTCTCAGAGTTGCTGGCAAACATCACGGCCTACCCCGCGTACTACGCCCACATGAGCCCACTCAACGCGGCCGGGGTTGGGCCGACGGCGTTGGATGTGCCGGACTCCGTGGATGCCGAGGAGCTGGGCCGGCGTTTGAGGTCAGGGGAGTGGGTTGTCGACCTCCGGCACCGGGTGGCATTCGCGGACAGCCACCTGGACGGCAGCGTGAGCTTCGAATACGGCCGCGGGGACAACTTCACCAGCTACCTCGGTTGGGTGATCCCGTGGAACCAGCCGCTAACGCTGTTGGGCCCACTGGACGAGGTTGAGAAAGCGATCCGTGATCTGGCGAGAATCGGAATCGAAAGTCCGGATGCCGCCGTCGGGCCTGGCATTGAACTCCTGCGGACTGTGGCGCCAAGGCATCCGCGGGCGTCCTATCCGCACGGCGACTGGACCTTGCTGCTCCAAGAGAGGGCGAAGGAGGACGTGGTGCTGGACGTTCGGAGGCCCGAAGAATTTGGGGCCTCACACGTCAAAGGAGCCCTCAACATTCCTGTCTACGCGCTCCTTGGAAAGATGGCAGGGATCCCCGAAGCGAAGATCTGGGTTCACTGCGCCACGGGTTACCGCGCGAGTATTGCGGCAAGCCTGTTGGGCCGTGCTGGACGTGATGTGGTGCTCATTGATGCCAGGTTCAAAGACGCAGCCGACGCGGGGATCGAAACCGTGCCGTAAGGCTTACGGCTGGGTCTGGTCCGCACAAAAATCGAGGTTGCGGTACACGCTGCTCACCGCAGCGTCGGGATCGTGGGCTTCCAACGCATCCACCAACTCGTCATGCCCTTCGCGGGGAATGCCATTGAAGCCGCCCTTGCGCTGCTGGCGGAGCAGGTCGTTGTGGAAGACGCCGCCGAACGAGACGTACAACTGGTGAAGCAGGGGGTTTCCTGAGGCCACTGCGACACGTTCGTGGAATTCCCAGTCGGCCCGTGCCCACGTGGGGTAGTCCTCGGCTTGCCAGGCATCATGGCGGAGCGCGAGGAGCCGGCGCATCTCGGCAAGGTCCTCCGCGGTGGCGTGCTTGGTGGCAAGGCGGGCAGCCTGAGTATCCAAGCCGAGGCGGACCTCCACGATATGTTCCTGGGTGTGTTCCAGATACATGCGCTGGGCCGCGCCGGACATTTCGCTGTTGGCGCGGACGTACGTGCCATCGCCGCGGCGGACCTCAAGCATGCCCGAGTGCGCCAGCGCCTTGATGGCTTCCCGCAGTGTTCCGCGGGAAACGCCCAGCGAGGCCATGAGCTCGGGCTCCGCCGGAATGCGCTGTTGAAGCGGCCACTCGCCGGACTTGATCATGTCCCGCAGCTTGGCCGTGATCTCCTCGGCCAAGGCTGGGCGATGCGAAGGGGTCAGGGTCATACTGTCCTCGGTCCGGTCTTGGTGGCAGTTCGCTTGCTGGTGAGCATGTGGCAGGTGACCATGAGTGCCACAGCCACGATCGACAGGAGGCTCAGGGGCAGCACCCAGCCGCCAGTGGCGCTGTGGAGGAGCCCCATGCCAAAGGGACCCACTGCCGCTATCAAGTATCCCAGTGATTGGGCGACGGTGGAGAGCGCGGTGGTTTCCGCCGTCGAGCGTCCACTACGGCTGATGATCACCAGCACCAGCGGGAAGATGCCCAAGCCGAAGCCGAACAGCACTGCGGGAACAACGGCCAATGACGTTGGCAGCCAGACCATGGCGGCGATGGCCAGCAATGTTGAGCTGCTGGCCAGGTACAGGGCCGGGCGCAGCATGCCCGGCCTGGAGCCGAACGCGAGCAGGATCATGCCTGCAGCGACGGAGACCAGCTGCATCACGCCGAACTGCAGGCCGCTTTCGGAAGCGCTGAGGCCCTGCGAGGTCAGGATGTAGGCGAACCAGCTCATCACGGCGTAGGCCAGGAAGGCCTGGAACGTGAAGATCGCGGTGATCAGGATGCCAAGGCGCGTCCGCAGGAGCGGCCACATGGACACGCGGGGGCGCTCGGACTTGGTGCTGTTGCGGTGGGTGTGCAGGACCATGGGCAGGAAACCCAGGAGGGCGGCGACGCCAAGCAGGCCCCAGGCTGCCAATCCCATTGAGGGTGAGCCGAGTTGTTGGGACAGGGGGACGCTAACCGCGGCGGCGAAGGTGGCACCGCCTGACATGGTGAAGGTGTAGAGGCCGGTCATCATGGAGGTGCGCTCGGAGTAGTGCTCCCGGATGAACGACGGCATTGCTACGTTGCAGACAGCCAGGCCGGACATTGCCAGCACCGTTCCGCCGAGCAGAGCGCCGGTCACGGGAACACCGCGAACCAACAAGCCTCCCGCCAGCAAGGCCAAGGCGATGGCGATGGCCTTTTCACCACCGACGCGGCGCGTAAGCCATGAGGTCCCCATTCCCGCAACGGCAAAGCAGAGCAAGGGAATGGACGGAAGGATGGACGCAACCAGGGCGCCGTAGCCGAGGACCTGCTGCAGCTCGTGGAACAAGGCGGCGGCGCTGGTAATACCCGCGCGGAGATTCAGGCCGATAAGGACCACGGCAACAATGCCGACGACGGCCACGACGCGCGTCTTTGGAACTGCCTGGTTCGCCGAAGAAGCAGCGTCAGCGGGGGAGGTCGTAGGGATATTTCCTGTCGAGGGAGTCAAAGGGGTCGTCGCAGCCATAACTAAAGGTTAGACGTTTGACGTCTAATGTCCAGACTTCTGTGGCGAACCTCTCCAGCACGGTTCTACCTCGGGTTCCGCGAGCCCAGCCGCTGGACGGCCAGCGCCAGCCAGAGCTGAACGCGATCCTGCGTCTGGGAAGGGTCGTAGCCCGTGAGCTCGGTGATCTGCGCAAGCCGGTAGCGGACGGTGTTCCGGTGAAGCGTCAAGGCTTCGGCCACGGCTGCCACCGAGCCGTTGTGGTTGAGGTAGCTTTCCAACGTCGCCACCAGCTCGGCTCCGTGTGCGGCATCGAACTTCCGCAGCGGCGTGAGGGACTCGCTGGCCATATCCGCCAAGGGGACATCCTCGCTGGCGAGCAACAGCGACGTCAGGCTCAGGCGTTCCGGTTCGTTGACCGGTAAGCCGTGTGCCACGGCGTCGCGCGCTTCAAAGTAGCTCCAGCGCAGGCCGTTCGGCTTCGTGTAGGCACCCCCGATGCCAATTACGGCATGGATGCCGGCTTCCTGCAGGTGGTCGCTGAGGCTCTTGGCTAGGGCGGTGGCCGAGCTGCCGTCGTCGCTGATGACCGTGACCAGGTCCTTCCCGACGACGGCGCTGACGCCCGCTTCAAGCGCTTGGGGGAGCGAAATGCTGACCAGCTGTTTGTGGTGGGCCGTGGACTCCGCCACCAGCACCACGTTCTTCCGGGTGCTGTTGATGCCTACCCCAGCCAAGCGGCGGGCCGCTTCAATGGTTTCCAGGGTGCCGTGAATGACGTCGTCCAGCACCTGTCCTGCCATGGCCCGCTGCGACTGGCGCTGCTTGACCATGTTGTTGAGCTCCACGCTGATCAGGTTCTGCGCATAACTGACAATCCCGGAGTCCACGAAAGGCTGACGCAACCACAGTGTGCATGCGTCCCTGCGGCCCGTGGGAATGGGGTACGAAGCCCAGCCGTCCGCCGTCGGTGCCGGTTTCCCAGTCACGCTGTTGTAGAGCTGGGCACTGAACTGGGTCAGCACCACATCGGTGCGGAGCATGCTGCCCAGCTGCTTGAGGAGCTCGTTGAGCCCGCCGCCTGTGAGGAGCGAGCGGGCCAGGATCTGGTGCCCGGCCAAGAGGCGTTCGAGGTTGGAATAGTGGTCCGCGGAGTGCGACTCGGCCACGAGCTTGCCGATGGCGATGAACGGGATCTCGTAAGGTACCTCCACCAGCGGCAAACCCCACCGGTTGGCCTCGGCGATGAGGGCCTCCGGAACAGACTCGTGGGTCAAGCCGATGCCGAAACCGATTCCGACGGCACCGGCGCGTTGGGCCTGACGGACGAAACGCCGCTGGTCCGCGGCGCTCTTGAGACGCAAGCCCGTGGTGAGGACCAACTCGCCGCCGCTCAGGAAGCGCTGGGGATCCTCCAACTCCGTCACCGCAACCCAGCTGATGTCCTGGTTGAGGGTGGTCTCGGCAAGGCCGGCCTGGCGGAGTTTGAGTGAGGGGACAGCGACGAGCGAAGCGAGGGACATTGCCATGGATAAAGGGTAACCCGACGCTGGGCAAGCGCACTAAGGGAGGGGGGCGTCTGTGTGCAGCTGACTATTCCTTGGACCCCCTCCCTGGCATAGGCTCTGATCAGCTAAACCCATGCCCAGACACCGAAAGAGGGTTGCACGCCGTGGTTCAAACCTTGCAGAACTTCATCAATGGCGAATTCGTTACGCCGGCAGGTACAGGTCTCCTGGACATCGTCAATCCTGCCACCGGCGACATCGTTGCCAAGTCGCCCATTTCGGTTCAGGCCGACGTGGATGCCGCCATGACCGCAGCCAGTGACGCGTTCAAGTCGTGGAAGAAGGCCACCCCGGGCCAGCGCCAGCTCATGCTCCTCAAGCTCGCGGACGCAGTAGAGGCCCACAGCGACGAACTCGTCGAAGCGCAGCACCGCAACACCGGACAGGTCCGCTCCCTGATCGCATCCGAGGAAATCGCGGCAGGCGCAGACCAGCTCCGCTTCTTCGCCGGAGCTGCACGCATCATGGAAGGCAAGTCCGCCGGGGAGTACTTCGAAGGCCACACTTCCTACGTGCGCCGCGAACCCATCGGCGTCGTGGCCCAGGTTGCCCCGTGGAACTACCCGTTCCTGATGGCCATCTGGAAGATCGGCCCCGCACTGGCCGCCGGCAACACAGTCGTCCTGAAGCCCTCCGACACCACGCCGGAATCCACTCTGGTGCTGGCCCGCCTGGCCGGCGAGATTTTCCCTGCCGGCGTCCTCAACGTCGTCCTCGGCACCGGTGAGACAGGCGCAATGATGGTTGACCACAAGGTCCCGGGCCTGGTTTCCATCACCGGCTCCGTCCGCGCCGGCATCGCGGTCGCCAGCGGCGCAGCGAAGGGCCTCAAGCGTGCCCACCTGGAACTCGGCGGCAAGGCACCGGCCATCGTCTTCAAGGATGCCGACATCAAGAAGAGCGCCGCGGCCATCGCCGAGTTCGCCTTCTTCAACGCCGGCCAGGACTGCACCGCCATCACTCGCGTACTGATCGAAGACTCGGTCCACGACGACGTCGTGGCAGCAATGGTGGAGCACACCAAGACCCTGCACACCGGTTCGCAGAACGACGAAGACAACTACTTCGGTCCGCTCAACAACGTGAACCACTTCAACGCTGTGACCTCCGTGGTGGAGCACCTCCCGGAGAACTGCAAAATCGAAACCGGCGGCCACCGCGCAGGGGAGAAGGGCTTCTTCTTCGAGCCCACCATCATCTCCGGCGCCAAGCAGAGCGACGACATCGTGCAGAAGGAAACCTTCGGACCGGTCATCACCGTCCAGAAGTTCAGCACCGAAGAAGAAGCGATCGAACTGGCCAACGACGTCGAATACGCCCTGGCTTCCAGCGTCTGGACCACCGACCACGGCACTGCCATGCGCATGACCCGCGACCTGGACTTCGGTGCAGTTTGGATCAACACCCACATCCTCCTCACGGCAGAGATGCCGCACGGCGGCTTCAAACAGTCCGGCTACGGCAAGGACCTCTCCATGTACGGCGTTGAGGACTACACGCGCATCAAGCACGTGATGTCTGCACTCGACGCTTAACCCGGCTTCCCAGAAAGGCAACCACCCCATGACCACCACCGCGAACGAACTCTCGTACCGCATCGAGCAGAAGCGCAACATCAACGGCGCCTTCCCCGGCCCCAAGTCGCAGGCACTGGCAGAGCGCCGCTCCGCCGTCGTTGCTGCCGGCGTCGCCTCCGGCGTCCCCGTGTACGTTGAAGACGCCGACGGCGGCATCATCCGCGACGTCGACGGCAACTCCTTCATCGACCTCGGCTCCGGCATCGCCGTGACCAGCGTCGGTGCGTCCGACCCCGCCGTCGTCGCCGCTGTCCAGGAAGCTGCTGCGCACTTCACGCACACCTGTTTCATGGTCACCCCGTACGAGGGCTACGTTGCAGTCGCCGAGCAGCTCAACCGCCTCACCCCGGGCGATCACGCCAAGCGCACCGTGCTGTTCAACTCCGGCGCTGAAGCCGTGGAGAACGCCGTCAAGGTTGCCCGCCTGGCTACAGGTCGCGACGCCGTGGTTGCTTTCGACCACGCTTACCACGGCCGCACCAACCTGACCATGGCCCTCACCGCCAAGGCCATGCCGTACAAGACCAACTTCGGCCCGTTCGCGCCCGAGGTCTACCGCATGCCCATGAGCTACCCGTTCCGTGAAGAGAACCCGGAAATCACGGGTGCCGAGGCCGCCAAGCGTGCCATCACCATGATCGAGAAGCAGATCGGTGGCGACCAGGTTGCCGCGATCATCATCGAACCCATCCAGGGTGAGGGTGGCTTCATCGTTCCGGCCGAAGGCTTCCTGCCGGCACTGTCGGCTTGGGCCAAGGAAAAGGGCATCGTTTTCATCGCCGACGAGGTCCAGTCCGGCTTCTGCCGCACGGGCGAATGGTTCGCCGTTGATCACGAAGGTGTTGTCCCGGACATCATCACCATGGCCAAGGGCATCGCCGGCGGCCTTCCGCTCTCGGCCATCACCGGCCGCGCCGACCTGCTCGACGCCGTCCACCCGGGCGGCCTCGGCGGCACCTACGGTGGCAACCCGGTTGCTTGTGCAGCAGCACTGGCAGCCATCGACACCATGGAGCAGCACGACCTCAACGGCCGCGCCCGCCACATCGAAGAGCTCGCCTTGGGCAAGCTCCGCGAACTGGCAGCTGAAGTTTCCGTGGTTGGCGACGTCCGTGGCCGTGGCGCCATGCTGGCCATCGAACTCGTTCAGGCCGGCTCCAAGGAACCGAACGCCGAGCTCACCAAGGCTGTAGCTGCCGCTTGCCTCCAGGAAGGCGTCATCATCCTGACCTGTGGCACCTACGGCAACGTGATCCGCCTGCTCCCGCCGCTGGTCATCAGCGACGAGCTGCTCATCGACGGCCTCGAGGTCCTCGCCGCAGCCATCAAGGCCCACGCGTAAGGGCTGTTTTCCACCGCAAGAGGCGGGCCGGGGTTTTACTTCCCCGGCCCGCCTCTTTTGCGTTGCCATGTTTCCGCGAGCTCGTGGGAACATGTCGATTTCGCTGTCCAGTTCCGGCGGTTTGGCAATGTTCCCACGATCTCGGCGCGGGCGCCTTCCCGGCACGTACGACGGCGGCGCTTGCCTAGGTGGCCAGCAGCAGGTTCTTCTGGTGGCCGTGTCCGTTGAGCTGGACCTCGATGGTGTTGCCAGTGATGAGCGCAGCGCCAGCATCCGCCTGGACCACGGTGTTCCACGAACCGGGAAGCGTCACCCGCACCGAAGCCTGGGACCGTGACGGGTCTGCCACGGACACGGTGAGCTTGTCACCGACCTGGCGCACGGCAACGCTGCATGGTCCGGACGCCGTATATCTACCGCCGGAGCCTGCATCGAAGAAGTTGGCCATGACCAGTCCGTCTTTGCCGGACTCAACCATCTGGACATCCGCCGAGTTGGCAAGGACCTTTACGTCGGGATTAGCGGACTGGGAGAACGTGGTGGAATGATCGGCGGCAGGCAGGATCATGTAGGCGTAGCCCGATCCCGCAGGGTCAACGCCATGGCGATGCGTGATGGTCACATAGTCCCTGGTGACAGGATCCGCGCTGCCGCCGGTGTCCGCGCCTGAATTTATGTTGAACCACGTCCCTGACCGGCGGACCACAGCAACGTCGGGTGTTCCGGTAAGCCCCGGCGCATCAAGGAAGACGTACCCACCGTGACCCTCAAGATGCACGGATCGCTTCAAAGCTACGGGAGCATCTCCGGGGGCGAAGGTGCGGTTCCGGGAATCCGTCCGGATAGCCGGGACGGAACCCGGGGCAAAGGACCTGTTCTCGATGGTGGTCTGCACCGCAGCCCCGCCCGCCCCGGTAATGCCCGCACCGAGGCACACCACGGCGTCGTCCAGGAAAAACCAGGACTTCCGGCCGGAGAGAGTCTTGTTGTGGTTCAGGTGGTCCATGCCGATGATGCCCCACCGGCCGTCCACCGTGAGGCCACCAGCGAATGCCTGGAAAGCGCGGGGGATTCCGGTTCCCGCACTGCCGGCGCCGCTGGCACGAACTTGGTCGCTAACGGTGGTCCCGGGAAGGGCATAGGGGTCAACAGTGGGCCAGAAGTCTGCGCTGAACTGTGAAGGGTCTTCCCGGGTATAGAGGAACGTCATGCCATCGCCCTGGTACCAGCCGAGGTTGTTTTCACTGTTGCCCCACTCGTAGCGCCCTATCCGCTTGGAGGAAAGGTTCACTGTGAAGCCCCACTGCGGTCGGTGGTGGACCAACCGGTCCTGATCAGCAAACATACGGCTGTAGACGGGGGCTGGGGCACTGACCACCGCTGAATCGGAAAGCACGCCAAGGGAAAGCAACGACTTTGCCAGGCTCTGGGTTGGGTGGCCGACGAGCTTCTGGTCCGCGCAGCGTTCCAGCCAGCCCTTGGCCAGAGCCAGGAACCGTGAACGGTACGGCTCCTCGCAGCCCGGCGCCAGCAGCAGGACCGCCGAGATCAGGCCAAAACCGCTCACGTAGTCGGGTTCACGTTGCCGGGAGACCGCACGGCCACGGACGGTGTCCATGATGCGTCCGTCCCACACGAACGGCGCATACGTGTCCTCCACAGCGTCAAGGAGTACCGAACGCTTGGGATCGTTCACCGACCACGTGCTTCCACCCAGCATCGCAATGATCTCCGCGATTCCAGCCAAGGCAACCACGCCGTAGGTTCCTGCGTAGGGTAGGTAAGAGTGCTGAACATAGGAGCCATCGGCGTAGAAGCCGTCGCCGTTGGTGACGTAGGTGAAGACACTATTGGTGCCGCCGCGGACGGTATCGCTCAGGGCATCCCGGCCGACGGCAATCTCGTCCGGTTTGTTATCCAGGATCCCCCGCATGCAGCAGGCCAGCGACTTGTCCACGCGGTTGGCGCCGGTCTCTGCCAGGGACGTAGCACGGCCGCGCCAGTTTGGATTGGGTGCGAACCAGCGGACAGCAGTCAACAAGGACGTCCGCAGGGCTTCGGGAACTTCAGCATGAAGGAGCGTCAGGATGTCAACGGTCTTGCGCGGGACGCCGATCTCCCAGAACCACCAGTTGCCCGCTGCCTTGATGGACGGCTTGTAGGCCGTATCGTTCAAGAGTTGCAGGCCGCCAACAATGTCAGCAGCCAGTGCCGTATTTCCAGCGTAGGGATTGCCCGCCACCGCGTATCCGAGGGCCATGTCGTAGAGACGGTTGAAGTGCAGGCCCATATTTCCGGTTGCAGCCGTGGACTGACCGATGCCAGTCAGTGGAATGTCGGCCCACAAGGTTGTCCGGGCGGACGCCTTGTCCATGGACGACCACCATTTTTCGGTGGTCTGGCCCATGCCTGCAAGCTGCGACGCCAGTTCCGGGATTCCCGCGGCGCTCTGGCCACCTGTGAGGACCAGCCGCCGTCGATCAATGAGTTCCTGCAGCCCGGCGTCGGTGGCGGCAAACGAGGTGCCAGCTTGGGAAAGCAGCACCCCTGCAAGGGCCGCCGCACCTCCTGCCCGGAAAAGGGTCCTGCGGCTCACTGTGGGTCCATTGAAGTTCAAAACTGCTCCGTTCAGACTGCGGGGGTGCGGTGGGGTGGACATTGCGGTGAAAGTTTCCGCAACTTTATGTCCGGCTCCCCGGCCCCTCAACAGAAATGAACAAAACTGCTCACCATGCCCAGAACCGCACGGACCCTACATGTGGGACGCCTCGAGTCGGGCTTTCTTCTTGAGCGCGGAGTTTTTCCGTGTCGTCCGCAGCATGTCTATGGTCAGCAGCACCAGGGCGAGCCAGACCACGCAGAAGCCGATCCAGCGGGCCATGGTCATGGTCTCGTTGAAGACTGTCAGGGCCACAATGAACTGGAGGATCGGCGCGAAGTACTGAAGCAGACCTATGGTGGTCATGGGCAGCCGTCGGGCCGAGGCGCCGAAGAAAAGCAGGGGCACAGCCGTGATGACCCCCGACGCCACCAGCAACCAGAAATGCCCGGACCCGTGGGTGGTCAGTGTTGCGGCGCCCGATACGCCAAGGACAACCATGGTGATCGCGGCGAAGGGCGCCAACACCACCGTTTCAACGGACAAACTCGTGAGCGCATCAACCTTGGGTCCCACACGCTTTTTCACGAAGCCGTACAAGCCGAAACTGAAGGCAAGGATCAGGGCGATCCAGGGAAGCTGTCCGTAGGAGAATGTCAGGACGCCCACCGCGACGAAGCCAATACCTACCGCCGCCCACTGGAGGGGACGCAGTTTTTCCTTCAGGACGAAAACGCCCAGCAGCACCGATACCAGCGGATTGATGAAGTACCCCAACGACGTTTCAACGGCATGCCCGGTGGTCACGCCGAACGTGTAGGTGAGCCAGTTGATGGCGATCAATGCGGCCGCCAAGGCCAAGGGACCAAAGACGGACCGGTCCTTGACTGCGGCACCGAAGACCCGCCAGGCCCGGGTGATAGTGATCAGCAGTGCGCAGAAGATCAAGGACCAGACAACCCGGTTGGCGACGATTTCCACGGCACTGGCCGGCATCAGGATGAAGAAGTAGAGCGGGAGCAGCCCCCACAGCCCGTAGGCGCCAATGCCAAACAGGATGCCCGCCGTCGACTCGCTCCTCACCGCTTTACCGGTGCCGCCGCTTTTGCCACCCGGCGTCGTTGACGTAGTTGCTGAGGAACTTGAGATGATCTGATCCGGAGTCGACACAATGTCGGCAACACCGCTGATGGACGCAATATTCCGCAATCTATATGAATTTCTGTGACTCCTGCCATATAAGCCGCCGGGCGTAGGGTCGACATTTAGAATTGAACCCTGCGCGCCCACCAACGGCGCGGCTCACTGCTTCGGAAGGGCTTACGGTGTCAAACTCAGCCGCAACCAATCGTCCGTTACGCGTTGCAATTGTGGGGGCTGGCCCAGCCGGAGTCTACGCCGCGGACATCCTGACCAAGTCCAACGAGGTCAAGGACGGCGACATTGAGGTCAGCATCGATCTCTTCGAGGCGTACCCCGCGCCGTACGGACTGATCCGCTATGGAGTTGCCCCCGACCACCCCCGGATCAAGGGCATCGTCAATGCTTTGCACAAGGTTTTGGACCGTGGCGACATTCGCTTTCTGGGCAACGTGACCTACGGCCGGGATCTGACCCTCCATGATTTCCGTGCTTTCTACGACGCCGTGATTTTCTCCACCGGCGCCATCAAGGACGCGGACCTGAACATCCCCGGAGTCCACTTGGACGGTTCCTTCGGAGGCGCCGACTTCGTGTCCTGGTACGACGGCCATCCTGATGTTCCCCGCGAATGGCCCTTGGATGCCAAGGAGATCGCGGTCATCGGTAACGGCAACGTGGCCCTGGACGTTGCCCGCATGCTGGTCAAGCACCCGGAAGAGCTTTTGGTCACCGAGATTCCGGACAACGTGTACGCCGGGCTTAAGAAGTCGCCCGTCACCGACGTCCACGTGTTCGGGCGCCGCGGTCCTGCACAAGTGAAGTTCACCCCGTTGGAACTGCGGGAGCTTTCACACTGCAAGGACGTTGACATTGTGCTTTACCCGGAAGACTTCGAATTCGACGACGCCTCTGATGAAGCCATCCGCACCAACAACCAGATCAAGACCATGGTCAACACCATGACCAACTGGCTGGTGGAGGAGCATGCCGAGTCCGAGCAACCTTCCTCGCGACGCCTTCACCTGCACTTCCTGCACAGCCCTGTGGAAATCCTGGACTCACCTGAGACTCCAGGCAAGGTGTCCGGAATCAAGTTTGAGCGCATGGAGCTCGATGGCACCGGCAACGTCAAGGGCACGGGCGAGTTCATCGAGTACCCGGTCCAGTCCGTCTACCGCGCCATCGGCTACCACGGCTCGCCGTTGGAGGAACTTGAGTACGACGCCCGCCGCGGTGTCATCCCGAACGACGGCGGTCGCGTCCTGGACGCGGACGGCAACCACGTCCCGGGAATCTATGCCACGGGCTGGATCAAGCGTGGCCCCGTGGGCCTGATCGGCCACACCAAGGGCGATGCCCTGGAGACCATCGGCTTCCTCCTTGAAGACCGGCTCACGCTGCCCCCGGCGGAAAACCCCGACCCGCAGGCCATCATCGACCTCCTTGAAGAGCGCGGGATCGAATACACCACGTGGGAGGGCTGGAACCGGCTGGATGCCCATGAGGCCGCGTTGGGCGCGTCATGGAGCGAAGCCGCAGCCGCGGCTGCCGGTGATGGTTCGGGCGACGGTGTGGTCCGCGAGCGCATCAAAGTGGTCCCGCGCGAGGACATGGTCCGGATTTCGCGCGGCTGACCTCGGAGTTTTTGTGCACCTGGCCGCTCCAAAGGCGTTGGCTGTACAAAAACTCCGGCTCCCGAACTAGACTGCTGGGTACTGTGCCGCCCACCACATGCACGGTACCCAGGGGAGTTCGATGAGGAATCCAATCCATCCGCCGATTCCAGGCGACGCCGCGGAATTGGTGCAGAGGCGTGCGCTGGCGGGCCATGAGCGCCTGAATCACAGCGGCCTCCTGGACGATGAAGGCATCGTTGGCCTGCGTCGCCTGGTCCGTGAGTCCTGGCAGCGTTCTGCGACCCTGCAAGCCAATCCGGACGTCGCGGAGGCGCCCCTTGCGATGGACAGGGACGAACTCGAGGAGTATCGCAGGCAGCATCCGTTGGCTGCGATCATGCCGGTGATCAAGAAGCTCCTGGTCCAACCCAGCCATGACAGTGGCTTGTTGGTGGCGGTAGGCGACGATGTCGGGCGGCTTCTGTGGGTTGACGGCGACCCTGTGATGCAGCGCCGCGCCGAGGGCATGATGTTCGTGGCCGGCGCTGACTGGTCCGAAGCCTCCGTTGGGACCAGCGCCCCCGGAACTGCCTTGGCCCTGGACCGCAGCATCCAGATCTCCGGTGCCGAACATTTCAAACGGTCCGTTCACCCGTGGAGCTGTACAGCCGTGCCGTTCCATGACCCTGATTCCGGTGCCGTGCTGGGCGTCGTGGACATTACCGGCACGGAAACAGCAGTGGCGCCGCACACCCTGTCCCTGGTGGAGGCAACCGTTGCTGCGGCCCAGGCACAGTTGCGCATCGAGCGGCTCCAACTCGCCGCAGCCATTCGAGACAAACCACGACGTCGGAGCGCGCCTTCAACGTCGACCCAAACCACTGGTGCGCTGTACCGGAACAGCTTGCAATTGTTGGGTCGCGATCAGGCGTTGCTGAGCATTGATGGCCGAACCGTCTCCCTGTCAGCACGGCACAGTGAAATCCTGGCCGTCCTCGGCAACCACCCTTCCGGCCTGAGCGCCGACGATCTGTGCGCCCAGTTGTACCCAGGAGACGGTTCTGCCGTGACGCTGCGCGCCGAGATGGTGCGGCTGCGCAAGGTCCTCCACGGGCTCAGCCCCGATGCTGTTCCCGAATCCCGTCCCTACCGCTTGCCCGTGGAATTGCTGCCCGACTCCGGACAGGTCCTCAGCTGCCTCCAACGCGGCGCCCACCGGATTGCCCTGGAGATCTACAAAGGTGCGGTTCTGCCACGCTCGGAGGCGCCCGGCGTCGTGCAGTTGCGTGAGCGGGTATCGCATCTGCTGCGCGAAGCGCTGCTCAGCGACGGCAGCGTCGATTCGCTCCTCAAGTACGCGGAGCTGCCTGAGGCGAAGTACGACGTCGACCTCCGCCTTGCCGTCTTGAAGCTGCTGCCACCGCGCTCACCCAAGCGGGCCGCCGTCGTGGCCGACGTTGAGCGGATCGAAACGGACATGGCAGGGTGAGTTGAGTCACAGGATTGCAACGTAGCTGCAACCTCCCCGCTCCTAGGCTCGGATCAATGGCGACAGCCACCGTGATTCGCAGCAAAGGAGCTAGCAATGACTGTTTACGCACAGCCGGGTGCAGAGGGTTCGAAGGTCACCTTCAAGGACCGCTACGAGAACTGGATCGGCGGCGAGTGGGTTGCCCCCGTCAAGGGCGGCTACTTCGAGAACATCACCCCGGTCACGGGCAAGGCCTTCTGCGAAGTTGCCCGCGGAACCTCCGAGGACATCGAGCTTGCGCTCGACGCCGCCCACAAGGTTGCACCGTCCTGGGGCAAGACCTCAGCCACTGAGCGCGCAGCGATCCTGAACAAGATCGCCGACCGCATTGACGAGAATGTGGAGCTCCTTGCGGTTGCGGAGACCTGGGACAATGGCAAGCCCGTCCGCGAAACACTGAACGCGGACATCCCCTTGGCCGCTGACCACTTCCGCTACTTCGCCTCTGCCGTGCGAGCACAGGAAGGCCACCTCTCCCAGCTGGATGAGGACACCACGGCATACCACTTCAAGGAACCGCTGGGCGTGGTTGGGCAGATCATCCCGTGGAACTTCCCCATCCTCATGGCTGTTTGGAAGCTGGCCCCGGCGCTCGCGGCCGGAAACGCCGTGGTGCTCAAGCCCGCCGAGCAGACGCCGACGTCAATCCTGGTTTTGATGGAACTCATCGGAGATCTTCTGCCGGCTGGTGTGGTGAACGTGGTCAATGGCTTCGGCGTCGAGGCCGGCAAGCCGCTCGCTTCGAGTTCACGTATCCGCAAGATCGCCTTCACGGGTGAGACCACCACAGGCAGACTCATCAGCCAGTACGCGTCGAACAACCTCATCCCCGTCACCTTGGAACTTGGCGGCAAGAGCCCCAACATCTTCTTCGACGACGTCGCCGACCAGAACGACGCCTTCTACGACAAGGCGCAGGAGGGCTTCACGCTCTTCGCGTTCAACCAGGGAGAGGTCTGCACCTGCCCGTCCCGGGCCCTGGTCCAGGAAGGTATCTACGACTCCTTCATGGCCGACGTCACGGCCCGGACCAACAAGATCATCCAGGGCAATCCGTTGGATACGGATACCCAGGTTGGTGCCCAGGCCTCCAACGACCAGCTGGAGAAGATCCTGTCCTACATCGACATCGGAAAGCAGGAAGGCGCCAAGATCCTCACCGGCGGCGCCCGAGCCGAACTGGACGGTGACTTCGCCGGGGGCTACTACGTCCAGCCCACCATTTTCGAAGGCCACAACCGCATGCGCATCTTCCAGGAGGAGATTTTCGGCCCAGTGGTGTCAGTGACCAAGTTCAGCGACTACAACGACGCCATCGGCATCGCCAACGACACGCTCTATGGCTTGGGCGCCGGCGTCTGGTCGCGCAATGGAAATGTCGCCTACCGCGCAGGCCGGGAAATCCAGGCCGGCCGCGTGTGGGTCAACAACTACCACGCCTACCCGGCAGGGGCTGCGTTCGGCGGCTACAAGTCCTCAGGTATTGGCCGTGAGAACCACGCCATGATGCTGGACCACTACCAGCAGACCAAGAACCTCCTGGTCAGCTACAACGAGAACAAGCTCGGCTTCTTCTAAACCGTCTTGTCTACCGATCAAAGGAGATCGTCAATGACCACCATGCAAGCTGCAGTCGTCACCAAGTTCGGTACCGACCTCGAGATCAAGGAAGTGGAAAGGCCGACGCCGGGTCCCGGGCAGGCACTGGTCCGCGTCATTACCTCGGGGGTATGTCACACCGACCTGCACGCCGCCGAAGGCGACTGGCCGGTCAAGCCGACGCCACCGTTTATCCCAGGCCATGAAGGTGTGGGGGAAGTAGTAGCCCTGGGCGAGGGCGTCACGGATGTAGCCATTGGACAGATGGTAGGCAACGCCTGGCTCTGGTCTGCCTGCGGAGACTGCCAGTACTGCCGGACCGGCTGGGAAACCCTGTGCGAGTCGCAGCAGAACGGCGGCTACAGTGTGGACGGCTCGTTCGGTGAGTACATGCTGGTGGATACCCGTTTTGCTGCGCGGATTCCAGACGGTTCGGATCCGGTGGAGGTTGCGCCCGTGCTGTGCGCGGGCGTCACGGTCTACAAGGGTTTGAAGATGACCGAGGCGAGGCCGGGGCAGTGGGTCACCATCTCCGGCATCGGCGGCCTGGGCCACATTGCGGTTCAGTATGCGGTGGCCATGGGTCTTAGGGTCGCTGCCGTGGACATCGCCGACGACAAGTTGGCGCTTGCCCGCGAACATGGGGCAGAGCTGACAGTCAACGCCCTCCACGAGGATCCGGCCGAGGTCATCCAGCGTGAAACAGGTGGGTGCCACGGTGTCTTGGTGACGGCTGTGCACCCCTCGGCCTTTGGACAGGCGATTGGCATGGCACGGCGCGGTGGAACCATCGTCTTCAACGGGCTGCCTCCGGGAGACTTCCCGGCGCCCATTTTCGAGATCGTCCTCAAAGGCCTCACCGTCCGCGGCTCAATCGTGGGAACGCGGCAGGATCTTGAAGAGGCGCTGGAATTTTACGCTCAGGGGAAGATCAAGCCAACGGTCTCCACGCGGGAACTCTCCGAGGTCAATGCGGTCTTTGACGAGATGAAGCACGCCAAGATCGACGGTCGCGTGGTGCTGAAGTTCTGATGAACGACATCAGCTTGGAAGCCGCGGTGACCCTCCCCGGGGAGAATTTCTCCCGGGTAGGGCTCACCGCGGTGTCCGTTGAACTCCTGCGGAAACTCTGGGACCAGCACGGCCCGCTCATGTTCCATCAGTCCGGTGGCTGTTGCGACGGCTCCGCACCCATGTGCTATCCGGCGGGAGAGTTCCTGACCGGCGACTCCGATGTGCTCCTGGGCAGGTTCGACATTGGGTCCGATGGGCAAGCGCAATCGTTGGAGTTCTGGATGTCCAAGGAACAGTTCGCCTACTGGTCCCACACCCATCTCACAGTGGATGTGGTTCCGGGGCGAGGCAGTGGGTTCTCCGTCGAGTCTCCCGAAGGGAAGCGGTTCCTTATCCGCTCAACGCTCATGGATTGGGACGTGCCCAGCATTTGATTGGTGTGACGGTGGCTACCTGCCTCCGTCACACCAGCCACAGCAGTCACGGGATTTCCGGGCTCGTCTCACTATCTGGGATAAATATGGTCGTCCATTGGCCGGACACTATCCTTGATGAGTCCTATACCACTCCCATCCAGAATGTGGCATTTTTATGAACATTTTCAGGACCAAGTCGATCGAGCAGTCGATCGCTGATGCCGACGAACCCGGGCGCAAGCTGAAACGCAGCCTCAGCACCTGGGACCTCATGATCATGGGCGTCGCCGTTGCCGTCGGTGCCGGCATCTTCTCCGTTGGTGCCAAGGCCGCCGCAAACTTTGCAGGACCGGCCGTCACCATCTCCTTTGCCATCGCCGCCGTGACTTGTGCGCTGGCCATCATGTGCTACGCAGAATTCGCTACGGCCATCCCCGTGGCAGGTTCAGCGTATGTGTTCACCTACGCCACCATGGGCGAGGTCCTCGCGTGGATCATCGGGTGGAACCTTATCCTCGAGTTGTTTACGGCCGCTGCGGTTATCGCGAAGTACTGGGGTATTTACCTCAGCACTGTCTTTGGCTTGATGGGCGTGGACATGCCGCCGTCAGTCAGCGTTGGCGGAGTTGACCTTTACTGGGGCGCCTTCCTGATTGTCGCGATCTTCACCGTGCTGCTGGTACTGGGGACAAAGTTGTCCGCACGCGTCGGCAACGTCTTCACGCTGATCAAGATCGCAGTGGTGCTCTTCGTGATCGTTGTGGGCTTCAGCTATGTGAAGTTCTCCAACTACACGCCTTTCGTCCCGGCCTCGCAGCCCACTGATTCGGGCGCTGCCGATGTCATGAAGCAGTCCTTCTTCGGCTTCCTGACCGGCGCCGCTCCGGCCCAGTACGGAACGCTGGGCGTCTTCGCCGGCGCAGCCCTGGTGTTCTTTGCCTTCATCGGCTTCGACGTGGTGGCAACCTCCGCCGAAGAGGTCAAGAACCCGCAGAAGACCCTGCCGCGCGGCATCTTCGGTGGCCTGGCCGTAGTTACCTTGCTCTACATTCTGGTCTCCCTGGCGTTGACCGGCATGGTGTCATACACGCAATTGGCCGAGGTGAAGAACCCCACTTTGACCACGGCCTTCGAGGCCGTGGGAAACACGGATGCTGCCAAGGTCATCGCGTTCGGCTCCCTGGTTGGCCTGACCACCGTGATCATGGTGCTGCTCATGGGCCTGTCCCGTGTGGTCCTTGCCATGAGCCGCGACGGACTTCTGCCGCGCTCACTGTCCAAGACCAGCGAAAAGCGCTCCACACCGGCCCGCCTGCAGATCATCTGCGGCGCAGCGGTGGCCATTGTGGCGGGCGTAACCAAGGTGGACCTGCTCGAGGAAATGATCAACATCGGAACGCTCTCTGCGTTTGTGATGGTGAGCCTGGGCATCCTGGTGCTGCGCAAGAAGCGTCCGGACCTCAAACCCGCTTTCCGTGTCCCGTTCGGCAAGGTACTGCCGTGGGTCTCCGCAATCCTCTGCCTTTACCTGATGACCAACCTGGCTGTGGAAACCTGGATCTTCTTCGCGATCTGGCTGGTCATCGGCATGGTCATCTACTTCTCCTACGGCCAGCGCCACTCAAGGCTCAACGAGAAGTTCGCCTCTGCTAAGTCTGCGGTCAACGGTGCCGCCGGAAGCAACCAGTCCAAGGGCGACGAGGACGAAGACACCTACACCAAGGTCTGACAGACCTCGACCGGCCGTCGCAGAGGCTGCCTGTCAGACAGCTATGACGAATCAGCCACAAAAGCGTCCGGAAGCCAGCGGTTTCCGGGCGCTTTTTGCTTGCCCGCCACCCTACGGCGCGGCATGCTCACCCACCCATTCAACCAGCGGCCTCAACACCTCCCAACGGGCAGCGATCCGGTCCTTCGCTGCAGGCGTGGACAACCAGGCAGGCTCGCCCACCTCAACACCGGCGGACAGGGACTTGTGCTTGAGGAGCTCGGCCCGCGGGTGGTCCTTGTCGAAGCCGCGGGGTACTGTCTTCAGCTTTTCGCCTTCGATGGCAAAGCCTGAAGCCGCCACATCATCAATAATGCTCTGAAGCTCTTCACCGCTTGCGGGAGCATCAACTGCCGCACGGAAACGGGCCAACTGGGCCGGGGTATGGGAGTGGTATCCACCGCCAATCAACAGTCCGTCGGCGCTGATCTGGACGTAGTACCCCACGCCTTCCTGGGTAGCGGCAAAGGCACCCTGCGCCGTTTTGTACGGTGACTTGTCCTGGGAGAACCGGACGTCCCTGTTGGGCCGGAAGATCTTGGCCGGGCCGAACTGCGGCTCCAGCTCCGAAAGCAGGGCTGTCAGCGGTTCCTTCACCTCGGCGTCGTACGTTGTTTTGTGCTCCAGCCACCACTCCCGGTTGTTGTTGTCTTCAAGCTCTGCGTAGAAACGGAATGCGGCAGTAGGGATGCCTTCGAATGTGCTCATAGAAGGATCCTAGGGATGGCAGCACCGGCCCAGCCAGAGCCCAAAGCGGGCTATGTGGAAAAACAAAAAGAACACCCCGCTGCGGAGATCCGCAGCGGGGTGTTCCTGGAAATGCAGTGAGGCAATGACGCTTAGAGCTTGTTGGCTGCTTCGGCGTCGGACTCGGTCTGGCCTGCACCGAGGTTGGCGCGCAGCTTGGCGCCGAGCTCGGAGTCAACGTTGGTCCAGTACTGGATAGCGCGTTCCTTGATGTCGGCGTTCTTCACGCCGCCAACGGCACCGGTGATGGTGTCCAGGAGGCGGGCCTTGGCGGCGTCGTCGTAGACCTCGCGGTACAGGGTACCGGCCTGGCCGAAGTCGTCGTCCTCAGCGTGCAGGGTGTGGGCGGAGAGGGTGAGCTCGCCGTCGTTCTCCCAGCCGCCGGCCGGTGAAGTGGGCTCAACAGCAGCCGGGCCGCCTACCGAGTTCGGTGCGTACACCGGGGTGGAGGGGGAGTTGAACAGGTAGCGTCCCTGTCCGTCCTGGCTGTAGTTGTTCACAGCGTTCTTCGGCTGGTTCACGGGGATCTGTGCGTGGTTGGTGCCCACGCGGTAACGGTGTGCATCGGCGTAGGAGAAGATGCGGGCCTGCAGCATCTTGTCCGGGGACGCGGCGATGCCCGGCACGAAGTTCGACGGCGCGAAGGTGGCCTGTTCGATCTGCGCGAAGTAGTTCTCCGGGTTCTTGTTCAGCTCCATGGTGCCCACGTGGATCAGCGGGTAGTCAGAGTGCGGCCACACCTTGGTGAGGTCGAACGGGTTGAACCGGTAGGTCTTGGCGTCTTCGTACGGCATGACCTGGACGTGCAGTTCCCAGGAGGGGAAGTTGCCGGCGTCGATGTTTTCCTTGAGGTCGCGGATGTAGAAGTCCGCGTCCGAACCGGCAAGTTCTTCAGCCTGGTCGCCGGTGATGGTCTTGACGCCCTGGTTGGACTTGAAGTGGTACTTGACCCAGAAACGCTCGCCCGCAGCGTTAATCCACTGGTACGTGTGCGAGCCGTAGCCCTGCATTTCACGCCAGGAAGCCGGGAGGCCGCGGTCGCCCATGAGCCAGGTGACCTGGTGCGCGGACTCGGGGGACAGCGTCCAGAAGTCCCACTGCATGTCGGCGTCGCGCAGGTGGCTGCCCGGGAGGCGCTTCTGGGAGTGGATGAAGTCCGGGAACTTGATGCCGTCGCGGATGAAGAAGACGGGGGTGTTGTTGCCCACGAGGTCGTAGTTGCCCTCGGAGGTGTAGAACTTCACGGCGAAACCGCGGGGGTCGCGCCACGTGTCGGGGGAGCCGTTTTCGCCTGCGACGGAGGAGAAACGGATCAGCATGTCGGTCTCGGCACCCGGCTGCAGGAATGCTGCCTTGGTGTAAGCGGAGACATCCGAAGTGGTCTTGAACGTACCGAAAGCGCCGCCACCCTTGGCATGCACAACACGCTCCGGGACCCGCTCGCGGTTGAACTGTGCGAGCTTTTCCACCAGGTAGTGGTCGGTCAGGATGATGGCACCGTCGGCGCCGACGGACTTCGAGTGCGCGTCGGACGTAACGGGCGCACCTGACTGGGTTGTTGAAATAGCAGTCATTGTTCTCCTTTTTCCTATGTGTGAGTAACGGAAGTTTCAACGGGAAGCTGTTGTTTGGACTGGCAGTCCTGGCAGATGCCCTGGTACAGGACGTCTGCGATCTGGATGGTCATGGGCTTGGAGTTCTCATCCCAGTGCGGTGTGAGGCACGGAGCGTGTCCCACTGCGCAATCCACGTCTTCCACCTTGCCGCAGCTGATACAGACGGCGTGATGGTGGTTGTCACCCACCCGGGTTTCGTAGAGCGCCGGGGAATGCGGTGGTTCGAATCGTCGCAGCATCTGCAAATCCGTGAGGTCGCTGAGCACCACGTAAACCGACTGCGCCGTCAATTCCGGTAGCTCTGCGCGGGCGGCGGCCAGGATTCCCTCCGCAGGGGAGTGCGGATGGTGCTGGACGGCGGCGAGCACTGCCAGACGCTGCTTGGTCACACGCCTGCCGTGGGCATGCAGGGCTGCTGCCCATTCTGCTTGCTCGGCTGTGTGATCGGTCATGCATTCAGTAAAACACTTATTATGAGGAGTTCACAATAAGGCAAGGCTAACTTCGGGTGAACAAAGCAAAGCCTCCAAGGGATTCCCCTCCTCGGCGGCCGATCGTCCCAGCACATGGACCCGTACCGGGACCCCGTTTCCCGTCGATTCCAGCGCTATGCAGCTGAATCCACTGAGTCCTCCAGCCACGGGCAGCGCGCCCAGCGCAGCGCCCATGGCCAAGAGTTCCGCTGGAGAGACGTCGCCGATCGATTCCACGGCCCTGATCGGTTGGATCACTGCATGGTTGCGTCCGGAGTCCGTCGATTCAACCAGCCCGCCCGGTTGCAGGACGGGCTCGACGGCGGTACTCGCCCCCTCCGGGAATGTCGCCGCGGCTGGCGGTCGGGCGCGCACCAGCACCTCCCTGATCGCATCATCGGTCGCTTCCAAACGTTCCAGGGGTTCCCCAATGCGCCGGTGCGCCGGCAACAACAGTTGGTGTCCCGGCGTCGAGGTTTCACCCGGTCCACGCCCGAAGAGGTGGAAGGTGGGTGTGGAGGACTCGGCGACGGGTTCGCCGATCGCAGCACCGAGCGGGTGCCAACGGTAGGTAAACATGATGGGGCAACGGGCAACGCCCAGGACATCGCGGAGTGCTGTGCGGATCAGGTTGTGGCAGAACAGCCAGTCGGTCGCCGAGGGGTGGGCGAACTCTGTGGAAGGGTCGGACAACCTGAGTAGCACATGGCCGGCGGTGAGGGGATGGCGCGGCCGGGCTATCTCCCAGAAGGCCGAACGGTACAGCAATCGTCGCGACATGACGTGTCAACTCCCTCCCCGGGGTGAGCCTACCAAGCAGGATGGCGGGTGCGGGAGGCAGCCGTCATGCTGGTTAGGGTTGGACGGTGGCGAAATTACTGGCAGACATCACTCCGTTGAAGGAGAGTCCCGCTTTCCGACGACTCTGGCTGGGAGCCTCGGTGGCCGCCATTGGTACCCAACTGACGTTGGTGGCCGTCAGCCTGGAGGTTTACAGGCTGACCCAGGAAAGTTTTTACGTGGGCCTCCTGGGAATCTTCGCACTGGTTCCCTTGGTCATTGCAGGGCTCTACGGAGGCTCTGTCTCGGATGCCTACGATCGCCGCAAAGTGGCCATCATCGCTTCACTGGTCCTCTGGGCAACCACGGCGGGACTGGCGTTGCAGGCCTGGTTGGAGATTGGCAACATCTGGATCCTCTATGCCCTGGTGGCGATCCAAAGCGGAGCACAGGGCATCAACGGTCCGGCCCGCAGCGCCATCATCCCGCTCCTTGTCAGGAAGGACCTGCTCCCTGCAGCCAACGCCCTGAGCATGCTGACCTTTGGCTTGTCCATGACGGCCGGACCACTGCTGGCCGGTGTCCTCGTGGCGACCATCGGGTTTGGTTGGACCTACACCATTGATGTCATCAGCTTCACCTTTGCCCTGTGGGGACTCTTTCGGCTTCCGCCGCTGCCGCCGTCCAAAGACGCGGTGCGGCCGGGGCTGCGTTCAGTGGTGGAAGGCTTCCGCTTCCTGGGAACCCGGCCCAACGTCCGCATGACCTTTATCATCGACCTCATCGCCATGATCTGTGCTCAACCCAGGGCGCTCATGCCAGCCATTGGCGCCGTCATGATCGGCGGAGGCGAAACAACAGTGGGCGTCTTGCTGGCGTCCACGGCCGTGGGGGCTTTCCTGGCCGGGCTTTTCTCCGGGCCCCTTGGCCGGGTTAGGAAACAGGGAAGCGCCGTGGTGTGGTCAGTGGTTGGTTGGGGAGCCTCAATTGCCGGATTCGGACTGGTGGTGCTGCTTGCCGGGGATTCGGGCCGCGGAGGCGTCACGCCCTGGTTGCTGCCAGCGGCCCTGTGTTGCGCGCTCGCAGGAATCTCCGACTCCATCAGTGCGGTCTTCCGCACCACCATTCTTCAGTCCGCAACCCCCGACCATCTCCGGGGACGGCTTCAGGGCGTGTTCATCGTGGTGGTTGCGGGCGGCCCGCGGGTCGGCGACATGCTGGCCGGTGGGGTCACCCAGTTCCTCAGCGAAGGCGGTGTGCTGTTGCTCGGCGGGCTCCTGTGCATTGTCCTGGCGTGGCTGGCCTCGCGCATCCAGCCCGGCTTCGTCGCCTACGACGCCAAGCACCCCGTCCCTTAGCTCCGGCAGTGGCAACGCCGACGTAGGCTGGTAACGGAACCCGAGGACCGGCGTCGGCGTTAATCCGTACAGAACCCCTGCAAGAGCGGAAGAAAGCGACAACCGTGCATAAACACAACAATGGACTCAAGACTGCAGCGCTCTTTGGTGTGCTGTGGGCAGTGTTGTTGGGGTTGGGCGCCATCATCGCAGCCGGGACGCGCAGCACCACGCCCATCTGGATCATGGCCTTGATCGGCGTGGGCACAACAGCTTACGGATACTGGAACAGCGACAAGATCGCCATCCGTTCCATGGCCGCCTACCCGGTCACCGAAGCGCAGGCGCCGCAGCTTTACCAGATTGTTCGTGAGCTGTCCGTGCGCGCCAACAAGCCCATGCCGCGGATCTACCTTTCGCCCACCATGACACCCAACGCTTTTGCCACGGGCCGCAATCCCAAGAATGCCGCTGTCTGCTGCACCGAGGGAATCCTGCATTTGCTTGATGCCCGTGAACTTAGGGGCGTGTTGGGGCATGAACTGATGCACGTGTACAACCGCGACATCCTCACCTCGTCCGTCGCTGCGGCGGTGGCCGGTGTCATTACGTCCGTGGGTCAGATGCTGTTGATCTTCGGCGGCGGCGATCGGCGAAACGCCAACCCGTTGGCCACCATTGCCATGGCCCTGCTGGCACCGTTCGCGGCCTCATTGATCCAGATGGCTATCTCCCGGACGCGCGAGTACGACGCCGATGAGGACGGAGCCCAGCTGACCGGCGACCCGCTGGCACTCGCCTCGGCCCTGCGGAAGATCGAGTCCGGCGTGAGTCAACTACCGCTGCCCCAGGACCAGAAGCTGGTCAATGCCTCGCACCTGATGATCGCCAACCCGTTCCGGGGTGGTGGCATGCGGCGGATGTTCTCCACGCATCCTCCGATGAAGGAACGGATCAGCAGGCTGGAGCAGATGGCCGGGCGGCCGCTCTCCTAGCCAGCGCCTGCTCGGCTGCGGGGTCTCGGCTGCCGCGCCTCGGCTGATTCGTCGCCAACCCGCTGATTCGTTGCTGGCCAACAACGTAACAGCGGGATGGCAACGCTATTGAGGCAAGGAAGAGCTAAGCGAAAAGCCCCTCGCCGATGAAACCGCCCGCTTCCACACCCGGAGGCACCGCGAAGAGACCGGAACCGGTGTGCTTCAAATACTCCACGGACAGGGTGTCACCCTTGGCCAGTGCCAGTTGCATGGGGACGTAGTGCGTCCGGGGGTCCTTGACGAAAGCTATGAAGAACAGCCCGGCGTCCAGGTGCCCCAGGCCGTCCGAACCGTCGGTGAAGTTGTAGCCGCGGCGCAGCATCCTCACACCGTCGTTCTGGTCCGGGTGGGCGAGCCGCATGTGGGAGTCGAGAGGGATGAGCGGAGCGCCCTCCCTGCCGGCCAAGGCAAAGTCGGGAGCGGTGAATTCATCGCCGCCGGACAGGGGAGCGCCCGCACCCTTGGTCCGCCCGATCAGCCCTTCCTGTTCCCGGAGCGAGGTCCGGTCCCAGGTTTCGATGTGCATTTGGATCCTGCGCGCTACCAGGTAACTGCCGCCGGCCATCCACTGCTCGGACGGGCGGGCTGTTGAGGAAACCCACACGTGCTCGTCCAGCAGGGCGTTGTCCTCAACCTTGAGGTTGTTGGTGCCGTCCTTGAAGCCAAAGAGGTTCCGCGCCGTCACCTGCGTCCGGGACGTGGATGACGTTCGGCCAAAGCCCAACTGCGACCAACGGACCCGGACCTTGCCGAAGCCGATCCGCGCCAAGTTCCGGATGGCGTGTACAGCGACCTGGGGGTCGTCGGCGCAGGCCTGGACAACAAGGTCGCCACCGGTTCGTCCGGGTAGAAGGTCGTCACCCGGGAAATGCGGGAGATCGATCAGTGCATCCGGCCGGCGCCCATCGAGCCCAAAACGGACCTTGCCGTCCTTTTCGAACAGCCCAGCGCCGAAACCGAACGTCAAGGTCAATTTCGCCGCCGGCAGGTCCAACGCTTCGCCGGTGTCTTCCGGTGGGGCGTCGTAGGGGCCATCGACGGCACCGGTCTTACCCGTCGGGACCCCCGTGGTCATGGCCTCAGCCGCGGCAGTCCAATCCTTCAACAGCCTGATGAGTTCCTTGCGGTCCTCTGTGGTGACGTCAAAGGCGGCCATGTGCAAACGGTCCTGTGCTGGCGTCGTGATGCCGGCCTGGTGCTGGCCAAAAAAAGGAATAACTGAAGCGCCGGGATCAGGCGTAGCAGCCGACGCCGAAGCCGCAGTCACCACGTCGTGGCCAAGGAACCCGGCCGCCAGGCCCGCCACAGCACCGGCGCCGCCGACTCCGGCGAGCGAAAGTAAACCGCGTCGGGAAAAGCGCGACGTGCCGGTCGAAGCGGCAGCCGCACTGTCGCCGTCGGCCGCTTCCTGGGAGGTCACGACGGCGGTCGGCTCACCGGAACGCTCGACGGCGGTTGGCTCACCAGAGCGGTCCGCGTCGGCGGGATCGCTGGTGTGCCCAAAGGGGCAGCCGCTCACAACACGACGGCTGAAGTGAGCTTGGACAGGGGCTCACCCAGCGAATCGACCAAAGCTGCGAGCTGCTGGACCTGCTCCGGGGTCAGCTCGTTGTAGTAAGCGAAGCCGTCGCCCTTGGCGTGCTTCTTGAGCTCAGCCTGGAGGGCGTCGAACTTGCCTGCCAGGGACGTGGCGAGCTCGGCATCCTTCTGTTCAAGGGCCGGCTTCAGGCTCTCAAAGGCGATACGGGCCCCGTCAACGTTGGCCTGGAAGTCCCACAGGTCAGTGTGCGACCAGATTTCTTCCTCGCCAGTGACCTTGCCCGTGGCCACCTCGTCCAGCAACTCCTTGGCTCCGTTGCCCAGCTTGTCCGCGGTGAGTTCCACGGTGCGGGTGCGCTTGGCGAGGTCCTCAGTGTCGGCTACGAGCTGAGTAGAGATGGCAGTGCGTTCCGCGGCGGTCATGGCCGTGTAGCCTGCCGGCGGGAAGAGGTCTTTCTCCGCCCGGTGCCAGCCTGTCCATTCCTGGCCAGGCTCAAGGTCCGCCTCGCGGGCATCCAACTTGGGGTCCAGATCGCCGAACGATTCAGCAACCGGTTCAATGCGCTCCCAGTGCATGCGGGTGGCAGCGTACAGGTCCCGTGCCTTGGCGGCGTCACCGGCAGCGAAAGCGTCTGCGAAAGCCTTGGTGCCCGTAACCAGTTGCTCGGTTTGGTCCTTGACGTACGCCGCGTACTGCTGGGTTCCCGTGTCCACGAGCTTCTGCAGATCGGCATCGACGCTGGGCTTGTTGCCGGACTCAGTGACCTCGAAGGACGCCCGGATTCCGTCACCCTGCATGCCCGGCTTGCATGCCGTGTTGTACTTCCCTGCAGGAGCAGTAACCACCAGGTTCCGGGAGATGCCCGGTCCAATGTTCTCCACTTCACCGATGATCCGCAGGCCATCTTCGGCAAGCAGATAGAACTCGGTGACTTCCGTGCCCTCATTCTTCACCGAAAAGGTCAGGTTGCCGCTGGGCGCTGTGGCCGCGGAAACCTTGCACTCGTTGGCGGTACTGGAGACCTGGATGGGGCCGTCGCTGGCGCTCGCAGGCTTGGTGTTGTCCGTGCAGCCCGTCAGTACCAAAGGCACGGCGGCCGCTGCCCCGATAACTGCCAGGGTCTTGCGGTACTTAGCGGATGCGGGCAGGAATGTGCCAAACATAGGTGTTTCCTTTGTTAAGGGGGAGTGGCGTCAGGGCGCAGGATCAGGGGTGGGCCGTGACGACGGGGGCGGAGGTCATTCCTACTGCCTGGGTTGCCGGTTTGCGGTTGGCCCGGATGTATAGGAACAAGACGGGAACAACGTAAAGAAGCCAGGCTGCGGCTTCGAGCCAGGTGGTGGCGGGGGAGAAGTTGAGGGTGCCTTTCAGCAAGGTGCCATACCAGGACGACGGCGGGATGGCAGCTGAGACGTCGAAGGCCAGGTTATGTAGGCCCGGGAGAATGCCGGCTTCCTGGAGATCATGGATTCCGTACGCCAGGACGCCACCTGCGATGACGATCAGGCCCACTCCGGTCCAGGTGAAGAACCGGCCAAGGTTTACTTTGAGGACGCCTCGGTGGAGCAGGTAGCCCAGCCCCGCCGCGGCCAGAAGGCCCAGCAGGGCGCCGAGCAGCGGGAACGTGGTTTCTCCGGTGGCTTGCGCTGCGGCCCAAATAAAGAGCGCTGTCTCCAGCCCTTCCCGTCCCACAGCGAGTGCGGCCACGAGCACCAGGCCCCACGCGGCGCCGTCGGCTGCTTTGTCCACGTGGGAGCGAAGCTCGCTGCCCAGGCTGCGCGCTGTGCGTGCCATCCAAAAGACCATCCAGGTCACCAGGCCCACTGCCACTATGGACAGGCCACCGCCGATGGCTTCCTGGGCTTCGAACGTGAGGCCGCGCGGACCGAAGGTGAGGACTGCACCGAAGGCAAGGGAAACCGCGATGGCGAGTCCCACTCCGGCCCAGAGCCGGGGGATCAAGTGCCGCCGGTCGGTCTTGACGAGGTAGGCCATCAGGAGGACCACAACGAGTGATGCCTCAAGGCCTTCGCGCAGGCCGATCAGGAAGTTGGCGGTCATGTGGGTTTCTTTCACTAAGGGGAGCCATACTTAGGCCCGCCTAAGGAAGAAGAATACTGTGTTCCGAGGATTACGCAAACTATTCATGTCCTAATTTGCGGCTGAATTACGGTGATCGGTGGAGTTATGGGCAGCAAAAAGCCGGGATGTGGTGCCTTTGATTGGCCCCGCATCCCGGCTTTTGCTGAAAACAAAACGAGGACCGCAGGATCAAGGCTGATCGCTGCGGTCCTCGGAGATTCTGCGGACTTGGAGCGGACTACCGCGGCAAGCCCCCAGTAATCACGCGGCCAAATCCGTGCTAACTGCGGAAGTTCACGAACTGAAGGTCGGCCTCTTCGAACTTCTTCAGGATGTTCATGGTTTCCTGGAGGTCGTCGCGGGACTTGGAGGTCACGCGGAGCTCGTCGCCCTGAATCTGGGACTTGACGGACTTGGGGGCTTCATCGCGGATGATCTTGTTGATCTTCTTGGCGATGTCCTGGGCAATGCCTTCCTTGATGGTGCATTCCAGGCGGAATTCCTTGCCGGAGGGGAAGGGCTCGCCTTGGTCCAGGGACTTCAGGGAGATGCCGCGCTTGATGAGCTTGGACTGGAAGACATCCAGGACGGCAAGGACGCGGTCCTCGGAGTTGGCCTTCATGAGGATTTTCTCGCCGCTGAAGTCGATCTCCGCGCCAACGCCCTTGAAGTCGTATCGCTGCGCGATTTCCTTCTGGGACTGGTTGAGCGCGTTGGCGACCTCTTGCTTGTCTACCTTGCTGACGACGTCGAATGTGGATTCGCCTGCCATGACTCTCCTTAGGTTGGGGGCCCTGTGAGGGCGGATTGGTCTGGCATCCAGCCTAGTACGGAAGCCGGCACTTGGGACGGTGGAGGGCTTTCACAGTTCGCTCACAGCACACGCAAGGTGGGAACCGAGGTAGCCGGGCGAGAGTTGTACCAGTTGAAAGAACGTATCGTCGGAGGATCAGCATGAGCAGCAAGGCCGTCCAATCCATCAGCAAGTCCGCTTCGGCAGCAGCCGGTTCGATTGGCACAGCAGCCGTAGCAGCTGCAAGCGCCGTCGCTGCGGCGGCCGTGGCGGCCTCGATTGTCCTGAGCCCGGTGCCGGATGCTGCGGCCCGCATGGACGGAGTGCACGCGGATCTGCTGCGGGCTGTGCAGCTCAACCAGATCACCGCCGAGCAGGCCGAGAAGTTCGAAGCGAAACTGGCTGGCCGGATCCTTGGGGAGGCGTGAAATACCGCTCAATCCCGGGCGCCTCCCCCCGATTAGATTCTTCGCAGAAAGTTCTGTAAGGTTGTCTCTGCCTTCGGTTACCGGATCGAAAAGAAACGGTCTCCGGAAGTGATCTTCTTTTGAAGTTCGGCAGATTACCCGAGCGGCCAAAGGGGGCTGACTGTAAATCAGCTGGCAACGCCTACGGGGGTTCGAATCCCTCATCTGCCACCCAAAGAAAATCCCCGGAACCACTGGTTCCGGGGATTTTTTGTGCCCTGGTGGAATTTCACGATGTGAGCTGCCATTTTCGTCCGGGCCGCGGCAATGGATGGAGGACACCCAAATTTCCGTGTCATTGGTCCGGGGCGATGTCCGCAGTGAATGTGGGTGTCCCCGGCCAGCGCGAGCCGGGCCCGGGGTGGGGCGTCTGAGCCGCTCAGCGACTCTCGGAGATTTTCCGGAGCTCCGCTATCTCCAGCCGCAGGGCCGCGATTTCGCTCACCAGGTCCGCCATTTCAGCCCGGACTGGTTCTTCGGCCGCTGCCACCTTTTCTCCCGCTGCGGCGGCGACCCCCTCGGCGTTCTCCTCGATCCGCTGAACGAGCCAGGAAGCGATGGATGCCGTCACAATACCGAGCACCGCGATGCCGCTCATCATGAGGGCCGCAGCGACGATCCTGCCGATGGGGGTCACGGGGTACAGGTCTCCGTATCCAACGGTGGTGATGGTGGTGACGGCCCACCAGGCTGCGTCGCCGAAGTTCACAATCTTCGCGTCAGGGGCGTTCTGCTCGACATCCAGCACGGCAAGTGCGCCGATGAGGATGAGCATGGCGGCCGCTCCTGCAACATAGGTGGCCACCCTGCCCCGCAGCGTTTCGCCGACGGTGCGTTGGAGAACGGACAGGAGCGTGACCAGGCGCAGCAGGCGAAGGGGTCTGAAGAAGGGGAGCACCACGATCAGGAGTTCGTGCAGGTTCCACAGGAACCACCGCCCACGGTCTTCGGCGAGCCAGAGGTTGACGAAATAGTCAAGGGCGAAGATACCCCAGGTGATCCAGAGAACGATCTCGAAAGGCGCCGCAGCGGCGCCGTCCACCCTGCCAATCACCTGCCACGCGTAGGCAGTGAGAAAGATCAGTGCCGTGGCCATGAGGGGCCACTCCACGAGGTCCCGGTATCGCGCTTGAGTCATAGGGGAATACTAGCCACAGGGACCGCGGCCTGAGCCAGGTCAGGCGGCAGGCGTTTCCAGCCAGTAACCGTCGGGGTGGTGGATGAGCTGCCGGCCCAGTCCGCCTTTGAGTTGGATCCACAGCGTGCTGCGGTCATCGGTCATGCCGTCGATGGTTCCCTCGATGCGATTACCGCGGGCATCCTGAAGGACAACGTTCTGGTGACGGGATAGTTCCGGCCAGACCTGGCCCTGCGGCCTGGTGGTTTGCAACGTGCTCAAAGGGGTCCCCCTCGTAGGGTCGTTCATCAATACGGGTTTCAGATATTCTGCATGGCTTTGATGAACCAGCGGTAAACGTTAGTGCAAACGTTGGACATAAAGCAGGTCTTGCACTAGCCCTGCGTCCACTCTGCGGCGACGCCTTCCCCGCAAAGTTACTGATGGGTAACATGGGGTCATGCATCTGCTTCTTCGTACCCTCATGCTGCTGTTCACCTCATCCAAGCGCACGCCGTTGGGCGTGTGGGAGGAGTCGTCATTGCCCCTGAGGGTCCTGCCCACGGACATCGACATCGCCATGCACGTCAACAACGGCATGTACTTCTCACTGATGGACCTTGGACGTTTTGACCTCATGGTCCGCAGCGGCATCTGGAACAAGATGCGCAAAAAGGGGTGGAGCCCGGTGGCTGCGGGAGAAACCATTGCCTTCCGCAAGTCCCTGCAGCTCTGGCAGCGCTACACCATCGAAACCCGCATCATCGGCTTGGACACCAAGGCCATCTATTTCGAACAGCGCATGGTGGTGGACGGCGAAATCTACGCCCGCGCCCACATCGCCACCCGCTTGGTGTCCAAGGGCAAGCCGGTGACGCAGGACGAGATCATCGCTGAGTTCGGTGCGCCGCCGGCGGACCTTGAACTGCCGGAGTGGATCCATGAGTGGCGTGAGAACAACGCACTCCCGGGCGCACGTCGCCCTGCCCCGCACGTCTGGAGCTAAACACCAACGTCGCGCTGCTGCAAGGCCAAAGTCCCCAGCGCAATCAGCGCCGCCGATATGCACAGCAACCCTGTCACAGCGCCCCAGTCAGCCCCGTTGGTCACGGGTGAATTGCCGTACGCCCAGTGATACGGCGAAAGGTTCAGCAGCCACTCCACATCAGGGCTCTGCCGTCCTACCGCGTTGAATACGTAGCCGAGGACCGCAACAGCAGCACCCGCAGCTACTCCATATACCTTCCGTCCCGTGAGGGCTCCGGCACACAGTGCGGCCGTACCGCTCAGAAGGGCCAAGGCGGCGAACAGCAGCACGGCACCGAAAAGATGCCCGACGTCGATCTCAAGTTTTGCGGGTCCGTTCAGTACCAGCACCAGCACGAAGACCAACGTGGTGAGCAGTGCAATGCGGACCAGAATGGCCAACGCCCGCTCAAGGACCACCTGCACGCGGGTGACGCTGTGGGCGAGCGTGAGTTCCAAAAGCCCGGATTCCTCGTCGCCTCCCACCGCCGCCGCGCCCCAACCGATAGAGGCCATGGACATCAGCAGGAAGCCGATGAGTCCGAAAAGGGTGGCCTGGGTGTAGCCGGGGCCGGTTGCGATCTGATCGTAATTCAGGGCTTTGGTCATGCCTTGAGGCAGGGCATCAATCATTTGCTGCATCTGGGCGCTGCCTCCGATGGACGGATACAGCGGCAGATACAGCATGATCGCGCCCGTGAGCCCCAGCGCCCATGCCACGGTGGAGCGCCACGAATCAGTCAGTGCTTTGGTGAAGAGTGGCAGTGGCCTAGGCACGGTGGGCTCCTTCCGGTTGCTGGGTGGCTCTCTGGGTATTTCCTGTGCTGGGCGGAGCTTCGCCACCCGTGTAGAGCGTCAGGACGGCTTCTTCCAGGTCGGGTTCTTCCAAGACCAGTTCTGTCAGGTGCAGCCGCGCCAGTTCCTGGACCAAGGGCTGGATATGGCCGGACAAGGTGGCAGTGGCCTCCACTGTTCCGCTCGCGTGGCCGTCTGCGGGCAGTTCCCGCACGGCGACCTTGGCGACGCCCGGCACCCGGGCCAGCAGCGCGCCGACGTCGTGCGCTTTTGTTCCGATGCTGTTGAACCGCAGTTGCCTGACCGCCGCAGTCCGCAGGGCCTCCACAGTGGAAACGGTGACGATGTCGCCGTCGCGGAGGATGGCTACGGCGTCCGCGGCCTGTTGGACTTCGCTCAGGACATGCGAGCTGAGGAACACGGTTGCGCCGCCGTCCACGGCCTCGCGGACCATGGCATGGAAGACCTGCTGGACCAAGGGGTCAAGCCCGCTGGTGGGTTCGTCCAGGACCAAGAGCTCAGGCTTGTGCATGAAGGCCTGCAGGAGGCCCAGCTTTTGCTTGTTTCCCTTCGATAGCTTTCGGGTCTGCCGGTCCAGGTCCAACTGAAGGCGGTCCGCGAGATCGTTGACGTGGCGTTCATCCACCGGGCCGCTGATGGCAGCAAAATGCTCCAGCATGCGGCGGCCTGTGGTGCGGTTCTCCAAATGCAGTTCACCGGGCAGATAGCCGATCCTCCTGCGCAGTGCTGTGCCGCCCTGCCTCGGATCCTCTCCCAGGACGGAGATGGAACCGCCACTGGGCCGGATGATGTCCAGCAGGCAGCGCATGGTGGTGGTCTTTCCGGCGCCGTTCGGCCCGATCACCCCGAAGACAGTACCGGGTTCCACCGCAAAATCCAGCCCGTGCAGAACCTCGCGTTGACCGAACTTCTTGCGTAACCCCTTGACGACGATTGCCTGGGTCACGGGGCATGCTCCCTTCCGTTGTTGGTGTTGTTTCCTTCCAGGGCTTCGCGGGCTGCGTGCAGGAACCGCGCGTCCGAATAGAAGCCATGCGTATAGATCTCAAGAAGAGGCAGGGTGAGTTGCCGCAGGAGATCGGGGCCGATGCCGTTGGGCTCCGGGGCCGGATCTCCCAGGGTCCGCGAGAGGTGCCGGCCCAGCATGAGGATCGAGAGGCTGTTGGAGGCGATGACCACCGCGATGGAGCGGATGTCGTCGAATTTCCGGATCGTGCCTGCTTCGATGCCGGCGTGGATGATGTCCTGGCACTGGTTCACCACAGCGTCGAAGAAGGCATCTCCGGCGTCGGATTCATCGCCCAGGCTGCGCCGGATGTAGGCGATTTCCTCCGTGTACTGATCGGGGTTGTTCAAGTAGTCCTGGATAAGCCTGCCGGTGGAACCCGGGTCCGCTTTTTCCCGGCCCTGGGTGGCCGTCTGGGCCAGGACGTGCTGGTCGCATGCCTCACGAAGGCCTGCTTTGCTGCCGTAATGATGGATGACCAGGCCCGGACTGACGCCGGCGAGGGAGGCCACTGCCCGGACTGTGGCACGGGAGAATCCGTCGCGGCCGAAGAGACCGATGGCGGCGTCCCGGATGCGTGCCCTGGTGGTTAAATCGTCTGCGCTTGAACGCATGTTTCATACGCTAAACACTTGTTCAACGCGAATCAGGAGGCCGGGATATAACAATGTGGCACCAGTGGCTGGGTCATTCGTGGTGGGAGGGCCGGCGTCGAAGATACTTGCCTCAGTGTTGTGATGGGGGCAGTAGTTGGGAATGGGCGAGGTGGGTTTGAAAAAGACGACGGCGGGGCGGGCTCGGCGTTGGATTCCAGGTTTGGTGGCACTGCTGCTGGTGGTTTCCTTGGTGCCCGATGCGGCGCTTCCTGCCCAAGCCGCTGCTTCCCGGGCTTCGCTGACCGTCCCATCGGAGACCTCGACGCCTGCCCTCACAGGCGCCATCGGCAACCTTTACAACACCAGCGCGTGGGCACGCAGCGTGCTCCTCCGCCCCACCAATGCCGAGGAATGCTCCGGAAGCGGAAGCACCAGCGGCTGCGTGCAGCGGTTCGCGGGCGGCGACATCGCCTGGTCGGCCCGCACGGGAGCGAAGGTTGTGGTCAACGGACCCGTCCGCACGGCGTGGTGGGATGCGGGCGCCCCTTCCGGATTCCACGGCTATCCCACAACAGATACCATCAGCGGCCTGCGCAACGGCGGCTCCAAGCAAGCGTTTGAACGTGGTGTCATCACGTACTCACCGGCAACGGGCGCCCAGCGGACCAGCGGATCGATTCACCTGGCATGGGGACGCGCCGGATTCGAAGCCGGTTTCCTGGGCTACCCGGTGACCGGGGAAAGCACGGGTCTGCGCGACGGCGGTGCCTGGCAGGCTTTTGAGCGCGGGTTTGTGGTGTGGTCGCCGGCCACCGGGGCCCACCCTTCCATGGGAGCCATTCGTGCGCGCTGGCGGCAATCCGGAATGGAGGAAGGCGAACTGGGCTACCCCGCCACGGACGAAGCCCTGGGCCTGAAGAATGGTGGTTCGTCCCAGCAATACCAGCGCGGAACCATAGTGTGGTCCCCCTCCACCGGTGCGCGGGCTTTGACCGGGGCCATCCGAACCTACTGGTCGGCCACGGGCGGCCAGAACGGCGCGCTTGGGTATCCAGTGGGCGAGGAAGTGCGGCAAAACAACTTCGTCTACCAGCTCTTCCAAGGCGGCACGGTCTACTGGTCAGCGGCAACGGGGGCGCACTCGACCACCCACGGGGACGTCCACAACCGCTACAACTCGCTGGGCGGAGCGGCAGGCCAGATGGGACTGCCGCTGACGGACAAACTTCCGCGCGCGGGAGGACTCGTTCAGCAGTTCGCCAATGGCTGGCTGGTCTGGGGACCTTCCACCGGTACCCGGATCGTGGGCCACCCCACGTACAAGGTGTGGTCCATCAATCCAGGCGACTTCGGCTGGCCCGTGCGCGACACCTGGGCGGACAGCCGGGGAACCCATGTAGCTTTCCAGAAACTGGAAACAATCTGGAACGACACCACGGGGGAGCTCTACTCTGCCGAAGCGGTGGATGCTTCCACGGTGGTCTTCCTGGGTGACTCGCAGCTGGACCTGGATTCCTGGGGCGAGCAGGGTGCGCGGGCGGCCGGCTACCCGCGCCAAGTAGTCCGCAGCATCGGCGGGATCGGCTACGTTTCGGGAAGTCCCGCCGTCGGTGGTGGCTCCGCAACTGACGCCTTGGCACAGGACCGTATTCTCCTGCCGCAGGGAAATCCCGGCCTGGTGGTGGTAACCCTTGGCGGCAACGACGCCAGGATCGGTGCCACCGACGCGGCCATCCTGTCCCAGGCCAACAGGCTCTGGGATGAACTTCGCCGGAAATACCCGCGCAGCACCATCCTCATCAATGGGGTTCTCTCACGGTATGACGCCAGCCACGCCCAACGGCGCTGGGTGGACGGCCTCGTGACCCGCGAAGCGGCACTTCGGGGCTGGCCGCGCATCTCAATGTCCGGCACCGCAACCATCGCGGGGGCCGCCGGCGACTACCTTGATGGTGCCCACATGAACCAGACCGGCCACAACAAAGTGGCGCCACTCTACGCATCTGCGCTGAGGTACGTGCTGGGTAAGTAGGGGATTGAGGGCTTTATTCCCGGTGACGCGGGGAGCGAACAGGGGCCCGCTCCGCGGGACTTAGCAGCCAGGGTCGCGTACCGTGGAACCATGGCTACAGTTGACATCACTGGAGAACAGTTCGCATCGACCATCGAGGACAACGATATTGTCCTGGTGGATTTCTGGGCTGCCTGGTGCGGCCCATGCCGCCAGTTTGCTCCCACCTACGGAGCGGCATCGGAAAAGCACTCCGACGTAGTCTTCGCCAAAGTGGACACGGAGGCCGAGCAGCAGCTCGCTGCCGAAGCCGGAATCACCTCCATCCCCACGCTCATGGCCTTCCGCGAGAAGGTCCTAGTGTTCTCCCAGCCCGGCGCCCTCAACGGCCCCCAGCTTGAACAGGTCATTGAGGCTGTTAAAGGCCTGGACATGGAAGAAGTCCACGCCCACGTCGCCAAGGCCCGCGCCGAGGCTCAGGAAAGCTAAATCCCTCCGGTGAATTCGCCGGAAACGCATCGAGGTCGCCGGAAAATTCCGGCGACCTCGATGCTTTAAGGCGTTCTCGCAGCCCTGGCTATTTCTTAGAGCCGGTCGAGCTTGACGGGTTCAGCAAGCAAAGCGCTCAGGGACTCGTTGAGGTCCTGCACGGCGATGCCCTTGGAGTGCTTCTCGAGGAGTTCCTCGGATTCCCAGCGCTCCGTGAGGACCAGCTTTTCTTCGGTGGCTTCCGTCAGTTCGTAACGGATGCAGCCGGGTTCGTTGACGACCTCATCGATCGCGATTTCCAAAGCGAGCTTCACGCGGAAGAACTCGCCCTCGTTGGGGATAAACGTGGCCTGCAGGTCAATGGGTGCACTCATGCTTCCAACCCTACCGGCAGGACACGGCGGCGCTGGAGGTGGTTACGGTTCTGTTGCGCGCCGTCCCTTGGTAGCGTTCCGTCATGTTGTCCTACACCGCCGGAGACACTGACGTCCCGCTGCTCGAAGAGACCATTGGCGCCAATTTTGAGCGCACCGCCGCCCGGTTTCCCCTCCGGGACGCCCTCATCGAGGCGGCAGCAACCCCTGGAGGGGACGCCCGCCGCTGGAGTTACCAAAAGCTGAACGACGACGTCGATCGCCTCGCCCGCGCGCTGCTGGCGATGGGCGTGGTCAAGGGCGAAAGGGTGGGTATCTGGAGTCCCAACTGCGCCGAGTGGACCATCCTGCAATACGCCACCGCGAAGATCGGCGCGGTGCTGGTCAATGTGAATCCTGCCTACCGCAGCCACGAGCTGGAGTTCGTGGTGAAGCAGAACGGCACGCGGATGCTGGTGACTGCCCCGTCGGACAAAAACAGCGACTACGTCGGCATGTCGCGTGCTGCGGCTGTCTCCTGTCCCGAGCTTCGCGAGGTGGTGTTCCTCCCAGGCGACCCGGCGAACGGACTCACAGCCGGCGTCCCCGAAGCGGGCCACGAAGTTTCTTACGCCGAGCTGCTGACCCGTGCTGACGGCGTCGGGCCTTCAGCGGTACGCGACCGCATGGCAGAACTCGATCCGCACGATCCCATCAATCTGCAGTACACGTCGGGTACTACGGGCTTCCCGAAGGGTGCCACGCTGACGCACCACAATATCCTGAACAACGGGAATTCGATCGGGCGGCTCTTGAAGTACACCGAGCATGACCGCGTGGTGATTCCGGTGCCGTTCTACCACTGCTTCGGGATGGTGATCGGCAACCTCAACGCGCTCAGTTTCGGGGCAGCCACCATCATTCCGGGCCGCGGTTTCAATCCCTCCGCGGCGCTGGAAGCTGTGCAGGATTTTGGCGGGACCTCGTTGTATGGAGTGCCAACCATGTTCATCGCGGAGCTCGCGCTGGAGGACTTCGGCTCCTACGACCTCTCCACACTGAGGACCGGGGTCATGGCTGGATCCCTGTGTCCCATTGAGGTCATGCGCCGGGTCATCGACGAGATGCACATGGTGGATGTGGCCATTTGCTACGGCATGACGGAGACCTCGCCCGTGTCCACCATGACGCGGGCCGGAGATACTTTGGAGCAGCGGACCAGCACCGTGGGCCGGACCATGCCTCACCTGGAGAGCCGGATCGTCGACCCGGGGTCCGGTGAGGTGGTGGAGCGCGGAGTGATTGGTGAGCTCTGCACCAGGGGCTACGCGGTGATGCAGGGATACTGGGGCCAGCCGGACAAGACCGCGGAGGCTATCGACGCCAAGGGTTGGATGCACACCGGCGACCTTGCCCGCATGGACCAGGACGGCTACCTCGTGATCGAGGGGCGGATCAAGGACATGGTGATCCGCGGCGGTGAGAACATCTACCCACGCGAGATCGAGGAGTTCCTCTACTTGCACCCGTCCATCCAGGATGTGCAGGTGATCGGCGTTCCCGACGAAAAGTACGGCGAGGAGCTCATGGCCTGCATCATCCTCAAACCCGGAGCCGGTCCACTGACGGCCGCGGACCTGGCCGAGTACTGCCGGGGCAAACTGGCCCACTACAAGATCCCGCGCTACGTGGATGTCCGAGAGAGCTTCCCCATGACGGTGTCCGGCAAGGTACGGAAAGTGGACATGCGCCAAGAGGCGGTCTCCCGCCTCCACCTTTAGTGGTGGCGGTGATCCTGCACGGTCATCCGGGGTCCGAACGTGGGTTTGCGGAAGCCACTCAGGTACAGCATCCGGACCACTCGTTGCCGCTGCCCTTGCCAGGGTTTCAGGAGCTCGATCATGCCGGCGTCGTCGGTTTTCCGGCCTGTCAGCGCGTACCCCACGTAGGAAGCCAGGTGATAGTCGCCCACGGAGATCGAGTCGGGGCAACCGTGGGTCCGTTGAACCACTTCAGCGGCGGTCCAGATCCCGATGCCCGGGATGGTCTGCAGCTTGGCGCCGGCTTCCGTTGAGTCCAGTTGGGCGAGCCGTTCAAGCGCGACGGCGGACTGCAGCGCCCGCATGACTGTTGCCGAGCGCTGTGGCCCAACTCCGGCCTTGTGCCACTCCCAGGATGGGATCGCCAACCACTGGCGGGCGGTGGGGGGAACCAGGAGCCCAGCGGGGGCCATGCCTGGCGCTGCCGTTCCATACCTGTACATCAGGTACCGGTACCCGCGCCGAGCCTCCAGTGTGGTGACTTTCTGCTCCAGGATCGTGGGCACCAGTGTGTCAACCACCCGCCCGGTGGAGGGAAGCCGCACAGCCAGGTTCCGGCGTCGTGATTCTGTGACCAGGCGGGGAAGCGTGGCATGGAAGGCAGGTTCGTCGAAACCGGACCAGTCGTCGCCGGCGCCGAGCAGCCTGGGCACCCCGGCCACGGCCTCCCCGGCGCCAGGCCCCCACGCCTGGGCGTCCACGAAGGACCCGGCCCCCAAACCGCCTCCCGAGAGACGCAGCGTGACCGGTCCCGAAGCGGCCGTGAACGCCATCCAATATCCGGAAGAGTGCGCCGCGAAGGACGGATCGGCGTTACCCCGCATGAGGGGGAACATGGTCTGATCCAAGCGGAAGGAACGTCCGGGATGCCACCTGATGGCTGCATCTGCCGCGGCCGCAACACGTGGCGGGGCGTCTGCGATGGTCATGTTTTCATGGTCCCATGCCCGGCTGACAATCCCATCAAAAGCCCCTTACGGCAGCAGCCACCCGGGTCTAGACTCCCTGATGTGGCACGGGTGGGCCGCGCCGCATCCCAGGAAACACTTCCAGGAACAAGGAGCGCCAAACCATGGCCGCAATAGTGCATTTCGAGATCCCGACGGATGACAAAGAACGGGCAAACACCTTTTACCAGAGTGCTTTCGGCTGGAACCTTACCCCCATGCAGGGGATGGACTACACCATCGCCATCACCGCCCCATCCGACGAAAAGACAGGTGCCCCCAAAGAGCCGGGAGCCATCAACGGTGCCCTGTTCCCACGGACGGATGCACTGAGGACGCCTATCCTGACCATCGACGTGGACGACGTCGATGCGGCCCTGGCGCAGGTGGAGTCGGCCGGAGGCAGTGTGGTTCAAGCGAAGGACGCGGTTCCCACCATGGGCTGGTACGCCTACTTCAAGGACACCGAAGGGAACATCATGGGTGTCTGGCAAACGGATCCGGGCGCGGGCAGCTAGGCCGGCTGCGGCTGCCTCACCTGGCCGAGGCGGGGGCGGGCGCGGGCAAGCGGTAGCTTTGTACCTATGAAGTATGCCCAGTCCGTGTTGGACCTCATCGGCAATACGCCGCTCATCAAGCTCAACCACGTCACCGACGGAATCAAAGCAACCGTCCTGGTCAAGCTCGAATACGTCAATCCCGGTGGATCCATCAAGGACCGGATCGCCGTGAAGATGATCGAAGAGGCCGAGAAGGACGGCCGGCTCAAGCCGGGCGGAACCATCGTTGAGCCGACGTCGGGCAACACGGGAGTGGGCTTGGCGCTCGTGGCCCAGCAAAAGGGCTACAAGTGCATCTTCGTGGTGCCGGACAAGGTGGGCGAGGACAAGCGCGCCGTCCTGAAGGCATATGGCGCTGACGTTGTGGTGACGCCAACGGCCGTTGCTCCCGAAAGCCCGCAGAGCTACTACGGCGTGTCCGACCGCCTGGTCAAGGAAATCCCCGGCGCCTTCAAACCGGACCAGTTCTCCAACCCGGCAGCCCCCGGCAGCCACTTCGAATCCACCGGCCCGGAGATCTGGAACGACACCGACGGCAAAGTCACACACGTGGTTATCGGCGCCGGAACCGGCGGCACCATCACGGGCACCGGCCGGTTCCTGAAGGAGGTCTCGGCAGGCCGGGCAGAGGGCGACGGCGGCCCGGTCAAGGTCATTGGGGCAGACCCGGAAGGTTCGGTCTACTCCGGCGGCACCGGCCGTCCCTACTTCGTGGAGGGTGTTGGCGAGGACATGTGGCCCGCCAACTACGACCCCGCCGTCCCGGACGAGGTCATTGCCGTTTCCGATGCCGACTCCTTCGCCATGACCCGCCGCCTGGCCCGCGAAGAGGGCCTCCTGGTGGGCGGCTCGTCCGGCATGGCCGTGGTGGCTGCCCTGCAGGCGGCCAAGGACCTGGACGAATCGGCCGTGGTTGTGGTGATCCTCCCGGATTCCGGACGGGGTTACCTTGCCAAGATCTTCAACGACCAATGGATGCGTTCCTACGGCTTCCTTTCCGGCGGTGAGGAAGCGTCAGTGGGCGAAGTCCTGAAGTCCAAGACCGGCGAGATGCCGGACCTGGTGCATATCCACCCGAACGAAACCGTCCGCGACGTCATCAACATCATGAACGAGTTTGGTGTCTCCCACATCCCGGTCCTCTCACAGGAACCGCCTGTGGTCATGGGCGAGGTCCTGGGGGCCGTGGACGAACGCAGCCTCACCAGCAAGCTGTTCCGTGGCGAAGCCAAGCTAGCGGACAAGATCTCCGAACACATGGGCGACCGCCTCCCCGTGATTGGCTCGCTGGAAACCATTTCCGCGGCCCGTGAGCTGCTGTCCGACGTCGATACGGTCATGGTGACCTTCGCGGGGGCCCCGGTGGGCATCCTGACCCGTCACGACCTTTTGGCGTACCTGAGCAACTAATCGTGCGCCTGACCACCCGCTGAACGAACAAACCTTCAAGAAACAAAGAGGTGCTTCCATGACTGCCAACAACAACGCCGGATTCAACACGCGAGCCGTTCATGCGGGACAGGCTTTCGAGCCCCGGACCGGGGCAGTTGTTCCGCCGCTGCATTTCAGCACCACCTACGCACAGGATGGCATCGGCAACCTGCGGTCCGGCTACGAATACGGCCGCGGTGGCAACCCCACACGTGATGCGCTGCAGGAACAGCTGGCCGCCCTTGAAGGTGGATCTGCCGCGTTTTCCTTCGGTTCGGGGCTCGCCGCCGAAGACTCGCTGATCCGCGCCATCGCCCGCCCGGGCGACCACATCGTGCTCGGCAACGACGCTTACGGTGGCACCTACCGGCTCATCAACCGCGTACTGGGTGACTGGGGCATTGGGAACACTCCCGTGGACATGTCCGACCTCGACGCCGTCGCCACTGCGGTCGCTGCCAACAAGACCCGGATCGTGTGGGTGGAGACGCCGTCGAACCCGATGATGAAAATCACCGACATCGAGGCGCTCGCCGCTGTAGCGCACGACGCCGGGGCCCTCCTGGTGGTGGACAACACCTTCGCGTCTCCCTACTTGCAGACCCCGCTCGCCTTGGGTGCCGACGTCGTGGTCCACTCAACCACCAAGTACATCGGCGGGCACTCCGACGTCGTGGGTGGGGCCCTTGTGGTCAAGGATGCAGGGCTGGCCGAAAAGATCGGCTTTATCCAGTTCGCCGTGGGCGCCGTTTCCGGTCCCATGGATGCGTTCCTGACAACCCGTGGCTTGAAGACCCTGGGCGTCCGCATGGATCGCCACAGCGAGAATGGCCAAGCCGTGGCCGAATGGCTGCTGCAGCGTCCCGAAGTTGAAGCCGTGCTGTACCCGGGCCTCCCGGACCACCCCGGCCATGATCTCGCGGCGAAGCAGATGAAGAGCTTCGGCGGCATGGTGTCCGTGCAGTTCAAGGGCGGCGAAGCAGCAGCGCGGACCGTTGCGGAGAACACCACAGTGTTCACCCTCGCCGAGTCGTTGGGCGGCATCGAGTCACTCATGAACTACCCCTCGGAAATGACCCACGCCTCGGTCAAGGGCACCGAACTGGCCGTGCCCGTGAACCTCCTGCGCCTGTCCTGCGGCATCGAGGACGCAGAGGACCTGATTGCTGACCTTGAGCAGGCTTTCGCCAAGATCGGCTAACACCGCCGGCTCTAGTCCGTCACACCCACCCTCCTATGGCGGATGTGACGGACAAGAGCGGGAATGGGGGGGTGCCCGCTAGCCGGAGATGCCCTCCTGCCCGTCTTCCTCACGGCCGGTCAGGCGACGCCTGAAAGACCCATCCTCAGTTGAGGTGACCTGGAGGTCGTACCAGCCGTTCGCAGTGTCCCAGCCGATCTTCCTGCTCTGACCCGGCTTGAGCTTCACCGTTTCCTTCCCGGCTGAGTACTGCAGGGACTCCAGCGATACCGTCACCGTCGCAGTGCCCGCGTTGCGCACTTCGAGTTCCACGGCTTTCTTGCCGCGGCGCCCCGTGACGGCGACGTCGACGCCCGACGCGACGCCCGCCGTCGTGCCTTTCAGTTCGTACTGGTACCTGTTGGGCCCGGTGACGACGACGTCGAAGATTCCTGTGGCCACGGGGAGTTCCACTGTCCGGCTGCCCGTGACGTCCGCGTGCAGGGGTTCGGAAACTTCGCCCGCGTAGCCGTAGACAGTGAAGTGGGTGGAGCGCGACCCGCTGTTGCCCAGTGCCAGGTTGATCTTCCCTTGCTTGACCGTGGCGGAAACCCGCGGCTGATACGGCAGCGGCCGGGCAGGCCGGGTGCCCATTTCCTGGATCGGAGCTACCTGGACGGCAGGGGGATTCGGGCGCCAGCGGCTGATCTTGGCAGGAACCGGGGCGGGGTGGTCAAGGGTTGGAGGCGTGCCGGGGGAATCGAAGTTGAAGACGCCGGTCAGGTCGCCGCAGACCTCGCGCCGCCATGGCGAGATGTTGGGTTCCTCGACACCGGTCCAGCGCTCCAGGAATCTCAGTACGGACGTGTGGTCGAAGACCTCGGAACTGACGACGCCGCCCATCGTCCAGGGCGAGACCACGGTCATGGGGACGCGGGGGCCCAGCCCGATCGGCCGTGCGGTGGTCCAGTCCGTGGATTCTCCGGAGGCCGGGCGTGGCTGGACGGGCGGCGGAACGTGGTCGAAGTAGCCATCGTTCTCATCGAAGTTCAGGAAGATGGCGGTACTGTCCCACGTACCGGGGTCGCTGGCGATGGTATCCAGCAGGCGGTAAACGAAGTTCGCACTGCCCACTGGCGTGGAAGCTCCAGGGTGTTCGGAATCCGCCGCCGACGGGACCAGCCAGCTGACCTGCGGCAAGGTGCCATCGGTGATGTCCTTGCTAAGGCGTGCCAGGAGGGTGTCCGGGCGGCCACGCCACATGGCTTTGTCGAACAGCGACCTTTCGGCGTTGGTCAGCGTGCTCCTGCCCAGCTCCAGTTGGGCCAGGAGGTGGTCCTGTTCCGCGGCGCTCTTGCCGGCAAGGCTGTCATAGAACTCTTCTGTGGTTCTCAGCTTGCCGTCTACGGAGGCCAACATCTTCCTGCCGATTGCCTTGAACGTTTGGAAGTACTCCACGGCGTTGTCCGTGAAGTTGTCCCAGTCCTGGTAGATCCGCCATGAGATTCCGGCGCGCTCCAAGCGCTCAGGATAGGTGGTCCAGTCGTAACCGCCGTGGTCGTAGCCGTAGGCCGCGTTGGTGACGGCCCTCTTGTTGCTGCCGGGTTCGTTGCCCGTGGTGCCGCTCCAAAGGTAGGTGCGGTTGGGGTTGGTGGATCCGTTGACGGAGCAGTGGTAGGCGTCGCAGATGGTGAAGGTGTCAGCGAGTTCGTACTGCAGCGGGATGTCCTGGCGCTCGTAGAACGTCATGGTGGAGGCGCTTTTGGCGGGAATCCATTTGTCACACCAGCCGTTGTTCCAGGCCGTGGTGGTGCCGGCGAAGGAGTGGTCCAGGTCGCCGAGGTACTGGATGTCCGAGCCTGGCCTGCCGGCGAGTTCGGCGGCCTTGCGGAGGGAGAAGGGCAACACCGTCTCGCCTGTGGCGCGGGGCTGCTCGAACACGGACTTACCGTTGGGCAGGCGGGTGACGGACGTGTCGGCATAACCGCGGACGCCGCGAAGCGAGCCGAAGTAATGATCGAAGGAACGGTTTTCCTGCATCAGCACGATCACGTGCTTGATGGACTGGAGGTTTCCTGGCGGAACGGGTTTGGCCATCGCCGCCTGAACGGAAGGAGGCAGCAGGGATCCGGTCGCGGCCAGGGCCGTGGCTGCGGCGGCGGTGCCGAGGAAGCCGCGGCGGGACAGGCCTGTAGAACCATCGGTTGAACGTTTCACCGAATCAGGGGAGTGCGAGGACATCAAGGCGCCTTTCATGGTCAGGGTTGTCCCGGCCAGCCTAGGCAGCCCAAGTGAACCGATGATGAAACCGCGGCAAACCGGCGGGGGTGTGTCGTGCAGTGCGAACTCTGGCTTTCTTTAGAGAAGTCAGCTACCTTGGTGCTCATGCCCTTGCGATCTGACTGGTCCGCCCGAACGTGCAGCCTTGCCCGCGGCCTGGATGTCCTTGGCGACCCATGGGGAAGCCTGGTCCTCCGCGAAATCTTCTTCGGAAACGGGCGGTTTGACGCCATCAAACAGCGACTCGAAGTGGCAGACAATGTCTTGAGCAAACGCCTCGCCTGGTTGGTTGAATCCGGCCTGCTTGTCCAGCGCCCCTACCGGGATGGAACACGTACCCGCCAGGAATACGTCCTCACACCCAAGGGCGAGGACGCGCTCCCGGTCCTGAACGCCATCATTATCTGGGCCGAAAAACACCTGGACGCCCCCAACGAGGTCTCCCACATGCGGGTCATCCACACCGAGTGTGGCCAAGCAACATCGTCGGCCGATACCTGCACCCATTGCGGGATCGCGCTGACCGCCGCCAACACCAGCTGGCACAGCTACAAGCGGAGCGACCAGCCCCTTCCCCTTGCCGTCGCACCCCGCGAAAGCCACGCTTCCGCCCTCGAAACGGAGATTCCCGCATGACCGCTCCCGACCTCACCGGAACCTCGTCCGGGATAAAACGGGCTCCCTCAGGCAAACGACCACGCCTGCACCCCGCCTGGATCGTTGCCGCCGTGGCCTTCCTGGCGCTGGTAGGGGCGGCAGGGTTCCGTGCGGCGCCAGGTGTGCTCATGGTCCCCCTCCAGCAGGAATTCGGCTGGTCAACCACCGTGCTGTCCCTGGCCGTCAGCATCAACCTGGTTCTGTTCGGCTTGACTGCGCCCTTTGCCGCCGCGCTGATGGAACGGTTCGGCATCCGCAAGGTCACCTCACTGGCCTTGTGCCTCATCGGTTTGGGCTCGGCACTGACGGTCTTCGTCAACCAGTCCTGGCAAATCCTGCTCACCTGGGGCGTCCTGATCGGGCTCGGCACGGGATCCATGGCACTGGTGTTCGCCGCGACAATTGCCAACACCTGGTTTGCCAAAAGCCGTGGCTTGGTCATCGGCATCCTCACCGCGGGCAGCGCCGCCGGGCAACTGGTCTTCCTGCCGTTCATTGCAGCCCTCGCCCAGAACCCAGGCTGGCGGGGCGCTTCCCTGCTCATCGCCGCAGGTGCGCTCGCCGTGGTTCCGCTGGTGCTGCGCTGGCTGCGGAACTCACCGGCCGACGTCGGGGTGTTGCCCTATGGTGCTGAAGAACCCAACGCGGAAGCCGCTGACGCCGGGAACAAGCCACCCGCTGGCGGGACTGTCGCCGTGGTCGCGTCGTCAGTGACGGGTGACTCCGCCAACGCGGCCGTTCGTGCCCTGCAGGTCCTCAAGCGTGCCAGCAAAGTCCGAACCTTCTGGGCGCTGGCGGCAGGGTTCGCTATCTGTGGGGCCACCACCAACGGGCTCATCGGCACGCACTTCATCCCCTCGGCCCACGATCACGGCATGCCGGAAACCACGGCGGCAGGCCTGCTGGCCGTCGTCGGAATTTTCGACATCGTGGGAACCATCGCCTCCGGTTGGCTGACCGACCGTTTCAACCCCAAAGTCCTGCTGGCCGTGTACTACCAATTCCGCGGGATCGGCCTGCTGGTACTGCCGTTGCTGCTGGGCTCGTCGGTGGAGCCGAGCATGATCATCTTCGTGGTGGTCTATGGGCTCGACTGGGTGGCCACGGTGCCTCCCACAGCGGCGATTTGCCGTTCGGTCTTCGGCGCCGACGGTTCGGTGGTGTTTGGCTGGGTGTTCGCTGCCCATCAGCTCGGTGCCGCTGCTGCCGCGCTGGCAGCCGGGTTCATTCGCGACGCCACCGGCCACTACAACTACGCGTGGCTTGGCGCGGCAGCCATGTGCACCGTGGCGGCCGTCATCAGCGCCACCATCCGTAAGGACGCCGCCAAGAAGGTACCGGCCGCAGTGGCTTGATGACCGATTGTTGGGCCCGTTCTGCACGCTATTCCGGCCCGGAAAGGCGCAGAGCGGGCCCCGCAACTCGGGACGGTTAGCCGCGAAAGGCCCCGATCCCCGTGATGTGCTGCCCCAGGATAAGCGTGTGGACCTCGTCCGTGCCTTCGTAGGTCCGAACGGATTCCAGGTTGTTGGCATGCCGCAAAGGGGAGTAGTCCAGCGTGACGCCGTTCCCACCGAGGATGGTCCGGGCCTCACGGGCAACCTTGATGGCCTCCCGGACGCTGTTCAGCTTTCCGAGCGAAATTTGCTGCGGCTGCAGGTGCCCCGCGTCCTTCAATCGGCCCAGGTGAAGGGCCAGGAGCGTACCCTTCTGGATCTCCACCAGCATGTTGACCAGCTTTTCCTGCGTCAGTTGATACCCGGCCAGTGGCCGCCCGAACTGGAGCCGGGTGCCGGCATACTCCAAGGCGGCCTCGTAGGAATCGCGCGCTGCACCCATCGCGCCCCACGCGATTCCGTAACGGGCCTCATTCAGGCAAGTGAAGGGCCCCCTCAACCCCGCTGCACCGGGGAGGATCGCGTCCGGCCCCAGCCCCACGCCCTCGAACGTCACATCGCACTGGATCGAGGCGCGCATGGAAAGCTTGGGTTCGATCGGCGTCGCGTTCACCCCGGGGGTTCCCGCCGGGACCAGGAAACCCCGGATGCCGTCCTCAGTGTTGGCCCACACCACCATGACGTCGGCGATCGAGGCGAGGCCGATCCAACGCTTGGCACCGTCCAGGACCCAACCGTCGGCGGTCCGTCGGGCAAACGTGGTCATGGACGACGGGTCCGAACCCGCCGTCGGCTCCGTCAGGGCGAAGCAGCCGATCAGCTCGCCGGCCGCCATCCGTGGAAGCCATCGCTCTTTCTGCTCCTCGGAACCCCACTTATGGATGGCCGTCATGGCCAGGGAGCCCTGCACCGAGACAAAGGTGCGGATCCCTGAATCACCGGCCTCCAGTTCCATAGCAGCCAGACCATATTCGACCGCCGTTCGGCCGGGGCATCCATACCCTTCCAAGTGCATGCCCAACACCCCGAGCTCACCCAGTTCAGGGGCAATTTCCCTGGGAAAAACAGCGTCCTCGTACCAACGGGCGATGTTCGGCCTGATCCGCTGCGCTGTGTAGTCCCGCACTTTCTCGCGGAAGGCCAACTCGTCCGCAGTCAGGAGTGAGTCGAGGGCCAGGATGTCGGAGGGGTTCGTCGTTGAATCGCTCATTCCAGCATCCTAGGCGGCTACTCGCCGCGAACTATCCCAACCTCGGCTCGTTCGCCCGTGAAATACCCCCGGGTGGACGGCGCGAACCTGCACACAATGGCCAGGACGACGCCGAGGGCCAGAAGCAGGACGCCGCTGACGAACGCGCCACCGATCCCGAAGATGCGGGTATCCCCGTAGGCCGGGTCCCACATCTGTACGGCCGAGACGAAGAACGCGGCGGTCAGGGACAGTGCCCCCAGCAGCGGCAGGATGCCCCGGAACCACAGGTTACGGGCGGATTCGCGCAGCGTGGAACGGAAGAACCAGACGCAGGAGAAACCGGTCAAGGCGTAGTAGAACGCGATGAAAAGGCTGATCGCGCTGATGGAATCCGACAACAGGTTTTCGCTGAGGAAGCTCATGGCCACGTAGTAGACCACGGCCACCGCGCCCATGACCTGGGTGGAGAACCCGGGTGTCATGAAACGCTCATGGACTTTTCCGAAACGGGGAGGGAGGGCGCCGTGGACTCCCATGGACAGTGTCCCGCGGGCCGTGGGCAGGATGGTGGTCTGTGTGGAGGACAGGACGGAGGCCAGCACGGCAACAACAATCAACCAGCCCCAAGGGCCCAGCACAACGTCCTTCATGGCCAGGAAGACGTCATCCTGGTTGGCTTCATTGCCCAGTCCAATGCCGTCCGAGCCGATGGTGGCGTACATCATGACCAGCAGTGCCACGGAAACGTAGATCGCCAAGAGGACCGTCGCTGAAATGACGGCGCCACGGCCAGGGGTCTTCGCCGGGTTCTCGGTTTCTTCGTTGAGTGCCAGGCATGTGTCCCAGCCCCAGTAGATGAACAGCGCCAACAGCACCCCGTGCACGACGGCGCCGGGGTCCGCAAAGGCTCCCGCGGGGTTGAACCATTCGAAGTCAAAAGGCTGCCCCTCGGGCGCGCCGCCGGCAATCCTGAAGACGATGGCCACTGCGAAAATGCCCAAGGAAATGTATTGGATGTACGTCAGGGTGCGCTGAACGTGCTCGCCAAGCCGGATGCCGCGGTGGTTCACATATGTCATGAACACGATGAACAGCACGCCCGTGGCCGTCACCAGCCAGGTGTTGTCCGCCAAGGAACCGTCGCCCACCAGCAGCCAGAGGTACTTTCCTGCAATTTGTGCCAGGTTGGCCAACACCACGATTCCGGCGAGGGCAACTCCCCAGCCGCCAAGCCATCCAGCCCAAGGACCAAAGGCTTTACGGGCCCAGAAGAACGTGGTGCCACAGTCGGGCATGGCGCTGTTAAGTTCCCGGAAGGCATAGGCGATGAACAGTACCGGGATGAAGCCGAGGACCAGGATCAGTGGAGTGTAGTTGCCGTTGACAGCGACAATGAGGCCCAGCGTTGCGGCCAGCGAATACACGGGCGCGGTGGAGGCCAGGCCCAGCATGACGGAGTCGCCCAGGTCCAGGATTCCTGCGTGGAGGCCTTTGGAAGGTACGACGGCGGAACGGTCGCCGCCCGCTGAGCCGCCACCCGGCGTCGAGGTTTCAGTGCTCATAGTGCGGCTCCGTAGGAAGTAGCAGGTGGCGCGACAGGCGCCGGGGCGTCAATGGTGTTGGGAACGAAACGGCAGAAGTAGTCCGTGATGGGGCCGTCGGATTCGCGGATGCCGCAGCCCACGGATTCGCCATCCACTACCCAGAGGCCCAGGACGGGGTGGTTGCCGTCGAAATCCGGAAGGGAGTGGTACTGCTGGAAGCACCACCCTTCTCGGCCGTAACCGCCGGGCTGCTGTATCTCAATGCCAGGGGCGTGGATGCGGATGTTGTCGCCCTCGCGTCCGTGCAACGGCTTGGCCACCCACTCCTTGAGCGGACCCGGGTCTCCCAGGTACGCCGGCAGCAGGTTCTCATGGTTCGGGTAGAGGTGCCACAGCGCGGCCAGCAGGGCTTTGTTGGACAGCAGCATCTTCCAGGCGGGCTCAACCCAGCGGGGGTTGTGGGCGCGCTGCAAGAGCCGTTGTCCGAACGGTTCCTTCATCATGAGTTCCCATGGATACAGCTTGAACATGGTGCTGATCATGAAGTTGTCCAGGTCCACGAAGCGGTTCAGGTTCGGGTCCCAGCCGATATCGGACATGTTGATGCCGATGGTGGTCCACCCGCCCTGGCTCGCGACATCCCGCATGTAGGCGGCCGTCATCCAGTCTTCGCCTGACTCCTCAGCCTCGGAGTGGGCCACGTGCAGGGTGCTCATGCCGGTGCGGAACTGCAATTTCTTCCACTGCCGGATCAGGGCCTCATGGATGCCATTCCACTGGTCTTTCTCCGGGAAGACGTCCTGGAGCCAGAACCATTGGGCCACGGAAGCTTCGATCAATCCTGTGGGGGTATCGGCGTTGTACTCCAGCATCTTCGCTGGGCCGCCCTTGCCGTCATAAATGAAGTCGAAGCGGCCATAAATGTCCATGTCCGCAGCCAACAGCGAGTCACCGGCAAGCTCCAGCGCCTGTTGTCCGATCCCGATGTCGCCCATGGCTCCGGTAGCGAGGTACTTGGCCGCTTCCAAGCACATGATGTGCATGTCCTCGGCGGTCTTTTCCAGCGTTTCCACCTCGTCCATGGTGAATTCGTAGTACGCCGATTCGTTCCAGTATTCGATCTTGCGGCCATCGGGCATGGTGGTGGTGGAAAAGACCAGGCCCTGTTCCTCGATCTTCTTCTTCCAGTCCGGACGGGGCACGGAGGGCAGTCGACGCATCCTTAGCCCCCCGAGCTTCCGCCGCTTTTGGAACTGCTGCCGAAACCGCCGCGGCTGACAGTGCCGCCCTTGGTGCTGTACCCGGTGGAGGACTTGGCGCCGGACGGCACGTTCTTGGTGTAGCTCGGGTAGGCGGACCTGTTCTGGCCGACGGCCGGAACGCTGGCGCCCCGCGAATAGAAGTACCAGGCGTAGATGCCCGAGCTGCGGCCCGCCGAGCTGCTGTTGTCGCACTGGTTGTCGTCAACGCGCTCGCCGGTTTCCTCGTTGAAGCAGACCTGTGCGTAGTCAGCTTCCTGCTCGTTGCTGGCAACGATCGCGGTGATGGTTCCCGCCAACAAGGCAGTCACGCCGAGGCCCACCACTACGGTGCGGCGTTGCGAGCGCTTCTTCTTTTTGGCTGCTTCCGCCGCGCCGCGTTCGCGTTCCTTGGCGAAGGGGTCAATAACGGGCAGTGGCTGGCCAGGCTGCGTTGGTCCTGCCGGGCCCTGGGATGCCCCAGCGGCTACAGGGCGCTTCTTGCCCTTGCCGGCGGCCCGGCTCTTGTCCTGGTTCCCGCCCTGCTGATCCTGGGCCGGTTCCTCCACGGGAGCGAACAGTTCGGGGTGGAGTTCGGGTTTGGGCACCTGCCACGGCGGGGGTTTGGGCGGATTGTTGCCCGCTCCAAAATCGGCGTTGTTGTCCCCGCCGCTGCCGGCAGCGTCGGGGTTGTCTTTCGGGCCCATGCGTATCCCCCTGGATAGACCGTGGAAGTGTCCGGCGCCACGCCGGACCAGAATGCTCAGAGCAAGCCTAGTACCTGTGCGGAGCGCTGGCACCGGTGACAGTCCCACATGGGGAGAACTGCCCACCAACGAACCATGTAAGGATGTAGCCATGGCGGCACCTGAGGCACACAGCAACGGCGAGGACGGCGTGCTGCTGCGGCTTCCGTCGGTGCGGGGCATCGGCCAGGGCCGGGTGATCACCGGGTTGGTCCTGGCACTTTTGCTGCCCCCTGCGGTCGAAGTTCTCGTCACGGTGCTGGGTTTCCGTAATTTTGCGATGATCATGCTCCTGCAACTGGCGGTGGCAGTGGCCGTGGCCGCTGTCGGGGGCTTATGGCCAGCGGTGGTGGCCGCCGTGCTGGGCAGTTTCCTCCTTAACTACTTTTCGGCGGACCCCGTAGGTTCGCTATCCATAGCAGACCCCAGCACGCTGTTCACCGTGGTGGTCTTCCTTGCCGTGGCGTGCGGCGTGGGGCTTGCTGTGGGCCTGGCCACCCGGAGGGCGCAGGAAGCGGCGAGATCGGGAGCGGAGGCCACGGCACTGAGCGAGCTGGCCCTGCGCATCCTCAGCTCCGACGGCAGCCTGGAGTCGTTCCTGGAGAAGGTCCGCGGCAATCTGGGCATGCAGGCTGTGACATTGCTGGGAAGCCAAGGAATTACAGTGCAGGGCGCGGCACCGGAGTGGCGTGTCCTGGCGAGCGCCGGCCCCAATCCGCCGGTGACCCATGCCGCCGCGGACCATGCCGCCGTCGTCGATCCCCACTACACGCTGTTGCTGCGCGGCGGGCCGTTATCCCCACACCACCAGCGGATGCTCGCGGCATTTGGCGCGTTTGTGGTCGCCGTGCGCGAGCGGCAACAACTGGTGCAGAGCCGGCGCGATAATGTGCGGTTATCGGAGGGCAACAAGATGCGTACCTCCATCCTGCGCGCCGTGTCGCATGACCTGCGGACGCCCTTGGCCGGGATCAAACTGGCGGTCAGCAGCCTACGCCAGGATGACGTGGATTTTCCGCCGGATGTGGAGCGGGAGCTGTTGGAGACCATTGAGGATTATGCGGACCGGCTGGACCACCTGGTGGACAACCTCCTGGACATGTCGCGCATTACCGCGGACGCCGTCAATCCGTTGCTGACCGGTACGGCATGGGCGGACGTGCTGCCGGAAGCGCTTCAGGGGATTCCCCGGGACCGCCTCCGCAACGAACTGCCACCCAACCTCCCGCCGGTTCAAGCCGACACCGGCATGCTCGAGCGCGTTGTCGCGAACATCGTGGAGAACGCTGTGAAATATGCGCCGGATTCGGACGTGGTGCTCAGGGCCAGGGCAGGTGCGGACATCACCTTGGGGGAGCGGCCCGCCAGCGAGTTGCGGATTGTGGATCATGGCCAGGGAATAGGCCCGCAGGAGGTCCTCACCATGTTCCAGCCGTTCCAGCGTTTCGGTGACGCGCCCACCCCTGGGCCGGCCGGTGGGATAGGACTGGGGCTCGCGGTCGCCAAGGGATTTACCGAAGCCATGGGTGGAAGCCTCGCGGCGGAGCCGACGCCGGGCGGCGGACTGACGCTGGTGGTCACGCTGCCGCTGTGGACCGGGGAGCAGCTGTGACGCTGGTGCTGATCGTTGAGGACGAGGCACGCATTGCCCGGGCCATGCAGGTGACCCTCCAGGCCCACGGGTACCAGGCCTTGACAGTGGGAAACGGCGCGGATGCTCTGAACGCCGCCGCGAAGCAACCGGTGAAGATTGTGGTCCTGGACCTCGGCCTGCCTGACATGGACGGCGTGGAGGTCATCCGGCGTATCCGGGGCTGGTCCAGCATGCCCATCATCGTGCTGTCCGCCCGGCACGCCTCGGAAGACAAGGTGGAAGCGCTCGACGCCGGTGCGGACGACTACGTGACCAAGCCCTTCGGTTTGGATGAGCTGCTTGCCCGGTTGCGGGTTGCCTCCCGCAGGGTCGTCACCGGAGAAGAAGAACCCACCTTGGCGACCGCAGACTTCGTGGTGGACCTGGCCGGCAAGAAAATCGTCAGGGATGGTGCGGACGTCCGGCTGACACCTACCGAGTGGAACATCCTGGAGTTGCTGGTCCGCAACAAAGGGAAGCTGGTGAGCCAACAGCAGATCCTCACCCAGGTTTGGGGCCAGGCGTATGCCAAGGAAACCCAGTACCTCAGGGTGTACATCGCCCAGTTGCGGCGGAAACTGGAACGGGATCCTGCGGAGCCACGCCACCTCCATACCGAAGCTGGCATGGGCTACAGGTTCGATCCCTAGCACGGCACGCGCATCCGTACACTGTTGTCCATGAACACCGCATCCCTCCTCGCCGTCTGCCGTGTCCACCAGTTGCTGCCTGATCCGGGCAACGTGGGCGTCACTGCCATCGACAAGCGTCCCGTCGAGGGGCCGGTCAGGGTGCACAAACTGGGACTTCACGGTGATGTGCAGGCGGACCGGGCCAACCACGGCGGAGAGGACCAGGCACTGTACGCCTATTCGCAGGACGACGCTGACTATTGGTCGGGGGAGCTGGGGCGGGAACTTGCGCCAGGCTTCTTCGGCGAGAACCTGCGCGTCACCGGAACCGAAACCACAGGCGCGGTGATCGGCGAACGTTGGAGGATCGGTTTGGACCTGGAGTTGGAAGTGACCTCTCCCCGGGTTCCTTGCGCCACCTTCCAACGCGCGATTGGGGAGCCACAGTGGGTGAAGAGGTTCACGCAGGCCGGCAGGGTTGGCACGTACCTTAGGGTGATCCGGGCGGGCACCATCTCGGCGGGAGACCACATCCACCGCACGTTCATTCCGAAGCACGGTGTCACCGTGGGCCAGTGGTTCAGCGAACCCACCGCGGAACTCGTCCAGGTCCTCTTGGATGCCGAGGCGGATGGGGAGATCCGGCTCCAGGACGAGTACCACGCGAAGTTCGAAAAGGTCCTGCGGCGCAGCGACCTCTGAACGCAGCCAGTCGGTCTCTGGGCGCAGCTTCGCGGTCCTGTCGAGCCCGTGGTGAGCCGGCGTTCAATGCCCGGCAAGGGGAATGTGAACAAGCTCACCGGGATCCGGGTCGCGGGCACCCCGCCCTGTGCCCTACACTTGAAATATCCCCCACTCCGGAAATCCCTTTATCCTGCCCAATTCTTGAGGCAGGACTGGTAAGTGTTGGGGCCCGCAAATGTGTGCGGGCATTTTCATAGGGAGAGCCGGCTAAAGAAAACGCTGTACAGACTGCTGGGATAGCAGCCAAGAGATGCAGCGGGAAGTCCTGCCATGGGATTGCGATAGCGCCGGACTTCTTGCGAATAGCAGGGCACCTTTTCCTGTCTCTTCGCGACGAGTACTGCGGCCAGCCCAACCGGGTCGCGCCGATGCCCTATGGATGAGGAATTTCCCCTTATGACCGAAAATCTCAACGAAAACTTCGACGCCCCGAACGATGAGTCTGCTGAAACAGCCCCCGTTGCTGAAGCAGTAGAGACCGCCGCACCCGCCGAAGCTGAAGCACCGGCTGCTGCCGCTGCCCCCGTCGAGACTGCCGCAGCTGAGGCTGCAGCCCCCGCCTTCACCGAAGCTCCTGCTCCCAAGGCAGACGAGGACGAAGAAGAAGGCGTTCGCTTTGCCGAGCTCGGCATCGACGGCCGCGTTCTGGCCGCTCTGCAGGATGTCGGATACGAAAAGCCGTCACCCATCCAGGCCGCAACCATCCCGCTGCTCCTTGAGGGCCGCGACGTCGTTGGCCTGGCTCAGACCGGTACCGGCAAGACCGCAGCATTTGCTGTCCCCGCCCTGTCCCGCCTGGCTGAACTTCACGACCTCAACGGCCCGTCCCGCAAGACCCAGGCATTGGTCCTGGCTCCCACGCGTGAACTGGCCCTCCAGGTTGCCGAGGCTTTCACCTCCTACGCCAAGCACATTGACGACTTCACCGTCCTGCCGGTGTACGGTGGCTCGGCCTACGGCCCGCAGCTTGCCGGCCTCCGCCGTGGTGCCCAGGTTGTTGTCGGTACTCCCGGCCGCGTGATCGACCACATCGCCAAGGGTTCCCTGGACCTTTCCGAGCTCCAGTACCTCGTCCTTGACGAGGCTGACGAGATGCTGCGCATGGGCTTCGCCGATGACGTGGAGCAGATCTTCCAGCAGACCCCCGAGGACCGCCAGGTTGCGTTGTTCTCGGCCACCATGCCGGGCCAGATCCGCCGCATGTCCAAGCAGTACTTGAACAACCCGGCTGAGATCTCGGTGAAGTCCAAGACCACTACCGGTGCCAACACCCGCCAGCGCTACCTGCAGGTCATGGGCCCGCACAAGCTGGACGCACTGACCCGCATCCTTGAGGTTGAGGACTTCGACGGCGTCATCGCCTTCGTGCGGACCAAGATGGCTACCGAGGACCTGGCTGACAAGCTGAAGGCCCGGGGCTTCCAGGCTGCCGCCATCAACGGCGACATCCCGCAGCAGCAGCGCGAACGCACTGTTGACGCGCTCAAGGAAGGCCGCATCGACATCCTGGTTGCTACCGACGTCGCAGCCCGTGGTCTTGACGTTGAGCGCATCAGCCACGTCATCAACTACGACATTCCGCACGACACCGAGTCCTACGTCCACCGCATTGGCCGTACCGGCCGTGCAGGCCGTTCCGGTGACGCGATCCTGTTCATGACGCCGCGCGAGAAGTACTTGCTGCGTTCCATCGAGAAGGCCACGCGCCAGCCGGTCGAGCAGATGCACCTGCCCACCGCGGAGACCGTGAACACGCTGCGCCTGGGCAAGTTCGCCGAGCGCATCACCGAGACCCTCGCGTCCGAGGATGTCGCAGCGTTCCGCGACCTCATCTCTTCCTACGAAGAAGAGCACAACGTTCCGGCTGCGGAGATCGCAGCTGCCCTGGCCGTCATGGCCCAGGGTGGACAGCCCTTGCTGGTGAAGGAACTGCCTGCAGCTCCTGAGTACCAGAAGCGCGAGCGCTCCAAGGACGGCTTCGGTTCCCGTGGCCCGACCCGTGCACTTACCGAGGGCAACGCTACCTACCGGATCGCCGTCGGACGCCGCCAGCGCGTCATGCCGGGTTCCATCGTTGGCGCCATTGCCAACGAGGGTGGCATCTCGTCCGCACAGATCGGTGGCATCGACATCCGCTCGGACCACTCCCTGGTGGAGCTCCCGGCAGACCTGAGCCCCGAGCAGCTGCGCGCACTGTCCCGCACCCGCATCGGCGGCGAGTTGATCAACCTCGAGTTGGACAACGGCCGCAGGCCGAACAGCGAACGTGGTGGCTACTCCGGTGGGGGACGCGGTGGCTACGGCGACCGTGAAAACCGTGGTGGCGGAAACTTCAAGGGCAACGGCGGCTTCAAGAAGGACTTCCGTAAGTCCGACGGCGAGCGTACCTCCGCTGACCGTGGCGGCCGCTCCTACAGCGACCGCTCTGAGCGCACCGCAGGCAGCTTCGGCGACCGCGATCGCGGACAGGCCAGCGGATCCCGCTTCGGTGGACACGGCGACGGTGCACGCAAGCCCCGCAGTGGCGGCGAAGGCGGACACCGCGACTTCAACCGCAAGGGCAAGTGGTAAACACAGCCCGGTGCTAAACACCAAGTAGTTCCCACAGGGGGTCGGCTTTCGAGCCGGCCCCCTGTTGCGTTAACCGCGGGCCCCGGCCCCTGTCGCCAGCCGTGCGGCACGAATTCCGGGGAGGCATTGGGTTACGGGGAACAGCCCGCCGCCGTACTATCGCTTCATGGGACTGCTGGATAACGTGAAAAAAACCCTCGGCATCGGCGACAAGGATCACGGTGAAAAGGATCACAGTGCCTCCGCGACCCCCGTTGCTGCCCCGGACCCCGTTCAAGTAGACCAAACCGCGGTCCGCCAGGCGGCCGAGGATGCAGCCGCCGTCGAGGCCGCATCTTCCACCCGGAACGCAGCGGAAGCTGCAGCTGCGCAGGCAACGCACAACCAGGAAGCTGCCGACGTGGCGGGGGCACAGGCGGCCAGGCAGGTAGAAGCAGACATCGACGGCGCCCAACAGGCCCAGGAAGCTCAGGAAGGCGCCCCTGAGGGCTCCGCTGGGCGTTCCTCGGGAGCCCGGAGGGTCACCGAGGTGGTAGTGGAGCCCGGAGACACCATGAGCGGTATCGCGGCCCAGTTCGGCGTGGACCTCGGCGTTCTGATCGCAAGCAACTCCGATACGGTCCCAAACCCCGACCATCTTTACCCTGGGCAGGTACTCCGGTTGCCTTGATGTTCTCCGTTTGTAGATCAACTCAGGGGCCCCTTTGCAAATTGTGTCGACGCGGATTTTCCGCGTCCTTTCGCCGATTTGTAGCTTCTGAAAACGTCCGGTAGAGTATTTACTCGTTGCCCCCCTAGCTCAGTGGTAGAGCGCGTTCTTGGTAAGAACGAGGTCACCGGATCGATTCCGGTGGGGGGCTCTGAATGAGGGCCTGTGTCAGGGCGGTTTTGACCGGCTTGACACAGGTTTTTCTCATTCGTGGCGGTGTAGCTCAGTTGGTTAGAGCGCACGACTCATAATCGTGAGGTCGGGAGATCGAGCCTCCCCACCGCTACAGAGCAAGACCCCGCAGAATTCACCTGCGGGGTCTTTTTTCGTTTCGTGGGACAGAATGGGTCCATGAGCCGAATCGCAATCATTGGCGGCCACGGCAAAGTGGCCCTGCATCTGTCCAAAATCCTCAGTGGCGAAGGTCACGACGTCACGTCCTTCATCCGCAATCCCGACCATGTGCCGGATGTCACGGAAACGGGAGCCTCCGCCGAGGTGCTGGACGTGGAAAACTCGACGACGGCGGAACTCGCCCAGGCGCTCACCGGCCACGACGCGGTGGTCTGGTCGGCCGGTGCTGGCGGGGGCAACCCGGACAGGACCTATGCGGTGGACCGGGACGCCGCGATCCGCTCCATGGATGCCGCGGGTCAAGCCGGGGTCTCCCGTTATGTGATGGTTTCCTATCTCGGGGCCGCCAAGGACCACGGCGTGCCCCAGGACAATCCTTTCTTCGCCTACGCCGAGGCCAAGGCTGCCGCCGACGAGTACCTCCGGGGTACTGACCTGGACTGGACCATCCTGGGCCCGGGCGCACTGACGGATGAACCGGCCACGGGTTTGATCGAAACGGACCCTGCCAACCCCGAAGACGGGACCGAAACGTCACGGGCAAACGTGGCCCTGGTGGCTGCTGCGGTCCTGGAACTTCCCGGGACAGCCCATCGGACGATCACCTTCAAGGACGGTACCGAGGACGTGGTGGACGCCCTCACCAAGGACTGACCGGACCTGCCCAGGTGGTTACCCCGGGATATGTTGGTAGGGAACTTTCCCGGTGTTGCCGGGTAAGGGCCGTACAACATCTGGGGAAGCAGGGACATGGATCAGTTGGCGCTCATAATCGGGTTGCTGCTTGCAACGGTGGTGGCTGTGGGCCTTGGCGACCGGCTGCGCCTTCCGTATCCGGTGCTGATGCTGCTGCTCGCTGTGGCCCTGACCTTCATTCCGGGCTTCCCCGAGTTTGAAATCTCGCCGGACCTGATCCTGCCGATCTTCCTTCCGCCGCTGTTGTTCGCCACGGCGCAAAAGAGTTCCTGGGCGGTTTTCCGCGTGCGTTGGCGGACACTGCTGCTGATGGCTGTGGCCCTGGTGGTGGTGTCCACCGCCACGGTGGCCGGCGCAGCGTGGCTGATGATTCCGGGTATCGGGATACCGGCAGCCATCGCCCTGGGTGCCATGGTGGCGCCTCCGGATCCCGTAGCCGTGGAATCCGTTGCCGGACGCGTACATATGCCGCGGAGGCTTATCACAGTCCTCCAAAGTGAAGGCCTGTTCAACGACGCCGCAGCAATCGTGATCTTCCAGGCGGCAGTCGCGGCGACGGTCTCAGGCAGTGAGGTAGGACCGAACGTCATCCTGCAATTCGTGGTTGGCGCGGCGTTGGCCATCCTCATTGGCATCGCGATGGGCTGGGTGACCAAGGTCATCACCAAGCTGGTTACGTCCATGGTGGCCAGAAGTGCCGTCACACTTGTTGTGCCGTTCGCCGCGTACATCCTTGCGGAAGAACTGCACGCCTCAGGCGTGGTGGCCGTCGTCGTGACCGCCTTGGAACTGCAGCGCCACACGCGACCCCAGGACGCTGCCGAGCGGATCACCCGTACCGCTTTTTGGGACGTGGTGGAGCTGCTCGCCACGGGGTTGGCCTTCGGCTTGGTTGGCCTCGAGATCCGTCACGTTATACGGGACGAGGGAACAGCCATTTTCGGGATGATCGGCATGGCCGTGGTGATCTGCGTCCTGGTGTTCGTGGTGCGCTTCCTCTGGCTGGGCCTGCTCTCATTGACCGCACGACGACGGCGCAACCTCCTGCCGACGTCCCCCAAGGAAGTGCTGATCCTGACGTGGTGCGGTATGCGGGGGCTGGCAACCCTGGCCTTGGCTTTGGCGCTCCCAATGACCTTGCCGGATGGCAGCGATTTCCCGGCCCGGCACGAGATCCTGGTGATTGCGTGCGCCGTGCTCCTGGCCACATTGGTCCTTCCCGGGTTGACGCTGCCTTGGCTGATGCGGGTCCTGAAGGCTACCGAGGATGGTTCGCACGAACAGGACGCAGCGCGTGTCCTGGCGCGGCGCGCCCAGTCCGCCGCCGTTGCGGCCCTGAAGGACCACGACCTCATGAAGGAATTGCCCGCCGAGAAGGTGGCCCTGATCAAGGAGAAAATGCGTCGGCTCCACGCCGAACTGTTGGATGGCACCTTGCAGAATGAGACGACTGCCGAGAAGCGCAAGCGCGGGCGGGAGTTGTCAATCGCCGTTCAAACGATCGCCCTGGACGCCGCACGCCAGGAAGTGGTCTCAGCACGCAATGAGCCTGGGACTGACCCTGAAGTGGCTGACCGGGTGCTGCGGCAACTGGACCTCCGGACCATGTCGATGCCGGAGTAGGCCCGGTGGGGCCTAAGGCGTCCCCGCTGGTTTGTTCAACGAAGCTGTTTGTTCAACGAAGCTGTTTGTTCAACGAAGCGGGCGAGAGGTCCAGTGCATTCTCTTCCACATAGTCCAGTGCGTGACGAACGGCTCCGAGTGACACGATGCCATCGCCGAGGGTGGAGCTGGCCAGGCGCGGGGGAGTGAAGGTGAACTCCGGGAGCTGCTTTTCAATGGCGGGGAGCAGGGCGTTGGCGGACGCTGCGACACCTCCCGCTATGACAAACAGTTCGGGATTGACCAGGGTGCTGAGCGAGCCAATGACCCTGGCCATTCGGTGTGCCACGCGGTCCAGCGCGCTTTGTGCGGCGTGATCGCCGTCGGCTGCCGCTGTGAAGACCATCCCGGCGGTCAGTGCTGAGGGGTCGCCGCCACAGAGTGTTCCGAGGGCCGAGGTGGCGTCGTCTTTGAGGGCTTCACGGCCCCACAGGGCAGCGTAGTGGGCAATTCCGTACGTGTCGCCAACGCCGTCTACGTTGTCGAGGTAGCCGAGTTCACCGAAGCCGCCCAGTTGGCCGTGGAGCAGGCGTCCTGATTCGAGGATGCCCGAGCCCAGGCGGTCGCCGGCCAGCATGACCACCAGGTTGTCCACTCCTTGGGCTGTTCCCTGCCAGCGTTCGGCGAGGGCGGCCAGGTTGGCGTCGTTTTCCAGAAGCACATGCCAGCCATGCCGTTCGGCAACTATCCGGCGGACATCGAAGGAGCGCCAGAATTCCTGGACTGTGAGAACCTCGCCTTGGCGGTTTACCGGGGCAGCAACGCCGACGGATACGGCGAGGACGGAGTCTGCCGTGATACCGGCCTTGTGCAAGGCATCTGCCGCGATCCGGTCCAGTACATCGGCGCGCTCATCAGCGGGGACGTTGTAGGTCCGGAAGGGCATGGTGACCTGGGACAGGGGCGTGCCGGCCATGTCCGCCACTATGGTGGTGATCTTGGTGGCGCCGATGTCGATGCCCAGAACGTGGGCCGCGTTGTTGTCGAAGACGAAGCGGCGTGCAGGGCGGCCCTTCACATAGTCTCCGGCCACCCGTTGATTTTCCAGTTCCTGGAGCCATCCGAGGCGGACCAGTTCGTCGCATATGGAGATGACGGTGGCCCGCGAGAGTTCGGTGGAGGCCATCAGTTCGGTGCCCGTAACGACTCCGGCGCCACGCATCGCCTTGAGCATCGCGCTGGCGTTGACCCGGCGGACCAGCTGTGTAGACGGAGCGGTACCGGTCAGCATGCTGCTTCCTCGCTTTCCCGACCGCCTGCAGGAACTGAGACAGCGGTCTATCTAAATTTAGTGCATAAATTTAGATACAGACACATTTCCTTCAAAGTCTTGACGGTGTGGCGGCCGTCACTCGATACTAGCGATAGGTTATAAATTTATCTCCTATCTAAAATCATGGTCGGGGTAACTGACTCCCTGGATGGTGACGCGGCCGCTGGGGTCCGCAGGATGAAAGGACTATGGTGTCTGCACAATCGACACGCAAGAAACGCCTGGCAGCGATGGGGCTGGGGCTGGCTCTGCTGGCAGGCCTCCTCTCGGGTTGCACGGGTGACCCGGGCAAGGAAACAATCCGGTTCACGTTCAGTAAGCGCGAGGCCATCGGCTTCATGAGCAAACTCGTTGCAGAGTACAACGCCTCGCAGGACAAAACAGAAGTCGTCATGGACACGTCCGGCGTCGACGTCGTGTCCGCAAGCTTCGTACGCGGCAACCCACCGGACATTGCCCTGGCCAACTACAACATGGAATCGTCCCGGTTCGTCCAGCGCGGTGTTTTGAGCGATCTTTCCGGAACCAAGGCTGCCTCCCGCATCAGGGAAGACCTCCAGCCGTTGATGGACCAGTACGGCAAGTACCCGGGCCGTACCAGCGCCCTTCCCTATTCGGTGATGGCATCCTCCGTGATCTACAACAAGGACATCTTCGCGGCGAACAACATCAGTGTGCCTACGACCTGGAGCCAGTTGATCGCTGCCTGCGAGAAACTGAAAGCCGCTGGAGTGACGCCGTTCTATGCCACGTGGAAGGACGACTGGACGATCGCGCAGGGATGGTTCGACTACTCCGTTGGGGGCCAGGTGGACACCATCGACTTCTTCAAGAAGCTGGCCGATGAAGGAACGGAAGTCGGTCCGGATTCCCCGGTGTCGTTCCAGAAAGACTTCGACCAGCCGGTTGCCAAGATGCTGCAGTTGACCAAGGACTACGTCAACAAGGACGCTGCGAGCAGGGCCTATGGCGACGGAAACCTCGCGTTTTCGCAAGGCAAGGCCGCTATGTACCTGCAGGGGCCGTGGGCCTTCAGCGAAGTGGCCAAGACCGCCCCCGACCTCCAGCTGGGAACTTTCCCATTGCCCATGACCGAGAACCCGGAGGACTTGCGCGTCCGCGTCAACGTGGACCTCGCAGCGTGGATTCCTGAGGCGTCCAAGCACAAGGACGCTGCGCGCGGCTTCCTTGAGTACCTGTACAGGCCGGAAGTGATGGACGCATATAACAAGTCCCAGCTTGGGTTCACCCCAACCAAGGACTCCACGGTGGTTCCGGACGCGCGGATCGCGGGCATGGCCGGCTACTACGAGCAAGGAAAGGTGTACCAAGGTCCCTCGGTTTTGGTTCCAAAGACCATCCCCATCATGAACTACACGCAGGCGCTCGTCTTCGGCGCGGGACCTGAATCCACCCTCCGAACCCTCGACGCAGATTGGGCGCGCCTGGCGTTTCGCCAGTAGTGCCGGACCCGGGAGCTAAGAAATGTCCATCCTCACCAACAAAACCACCTCCGGCAGGGACCTTCCCCGGCAACGCAGCGCGCGATCCGTTGAACCCATCTTCTACTTCTTCCTTGTACCCAGCCTTCTCTTGTTCACGCTGGCCATCACCATCCCGGCCATCATTGGTATTTTCTTCAGCTTCACGGATTCCATCGGCATCGGCGATTGGGAATTCGTAGGCTTTACCAATTACCTTGCGATCTTTGGTGACCCAGCGATCCTGCAGAGCTACCTTTTCACCTTCGGGTTCTCCCTCGTTACGGTGATCGCAGTCAACGTGGTCGCCTTCCTCCTGGCCGTGGGACTGACATCGCGGATCCGGATGAAGTCTGCGCTTCGAACCGTTTTCGTCATCCCCATGGTGGTTTCCGGCATCATCATCGCCTACGTCTTCAACTTCCTGTTCTCCAACTCGCTGCCGGCAGTCGGGGCGGCAGCTGGGATTCCATGGCTGGAAAGCAGCCTGCTGGCCAACCCGGACCTGGCATGGATCGCCATTGTGCTGGTCACCGCGTGGCAGGCAGTTCCCGGCGCCCTGCTCATCTACATCGCCGGCCTCGTCGCTGTTCCCGGGGACGTCTATGAGGCGGCGGACATTGACGGTGCCAGCAAGTTCCAGCAGCTCGTGAAGATCACCCTTCCGCTGGTGGCCGGATATGTGGTCATCAACATCATTCTCGGGTTCAAGGGCTTCCTGAACGCCTACGACATCATTGTCGGGTTGACGAACGGCGGCCCGGGAACCTCCACCCGAAGCATCGCAATGACCGTTATCGCCGGCTTCAACGGCGGCGACTACGCCTACCAGATGGCCAACGCAACGATCTTCTTCGTTGTAGCCATCCTGATTTCCCTTGTACAGCTCTCGTTGACCCGCGGACGGAATGCTCTCTGATGACCGAACAAGCCACCATCCAAACTGAAGCCCGGCAAACCAAGCCAGGCGCCGCCGTCGGACGCTCCCGCTCCGAGGCCAGAGTAAAGCCGGAACGGGCCAACTGGCCGGGGACCGCTATCCTCCTGCTGTGTGCCGTTACTGTCCTGCTACCCCTGTACGTCACGGTTTCCATGGCTTTCAAGACCCAAGGGCAAGCGGTGGATGGCAACGCCTTCTCATTCCCGGCGCCATTAAGCCTCGACGGCTTCGTCCAGGCTTGGACGTTGACGAACTTCCCCGTTGGCGCCGCCATGTCGCTGCTGGTCACGGCAGGCACGGTTGTGGCTACCATCATCCTGGCTGCGTTCGCTTCATACGCGATCGTGCGCAATTGGGAGCGCAAACTGTTCCGGTACTCGTTCTTCTACCTGCTGGCGGCCATGTTCATCCCGTTCCCCGTGGTGGCACTGCCGCAGATCCAGCTCACCGGCCGGCTGGGACTGGACAACCCGTTCGGCGTGATCCTGCTCGCCACCATGTTCCAACTGAGCTTCAGCGTGTTGCTCTTCACCGCGTTCCTCCGGTCAATCCCCATGGAATTGGAAGAGAGCGCCCGGATCGATGGTGCTACGACGTGGCAAACGTTCTGGAAGCTGATCTTCCCGCTTCTGGCCCCGATGAGCGCAACGGTTGGAATCTTTGCGTTCCTCTATGCGTGGAACGACTTCATGATGCCGTCGCTGATCATTTCCGATCCGGGCCTGCAAACCCTTCCGGTGCGGCAAAACCTGTTCCAGACCCAATTCAGCAACAACTACCACGTGTCCTTCGCGTCCTACCTCATGGCCATGGCGCCCGCGATCATTGCTTATCTCTTCACCCAGAGGTGGGTCATGGCGGGCGTCACCCAGGGCGCAGTCAAGGGCTGAATCACTGTTGACCTTCCCGCGTCCGGCGTTTCATACTGGTCCGGGATCTAAATTTAGAATCTAAATCAAAGGAGTTTCGTGAGCACCCCCACTACGCAGGCACACCGTACCGACGCCGGGCGCATGGCTGATCCGAACTGGTGGCGTCAAGCAGCTGTCTACCAGATCTATCCCCGCAGCTTCCACGACGCGAACGGGGACGGGCTGGGAGACATCAAGGGCATCACAGCCAAGGTTCCGTACCTGAAGGAACTGGGAATCGATGCGGTCTGGCTCAGCCCGTTCTATCCTTCGGCCCTCGCCGACGGCGGCTATGACGTGGATGACTACCGCAATGTGGACCCCAAGCTGGGGACTCTGGAAGACTTCGACGAGATGGCCGCAGCCCTGCACGCCGCTGGCATCAAGATCGTCGTGGACATCGTGCCCAACCACTCTTCCGACCGCCACGAATGGTTCAAGGAGGCGCTGGCATCCCCGAAGGGCTCAGCCGCCCGCGAGCGCTACATTTTCCGTGACGGCAAGGGCGAAAACGGTGAGCTGCCTCCGTCGGACTGGGATTCCGTCTTTGGCGGGCCCATCTGGGAGCGCATCACCGAGCCGGACGGCACGCCTGGCCAGTGGTACCTGCACATCTTCGCCAAGGAGCAGCCGGACTTCAACTGGGAGAACCCGGAGATCCGCGAGGACTTCCTGAAGACCCTCCGCTTCTGGTCGGACCGCGGCGTGGACGGCTTCCGCATCGATGTGGCCCACGGCATGGCCAAGGACCTTTCCGAGCCGCTGCCCATGAAGGCCGACCTCGAGGCCAAGGCACATGGAACTGACGGCTTCACCGACGGCTCGCACCCATTCTGGGACCGCGACGAGGTCCACGAGGTTTATTCAGAGTGGCGCAAGCTTTTCAACGAGTACAACCCGCCGCGGACCGCTGTTGCCGAGGCCTGGGTCCATGAGTCCCGCCGTGCCCGCTACGCCAGCCCAGAGGGACTCGGCCAAGCGTTCAACTTTGACCTGCTGCAGTCCGACTTCGACGCCGCATCCTTCAAGAAGATCATCACGGACAACCTGGTTGCCGCCAAGGAATCCGGAGCCTCCTCCACTTGGGTCTTCTCCAATCACGACGTCGTCCGCCACGCCACCCGTTATGGGCTGCCGAAGGGCGGTTCGGTGGCACAAGGAACCAACGCAGCCCAGGACATCACCGGTAGCGAACCCAAGGGCCAGGACGGCAAAGGCTGGCTGCTTGCCGGCGCGCCCGCTGAGGAGCTCGACGTCGACCTTGGCTTGCGTCGCGCCCGCGCCGCTACGCTCTTGTTGCTCGCGCTTCCGGGCTCCGCGTACCTGTACCAGGGTGAAGAGCTGGGCTTGCGTGAAGTGACGGAGATTCCCGACTCCGAGCGTCAGGACCCGTCGTTCTTCCGCAACCCGGGAGTGGAAATCGGCCGCGATGGATGCCGTGTTCCGTTGCCGTGGACAGCGGAGGGCCCGTCGTTTGGGTTCGGCTCCGGCGGCGCCCACCTCCCGCAGCCTGAGTGGTTTGCGGAGTACGCAGTCGCCAAGCAGGACGGCGTCGAGGGTTCCACGCTTGAGCTCTATCGGAAGGCGCTGCACCTGCGGAGCGAACTCCAGGCCGATGAGGAACTCGAATGGGTGGAGACCGGCAACCCGGACGTGCTGCACTTCAGCCGTCCCGGTGGGTGGCACACGCTGACCAACTTCGGCGGTGGGTCCGTTGACCTGCCGGCGGGCGAGGTGGTGGTCTCCAGCGGACCATTGGAAGAGGGCAAACTGCCTTCCGACACCACTGCCTGGGTTGTCAGCAAGGCGTAGGCGGAGTACTGACGCTATGGCATTTGCGAACGGGCGGGGACGCCTCATATACGGCTGCATGGGACTTGGCGGTCCATGGGACGGCACGTCCTACGGGGCGGCGGAAATCGATCAGGCCGCTGCGGTGATTGATGCCGCGTGTGGGATTGGCGTTGAGCTGTTCGATCATGCGGACATCTACCGCAGCGGCAAGTCCGAGGCCGTGTTTGGCGAGGTCCTCGCCCGTTCGCAGGGTCTGCGCGGGAACATCCAGTTGCAGACCAAGTGCGGGATCAGGCTGGGGGAGCGCGGGTTGGATACGCACTACGACCTCAGCCGGGAAGCCATCCTTGAACGGGTCAACGGGAGCCTGAAACGGCTCCAAACGGATTATGTGGACCTGTTGCTCCTGCACCGGCCCGATCCCCTGATGGACCCGCATGAGGTGGCGGCCGCCGTCGGGCAGTTGATGGCCGAAGGCAAGGTACGGCAGTTGGGGGTGTCCAACATGTCAGGCGAGCAGATCGCGTTCCTCCAGGACCAGTTGGAGACACCCATCGTGGCGAACCAGTTGGAAATGAGCCTGCTTCGGCGGGACTGGGTGGAGAGCACCGTGTTGGTCAACCATGCAGAGGGTGCGGGGTACAGCTTCCCGCACGGGACCCTGGAGTACTGCACGGCCCACGGGGTGGAGCTTCAGGCATACGGGTCCTTGGCCCAGGGCCGGTTCACCGGAGCCAAGTCCGGTGAACTCTCAGCTGCGGAGTCTGCCACCGCGGCAATGCTGGAACAGGTGGCGATGGCTCAGGGGTCCACGCCGGAGGCTGTGCTGCTGGGTTGGCTCATGAAGCACCCGGCAGGTATTTCGCCTGTCGTGGGCACAACCAACGCCGCACGGATCACGGCGTGCGCCGACGCCGCGAATGTTGCGAAGAACATGACACGTGCCCAGTGGTACGGACTGTGGGTCACCGCCCGTGGAAGCAACATCCCTTAAACCCAACTGAGTCGCAGTTGTGCGCGTTATGCGGGCCTATGAGGTCCCACAACGCTGTTCACTGCGACTCAGTTGGGTCAGGACAGCAACACATGCGACCCCCTACGAGGTGGTCACGGGTGCCACCACGGAGTACGTGCTGGAGTCACCCTGGATCGCCTGGCTGGGCTTTCCATCGATGCTGACCGGGATGTCCCCGGCGATGGTCACACGGTTGAGCTTGCGCGGCTGGCCGTCGTAGTTGTCCGGTGCGTAGTGCTGGGTAATGCGGTTGTCGAACAGGACCACCTGGTTGGGCTCCCAGTTCACGCGGACCACGTTCTCCGGACGGGTCACGTACGCCTGCAGCAGGCGGATGATGTCCTTGGACTCTGTGTTGGATAGGCCCACAATCCTCAGCCGCTGCGCGAAGCCCCCAATGAACAGTCCGCGCTCGCCGGTCAGCGGATGGACGCGGACCACGGGGTGCGCCGTCTCGAACTTCAGCCGCGTGAACTCCTTGCGACGTTCCTCGGCGTTGGAGTGCTCCAGGTTCTTGGGCACCGAGTAGTCGTAGTCGTTCGTGTGGATGGCCCAGAGGGTGTCCGCGAAGTTGCGGAGCTCCTCCGGGAGATCCCGGTAAGCGCCGGCCGAGGACGCAATCAGGGTCTCGCCACCATAGGCAGGAAGGTCGATGCTGCGCAGCGTGGATGCCTGCGGCGGGTTGACCACGAACGTGACGTCGGTGTGCCAGTTATTGGCTGAGCCGTTTTCGCTGTCAACGGGCAGGACGTTCTCTTCCCCTTCCACCGAGGCAACGGTCGGGTGGGCCTTGGTGAGTGGCCCGAAATGCGAAGCGAACTTCACCTGGTCCTCGTCGGTGAGGATGTTTGCTTCTCGGAACACCAGTGCCTTGTGTTCGTTGAGTGCTGCCCTGATCTGCGCAACGGTTTCCTGGCTCAGGTCTCCGCTGATGTCCAGCCCACGGATTTCAGCGCCGATGCGGGAGCCGAGCTTGGCGAACTCGAGTTTGGTTTCGGTAACGACGGTCATTTGATGTCCTTTTCTTTCAGTGATTTCAGTGATTTCAGTGATTTCAGTGATGGATGTGGCTGGGATGCCACGGGTAAAAACTCAGGAAGCGGCCGCACCGACGGCGGTCCGCCAGCGGGAGAAGTGCCGTTCAAGGGCCACCAGCAGGAAGTTCACTCCGAGCCCCAGCAAGGACACCGTGAGGATGCCCGCGTACATGTCCGGGATCAGGAAGCTGCTCTGTGCATTCACGATCAGGTAGCCCAGACCAGCCTTCGCGCCGACCATTTCGGCGGCGATCAGCACCAGGATGGATGCGGTACCGGCCATGCGGATACCCGTGAAGATCGTGGGCACGGCGGAGGGCAGGATGACTTTCTGGAAAAGCCGGAAGCTGTTGAGCCCCAACGAACGCGCAGCCCTGATCAGGAGCGGGTCCACGGTCTTTACACCGGCAATGGTGTTCAGCAGCACCGGGAAGAACGCCGCGTAGGCCACGATGCTGATCTTGGATTCCTCGCCGATGCCAAGCAGCAGCGTGAACACCGGCAGGAGCGCCAGTGCGGCCGTGTTGCGGAACAGCTCCAGCAGCGGGTTCAGGACTGAGTTCAGCCGCCCGTACCAGGCAATGAGCAAACCCAACGAGACACCCGCCACCAGCGCGGCACCGAAGCCCGCTACCGAGCGCGTGAGGCTGGCCGCGATGTGGCCCTGGATGGTGCCGGATTCGAAGAGCTTGCCCCAGGCCAGGAGCACTTCATGCAGCGGCGGCAGGAACACACGTGTGGAAGGGCTGGCCAAGTACGTCGGCCCCAGCTCCCACAGCGCCAGGAACGCCAGGATCGCCGCGGACTTCCATACGGCTGAACCAAGGACTGCGGCGACGCGGCGCGCTTTGCCGGGTGCCGGCGTCGTGCTCTCCCCGGCGGCTGCCGTCACGGAAGGTTCGACGGCGGTTGTCTGGCCGGGTGCGGAGGCTGCGGTTTCCGGATGTGTCAGCGTGGTGGTCATCAGGCCGCACTCCTTTCAGTGATGGTGGTCGCAGGTTCGTCCGGTGCGCTGCCGTCCGGCAGGATCTTGCGGTGCCCGGCGTCCTGGGCGCGACGGACTTCGTCATGCAGGAGTGTCCAGACCTGATGGCGGTGCTCCACGAAGGCGGGGTGGGAACGGATGTCCTCGTCGCCGTCGCGGTCGGGGATGTTGATGTCCACGATCTCCTTGAGCCGCCCCGGGCGCGCGCTGAGCACGGCAACGCGCTCGCCGAGGTACACGGCCTCGTCGATGCCGTGGGTGATGAATACGATCGTTTTGCCGGTGGCCTTCCAGATCCGGAGCAGTTCGTCCTGCAACTGCTCGCGCGTTTGGGCATCCAGTGCTGCGAACGGTTCGTCCATGAGCAGCACGTCCGGCTCGTAGGCCAGGCTGCGGGCGATGGCCACGCGCTGCTTCATGCCGCCGGAGAGTTCATGCGGGTAGCGGTCCTCGAATCCGGCGAGCCCCACCAGTGCCAGATATTCGCTTGCTTTTGCTGCACGTTCACGGCGGTTCAGCTTCTTGCCTTCAGGGCCTACGCCTTCGAGGCCAATCGAGACGTTCGCCGAGGCCGTCCGCCACGGAAACAACGCGTATTGCTGGAACACCACGGCACGGTCCTTGCCCGGCCCGGTGACGGGCTTGCCGTCCACCAGTACCTCTCCGGAGGTCGGGGTGGACAGCCCGGCGAGAAGGTCCAGCAGGGTGGTCTTGCCCGAACCGCTGGGACCAACCAGGGTGAGGAACTCGCCGTCGCGGACGTCCAGGCTCAAAGAATCGATTGCGGTGAGCCGGGTGGCGGCGGTGGTCTTGGTGGCCCGGACCGTGAATTCCTTGGTGACGTTCCGAAGACTGATTTTGGAGGTCATGACGATCCCTTCTTGTCGCCGGCGAGCTCGTTGAACTCGTTGGTGTAGTACTTGGAGGGGGTGAGCTTGTCCTTGACGATGCCAGCCGAGCTGAGCCAGGCCTCCCAGCGGGTGAAGTCCTCGTCCTTGATCACGCCGGCGTCAGGGACTCCGGGGCTCTTCCAGAACTTCAGGTTGGCCGTGCTCTCATTGCGGCCGCGGCCCTCGATGATCTTGGTGTATCGCGCAATGACTTCCTCACGCGGCGTCTCGGCGGCCCATTTGATCGCTTTGGCCACGCCTGTGGTGAAGGTGCGGGTGGCGTTCGGGTTCTTTTCGATGAAGTCGTTGCGGAGCACGATCTGGCCACCTGCAAAGTTTCCAAACAGCTGAACATCGCTGAACAGCGAGCGGAGTCCGCCTGCTTCGATAGCCCGGTCCTGCAGTACGCCGCCGAGTGTTCCAGCATCAACCTGGCCGCGGCGGATGGCTTCCTCGGTGTCGTTCGGTGCCAACGGGACAAGCTGGACCTGCTTGATCTCGTCCGCGCTCAGTCCATTCTTGGTAAGCCAGGTGTTGATGACTGCTTCATGATGGGCGCCCAAGGTGTTCACGGCGATCTTCTTGCCGATCAGGTCCCGGGGCTCCTTGATGGTGCTGTCCGCCTTGACGTAATAGCCGCTGAACGTCTTCTCGTCCGAGCCGTAGTAATTGACTACGGCTTTGACCGGGGCTCCGGCTTCGATGAGCTTGACCACCGCGCCGGAAAACGCGCCGCCGAAGTCGGTCTGGTTGGTCGCAGCGGACTGGATGTCCTGGGGCCCACTGGTGGTGTTGCCCACCCAGTTCAGTTTCAGGTCGCCCAGGTAGCCCAGGTCCGCAGCAAGTTCGGGGAAGGTCACATTGTTCGCTGAGCCCTGGTAGCGCAGTTCCTTGACTTCGTTGCCTGCTTGGTTGGCTTGTCCGGCTTCGGCTGCACCGCCGCAGCCGGACACCGTCAGCGCTAGTACGACGGCGGCCGCGACGCTCAGGAGGGGCAGATGCAGTTTCATGGGAGCTACTTTCAGATGATGGGGGTGTTGGGTGGTCGGCCGATGCAGGAGTTTGGAAACCCGTGCAACGGCTTGGGAACGATGAAAGCCCATTTCGACGCCGGGTGGAAAGCGATCGGGTAACGCCTGGAAACGCTGCGAAACAGCCCGACACGGGAGGAAATCCAGGGCAATTACCGGCAACCGGGGGACACAAGACGCCGCGTTGAGCCCTGTGAACAACAGCGTCCGGTGGGACCTATATGACTGGCGGGTACCGTCGTCGGGCGTTCATACTGCGGGACCCCACAGTCATATGGGGTTTAGTTCGTATTGATCCTCACAACCGGGCGGAATTCTTCGCCTTGCGGCACGCTGGACGGATACGGTAGATACATGACGTCTAGCATCGCCGCCGAGTCCATTCGGCCTACCCGCAACATTCCCGCCGATATCGCCCGTTCCTGGCTTCTTGTCAATGCCATGAAAACGGAGCTTTTTGATGAATCTGCGGGTTCGCGGGCCGACGCGATCATCCTTGACATTGAAGACGCCGTGGACCCATCCCAGAAGGATGCCGCCCGCGAGAACGTGGTGAACTGGCTGACCGCCGGTGGCCAGGCATGGGTCCGCATCAACGACGCCACCAGCCCGTTCTGGGCCGATGACCTTGCCGGACTGCGCGGCACGCCCGGACTTCTGGGCGTGATGCTGGCCAAGACCGAGTCCGCTGACCAGGTCACCGAGTCTTACCACCGCATGGACGGCAAGACGCCCGTTATTCCGCTGGTTGAGTCCGCCCTCGGCATCGAGGAAGCCAACAACATTGCCCGCGCGCAGGGAGCCTTCCGCCTCGCGTTCGGTTCGGGCGATTTCCGCCGCGACACCGGCATGGCCGCCACACCGGAAGCCATGGCGTACCCGCGTGCCAAGCTGGTTGTCGCCAGCCGCGTCGGTAACCTGCCGGGCCCCATCGACGGACCCACGGTGGGTACCAACCACCCGATCCTCCGCGAGCAGACCGGCATCACCGTGACCATGGGCATGACCGGCAAGCTCTGCTTGGCCATCGACCAGACCACGGTCATCAACGAAGTCATCAGCCCCACGCCGTCGGACGTCGCCTGGGCCACTGACTTCATGAATGACTTCGAAGCCAACGGCCGCGTGATCCGCGATGGTTCCGACCTTCCGCGTTTGGGCCGCGCCGAGAAGATCATGAAGCTCGCAGTGGCCTTCGGAGTCCAGCCTTCCCTGTAGGCATGCTGGTCCACGGAGTCGCCTGGGACTCTGCCGTCCCTGCGTTATGGCTGTGGGCGCCGCAGGCGGAGTTTTCTGAAGTGGCGTTGGCCCAGGGTGCGTCCCTGGGCCTTCGCGTTGCCCCCGGTTTGTGGTGCCTTGGCCACACCAAGGTTCACGGACCCGGCGAGCGCACGCACGTTCCGTGCCCCGGTGGTTCGCCGGCGGAGCGGGGCAAACAATGCGGGGCCTGCTTTGCGCGGGACGATTCGCGGTTGATGCATGACTTCCACCGCGGCGGCTCCGTCCCGTCCGGACTGAGGGCGTACCTCATGCAACCGCACTGGCTCTACGTGGCCACCTTCGCGAACGGTGCCACCAAAGTTGGAACGGCTTCCGCGCCACGCAAGTGGAACCGCCTGGCTGAACAGGGCGCCGTGCATGCCTCCTACGTGGCCCACGCGGAGGACGGCCGCATTGTTCGCGTCCTTGAGGACCTTGTTACCCGCGACCTCGGCCTCGTCCAGCAGGTCCGTTCGGCAGCCAAGGTGACCGGACTGGTGGAGCCGCGTACCGGCGTCGAGCTTGCCGCTGTGAACTGCCAGCATGCCGGGCGTGTGCGGGAACTGTTGGGCGGCCTGGCCATGACCGGTTACTCCGTTGTGGAGGAAGAGTGGGAGAGGCCCGCGCTGGCCGATACCCTCTGTAACGCGCGCACCGGCCTTCGCCACCCTTACCCGGTAACGTTCGACGGCGGCGGGCACGGTTTGCGGGTCCGCTCGCTGTCCGGAGCGATCGCTTTGGTTGGCCTTCCCGACGCTTCGGGGAACGAGGTAGAGGGCAGTTTCGTGGCAGACCTTGGTGCCTTGAAGGGCCGCAAAGTGGAGTTCGGCCCGCACACCACGGAGATCCCGGCCCTGCAGGACTCGCTTTTCTAGCCCCCTCGGGGCGCCGGTAGACTTGGACGGTGCTTGAACAATTCTGGGCCACCGCCCCTACGTCCTACAAAGTGCTGGTCTTTGGCGCCATGGGCCTGATCGCCGCCGGAATTATCCTGAGCATCGTGGGCAACACGTCCGGCAACCAGGGACTGGCATTGGCATCGCTCCCATTGATCGGTGTGGGCTTGCTCCTGCACGTCGCGGGGCTCGTGGTCCGCGGCCAGAAAATCCGCAAGGACTACAGGAAGTAAACCAACCCTGCGGGCCGATAGGGTTGGATCATGAGTATCAATCCGGACCTGCAGGGCCGAAGCTACCCTGCCGCAGAGGTATACGACGTCGGGCGCGAAAAGATTCGCGAATTTGCCCAAGCCGTGAAGGCTACCAACCCCGCGCATTTTGACGTGGACGCGGCCAAAGCCCTCGGACACCGCGACCTCGTAGCCCCGCCAACCTTCGCCATCATCGTCGCCCAGCGCGCTGACGCGCAGCTTGTACAGGACCCCGAGTCGGGCATTGACTTTTCCCGCGTGGTCCACGCCGACCAGCGGTTCACGCACCACCGCGCCATTGTTGCCGGTGACCGGCTTGTGGCCGAACTGCACGTTGACGGTGTCCGGGCCATGGGCGGAGGAGCCATGATCACCACACGCTCCGAAATTTCCACCGAGGCGGGCGAAAAGGTCGCCACCACCACCTCATCCATTCTGGTCCGCGGAGAGGGACAGTAACCATGAGCCCCACATTCGAAGAACTCTCTGTTGGCCAGGAAATCGGCACCCGCAGCATCGACGTCACCCGCCAGGATCTGGTCAAGTACGCCGGGGCTTCAGGAGACTTCAACCCGATCCACTGGAACGAAGCCTTCGCCACCTCGGTTGAACTGCCCGGAGTTATTGCGCACGGCATGTTCACCATGGGAGCCGCAGTGCAACTGGTGAGCGACTGGGCGGGCGACCCGGCCGCCGTGGTCGATTACCAGACCCGCTTCACCAAACCTGTCCTGGTCACGGACACCACCGGCACGGACGAAGCCGGCGCCGTCATCGACGTCACCGGCGTGGTGGGGGCCCTCGACGCCGAGGCCCGCACCGCCCGTATCGATCTCACTGTTGTCGCCGGCGGACAGAAAGTCCTCATGAAGTCGCAGGCGGTCGTGAAGGTCTCTTGAACCAACCGAACCATTCCCTGCAACTCGCCACTGCGACCCAGATGCTCCAGTGGCGCGTCGCTGTCCTGACGTCCTATGCGGCCAGCGGCGTTGCGTTCGCCACCTGGGTGTCGCGGCTCCCGGCGATCCGTGACGGATTGGACCTGACACCCGGTGGCATCGGGCTCCTGCTCATGTGCATGACTGTGGCGTCGTTCATTTCGATCTCCGCGTCCGGACTCATCGTGCTGCGGCTCGGCCCTAAACTCACCAGCTGGATCGGGAGCTGCATGGTGGGGGCAGGCTTGGTCACTGTTGGTGTGGGGGCCTCAATCGCGGCGAACCCCATCGTTGTTGCCACGGGGTTGGTGGTATTAGGCCTTGGCACGGCCAGCTGGAACACGGCGTCCAACGTCGAAGGCGCGGCAATGGAGCGGGCACTGGGACGGCACGTCATGCCGCACCTCCACGGCGCCTTCAGCCTGGGTACTGTCGCGGCTGCGGGGTTTGGTGCGTGGGCCGCCGCCGTGCACCTGGCCGTGTTCTGGCATTTCCTGATCGCGGGTGTCGTGGTAACTGGTTCCGTGGTGGCCGCAGGATTCTTTTTCCGGGCGGAGAAGACCGCGGCGCCGGCCCGCGCTCACCGTTCGGAGGAGACCGATACCTTCCAGGACCCCTCGACCGGTCCGCTGCCCATCATCACCCCGGGGTCCGCGGAAACCGGCGCCGCCGCTGCACCACTGGACAACAAACGGCTTGTGGCCCTTGCCTGGCGTGACCGTCGAACGTTGCTGATCGGCGTACTGGTCCTCGGTCTGGCCTTGGCCGAAGGCGCCGCGGGAGACTGGGTGGCTTTGGCACTCGCCGACGGCTACGGCCAGTCGGACGCGGCAGGAGCGGTTGGCTACGGCCTGTTCGTCACGTTCATGACCATTGGACGCTTCGCCGGCACCGCCATCCTCGACCGTTTTGGGCGGGTAGTGGTGATGCGGTGGTGCTCGGCCACCGCCGTCGTGGGTTTGGCGCTTTTTGTCTTTTCGCCCGTGCCGTGGCTTGCTTTCGTGGCGCTGGCTGTGTGGGGCCTCGGGGCCTCGCTGGGGTTCCCGGTGGGGATGTCAGCCGCTGCCGATGACCCGGTGCACGCAGCCGCCCGCGTTTCCGTCGTCTCCACCATCGGGTACGGTGCATTTCTGTGCGGACCGCCGCTCCTGGGGCTGTTGGCTGAACACTTTGGCATCCTCCATTCGCTGCTCGCGCCTCTTGTGATGCTCGTTGTCAGCTTCTTCCTGGCTCCCCTCGCTGGCCAAACCACAGGGAAGTCCATGCAGCCCAACGAAGCCCGTTAGGCTTGATTGGTGACCCAGACGCTGCTTTCCGAATTGACCACATCCGCTGTTGGCGGCCCCGCAGGGAACTTTGTGGAGGCCCGCACCGAGGCTGAAATCATCGACGCCGTTCGGTCGGCTGACGCTGCAGGCGAGAAACTCCTGATCATCGGCGGTGGATCCAACCTCCTGATCTCGGACGACGGATACCCCGGTACAGTCCTGAAGATCGCATCCGAGGGGTTCACGGTGAACTCCGAGGACAGCTGCGGTGGCGTGTCCGTCGTGGTGCAGGCCGGCCACAACTGGGACGCCTTGGTGCAGCACGCCGTCCTTCACGCATGGTCCGGCCTGGAAGCACTCTCCGGTATTCCGGGTGCCACGGGAGCCACGCCCGTACAGAACGTGGGAGCTTACGGCGCTGACGTATCGCAAACCATTGCGGCCGTGCGGACATGGGACCGTGAACGCAACGCTGTGCAGACTTTCACCAACTCCGAGCTCAAGTTCGGATACCGCGACTCAATCCTGAAGCAGACCACCGTCGACGGGTCGCCGCGCTACGTGGTCCTGACGGTCGAGTTCCAGTTGCCGCTGGGCCGGATGAGTGCCCCTATCCGCTATGCAGAGCTGGCCCGGGTGCTGGGTGTGGAGGCAGGCAAGCGCGCCTACTCCAACGATGTCCGTCGTGAAGTTCTCCGGCTCCGGGCGTCCAAGGGGATGGTCCTGGACAAAGAGGATCGGGACACTTATTCCACGGGCTCCTTCTTTACCAATCCGATCGTGCCCGCGGAGCGCGCGGCAGGGCTGCCCGCCAACGCACCGCAGTACCCCGCCGGAACCGATGGACTGGTGAAGCTCTCCGCTGCGTGGCTGATCGACCAAGCCGGGTTCGGCAAGGGTTTCGGGCTCGAAGAGGGCAGCGTTTCCGGGGGCCGGGCGTCACTGTCCACCAAGCACACGCTGGCTATCACCAACCGTGGTTCGGCCTCAGCCGCGGATATGGTTGCCATCGCGCGCGAGGTGCGGGCCGGCGTCGTCGAGCGTTTTGGTATTGAACTGCACCCGGAACCGCTGTTGATCGGCGTGTCCCTCTAAGACGCGTTGCGGGTTCGCCCGGGGTTGGCTCTCGGCTCCATGGATGCCGAATACTCCCGGGATCCCGCTCCTCTGCGCTCCTAGCGCGTTCGCCGTTCGGCGATCGGCAGGACCTTGTTGAGCAGCAAGAACGTCAACCCGCAACTGATGGAGCCCAGAAGGAATATCTGGCTAAACGCGATGCTCTGGGGCGAGGGACCACTCGGCATGAACAGCCCGGCTGCAGCAAAGCCCACCAAGCCCAGGAGCATGACAACAGACCCGAGCAGGAAGCTGCGGACTTGGGCGGCCGCGGCCGGGTAGAACCACGGCTCGGGGGCGTCATCATCACGATCGGACACGGGCTGGCTGGCCGCAGCTGTTCCTATGAGGAGCGCGGCCGTAGCCGTTGCGACCAGACTGACGGTTTGGATGGCCTGCATCGATGGGGAAAGGCTGACGCCGGTCCCGACGGCCACGATCAGCCCGGCACCAAGTCCAACGAGCGTGCAGAACCAGCCGGCGGTAGCCAACCACCGGCTCATCGGCCGCACGAACGGAGCGAGGTCACCAAAAAGCATGAACTCATCCTAGGTTCCCCTGCTGGGTGACGGCTGGGAGGCATGGGAAGGTTCCCTGTGCCCGCGTGCGCTCTTAGGATGAAGCATGCCTACACCGCTGACTCCCCGCGTCATGGGCCGGCTCCGGCTCGCCAGCCAGGGCCTTCTTGCTGGTGGCTTCCCTGGCATCGCCGATGCCGTACGCTGGATGACGGCCATGCAAGCCCAGGACCTTGGGATGGCTTTCTGGGCTGTTGGGCAACGGGTGCCCGGTGTTGCGGCCTCGGACGTCCGGGCAGCCCTCGACGCCGGGACGGTGGTTCGCTCCTGGCCCATGCGCGGGACCCTGCACCTGCTCGCACCCGAAGACTTGCGCTGGATCCTGGGTATCACCAGCGGTCGGCTGGCAACCATGGTGGCGGGCCGCCACCGCGAACTGGGCATCACCGCCGACGACATTAGCCACTGCCGCGACATAGCGTATAAAACCGTCGAGGTCCTCAAAAGAGGCGAGGGCGCCGCCGGGGCTACCCGCGAGCAGCTGTTCCAGGCTTTTGAGGAAGCCGGCCAGGTAACTAAGTCCCAGCGCGGCATCCACCTCCTGGGAAGCCTGTGCCGTGAAGCATGGCTCGTCCAAGGGCCCATGGCGGCCTCGGGCGGTAAAGCCGGTGTCCAGCAACTGTTTGTCCCCTTCGACGACTGGATTCCGAAGTCCAGGGATCTGGGCCGTGACGAAGGGATTGCCGAGCTTCTCTTCCGCTACTTCCGGGGCCACGGTCCAGCGACCATCAAGGACTTTGGGTGGTGGAGCCAAGTGCCGCTCACCGAGGCCCGCGCTGCCCTGGCATCCGTGCGGGACCGCCTGGTCGAGCTTCAGTTCCGCGGCGCCAGCTATTGGCTGTCACCCGAAGCGGCAGCAATGCTTGACGACGGCGTTCCCGGCTCCCGCTCGCTGCTGGCACTGCCTGGGTTCGACGAATACCTTCTCGGGTACCAGGACCGAAGCCTGGTTCTCGCCCCGAAGTGCGCCGAACGCGTGGTGCCCGGGAATAACGGCGTCTTCAAGCGCATCATCGTTTCCGGAGGCGAAGTGGTGGGGACCTGGGCCCGTTCGGGCTCCGCCAAGGCCTTCAGCGTGGTTCCGGAACCGTTTGCAGGAGCGCTTGGACCCGCCGCCGAGCGCTCGTTCCAGGCCCAGGGACGGGCATACGTGCAGTTCATGGCGAGCTGAGGCGTGGGCCGGCCTGGGGAGATCCGTGGCTGGCCCGCTGTTTCGTGGTTGGCCAGCGACGTGGGAGCGGGTTGGCAACGGCTCTGGCTGGGAAGTGGGCCTGGGGCACGGGGCCGGGCGGGGCTGGGGTGGTCCGTTGCTTGCCCGCTGATCCGTGGTTGGCCAGCGACGTGGGTGTGGGTTGGCAACGGCTCTGGCTGGGAAGTGGGCCTGGGGCACGGGGCCGGGCGGGGCTGGGGTGATCCGTTGCTTGCCCGCTGATCCGTGGTTGGCCAGCGACGTGGGTGTGGGTTGGCAACGGCTCTGCGTGGGGTGTGGGCCTCGGGCACTCCTCGGCGCCCCGACTCCGACGAGCTGATCGAGGTTATCCACATACGGGAACTGGGCCATGGTGAGGCATCCCTTCGCCCCACACGATGGACAGATGCAAACAAAGAAACTTGACGAACACATCTCGAAGCTCTGGCCCGGCACCTCGGTAGCCACAACAGCAGACTTGTCCGGGCTGGGCTTTAGTGATCGGGTGCTGACCGCGGGCGTCCGCTCCGGGAAACTCATCAGGCTTCGACGTGGGGCCTACGTCAGGGCCCAGGATTGGCATCGGCGGAAGCCATGGGAGCAGGACTTGCTGAGGATAGAGGCGCATCACCGCGGCGCGCGTACAACCAGTGTTTACAGTCATGCCAGTGCCGCACGGTTGCACGGATGCTCCCCTTGGGACAGTGGTTCCCGCGTGCACGTCACCACACCGTTTTCCCCGGCCCAAGGGAGTTCCGGTGACGACGTTGAGGCGCACGGAGGCCCGCTGCCTGGGGCTGAGATCGTCGAGGTGCTGGCACCGTGGCAACGGCCCATCCCGGTCACCAGCATTGAGCGCACCGTGGTGGACTGTGCGCGGACCTTGGACTTTGAGCGGGCCTTGGTCATCGCGGACCAAGGTCTTCGAAAGGGTGCTGATCCGCAGGTGATGCGGGATTATCTCAGTAGCGGAGCGATCACGCGGGGTGCCCGACGTTTGTGGCGGATCCTGGAGGCAATGGATGGGAGGTCCGAATCAGTGGGGGAGACCCGTACCCGTGTGCTCTTGGACCGGCGCGGCATCGTCGGCGCAGACCTTCAGGTAGAGGTCACCACGCCAATCGGAACCTACAGGGGAGACTTCGGTTGGAGGGACCACAAGCTCATCCTTGAGTTCGATGGTCGAGCCAAGTACTTCGACTATGCCCCAACCGAGGACGTCATATTTCAGGAGCGGCGGCGGGAGAAAGCCCTGATGGCAATGGGATGGAATGTCCTCAGGATCGAGTGGGAAGACCTCAGTAGGCCTTGGGAAGTTGAGCGCCTACTCAAAACCGCCTTGGCTAAGGCAGGAAGTCGAAAACCCGCTGTTCCGTTGCGGGGCAGCAACGGAACAGCGGGTTAGCGAAGTGGGTGAGCGTGCGGAACCTAGAGCTTGCCGGTCGCGATGTTGAGCATGCGACGGAGCGGTTCGGCCGCACCCCACAGGAGCTGGTCGCCTACAGTGAAGGCGCTGATGTACTCCGGGCCCATTTCGAGCTTGCGGATACGGCCCACGGGGATGTCCAGCGTGCCGGACGCGGCTACTGGGGTCAGGTCCGCCATGGAAGCTTCCTTGGTGTTGGGAACAACCTTGGCCCACTCGTTGTCCTTGGCGAGGAGGTTCTCAATCTCGGTGACGGACAGGTCTTCACGCAACTTGAGCGTTAGGGCCTGCGAGTGGGAGCGCATGGCACCGATGCGGACACAGAGTCCGTCCATGGCGATGTGGTCCTTGCCTGCGGTGCCGTTTCCGGTGCCGAGGATCTTGTTGGTTTCGACTCCGGCTTTCCACTCTTCCTTAGACTGGCCGTTGCCGAGGTCGGCATCGATCCACGGAATCAGGGAGCCAGCCAACGGGACGCCAAACTGGGTGGCGTCAACGCCGGTGCGCTGTGCCGCCAGGACCTTGTGGTCGATCTCGAGGATGGCCGAGGCAGGGTCCTCCAGCTCGCTGCTGACCTCGTTATTGAGGGTGCCGAACTGGTTCAGGAGCTCACGCATGTGGCGGGCACCGCCACCGGAAGCTGCCTGGTACGTCATGGACGTACCCCACTCCACGAGGTTGTTCTTGAAGAGGCCGCCGAGGCCCATCAGCATGCAGGAAACCGTACAGTTTCCGCCGATGAAGTCCTTTACGCCACCGGAAAGGCCTGCGTCGATGACGTCGCGGTTGATGGGGTCCAACACGATGATGGAATCGTCGTTCATGCGGAGGGTGGAGGCAGCGTCGATCCAGAGGCCGTCCCAGCCACGGCTCCGGAGTTCGCCGTGGACCTGCTTGGTGTAGTCCCCACCCTGGGCGGTGACAATAATCGGCAGCTTGGCCAGCGTCTCAATATCGAACGCATCCTCGAGCTTGCCTGCCCCGCCAGCGAAGGAAGGGGCGGCACCTCCCGCGTTCGAGGTGGAGAAAAATACCGGGTTGATGTTGGCGAAGTCGTTCTCTTCCTGCATGCGCTGCATCAGGACAGAGCCGACCATGCCACGCCAACCGACCAGTCCAACGGACGGATTAGCTGCTGTAGTCATTCACCCAGTCTAAACTTTCGGAGCGAACTGCCGCTGTTGGTTACGTCACGGCAGCGACGCACGACGACGGCACCCCGCCCGGCGGCCGGCCCCACCCCACCGCGGGCGGCTGGAAACGCTAGCTGCCGGCCTTATGCTCCTGCACCAGCGCGGCTTTACGTGCCCGTAAGGCGAAGAATGACCCAAACGCGAATACCTGGGTCACGACCACCAGGATGATGATGCCCACGATCTTGTTGCCACCAAGGATCATGGTCAGGCCCACGATGGCGGAGATCAGGGCGAAGAGCGGCAGCAGCATATAGCCCAGCACGAAAAGGGTTTCAGGTTTTTTCAACATGCAGGCTTTCCTAGCTTTCGTTCCGGCGCCACGTGGTGAACCGGTAGTTTGTGCCGTTTTTGGCGGTGAGCCACCCCCCGGCCGGCGCCATGGTGTCGAAGGTCCAGTCATCACCGAGTTCGGGTGCGTACGTGTCACCCTCCACATCGGTGTCGATGATGGTGACCACTGCGAGGTTGGCGAGGTTCATGGATTGCTCGAAGATTTGGGCGCCGCCGATGATCCATACTTTCTGGCCGCCTGGCGCGAACTGGGATTCCAGGAGGGCCTCATCAAGTGACGAAACAACAAGTGCACCCTCCGCCTCGGGCGTGGAGGACCATTCAGCGTTTCGTGTCACCACGATGTTGGTGCGCCCAGGCAAGGGGCGATACTTCGCGGGGAATGATTCCCATGTCTTGCGGCCCATGATGACGGGGTGACCGGTGGTGAGTTGGCTGAAGTGCTTCAGGTCTTCCGGAAGGTGCCACGGCATGCTGCCGTCCTTGCCGATCACGCCAGCTTTGGTCTGGGCCCAGACCATTCCGATCCCGGTCATCGCGGCAGCCGTTTCCTGGGTGAAGATGACGCCCGGGAGCTGCGCGGGAACGTCGGCGGAAGGAGTGCTCATACGGCGATCGGTGCTTTGATGGTGGGGTGGTGCCGGTAGTCCACAACCTCGAAGTCATCCAGGGTGTAGTCGAAGATCGAGTCTGGTTTGCGGAGGATCTTCAGTTGCGGGTATTCGTACGGTTCGCGGGTGAGCTGCTCGGCAACCTGGTCCACGTGGTTGTCGTAGACGTGGACGTCCCCTCCCGTCCAAACGAATTCGCCGGGTTCAAGTCCCAATTGCTGCGCGACCATGCGCGTCAGCAGGGCGTACGAGGCAATGTTGAAGGGGACCCCCAGGAATGTGTCCGCCGAACGCTGGTACAGCTGGCAGGACAACTTTCCGTCGGCCACGTAGAACTGGAAGAACGCATGGCATGGGGGCAGGGCCATGTCCTTGAGCTCGGAAACGTTCCAGGCGGAGACGATGTGGCGCCGTGAATCCGGGTTGCTGGCCAGGCCCTTCATGACCTCGGAAATCTGGTCGATGTGTCCACCGTCGGGGGTTGGCCAGCTACGCCACTGGACTCCGTAAACCGGGCCGAGTTCGCCGTCCTGATCCGCCCATTCGTCCCAGATGGAGACGCCTTGGTCCTGCATCCACTTGACGTTCGAGTCGCCGCGCAGGAACCACAGGAGCTCCACTGCCACAGACTTGAAGTGGACCCGCTTGGTAGTGATGAGCGGGAAGCTCTCGGCAAGATCGAACCTCAACTGACGGCCAAAAACGCTGCGCGTACCGGTTCCGGTGCGGTCCGACTTGTGCGTGCCGTTTGCCATGACGTCGCGCAGAAGGTCTTCATAGGGGGTGGGGATACTCACGGGTCCAGCTTACTTTGCCGGGGCGGGTTGCCCGTCATGGAGTTGGCATGTCGGTCGCGGGGAATAGTGCGGATGAGCCCGCGTACAGGGGTAATGGCAGTGATGACCGCTATCGCTGCCAGGACCATTCCGATGGTGACGGCGGGGCTTGGCCCGAGCGGGTAAACCCCTGGGGCGGGGAGGAACAGCTGGTACCAGATATTTCCTGAAGTCATGAGGAGAAGAGCCGTTTGACCCAGGCAATAGGCGCTCAACGTCCTGACGATCCGGTACATCGAGATTGCCCTCAATGCGGCGTCCAAGCCGCCGTCGCCGTCGGGTATACCACGACGTCGGCGGGCGGCGTGAGTGGCCAGGGCACCTACCGCAGCGACCACCAGGGTGGCGGCTAAGGCAGCTGGCCATGCCGCCTCACCGAGTGGTTGTCCGTCGAAAATTGCCACCATGAAGGTGATGGAGGCAAGAAATACGAGTGCACTGGCCAAGGCGTAATACGACAGCCCGCGGGATACTGGGCTAAGCGGCCACCTGACAGGTGCCCCTGGGGTGCCGTAGTTTCGTCCCATCAGCAGGGCTCCTCCCCAGATGGTTGCCAGAAGGAGCGCGGTCGCCAGCCCCAGTACGAGGGGCGCTACCCACGCATTCTGGGGCTGGGTCAAGGCGTACATTGCAGCCAAACCGCCGATTCCCGCCAGCCCTCCAAGTGTGCCGAGCATAACCCCGATGTTGATGCTGAGCCGGGCTGCTCCGTGAGTTCCGGGATCAGCACGGAGGGCCCGGACGCTGGTGGACTGACCTGCAGAGAGGAGCGAGGGCATGGATGGAACCCCCCACCACAACATCACCAGCAGTACGGCCATATTGACGAAGCCCAGGGCATTGAACCATGACGATTGCCAGGAGGGTCCGGGTTCTGGTTGTGCCGCGAAATTCCCGGCGATGCTGGCTAGGCCGGCCGCAATGGTTGCCACGGTGCGTAGAAGCCGGTTGGCGGCGATGGCACGGAGGGTCCGGTCGTCGTCGGCGTCGAGTGTTGCCAGCTGACGGCGACGCGCGATCAACAGCAGCAACAGCCCGGTTCCGGCGGCGAGGACCAGCAGCGCGCCTCCGAGCCACACAACCAGCTCCCAGCCAGGAATCCTGCCGTCCTGTCCTTGGCCGTAGTACCCGGTGTTGACGTTCTGGGGCTCCGGCGGGGTAGCTGAGGGGGCCACCGGAGTGTAACCAGGAAGTGTGGCGATCCACGCAATGACCAAGGCCGCTAACGCGAATATTGCCGCTGTGGTCCAGGCGAGTTTCCGGGGGACGAAGTCGCGGACCCTGCAGATCGGCAGCTTGGCGAACCTGTGCTCTCCCTTGGATCTTGGGTAGCTGAGTTGGCCCAGGGCGTGGACGCCGAGGCAGGCGAGAATGGGCCATGCCAGGGCGGTCCCGATCTCTTCAGCGGTTGCCGGAGCAGAGGACAACGTTGGATTCCCGTGCAGGATCCCCGCGTTCATGGCCCCTTGGAGTGAGCTGGCCATCCAGCCGATGACTCCCACCCACAGCCCATGCGAGGCCACGGACTGGGCATCGGGCCTGGACCAGACCTGCATCCGCAGGAACAGGTACACCACGGCAGCGCCGACAACCGGTCCCAGGAAGAACAGCGTGGGCACTGCAACCACAACAAGACCCCCAAGTCTTTGAAACGAAGTACCTACGATTCGTCACAAAGACCCGGGGGTCAAGTCATACGTCAGTCGTCGAAGGGTTTGACCTGTTCCACGGAGACGATCTTCCGGTCTGCGCCCCGCGCGACCTGGCACACGATGACCTCACCGGGAGCCAGATAGGGGTCCGTGGTCGGTAGCACGGCCCGCAAACCCGACGGCATGTGCTGCCCCAACTGTTTCAACGCCGTAGGCAGCGCGGGTCTGTGCGTGCAAACCGCGACCGGTACCTGCTTGTCGAACAACGCCTCAACAGCGGCCGCAGTCTTTTTGGGCGAGCGCTGATGGTGGTGTTCGGTCAGGGCCTCCACCAGCTTCACCTTCGCCCCAGTGGCTTTGGCGTAGGGAGCGATGGTGGCGACGCACCGCACCCATGGGCTGGTGACGATGCGCTGCGGCTTCCACACTCCGAGGAGACGCTGGACTGCCACAGCTTGACGCTGTCCGGTTGCTGCCAGCGGCCGATCGCCTTCGGCCTTGGTCCACGAGGACCGGGGCTTGGCCTTGGCATGGCGGATCAAGATCAGGGGCCACGTGTCCAGCTCGCCACGGACATGGGCCTTTTCAAGGTATTCCAGTGGCTCCACATCGGTCGGGTTGCTCAGGAACGTTGCCGCCCGGTCGGGGCTGCACCACATGACGCTGTCCACTTCCTTGCCGTCCGGGCGCAACTGGGCACCGTTGACCTTGACGGCCCAGTATCGGACCACCTTCAGCCCGGCAGCCACATGGTAGTGGATGGGTGGAAGCGGGATGCCGAGCGGGGCCTGGAGCCCAATCTCTTCCCACACTTCGCGGGCCGCGCATTCGGGAACCGTTTCGCCGGCGTCGAGCTTTCCTTTGGGCCAGGACCAATCGTCGTAGCGTGGCCGGTGGATCAGGAGCACCTCAAGGGCACCCTTGTTGACCCGCCAAGGGATGGCTCCGGCCGCAACAACGGCCACCGTCTCGCCTGGGTGGTCTGTTTGATCGGCCACTGGGGTATCGCTGTTCAACTGCTTCTCTACCGCCGTGCCGATGCGCGCTGCCGCGAACGCGATTCCAGGAGCCATGACTGCATGTCCAGCAGTGGTTTCCCGTCAGGGTCCTGGTGATAGCGCGTCCAGTGGCCTTGGTTGTCCAGGTGCCAGCTCGCTGTTCCGTCGTCGACGTAGCGGCGCATCAGGTCCATGACCGTGGCTGTGTCTTCCTTGCTGGCCAACTGCACCAGGGCCTCCACACGACGGTCCAGGTTGCGGTGCATCATGTCGGCCGAACCGATGTACACCACAGGCTCGCCGCCGTTACCGAAAGCGAAAACGCGGGAGTGTTCCAGGAAGCGTCCCAGGATGGAGCGGACGGTGATGTTCTCGCTGAGTCCCGGGACCCCCGGGCGCAACGAGCAGATACCGCGAACGACGACGTCGACCTTCACGCCAGCCTGCGAGGCGCGGTACAGCGCATCGATGATGGCTTCGTCCACCATCGAGTTGACCTTGATCTGCACCAATCCCGGGATCCCCGCGCGAGCATTCCGGATTTCCGTTTCAATTCGCTCCACCAGCCCGGCGCGCACCGAGCGTGGCGCCACCAGCAGCCTCTTGAACGTCGACTTGGGCGCATAGCCGGAGAGCTGGTTGAACAGCTTGGACAGGTCCTCGCCCACTTGTTCGTTGGCGGTCAACAGGCCAAGGTCTTCGTAGTACCGGGCAGTGCGCGGGTGGTAGTTGCCGGTGCCGATGTGGCAGTAGCGGCGCAGGCCGTCCACTTCCTGGCGGACAACGAGGGACAACTTGCAGTGCGTCTTCAGCCCGACAATGCCGTAGACCACGTGAACGCCTGCCTGTTCCAGCTTGCGTGCCCAGGAGATGTTGGCTTGCTCGTCAAAGCGGGCCTTGATCTCAACCAGGGCCAGGACCTGCTTGCCGGCCTCGGCTGCATCAATCAAGGCGTCCACGATGGGGGAGTCGCCGGACGTCCGGTACAGGGTCTGCTTGATGGCCTGCACCTTGGGGTCCGCCGCGGCCTGCTCCAGGAAGGCCTGGACCGAGGTGGAGAACGAGTCGTACGGGTGGTGCAGGAGGATGTCCCTGCGGCGCATCGCGGCAAAGACGTTGGCCGCCTTGGACGTTTCCGATTCGTTCAGGTACCGCGACGTGTGCGGCACGTGCTTGGGGTAGTGAAGGTCGGCGCGGTCGATGCCGCTGATCGCGGACAGCCCCCGCAGGTCCAAGGGAGCAGGCACGGAGTAGACCTCGGACTCCTCGACGCCGAGCTCACGGATGAGCAGCGCCTTGATGTTCGGGTTGATGTCCGTGGTGACTTCCAGGCGCACGGGAGGACCGAAACGGCGGCGCAACAGTTCTTTCTCCAAGGCCTGGAGGAGGTTCTCGGCGTCGTCCTCTTCTACTTCGAGGTCCTCGTTACGGGTGACGCGGAAGGTGTGGTGCTCCAGGACTTCCATCCCCGGGAACAGCTTGTCCAGGTGCACGGCAATAACTTCTTCGAGGGCGATGAAGCGGGCCACGCGCCCGGGAATGGCGCCGGCACGGGGCCCGTCCACGGAGATCAGCCGGGGGAGCTGGTCCGGGACCTTCACGCGGGCGAAGAGCTCCTTGTCGCTGATCGGGTTGCTCACGATCACGGCCAGGTTCAGGGAAAGCCCGGAAATGTAAGGGAACGGGTGGGCGGGGTCCACGGCCAGCGGGGTCAGGATGGGGAAGACCTTTTCCTGGAACATGATGCTGATCCGGTGCCTGGCGTCTTCATCCAACTCATTCCAGTGCATGATGTGGATGTGCTCGTAGGCCAAGGCGGGGCGGATCTGTTCAGCGAAGACCCGCGCGTGGCGTTCCTGCAGCTTGTGGGCCTCGTCTCCGATCTGCTCCAGTACCTCGATGGGGCTCAGCCCGGCGGGGGACGGGACAGCAAGCCCGGTGGCGATACGGCGTTTGAGGCCAGCCACCCGCACCATGAAGAACTCGTCAAGGTTGGAGGCAAAAATGGAGAGGAAATTGACGCGTTCCAGCAAGTAAAGGTCTGGATCTTCGGCCAGTTCCAGAACCCGGGAGTTGAACGCGAGCCAGCTCAGCTCGCGATCGAGGAACCGGTCCGGGGAGATGTCCCCTTCAGGCTCCAGGCTCGGCGCGAACTCAGGAATGTCGATGCGGTCTTGGGTGGCTCGCGAGGCCGGGACCTCCGATGATCCGAAGCGCGGAGGCAACGTAGCGCCCTTCGAGGTGGATCCGGCGGTGCCGACGGGGTCCGGCTGCATGGGTTTCTCCTAAGCTCAGGACGGGGTTTCCTCCCACATTACAAGCAATTTCGATGCCCGAATCCAAGATGTCCCCGGCATTCGCGCCAGGTTAATCTTTGGCGACCGGACCGTACATCACATCGGTGTCCCACCGAACGAAGCCGAGCTTCTGGTACAGGGCTACCGCTGCCTCATTGTCGGCGTCCACGTAGAGCATCACAGCGTGCAAGCCTTTCCCCTGCAGGTAGGTGATTCCGGCAACGGTAAGGGCCTTGCCGAGGCCCAGGCCCTGGGCTGCCGGGGTAACCCCCACTACGTATACCTCACCGATGGCCGGGTGCGGACCCTGCCGGGGATGGACTTTGGTCCAGTGGAAGCCCAGCAGCTCACCGTCGGCGTTGACCGCCAGCAGGAAGCCTTGCGGATCGAACCAGTCTTCGGACTTGCGGGCCTCAAGGTCCGCCAGGGTCATCGAACCCTGCTCGGGGTGGTGCGAGAACGCCGCCCGATTGGCGGCAAGCCATGCCTGCTCATCCTGGCCCGGCACGAAGGCGCGCAGCGACATACCGTCCGGAAGGCCGGCGTCGGGCAGGGCAGAAGCCGACGACATCAGCCTCATCTTCCACAGTTCACGCACCGGACCATAACCGAAACGGGTGGCAAGCTCCGCAGCGGCTTCATGGTTTCCGTGGGACCAGGCACTGAGGCCATCCAGGCTCCGCTTTTCCTGGAGTGCGGCCAGGAGCCGGCCTGCAACGCCCTGATTGCGGTAGCTCGGGTGGACCGCCAGCTCCAACACGCCGCTTGCATCGGGGTCTTCAACCACGACGGCGATCCCCGCCAGATCTTCACCGGTCGCCGGATCGGAATCCTCGTCCGGGGCATACACGGCAAAGGACAGAACCGAGGATTCCCCCGAGTCGGCGCCACGCAACATCACCAGGGTCTGCTCGGAGAGGGGAGGGTTCCCATCGGATTCCTCCGCGGCAGCAGCAAGGGTGGTGAAGTCCTTGAGGAGTTCGGCGTCCAAGGCGCCGTTGATGATCAGTACGGGCCAGTTCTCAGGGTGCGCGTGACTCATGATGCAAGGCTATACGGCCCGGGCAAGCACCGGGATTTGAAGTCCCTGCAAAACAGGGATAGTCTCGGTATCTCGTTCGGCTTTGCGGCCAGTCCGCAGCAGTCAACGCGAGGGGGATCCACCAGTGGGGTGGCCTCGATACGTTCGACCCGTATGTCCTCCACAACAAAACAAAGGAGAGGCCGGAATCCGCAGGGATTCCGGCCTCTTTTGTGCATCAGGTCCTACACCAAACGTGCTCAGGCCTCGGAGAGTTCATCGTCGGGAAGGCGAACCAACGTCAGCCGGTAGCCGACGTTGCGGACGGTGCTGATCAGGTTTTCATGGTCCACGCCCAACTTGGCGCGAAGGCGTCGGATGTGGACGTCCACGGTCCGGGTGCCTCCGTAGTAGTCGTAGCCCCACACTTCGGTCAGCAGTTGCTGGCGGGTAAACACCCGCCCCGGGTGCTGTGCCAGGTACTTGAGGAGTTCGAACTCCTTAAAAGTCAGGTTGAGCGGTTGGCCGTTGACGCGCGCTGTGTAGCTCGCCTCATCAATAACGACGCCGGCTGCCCGGATCTCGGTCTGGGTTTCCTCTTCACCGGTGACAGCACGCGCCATGGCGAGTCGGATGCGCGCTTCGACCTCGGCGGGCCCGGCGGAGTCCAGCACGATGTCGTCTACAGCCCACGCCGACGACACGGCAGCCATGCCGCCTTCGGTGAGGATCAACATCAGGGGCGCGCTGAGGCCGGTCGCCTTGAGCAACTGGGTAAGCGAGCGGGCACCCACCAGGTCTTTGCGGGCGTCCAGGAAGACGATGTCCGTGGGATCAGTTTCCAGGAGGGCCGTGGGTTCGGCCGGGAGGATGTGCACGCGGTGGTTCAGCAGTTCCAAGGCAGGCAGAATGTCCACCGAAGAGCCGGTGCTGTTCGTTAGGAGCAGGATGTGCGACATAGTTCCTCCAATGGGCTTTACGCGCATCATCGGGCGTCGAAACCGGAGTCTCACCGGTCGGTCACAGCACGCAGGCCGCCTCTGCCCGTTGTAACGGGATCAAGGCATACACTGTGCGCCGTTGAAGTCTGAGTATACCCACCTGGGCCCCGCCAGACAGGGATTCGTGACGGGCAGGGGGCGGAATTACGACATATTGGGCTGGGTTAAGGCAGGATTGTCGAGAGGTCGTAAGGCGCATCGGATTGAGGTCGGCACACAGTGAAGTCTTGGAGCATCGGGGTATTCGGACTCGTGGCGCTCGCAGCCATCGTGGCCAGCACCTTCGTTTCCCGGGAGGCCATGGTGGGGGTAGGTATCGCCGCTTCCGCGGCCGTGGGTATTGGATGGCCGCATTTCCTTGCGGTTCCAGCCAAGAAGACCCTGGCCACCGTCATTGGGCTATCGGGTGCGGGGTCGGCGGTGGCCGCCGCTTATATGCCGGCACCGGGTTTTCTGGATGGCACGCCCGCTTTCGTTGCCCTGGGCGTCATGGCAGTATTCGTCGTCCAGCTGGTCAGAGGCACGGGCCAGGCGCAGCGACTTGAATCCACTCTTGGCTGCTGCGCAGGTGTCTTGTTGAACTGCCTCGGCGCAGGCTGGATTGCGGGCGCCCGTTTCAATGGCGTTAAGGAAATGGTCCTTGTGGCGGGACTGAGCGCTGCGGTTGCCCTGCTGGTGGGGATCATCCGCTGGCCTGATCGCATCGTGGCCCCACTGGGCGTGGTCATGGCTGGGCTGATGGGTCCCCTGGCTGGACTTGTCTTCTCTGATATCGCAGTACTTCCCGCAGCTTTGGTGGGTGTCGTCGTCGGATCGGTGCTGGTGTGTTTCCGGAGGATGACCACGCTGAGGCGCGGCAGGCTTAACATTGCTGCTGCGGTGGGCATGGGTGTGGCACCCGTATGGGCTGTGGGCGCCTTGGCGTACTTCATCGACAAACTTCTCATCTACTAACGGTTAGGATGGCATCATGTCTGTACTCGCATTTGAAATCTTCTTCCTCGTTCTCCTCGGCCTGGCAAGTGTCGCGATGGCATGGTTTGCTGGTTTTGTCGTTTACCGTCTGTTCCAGGGCCAGAAGTAGGACTTTTGGTTCTGCAGTCCAAGCAAGGTTGCCGTTGTGCCTATTGAGATCCCAACTGACCTGACGCCTGAACTCGTCCCGCTTTCCTGGCTCATTGGTGAGTGGGAAGGCCGCGGACGGCTAGGCAGTGGTGACGAGGATTCCGAGCATTTCGTCCAGCATGTCTCCTTCACCCATAACGGCCTTCCGTACTTGCAGTACAGGGCCGAAACCTGGCTCAGTGACGACGCCGGCGCAAAGCTGCGCCCGTTGACGGTTGAAACGGGCTTCTGGGCTTTGGAGCGGAAGCTTGAAGAGGGCGACGGCGGCCCGGGTCTGATCCCGGCCGATATTGTCCCTGTGCTCAAGACCGCGGACGAGGTGGAAGAACGCCGCAATGAAGATGGCGGCTTCGACATCTCCGTCTCGATTGCGCATCCCGGCGGTATCACCGAGCTCTACTATGGCCAGATCAAGGGTCCCCAGATCCAGCTCAGCACCGACATGGTGATGCGCGGGAGCCACTCCAAGGAGTACACCGCAGCTACCCGGATCTTCGGCTTGGTTGACGGCAACCTCCTGTGGCGCTGGGATGTCGCTGCCAGCGGCAAGGCCCTCGAAGCGCACGCCTCGGCTTTCCTCAACAGGGTCCCCTGACAAGAGGTCTCACTGTACGTTCCGCATAGCAACCAGCAAAAGGAGCAGATAGTGACCACCAACCTCAAGCCCCAAGGCTACGAGGGCCTGAAGGCCGTCTTCTTCAACGGCACCCTTAAGCCCTCGCCGCAGCTGAGCAATACCGATGGCCTGATTCGGATCAGCCGCGCCATCATGGAGAAGCAGGGCGTTTCCACCACGCTCATCCGCACGGTCGACCACGACATCGCCAGTGGTGTCTACCCGGACATGCGTGAACATGGTTGGGCGACCGACGAATGGCCAGACCTCTACCCGGCGGTGCGGGAAGCCGACATTGTGGTGGTTGCGGGCCCTATCTGGCTGGGAGACAATTCGTCGCAGACCAAGAAGCTGATCGAACGGTTGTATGCCCATTCCGGCGAGTTGAACAGCCAGGGCCAGTGGGCGTTCTACCCGAAAGTGGGCGGTTGTCTCATCACCGGCAACGAGGACGGCATCAAGCACTGCTCCATGAACGTGCTGTACAGCCTCCAGCACGTCGGCTTCACGATCCCGCCCCAGGCCGATGCCGGGTGGATCGGTCCCGTGGGTCCTGGCCCCAGCTATTTGGACGAAGGATCGGGTGGCCCCGAGAGTGATTTCACTAACAGGAACACCACGTTCATGACCTGGAACCTGCTCCACATGGCCAAGATCCTTCGGGACGCCGGCGGAATCCCTGACTATGGCAACCTGCCTGCGGAGTGGAAAGCCGGCACCCGTTTTGATTTCGAGAATCCGGAATACCGCTAAGCCGCAAGGACTTCTACTACATATGACTTACAAGAGCCCCCTGTTGTCGCGCCCTGGCGCGGTCGAAGATACCGGCCTCGACGCCGGTGTCGCGGCGCATTACGGCGAGCCCCTGCGGGAGCAGCGCGCCCTGGCGACCGGAACCGCCGTCGTCGATCTTTCACACCGCGGCGTGGTGACCGTGTCCGGCCCGGACCGGCTCAGCTGGCTCAATACGCTGTCCTCGCAGCAGCTCACCAACCTGCAGCCCGGCGTCGCCAGCGAGTTGCTGCTCCTCAGCGTGCAGGGCCGCATTGAATTTGATGCGCGGGTCATTGACGACGGCGAAACCACTTGGCTGATCGTCGAGGCGGCGGAAGCGGGTCCCTTGGCCGAATGGCTGAACAAGATGAAGTTCATGCTGCGTGTCGAGATCCAGGACGTCTCGGAGCAGTGGGCCGTGGTGGGTGCCACTAAGCCTGTTGAGCAGTTGTCGTCCAGCCTGGTGTGGGAAGACCCCTGGCCGCATGTCGGCCCGGGCGGCTACGCCTACAGCGTCGTTGCGGAGGAGTCCCACCCTGGCCTTGAGCGTCCCTGGTTCGAGTACTTGGTTCCGGCTGCCGAGCTGGAACGTGCTGTGGACGGCCTGCCCGTGGCTGGTGCGATGGCAGCGGATGCCCTCCGTGTTGCGGCGTGGCGGCCGAGGCTTGGTGCCGAGACTGACGAGAAGACCATTCCCCACGAGTTGGATCTTCTCCGGACGTCCGTCCATCTGAACAAGGGCTGCTACAAGGGCCAGGAGACCATCGCACGTGTCCACAACCTGGGGCACCCGCCGCGGCGCCTCGTCTTCCTGCAGCTGGATGGTTCGCAGCACACGCTGCCGGCCGTGGGCAGTGTTGTATTTGCCGGGGAACGCAAGGTAGGTACCCTGACATCTGTGGCGCAGCACTTTGAAATGGGACCAGTGGCTTTGGCTGTCATCAAGCGTTCAGTGTCCGCGGAAGAGAACCTGACAGTGATGGACGGTGACGAACCTTATGCCGCTGCCCAGGAAGTGATCGTCGCCCCCGACGCCGGCCAGGTTGTCGGGCGCCAGACCGGATTCCTGAAGGGACCCCACCGATGAGCCAACCCACCAACGCCGCCGGTACTGAGGGCGGCGCGGACGACGACGCTTTGGCCCTCGCCCATGCGCTGTTCGATGCTGCCCGTGAAGGCAACACGGACTTGCTGCGGGGATATTTGGGCGCCGGCGCTCCGGCGAACCTGACCAACGCTGCCGGGGATTCCCTCCTCATGCTGGCCGCCTATCACGGCCACGACGAAGCCGTGCAGCTGATCCTGCATCATGGCGCGGACGCCAACGCGGCCAATGACCGCGGCCAGACCCCGCTTGCCGGTGCTGTCTTCAAGGGCTACACCAGCGTCGCTCGGGTCCTGCTGGATGCGGGGGCGGACCCCGACGCCGGCCGACCCACCGCACGCGAGGCTGCCGCGATGTTCTCCCGAACTGAAATCCTGGCGCTGCTGGGCTGAAGCGGATTGCCAAGCCAGCCCGGTCGCCATGGCGGCCGGGCTTTCTTGCGCCAGGCTATTCCACGTGGAATAGTTGTTGTGGAATATATGAGGGAGGGCCTGTATGCCCAAAGCTGCAGAACTGACACCGCTCGGTGTGGCGTCACTGGCACTTCTGGCCGAAGGGCCCATGCATCCGTACGAGATGTACCAGCTGCTCATGGCCCGCCATGAAGACAGGTTGGTAAAGGTCCGTCCGGGTACGCTGTACCACTCGGTAGGCCGTCTCGAAGAAAACGGACTCGTGGAGGCGACCGGAACCGAGCGGGAAGGTAATCGCCCCGAGCGGACGACGTACCGGATTACCGACGCAGGCCACCAAGCCCTGGACTCCCGGCTGCAGGCCATGCTGTCCACACCTGTCAACGAATATCCGCTCTTCCCCCACGCCATCGCCGAAGCCCACCACTTGCCCGCGCAGGTGGTGGCTGATCTGCTCGAGCAGCGCTTGGTGGCGCTCAATGCCGACCTCGACTTCCTGGTCCATGCCGAGGGCGTTGTGACTGGCAAAGGACTGGATCGTAAGTACTGGATTGATATCACCTACCAACAGGCCATGCGCCGAACGGAGATCGCGTGGATCCGCGGTCTCCTTGAGGAGTTGAGCAGCGGGCAACTGCCCTGGGACGAACCCCAGCCAACTCCTGCCGAACTTTCAAACAAGCCAAAGGAATCCCTTGGAAAACGTAGCTAAGCCGTGGCCCGCGCTGTGGTCACTCGTCGTAGGGTTCTTCATGATCCTCATCGACACCACCATCGTGTCGGTCGCGAATCCGCGCATCATGGAGGGCCTCAATACCGACATCAACGCCGTCATCTGGGTCACCAGCGCCTACTTGCTGGCCTATGCGGTGCCCCTGCTGATCACTGGCAGGTTGGGTGACCGTTTCGGTCCCAAGAACCTCTACCTGATTGGCCTGGTGGTCTTCACACTTGCTTCCCTGTGGTGTGGTCTCTCAGGCGATGTCACCATGCTGATCGCCGCCCGCGCGGTCCAGGGCCTGGGTGCTGCCATGATGACACCGCAGACCATGGCCGTGATCACCCGTATCTTCCCCCCGGACCGTCGGGGTGCTGCCATGGGCCTGTGGGGCGCCACCGCAGGCATGGCGGTCCTTGTCGGCCCCATCCTTGGCGGTGTCCTGGTGGACAGCCTGGGTTGGGAGTGGATCTTCTTCGTCAACGTTCCTATCGGACTGGTCGCCTTCATCCTGGTAACCCGGTTCGTGCCGAAACTGACCACGCACAGCCACACTTTCGACGTCGTCGGTGTGCTGCTTTCCGCCGTCGGCATGTTCCTGCTGGTCTTCGGCATCCAGGAGGGCCAAACCTACAAGTGGGGAACCGTTTCCGGTTTCATCTCGGTGTGGGGACTCATCATCACAGGGATCGTTGTGCTGGTCCTCTTTGTTGCCTGGCAGTGGATCCTTGAGCGTCGTGGCGGTGAACCGCTGCTTCCGTTGGGCCTGTTCAAGGACCGCAACTTCTCTCTTGGCAACACCACCATCATGGCCGTTGGCTTTACCGTGACGGCATTTCCGTTGCCCACCATCTTCTACTACCAGACAGTCCGCGGCCTGACGCCCACGCAGTCGGCGCTTCTCATGATCCCCATGGCCGTGATTTCAGGTGCCTTGGCCCCCTTTGTGGGCAAGCTAATTGACCGTGCCAACCCACGGTACTTTGCGGCGTTCGGGCTCGTCTGCATGGCAGGAGCGCTGTTCTGGACCGCGGCCTTGCTGGGACCGGACACCCCCATCTGGATGTTCCTGCTGCCCAGCGCTTTGCAGGGTATTGCCAACGCGTTCATCTGGGGCCCCGTGTCCAACGCCACCACGCGCAACCTGGCACCGCGCCAGGCTGGCGCTGGTTCAGGTGTCTTCAACACCACGCGCCAGATTGGTGCCGTACTGGGTTCGGCTGCCATCGCTGCGTTGATCCAGTCGCGGCTGGCAGCAGAACTGCCTGCGGCGCCCGCTGGTGCCCCTGTTGGCGAAGCCTCCATGAGCGGCGTCTTGCCGGAAGCCCTTCACGCAGGATTCTCGACGGCGATGAGCCAGTCCATCATCCTGCCCGCCTGCGCGATCCTGCTGGGCGCTGTCGTTGCGTTGTTCTTTGGGAAACCGAAGTCAGTATCGGGCTGGGGTGGCAAGGCTCCGGCGCAAACTGAGGAAGCAAGCGCCGAACTCCAGCGCTAGCATCGGAGTTTCTGAACAGCTGACGCCCTTATGAGCGCCTCTTAGGGTCGTTGGCTGTACAGGAAACTCCGGAGGGTGTCAGCCGAGCCGGACGCTTGCGTGGAGCCCGCCCGTGGCGAAGCCGAGGTGACGGGCCATCGCAAGCGCTCCGGTGTTGCTGACGTCGGCCTTCCATTGGAGCGTCAGGCCTGCCGCCAGGGCTTCGTGGGCGGCGATGGAAGCAGCCAGCGTTCCCAGGCCGCGTCGGCGCCACGGAGGAGCAACCAGCACGCCCATGTCAGCCAGTATCCCCTCCCACTCGGAGTAGGCTCCACAGGCCACAGGGGTGGATTGCTCCTCCTCCGGATGCATGATGGTGAACCGGTGTTCAAGGCCCTGGAGCCCCACTTCGTTGACGTCATCCGGAGGGCACAGCCCTTCAAGGAGGATGGCTTCGGGGTTGCCGGGGGAGACCATGAGGTCATCCGAGGGCTGTTGGAGTGGCAAATCGTCGGCGAAGAACAAGGCCGAGGACCCCAGTCCGTGTCCGCCGTGTGAACGGGTCAGGGTCAACAGCGTTACATGCTGGGCAAGGTCGGTGTCCGGGAGCCTCGCCGCCGCATCCAACGCCCATTGCGGTCCCACCAGGGCCGACACTCCGAAGAGCCGCAGGAAGACCACGGCCCGGGCAGACTCGTCTGCGCGGGTGATTCTGTCGGCGGGATCGCCAGGGTCAGCCCCGGCTGAGGCGAGCCGCGCAGCGGCGGTGGCGAAAGCGTCGTCGTCGAGCCCCAAATGGCGAGCCCACGCCAGCTGGATAATGGCAGCGGACGTGGGCTCTAATGTCATGGATTCAGCCTAGCCGAACAGCACCGACGCTTCGTCGTAGCGGTGCTGCGGCACTGTCTTAAGCTTGCCCAGGGCTTCCTCGAAACCTACGTGGGAGATGTCCGTACCCTTAAGGGCCACCATGGTGCCCCAACGGCCTTCCACCACGGAGTCGATGGCGGCCATGCCCAGGCGTGTCGCCAGGACGCGGTCGTAGGCGGTGGGGACGCCGCCGCGCTGGATGTGGCCCAGGATGGTGGCGCGGGTCTCGATGCCCGTGCGGGCCTCAATCTCGGGTGCCAGCTGATCGGCGATGCCACCAAGCCGCGGACGGCCGAACGTATCCAGGCCGCGCTCGGAGTGGGGGGATTCCATGTGGTCCGGCACGAAGCCTTCGGCCACAACCACCAGCGGTGCACGGCCGCGGTCGTGGGCCTCCTGGACCCATTCGGTGATCTCTTCGATGCTTGCCTTCTGCTCCGGGATCAAGATGGCGTGCGCGCCGGCCGCCATGCCGGCATGCAAAGCGATCCAGCCAACGTGGCGGCCCATGACCTCGGCGATCATGCAGCGGTGATGGGATTCACCTGTGGTGCGCAGCCGGTCGATGGCCTCGGTGGCAATCTGGACGGCGGTGTCGAAACCGAAGGTGTAGTCAGTGGCATCGAGGTCGTTGTCCACGGTCTTGGGGACCCCAACAATTTTCAATCCGGCATCCGTGAGCCGCTTGGCAGCAGCCAGGGTTCCCTCGCCGCCGATCGCGATGATGGCGTCAATGCCAAGGCGCTCCATGTGCGCCTTGATGACGTCCGGGCCGCCGCCGTTTTCGAAAGGATTGGTCCGGGAGGTGCCCAGGATGGTTCCGCCCTGCTTGGCGATACCGCGGACCATGGTGCGGGGGATGTCGATGACATCACCTTCAACGACTCCGCGCCAGCCGTCACGGAAGCCCACAAACTCCTGGCCGTGGATGGCGATGCCTTTGAGGACTGCTCCACGGATCACTGCGTTGAGGCCGGGGCAGTCGCCACCGCTGGTAAGAATGCCAATTTTCATGTTTGCTCACTCATGGCTTGGAGGAATACGTCAGAGCGCCACGCTGAGCTCCCCATGATTGTAGACGGGCATGTGGGGTGGGACACAAACGGTTACTTTTTAACCTGGCCGTGCGGTATTGGAAACATGGCTGAAAACCAGCAAAAGCGCCCCGCCAACCGGCAGGGCGCTTCGCGACGTAACCGGCGACTAGCGGGAACGTTGGCTGATGAAGGATTCGAGGGCGATCTTGCTGTGCTGGTCCGGCAGGATGAGCCAGGCCAGGATGTAGACCACGAATGCCGGTCCGGGGAGCAGGCAGAAGAGCAGGAATGCGACGCGGACGTACGCTACGTCCACGTTGAGCTTGGCTGCGATCCCTCCGCAGACGCCGCCCAGCCAACGTTGTGGCCCACGCTTCAGGCCGAAGCCCCTGACGATGCTGAAGAACTTGTCCATGGCTACACACTCCCCTGTTGTGGTTGCTTTGTCACGTGCACGGCCAAGTCACCGCGCCGAACTCTTTGGTTTTGCCGAACCCTTGCGGGCGGAAAGGAGGCCGCCGACCACCAATGCCGCTCCAGCTCCGATCATGAGGCCGATCAGCACGTAGGTGCCATTCAGTGCCACCCAGCCGAGCGTGGAAATAACGATCAGGGCGGCTAAGGCAATGACGATCAAACCCCACACAATGGTTCCGACCCTGGCTTGGCGGGGTTCGTCGTCGTCCCTTGGCTCCACCCGAAAAGTAGGCTCCAACGGCGGGGTCAAGGGGATGGGCTGCAGGCCGGGCTTCGGCAGGGCCTCCGTGGGGCGGGTTTCCTTCGGCAGGGCCTCCGTCGGTTGGGCGTCGCGTGCCTCGTCTGGCTCGTTGGTGCTCATGTCAGTTTCCTTCCTGGATGGTCACGTTGCTGAACGTGCCGTCGATTTCCACCACGAGGTTGGCGCCGGGCTTTTCCGAGTTGTAGAGGGTGGTGTCGTCCTGGAGACGGCCACCGCGGTCCGAGCCACGTTCGTTGAGGTTGCCGAAGGTTATGTCCGCCTTGACTTCCACGGGTACGTTGTCCGGGATGATGACGGTGACGTTGCTGGCGGTGGCGTCCACTGGGACCACGACTTGGGAGATCAAGGGCGCCTGCAGCGTCATGTCACTTAAATCCAACCGGCCTTGGGCTCCCGTGACATTGATGCCCAGACGCGCCTGCTCCAGGCTGGTGGGTGCCCAGTTCACGTCGTGGAAGCTGAAGCGGTCCCCGTTCCTGGGAACCACGTTGAAGATTCCGCCGATGATAAGCGCCACGACCGCGAGGAATCCGAGGAATCCGGACGTTCGTCCACGGAGACCTGCCACCAGGATGCCGAGGCCAAGGACCGCAGCCCCGGTGGCCCACACCACGGCGTTAGCGGAGTTGCCCAGCTCAATGACATTGCCGGCGTCGAGCGCCTTCAACGTTCCGCCGGCCAGCAGCGCGGCACCGGCAGACACTGCGACAATCGCGGGCCCGGGTCCTTTGCGCTTCGGGGCAGCCGGTTGTGGCTCCCAGCCCTGTGGAGGAGTGGGTCCGTAGGGCGGACGGGGATCGGAAGGATTGGACGGACCAGCCGGGCCATAAGGAGGAACCGGGCCTGAACTGTAGCTTCCGGACGGATTGGGGCGGCCATGGTGCTTGGTCCCAGCTGGGGCTGCGCCATAAACAGGAACGCCGGTGTTGGTGCCCGCCGCCGTCGTGGTGCTGTAGGCGGTTGGCGTTCCATAGGCAGGCGAACTGCCCCGAGCCGTGGCGTAGTTTTGCTGCCCCACAGGCGGAGTTCCCTTCGAACCTTTGTTGCGTTGGACCAGGAAGTAGATGAGGTAGAAGACGCCACCCATCCAGAACAGGGTCCAGAACAGGCCGGGCAATCCATCCCATCCCCAGCCCCAGAAACCGCGGCCCAGGCCCGGCAGGCCAATGATGGTAGTGATCAGTGCGCCGGTCATGCCTCCGGACCAGCGGCCCGCAGCAGCTTCCTGTACGTGGATCCGGCCATCAGGCTCGGGCAGGAGTGCCCAGGCGACACCATAGAGGAGTACGCCCACGCCGGCAAAGAGTGCCAGGACGATGAAGATGCCCCGAACGATCAGGGGGTCGATACCGAACCGGTGGGCCACGCCACTCGCGACGCCGCCGATCCACCGGTCCGGTCCACGGCGGATACCCTGGCTGCGGATCCAGTCGAAGAAGTTCTGCTGGGCAGGGGCAGGGTCCCCACTGGTCGGAGCGTCCTTGCCGCCCTCAGAACCAGTGCCCGCAGGAGCACCGGTGTAGGCACTGGAGCCGGATGGGCCGGCAGTGCCAGGCGTTCCGGGTTCCTCTGGGTTCATGCTGTTCGCGTTCATACTTCGATCCTGCCGTCCCGCGTGCCGTGCCCTCTACTGGGGGATACCCTGAATGATCCCTGAGAGACCCCCGAACAACGCTGGTTCCCGGTCCGGGGCGCCCTGATCCGTGTTTGGATTGGTACATGACAAGCGCTGTACAACGCCCCGCGCTGGTCCGCAGCAGCGACCGCATGATCGCGGGCGTCTGCAGTGGATTGGCCGATCACCTGGGCTGGCCCGTCAAGTACGTGCGGCTCGGCATGATCTTGGCTTGCTTCGCGGGTGGGGCGGGCGTGGCCTTCTACGCGTGGCTGTGGACCATGGTTCCCACCGCGGATGAGAGCGCCAAGCGCAACGCCCGCCGACCGGCGTCGCCTATTGCTCCGGCGGTGAGCCTGCCGTCCCCGCCGGCACCTGCCGTCGGGCCCACTGCAGCGTTCGACGCCGGACTGCCGCCAGCCGCGTCTGGCGGACCTTTGGCGGGCGGGGCCGCAGCCGCTGCCGGATCAGCTGCGGGAGCTTCGGCCAGTCCGGCGGGAACGGCGCCCGGCTTTAGCGCCACCCCCGCTGCAGACGGGTGGAGCGGCACTGCCTTGGCATCGTGGTTCTCCTTCCGTCGGATCCAGTACGGCAAGGAGATCCTGCTGGGCACGGCATTGCTCCTGGTAGCGGCCATCCTGATCGCGCGCCAGTTCGGCGTGGACGTCCCGTTGGGGACGCTCATCCCGGCTGCGGCCATCCTGGGTGGTGCGGCGATCGCCTGGATGCAGTTGGATGAGACCCGCAGGGCCGGCCTGGTGGACAAGACGAAAGCCGACCAAGCCGGCGGCTGGGTCCGCTTGGCAGCAGGCCTGGCGCTGGTTGTGGCTGGTGTCTTGGTGATGGTGTCCGGTTCGGGTTCGTGGGAGCAAACCTGGTTGGCACTGTTGGCATCCGTGGCTGTTTTGGGCGGGGTGGCCTTGGTGCTCCTGCCATGGGGCCTTAAGTTTTGGAAGGACCTGGAAACCGAACGGGCCGGACGGGTACGCGAGACGGAGCGGGCCGAGATTGCCGCGCATCTGCACGACTCCGTCCTCCAGACCCTGGCCCTGATCCAACGCCGGGCCGGTTCCGAACAGGACGTGGTTCGCCTGGCAAGGGCGCAGGAACGCGAACTCCGCGCTTGGCTCTTCAGCGATGCCGCCAAGGAATCCGGCCTCCTCGCTGACCGAATTAAATCCGTGGCGGCCGAGGTGGAAGATTCCCACGGCCAAGCGGTCGAAGTGGTAACCGTGGGCGACACCGAGATGACTGACCGGCACGAGGCCCTGGTCCAGGCAGCCCGGGAAGCCATGCTCAACGCTGCAAGGCATGGTGGCGGAACGGTATCTGTGTACCTGGAAAGTACGGCGGGCATTACGGAGATCTACATTAAGGATCGCGGCCCAGGCTTCGACCCCGATGCTGTCCCGGAAGACAGGCTGGGCGTCAAGGAATCGATCATCGGACGCATGAAGCGGCACGGCGGTACTGCGGTGATCACCAGCAGCAAGGAGGGAACGGAAGTCCGCTTGGCGCTCCCTTCAGCAACCGTGGATGCCGGGGAACAACGGACCAATGATGTTCGGAACGGAGAATCGAAGCAATGAATATCAACCCTGACAGTGGTGCGGGACGCAGGGTGCGGGTGGTGATCGTGGATGACCACACCATCTTCCGCTCCGGGCTCAAAGCCGACCTCGATGAACGCATGGACGTGGTGGGGGAAGCTGGCACCGTGGAACAGGCCATCGCCGTGATCGCGGAGAATCGCCCGGAGGTGGTGCTCCTTGACGTCCACCTCCCGGGCGGGCTGGGTGGCGGCGGACGTGAAGTCATTGCCGGTTCGAATGCCCTCCTGGGTACCACCAGTTTCCTGGCCCTCAGCGTCTCCGACGCAGCCGAGGACGTGGTCTCCGTGATCCGCGCCGGCGCCCGTGGCTACGTCACCAAGACCATTTCCGGCAAGGAGATTTCCGATGCCGTGATCCGGGTGGCCGACGGCGATGCAGTGTTCTCGCCGCGGCTTGCAGGCTTTGTGCTCGATGCCTTTGGGACCGCTCCGGCGGACATCGCGGATGACGAACTGGACAAGCTTTCGGCCCGTGAACTTGAAGTCATGAGGCTGATCGCCCGTGGTTACAGCTACAAGGAAGTGGCCAAGGAGCTCTTCATTTCCATCAAGACCGTGGAAACGCACGTGTCCGCGGTCTTGAGGAAGCTGCAGCTCTCCAGCCGGCACGAGCTCACGAAATGGGCGGCCGAGCGCCGCCTCCTCTGACGCTCACTCACGTCCCGCCCGCTTGGGCGGGACGCTCATTCACGTCCCACCCGCTTGGGCGGGACGCTCACTCACGTCCCGCCCGCTTAAAAGCGAACGCTCTTCCACCCGCCGGGGCTGGAAGAGCGTTCGCTTCAGGAGGGAGCCTTATTTGGCCTTGCCCAGGAATTCCTGGATGCGGCGGACGCCCTCAGCAAGGTCGTCGTCCCCGAGGGCGTATGAAAGTCGCACGTAGCCGGAGGGGCCGAAGGCCTCGCCTGGAACTACGGCAACTTCAACTTCGTCGAGGATGAGCGCGGCGAGTTCAGCGGAGGTTTCCGGGCGGACAGGGCCGTTGGACGTCTCGAATTCCTTACCCAGCAGGCCGCGGACGTCAGCGTAGACATAGAAGGCGCCTGTCGGCGTCGGGCATTCAACGCCTTCGATGGCGTTCAGGCCGGCAACGATCGCCTTGCGGCGGCGGTCGAAGGCAACCTTCATTTCGTCGACGGCGGTCAGCGGGCCCGTGAGGGCGGCGGCGGCTGCAACCTGCATGATGTTCGAAACGTTCGAGGTCGCGTGCGACTGAAGGTTGGTGGCGGCCTTGATGACATCTGCGGGGCCGATCATCCAACCGACGCGCCATCCGGTCATGGCGTAGGTCTTTGCGACGCCGTTGAGGATGACAACTTTGTCGCCCAGTTCCGGCGCGGCAGTGGCAATGGAAGTGAACTCGACGCCGTCGTAGGTAAGGTGCTCGTAGATTTCGTCCGTGACGACCCACAGGCCCTTGGCCGCAGCCCACTTGCCGATCTCTGCCACCTGTTCCGGGCTGTAGACAGCACCGGTGGGGTTGGACGGAGAAACGAACAGCAGGATCTTGGTCCGGTCCGTCACAGCGGCTTCGAGCTGCTCGACGGTCACCAGGTAGCCCTGTTCGGGGCCGGCGAAAACCTCGACAGGCACGCCGCCTGCGAGGCGGATGGCCTCCGGGTAGGTAGTCCAGAACGGGGTGGGGATAATGACTTCGTCGCCCGGGTCCACCAGGGTTGCGAAGGTGTTGTAGACAGCCTGCTTGCCACCGTTGGTCACCAGGACCTGGGAAGGATCAACCTTGTAGCCGGAGTCCCGCAGGGTCTTTTCGGCAATGGCCTTCTTCAGCTCAGGAAGGCCGCCGGCGGGGGAGTAGCGGTGGTATTTCGGCTGGCTGGCCGCTTCAATGGCTGCCTGGACGATGTAGTCCGGGGTGGGGAAATCGGGTTCACCGGCGCCGAACCCAATCACGGGGCGTCCCGCGGCCTTCAATGCCTTGGCCTTGGCATCAACGGCAAGGGTGGCGGACTCGGCAATGGCGGAGATTCGCTGTGAAATGCGGGCGGCAGTTGTTCCGGCTGACATCTAGGTACCGTTCTTCGCAGGCAGCTCATGGGCTGGATGATGGGATTCGACGTAAACTACCTTATGCTGTTCTGCGGAGCTCCCGGGTGCCTGCCGAACTTTGTGACTGATGTTGCTGGTCACAGGCTTTATTCGGGGCCCGGAGGCAGGTAAACGGGCCGGTTCGACTATCGCGAAATTCTTGCGTAGACTGGTTCACCGGTGTTGAAAAGCACCACAGGCTGAAGTGCGGCCTGAAACATGGATTCATTCCATAGGGTAGTGGCGCAATTGGTAGCGCAGCGGTCTCCAAAACCGCAGGTTGCAGGTTCGAGTCCTGTCTGCCCTGCGCAAGCTGTTCCGGCGGAAACGCCGGAACACGCGCAGCAACCATGGCTCTGATCAGAGTCGGGTCAACGACTTTGCAAGGTGAGTGAGGACCAGGTGACCGAAACAGCTGCCAGCAGCTCGAAGGGCCGTCCCGCAAAGAAAGCCGATCGCGGCTTCTTCGCCCGTATTGCACTCTTCGTCCGCCAGGTCATTGGGGAACTGAAGAAGGTCGTTGCACCCACCCGTAAGGAACTGATCAACTACACGCTCGTGGTGCTGGTGTTCGTGGTCATCATGATGGTCATCGTCAGCCTGCTGGATCTCGCCTTCGGGACGGGAGCCAGTTGGGTCTTCGGTGGGACTGGGGCTGGGGACCGCTAAAGCGGATCTGTCCGTAAACTGTGCGAAATTCCTTGGTAGTTCAGGGAATTCGCGGGGTTTGCGGAATTGAGCCATTTAAATAGGCATGTTAGGCAATGAGGAAGCAGGAGACCAAGTGTCTGAGCAGGAGCTCGAGGTAAACGAGACTGAGCTGGAAGAGCCCGCTGAAAGCACGGACGACTCTGCAGCCGAGGCTGCGGAAGAGTCCGAGGTGGATTCCGCTGCGCCCGAATCTGCCGACGCCGATGATTCCGATGACGCTTTCGAAGCTGACGTGGATGACGAGTCGGACGACGCGTCCGCTGTCGCAGACGACGAGGATGCTTCGGAAGAGTCCGACGGCGACGCCCTGGCTGCCGCTGCTGCTGCAGCACCCGTGGATCCCGCTGAGGAATTCAAGGGCAAGCTGCGCCGCCAGGAGGGTGACTGGTATGTCATCCACTCCTACGCAGGCTACGAGAACCGCGTCAAGGCCAACCTTGAGACCCGCATCCAGACCCTGGACATGGAAGATTACATCTTCGAAATCCAGGTGCCCATGGAAGAGGTCGTCGAGATCAAGAACGCGCAGCGCAAGGTCATCAACCGCGTGCGCATCCCCGGCTACGTTCTTGTCCGTATGGACCTGACCGACGCTTCCTGGGGCGCCGTCCGCCACACTCCCGGTGTAACAGGCTTCGTGGGCAACGCCCACAACCCGGTTCCGCTGCGCTTGGATGAGGTCTTCTCCATGCTCGCCCCGGTCTTCGAAGAAGAGCAGGCAGAGCAGGGCAAGCCGGTCAACAAGCAGAACCAGGCTCCCGTGGCCGTCGACTTCGAGGTCGGCGAATCGGTCATCGTCAAGGAGGGCCCTTTCGAGACCCTCCCGGCCACGATTTCCGAAATCAAGCCCGAGTCCCAGACCCTGGTGGTACTGGTCTCGATCTTCGAGCGCGAAACCCCGGTGACGCTCGCATTCAACCAGGTCACCAAGATCTAGCTGATCCAAAAATTTCGCTCCAGTCCTGCCTGCTTAGCAGTTCGGGAGCGGCCGGCCGCCTCGCCATGGCGGCCACCAACCTGGGACGCGCTCCTGTGTCCCAGGAAGCTATTGAGAGAAGGACCCTACATTGGCTCCCAAGAAGAAGGTCACCGGCCTCATCAAGCTGCAGATCCAGGCAGGTGCCGCTAACCCGGCTCCGCCGATCGGTCCTGCGCTTGGCCAGCACGGTGTCAACATCATGGAATTCTGCAAGGCGTACAACGCTGCAACGGAATCCCAGCGCGGAAACGTTATCCCGGTTGAAATCACGGTTTACGAAGACCGTTCCTTCACCTTCATCACCAAGACCCCGCCGGCTGCAGAGCTCATCAAGAAGGCTGCAGGCGTTGCCAAGGGTTCGGCTACCCCGCACACCGTCAAGGTTGCCAAGCTGACCCAGGCACAGGTTGAAGAGATCGCTTCCACCAAGATGGAAGACCTCAACGCCAACGACATCAAGGCAGCTGCCCTGATCATCGCAGGCACCGCCCGTTCCATGGGCATCACGGTAGAGGGCTGATCCCAGCTTTCACCCGCCGGGCAACCGGTATTTGAACATTGAAATGTCGTGAGGATCCTTGCCGGATCCCGCGACTGTGGCAGGGCCCAGCGCGGTCCGCAGACCACAACTGCACAAGGAGAAACAGCAGCATGGCAAAGCGCAGCAAAGCATATGAGGCAGCCGTAGCCAAGATCGAGGCGGACAAGGTTTACGCTCCGGTCGAGGCCATTAACCTCGCGAAGGACACCAACCCTTCCAAGTTCGACGCAACCGTTGAGGTAGCTTTCCGTTTGGGCGTTGACCCGCGTAAGGCCGACCAGATGGTTCGTGGCACCGTCAACCTGCCGCACGGCACCGGTAAGACTGCCCGCGTCCTCGTTTTCGCAACCGGTGACAAGGCTGAAGCAGCAATCGCTGCCGGCGCCGACTTCGTTGGTTCCGATGACCTGATCGAAAAGATCGCAGCCGGCTGGACCGACTTCGACGCCGCAGTGGCAACCCCTGACCTCATGGGCAAGGTTGGCCGCCTCGGTAAGGTCCTCGGCCCGCGTAACCTCATGCCGAACCCGAAGACCGGTACGGTTACCCCGGATGTCACCAAGGCTGTCAACGACATCAAGGGCGGCAAGATCGACTTCCGCGTCGACAAGCACTCGAACCTGCACTTCATCATCGGCAAGGTTTCCTTCGACGCCAACAAGCTGGCCGAGAACTACGCAGCTGCACTGGAAGAGGTGCTTCGTTTGAAGCCGTCCGCTTCCAAGGGCCGCTACATCCAGAAGGCTACCGTTGCCACGACGTTCGGTCCGGGCATCACCGTTGACCCCAACGTCACCAAGGTACTCACCGACGCGTAAGCTTCGGGAGCTCTTGCTCTGAAAGGGACCGTCCGGCTTTTGCCGGGCGGTCCCTTTTCTTTCCCCACCTGTTCCCAGAGCGAGGTGGGCCGTAGGCTGTGGTGCGTGTCGACGTCGAACTTTTCTGCACGCGGGGGGCTGTCCGTAGAACGGATCGGCGTCCCCAAAAGTCCTGACGCCAGCGGAGTGGCCGACTTCCGCACTTTCCATGAGTTGGAAGAGGCCCACGAACTGGAGCTCTGGGGCAACCTGGACCGTTGTGCCACCTTCGCTGAGGCGGTGCTTTTTTGGCAGGGCAACAGCTACGAAGAACGGCAGGTTTTCCTGGCCCGCCTTGACGGCACCGTAGTGGGCAGCGGAACTTTGACGCTGCCATTGAGCGAGAACACGACGACGGCGGGTGTGGACGTCCTGGTCAGCGCACCTTATCGTCGGCGAGGCTTTGGGTCGGTGATCCTCAAGGCATTGGAGGACCTGGCGCGAGGACGGGGACGGGTGTCGTTCGATGCCTATTGCGGGGCACCCATCCAGCTTGTGGCGCCCGGCACGGAGGTCCTGGAGTCAAAATCGGGGGCAGGCGCCGTGCCCTTGGACTTCGCGTCGACCCGGTTCGCCCTGCACCATGGCTATTCGTTGGAGCAGGTGGAAACAAGCAGCCTGCTGCCGTTTCCGCCGCGTGAAGCACTGCTCCGGGAGCGCGAAGCAGGAGTGGTGCCCAAAGCCGCGGGGTACAGCCTTCTAACGTGGCCGGACAGCTGCCCGGAGGACTTGGTGGACGCCTTTGCCCGACTCAAGGGGTTGATGAGCACCGAGGTGCCCCTCGCTGGGCTGGGTTGGGAGGGCGAGGACTGGGATGCCGCACGGGTGCGGCAGGACGAAGCGACTTGGCAGGCCAGTGGTGGTGCTTCGCTAACGGCGGCGGCACGGCACGATGCCACCGGCGAACTGGCTGCCTACACGGTACTCACGCACCGGGACGCCAGGCCCGCAGTGATCTATCAGGAGGACACCCTGGTGGCTCCGGGGCACCGCGGGCATGGCTTGGGAATGTTGGTGAAGATCGCCAATCTGCGTCGTGCCAAGGAGTCCTGGCCTGACGCCACGTCGGTGTTGACATGGAACGCCAATGAAAACCGGCATATGCTGGCCATAAATATCGCCCTGGGATTCAAGCCCTCCGGCTTTGAAGGCGAATGGCAGAAACGGCTGGGATGACTGTAGACGAGGCGAAGACCGTTCACATCGAGCAGCTCTGGGTGCCTGACACCGTGGACAGCCCTGATGCTACTGATTTCCTGGCCGCCGTGGAGGTTGGGCGCAGGGTCCGGATGGAGACGTGGGGGAGTGACGACCTCGCCTACACCCCGTTGGAGAAACTGCTTGAGTTTTCCGATCCGTATGAGCGCCAGATCATCCTGGTGGCGAAATTGGACGGCGTCATCGTGGGCACCGTGGATATCGCCCTGCCTCTGGCGGACAACATGGACCTGGCAGAGTTCACCTTGGACATCCTTCCTGAGTTCCAGCGCCGCGGTGTTGGACGCCAGTTGCTGGAAGCGGCGGAGCAATTGGCCCGGGCAGAGGGCCGCACGATGGTACTGGTGGACACGAACCATCCGGCCACGTCCCTCACCGAGATACCCGAAGACCAACTGATTCCCGGAAGCGGAGCAGGCTTTGTTCCGGTCAGCAGCCGGGAGGTGGACTTCGCCAAGCAGGCCGGCTACACACTCCAGCACATCGAACAATTCAGTTCCTGCGCGCTGCCGCTCGACTCCAAGCTGGCTGCCGCCCTGCAGTTGGAAGCCGACGACGCCAATGGCGGCCGCTACGCCCTTCACCATTGGACCGACCGCTGCCCTGAACCTTGGTTGGAGGCCGTGGCCGCACTGGAGAACGCCGCCGGAGAGGTAGTCCGTGAGGACGGTGAAGACGAGGCCCCCGAACTTGAGGCCAGCGGCATGGTTTTCGATCCCGTTGTCCTGCGCGAAACCGAGGACGCCGCATTGGCGCAGGGACGGCGAACCGTGGTCACCGCCGTCGAGCACGTGGAGAGCGGACGCATCGTGGGCCTGACCACCATCAGCGTCCTGGCGCACCGCCAGGATGTGGTGTTCCAGGACGACACACTGGTCCTCCAGGAACACCGCGGGAACAAGCTGGGCCTGCTGATCAAGGTGGCCAACATGGAAAGGCTCAGCGAGCAGTTCCCCGATGCGCGTGTGATCTACACATGGAATGCGCCCGAGAACCGTTACCTCCTTACCGTGAACAAGCAGCTTGGATTCGCGACGGCGGGCGTCACCGGATTGTGGCAGAAGGAACTTCCGGGGCGGGGATCGGGAGCAACGACGTCGGACTAGGCCACCGCCGATTTGGTTTGACGAACACTCTCCCGTAACCTTGAAGTACCAAAGACCGTCGGTTGATGGGAATCCACTCTTTCGAGCCCAGCTCAATTCTGCAGCTGCGCCCCTGAGGCACAAGTGAATTCCTTGACGAAGGCCCCTGAACATAGGGCGGCCGGCGCAGGTGAACGAAGCAAGTCTCCACGGATCAAACTGTGTTGAGCCAAGCCCCGTGCATCTGCGCGGGGCGTTTTTAGTTTTAGCTCTCGTGAGCGGGGACCCGGAAGACCGGCTTTTATCCCCGGAAGGAGGGTTATGACAACGCCTAGCAAGGTCTCCGCAGTTGCAGAGATCACCAACGATTTCAAGGAATCGAACGCGGCTGTCCTGACCGAATACCGCGGGCTCACTGTTGCACAGCTCAAGGAACTGCGTGTTGCGCTCGGCCAGGACACCAAGTTCTCGGTCGTCAAGAACACCCTGAGCGCTATTGCAGCCAAGGAAGCTGGAGTTGAAGCATTCAACGATCAGCTTGCTGGCCCCACTGCAATCGCCTTCATCAAGGGTGACGCTGTTGCTGCTGCCAAGAGCCTGACGGACTTTGCCAAGGCCAACAAGCAGCTGGTTATCAAGACCGGCGTCTTCGAAGGCAAGGCATTGGACGCAGCAGGAGTTGCCGCACTGGCAGCCCTCGAGTCCCGCGAACTGCAGCTTGCCCGTGTTGCTGGTGTCCTCAAGGCTCCCGCATCCGCTGCTGCACGCATCATCGACGCTCTGCGCCTCAAGCTTGAAGAAGAGGGCGGCGCATCTGCACCGGCCGCTGAAGAAGCCCCGGCCGCCGAAGAGGCTGCTGCTGAAGAGGTTGCGGCTCCGGCCGAAGCCGCTGAAGCTGCAACCGAAGAGAACTAAGTTCTCCCCTCAATCAAACTCTGGTGCATGGACCGGTTTAGCCCGGACCTGCACCAACTAATGGAAGGACGCCACCATGGCGAAGCTCAGCAACGAAGAGCTCATTGAAGCTTTCAAGGAACTGACCATCATCGAGCTCTCCGAGTTCGTCAAGCTCTTCGAAGAGACCTTCGAAGTTACGGCTGCTGCTGTTGCAGTTGCTGGCCCCGCTGCCGGCGGTGCTGCTGAAGCTGCTGAAGAGAAGACCGAATTCGACGTCGTTCTCGAAGCTGCTGGCGACAAGAAGATCGCAGTGATCAAGGAAGTTCGCGCCATCACCTCCCTCGGCCTCAAGGAAGCCAAGGACCTGGTTGACAGCGCACCGAAGGCTGTTCTCGAAGGCGCCACCAAGGAAGCCGCAGAGAAGGCAAAGGCTCAGCTCGAAGAAGCTGGCGCAACGGTTACCCTCAAGTAACTCGTTCTTGCTTGTGGAAGCCCCGCCCGTTCCGTCAAAGGAGCCGGGCGGGGTTTCCTGCTTTAAGCAGCTAGGAGGGTTCGCTGATGTCCGCTACGGTGGCCCCCAGTGCTGCCGTGAGGGCGTCTGCGTCCACGAAGGCGCTGCGTCCATGCGCACCTGCGCCCATGGAGATCCGGCGTCCCGTAATCGTGGCGTCCGCATACACGGGCCAAGGCGTGGTACTGCCCAGGGGCGTGATGGTTCCGCGTTCGTAGCCGGTTGCAGCCAAGGCCACGTCGGCGTGGGGGAGCGAGAGCTTGTTCACGCCCACCAGCGCCCGGAGCTTTGGCCAGGAAATCTGGCGATCTCCCGGGATGAGCGCGAACAGGAAGCTGCCGTCGCGGTGTTTCACCACCAGTGACTTCACGATGTCAGCGGGGCTGATGCCCAAAATGCCGGCAGCCTCTTCAAGGCTGTTGGCGGCGGGACGTTCGACGACGTCGACGTCCAGTCCGCGGGCGGCGGCATCGTTCAGGAAGCGCTCGGCTCCGTCCATCACTTTCCCAGTCATGCTGTGTCCTCTCAGTCGCGGTACAGGAGGAGGGCTTCGCCCTGCCCGCCGCCACCGCAGAGTGAAACGGCCGCCTTGCCTGTCCCCCTGCGCTTGAGCTCGTGGGCTGCGTGGAGGGCCAACCTCGCGCCGGACGCGCCGATGGGGTGCCCCAATGCAATGGCACCGCCGTGGATGTTGCACTTTTCCAGCGGATAGCGGAGGTCCTTCAGGGACTGGACTGCCACTGAACCGAACGCTTCATTGATCTCGATGAAGTCGAGGTCCTCTGCTGTCCAGCCCGCCCGCTTCAGGGCTTGGGCGATGGCGTTCGACGGCTGGGAGTGCAGGGAGTTGTCGGGTCCGGCTACCTGGCCGGGCTTGCCCACCACGGCCAGGTACTCCAAACCGTTGTCCTCGGCAAAGCGGCGACTTGCCAGCACCAGTGCGGAGGCGCCGTCGGACAGGGGAGAGGAATTCCCGGCGGTGATGGTGCCGTCAGTGGCGAAGGCGGCCTTGAGTGGAGCCAGTGTCTCAACAGTGGTGTTGGGCCGCACGCCTTCGTCCGTGGTGAGCACCACCGGCTCGCCCTTGCGCTGCTTCACGCTGACGGGAGCAATTTCGACGTCGAATGTTCCGTCGGCGATCGCGGCGGCGGCCCGCTGGTGTGAAGCGGCCGCGACCTCATCCTGGGATGTGCGGTCGATGCCCAGGGTAACGTTCTTGGTTTCGGTGGAAAGACCCATGGACTGGCCATCGAAGGCGTCTGTGAGGCCGTCATGAGCGGCGACGTCCAGGGCCTGGATAGCCCCGTAGGTCCATCCTTGCCGGGATCCCGGCAGGAGGTGGGGTGCACGGGTCATGGATTCCTGGCCACCGGCAACCACCACGGTAGCGTCTCCGCTGCGGATCATGCGCGCGGCATCGATCACGGCAGTCAGGCCGGAGAGGCAGACCTTGTTGATGGTCACGGCCGGGATATTCCACCCAATGCCCGCAGCGATGGCGCTCTGGCGGGCGGGGTTCTGCCCGGCGCCGGCCTGCAGGACCTGGCCCATGATCACGGCGTCCACTTGTTCGGCTTTAACGCCGCTGGCCGCAAGGGCGGCTGCGATGGCATGTGCGCCGAGGTCGACGGCGGTGAAGCCCGCCAGTTGCCCGTTGAGCCGACCCTGTGGGGTGCGGGAAGCGGCAAGGATGACAACATCATTGTCGTCAGCGGAGTTGGTCATGGTCTCTCTTCCGATCCGGGAGTGGTGTAGCAAGGCTATCGCGGGCACGCGTGAACCTACCCCCTTCAACGATGGTGGCCCTCGCGGCATTCCAAGGGCATGTAGGTGCCTGCAGCAACGGTGCTTGCAATCACGGACGATCTGGGGTAGACAGGAAGGCTACTTTGCCGTATTGTAGATATTTGCGTCTTCCCTGTTAACCTTCAGCCTTCATATAGCGGTGGGCTTTACCTCTCAGCTGCGCCATTGACGTGCCGTTCCTTAACGTGCACTGCCTTGGGCAGGCTGGGTCCGGATCATATAGCGGAACCGGAACAAGTATCCTGCGGAGCACTCTGCGGGATGCAAACGGGGGAGATCTGAAAACGCCTGAAGGTCTGTGGAAGGATCCCTCTTGGTCGCCTCGAGCACCTCTAATAACGAAACCGCTAACACGGCAAGCACCGATGGTGCCACCCGCCGCCTCTCATTCGCAAAGATTCACGAACCCCTTGATGTTCCGAATCTTCTCGCCCTGCAGACGGACAGCTTTGACTGGCTCGTCGGAAACGAACGCTGGCAGGCGCGGGTAGCGAAGGCTGTCGAGGAGGGCGACCTCAGCGTCGCCACCACCTCCGGACTTGCCGACATCTTCGAAGAGATCTCCCCCATCGAGGACTTCCAGGGCACCATGTCCCTGAGCTTCTCCGAGCCGGAGTTCGCTGACCCGAAGTACACCATGGCCGAATGTAAGGACCGTGACGCCACCTATTCGGCCCCGCTGTACGTCAAGGCCGAGTTCATGAACAACAACACGGGCGAAATCAAGCAGCAGACCGTGTTCATGGGCGACTTCCCCCTCATGACTGAGAAGGGAACGTTCGTCGTCAACGGCACCGAGCGTGTCGTCGTCTCCCAGCTGGTCCGTTCGCCGGGCGCCTACTTTGAGCGCACTGCAGACAAGACCAGTGACAAGGACATCTTCACCGCGAAGATCATCCCGTCCCGTGGTGCATGGTTCGAACTCGAAATCGACAAGCGCGACCAGGTCGGCGTACGCCTTGACCGTAAGCGCAAGCAGTCGGTAACTGTTCTCCTGAAGGCACTCGGCTGGACCGAAGGCCAGATCCTGGAAGAGTTCGGCCAGTACGACTCCATGCGTGCAACGCTGGAGAAGGACGCCACCGAAACCCGCGAAGACGCCCTTCTGGATATCTACCGCAAGCTGCGCCCGGGCGAGCCGCCCACAGTCGAGGCTGCCCAGTCCCTGCTGGACAACCTGTACTTCAACGCCAAGCGCTACGATTTGGCCAAGGTTGGCCGCTACAAGATCAACCGCAAGCTCGGCATCGACCGCTCCCTTGGCGACAAGGAAGCTTCGGTCCTGCACGTTGAAGACATCGTTGCCATGATCAAGTTCCTCGTTGCGCTCCACGCCGGCGAGAAGACCCTCATGGGCAAGCGCGATGGTGAAGACCACGAGCTCCGCGTCGACATCGACGACATCGACCACTTCGGCAACCGTCGCATCCGCGCCGTCGGCGAACTGATCGAGAACCAGGTCCGCACCGGCCTGTCCCGCATGGAGCGCGTCGTTCGCGAACGCATGACCACGCAGGACGTCGAAGCCATTACGCCGCAGACGCTGATCAACATCCGTCCCGTTGTGGCAGCCATCAAGGAGTTCTTCGGAACGTCCCAGCTGTCACAGTTCATGGACCAGAACAACCCGCTTTCGGGTTTGACCCACAAGCGCCGCCTGTCGGCTCTTGGCCCGGGTGGTCTGTCCCGTGACCGCGCAGGCATGGAAGTCCGAGACGTTCACCCGTCCCACTACGGACGTATGTGCCCCATCGAAACCCCTGAAGGCCCGAACATTGGTCTGATCGGTTCGTTGGCCTCCTACGGCCGCATCAACCCGTTCGGCTTCATCGAGACGCCGTACCGTTTGGTGTCCGAAGGTGTCGTTTCCGACGAGGTCCAGTACCTGACCGCCGACGATGAAGCAGAGGTCCTGATCGCACAGGCCAACGCTCCGTTGGACGCTGACAAGAAGTTCTCCGAAGAGACCGTCCTTGTCCGTGCCCGTGGTGGTGGAGGCGAGCCCGTTCTGGTTCCCGCTGCAGACGTTCAGTTCATGGACGTTTCCCCGCGCCAGATGGTGTCCGTGGCAACCGCCCTGATCCCGTTCCTCGAGCATGACGATGCAAACCGCGCACTCATGGGTGCCAACATGCAGCGCCAGGCCGTGCCGCTGGTCCGTTCCGAGGCTCCCTTCGTGGGCACCGGCATGGAGCGCGCAGCAGCCGTCGACGCCGGTGACGTTGTCATCGCGAAGAAGGCAGGTGTGGTCACCGAGGTTTCCGCCGAGCTCGTTGTCATGATCAACGACGACGGTACCGAGACGAACTACCGGATCAACAAGTTCGCCCGTTCCAACCAGGGCAACTGCTACAACCACCGCGTCCTGGTCAACGAAGGCCAGCGCCTGGAAGTTGGCGGCATCATCGCTGACGGTCCCGCAACGGACCAGGGTGAGCTTGCCCTCGGTAAGAACCTGCTCGTGGCATTCATGTCATGGGAAGGCCACAACTTCGAGGACGCCATCATCCTGTCCCAGCGCATTGTTGCTGAGGATGTTCTTTCCTCCATCCACATCGAGGAGCACGAAATTGATGCCCGCGACACCAAGCTTGGTGCCGAGGAAATCACCCGTGACATCCCCAACGTGTCCGAGGAAGTCCTGGCAGGCCTGGACGAGCGCGGCATCATCCACATCGGTGCCGAGGTTGAAGCCGGCGACATCCTGGTAGGTAAGGTCACCCCCAAGGGTGAAACCGAACTGACCCCGGAAGAGCGCCTCCTCCGCGCCATCTTCGGTGAGAAGTCCCGCGAAGTCCGTGACACCTCCCTGAAGGTTCCCCACGGCGAGTCCGGTACGGTCATCGGCGTGCGCGTCTTCGACCGCGACAACGACGACGAACTGCCCCCGGGCGTGAACCAGCTGGTCCGCGTCTACGTTGCAGCCAAGCGTAAGATCACCGACGGCGACAAGCTCGCCGGCCGTCACGGCAACAAGGGTGTTATCTCCAAGATCCTCCCGATCGAGGACATGCCCTTCCTTGCAGACGGTACCCCGGTGGACATCGTCCTGAACCCGCTTGGTGTTCCGGGCCGAATGAACGTTGGCCAGGTCCTGGAAACCCACCTCGGTTGGGTAGCCAAGACCGGTTGGAAGATCGAAGGCGAGCCGGAATGGGTCAAGAACCTGCCGAACCTGCCCCGTGAAACCGGCCAGACCACCGTTGCCACCCCGGTGTTCGATGGCGCCCGTGAAGAAGAAATCACTGGCCTGCTCGACTCCACCAACGTGACCCGCGACGGCGACCGCCTGATCGACTCCTCCGGCAAGACCCGTCTGTTCGACGGCCGCTCCGGCGAGCCGTTCCCGGACCCGATCTCCGTCGGTTACATGTACATCCTGAAGCTCCACCACCTGGTGGACGACAAGATCCACGCGCGCTCCACCGGCCCGTACTCCATGATCACGCAGCAGCCGCTGGGTGGTAAGGCTCAGTTCGGTGGCCAGCGCTTCGGTGAAATGGAAGTGTGGGCGCTCGAAGCTTACGGTGCCGCCTACACGCTTCAGGAACTCCTCACGATCAAGTCGGATGACATCCACGGTCGTGTGAAGGTCTACGAAGCCATCGTCAAGGGCGAGAACATCCCTGAGCCTGGCGTTCCCGAGTCCTTCAAGGTCTTGATCAAGGAAATGCAGTCGTTGTGCCTGAACGTGGAAGTTCTTTCCACGGACGGAACCACGATCGAAATGCGTGACTCTGATGACGCAGTCTTCACGGCTGCGGAAGAACTGGGCATCGATCTGTCTCGTGCAGAGCCCAGTTCCGTAGAAGAGGTTTAGCAGCTGTTCCGGCGGGACAGTTCATCAGGACTGCCCGCCGGAACATCTCCCTCTTCCCGTAACCAAGACTTCAGAATTTAGAGAACAAGAGAGAACAGGGACCATATGTCCAGCGAATCCTCCTTCGGCCTCATGCAGATCGGCCTCGCCACCGCGGAAGACATCCGCGGATGGTCTTACGGTGAGGTCAAGAAGCCGGAAACCATCAACTACCGCACCCTCAAGCCTGAGAAGGACGGACTCTTCTGCGAGAAGATCTTCGGACCGTCCCGCGACTGGGAATGCTACTGCGGTAAGTACAAGCGCGTCCGCTTCAAGGGCATCATCTGCGAGCGTTGTGGCGTTGAAGTCACCCGCGCCAAGGTGCGCCGTGAGCGCATGGGCCACATCGAACTGGCTGCGCCGGTAACCCACATCTGGTACTTCAAGGGCGTTCCCTCGCGCTTGGGCTACCTTTTGGACCTGGCACCGAAGGACCTTGAGAAGGTCATCTACTTCGCTGCCTACATGATCACGAGCGTTGACACGGAAAGCCGTCACGCCGAACTGCCGAACCTCCAGGTTGAGCATGACCTCGAGAAGAAGCAGATGGTGGACAACCGCGACAGCGACATCGCCACGATCGCCCGCGACCTTGAGGACGAGCTTGCCCGTCTTGAAGGCGAAGGCGCCAAGGCTGCCGACAAGAAGAAGGCCCGCGACTCTGCTGACCGCCAGATGGCGAACGTCCGCAAGCGTGCCGACGCCGACATCGAGCGCCTCGAGCAGGTCTGGGACCGCTTCAAGAACCTTAAGGTCGCCGACCTCGAAGGTGATGAAGGCCTTTACCGCGAACTGCGCGACCGTTACGGCCTGTACTTCGAAGGCTCCATGGGTGCCGAGGCAATCAAGAAGCGCCTTGAGACCTTCGACATGCAGGCTGAGGCTGAGTCACTGCGCGACACCATCCAGAACGGCAAGGGCCAGCGCAAGACGCGTGCCCTGAAGCGCCTGAAGGTTGTCAACGCGTTCCTGACCACCAACAACAGCCCGCTCGGCATGGTTCTCGACGCCGTCCCGGTGATCCCGCCGGAACTGCGCCCGATGGTCCAGTTGGACGGTGGCCGCTTTGCGACCTCCGACCTCAACGACCTCTACCGTCGTGTGATCAACCGCAACAACCGACTCAAGCGCCTGCTTGACCTCGGTGCTCCGGAGATCATCGTCAACAACGAGAAGCGCATGCTTCAGGAAGCTGTTGACAGCCTCTTCGACAACGGTCGTCGCGGCCGTCCGGTAACGGGTCCGGGCAACCGTCCGCTGAAGTCCCTGAGCGACATGCTCAAGGGCAAGCAGGGCCGTTTCCGCCAGAACCTCCTCGGCAAGCGCGTTGACTACTCCGGCCGTTCGGTCATCGTCGTCGGCCCGCAGCTGAAGCTGCACCAGTGTGGTCTGCCCAAGCAGATGGCCCTGGAGCTCTTCAAGCCGTTCGTGATGAAGCGCCTGGTTGACCTCAACCACGCCCAGAACATCAAGTCCGCGAAGCGCATGGTGGAGCGTTACCGTCCGCAGGTCTGGGACGTGCTCGAAGAAATCATCACCGAACACCCGGTGCTGCTCAACCGTGCACCTACCCTGCACCGCCTCGGTATCCAGGCGTTCGAACCGCAGCTTGTTGAAGGCAAGGCCATCCAGCTTCACCCGCTGGTTTGTGGCGCGTTCAACGCTGACTTCGACGGCGACCAGATGGCAGTCCACCTGCCGCTGAGCCCCGAAGCCCAGGCTGAAGCCCGCATCCTGATGCTGTCCTCGAACAACATCCTGAAGCCTTCCGACGGTCGTCCGGTGACCCTGCCTTCGCAGGATATGATCATCGGCCTGTACCACCTGACCACCAAGCGCGTCGGTTCTGCCGGTGAGGGCCGCATCTTCTCCTCGGTTTCTGAAGCGATCATGGCGTACGACGCCCGTGACCTGCACCTGAACTCCCAGGTCAAGATCCGCCTTGACGACTTCGTGCCGTACGCCGGTTGGGAAGCTCCGGAAGGTTGGGAGCCCGGTCAGCCGGCTCTCGTTGAAACCTCCCTGGGCCAGGTCATCTTCAACCAGACCCTGCCTGAGGATTACCCGTGGGTTGAGGCTGTTGCCGACAAGGGCGAACTGTCCCGAATCGTCAACGACCTCGCTGAGCGCTACCCGAAGGTTGTTACGGCGGCAACGCTGGATAACCTGAAGGACGCCGGTTTCTACTGGGCCACCCGTTCGGGTGTCACGGTTGCCATCTCCGACATCGAGGTACCGACTTCCAAGCCTGCCATCCTGGCCGGTTACGAGGCCATGGCTGCCAAGATCCAGGGCCAGTACGACAAGGGCCTGATCGACGACGACGAGCGTCGCCAGGAACTGATTGAGATCTGGAACAAGGCAACCAACGAGATCGCCCAGGCGATGCGCGACAGCCTGTCCCCGATGAACACCATCAACCGCATGGTGTCCTCCGGTGCACGTGGTAACTGGATGCAGGTCCGCCAGATCGCGGGTATCCGTGGTCTTGTGGCCAACCCTAAGGGTGAGATCATCCCGCGTCCGATCAAGTCCTCCTACCGCGAGGGCCTGTCGGTGCTGGAATACTTCATCGCCACGCACGGTGCCCGTAAGGGTCTGGCCGATACCGCTCTCCGTACCGCCAACTCGGGTTACTTGACCCGTCGTCTGGTGGACGTTTCGCAGGACGTCATTGTCCGCGAAGAGGACTGCGGTACCGAGCGCGGCCTGGTCACTCCGATCGCCGTGCCGGACGCCAACGGTGAGCTCGTCATGGACGAGAACGTCGAGAACAGCGCCTACGCACGTACGTTGGCTGTCGACGTCGTCGATGCCCAGGGCAATGTCCTGGCTGCCGGCGGCACCGACTGTGGTGACGTTGTCATTGACCAGCTGCTTGCTGCAGGCATCACCGAGGTCAAGGTCCGCTCCGTACTCACCTGTGAGTCCAAGGTCGGTACCTGTGCACTTTGCTACGGCCGTTCGTTGGCTACGGGCAAGACCGTGGACATCGGCGAGGCCGTGGGCATCATCGCCGCACAGTCCATCGGTGAGCCGGGTACCCAGCTGACCATGCGTACGTTCCACACCGGTGGTGCTGTTTCCGCCGGTGGTGGCGACGACATCACCCAGGGTCTGCCCCGTATCCAGGAGCTCTTCGAAGCCCGTACTCCGAAGGGTGTCGCACCGATTGCTGAAGCAGCCGGCCGCATCACCATCGAAGAGTCCGAGCGCCAGATGCGCCTGGTCATCACTCCGGACGATGGTTCCGAAGAGATTGCCTACCCGGTGCTGCGCCGTTCACGTCTCCTCATCGAGGATGGCGAGCACGTCAGCGTCGGCCAGAAGCTGATCAACGGTCCTGTGGACCCGAAGCAGGTTCTGCGCATCATGGGTCCGCGTGCTGCACAGAAGTTCCTTGTGGACGAAGTACAGGGCGTTTACCGCAGCCAGGGTATTGGTATCCACGACAAGCACGTCGAGGTTATCGTCCGCCAGATGCTGCGCCGCGTGACCGTCATCGAATCCGGCGACTCCGACCTGCTCCCCGGTGAGCTTGCAGAGCGCGCCCGCTTCGAGGACGAGAACCGCCGCGTCGTGTCCGAGGGCAAGGCACCGGCTTCCGGTCGTCCGGAACTCATGGGTATCACCAAGGCCTCCTTGGCTACCGAGTCCTGGCTGTCGGCTGCTTCCTTCCAGGAAACCACCCGCGTCCTGACGCAGGCGGCCATGGAAGGCAAGAGCGATCCTCTGCTCGGCCTCAAGGAAAACGTCATCATCGGTAAGCTCATCCCGGCTGGTACGGGCCTGCCCCGCTACACAGAGGTCACTGTGGAGCCGACGGAAGAAGCAAAGGCAAGCCTGTTCACGGGCCCCAGCGCTTTCACCGACTTCTCCTATGACGCCCTGGGTGGCGACGGCGCTCCCGAGTTCCACGCCATCCCGTTGGATGACTACGATCTCGGCAACGACTTCCGCTAAACACGGTTGTTAGCGCTTTGACGGTCGGGTCCCGCACTTTCGAGTGCGGGGCCTGACCCGTTTAACGCGCCTTCCGCCGGGGTGACCCGGGGGCGTGGAGGACGACGGCGGCAGCCCGCTTCCGCCGTCGTCCTCCATACACCCGATTAAGGTGCGAGATCAAGCCGTGCTAGACTTTTGGTAATTGTTCTGTGTGGCAGTGGATGAAGGCCGCCGCAGCATCATTTTGGTTTTGTTCTCATGGTGCTGGGTGGAGCCTGTTTCCGGGTTGCGGGCAACATGCGCAACGAATGCCGCACTTTTGCACGCCTACCGGAGTTTCGGCCGGCTGCACGAGCAACGCCAAAGTTCCCACGTTTACACCGGCTGGCGCCGATGTGTGGGGGCAGAGATCAAACAACGGAGAACACGAAAGTGCCTACGATTAACCAGCTGGTCCGCAAGGGCCGCACGCCGAAGGTCTCCAAGACCAAGGCTCCCGCGCTGAAGGGCAGCCCGATGCGCCGCGGTGTTTGCACCCGCGTTTACACCACCACCCCCAAGAAGCCGAACTCGGCTCTTCGTAAGGTGGCACGTGTGCGCCTCAACGGTGGCGTTGAAGTTACCGCCTACATCCCCGGTGTTGGCCACAACCTCCAGGAGCACTCCATCGTGCTCGTCCGTGGTGGTCGTGTGAAGGACCTTCCGGGTGTCCGCTACAAGATCGTCCGCGGCGCACTCGACACCCAGGGTGTCAAGAACCGCAAGCAGGCCCGCAGCCGTTACGGCGCAAAGATGGAGAAGAAGTAATATGCCTCGCAAGGGTCCGGCCCCGAAGCGGCCGCTAGTTTCCGATCCCGTTTACGGCTCCCCGTTGGTCACGCAGCTGATCAACAAGGTTCTGGTTGACGGCAAGAAGTCCACCGCAGAGCGCATCGTTTACGGCGCACTCGAAGGTGCACGTGCCAAGTCCGGCGGCGACCCCGTTGCCGCCCTCAAGAAGGCCATGGACAACGTCAAGCCTTCCCTCGAGGTGCGTTCACGCCGTGTTGGTGGCGCCACCTACCAGGTTCCGGTTGAGGTCAAGCCGGGCCGCTCCACCGCCCTCGCTCTGCGTTGGCTCGTGGGCTACTCCAAGGCCCGCCGGGAGAAGACCATGACCGAGCGCCTCCAGAACGAAATCCTGGATGCCTCCAACGGTCTCGGTGCCGCTGTCAAGCGTCGCGAAGACACCCACAAGATGGCCGAGTCGAACAAGGCCTTCGCACACTACCGCTGGTAAAACTTCCCGAACGCCGCCGGCTCCACCGAGCCGGCGGCGGACGTGTAGTCCATCCGAAAGGGAGACCCCGTGGCACAGGACGTGCTTACCGACCTTAACAAGGTCCGCAATATCGGCATCATGGCCCACATCGATGCCGGCAAGACCACCACTACCGAGCGCATCCTGTTCTACACGGGTGTGAACCACAAGATCGGCGAGACGCACGATGGCGCCTCGACGACTGACTGGATGGAACAGGAAAAGGAACGCGGCATCACCATCACGTCTGCCGCCGTGACTTGCTTCTGGAACCAGAACCAGATCAACATCATCGACACCCCGGGCCACGTGGACTTCACGGTCGAGGTTGAGCGCTCCCTGCGTGTCCTCGACGGTGCAGTTGCAGTGTTCGACGGCAAGGAAGGCGTGGAGCCGCAGTCCGAGACTGTTTGGCGCCAGGCTGACAAGTACAACGTTCCGCGTATCTGCTTCGTCAACAAGATGGACAAGCTGGGCGCAGACTTCTACTTCACCGTAGACACCATCATCTCCCGCCTTGGTGCCAAGCCGCTGGTTATGCAGCTGCCCATCGGCGCCGAGAACGACTTCATCGGTGTGGTTGATCTCCTCGAAATGCGCGCCCTGGTTTGGCCTGGCGACGCTAAGGGTGACGTCACCATGGGTGCTTCCTACGAAGTGCAGGAAATCCCGGCGGACCTCCAGGCCAAGGCCGAAGAGTACCGTGCACAGCTCGTTGAGACTGTGGCCGAGGCTTCCGAAGAGCTCATGGAGAAGTACCTCGAAGGTGAAGAACTCACCCTTGAGGAACTCAAAGCCGGCATCCGCAAGATGACCATCAACTCTGAGCTCTACCCGGTCTTCTGTGGTTCTGCCTTCAAGAACCGCGGCGTTCAGCCGATGCTGGATGCTGTTGTCGACTACCTGCCGAACCCGCTCGACGTCCCGCCGATGATCGGTCACGATCCCCGCGACGAAGAGAAGGAACTGACCCGCAAGCCGTCTGCAGACGAGCCGTTCTCGGCCCTCGCCTTCAAGATTGCTGCGCACCCGTTCTTCGGCCAGCTGACCTTCGTCCGCGTGTACTCCGGTCACGTTGAGGCCGGCGCCCAGGTGGTTAACTCCACCAAGGGCAAGAAGGAACGTATCGGCAAGCTGTTCCAGATGCACGCCAACAAGGAAATGCCTGTCGAGGGCGCTACTGCCGGCCACATCTACGCAGCCATCGGTCTGAAGGACACCACCACGGGCGACACCCTGTGCGATGCCAACAACCAGATCGTCCTCGAGTCCATGAGCTTCCCGGAGCCCGTGATCTCGGTTGCCATCGAGCCCAACACCAAGGGTGACCAGGAGAAGCTCTCCACGGCCATCCAGAAGCTCTCCGCTGAGGACCCGACCTTCCAGGTCTCCCTCAACGAAGACACGGGCCAGACCATCATCGCCGGCATGGGCGAACTCCACCTGGATATCCTGGTGGACCGCATGCGCCGCGAGTTCAAGGTCGAGGCAAACGTTGGCAAGCCGCAGGTTGCTTACCGCGAAACCATCAAGCGCGCCGTCGAGCGCCTTGACTACACGCACAAGAAGCAGACCGGTGGTTCGGGTCAGTTCGCTAAGATCCAGATCGCGATCGAGCCCATGGACACCGCTTCAGGCGAGCTGTACGCGTTCGAGAACAAGGTCACTGGTGGCCGCGTTCCGCGCGAGTACATCCCGTCGGTTGACGCCGGTATCCAGGATGCACTGAACGACGGCGTCCTGGCCGGTTACCCGGTTGTTGGCATCAAGGCCACGCTGATTGACGGCGCGTCCCACGATGTTGACTCCTCGGAAATGGCGTTCAAGATCGCCGGACGTATGGCTTTCAAGGAAGCTGCACGCAAGGCGAACCCTGTTCTGCTCGAACCGCTGATGGATGTTGAGGTCCGCACACCTGAGGAATACATGGGTGATGTTATTGGTGACCTGAACGCCCGCCGTGGCCAGATGCAGTCCATGGAGGACGCAGCAGGTGTGAAGGTTATCCGTGCACACGTTCCGCTGTCCGGCATGTTCGGCTACATCGGCGACCTCCGGTCCAAGACCCAGGGTCGTGCTGTGTACTCCATGACGTTCAACAGCTACGCGGAGGTCCCGAAGGCAGTAGCCGACGAGATCATCCAGAAAACCCGCGGCGAGTAATCTCCCGGTAACGGATGCAATTCCGGTCCCGGGAAGGCATCTAAGCGTCTGAGGCGGGGCTGCGGCGGAAGCTGCAGCCCGGCCCCTGCGCAAACAGGCTCTAGGAACTAAGATTGGTTCCTGAATCTGCAATTTCACCAAAACCAAGCCCCCAAGTAGACTTGCTAAAGTTTCTGCCGCGAAAAGCGCGGCCGAGGAGCACTTCACTTGAAATCGTTCTAGGAGGAACCTGTGGCAAAGGCAAAGTTCGAGCGGACTAAGCCGCACGTCAACATCGGCACCATTGGTCACGTTGACCACGGTAAGACGACGCTGACTGCCGCCATTTCCAAGGTGCTGTACGACCAGTACCCGGATCTCAACGAGCAGCGCGACTTCGCGTCGATCGACTCCGCTCCGGAAGAGCGCCAGCGCGGTATTACCATCAACATCTCCCATGTGGAGTACCAGACCGAGAAGCGCCACTACGCACACGTAGACGCCCCCGGTCACGCTGACTACATCAAGAACATGATCACCGGTGCTGCCCAGATGGACGGCGCAATCCTCGTGGTTGCCGCAACCGATGGTCCGATGGCTCAGACCCGTGAGCACGTTCTGCTCGCCCGCCAGGTTGGTGTTCCCTACCTGCTGGTCGCACTGAACAAGTCCGACATGGTTGATGACGAAGAACTCCTCGACCTCGTCGAAATGGAAGTTCGTGAGCTCCTGAGCTCGCAGGGCTTCGATGGCGATGAGGCTCCGGTTGTTCGCGTTTCCGGTCTCAAGGCTCTGGAAGGCGACCCGGTTTGGGTCAAGTCCGTCCAGGACCTGATGGCAGCTGTCGACGAGTCCGTTCCGGACCCCGTACGTGACCGCGACAAGCCGTTCCTGATGCCGATCGAAGACGTCTTCACGATCACCGGTCGTGGCACCGTTGTAACGGGCCGCGCCGAGCGTGGAACCCTCGCCATCAACTCCGAGGTCGAGATCGTCGGCATCCGCCCGGTCCAGAAGACCACGGTTACCGGTATCGAGATGTTCCACAAGCAGCTCGACGAAGCATGGGCCGGCGAGAACTGTGGCCTCCTGCTCCGCGGTCTCAAGCGCGACGATGTCGAGCGTGGCCAGGTTGTCGTCAAGCCGGGTTCCATCACCCCGCACACCGACTTCGAGGCTAACGTCTACATCCTGTCCAAGGACGAAGGCGGACGTCACAACCCGTTCTACTCCAACTACCGCCCGCAGTTCTACTTCCGCACCACGGACGTGACCGGCGTTATCACCCTGCCGGAAGGCACGGAAATGGTTATGCCTGGCGACAACACTGAGATGACCGTTGCGCTCATCCAGCCGATCGCTATGGAAGAGGGCCTCGGCTTCGCTATCCGCGAAGGCGGCCGCACCGTTGGTTCGGGACGTGTCACCAGCATCATCAAGTAGTTCCTACTTGTAGATCAGTGACGTTCCGGCCCAGCCGGTAGTTACGCACAAGAAGAGCCCCACCGCTTCGGCGGTGGGGCTCTTCTTTGCTATAGTTTCTCTATCGACTGGATAAACGCGGCAGGTTTGAGGCCGACAGATCTAAGGACCTTCCATGAATGGACTGCTCGTTTTGCTGCTCCTGGTCATCACCGGGGCGATTGCTTATGCCCTGGGACTTAGGAAGGGGAGCAAGAGCCGGCCGCCCTATCCAACCAGCAATATCTCCGCCGGACCGGACCCGGCAGGCGGATCGAACGCCTACCGGGCGGGCTACCTGGCCGGGCACGTGGCGGGCTGGCGCGACGCCGAAGCCCGGCGGGACCCTGTGGCAGAGACGACCAGGCAGGTACCGGACCTCCACATTGGAGCTTCGTTTCCGAATGCCACCCCAGCGGCGACGATGCCTCTGCAGCCGCCGACTTCCGTCACACGCCCGTATTCCGTGGTTCCGCCCACGCCCCCGCAGCAGGCGCCCTACCAGCCTGCTCCCCGGCAGGCAGCGCCCCACCCGCCAGCGCCCCGGCAGCCCATGGTGGCCAGCGTCCAACAGCCCCCTGTCCCTCGGGAGACGCCGGAAGCTGCCGCAGCCCGCAAGGAGAAGCGGGACCAGCAAAACATCAACATCACGCTCTACGTCGCGAGTCTTTTGCTGGTAGCTGCGGGCGCCTTGTTTGTGGGTACGAGCCTGCCTGAACTTTTCCGCTTTATGGGCATCTGGTTCATTACGGCTTTGTTCTACATCGCCGGACTCATCATCCACGCCAAGGTTCCCCGGCTCCGTCCGGCCGCTGTAGCTTTCGTCGGAACGGGTCTGGCACTTATCCCGGTGACGGGCCTGGCCATGTACAACTTCGCCCTTCACGATGGTCCTGCCGCTTGGTTGGTGACGTCGTTGTTGGGGATCGCGATCTACTCTTATACCGCCGTTCGGCTGGACAACAAGGTCCTCGCATTTCTTTCCCTCAGCTTTGTGGTCTCCACGGCATGGTCAGGGGTTTCCATCCTCGGAGGTGCCCTGGTGTGGTACTTCATCGCGATGATCGGCGTGGCCGTACTGCTGACCCTGGGTGCGTTGTTGCGTCCGCGTTGGATACCGCCTCTCTATATCCGTCCGCTGATGATGCTGCATCCTTTTGTCGTCCCTGCGGTTGCCATAGCTGTGACGTTGACTCCGGCTCTTCTGTCCCGTGGCGAGTATGCACTGGTTATGGCGGTTTGTGGCACCTACTTCACGGTTATGGCCTTTGTCCCTGGCGGACTTTTCCGGCTCCAGCACGTCTATGCTGCCCGGCTCGCCTTCACATTGGCGCTGCTGGGAGTTGTGTGGGATCTGTCCGCGGACGTAAGCCTGGTGATGTTCGCCGCCATCGTTTGCCTCGGCGTGCAGTCGCTGGGAGTCGCGTTCGCGGGGGAGAGGGTTGCCCCGCGGTACTGGTGGAACGACGCCGTGTCGTGCCTGGGCTTGCAACTGGTGACGGCGGCGGCCCTGACAGTGGTCCTGGGGATCGGTCAGTTCGATCTTCCCCCTTACCTGCCGCTGTTTGTCACGATGCTGACAGCCATGGTGGTGGGGTGGAAGGCAGGCGGCCGTGTGGAGTTCGCGCCGGGGGTAGTCCTGGCTGTGGCTCTTCCGTTCATGGGGGTGCTCGGCGCGTGGCCCCTCTCAGGGCTCCTGCTATCTGCCGGGCTGTACTGGTTCCTCCGGGGGGCCATCCAGCCGGGTGCGCTTCGTCAGCACTTGGTTCTTGCTGGACGTATCGCCCTGACGCTGAGTGCGCCAGCAGTGGCGGCCGGCATCTTTGAAGAGAGCGCCAACCGGGTTGCTGCCTCTGTGCTGGCTTTCATCGGTGCCGCCGTCCTCCAGCAAGTAGCCAACGCACTCCTGATGGGAGGGGGAGTCCGGCTCCTGGCACCGTGGGCCTCGATCGCAGCGTTCGGCGGTTCCGGGATGGCTGGGCTACTGATCCTGCCGGTAGTCGATCACGTTGCAGGCAGGCCTGCCGTGGTTACGGCTGTCTATTTGGTCCTGCTGGCAGGCGTCGCCTCTGGATACTTGCTCTTCCGCCGGGACGCTGAAGGTGACGGCCCGTGGCGACCCGCTTTGTGGGAGTTCCTTGCCCCGACTGCGGTCCTCGTATCTGGGGTGGTGGGCGCGGTGTCGGTTTCCCTCGCCCTGGGCAACGTGGTCCTCCTGGTCGGGATCGGATATATCTGCTTGACTGCTCTGAGGCTCGTCCCGTCCTTGCATCGTCAGTGCTACTGGTGGCTGGGTCGGGCATCGGCTACCTTACTGGCCGCATCAGCAATCTACGATGCCACTCGCGACAGCGGAGGCTTGCAGGTAGCGGGGGAGGTTCCGTCGGTCGCGGTCGTCGTCGTCGCCATGTGCGCACTTCAGCTTGTCCTCCCGCTGCTGCCGGGCATGCGCCGACGGTACCCGCAAGCTTCCATGGTTGATGCAGGGGTCGTCCTGACGGTCATGGCTGCCGCCACCTCGCTCCTGACACTCGCAGGCAGCGTGGGACTCCTTCTAAAGCATGGGTGGCAGCCAGGCTTTACCACGACGGCCACAGCCCTGGCCGCTGTTGCCTGCGGAATGGTGCTTCGCCGCCATTCCGCCGCCTGGATCTTCGCCCCGGTTTCCCTGGTGCTGCTCCTGGCACTTCGGATGCAGAGTATCCGTGATGTCGAAATCCTGTTGGGAATCTTCGCGGCTTACAGCGGATACATGGTGTCTGTTGTCCGTGAGCGTCGTGTCCGTGGGGGATACCTGTTGGGTGTCCGTGTCCTTGCGACCGCGTTCGTGGGCGTTCTCGCGGCTGATATCACGGACTCTGCCACGACCGTGTCCTTGGTGATCGCGCTGGCCCTTGTGGTCCAGCACGTAGCTGGGTTGGCCGTGCGGAGCCGGGGTACCGATGTCGCCTTCCAGCAGGTAACAGTATGGGCCACCTTGGGCGTTCAGCTCGCCCTCCCGGTGGGCTACCTGCTGATGCGGAATTTCGACGGCGGCGGCCGGTGGGTGGTGCTCGTCGAGTTGGCGCTGGTCCTGGCTTGCGCCCCGATTGCCCGGCGTTACCTCAAGGTGCATGGCTCAGAGTACTTCGTCATTGCTGCCGCTGGCCTCGGCGTGGTCCTCGCTGGCCCGGCCGCCAACTTTCCCACCGCCACGTGGTTGCACCAGCCGCTCCTGGATAAGTACCAGGTACCCATGGTGCTTCTTGCGCTGTCCACTGCGAGCACTGTGGCGCGGTGCATCGTCAGGTCCCGAGGCTCCGGCGCCGATACCCGTGCGCAGGGCAGCGATCGATGGTTCTGGCTGTCCTCCGCATTGGGCTTCGTCGTCGTCGGCGGCCTGTTCTCGACCGGCGTCTCGCTGACCCTCACCGGGCTGTCGATGCTGGTCCTGGCATTGGCGCTCTTCGCAGCCTCCCACATCGAGAAGGTCCCCGCCCTCTACGCTGTAGCGGCGCCGGCCGTGCTCATGGGCTCCATAGCCGCCGTCGATGGTTTGCTGGATGGACTGCCCTTGGGTGTCTGGGCCGCATTCATGCCGTGGCTTCTGGGCGGGGTGGGCGCGTCTGTACTCCTGTACTCCGCGAAGGCGCTCGGGGGCCGGGATATTGGTGGCGTACTTTGGCGGCGTAACGCGTTGGCGGGTACCGCCGTCGTCGGTTTGGTTTCCTCCGCTGCGGTGGGCCTGCTACGGGACGGGACCGCCCTGGTTGGAGCGGCCCTCATCATCGCAGCGGGCCTGCTGGCGGTTGTCGAGATTCCCTACAGCAAATGGGTGGCCGCTGAGCTCGCGGGGGTGCTCTCGTTGGCTGCTTTCCAGCGCGCGCTGCTGTTTGTGGACAATTCCCGGCCCGACTGGTTCTGGGCGATCCAGTGGTACGTCATTGCGTTGGCTGTTCTAGCAGGACTGCGCTACCTCAGGGGGCAACGGAGCGATGGACTGCTCCGGCTCTGCGTGGCAGCAGGTGCCCTGTCGCTGACATCCCTGGGAACGATCTTCGGCGGCACTCCGGCGCAGCAACTCTATGTGCTCGTGGCACATGTGGTTGTTCTTGCGGCTGGCCTGCTGCTGGCCGAAAGGATCATTGTGTGGTGGGGTGCAGCCGGGGTTGCGCTCAGCATCATGTGGGCGCTGCGTTCTTACGCCTTCGCCATGTTGGCCCTCGTTGCGCTGGGGCTGATTGTGCTGGCGGTCTGGCGGCTGAACAAGCGACCCCATGCTGGTGCGGCAGCGGAGCGCCCGGACAGCAATCCGGATGACGTCCCGTCGCAGGCCAAGGACGGGATCCGATAATGTTGCAGTCTACGGAGAGGAGCCGTGCATGGAATTCCTGATAGTTCTCGCAGTCATTGCAGCAATTGGTGGCGGGGTCGTGTGGGGACGCAAGAACTTCCGCACCGAAATCGATCGTGCCAAGCGCATTAGGCGCGCCAACAAGAACAACCAATAGCGCCCGAATGAAGCTATTTAACCGATCTGGGCTATAACCCGCGGGCCCGGGCACGGCCCAGCGCACGGTACCAATAGAACGAGTCCTTGGGTGTCCTTTCCAAGGTGTCGAAATCCACGTGCACCAGTCCGAAGCGCTGGGAGTAGCCGGCCGCCCACTCAAAGTTGTCCAGCAATGTCCACACGTAGTAGCCGCGAAGGTCTACGTCCTCTGCGATTCCGCCTGGTCCTGTTGCCGTCAGGGCATGCCCCAGATGGTCCGCGAGGTAGGAGATGCGGTTCGCGTCCTCGATGGGGCCGTCCACTTGGGGAGGTTCGGGGAAGCTCGCTCCGCCCTCAGTGATGAACAGGGGAGGCAGCGCATCGCCGTACCGGTCCTTCATTTCACGCAGGAGCAAAGCCAGACGTTCCGGGGCCACTGGCCAGCCAAAACCTGTGGTCTCGTACTCCTGGTACGCCGCCAGATGGAAAGGAACCTTCGCCATCTCGGTTGAGGTTCCCGTAGGGATCTCGGCCGGACCCGGACCGATGGCTACCTTGATCGGGTAGTAGTAGTTGAGCCCATAAAAATCCAACGGTTGGCTGATGAGCTCCAGGTCGCCGTCGTGGATTGTGCCCAAGGATCGGAACCACGGTTTCATCGGCAGTGGTGGTTTGGGGTATTGGCCAAGCAGTATCGCATCGGCATAAATTCGGTTGAGGATCAGGTCCAGGGCCTGCGCCATCAGGCGGTCGCCAAGGCTGCTGCTGGCCGGCTGCACGGGGGAGTGCATGTTGGACACTCCGATCTGACCTTTAACGCCGGCACCCCGAAGGGCCTGAACTGCGAGCCCGTGTCCCAGCAACTGATGATGTGCGGCAGGCAGTGAATCGAACAACAACTGGCGGCCGGGGGAATGGACCCCCAGCGCGTATCCCTGCAGAGTCACGGAAACAGGCTCGTTCATGGTGACCCAGTACTCCACCCGGTCGCCAAAACGTTCCGCCACGGCGGCGCAGTAGACGGCGAAGCGTTCGGCCGTTTCCCGGTTCATCCACCCACCGGCGTGCTCAAGTTCAAGCGGGGTGTCCCAATGAAACAACGTGGCCATGGGGGAGATCCCGGCGGCCAGCAGCTTGTCGATCAGGCGATCGTAAAAGTCCAGTCCCCGCGGGTTTACGGCGCCTTTGCCGCCGGGCTGGATGCGCGGCCACGAGAGTGAGAACCGATACGAATCCACGCCCAGTTCCTGCATCAGGGCGATGTCCTCATCCGCGCGGTTGTAATGGTCGCAGGCTATGGTGGGGGAGTCGCCGTCGACGATTGCTCCTGGCTTCTCCGCGAAGGCATCCCAACCAGACGGTCCCCGGCCGTCCGCGGTCAGTGAGCCCTCGATCTGGAAGGCGGCGGCTGCGACGCCAAGCACGAAACCCGGGCGGAGGCGGGCCGCGAGATCCTCCACCGAACCTTGATCCTGGACGGTCATGTCCCAATCTTCCTCAGCCTGGGGCGGGCGGGCAATGGCCTTCACGGGGCCGATTGGCCTTTGCCCCAACTTTCCGCCATACTGGATGAGTTGTTCAAGCGCTTCTTCGTGTCCCGATCCGGATAATGCCGGGTGTCAGGGTCCAGGTCGAAGCCCAAACATAACCCTGAACCCCATGGAATGCGGTCGAGTCTGCGTGGAAATCGCGACACGCCCGACCGCGGGGGTCGGTGCGCCGGCAGGTTGAGGAACCCGGAATATCCGGATTCAGCTTGTGCGGCGTGTGGTGGTAGATCCTCAAACGCCTCGGCGGCCACATCAACAGGTAAGTAAACAGAGCAGCCCTAACTAGAGCAGCACTAGCTGAAAGAGAGTCAGGCGACATGGCGGGACAAAAAATCCGCATCCGGCTGAAGTCATATGACCACGAGGTCATTGATGTTTCAGCGCGGAAGATCGTTGAGACGGTCACGCGCGCAGGCGCAACGGTAGTCGGCCCGGTGCCGCTGCCCACGGAGAAGAACGTTTACTGCGTAATTCGCTCTCCTCACAAGTACAAGGACAGCCGTGAGCACTTCGAAATGCGTACTCACAAGCGTCTGATCGACATCATCGACCCCACGCCGAAGGCCGTTGACTCGCTTATGCGTCTCGACCTGCCTGCCGACGTGAACATCGAAATCAAGCTCTAGGGAGGTGCTGAGAGACTATGACCGCAACCCGTAACGTAAAGGGCCTGTTGGGCACGAAGCTCGGCATGACCCAGGTCTGGGACGAGAACAACAAGCTCATCCCGGTAACTGTCGTCCAGGCTGACTCCAACGTCATCACCCAGCTGCGCAACGCAGAGGTAGATGGCTACGTCGCCGTCCAGATCGGCTACGGCCAGATCGATCCCCGCAAGGTCACCAAGCCGCTGGCTGGCCACTTCGAAAAGGCTGGCGTCACCCCTCGTCGCCACGTCGTCGAACTGCGTACCGCAGACGCCGCATCCTACGAGCTGGGCCAGGAGCTCTCTGTTGAGATCTTCGAAGCCGGCCAGAAGATCGACGTCGTCGGCACCTCAAAGGGTAAGGGCTTCGCCGGTGTTATGAAGCGTCACGGCTTCCACGGCGTTGGCGCTTCCCACGGTGCCCACAAGAACCACCGTAAGCCTGGCTCCATCGGTGGCGCATCCACCCCGAGCCGCGTCTTCAAGGGCCTGAAAATGGCCGGCCGCATGGGCGCCGAGCGTCACACCACGCTGAACCTCACGGTTCACGCTGTTGACGCTGAGAAGTCGCTGCTCCTTATCAAGGGTGCCGTCCCCGGTGCCCGCGGCCAGGTCGTACTCGTACGCACCGCCGTGAAGGGAGCCTAGTTAAATGACTAGCACTGTCAAGGTAGACCTGCCTGCAGAGATCTTCGACGTTCAGACCAACGTGCCGCTGCTGCACCAGGTCGTCGTCGCACAGCTCGCTGCCGCACGCCAGGGTACCCACAAGACGAAGACCCGTGCCGAGGTTTCCGGTGCAGGTCGCAAGCCGTTCAAGCAGAAGGGTACCGGCCGCGCCCGTCAGGGTTCCATCCGTGCTCCTCACATGACCGGCGGTGGCGTTGTCCACGGTCCGACCCCTCGTGACTACAGCCAGCGCACCCCCAAGAAGATGAAGGCTGCTGCACTCCGCGGCGCCCTGTCTGACCGCGCCCGCAACGGCCGCATCCACGTCATCGCTGAACTGGTAGCCGGCACCAAGCCGTCCGCCAAGGACGCACTGGCTTCGCTGCGCTCCGTCACTGAGCGCAAGAACCTGCTCGTCGTAATCGAGCGCGCCAACGATGTTGCTGCACTGTCCGTGCGCAACCTCCAGGATGTTCACGTTCTGTACGCAGACCAGCTGAACACCTACGACGTGCTTGTCTCCGACGACGTGGTCTTCACCAAGGCTGCTTTCGAGGCGTTCATCGCTGACAAGGCAAAGAACGAGGAGGCCTCCAAGTGAGCGTAACCACCATCAAGGACCCGCGCGACGTCGTGCTTGCACCCGTCGTATCGGAAAAGAGCTACGGTCTGATCGACGAAGGCAAGTACACCTTCCTGGTGGACCCTCGCTCGAACAAGACCGAGATCAAGCTGGCCGTCGAGAAGATCTTCTCGGTCAAGGTTGACTCGATCAACACCATCAACCGTGCCGGTAAGCGCAAGCGCACCAAATTCGGCTGGGGACAGCGCAAGAGCACCAAGCGTGCAATTGTCACCCTCAAAGAAGGCACAATCGACATCTTCGGCGGTCCGCTCGCGTAGCGGAGACCACTTTAACGAGGAAATAAATTATGGGAATCCGTAAATACAAGCCGACTACCCCGGGCCGTCGTGGCTCGAGCGTAGCCGACTTCGCTGAAATCACGCGATCGACTCCGGAAAAGTCGTTGCTGCGTCCGCTGCACAAGACTGGCGGCCGTAACAACTCCGGTAAGATCACCACCCGCCACAAGGGTGGTGGGCACAAGCGCCAGTACCGTCTGATCGACTTCCGTCGTCACGACAAGGACGGCATCAACGCCCGCGTTGCCGAAATCGAGTACGACCCGAACCGTACGGCTCGCATCGCACTCCTGCACTACGTTGATGGCACCAAGCGTTACATCATCGCTCCGAACAAGCTGTCCCAGGGTGACTTCGTCGAGGCTGGTCCCGACGCTGACATCAAGCCGGGCAACAACCTGCCGCTGCGCAACATCCCGGTTGGTACCGTAATCCACGCAGTTGAACTGCGTCCGGGTGGCGGCGCCAAGATGGCTCGTTCCGCAGGTGCTTCGGTACAGCTCGTTGCAAAGGAAGGCCGTTTCGCCCAGCTGCGTCTGCCCTCCGGCGAAATCCGCAACGTTGACGTGCGCTGCCGCGCAACCGTCGGCGAGGTCGGCAACGCCGAGCAGTCGAACATCAACTGGGGTAAGGCCGGCCGTATGCGCTGGAAGGGCGTTCGCCCGACTGTCCGTGGTGTAGCCATGAACCCGGTTGACCACCCGCACGGTGGTGGTGAAGGTAAGACTTCCGGTGGACGTCACCCGGTCAACCCGAACGGCAAGCCCGAGGGCCGTACCCGCCGTCCGAACAAAGAGAGCGACAAGCTTATTGTTCGTCGCCGCCGTACTGGCAAGAACAAGCGATAGGAGCCTGGACACATGCCACGCAGCCTGAAAAAAGGTCCTTTCGTTGACCAGCACCTCTTTGTGAAGGTCGCACGGGAAAACGATAAGGGCACCAAGAACGTCATCAAGACCTGGTCCCGCCGTTCGATGATCATCCCCGACATGCTCGGGCACACGATCGCCGTACACGACGGACGCAAGCACATCCCGGTGTTTGTCACTGAGTCGATGGTCGGGCACAAGCTCGGCGAATTCGCTCCCACGCGGACATTCCGCGGCCATGTTAAGGACGACCGTAAGGGCAAGCGCCGCTAAGGCGCCTGACTTTACGTCTTAGACGAGAGAAGGAAAGCAATGGAAGCCAAGGCTATTGCGCGTCACATCCGCGTAACGCCTATGAAGGCCCGGCGCGTCGTCAACCTTGTTCGTGGTAAGCAAGCGAATGAGGCTCTGGCAATTCTGAAGTTTGCCCCCCAGGCAGCTTCGGAGCCGGTATTCAAGGTACTTCAGTCGGCAATGGCCAACGCACGCGTCCTCGCGGACCGTGACGGCGTTGCATTCGACGACAGCGACCTGTTCATCAGCGAAGCATTCGTTGATGAAGGCCCGACCATGAAGCGGTTCCAGCCGCGTGCCCAAGGCCGCGCCTACCGCATCAGGAAGCGGACCAGCCACATCACGTTGGTCGTGGCAACCCCCGAGAAAGAGGAGGCTCGCTAAGTGGGACAGAAAGTAAACCCGCACGGGTTCCGACTCGGCATCACCACCGACCACGTTTCGCACTGGTTCGCTGACAGCACCAAGCCCGGACAGCGCTACAAGGACTTCGTCCGCGAGGACATCAAGATCCGTCAGCTCATGTCCACCGGCATGGAGCGCGCCGGCATCGCCAAGGTCGAGATCGAGCGCACCCGTGACCGTGTCCGCGTGGATATCCACACGGCACGCCCGGGCATCGTCATTGGTCGCCGCGGCGCCGAAGCAGACCGCATCCGCGGCGAGCTCGAAAAGCTCACCGGCAAGCAGGTTCAGCTGAACATCCTCGAGGTCAAGAACCCCGAGATGGAAGCACAGCTTGTTGCCCAGGGCATCGCTGAGCAGCTGACTTCCCGCGTGGCTTTCCGCCGTGCGATGAAGAAGGCAATGCAGTCCGCGCAGCGCGCAGGTGCCAAGGGCATCCGTGTTGCTTGCTCGGGCCGTCTGGGTGGCGCAGAAATGTCCCGCTCGGAGTTCTACCGCGAAGGCCGTGTGCCCCTGCACACCCTCCGCGCGAACATCGACTACGGCTTCTACGAAGCCAAGACCACCTTCGGCCGTATCGGCGTAAAGGTTTGGATCTACAAGGGTGACGTCACTGCCAAGGAACTGGCTCAGCAGGCAGCTGCTGCTCCGTCCCGTGGCCGTGCAGGAGACCGTCCGGGCCGCCCGGGTGGCGACCGCCGTCGTCGTAACGACCGTCCGGCAGCTGAGGCAGCACCTGCTGCCGTTGAAGCACCGGCCGCTGAAGCTGCTGCACCCGCAGCAGAAGGAGGACAGGCTTAAATGCTTATCCCACGTCGAGTCAAGCACCGTAAGCAGCACCACCCGGGTCGTTCCGGCGCTGCTACGGGTGGCACCAAGGTCAGCTTCGGTGAGTACGGTATCCAGGCTCTCAGCCCGGCATACGTAACCAACCGTCAGATCGAGTCCGCCCGTATCGCGATGACCCGCCACATCAAGCGTGGCGGTAAGGTCTGGATCAACATCTACCCGGACCGTCCGCTGACGAAGAAGCCTGCTGAAACCCGCATGGGTTCCGGTAAGGGTTCTCCGGAATGGTGGGTCGCAAACGTCAAGCCGGGCCGGGTTCTCTTCGAACTCTCCGGTGTCAATGAAGAGGTAGCTCGCGAGGCCCTGCGCCTGGCAATCCACAAGCTGCCGTTGAAGGCACGCATTGTGCGTCGCGAAGGTGGTGAATAGAAATGGCAGTAGGGTCGAAGGATCTCGCACCCGCACAGCTGGACGGTTTCGACAACGAGCGTCTCGTTGAAGAACTCCGCAAGTCCAAGGAGGAGCTGTTCAACCTGCGTTTCCAGTCCGCCACCGGACAGCTGGAGAACCACGGTCGCCTGCGCGCGGTAAAGAAGGACATCGCACGCATCTACACCGTTCTCCGTGAGCGCGAGCTGGGCATTCGTGCCGAGGTTGCCGCACCGGTTGTGGAAGCCAAGGAAGAAAAGAAGTCCAAGAAGGCTGCCAAGGCTGAAAAGGCCGAGGTTGAAGCTGGAGAGGACGCCAAGTGAGCGAGAAGGAAACTGTGACGGAAGCAGCAGCCAGCGCTGAACAGCGCGGTTACCGTAAGACGCGTCGCGGCTACGTTGTCTCTGACAAGATGGAAAAGACCATCGTTGTTCAGGTTGAAGACCGCGTGAAGCACGCTCTGTACGGCAAGGTTATTCGCCGCACCTCGAAGGTCAAGGCTCACGACGAAGAGAACACCGCCGGCATCGGCGACCTCGTTCTCATCTCTGAGACCCGCCCGCTCTCCGCTACCAAGCGGTGGCGCCTGGTGGAGATCCTCGAAAAGGCAAAGTAAATCCGACGTCGGGCATCGCCTGGCAGGATTCAGCGGAAGGCCCGTATTCCCTTGGGAATGCGGGCCTTCCCGCGTTCACCCTCGGTTCGGATTCAAGCTCTAATCGTGCTAGGATATTGAGTTTGTATGGCGCCACTTGTGCGTCGTCCACTACCTCGTAAACAATCGTGCCGCTGCATACTGCCCCGCGCAGAGTTTTCTGCAAGGGAAGCTGATGCTTGTGGCACGGGCGTTTAGGCCTGTTCTGGCAAAATCCAGGCAGGTCAAGAGACACCCCGATCAACCGTTCCGCAAGGCTCATTCCGTATGCATGATTTCGGTCTGAGAACCGGCGCGACGCAAGGAGTAGAAATTGATTCAGCAGGAGTCGCGACTGAAGGTCGCCGACAACACGGGTGCTAAGGAAATCCTTACCATTCGCGTTCTCGGTGGATCTGGCCGTCGCTACGCAGGCATTGGCGACGTTATCGTCGCAACCGTCAAGGACGCTATCCCTGGCGGCAACGTAAAGAAGGGCGACGTCGTTAAGGCGGTCATCGTCCGTACCAAGAAGGAACGCCGCCGTGCGGATGGTTCCTACATCAAGTTTGACGAAAACGCAGCTGTGATCCTGAAGAACGACGGTGACCCCCGCGGTACCCGTATCTTCGGCCCGGTTGGTCGTGAACTTCGCGACAAGAAGTTCATGAAGATCGTTTCGCTGGCCCCGGAGGTGCTTTAGTCCATGGCTAAGATCAAGAAGGGTGACCTCGTTCAGGTCATCACCGGCGCCAAGCAGGAACGCGGCGGCGACCGCGGCAAGCAGGGCAAGGTCCTGCGCGTATTCCCGGACACCAACCGCGTGTTGGTAGAGGGCATCAACCGCGTCACCAAGCACACCAAGGTCGGTCAGTCGCAGCGCGGCACCAAGACCGGTGGCATCGAGGTCGTAGAGGCCCCGATCCACGTTTCCAACGTTGCTTTGGTTGACCCGTCGACCAAGAAGCCGACCCGTGTTGGTTTCCGTCTCGACACCGTTGAGAGGGATGGCGCTACCAAGACCGTCCGTATCCGCGTGTCCAAGGCCACCGGGAAGGACATCTAATGACTGAGACTCTCGAGACTCCAGTAAAGATCGTTCCGCGTCTGAAGACCAAATACGCAGAGACCATCAAGAAGTCCCTGCAGGACGAATTCAGCTACGCGAACGTCAACCAGGTTCCCCGCCTGGTGAAGGTTGTAGTGAACATGGGTGTTGGAGATGCCGCCAAGGACTCCAAGCTGATCGACGGCGCTGTCCGCGACCTCACCCTGATCACCGGCCAGAAGCCGCAGGTAACCAAGGCCCGCAAGTCGATCGCACAGTTCAAGCTGCGCGAAGGCATGCCGATCGGTGCACACGCAACTCTGCGTGGAGACCGCATGTGGGAATTCGTGGATCGTCTGGTTTCGCTGGCACTGCCGCGTATCCGTGACTTCCGCGGCCTCAACGGCAAGCAGTTCGATGGCAACGGCAACTACACCTTCGGTCTGACCGAGCAGGTTATGTTCCACGAAATCGACCAGGACTCCATCGACCGCGTTCGCGGTATGGACATCACGGTCGTCACTACCGCCAAGACCGACGACGAAGGCCGCGCGCTGCTCAAGGCGCTTGGTTTCCCGTTCAAAACCGAAAACTAACTACGTGACAGGTCCGGCTGTGCACGCCCTTGAGGGCAAGCGCAGCGGAAACCGTTACGAGGAAGGGCTATAGCCCAAATGACTATGACAGATCCTGTCGCAGACATGCTCACGCGTCTGCGCAATGCAAACTCGGCATACCACGACACCGTGACCATGCCGTACAGCAAACTGAAGGCACGCGTTGCCGACATCCTTAAGGCCGAGGGCTACATCGCCGGCTGGAAGGAAGAGGAAGCAGAGGTTGGCAAGAAGCTGACCATCGACCTCAAGTTCGGTCCTAACCGCGAGCGTTCAATCGCTGGTGTCCGCCGCATCTCCAAGCCGGGTCTCCGCGTTTACGCGAAGTCCACCAACCTGCCGCACGTGCTGGGTGGCCTGGGTATCGCAATCCTGTCCACCTCTTCCGGCCTCCTGACTGACAAGCAGGCCGGCAAGAAGGGCGTGGGCGGCGAAGTCCTCGCGTACGTCTGGTAACGGGAAAGGAAGAGAATAATGTCACGTATTGGACGTCTCCCCATCACCGTTCCTGCCGGAGTTGAGGTCAAGCTCGATGGCTCCGTCATCAGCGTCAAGGGATCCAAAGGCGAGCTGAGCCACACTGTGGCCAGCCCGATCGAGGTCTCCCTGGAAGAGAACACTCTCACGGTCACCCGCCCGAACGACGAGCGCAACTCGCGTTCGCTGCACGGCCTGACCCGCACCCTGATCGCCAACATGATCCAGGGCGTTACCGAGGGCTACGAGAAGAAGCTTGAAATCGTTGGTACTGGTTACCGCGTTCAGGCCAAGGGTTCTGACCTGGAGTTCGCTCTGGGCTACAGCCACCCTGTCAACGTCTCTGCACCCGAAGGCATCACCTTCGTAGTAGAGGGTCCGACCAAGCTCTCTGTTGCGGGTATCAACAAGCAGCAGGTCGGCGAGGTTGCTGCCAACATTCGCAAGCTGCGCAAGCCCGACCCCTACAAGGGCAAGGGTGTCCGTTACGCCGGCGAAGTCATCCGCCGCAAGGTCGGAAAGGCTGGTAAGTAAACCATGGCCATCGCAATTAACAAGAAGCGTTCGAACAAGAGCAAGTCTGCTGCACGCAGCCGTCGCCAGCTTCGTATCCGCAAGCGCATCACCGGTACGGCTGTACGTCCTCGTTTGGTCGTCAACCGTTCGGCACGTCACGTATTCGTCCAGGTTGTCGATGACAGCAAGGGTGTAACCGTGGCTTACGCTTCCACCCTGGAAGCTGACCTTCGCGCATTCGACGGAGACAAGACTGCCAAGGCCAAGCGCGTCGGCGAGCTCGTTGCCGAGCGTGCCAAGGCTGCAGGCGTCGAGGCTGTTGTCTTCGACCGTGGCGGTAACAAGTACCACGGCCGCATCGCCGCCGTCGCTGACGGTGCTCGCGAAGGTGGGCTGGCACTGTGACCGTTGAAAATAACGAAAAGGACATTCAGGTGACTGAAGCTGTAGCTGCTGAAGCAACTGAGACCGCACCCGCTACCGATGACCGCCGTGGCGCTCGTCGCGGCGAGCGTGGCGACCGTGGCCAGGGCCGCGGCGACCGTGGTGGCCGTGGTGGCCGCGACGGCGGTCGTGAAGCCGAGAAGAGCCAGTTCGTAGAGCGCGTTGTCACCATCAACCGTGTTGCCAAGGTCGTCAAGGGTGGTCGTCGCTTCAGCTTCACCGCTCTCGTCGTCGTCGGTGACGGCAACGGTATGGTCGGCGTCGGCTACGGCAAGGCCAAGGAAGTTCCCGCAGCAATCGCAAAGGGCGTTGAAGAGGCCAAGAAGTCCTTCTTCCGCGTTCCCCGCGTTGGCAGCACCATCCCGCACCGCGTGCAGGGTGAAGCTGCTGCAGGTGTCGTCCTGCTGCGTCCGGCTTCCGCCGGTACCGGTGTTATCGCTGGTGGTCCGGTCCGCGCGGTATTGGAGTGCGTGGGCATCCACGACATCCTCTCCAAGTCGCTCGGTTCTTCCAACGCGATCAACATCGTTCACGCGACCGTTGCCGCTCTGAAGCAGCTCGAAGAGCCCGCTTCCGTGGCTGCCCGCCGTGGCTTGCCGCTGGACGAGGTTGCTCCTGCTGCTCTGGTGCGCGCGCTCCAGAACCAGAAGGCAGGTGTTTAGTCATGGCTAAGAACCTGACTCCCTCCGACGCCAAGTTGGAGATCACCCAGATCAAGGGCGTCATCGGCGCCAAGCAGAACCAGATTGCGACCCTTCGGTCCCTCGGCCTGAAGCGCATCGGACACACCGTTGTCCGTACCGCTGATGCCGTGACCGTTGGCATGCTCAACACGGTTCCGCACCTCGTGAATGTAGAGGAGGCGAAGTAATGGCAGAGAACAAGACCGCCGCAGAGGCTGCTGAGAAGCAGAACGCTCTGAAGGTCCACCACCTGCGTCCCGCCCCGGGTGCCAAGACCGCCAAGACCCGTGTTGGTCGTGGTGAAGGCTCCAAGGGTAAGACCGCTGGTCGCGGTACCAAGGGTACGAAGGCCCGCTACCAGGTAAAGGCTGGCTTTGCCGGCGGCCAGCTGCCGCTGCACATGCGCCTGCCGAAGCTGCGCGGCTTCAAGAACCCGTTCCGGGTTGAGTTCCAGGTTGTAAACCTGGAAAAGCTCAACGAGCTGTTCCCGGAAGGTGGCGCTGTCACCGTTGAGTCCCTGGTTGAGAAGGGTGCCGTTCGCAAGAACCAGCCCGTAAAGGTGCTTGGCACCGGCGACATCACCGTCAAGGTCGACGTCACCGCCCACGCATTCTCCGCCAGCGCTACGGAGAAGATTGCTGCAGCAGGCGGAAGCACCACTGCTCTCTAAGAGCCAGTGGGGCAAAAGCCCGTTGTAAAAGGATCCCGGTATGCGGGGCTTCGGCCCTGTATACCGGGATTTTTTGCGTGATTGTGGACTCTCGATTATTACGACGGCGTCACAAGCAGTTAGACTCGGTTGTTGGGTTTCATTGAGTCCCATCACATCCTTGTACTTTCTACTCAGGAGGACGCTTGCTAAGCGCATTCGGCCGGGCGTTTCGGACGCCTGATTTGCGACGCAAGTTGTTGTTCACGCTGGGAATCATCACAATCTTCCGCTTGGGAGCTTTCATCCCCTCGCCTGGTGTGAACTACCAGAATGTCCAGCAATGCTTGAACAACGGTGACACCTCGCAGGGCATCTACCAGCTGGTGAACTTGTTCAGCGGCGGCGCGTTGCTGCAGGTTTCGATCTTTGCCTTGGGCATCATGCCCTACATCACGGCGAGCATCATCGTGCAGTTGCTCCGGGTTGTCATTCCCCGGTTCCAGCAGCTCTACGAGGAAGGTTCCTCCGGGCAGTCAAAACTGACGCAGTACACCCGGTACCTGACCATCGCCCTCGGCTTGCTGAACGCCACCACCCTGGTGTCGCTGGCCCGGTCCGGACAGTTGCTGCCTGGCTGTAACCTGCCCATCATTCCCGATGAGAGCATCATTACAACCCTCCTGTTGATCATCACGCTGACCGCAGGCACGGGCCTCATCATGTGGATGGGCGAGCTCGTCACCGAGCGCGGAGTCGGCAACGGTATGTCCCTCCTCATCTTCACGTCCATCGCTGCGGGCTTCCCCCGCTCACTGGGTTCCATCTGGGAGACCAAGGGCGCCGGAACGTTCTTCATCGTTCTTGCCATCGGTCTGCTCACTGTGGCGCTGGTGGTCTTCGTGGAGCAGTCCCAGCGCCGTGTCCCGGTCCAGTACGCCAAGCGTATGATCGGTCGACGCACCGTGGGCGGAACCAGTACCTATATCCCCATCAAGGTGAACATGGCCGGCGTCGTGCCCGTCATCTTTGCTTCCTCCATGCTGTACCTGCCGGGCCTGATCTCACAGTTCAACCAGCCCAAGCCGGGGGAGCAGATTGCTCCATGGGTCGAGTGGATCAACAACAACCTCACCCGTGGCGACCACCCCATCTACATGGCGCTCTACTTCGCCATGATCGTGTTCTTCACGTACTTCTATGTGGCCATCACCTTCAACCCTGAAGAAGTGTCGGACAACATGAAGAAGTACGGCGGGTTCATTCCGGGCATCCGGGCGGGTAAACCGACCGCGGACTACCTGCAGTACGTGCTTTCCAGGATCACTCTTCCCGGAGCCTTCTACCTTGGCTTCGTGGCGTTGATTCCGCTGGTCGCACTCGTCCTGATCAATGCCAACCAGAACTTCCCGTTCGGTGGCACATCAATCCTGATCATGGTGGGTGTTGGCCTGGAGACCGTCAAGCAGATTGATGCGCAGCTACAACAACGTCACTACGAAGGGCTTTTGCGATGACGAGAATGCTGATCATTGGACCTCCCGGTTCGGGTAAGGGTACGCAGGCCGAGCGCATTTCCGAGCGCCTCGGCGTAGTCGCCATCTCCACCGGCGACATCTTCCGTGCCAACGTCAAGGGCGAAACCCCCTTGGGCATTGAAGCCAAGAAGTACATGGATGCCGGCGACTTCGTTCCGGACAGCGTCACGAACAAGATGGTTCGCGACCGCCTCGGCCAGGACGACGTCGAGAACGGCTTCCTGTTGGACGGCTACCCGCGCACAACGGCGCAGGTTGACTACCTTGACCAGATCCTCGCTGAGGGCCAGCAGGAGCTCGACGTCGTGCTCCAGCTGACTGCCGACGACGAAGAACTGGTTGCCCGTCTTCTGGGCCGTGCCAAGGAAACCGGCCGCTCCGACGACAACGAGGCTGTGATCCGTCACCGTCTCGACCTGTACCACGAGCAGACCGAGGCCGTCGTCGCCAAGTATGCCGAGCGCGGCATCCTGACACAGGTTGACGGCATTGGCGGTATCGACGAAGTTACCGACCGTGTCCTCACGGCGATCGAGTCGGCCAAGGCTGTCTAGTACGTTCTCCACATAGCCGGGTTACCGGCGCTGGAGTGAGGGGTGGGTCCCGTACCGTTTGGTGCGGGACCCACCTTTTTTGTTCCCGCTCATTCGGTGGGCAGAAGCCAATTTCGGTCCAGCCCACGGATACGGGAAAATAGTTGAAGCACGGGGCCCGGCGGGTCCCACCAGCAAACCTTCCGAAGGAGAACATGGCGTTCGGTCAGCCCCGTATTGAATACAAGTCCAACGAGCAGATGCGCACCATGCATCAGGCAGGCCTCGTGCTGAGCCGTGCGCTGGACGCTGCTGTTGCGGCGGCTAAGGCCGGAGTCACCACCAAGGACCTGGATGACGTGTTCGCGGCGGTCCTCAACGAGGCCGGCGCGAAGTCGAACTTCCTTGGCTACCACGGCTTTCCGGCCACCATCTGCACGTCAGTGAATGAAGAGGTGGTTCACGGCATCCCCGGTGGCCGTGTCCTGCAGGACGGGGACATCATTTCCATCGACGGCGGCTGCATTGTGGATGGATGGCATTCAGATTCCGCACGGACAGTCATCGTTGGAACCGCAAATCCTGAAGACCAGCGCCTCTCCGACGTCACGGAAGCCGCCATGTGGCGTGGAATCGCTGCTTTGGCGACCGGCAAGTTCGTGGGGGACATTGGCAACGCAATCGACGACTACGTATCTTCTGTCCAAGGCAAGCCCCTTGGCATTCTCGAAGACTACGTAGGCCACGGTATTGGGTCTGAAATGCACATGGCCCCGGACGTCCTGAACTACAGGACCGGTCACCGCGGCCCCAAGATCCGGCCAGGCCTGTGCCTGGCCATTGAGCCAATGTTGGTTCGCGGCGACATTGAAACCGCCACCCTCGACGACGACTGGACAGTGGTCACCACCGACGGCAAGCGCTCCTGCCAGTGGGAGCATTCGGTCGCCGTGCATGAGAAGGGCATTTGGGTCCTGTCTGCCCCGGACGGCGGAGCAGGCAAGCTGGCGCCGCTCGGCGTCGTGCCTGTCCCGATCCCGTAACGGCACCATGAACAGGAGCCGGGCTGCTGAAGCAGCCCGGCTCTCTTCGTGTCCGAGGAGGGTTATGCCTTCAGCTTGGGCTTGACGTCCTTGGTGTAGATGCCTTCGAGCGTCTTCTTAAGTTCGGTCATGGTGGCCTGCACGTCGCCCTGCTGGGTGAGGATCTTCGCAGCGGCCTTGGCCATTTCCTGGTCCGCGCCCGGAAGGAACACCCTTGCGTTGTCCTGGACCTTGGTGACCGCGAGCTGGTCCATGGCAATCTTGATCTGCGGCGTGGTGGCCAGGACGGTGGACATGTCTGCGGAAAGCCGCGTGGGCATGTACCCGGTGGCGGCGGAGAACGCAGCAGTGTTCTCGGGTTCAGTCATGAACTTGAGGAACGTCGCGGCGGCCAGCTGCTCCTCCTTGCTGATCCCGCTCGGAATGCCAAGCCCTGCGCCGCCAGTGGGGCAAACGCCGCTGGGAACCTCGGGACCGCCGGGGAGGAACCCGACACCGACGTTGAACTTGGCAGCCTTCAGGACACCCAACAGGGAACCGGTGGAGGAGATCGTCGACGAGGTGATGCCGGCGGCGAAGTCGTCAGCAGCTTCCTTCGACGAAACGCCGGCCCAACCGTCCTTGTAGATGGAGTCCTGTGCCCACTGCAAGGCAGCCACGGATTCTTTGGAATCGCAGGTGATGTCCCACTCTTTGGACCAGCTTCCGCCCCAGCCCCACAGGTTGTTCTGCAGCGTCCAGCCGGCGTAGCCGGCCAAAGCCGGGTAGATGTAGGCGTACTGCGCGCCGGAGGTGGCCTTCAGCTTCGGGGCCCACTCCGCGAATTCCTGCCAGGTTGCCGGAGCGCGGTCCGGAAGCCCTGCCGCCTTGAAGTGGTCCTTGTTGTAGTAGAACAACGGGGTGGATCGGCCATACGGGAGTGCCCATTGTTTGTTGTCGTACTTGTAGTCGTCAACCAGGGACTTCTGGAAATCGTCGATCTTGATGTCCAGTTGCTTGACCAGTCCGTCAATGGGGATGATGCTGCCGTTGGAGAAGTAGCGGAACCACCACACGTCGGAAAGGACCACCAAGGCAGGCAGTCCCGACTTTGCCGCCTGTGAGGTCTGGAACTTCTGGGCAATCTCTTCATAGTTGGCGCCGGCAGTGACCAGGTTGACCTTGATGTCAGGGAACTTGGCATGGAACTTCTCGATAATGGCTTTTTCCACGTCCTGCGACTTGCCCGGGTGGTTGGTCCAGAAATCGATGGAGGCAGCCGGCTTTACGCCGCTGAAGTCGATGGTTGCGGTGTCGACGGCGTCTGCCGTTCCCGCCGTCGACGGTCCGCCACATGCGGCGAGGGCCGCTGCTCCGGCCCCGAGGCCCGCAAGTCCCAGGAAATGTCGGCGGTCAAGGTTGGTGCGCATGGTGCTTCCTTTCAATAACGTACTTCGATGCGAGTGGTGGTGGGAGAATCAACCGGTGACGCTTCCCTGCGTCAGGCCGGCAACGATGTAGCGCTGGAGTGCGGCGAACACCAGCAGGATGGGAACGATCACCAGGACGGCGCCGGCCATGAGGATTCCCCAGCCGGCTCCGTTGCTTTCGGAGTTCTGCAGCAAGGTGAGGCCCACGGGCAGGGTCATCGTTTCTGGGCGGTCGGTGATGATGAGGGGCCAGATGTAGTCATTCCATTCGCTGACCACCGTCACCAGTGCCACCGTCGCGATGGACGGTACCGACACGGGAACGATGATCTGCCACAGGCGCCGCCAATGGCCGGCGCCATCGATCTCAGCCGCTTCGAGGATTGAGGGTGGCAGGGTCAGGAAGTGTTGCCGAAGGAGGAAAGTGCCGAACGCGGTGCCGAGGCCGGGAAGGATGATGCCCCACAGGGTGTTCTTGCCTCCCATGCCCGCTATCAGGATGTAGTTGGGCAGGATGGACACCTGCGCCGGGACCATCAGGGCAACCAGGATGAGCACGAAGATGACGTTCTTGAACGGAAAACGCACGAACACCAAGGCGTAGGCGGTCAGGATCGCCAGGATGACCTTGACGGTGGAACCAACCACGGTAACGATCAGGCTGTTCGCGAAGAACTGGGCGAACGGAACGGTGGTCATCGCCGTGGCATAGTTCTCCAGGTTCAATGACTCGGGCAGGATCTTCAGGTCCATGGTGACGATTTCGCCCGGTTGCTTGAACGAGCTGAGCAGCATCCACAGCAATGGCAGGGCCACCACAAGCGTGGCGATGATCAACGGGACGTAGCCGGCGGCGACGGTCTGGAGAAGATTCGCGGGCGAAAACGGCCGGGCCCTTCGGGGTGGCTCAGCTTCATGCGGGGAAACGACGACGGCGGCTGGTGACGGTGCGCTCATGAGTAGTGGACCTTTCGCTCAACGAACCGCAGTTGGAGGACCGTGATGATCAGCAGGATGGCGAAAAGGATCACCGAGATCGCCGCCGAATAGCCCGCCCTGTTGTAGGCGCCGAAAGCCTGGAGATAGGCCTCATAGATCAGCGTGCTGGTGCCATTGCCCAGCGGAGTCATAATGCGGATCAGGTCAAATGCCTGCAGCGAACTAAGCATGGTGGTGATCAAGAGGAAAAACGTGGTGGGGGAGAGCAGCGGGAGCGAGATGTTGAGGAACCGGCGTAAACCGTTCGCCCCGTCCAATGCCGCAGCTTCCATCACGTCCCGCGGCAGCGACTGAAGTCCGGCCAGATAGACCACGGCGCAATAACCCAGGTTCTTCCAGACATACACAATGATGACCATCACCAACGAAAGCTGTGGGTCGTTGATCCACTGGGGGCTCTGCTGCCCCAGGCCCCGAAGGATCCATGCAAGGACTCCGTAGCCGGGATCGAAGATGAACAGCCACACCAAACCGACGCCCACTCCGGAGAGCACGTACGGCGCAAATACAGCGGACCGCGCGAAGGTGGTGCCGCGAACCTTCGAGTTCAATGCGAGGGCAACCAACAAGCCGAGCATCATGGAGCCGCCCACCGTAATCACGGTGAAGACTGCAGTGGTCCCGAGGACTTTGGACGCATCCTCGCTGGTGAAGAACGTGACATAGTTCTGCAGCCCCACGACCGTGGCCGAAGCAGAACCCAGCGTCCAATCCAACGTGGAGTAGTAGATGTTATTAATCAGCGGCCAATACGTGAAGGTGCCAATCAGCACCAGGTTGGGAAGGGCCATGGCCAGGAAGACAACGAAGTCCTTGCGGCTGCGGCCGGACCAGCGCCGTCTCTCCCGGCTTGGCCCGGGCGTCGCAACTGGCGGGGCGGGAGCCGCAGCGTCCGGGCCTTCCGCAGGCGCGGTGCTGCTCTTGTGAATCAGTGGGGCAGTCATGGGTCACTAACGTTTTCGGGCGAATGTGGGGTCCGCCAGCGCCCGGACCGGGGCGGCGAAGACAGGCCTAGCTCACCACACGGGAGCGGTCTGTCGGGGCCAAAACTGCGTCCATCAGCGATAGTTGTCTGACACTTCCCAGCCCGTTTACTCGGCGTTCCCCGCGTGTTCGTATTTGAGGCTCGGCTCCCACTTGTTGCCTCGGCGAGTCGCTGGCGCGTCCGGTGGAGAATGGAGCCATGAATTCAATCACCGATGTTGCTGGCGTACGGGTTGGTCATGTGCAGAGGGTCGGGGATGGGTGGTTGTCTGGGGTGACGGTGGTTCTTCCGCCCGTGGGGACGGTCGGATCGGTCGATGTGCGGGGCGGCGGGCCGGGGACGCACGAGACCGACGCCTTGGATCCCACCACGCTTGTCTCCACCGTGGATGCCGTGGTGTTGACCGGTGGCAGCGCCTTCGGCCTGGTTTCCGCGGCGGGCGCCCAACGCTGGTGTGAGGAACAGGGGCGGGGCTTTGCCGTCCCGGGAACCGTGGTGCCAATTGTTCCGGCCGCCGCGATCTTCGACCTCGGGCGTGGTGGCGACGTGCATGCACGGCCCGACTCCGACATGGGTTACCAGGCAGCCGCCGCGGCGTTCGCCTCCGGTGACCATGCCGCCGTCGAGCGTGGAAACGTTGGTGCCGGAACCGGTGCCGTCATTGCCCGCGGCCAGTACAAAGGCGGTGTGGGGACGTCATCGATCACCCTCGAGGGTGGAGTGGTTGTGGGGGCCATCGCAGTCGTCAACGCCTTGGGGTCGCCGGTGTTTCCTGCGGCTGGGCCGAAACCCTCTGCGCGCTCGGGCCCCACCTCAGACGCGCGCGGCCGGGCTCCGGCCCAGCCGCAGGGCCTCAACACCACGTTGGTGGTGATCGCGACGAATGCCGTGCTGGATGTTGCCGAGTGCACGCGGACGGCATCTGCCGGGCATGCCGGGCTGGCCCGGGCCCTGGATCCGTCCCACACCCTTGCCGACGGTGACACCGTGTTCGCGTTGGCGACTGGCGCCGTCGGGCTTGACCGCAGTACTGAACAAGCGAGGCAAGTCTCCTTGATAACGCTCCAAAGCGCGGCGGCGGAAGCGGTTCGTTTGGCCATTCTGGATGGCGTCCTGGCGGCGGAAGGCGTCACGACGGCGGCAGGTGATTTTCCGGCGTTCGGGACTGCGGGGGAGTGACGGCGGCGGATGCTTGCGCTACCATGGACGGATTTAACTTTCCGGCCCGATTGGCGTAGAGTTATTTGTTGGTTGTCTGTGCAGCCACGCCCTTTTTAGTGTCGTGGTTCCAAGGGGGCCAAGCAAACAAAAAACGTCCGCTGGATCTTCGGTGCCTACTGGAGGACAGCGGCAAACAACAGTTAGCGGAGGATATGGCCAAGAAGGACGGGGTCATTGAGATCGAGGGCGTTGTGACTGAGGCGCTGCCCAATGCGATGTTTCGCGTTGAGCTCACCAACAAGCACGTCGTTCTCGCACACATCTCTGGGAAGATGCGACAGCACTACATTCGAATCCTCCCCGAGGACCGGGTAGTGGTTGAGCTGAGCCCATACGACCTCACACGTGGTCGTATCGTCTACCGCTACAAGTAAATTGCTGGGCGGCAAGGCAACAGTGCCTAAGCCGCTCCAGCAGATCAACTGCAAAACACGCAAAGGAACGCCATGAAGGTCAAGCCGAGCGTCAAGCAGATCTGCGACAAGTGCAAAGTGATCCGCCGTAACGGCCGGGTCATGGTGATCTGCGAGAACCCGCGCCACAAGCAGCGCCAGGGCTAATTCCCCTTCGGGAATCAGTGTCCGCAAGGACAAACCTGGGCTGCTAGCCCACGCAAGTAAATAAAGGCAGCACAAGCTGTGCCAGGACTGCATTACAGAGCCTGGTCAGCGAACCCCCGGTCGGAGGCTGGGGCCACACTGAACGTGTGGGTGTACTGCCTACGACCTCCGGTTTATTCAAGGAGTACTGCCACTATGGCTCGTCTCGCTGGCGTAGACATTCCCCGCGAAAAGCGGTTGGAAATTGCGCTTACTTACATCTACGGCGTGGGCAAGACCCGTGCACACGAAACCCTGGCTGCCACCGGCATCAGCGCTGACGTTCGCGTCAAGGACCTGACTGACGCCGAGCTGGTCCAGCTGCGTGACTACATTGAAGGCAACTACAAGGTTGAGGGTGACCTTCGCCGCGAGGTAGCCGCTGACATCCGCCGCAAGGTAGAGATCGGCAGCTACGAAGGCCTGCGTCACCGCAAGGGCCTGCCCGTACGCGGACAGCGTACGAAGACCAACGCCCGTACCCGCAAGGGCCCGAAGCGCACCGTCGCCGGCAAGAAGAAGGCCGGACGTTAATCCCTCGGGATTGATCCGGTTTTCCCCCGATAACTTTCTGTAGGAGAAACAATGCCCCCGAAGACTCGTGGAGCGGTTCGTAAGCCGCGTCGCAAGGATAAGAAGAATATCGCGCTTGGCCAGGCGCACATCAAGAGCACCTTTAACAACACCATCGTGTCCATCACGGACCCGAACGGTGCTGTCATCTCATGGGCTTCCGCCGGTGAGGTTGGCTTCAAGGGCTCCCGTAAGTCCACCCCGTTTGCTGCCCAGATGGCTGCCGAAGCTGCTGCAAAGCGCGCTCAGGAGCACGGTCTGCGCAAGGTTGACGTATTCGTCAAGGGCCCGGGATCCGGACGCGAAACCGCAATCCGTTCGCTTCAGGCCGCTGGCCTCGAGGTTGGCTCCATCCAGGACGTCACCCCCAGCGCCCACAACGGTTGCCGCCCCCCGAAGCGTCGCCGCGTCTAATTAGGTCTTCCCTGCCTGACCGGCCGGGCCTGCTGTGAATGGTTTCGACCCTTCATAAGCATGGCCCGGCTGGTCAGGCTGGAAACCGAAGCCGATTTCCACCACCTGTGTTGCGTCATATAGCGGATGCTCGCCGAAAGGAAACCTAAGTGCTCATTGCACAGCGCCCCACCCTGTCTGAAGAAGTTGTATCCGAGAACCGCTCCCGTTTCATCATTGAACCGCTGGAGCCGGGCTTCGGTTACACCCTCGGAAACTCCCTCCGCCGTACCCTGCTCTCCTCCATCCCCGGTGCCGCTGTAACCAGCATCCGGATCGATGGCGTGCTGCACGAGTTCACCACGGTTCCGGGTGTCAAGGAAGATGTCACCGAGATCATCCTGAACATCAAGAACCTTTCGGTTTCCTCCGAGCACGATGAGCCGGTTGTTGCTTACCTGCGCAAGCAGGGCCCCGGAGTCGTCACCGCCGCGGACATCGCTCCGCCGGCCGGCGTCGAATTCCACAACCCGGATCTGCACATTGCCACTCTGAACTCGAAGGGCAAGTTCGAACTCGAACTGACCATCGAGCGCGGCCGTGGCTACGTTTCGGCAGCTCAGAACAAGTCCGGCGACTCCGAGATCGGCCGTATTCCGGTTGACTCGATCTACTCGCCGGTCATGAAGGTAACTTTCCGCGTGGAAGCTACCCGTGTTGAGCAGCGCACCGACTTCGACAAGCTCATTGTCGACGTCGAGACCAAGCAGGCAATCGCTCCCCGCGATGCTGTTGCTTCCGCAGGTACCACCCTGGTGGAACTGTTCGGTCTGGCCCGTGAGCTGAACACCGCAGCTGAAGGTATCGAGATTGGCCCGTCGCCGACGGACGCTGCCCTGGCAGCCGACATGGCTCTGCCGATCGAGGATCTGGACCTCACGGTCCGTTCCTACAACTGCCTCAAGCGTGAGGGCATCCACACCGTGGGTGAACTCGTTGCCCGCTCCGAGGCTGACCTGATGGACATCCGTAACTTCGGTGCGAAGTCCATCGACGAGGTCAAGGCAAAGCTCGTCGAACTGGGTCTGTCCCTCAAGGACTCCCCTCCCGGTTTCGATCTCGCAGCCCGCGCCGCAGCCATCGAAGAGGACGACGCCGCGTTCAGCGACGACGAGCTCTAAACAGCAGATCTTGGCCGCCGGGTCCAGCAATGGACCTGACCGGCTTACACAACAGGAGAAATAACTATGCCTACCCCCACTAAGGGTCCGCGCCTCGGAGGCGGCCCGGCTCACGAGCGCCTCATGCTCGCGAACCTGGCAGCTGCTCTGTTTGAGCACAAGCGCATCACCACCACGGTTACCAAGGCCAAGCGCCTCAAGCCGTACGCAGAGCGTCTGGTCACCTTCGCCAAGCGTGGCGACCTCGCTTCCCGCCGCCGCGTTCTCGGCCTGATCAGCGACAAGGGCGTTGTCCACGAGCTGTTCACCGACATCGCCGGCGCCGTTGCCAACCGCGATGGTGGCTACACCCGCATCACCAAGATCGGCAACCGCAAGGGCGACAACGCTCCCATGGCTGTCATCGAGCTCGTCCTTGAGCCGGTTTCCCCGAAGCAGGCCGTTGTTGCTGAAGCAACCAACGCTGCTGCCAAGGCTGCTCCGGCTGCTGAAGCTCCGGCTGCCGAGGAAGAGGTTGTTGAGACCGAAGCTGCTGAGACCGAAGAGGCTCCGGCCGCTGAGTCTGACGCTGCTGAAGCTGAAGCTGCTGAAACCGAAGAGGCTCCGGCCGCTGAGGACAAGAAGTAATTCTCTGAATTCTTCCCAGTAGACTTAAGTCTATGAACGAACGAAAACCCGCTGCCCCCGTTATGGGGGGCGGCGGGTTTTTGCGTGTCCGGCTGGATCTTTCGTACGACGGCGGTCCCTTCAGCGGCTGGGCACTGCAGCCTGGTCTTCGCACGGTGCAGGGGTCGCTTGAGGAAGCACTGACGCTCCTGCTGCAGCGGCCAGTCCGCGTGACGGTTGCCGGCAGGACTGACGCCGGGGTCCATGCCCGTGGGCAGGTAGTTCACCTGGACCTGACAGAAGCCGAGTGGCTGTCACTGCCGCGAGGGCACGAACTCGATCCCGCCGTCGCGCTTTTGCGTCGTCTCCGTGGTGCGTTGAGCCGGATTCTTGGCGACCTGACCGGCGCTGTGGAGGTGCACGACGCCGGCCTGGCGCCCGAAGGTTTCGACGCCCGCTTTTCTGCGTTGTGGCGTAGATACAGTTACCGGATTGCCGACGGTCCGGAACGCTGGGACCCTGTCCTTCGAAGCATTACCTTGTGGCACAAGTCCGCTGTGGATGTCTCTGTAATGAATGAAGGTGCCACGGCTCTGTTGGGGCTGCAGGACTTTCGTTCTTATTGCAAACCCCGCGAAGGTGCCACGACGGTCCGTGAATTGCAGAAGTTCTCGTTTGCGCGGGGGAGCGACGGCGTCATCGTGGCCACCGTCCAGGCGGATGCCTTTTGCCACAACATGGTGCGGTCGTTGGTAGGTTCTGCGCTGCGTGTGGGTGAGGGCCTGGAATCGCCGGGCTGGCTGCACGCTCGATTGTTGGAACGGAAGCGGGATGCCAAATCCGTTCTTGCTGCGCCCCACCCGCTGGTATTGGAGGAAGTTGCGTACCCGTCGGATGGCGAGTTGCTGGGGCGGGCTGAACTGACGCGGGCGCGCCGGGAGTAGCTCGCTGGTTGGGGCCCGGACGTTGGAGGACCCCCTCCCGGCTCTGGGTACCGGAAGGGGGCCGTTGTGGCACTCCGCGGTCTGGGATCCGCGAAGTGCCGGTCTGTTTCCCTGCGGGAAGGATCAGCTGAAGGTTTGCATGATCTTGATGGCGGCAGGGCCCAGAAGGACTATGAACAGCACCGGGAAGATGCAGAACAGCAAGGGGAAAAGTACCTTCACAGGGAGCTTCATGGCCTTCTCTTCGGCGTTCTGCCGGCGCTTGACCCGGGCTTGCTTTGCTTGTGCACGGAGGACGTTGGCGATGCCAATGCCGTACTTGTCGGCCTGAATGATGGCCAGGACAAAGCTGCGAACGTCTGGCACAGCGCAGCGATCAGCCAGTGCCTCGTAAGCCTCACGCCGTGGTCGTCCCACCTGCATATCCTGGAGTGTCCGCACCAGTTCCATAGCGAGCGGTCCTTCGCCGTGAATCGACGCCCTCTCCATGGCGGACTCGAAACCCAGCCCCGCTTCAACCGATATGAGCATCTGATCCAGGGTGTTGGGAAATTCGAGCTTGATGGCGTCCTGCCTCTTAATCCCCATGTTCACAATCAAGAGATCCGGCAAGAAGTACAGGAGCACACCCAAAATCAAACCGAAGACCATGGCTGCACCATTCTCACTGGCCAGAACCAGCATGATGCCTGTGAGTGCGCCGATGAGGGCAAGCAGTGGTTTGAAGGCAATGACCTTGCTCAGCGGCATGGAACTGGGCCGCCCGGCCAAGGCCAGCCAATGGTCCAGTTTGGCTTCATAACTGCCGGGCATCAGTCTTTTGGCTGGCCCAAGCATAAAGGGGGAGCGTTGGATCTTGGGCTCACCGCCGCGGCCAAACCCGGAGCCAAGGTTGGACTGGATGGACACCAGACCTTTCCGGTCAATCGATGCCAGGGACCATGCGAAGTACGCAATCGGTGTGACGATGAGCGCAATGAAAAGCCATACCAACGGAGTCATGATGGGCCTCCTAGAATTTGATCTTTATGGTGCGGCTCATCCAGAAACCACCCACGGCGAATAGCAGGCAGCTGAGCACAGTCATGGCTATCCCCAAAGGGTGGTCGACGAAGAGACGCATATATGTGGGATTCATGACGGCGACGGCTAGCGCCACTACAACTGGTAGGGCCATGAGGATCAAGGCAGACATCTTGCCTTCGGCACTTAGGGACCGCACATGTCCCTTGATCTCACTGCGTTCACGAATTGTCCCTGACACCTGTTCGAGGACTTCTGCCAAGTCGCCACCCACTTCGCGGTTTATCTGGACGGCCTGGCCAATCCATCGAAAGTCTTCACTTTGCATTCGTGTCGCAACATCTTCGAGGGCCTGCCGGGGGTCTTTGCCTATTCTGACCTCGTTGACTACCCGTGCCAGCTCTTCGGATGTGGGCACTTGTGCTTCACGTGCTGCCGCTTCCAACGACCGCATGATGCTGTGGCCCACACGGAGTCCGCCGATTAACATCTGAATGGTGTCCGTTAGTTGGTCCTCAAACGCGGCCCGTCGCTTCGCCGTTTTGGCGATCAGTATGAACTTGGCGCCGAAGGGGACTGCAATCCCCAGAAGAACGCCGATGATCGGGCTGATGAGCAGCCATCCGAAACCTCCCAGGATCAGGAGGGCGATGCCAACCACCACCGTGATGTCAGCCGGGGCCTGTTTGACCCCTGCGTTGTACAGAACCGCCCTATTAAAGGGCCCACCGGACTTGCCAATCGCGCCATCAACCCAGCGGACGGCCGACTCGGACACACGGCCCACGGCTGAAGGGTCCAACGTTGTTTCGATACGCCGGCGTTCAATCGGAATAGCAGCATTCTTCGGCTTCAGGACCACAACCACCAACAGCATCAGTGAGCCTACGCACAGGCCGATTGCTGTAAAGAACACCCAAGTCTCCACGGCTACCTCCTCCCCACGGGCAACGCCGATACGCCGAAGGTGGATGGTGAAACCGAAATTCCCAACTCAACAAACCGGTCAAGGAACCTGGGCCGTATGCCAGTGGGAAGTGCTTTGCCTAGAAAGCGACCCTGGGCGTCAAGGCCTGCCGAGTAGTCGAAAAGGAAAGCATCCTGCAAGGTCACAACGTCTCCTTCCATGCCCTGGACCTCGGTCACGTGAGTTACCCTGCGGCTGCCATCCCGCAGTCGAGTGACCTGAACAATAAGGTCGACGGCTGAGGAAACTTGTTCTCGGACGGCACGCAGGGGAAGGTCCATGCCCGCCATCAGCACGAGGGTCTCCAAGCGGGCTATGGCGTCACGGGGAGAGTTGGCATGGACTGTGGACAACGATCCGTCGTGGCCCGTATTCATTGCCTGCAGCATGTCCAGGGATTCGCCGCCGCGCACTTCGCCAACGATGATGCGGTCGGGACGCATGCGGAGGGAGTTTCGGACGAGATCGCGGATGCTGATAGCACCCTTTCCCTCGATGTTCGGTGGACGGCTCTCCAAGCGGACCACATGTTGTTGCTGCAGTTGGAGTTCTACAGCATCCTCGATAGTGACAATGCGGTCCGATTCAGGGATGAACGACGACAGGACATTCAGCAACGTCGTTTTACCTGTACCAGTGCCTCCCGAAACAATGATGTTGAGCCGTGCCTGCACGCAAGCGCTTAACAGCTCCGCCATCTCCTGGCTTACGGAGCCCCACTCGATGAGGTTCCGTACTGTGATGGGGATATGGCTGAACTTTCGGATCGTCAGCGATGGACCGTTGACTGCCAGTGGAGGGATGATGGCGTTGACTCGGGATCCGTCTTCCAACCGGGCATCGACAAGGGGCGAAGACTCGTCAATTCGGCGCCCCACCTTGGAGACGATCCGTTCGATGACCTTCCGGAGATGGGCATCGGAGCTGAACTGCAGATCGGTTAGGGCGAGATGTCCATGACGTTCCACGTAGATCTGGTCGAATCCATTGACCATCACTTCAGTTACCGATGGGTCCTCCAGTAGACGTTGAAGCGGCCCGAAGCCCATTACTTCATCAGCTATTTCGCGGATGAGGCGACGCCGTTCCTCGGGTGACAACGGGACCTGCTCGTCATCGATGACTGCTGAAAGCTCATCAACAGCGAAGGAACGCAGGTCCTCTTCGGAGGACGAGGTATCCCCGGTCCTGTTGCCCATCCTTTCAAACAGAGCCGAGGCTGCGCGTCGCTTGAGGCCGGCCAGCGCATCAACGGCTGGGGCTGCCGGAGTTCCGCCCAAAAATGGGCCGGAGACCAGCGACGCGGCTGGCCCCTCGCCAGCCACAGAGTTCTCGGGGAGCGGGGAATCGGCGAAACCTGCCGCCGCAAGCGGATTGTTCCTGGTCAGTCTCTCGGACAGTTTCATGACACCACCACCCTGCGGTGCAGCTTATTTTGCGGCGCCGACTCCAACCGGGGATCGAAGCGTTGGACGAGCTTTCGCAATCCTTTGGTTGCGACCTCTCTGGCGGTACCTTGAAGGACCGGAACACCTCGGTTTGTCGAGTACGGGAGAGTCCGGGAGCGGGGAATGACTGTGTCAACGGGCACCCCAATGGTGGCTTCAACGTCCTGGACTGAAAGACCGCTCTTTCTGTCCGCGAAGTTCAATACGGTGTGACGGCCCTGCGGCAGGAGCTGAAGTTCCTTCAACACACTGAAGCATTTCCGGAGGCCCCGAATGCTTGGCACATCCATCCCACAGACCCAAACGCCGTCGGTTGCCAGTTCCAGTGTGGCGAGGCAGTGTTCGCCCAAGCCCGGTGCCGTATCCACAACGACGTACTTGAACTCCGTGGCCAACTGATTGAGGAGGCGGGTCACATGGTCGGCCGTGATGTAGTCCGAATCGGACGGCTTCTGTGGTGCGCAGAGCGCATAGATTCCGGCTGGATGGACTGTCAGGAACGCCTTGAGGACCATGGAGTCCTGGGCGGCCGCACCGTGAACTGCCTCAGTGATGGAGTGCTCCGGTTCCAAGAGCAGGCCGGAGGCAACATCCCCGAACTGCAGGTCCAGGTCCACTATCACCACACTCATCGGTGCAAGCGCCCCGAGACCAATGGCAAGGTTAGTGGCCACGGTTGTTTTGCCCACGCCACCCTTAGGTGACATTACGGCTATGATGCGCCCCTTTTCCTGTCCCGGATCTGCAGCGGGTTGCATACCTCGCCGCCGACTAGCAGCTGCCAGACACGCACGCTCCAGGAGGATGCGAAGCTCGTTGACTTCGGCGTCTGGGGCTACGACATCCCTGACCCCTGAATGCATGGCTTTCAGGACGATATCCGCACTCGGCTCTGCCACCATTAGCAGGCTGATCTCCGGGTACTGGAGGTCGATGACCGTGGCCAGTTTGAAAGCATCGTCGGGATTTACACCCGGGCCGAGGATCATTACCTCCGGGGGAGCACCTGTCAATTGCTTGAAGAGTTCGTCCGTACCAGCTTGGAGGATAGAAGGGGATAACGTTTGCAGGTCGCCGTGAAGTGCCCCTGAGATGGCCTGGCGTACGCGGGCTTCAAAGTCTCTGACGGCGGTGATGGCTACGAATCGGCTCATTGGAGCAGCCCTCCGAATGTGGTGGTTGGGGGATCGCTCTTGGCGGTCTTCTCATTCTGCTTCGAGAGCCACAAGGTCCCGAACTCCGCACCAAAGACCATCTTTGAAGCGTTGGCGTCGCTGAGGGCAACAGTTACATAGGCGGATCCATTTGGCAGTGCGACTCCCTTATCTGCACCTGCCGATTTCTCAGCGTCAGGTGCGGCCTGCTGGACAGCAGTGACCAGGACGTCGTGATAGAGGAGCTCGGTAAAGTTCTTCCAGCCGGTGAGGCCGGCTGGAAGATTCGCGCCGGCCGCTATGGCGTCATCCACTTTGAAGGATGCGTATACCGTAACGGTATCGCCGGCCTCGATACGGCCTCCGAGGATGCGCTCCGGCGAAAGGACGAAAGTGGACTCCTGCAGCCCTTCTGGGACCGGCACGGTGCCAGGTGCCAGTTCCTTGGGGCTTACTAGTTTCATTCCCAGTAACTGCTCGCCGGGCTGCAAGTCAGCGGACGTCACCTTGCCTGTTTGATCTGTAAGGGCGCTGATGGTCCCGGGCGCAACTGCCGATTGAGGCAGCGTTTCGACTTTGACTTTGGACTGAATCTCTTCAGCCTTGGTGCCGGCCGGAATGCGTTCCTTTACTACCAGAACGCTCACGGGATCGAGCCCTTCTTGTGCACGTTTGTCGGCCCCCTGAACGTAAGTGACCAGTAAGACAGTGCCAATGACTGCCAGAAGCAGTGCTGCGATGCCTCCCAGTAGGCGTGTTTTCACTTTGTAGCTCCTTTCGGGTTCTTGCGCGGTTATTGAGCAGGCACACCTGAGTGCCTACCTGGTGAGCGTCACAACAGATGCTCCATAGTTCGGAAGGCCACCCGTTGCTTGGGAACCCTCTTCGAGAGATACGAAACGGGAGAAGTAGCCTTGGAGGGCTCGACAATTGTTGTTGCAGCCGGGCGCGGCCGGATCCAGCTGCTGGCCGCCGTCGAATTTGTAGCCGGTTACCTGGAATGCGGCGAAACCAACCAGCGTGTATTTGGTCTTGTTCCCGTTTTGAGCAGCCGTTCTGAAGAGTGGTATCAGCGCGGGCTCATCCATGATGTGGGCCAGGACGGAGTTGCAGGCACCCGCAGTGGGGAAGTGGTTGCCCGGTTGACCCGTAACGACGGCGCTGATGCTGATATCGGTTGTGCACCCGGAGTTGGTTTCAAGCCAACCGAATCCACCTGGCTGATAGCCGTTCTGTGCAACGCAACCGCCTACTGCAGGTGCATTCGTGTCGTACCGAAGGGTCACGTGCGTCGGGATAGGGTCTCCCGAGAAGTTTCCAGTCGAATTCAGGGATGCCAGTTGTGCGGGTGAGAGGTACTTTTTGAAGACGCACTCGCTCGCGGTCCACGGGAGTGTTGTGGCGCTTGTTGGCGAACCCCACGTGGCTTCGGCCGTAGCGCCAACCTGCGCAGTTTGGACACCCAGCGCCCGTGCAAACATTAACGAGAAACTGTTGGCACCGGTTCGCGCATCCCGGGCATTGGTCACCACACGGACTCTGGTAGCCGCCGGGAATGTCACCACGGCACCGCTGGAGTTGTCGTTCGCGTTGCTGTTGGCGAACTGGCTCCCGGTTGCGGCGCTGCTTCCGCATGCGCCTTCCGCACAGTCCGTAGCGATAGCCAAGGCAGCTGCGTCGGCCCCATTTTGGAGCTGGGCCTTCTCGGCATAGACGGCGCCAACATCCACTGCAAGGGCAGCAAAACCGAGAAGGACCACCATCATCAGTGCAACCAGCACAGAGACGGCACCTCGCTCCTTGTCCTCGCATTGGGCTTTGCCGGCAGTAGGGGCATTTGCCGGCGAACAAGTTATCCGCCGCATCGCATGACCCCCACTCCTGTCATAGTGATCGGGAAGATGCCTGGAGCTCCAAAGAAGCCCGAGTCCAGGAAACCGGACATCGAACGAAGCGAAACACGGGTGGTCACCGTGACGTTTGAACCGGGTGCGCAGCTTGCGGCGTTGTTGGTGACAGTCACACCCAGGCCGTTGAGCCCCGGGGCCGCAGCCAGCGCCGTGCCGGTGACATTGAGGCCGCCCTCCCTGTAATGAACCGCGGCATACCGGGCACCCTCACGAGCCGCTTCGGTGAGGGACACCTGGACGTTGTAGGCACGGCCAAACTCCATGATGCCAAGAAGGATCAGCAGCAGTAGGGGAAGGACAATTGCCATTTCAACGGCAACTGCTCCTTTTTCCTTGGTTCTCGCTTTCATTGTTTTTCTCCCAGAGCCAGAAAGAACGATGCCTTAAAGGGCGTTGGCCGGTCGTGATGGCATTTCAGCCTCACGACCGACCGTCCCTTGACTCGCTACGGCGCCAACGTGATGCCGTTGAAAAGGGCGAGAACCCGGCCACCAAGCAGGAACGCTGCGCCGCCGACCACTACGGCGATGGCGGCGACCATGATGCCGTATTCAACCATCGTGGCTCCCTTCTCCTCCTTGGTGAAGCGGTCCTTGACGCCGGCGATGTACGAAGTGATGGTGAACATAAAAGTAGACATTGGAAAATCCTTCCCAGAAAAAGTGAATGCAAAATAGGTTATAGGTCCAGCAAATTATCGGAATTTGCTTCGACTTCCGAACTACCCCCATGTTTCCTTTAGCGGTTCGGAATTCGATGACATAAGAATTCACCCTGGGTGGCCGTCGCGACAATGCGTAGCCGTACTCGATTTCCTGGTAAGGGCTCTACTTGGCGGGGCGTGCCCGAGCTGGGAAGTACTCAGTTTTGGGGGTGCGAGGGGCCAAAACTACCTGGTTTTGACAGTGGCCTTATTAATTGCGAAGGAGTAGTCAGCCTTGGTTAGTGCGTACTCAGTTGGAGCTAGGCCATGACCATGGCAACGGCCAGGGCGGCGATGACCATGGCAGGTCCGTGGGCGGTTTCCCTCGGTTTTTCCCCGCGTCGCAGGCGTAACATCAGCACCGTGAGCATCCCGCCCACCACGAATCCCAGCAGCCCGCCGTAGAGTACCTGCGCCCAACCCAAGTAGCCCAAGTACAGGCCCAAGGGAGCTGCGAGCTTTACGTCGCCCATTCCGATGCTCCCGGGCGAAAAAAGTCCCAGAATCAGGTAGCCGGCGAACAAGATGGCCCCACCCGCCAGGGCACGGAGCAGCTCGCTCCACGCAGGAGCCAGCGTTGCGGCGGTCGCGAGAAGACCCCCGCCACCACCAAGCAGGAGCAGAACCAGCGGATTCGGCAGCAAATGCAGCGTGAAATCAATGCGGGAAAGTTGCACCCCACAAAGCGCCAGAAAAAGGAAAGCCGGCAATTCGGCAGAGAAGCCAAACCGCCACGCGAGCAAGCCAAACAGCAAGGCGGTGACGGCCGCCGTCGTGATCCGGACCCTGGGGGAGGGGATTCCGCCAAGCCGCGGCAGCCAGGCGTGGATGAGGGACTCGGCCAGCGGGCTCAACAGCAGACCGGGCAGGGCAAGCAGGAGCGGAAAGGCAAGTCCATCGGTCACGTGTTCCCCCTCATTAACACAGGTACCCCCATGTGCGGTAACCCCATTTTGACCCGGGCGCCCCGTTGAAGGTATTGTTTAGAGTCGTTGTGCGTGTCCTATCTCGATGACACATGCCTTATGGGGGATCCAGTTGCAGGATCGCTAACTCCTGAGGCATTTCGAGATCCTGGGATGACTGGTACATAGAGCCCTCACCTCTGCTCCGGTAGCGCATACATAGTAGGTACACGCCTTATTGCGTGTCGCCTAAAACATGAACGCCAGAACAAGAACGAGGCAAAACCGTGCGTACGTACACCCCGAAGCCCGGCGATATCAACCGCCAGTGGCACGTCATTGACGCCACCGACGTTGTCCTTGGTCGTCTTGCCAGCCAGACCGCAACACTGCTGCGCGGAAAGCACAAGCCGACCTTTGCGTCCCACATGGACATGGGCGACTTCGTCATCATCATCAACGCTGAAAAGGTTGCCCTCACCGGCGCCAAGCTGGAGCAGAAGCGCGCATACCGCCACTCCGGTTACCCGGGCGGCCTGACCTCCGTCAACTACGCCGAACTGTTGGAATCCAACCCGGTTCGCGCTGTTGAGAAGGCCATCAAGGGCATGCTCCCCAAGAACTCCCTCGCTGCACAGCAGTTGGGCAAGCTCAAGGTCTACCGTGGCGCTGAGCACCCCCACGCTGCACAGCAGCCGAAGACTTTCGAAATCACCCAGGTCGCCCAGTAGTCCTGGCCACCAACCAACTTTTCATTACAAGGAGAACCGTGGCTCAGAACGAAGAACTGACCGCCGAAGCCGTCGAGGCCGAGGAAACCCTCACCAGCTACACCTCTGAAAGCAGCAACGCTGCTGAAGATGCTCCCAAGAAGGAGCGCCCGGCACTGACCGTTGCCGGCGCAGCTGTTGGCCGCCGCAAGGAAGCCGTTGCACGCGTTCGCGTTGTACCGGGCTCCGGCAAGTGGACCATCAACGGCCGCACGCTGGACAACTACTTCCCGAACAAGCTGCACCAGCAGGACGTCAACGAGCCCTTCAAGATCCTTGATCTCGAAGGCGCCTACGACGTCATCGCCCGTATCCACGGTGGTGGCATCTCCGGCCAGGCCGGTGCGCTGCGTCTCGGTGTTGCTCGCTCGCTGAACGAGATCGACGTCGACAACAACCGCGCAACCCTCAAGAAGGCCGGTTACTTGAGCCGTGACGCCCGCGTCATCGAGCGCAAGAAGGCTGGTCTCAAGAAGGCACGTAAGGCTCAGCAGTACTCCAAGCGTTAATTCGCTGCACCCCTTTTGCAGGGGTATCGAAAGCCCGTTCCGCCACTTTGGCGGGGCGGGCTTTCGCCGTTTAAGGCGGCCCGCAGGCGCCTGGATTGGGGCTCCAGTGTGACGCCCCGACGCGTCCCTGAACTGATGGCGCCCCGGCGTCGTCTAAACTTGAGCCGATGTCTAGATTATTTGGAACAGATGGCGTGCGCGGTCTCGCGAACGGATTGCTTACCGCTGAGCTGGCTATGCAGCTTGCCCAGGCCGCCGCCGTCGTACTCGGCCATGACCGCGCAACCAACGGCAAGCGGCCCCGCGCCGTCGTCGCCAGGGATCCCAGGGCAAGCGGTGAGTTCCTCGCCGCGGCTGTCGAAGCAGGGCTGTCGAGCTCCGGCATCGACGTCTATGACGCCGGTGTCCTCCCGACTCCGGCTGCCGCCTACCTGGTGGCAGACCTTGATGCAGACTTTGGGGTGATGCTTTCGGCATCCCACAACCCGGCTCCGGACAACGGGATCAAGTTCTTCGCACGTGGCGGCCAGAAGCTGCCCGACGACGTCGAAGACGCCATCGAGGCCCAGCTGGGGCAGGAGCCGCAGCGCCCGGTGGGTGCCGACGTCGGACGCATCCAGCGGTTCTCCGACGCCGAAGACCGCTACATCGTCCACCTGCTGGGCACCCTGCCGAAGCGCTTGGACGGCTTGAAGGTTGTCCTCGACTGCGCCCACGGTGCAGCGAGCGGATGTTCACCCCAGGTCTTCAAGGACGCCGGCGCCGATGTTGTGGTGATTGGTGCTGAGCCGGACGGCCTGAATATCAATGAGGGCGTTGGATCCACCCATCTTGGCCCGCTGAAGGAAGCTGTCGTCAAGCATGGAGCGGACCTCGGCATAGCGCACGACGGCGACGCCGACCGCTGCCTGGCAGTGGACCATGAAGGCAACGAGGTGGACGGCGACCAGATCATGGCGATCCTGGCCCTCGCCCTCAAGGACGCCGGGAAGCTCAAGGACAACGTCCTGGTGGCCACCGTGATGAGTAACCTTGGCCTCAAGATCGCCCTCCGCGAGGCCGGAATCACCATCCTCGAAACGGCAGTGGGTGACCGCTACGTGCTTGAAGGCATGCGCGACGGCGGCTACAACCTTGGTGGCGAACAGTCCGGCCACGTGATCTTCTCTGATTACGCAACCACGGGCGACGGTGTCCTGACCGGCCTTCAGCTTGCAGCGCAGGTGGCCCTGACCGGACGCAGCCTCAAGGAACTGGCCACTGCGATGACCAAGCTTCCGCAGCTCATGATCAACGTCAAGGGCGTGGACAAGGCCCGCGCTGGTACTGATGAAGGCGTCGCTGCAGCGGTTGCCGCCGCGGAACTCGAATTGGGCGAGACCGGCCGCGTGCTGCTTCGTCCGTCCGGTACCGAGGCCCTTGTGCGGGTCATGGTGGAGGCCGCCGACATGGAAACGGCCGAGCGGATCTGTACCGATCTTGCGGCTGTGGTCCGGGAGCGCCTGGGCGCTTCCAGCGAATTGGCTGTCTAGGAATTGAAAAGGCCCGCTCCCTGATTCAACAGGGAGCGGGCCATTCTTCTTTAACCACAAACACTCAGAGGTAGTCCGGCGCCGCTTCGAGCCCGAAGTACTCCTCCAACGTCGCGATGCCTCGCGCCGCCATGTCTGTTGCGGCTTCCACCCCGATGTAACGCAGGTGCCAGGACTCGTAGAAGTAACCGGTGGTGTCGTGGAACATCCACGGGTACCTCACCACGAAACCGAACCTGCTTGCGTTGGCCTTAGCCCACACGGCAGCGGGCTGATCGGCGAAGCACGGCTGGAAGCTGCAGGCACCCCCGCCGTCGCCGATGTCGAAGGACCAGCCCGTTTGGTGTTCGGAGTGTCCGGGGCGGGCAGATGCGCGGTCGGCTGCTGCTTGCCCGGTGCTGGCGACGTAGCCGTTGTAGGTGGCTACCTGGGTGGAGTAGGAGCGGTAGCCCGATGCCAACGTCATGATGACGCCCTCCGCGGCTGCGGCGGCGAACATCTTTTCCGCGGCGGTCGCCGTCGTGCTGTTGACCAGGGCTGCCTCGCCGCTGACGGCGAGCCGAATGTTCGGCTGCACCAGGTCTGCGGGGACGAAGTCCTGCGGGTTCAGCGGCCGGTGCTTGTTCACTACCACCCACGGGCTGGTGGGGTCGGTGAGGGAGAGGCGGGTGGCGGCAGCGCTCGACGGCGGGGCGCTGGGTGCCGGTGTCGCGGCGACGTCGGCAGGGGTGACGTCAGGCGACGCGGATGGGGCCGGAACCGTGGGGCTCGGTGATCCAGTGGAGGCATCGGCCACGGCGGTGGCGGGTGCAGCGTTATCCGGCGTGCAGGCTGACAGTGCGAGCATCCCGGCGCCGGCCGTTAGCAGGCCTGTGAAGGCCCTGCGGCTTGGTTGTGGGGTAGCCAAGGGCTTAGACCTTCCGGAGGAGCATACGGCGGATTGAATGGTCTGCGTCCTTGGTGAGCACCAACTGGGCGCGCCCACGGGTAGGCAGCACGTTTTCCTCGAGGTTCGGCTCGTTGATTCGTTTCCAGATGCCACGGGCCGTCGATTCGGCGTCGTCGTCGGAGAGCGTGGCGTAACGGTGGAAGTAGGACTCCGGCTGCGCAAAGGCCGTACTGCGGAGCTTGCGGAACCGGTCCACGTACCATTCCTCGATGTACGAGGTTTTGGCGTCCACGTAGATGGAGAAGTCGAAGAAGTCGCTGACAGCCAATCCTTGCTTGCCGTCCATGCGGGGACGCGCCGGTGCCAGCACGTTCAGGCCTTCGACGATCAGGACGTCGGGACGCCGGACCACGACTTCCTTCCCGGGCACGATGTCGTAGGTGACATGCGAATACCAGGGCGCGCGGACTTCCTCCGCACCTCCCTTGACTTCCGAGACGAAGCGGAGGAGCCCGCGGCGATCGTAGGACTCGGGGAAACCCTTGCGTTCGAGCAAGTGGCGCCGCTTCAGCTCGGCCAGCGGGTACAGGAAACCGTCAGTGGTGATGAGTTCCACATTGGGCGTCCCGGGCCAGCGCCTGAGCATTTCCCGGAGCACACGCGCGATGGTCGACTTTCCGACGGCGACGGATCCTGCGACGCCGATGACGAAAGGCGTGCGCTGCGTCTGTTCGCCCAGGAACGTGGTGGTGGCGGCATGGAGTTGGTGCGAGGCCTGCACATACAGGTGGAGGAGTCGCGAAAGGGGCAGGTAAACTTCCCGGACTTCCTTCATGTCGAGGGGGTCGCCGAGGCCCCGGAGACGGAATATGTCCTCTTCGTTGAGGGGCTGCTCCATCTGTGCTGCAAGCCTGGACCAGGTCTGGCGGTCCAGCTCAACAAACGGGGAAGCGCCGTCGCCATTAGCTTCGGTGCGTTGCAAAGTCACGCTCATGATTCTGCCCTCCACGCGGCGGATCAGGAAATGCGCGACGACGGGCGGGTGAATTGTGCGTGACCCACCTCTCGTCACAAACCCCAAGAGCTAGGACGTCCCACATCAGTTGTTTGCACTAGCCGCTAAGCTTGAGCCCATGTGTGGAATCGTAGGCTATGTTGGCAATTCGTCTCGCAAGGCAGCTGGTCACAGCGCCCTTGACGTCGTCGTGGAAGGGCTGCGTCGTCTTGAGTACCGCGGCTATGACTCCGCCGGCGTCGCAGTGGTGGCTGACGGGACCATCTCGTCCCGTAAAAAATCCGGAAAACTGAGCAACCTGATCAGTGAGCTGGAAGCAAACCCCATCCCGGAATCCCTGACCGGTATCGGTCACACCCGCTGGGCAACGCACGGTGGCCCGACCGACCGTAACGCGCACCCGCACCTTTCCGACGGCGGCCGCCTGGCCGTCATTCACAACGGCATCATTGAAAACTTCGCCGAACTCAAGCAGGAGCTCCTGGGCAAGGGCGTCACCTTCGAATCGGAAACCGATACCGAAGTAGCTGCAGCCCTCCTCGGGGACATCTTCAGGACGCAACTGAACGACGGCGGCGGAAGCCTGACCGAGGCCATGCGGCTGGCCTGCCAGCGCCTTGAGGGTGCCTTCACCCTCCTGGCCGTCCACGCGGACCAGCCCGACGTCGTCGTGGCCGCCCGCCGCAACTCCCCGTTGGTCGTAGGCCTGGGTGAGGGCGAGAACTTCCTCGGCTCCGACGTCTCCGGCTTCATCGACTACACCCGTCGCGCAGTGGAACTGGGCCAGGACCAGATCGTTACCATCACCGCAGAATCCGTGGAGATCACCGACTTCTTCGGCGCCCCCGCCGAAGGCAAGGAATACCACGTTGACTGGGACCCGGCATCGGCTGAAAAGGGTGGCTTCAACTCCTTCATGGAGAAGGAAATCCACGACCAGCCTGACGCCGTAGCGCAGACCCTCCTGGGACGTTCGGACCTTGACGGCAAGCTGACCCTGGATGAGCTCCGCATCGACCCTGAACTCCTCAAGCAGGTCAACAAGATCATCGTCCTCGCTTGCGGCACCGCGGCCTACGCAGGCCTGGTTGCCAAGTACGCGATCGAGAACTGGTGCCGCATCCCCACGGAAGTTGAGCTCGCACACGAGTTCCGTTACCGCGACCCGATCGTCGACTCCAACACGCTGGTGGTCTCCATCAGCCAGTCCGGCGAAACCATGGATACGCTGATGGCCGTCCGCTACGCCCGCGAGCAGGGTGCCAAGACCATCTCCATCTGCAACACCAACGGTTCCACCATCCCGCGTGAATCCGACGCCGTGCTCTACACGCACGCCGGCCCGGAAATCGCCGTCGCGTCCACCAAGGCGTTCCTGGCGCAGATCACCGCTGCTTACCTGTTGGGCCTGTACTTGGCCCAGCTGCGCGGCAACATCTTCTCCGGCCAGATCAAGGACGTCCTCGCGGACCTGTCCAAGATCCCGGCCAAGATCCAGCACATCCTGGACAACGCGGGCCCCCTCCGCGAGCTCGCCCGCAGCATGAAGGACGAAAAGTCCGTCTTGTTCCTGGGCCGCCACGTTGGCTACCCGGTAGCCCTCGAAGGTGCTTTGAAGCTCAAGGAAATTGCGTACATCCACGCAGAAGGCTTCGCGGCCGGCGAGCTCAAGCACGGCCCGATCGCCCTGATCGACGACGGCCAGCCCGTCTTCGTCGTGGTGCCATCCCCGCGTGGCCGCGACTCCCTGCACTCCAAGGTAGTCAGCAACATCCAGGAAGTCCGCGCACGTGGCGCCCGCACCCTGGTGATTGCCGAAGAAGGCGACGAGTCGGTCAAGGACTATGCAGAGCAGGTGTTCTACGTTCCTGAAACGCCCACTCTGTTGATGCCGCTGCTCACCACGGTTCCGCTGCAGATCTTTGCCGCTGAACTCGCCGGAGCCAAGGGTTACGACGTTGATCAGCCGCGTAACCTGGCCAAGAGCGTGACCGTAGAATAACGCCATGATTGTTGGCATAGGCGTAGACGTCGTAGACATCGAACGGTTCGGCAAGCAGCTGGAACGGACGCCGGGACTCAGGGACCGCCTGTTTGTACCTGCGGAGCGGGAACTCAACACCCGGTCCTTGGCTGCGCGCTTCGCGGCCAAGGAAGCCGTGGCCAAGGTGCTCGGCGCGCCCGCAGGAATGAACTGGCAGGACTGCTGGATCGGGCTCGACGAAAACGGCCCCACCGTTCAGGTCAAGGGCACGGTGCTTGCCGTGGCCGAGGCCAAGGGCGTCAAACGTTGGCACTTGTCCATCAGCCACGACGGCGGCATCGCTACGGCGACTGTCCTCGCCGAGGGCTGAACGGACGTAACAAAGCAATGATCAGTGCCTTCACCGGACAACAGATCAGGGATGCGGAAAAACCGCTCCTGGACTCCGGTGAGGGCGCTGTTCTTATGCAGCGGGCAGCCTACGGGCTGGCGCAAGAGGTAGTCCGGCAGGTCAAAAGGAAACGCAAGCTGACCGGCGCCAGCGTCACCGTCCTGGCAGGCAAAGGAAACAACGGTGGGGACGGCCTTTTCGCCGCAGCTTTTCTTGCCCGCCGCGGAATGCGCACGACGGCGGTCCTCGCCGCCCCCGAAGTCCATCCCGAGGCGCTTGCTGCTTTCACCGCCGCCGGTGGGCGGACCCTGCGCCTGGAGCCAGGGAATGCCGAAGAGCTCGCCGTCATGTGCGCCGGCGATGACGCAATCATCGACGCCCTACTTGGTACGGGTGCGCGCGGAGGCTTGCGTGGGGCCGCAGCCGAAATGATTGCCTCCCTGCAGGAGCTACGGCCGTCCCTGGTGGTGGCTTGCGACCTCCCCAGCGGGCTGGACGCCGGCACAGGGGAAGTCCATTGGCCGGTGCTGGACGCGGACGTTACTGTCACTTTTGGCGGCATCAAAGCCGGTCTGATGACTGATCCGGGCGAGGGCTGCGCGGGCCGCGTTGAACTGGTGTCCATCGGCATCGAACCCGGGCTTCGCTCCGTGAGCCCGGAATTGCGGCGCCTTACTGCCAGGGATCTTGGTCGCCTGCTTCCGGCGCCTGATCGCCGCGCGCACAAATACTCCCGCGGCGTCCTTGGGGTGGTAGCGGGCTCAGCGCGGTTCGCCGGCGCTGCCGTCCTCAGCGTCCACTCTGCGGCACTGGCCGGGGCGGGGATGGTGCGTTATCTGGGCCCGGAAAGCGCTGCGAGGGCGGTGCTGTCCCGGACCCCTGAAGCACTGTGGGAGACCGGCGATCCTGGTCGCGTCCAAGCCTGGGTACTGGGACCTGGGGTGGATGGAGCCGAACAATTGCGTCGGGTCGGGGACGCGGCGAAAACAGCCATGGACACCGGGTTGCCCGTGGTGGTTGATGCTGGCGCGTTGGGCGCCTTGCCGGATCGCTGCCCGCCACACTGGATCCTGACACCGCACGCGGGTGAGCTGGCCACACTGCTCGATTCGCTTCCATCCTTGGGCGAGATCGCTGTTACCCGCGACGACGTCGAAGCCCGTCCACTGCACTTCGTACGGTTGGCCGCCGAGCTGACCGGCGCCACGGTGCTGCTGAAGGGTGCCACCACACTCGTGGCCTCGCCGTCGGGCGTTGTCTTCAGCCAATCGGAAGGCATCGCGTGGATGGCAACCGCGGGGAGCGGCGATGTCTTGTCCGGCGTCTTGGGCGCCGTGGTGGCGCAGTCCGCCGAAGAGGTCAGGGACGACGACGGCGCGTATGCCGCCTTGGGCTTGGAGCAAGCGGACCGTTGGGCTGCTGTGGCAGCTGTCGCGGCTAGCGTCCACGGGAGGGCGGGAGCAGAGGCATCCGCCAATTTCGAGGGTGGCCCCCTTACAGCCTCGGCGATCATGGCGGGGGTGCCACGCGTAATTGGTTCGCTTGCGGCGGAATACGACCGCCCAAGACCGTAAGGTTACTGTCTGTTCATAGGTCGTCTGTAGGCTTGCAACAGTTGTTCGCATCATCAAGAGGAGAACGCATGGAAGTCTGGCCCGGATCGGCTTATCCGCTGGGTGCCACCTTTGACGGCACCGGCACCAACTTCGCGCTGTTTAGCGAGAAGGCCGAAAAAGTGGAATTGTGCCTCTTCGACGACGACGGCGGGGAAGTCCGCGTAGATGTCACCGAGGTTGATGGTTATGTATGGCACTGTTACCTTCCCCAGGTTCAACCCGGGCAGAAGTATGGGTACCGCGTACACGGGGCCTACGACCCCGACGCCGGCCAACGGTTCAACCCCAACAAGCTGCTGCTGGATCCTTACGCAAAGGCCATCCATCGCCAGATCGACTGGGACCCGTCCCTGTTCTCCTACAACCTGGGGGACCCGGAGTCCCGAAATGACGAGGACTCCGCGGCGCACATGATGCTCGGCGTCGTCATCAATCCCTTCTTTGACTGGGATGGCGACAAGCTGCTGCGGATTCCGTACCACAAGTCGGTCATCTACGAGGCCCACGTCAAGGGCCTGACGCAGATGCACCCCGAGGTTCCCGAGGAGCAGCGCGGCACCTACGCCGGCGTTGCGCACCCGGCGGTCATTTCCCACCTGCAGAAGCTGGGCATCACCGCCATCGAGCTCATGCCCGTGCACCAGTTCGTCAATGACGGCATCCTGCAGGACAAGGGACTGAACAACTACTGGGGCTACAACACCATTGGTTTCTTCGCACCCCACAACAGCTACAGCTCCAAGGGCGATACCGGCCAGCAGGTCCAGGACTTCAAGGCCATGGTTCGGGCCCTGCACACCGCAGGCATCGAAGTCATCCTGGACGTCGTGTACAACCACACCGCCGAAGGCAACCACCTGGGCCCCACCCTGTCTTTCAAGGGCATCGACAACTCGGCGTACTACCGCTTGGTGGAAGATGACCAGAAGTACTACATGGACTACACCGGCACCGGCAACTCGCTGAACGTCCGCAGCCCGCACTCCCTGCAGCTGCTGATGGACTCACTGAGGTACTGGGTCACCGAAATGCATGTCGATGGTTTCCGTTTCGACCTCGCCTCCACCCTGGCCCGCGAGTTCTACGACGTGGACAAGCTGTCCACGTTCTTCGAACTCATCCAGCAGGATCCCGTAGTTTCCCAGGTCAAGCTGATCGCCGAGCCGTGGGATGTTGGCCCGGGCGGTTACCAGGTAGGAAACTTCCCGCCGCAGTGGACCGAATGGAACGGCCAGTACCGCGACACCGTCCGTGACTTCTGGCGCGGTGAACCCTCCACCCTGGGTGAATTTGCTTCCCGCCTGACCGGTTCGGCCGACCTGTACGAACACTCGGGCCGCCGCCCGGTGGCCTCGATCAACTTTGTCACCGCCCATGACGGTTTCACCCTGGCTGACCTCGTTTCCTACAACGAGAAGCACAATGAGGCCAACGGCGAAGACAACAACGACGGCGAATCCCACAACCGTTCCTGGAACTGCGGCGAAGAAGGGCCCACAGACGATCCCACAGTACTTGCGCTGCGGGCCCGCCAACAGCGCAACTTCATCGCGTCCCTGTTCCTCTCACAGGGCGTACCGATGCTCCTCCACGGCGATGAGCTCGGACGAACGCAGAACGGCAACAACAACGGATACTGCCAGGACTCCGAACTCACCTGGATCAACTGGGACAACGTGGACCAGCCACTGATCGAGTTCACGGCTGCAGTGAGCGCCCTCCGCGCGAAGCACCCAAGCCTTCGCCGAAGCCGATTCTTCGACGGACGCCCTGTCCTTCGAGGCGAAGGCGAACGTCTCCCGGACATCGTTTGGCTGGACGCTGACGGCACTACCATGAGCCCTTCCGACTGGGACGAGGCGTTTGGGCGTTCCGTGGGCGTCTTCCTGAACGGTGACGGCATCCATGGCCGTGACAACCAGGGGCGTCGGATCACGGACGTTAACTTCCTGCTCTACTTCAACGCTGACCAGGAAGAGGTGGACTTCCAAATCCCCTCGGACGAGTACGCGCCCGCCTGGGACGTCATGATCGATACTGCTGGAGAGGGCGCCGAAGCCGGAGTCATCAAGCCGGAGCAGAGCCTCAAAGTCGGTGGGAAGTCACTGGTGGTCCTCCGGGCACACAGCAGCCCCGAGGTGGAGCCCGACCACTCCGTAGCTGCATCCTTGGCTGCCCTGACCCAGACGAGCACCCCGGAAACGGCATCGCTCACTTCTCCTGCCGTAACGTCCCTGCCCTTCGACTACAAGGGGGAGGGGACCGCCACGCAGGAAAGCGGACAGGACGGCGACACTGCAGCTGAGCCGGCTCCAAAGGAGGACCAGTCGTGAAGACTCCCATTTCGACGTATCGGCTGCAGATCCGTCCGGGCTTCACCCTCCAGGATGCTGCCGGGCTGACCGGTTATCTGCGCTCCTTGGGAGTCGACTGGGTCTACGTGTCACCGATCCTGACGGCCGAACAAGGGTCCGACCACGGCTACGATGTCACCGATCCGTCCACCGTGGACCCCTCGCGCGGCGGACCTGAAGGCCTTGAGGCCCTTGCCCGGTCGGCCCGCGAACAGGGCCTCGGCATCTTGGCAGACATCGTGCCAAACCATATGGGAGTAGCTTCACCCAAGCAGAACTCCTGGTGGTGGCAGCTCCTGAAGGATGGCCGCGGTTCCAAGTACGCCGAAGCCTTCGACGTCGACTGGGACTTTGGCGGTGGCAAGATCCGTGTCCCAGTCCTGGGCAGCGATGATGACCTCAACGAACTCAAGGTCGTTGACGGCGAACTGCGCTACTACGACCACGCCTTTCCGCTGGCTGAAGGTACCTACGCCGACGGGGACAACCCGAAGGATGTGCACGCCCGGCAGCACTATGAGCTGGTTGGTTGGCGGCGTGCCGATGCCGAGCTGAACTACCGGCGCTTCTTCGCGGTAAACACATTGGCTGGTGTGCGCGTGGAAATCCCTTGGGTTTTCGACGAAGCGCACGAAGAAGTTGTCCGCTGGTTCCGTGAAGGCCTGGTTGATGGACTCAGGATCGACCACCCCGACGGCCTGGCCGATCCGGAAGGCTACCTGGCCAGGCTTCGGGAGGCCACCGGCGGGGCATACCTGCTGGTGGAAAAAATCCTTGAACCGGGCGAACAGCTTCCGGAGACCTTCGACTGTGAAGGCACCACCGGCTATGACGCACTAGCCGATGTGGACCGCTTGTTCGTGGACCCCTCAGCCGAGGAGTACCTGAACTCCCTCGACGCCCGCCTCCGAGGAACGGACGCGCCCGCTGACTACCACGCCATGATCCGTGGGACAAAGCGACGCATCGCCGATGGGATCCTGCGCTCCGAGATATTGCGGCTGGCGCGTTTGGTTCCTGAATCGCTGGAACTACCCCACGGGAAAGTCGCCGATGCCCTGGCTGAGGTCATTTGCTGCTTCCCCATCTACAGGACCTACCTGCCCTACGGTGCGAAGACCCTGAGCGAGGCCGTGGAGGAAGCGGCCCGGCATCGCCCGGACCTGGACACCGTGCTCCGTCGCCTGGAGCCACTGCTCCTGGACGAGTCCAACCCCCTGGCCCGGCGTTTCCAGCAAACATCTGGCATGGTCATGGCCAAGGGCGTGGAGGACACCGCGTTCTTCCGCTACACGCGGCTGGGGACGCTCACGGAAGTGGGAGCTGACCCCACCGAGTTCTCGATCCCCGCGGGGGTTTTCCACGAGCGCATGGCACGTCGTCAACAGCTCCTGCCATTGTCGATGACCACCCTCAGCACCCACGACACCAAACGGAGCGAGGATGCCCGCGCCCGGATTTCGGTCATTTCGGAGGCTGTTCCGGAGTGGGAGTTGTTCTTGGGAACGGTTCAGCAACTCGCCCCGATTCCGGACGGCCCCCTAGCAGCCTTGATCTGGCAGTCAGTCATCGGGGCCTGGCCGGCCGATCGTGGACGCCTGCAGTCCTACGCCCTTAAAGCGGCGCGGGAAGCAGGAAACTCGACTAACTGGACAGACCCCAACGCCGAGTTCGAACGGCACCTGGCTACCGCCGTCGACGCCGCCTTTGACGTCCCCGAAGTCGCGGCTGCACTCAACAACTTCGTGGCCGAGCTTGAACCCTTCGGGACGTCGAACTCGCTGTCAGCGAAGCTTATCCAACTGACCATGCCCGGCGTCCCGGACGTATACCAGGGCACGGAGTTCAGGGATGGCTCGCTGACGGATCCGGACAACAGGCGGCCGGTGGACTTCCAAGCCCGTATCGCGGCACTCGCGGAGCTGGATGGCGGTGCCAAGCCGGAGTTCACGGATGAATCGGCCAAGCTGTTGGTGCTGTCCCGCGCCCTGAGGCTGCGCCGCGATCGGCCGGAGCTGTTCGCAGGCTACCTGCCGGTGGCAGCGCGGGGTTCGGCGGCAGGCCATGTGGTGGCCTTCGACAGGGGAGCGGAAAAGCGGGGAGCCCTCACGGTAGCCACCCGGCTGCCCAGGCGGCTCGAACGGGACGGAGGGTGGCGGGACACTGTCATCGACCTCACGGTGGACAGCACCGACCAACTGACGGGTGCGTCCTACAGCGCCGGGGCCGTCCCTGTTGCCCGGCTCCTGGAGCGCTATCCAGTGGCCCTGCTGGTACCTGCCACCTGATTCCTGAACGACCAACGTCGTCACTGCAATGCACGCTTGAACACTTAAAGGGAGCATGATGCTGGAGCACGCTGCTGGAAAAGACCGTTATGACGTCTGGGCACCGAACGCTGGTTCGGTGCGGCTGGTCGCCGGCGGTCAAGAGTACGACATGGAACAACAGCACGACGGCGCCGCTTCCGGTTGGTGGCGCGCGCCGGCTGACGCGGTGGCACAGGGAGCGGACGGCGTGTCCTACGGTTACCTCGTCGACGGAGAAGGGCCATTCCCGGACCCCCGTTCCCGGAGGCAACCTGATGGCGTCCACGGCCTGTCCGCGATCTTCGATCCCGCTGCCCACCAATGGCAGGACGCCGGCTGGAAGGGACGTGCCCTGAAGGGCTCGGTCATTTACGAGCTGCACCTGGGCACCTTCACCCCGGAAGGAACGCTGGATGCTGCCGTGGGGAAACTGGACTACCTGGTTGACCTCGGCGTCGATTTCATCGAGTTGCTGCCTGTCAACGGCTTCAACGGCGTCCACAACTGGGGTTATGACGGCGTCCTCTGGTACGCCGTCCACGAGCCGTACGGTGGACCCGCCGCTTACCAACGGTTTGTGGACGCTGCCCATGCGGCAGGCCTGGGCGTCATCCAGGACGTCGTCTACAACCACCTCGGACCCAGTGGCAACTATTTGCCCAAGTATGGCCCGTACCTGAAATCGGGGGAGGGCAATACCTGGGGTGACTCCGTGAACCTGGACGGCCCGGGCTCGGACGATGTACGCCGCTACATCCTGGAAAATGCAGAAATGTGGCTCCGCGATTACCACGTGGATGGGCTCCGCCTCGATGCCGTTCATGCCCTGCGCGACGAACGGGCCGTCCACATCCTGGAGGAATTTGGGGCCTTGGCGGACCGGATCGAGGCCGAGACGGGCATTGTCAAAACCTTGATCGCGGAATCGGACCTGAACAACCCCCGCCTCATCTACCCCCGCCAGGACAACGGGTACGGCCTGAAAGGCCAATGGAGCGACGACTTCCACCACGCGGTCCACGTCAACCTCAGCGGCGAGACCACCGGCTACTACTCGGATTTCGATTCCCTCGCTGTACTGGCCAAGGTCCTGGAGCATGGTTTCCTGCACGATGGAAGCTACTCCAGCTTCCGCGGGCGGCACCACGGCCGGCCTATCCGGCACGACCAGGCGCACCCGTCAGCGCTGGTGGTCTGCCTGCAGAACCACGACCAAATCGGTAACCGGGCAATCGGCGACCGGCTCACCGCCTCGCTGTCTTTCGGGAAACTGGCCATCGGCGCAGTGCTGACCATGACGTCCCCCTTTACTCCCATGCTGTTCATGGGGGAGGAGTATGGCGCCTCCACGCCGTGGCAGTTCTTCACCTCGCATCCGGAACCTGAGCTTGGCAAAGCCACCGCCGAGGGACGGATCAAGGAGTTTGAACGCATGGGATGGGACCCGGCGGTGGTTCCCGACCCCCAGGACCCCGAAACGTTCCAGCGTTCGAAGCTCAACTGGGAGGAAGCCGCAGAGGGGGACCACGCCCGCCTGCTCCAGCTGTACCGGGATCTGGCACAGCTGCGCCATAACACGCCGGAGCTGGTGGATGGCGGTTTTGGCGAGACGTCCGTTGAGTTCGACGACGAGGAACACTGGCTGCAGTTCTCCCGCGGCGATGTGCGGGTCGTGTGCAACTTCGGCGAGGAAGCACTCGCGACACCTTTGGACGGCTCCATGCTGCTGGCTACCGACCACGAAGCAGTCCTGGACGAGGGAACATTGACGCTCCCCGGCGGTAGCGCCGTCGTCGTGCGCGTCAACTGACCTGATTCGAGGGTGACGGCGCCCACATAGCGGACGCGCCGTCACCCTCGGATTGTGCAGTGGCAGGATGGAACGTATGACTTATTCGGCTGCGGAGAACCGCTACGAAACCATGCCCTACCGCCGCGTCGGACGCAGTGGACTAAAGCTTCCCGCCATCTCGTTGGGCCTCTGGCACAACTTCGGCGACGACAAGCGGTTCGACGAACAGCGCGCCATCCTGCGCCGTGCGTTCGACCTTGGGGTCACCCACTTTGACCTCGCCAACAACTACGGACCACCGGACGGATCCGCCGAGACGAACTTCGGGCGCCACCTGAAGGACGACTTCAAGCCGTATCGGGACGAACTCATCATCTCCACCAAGGCCGGTTACTACATGTGGCCCGGCCCCTATGGTGAATGGGGCTCCCGCAAGAACCTGATCGCCAGCCTCGACCAGTCGCTGGAGCGGATGGGCCTGGACTACGTCGACATCTTCTACAGCCACCGTCCCGATCCTGAGACGCCACTGGAAGAGACCATGGGCGCGCTGGACTACGCAGTCCGCTCCGGCAAGGCCCTCTACGCCGGCATCTCCTCCTACACTCCGGAGCAGACGCTCGAAGCCGCCCGGATCCTAAAAGAACTCGGCACGCCGCTGCTCATCCACCAGCCCAGCTACTCCATGCTCAACCGCTGGACCGAGAACGGCTCACCCAACCTTTACGAGGCATTGGACGAAGTGGGGGCCGGTTCCATCGCGTTCTCGCCGCTTGCCCAGGGGATGCTGACCGACCGATACCTCAACGGTGTCCCGGCGGATTCCCGTGCCGCCAAGGAAAGGTTCCTTTCAGAATCGGCGCTGACGGAAGAGAAACTGGACCGTGTGCGCGGGCTAAAGGCGATAGCCGAAGGACGTGGGCAATCCCTGGCCCAAATGGCCATTGCCTGGATCCTGCGCGACCAGCCCAAGGGCTCGCCCGTAACGTCGGCCCTGGTCGGGGCCTCCAGCGTTGCGCAGCTCGAGGACACGCTCAGTGCCATCAACAACCTGGCGTTCACCCAGGATGAGCTGACTGCGATCGACGAATTCGCGGTGGAATCCGACATCAACCTTTGGGCGCAGAAGTAGCCAGCAGTAACTGACACAAACAGCAGGGGCCGGTAAGGAACAAAACCGGTCCCTGCTGTGTTGGTTAGAATGCAAGTGTGCGCCGAATGGCGCCGTGCCAATCAGCCGCGCCCTGGACATACTCAGGGACCCGCCTGGCACCTGAGGTTATTTCTCAAAGGAGTTCCGTGTCTTCACATCCGATTCGTGTTGCCATTGTTGGTGTAGGAAACTGCGCTGCATCGCTGGTCCAAGGTGTCCAGTACTACCGCGACGCTGACCCGAAGGCCACGATCCCGGGTCTGATGCACGTTGAGTTCGGTCAGTACCACGTCAATGACGTCCAGTTCGTCGCGGCTTTCGATGTCGATAGCAAGAAGGTTGGACTGGACCTGGCCGACGCGATCGGCGCCAGCGAAAACAACACCATCAAGATCGCCGACGTCCCCGCCACCGGTGTCACCGTTCAACGCGGCCACACCCTGGACGGCTTGGGCAAGTACTACCGCGAGACCATCGTCGAAGCCCCCGAAGAGTCAGTGGACATCGTCGCAGCGCTCCGCGAAGCCAAGGTCGACGTCATGGTGTGCTACCTGCCCGTGGGTTCGGAACAGGCCGCCAAGTTCTATGCGCAGTGCGCCATCGACGCCGGTGTCGCATTCGTCAACGCCCTGCCCGTGTTCATCGCTGGTACCAAGGAGTGGGCTGACAAGTTCACCGAGGCCGGCGTTCCGATTGTTGGTGACGACATCAAGAGCCAGATCGGCGCCACCATCACCCACCGCGTCATGGCCAAGCTGTTCGAAGACCGCGGCGTCACCCTGGACCGCACGTACCAGCTGAACGTCGGCGGCAACATGGACTTCAAGAACATGCTTGAGCGCGACCGCCTCGAGTCCAAGAAGATCTCCAAGACCCAGGCCGTGACCTCCAACGTGGAGGCTGAACTGCACGCCGACGACGTCCACATTGGACCGTCCGACTACGTTGCCTGGCTCGATGACCGCAAGTGGGCCTTCGTCCGCCTCGAGGGGCGCAACTTCGGTGACGCCCCCGTGTCCCTCGAGTACAAGCTCGAAGTATGGGACTCCCCGAACTCTGCCGGCGTGATCATCGACGCCATCCGCGCCGCCAAGATCGGCCTGGACCGCGGCATCGGCGGTCCGCTGCTCTCCGCTTCCAGCTACTTCATGAAGTCCCCGCCGGAGCAGTTCAACGACGACCTCGCCCGCGACAAGGTGGAAGCCTTCATTCGCGGCGACATCGAGCGCTAAAGTCCGAACGCCTGCAACAAGCGCCCCCGCAACCTGGTTTTAACACACCTGGTAGCGGGGGCGCTTGTCGTTTGGCGGGTGGATTCTGGGTAGGGGCGGGCTAGAAGAGGCCCGTGGGGTTGCCCTCGGAGTCGACGTCCATGCGCATGGCGGCCGGTTCCTTGGGAAGGCCGGGCATGGTCATCACCGCACCGGTCAGGGCAACAATGAATCCCGCCCCGGTCTTGGGGATGAGATCACGTACGTGCACTTTGAAACCCTTGGGCGCGCCCAGCCTGGAGGCGTCGTCCGTGAAGGAGTACTGCGTCTTGGCCATGCAGACGGGCAGTCCCGACCAGCCGTTCTTCTCGATCTCGGCGAGTCGTTTGAGCGCCGGTACGGAGAAGTCCACACCATCTGCCCCGTAGATTTCCTGGACGATGGTCTGGATTTTTTCTTCCACGGAGAGCTCCAACGGGTACAAGTGGTGGAAGTCCGAGGGCCGGGCCAGTGCGGCGGCTACCTTCGTGGCGAGCTCATCCCCGCCGTCTCCTCCGCCGCCGCGCCCCCAAACATCGGCGACTGCCGCGTCCACGCCCTCCGCTGCGCACCAGGCCAGAAGCCATTCCAGTTCTTCCGGGGTGTCGGTGGCGAACTTATTGATGGAGACCACGGGGGCGATGCCGAACTTTGCCACGTTGCCGACGTGCCGCTTCAGGTTCTCCACGCCGGCCGCGACGGCCTCGACATTGGGCTGGTCGAGCTGGTCCTTGGGAACCCCGCCCTGCATCTTCAGCGCGCGGATGGTGGCAACGACTACGACGGCGGAGGGCGCCACGTCTGCGATGCGCGCCTTGATGTCCATGTACTTTTCGGCGCCGAGGTCTGCTCCGAAGCCCGCCTCGGTGACGACGATGTCGGCGAGCTCCATGGCCGTGCGGGTTGCAATCAACGAATTGCAGCCATGGGCTATGTTGGCGAACGGGCCGCCGTGAACCAGCGCGGGGGTGCCTGCGATGGTTTGGACGAGGTTCGGCTTGATCGCGTCCTTGAGCAGCATGGTGAGGGCTCCCTCGACGCCGAGGTCGGCGACGGTCACCGGGGCCCGGTCGAAGGTGTAGCCGAAAGTGATCCGACCGAGCCTGCTCCGTAGGTCGTCCAGATCCGTGGAAAGGCAGAACACGGCCATGATTTCGGAGGCGACGGTGATGTCGAAGCCGTCTTGCCGGGGTACCCCCTGGGTTGGTCCGCCAAGTCCGATGACCACCTCCCTCAGTGCGCGGTCGTTCATGTCCAGCACCCGTTTGAAGGTCATCCGGCGCGGGTCGATGCCCAGGGCGTTTCCTTGGAAGATGTGGTTGTCCACCAATGCCATGAGGGCGTTGTTGGCAGACGTCACGGCATGGAAATCTCCGGTGAAATGCAGGTTGATGTCGTCCATGGGCAGGACTTGGGAGTAGCCCCCTCCCGTGGCTCCGCCTTTCATCCCCAGGATCGGACCAAGGGAGGGCTCGCGCAAGGCGATCATCACGTTGTTCCCTGCGCGGGCGAGGGAATCGGCCAGCCCCACGGTGGTGGTTGATTTGCCTTCGCCCGCAGGGGTGGGTGACATCGCTGATACGAGGACCACTTTGCCTGGTTTCTTGCCTTGGGGGAGCCGGAGCTTGGCTGGATTGATCTTGGCCTTGTAGGGTCCGTACAGCTCCAGGGCGTCCACCGCGATTCCTGCCCGTTCGGCGATCTGCTCAATGGGCAGCATGGTGGCGTTGTGGGCAATCTCGAGGTCACTCAAGACCTTTTGTTCAGACATCGATGTCCTTTGGCTGTGGCCTTACGGGGTGCTGCGGGCCGGACGTACTTGCGCTGTGCGCGACAATCTACCAGCACCCTTGGGTCAAACCGGCGAGGACTCAGCGCCGGGGGACCAACAAACCGCTGACAGCTTCCCGGTAGCTCTCCAGGGTGATCGCGGCCGTTCGCTGCCACCCGAAAGACTCGGCGTGGGTGGCAGCAAGCCGTCCCATGCCTTCGCGGGTCTGGACGTCGTCGTAGAGGTCTTCCAGGGCGTCCGCCCAGTCCGAGGGGTCGTGCCCATCCACCAGCAGACCGGTGCGCCCATCGGAGATGGCACGGGAAAGTCCGCCGACGTTGGTGGCAATTACGGGTGTGCCGCACGCCTGTGCTTCCAAGGCGACCAGCCCAAAGGACTCGCTGAAGGACGGCATGACCACAACGTCGGCGGAGCGGAACCAGCTGGCCAACTCGGGAGCTACGACGGGGGGCCGGTGGGTGACGACGTCGTCGAGCCCGGCGTCGTGGATGATCTGCGTGAGGTTGAAGTCCTTCGATCCGCTGAGGGATCCCAGGATGGTCATTTCGAGGTCGATGTCGGGCCGACGCCGACGCAGGATTCCGGCGGCTTTCACGAACACCTGCGGACCTTTGAGCCGCTGGATCCGGCCGGCGAAGAGGATGTGGAAACTGTCCGGGCGCACTCCCCTGAGGGCGCGGGATTTCTTACGGAAGGACGGCGTGAAGACGTTGAGGTCTACCCCGGGCGGTGCTACATCGATTCGGTCGCGGTCGGCCCCGTAGTGCGAGACGAGTTCTTCGGCCTCGGCGGGGGTGTTGGCGACAAGGCGGGCAGCACCGTCAACAATCCTTTGTTCGCCTTCTTCCCTTCGACGCGGTTCGGGGCGCTCGCCGGACTGGAGCACGAGGTTCTTGACCTTGGCCATGGTGTGCATGGTGTGCACTAGGGGAACACCCCAGAGCTCCGATAGTTCGAGGCCTGCCACGCCGGAAACCCAGTAGTGCGAGTGGATGGCGTCGTAGCGGCCGTGGAGTTGTTCGTGCCGGATCCGGTCGATTTCCCCGACCATCTGGTGGAGGAGTTCGGGCAGCTCCTCCTTGGGAATCTTCCGGCGGGGCCCCGCCATGACATTGTGGACGCAGACACCTGGCCCGGGATGCTCGACGGCGGGCTGGTTGGCTTTGGTGGAGCGCGTGAAGATTTCCACTTCCACGCCGGTCTCAGCCAAGGCCATGGCCAGGGCGCGCACGTAGACGTTCATTCCGCCGGCGTCCCCGGCGCCGGGCTGCTCCATGGGGGAGGTGTGCAACGACAGGAATGCCACGCGACGAATCAATGGCATGGCATTCCTCCTGACAAGACGGGGCAAGTGCTGTTTGCCCTGCAGAAAACACTACTCCTGCCTGCCATGGCCGAGCTGAAGCAACCCCGCTATGTGGACAACGCTGCTAGCGTGGCCGCTGTGACCGATGAACAGACTTTCGATATTCGAGAAGCAACAGCAGCGGACTGGCCCGGCATCTGGTCCGTGCTGGAACCCGTGATCCGGGAGGGTGAAACCTTCACCTGGGACCGCGACACCTCGGAAGACTCAGCCCGGGCCAAGTGGGTCAAAGAGGCCCCCGGCCAGACCTTCGTGGCCGTAGACAAGGGAAGCGGCGAAGTGCTGGGCACCGGCGAGTTCCATGCGAACCAGGGTGGTGGCGGCAGCCATGTGGCCAACGCCGGCTACATGGTGGCGGCCAAACACTCCGGCAAGGGCATTGCCCGGGCCTTGTGCACCTACTCTTTGGTGGAAGCAAAGGCAGCAGGCTTTTACGCCATGCAGTACAACGCCGTGGTGGAGAGCAACGTCCGCGCGGTCTGGCTCTGGCAGTCCATGGGATTCACCATCCTCGCCACCGTGCCAGAGGCCTTCAACCACCCGGAGATCGGCTACGTGGGACTGCATGTGATGTACCGGAAACTCTAGGGCCTCAGGACCACAGACCACGCAGTTCCGGGAAAGCCTGCTCGTACCGATCCAACAGATCCTTGCCCAGCGATACAGAACCCACCAGTGGATGGGCCGCGAAGGCCCGGAGCGCGGATTCACGGTCGCCCTCCCGGACAGCCCGGATGGTCAGCCGCTCCACCTCCTTGACGCGTTTCATCAGGGTGAGGAACTGTCTGGCGGGCCGGTCCTGCGCAAGCGGCAGGGCGCCGTCGGACGTTACCTCGCAGGGAACCTCGACGACGGCGTCCCCCGGGAGCCCGGGCACCGCACCATCCGCTGTGGCCGGGCCAGCGGCGGGAGCCACGGGAGAGTTGGGAACGTTCAGGATCAACTGGGTCTTCCCACCCCCGAAGAGTGCCTTCATGAGGGCCAACGCCACCCGTTCGTAGCCGCCACCGGCCAGGTCTTCCTCGTCCCGTTGTTCCCCATGGGTGCGGGCTTCGGCCAGGTAGCCTTCCTCCCGGGTCCGACGCGCGGCGTCCCACAGCGCATAGGCGTGGCCGGACTCCACCAGGGTCGGGTACAGCGAGCTTTGCTGCTGATGGATGGAGGCCCCGCGGGTCTCCTGTTGCGACCGGATGGCATCCGTAGCTTGCGCGGTTCGGTAATAGTAGTAGAGGTACTCGTTGGGAAGGCAGCCGAGCCTTTTCAGGACCTCGCGGCCGAACAGGCGCCCTTCTTCCATGGACCCAAGGGCCTGGTCGTCGTTGAGCAGGCCGGGCAACAGGTCAGTCCCGCCCGGAGCCAGCCGATATAGCCAGCCGAGGTGGTTCAGCCCGTAGTAGCCCACGCCGTCGAGCCTTCCGTCCTCCAGCTGCGCCCCCGCGGCGCGGGCCGCCCGCTGCACCAGGCCACCAGCGGAATCGCAGATCCCGATCACCTTCCCGCCCAGCAGCGGCCGCAGCGCCTCGGTGACCATTCCGGCGGGGTTGGTGAAGTTGATCAGCCACGCATCCGGGCAGTGGCGGCGCATGGCATCTGCCAGTTCAAGCATCCGGGGAATGGAGCGCAGCGCATAGGAAATCCCACCCGCCCCGGTGGTCTCCTGTCCCAGCAGGCCCAAGCCCAGGGCGACGCGCTCGTCGGCGATCCGGCCGGCCGTTCCGCCTGGGCGCATCGCCGCGAACACCACATCCGTCCCCTCAAGCGCATGTGCCAGGTCCGTTGAAACCACGACGTCGGGCCGGGAACCTGCCGCGATTGGCATATCGCGGAGTACTGCCTCAATGGCCGCGACCCGCAACGCGTCGACGTCGTAAAGCACCAGTGTGTCCACCAGCCCAGCGAAGGGGCCCGCGCACAAAGCCCGGTACACAAGGGGAACACGGAATCCGCCGCCACCGGCGATCATGAGCCGCATGGTCCGAGTCTATGCAGCCCGGAGGGTGCAGCGTAGTGTGCCGTGCATGGACGCTATGCCCCAGCGACGATACGACCCCCTTGCCGCCGTAAGGTCTGACGGCGATCACCAATGCGACCTCCTCCTCACCGGCACGGTTTTCCAGGACATCATCTTCACCGGTTTGCCCCACTCACCGGAACCCGGGACGGAAGTCTGGAGCGAAGGCATGGGAAGCTGCCCGGGAGGTGTGGCCAACCAGGCCATCGCTGCCGCCCGCCTGGGACTGCGGACCAACCTTGCCGCGACCTTCGGGGACGACGGCTATGGCGACTACAACTGGCAGATATTGGAGAGCCAGGAGCACGTGGACCTGTCCCTGTCCCGAACCATTCCCGGCTGGCACTCCCCGGTCACGGTGTCCATGTGCGTGAACCAGGACAGGTCCATGGTCACCCACGGCCACCCAGCCCCCATCAGCTCCTCCGAACTGATTGGGCAGCCACCCAAGGCGCTCGCCGCCGTCGCGGACCTGGGTGAGGAATTGGAGCCTTGGATGATGGCCGCTAAGAAGGCGGGAACCAAACTCTTCGGCGTCGTGGGGTGGGATCCCACCGGCAAATGGTCCGAGCGTCGGCTCGAGCAACTCGGGAACTTCCATGCTTTCCTGCCCAATGCACCCGAAGCGATGGCGTTCACGGGCAAGGCCGATCCGTGGGCTGCCCTGTATTCGCTGGCTGACCGGGTGCCTGTTGCGGTGGTAACCCTTGGTCCCCAGGGGGCTGTGGCAGTGGATTCGGAAACCGGGGAAGAGGAATGGGTCCCATCCCTTCCGGTCTCCGCCTCCGACCCAACGGGCGCCGGGGATTGTTTTGGGGCGGCCTTCATTGTGGGTTGCCTTGCGGGGTGGACGCTGGGGGACAGGCTGCGCTTCGCGAACCTCTGTGCCTCGCTGGCAGTCCAGGAAGTCGGAGGATCGCTGGCTGCGCCCGGATGGGGTGACATCGCCGACTGGTGGCACCGGGCAAACGCGCGTAAGGAGCGTCAGTCCAGCCAGTGGGTCCGTCGTTTCGCATTTCTGGAACCGATCGTCAAGGACATCCCTGCAGAGGCGCAACGCCGGGCACGCGCTACGATCGCACACCTGTCGGACGCCCGGTAACGCGACGGGGACACCGTCCGCAGCCACCGGCAGTTAACCCGAATTCACTGGCACTACTAGAATCTCTAGGGTGACTTACGAAGCAGCAGCAGATATCGGGATCGGGTCCAGGGCCTCCATAGCAAAGTCGGCGGTGCTGGAACGTTCGGCTGTGATCGATCTCGACGCGGTGCGGCACAACGTTCGTCAGTTCGTCGCCATCGCCTCGCCGGCCTCCGTGATGGCGGTAGTGAAGGCCGACGCCTACGGCCACGGTGCGGTCCAAGTGGCCCGGGCCGCCCTCGACGCCGGAGCGGCCTGGCTCGGTGTGGCACATATTTCTGAGGCGCTCGCCTTGCGCGCTGCCGGGGTGGACGCGCCGCTGTTGGCCTGGCTACACACCCGGGAAAGCAACTTCCAAGCGGCAGTCGCCGCAGGCATCGACGTCGGAATTTCCGGCTGGGAACTGGACGCAGTGGTAGCTGCAGCCCGGGAACAGGAACGGCCGGCACGGGTTCACCTGAAGGTTGACACGGGGCTTGGCCGGAACGGCTGCACCATTGAGGACTGGGACCAGTTGCTGGGCCAGGCAATGGACTACCAGGACCAGGGGCTCCTGCGCGTGGTTGGTATCTTCTCCCACCTCGCCGTGGCCGACGAACCGCACCGTCCCGAAACCGACGAGCAACTCGCCGTCTTCCGTGAGGCGATCGCCATGGCCGAGGACGCTGGGGTGGACACCGAGGTCCGTCATATCGCCAACACGCCCGCCACGTTGTCCCGCCCCGACTCGCATTTCGACCTGGTCCGGGTGGGTCTCGGCGTGTACGGGCTCTCGCCGTTCGAGGGCGCCACGTCGGCTGAACTTGGCCTGCATCCGGCAATGACGGTCCGCACACTCCTGTCCAACTGCAAGAAAGTCCCCGAAGGCCAGGGAGTGTCCTACGGGTTGAACTACCGCACCACCGGGGAAAGCACGCTGGGCCTTGTGCCGTTGGGCTACGCCGACGGCGTCCCGCGCATTGCTACTGGCGGCCCTGTGCGCGTCAACGGGGTTAATTACCCGGTGGTGGGCAGGATCGCCATGGACCAGATGGTGATCGACCTTGGCCCGCTGACAGCCGACGCCGCCAATGCCCTCAAAGGCGCCGAAGCTGTCATGTTCGGGGACGGTGCCCATGGCGGTCCGACGGCGGACGATTGGGCAGCCGCAGCAGGAACCAACAACTACGAGATTGTCACGCGCATCAGCTCCCGGGTTCCGCGCAGCTACGTCAACGAGCTCGCCACCCTACCAGCGGCGCCTGCTGGTGCCGTCGACGCCGGGACGGCGGCGCTGTGAACCAACCCCAGTGGGAACGCACAGTCAAGGTCACGACGGCGGACCAGACCCACGCTCTCGCCGCGGCGCTGGGTGGGGTGCTTGAAGCGGGGGACCTCGTGGTCCTGACCGGGGAATTGGGTGCGGGCAAGACCACGTTTACCCAAGGGCTCGGGGAAGGACTGGGCGTTCGCGCAGGAATCATCTCGCCCACTTTTGTCCTTGTCCGGATCCACCCGAACCTTCCTGATGGTCCCCGGCCCGGCGGTCCGGACCTGGTCCACGTCGATGCGTACAGGCTCGACTCGGCCGCGGAAGTGGACGACATCGATCTTGAGAACACCATGGACTCCGCTGTCACGGTGGTGGAGTGGGGCAGGGACCGGGTGGAGCATCTCTCCGACAGCCGCCTGGAAATCGATCTGCACAGGTCGGTGGGCGGTACCAACACCGCAGCTACCGGCGGCGTCCTGGACTTTGACACCGAAGACGACGACGAGCCCCGCACCATTGTGTTCCGGGGCTTCGGTCCCCGCTGGGCCGGAGCACCCCACCTGCTGGGTGAAGCAGAATCCCGCCCTGCCGAAGAAGGAGGCAACTGATGCTTATCCTGGCCATTGACACCTCCGCTGTTGCCAGCGCAGCCCTGATCTCGGATGACGCCATGGAGGGCGTGGTGGATTCCTTCGCCACCGAGGATACCCGCAGCCATGCCGAGGTCCTTGCCCCAGGCATTGAGAAGCTCCTGGCTGGGGCGGGTGTCACGGGAGCTGACATTGATGCGATCGTCGCCGGGGTGGGTCCTGGCCCGTTCACCGGGCTGCGTTCCGGTATTGCCACTGCCCGCACCCTCGCTTTTGTGTGGAACAAGCCGCTGCACGGGCTGATGAGCCTGGACGCGATTGCCCTTGAAGTGGCGGAATCCACGGCGTCGGTCTCCGAGTTCCTGGTTGCCACCGATGCCCGGCGCAAAGAGGTCTACTGGGCCCGGTACACGGTGGCCGATGGGCGGCTTCCCGAACTCGTGGATGGGCCGCAGGTGGGCTTCGCCGCGGAACTGCCGGACCTTCCCGTCTTTGGCGCCGGCGCAGGTCTGTACGCGGACGTCCTCAAGGCGGACGAGGACTTCGCCAGGACCCAGCCCAATGCCGCAGCCCTGGGCCAGTTCGCGCTGGCCCGGCTCGCCTCGGGACAGGCACTCCTCGACTCAACACCCCTCTATTTGCGGGAATCGGACGCCCAGGTTCCGGGCCCCCGGAAGCGTGCACTGTGACCGGGGCCGCCGAGATTTCCCTGCGTGACATGACCGAGGCCGACATTCCCGTGGTCGAGGCGTTGGAGCGTCGGTTGTTCCCCGTGGATGCTTGGCCGCTGCAGATGTTCTTTGACGAATTGGCTCAGCCGGAAACCCGCCGCTACGTGGTGGCCGAGGTTGCTGGGGAGATCGTGGCTTATGCCGGGCTGATGTGCATTGAGCCCATCGCGGATGTCCAGACGATCGCCGTCGTGCCTGAATTCGAAGGCCAGGGCATCGGCTCGGCGGTCCTGACCGAACTCATCGAAGAAGCGCGGCGTCGGCGGGCCGCAGACGTGCTTTTGGAGGTCCGTGCGGACAACCCGCGCGCCCAGAAGCTTTACGTGCGTTTCGGGTTCGAACAGATCCACGTCCGCCCGCGCTATTACCGGGATGGCACGGATGCCCTGATTATGCGCCTCCCGTTGAACGATTCCACTTCTTCCGAAGGAGCTCCGGCATGACCGCGACTTTCCCGCAGGACCTGAAGCACCCGTTGGTGCTCGGCATTGAGTCCTCGTGCGATGAGACCGGTGTCGGGATCGTCCGGGGGACCACGTTGTTGACCAACACCGTGTCTTCATCCATGGACGAGCATGTGCGCTTTGGTGGTGTCATACCCGAAATCGCTTCCCGCGCGCATTTGGACGCCTTTGTTCCCACGCTGCAGGAATCGCTGCATGAAGCCGGTGTCACCTTGGAGGACATCGACGCCATTGCGGTCACGTCAGGACCGGGCCTCGCCGGCGCCCTGATGGTTGGGGTCTGTGCCGCGAAGGCTTTGGCTGTAGCCACGGGCAAGCCGCTGTATGCGATCAACCACTTGGTAGCCCATGTGGGTGTCGGCCTGCTGGATGGAAAGCCCGACGCCGGTGCTGCCGCCGGCCTGGGTGCCGGGCAGTTGCCGGAGAACCTCGGTGCGCTTCTGGTGTCGGGCGGGCACACGGAGATCCTAAGGATCAGGAGCATCACGGACGATGTTGAGCTGTTGGGCTCGACCATCGATGACGCAGCCGGCGAGGCCTACGACAAGGTTGCCCGCATCCTTGGCCTGGGCTATCCCGGTGGGCCGGCCATCGATAAGCTGGCACGCCAGGGCAACCCCAAATCCATCCGCTTCCCGCGGGGTCTGACCCAGCCCAAGTATATGGGGACCGCCGAGGACAAGGGCCCACACCGCTACGACTGGTCGTTCAGTGGACTGAAGACAGCCGTTGCCCGCTGCGTGGAGCAGTTCGAGGCCCGCGGCGAGGAAGTGCCCGTGGCTGACATCGCTGCGGCCTTCCAGGAAGCCGTGGTGGATGTCATCAGTTCCAAGGCGGTCCTTGCGTGTAAGGAGAACGGCATCACCGATGTCCTGTTGGGGGGCGGCGTCGCGGCGAACTCACGGCTCCGCGAATTGACCCGGCAGCGCTGTACTTCGGCAGGGATTACCCTCCACGTACCGTCCCTTGACCTGTGTACGGACAACGGTGCCATGGTCGCAGCGCTGGGTGCGCAGTTGATCATGGCAGGCATCGGACCGAGTGGACTTACCTTTGCCCCGGACTCGTCCATGCCGGTCACCTCGGTGTCCCTGCCGGCCTAGGCTCTGAGCCCCGGCAGGTCACCAAGCCGTCAGCTAGGCGTCCGGCCCCTTGCGCATCTGCTGCACCAGGTCCATGACTACTGCCTGAAGGTCTCCGTCATGCTCGGCGGCGACGCGGCGTTGGCGCTGGTAGCTGGCGCCGCGTTCGATGATCTTCAAGACGTCGGCCAGTTCTTCGGAGCAGCCCAGCTTGGCAGCTACGGGTTCCAGCCGGGCTACCGTTTCCGCGAGGTGTTCGGTGACAAGCTGTTCGTTGCCTTCCGCGTCCAGGATGATGATGGCCTCCATGCCGTAGCGGGCGGCGCGCCATTTGTTTTCCTGAACGTGCCAGGGCGGCATGGTGGGGATGGTGCCGCCGGCGTCCAGGATGGAGGAGAACTCGTCCACCAGGCACTGGGTCAGGGCAGCTATGGCCCCGACTTCTTCGAGGGTGGCAAGGCCATCGCAAATGCGCATTTCGATGGTGCCCAGGTTGGCAACCGGCCGGATGTCCCAGCGGATTTCGGAGGTGGCGTCAATGACCCCGGTGGTGAACATGTCCTGGACGTAGGACTCGTAGGCCTCCCAGGTTTCGAACTGGAACGGGAGCCCGGCCGTGGGAAGCTGCTGGAACATCAGGGCGCGCTGGGAAGCGTAGCCGGTTTCCTCGCCTGCCCAGTAGGGACTGGAAGCGGACAATGCCTGGAAATGCGGGAAGTAGTTGACCAGTCCGTCCAGAATCGGGAGGACCTTGTCCCTGCGATCGATGCCCACATGGACGTGCACGCCGTAGATAACCATTTGGCGTCCCCACCATTGGGTCCGCTCGATCAGTTTGGCGTAGCGCTCTTTGTCGGTGACCGGCTGGAGCAGGGGAGGGCTGAAGGGGTGGCTGCCTGCGCAGAACACCTCAACGCCCATGGGGTCGGTGACTTCGCGGACAGCTGCCAGAGAACGGCTGAGGTCCTCTTTGGCGTCCTTCACCGTTTCGCAGATCCCAGTGACGAGCTCCACGGTGTTCAGGAGCAGCTCGCGCTTGATATGGGGGTGCTCATCGTCTTCGTTGAGGTCGGGATGGTTCGCGGCGACGCCTTTCAGGACATCGTTCGCGACGGAAACCAGTTCCCCGGTGCGTGCATTGACGAGCGCCAACTCCCATTCCACACCCAGTGTCGATTGCCTGGATGGCGCAAAATCAATCTGCACGTAGTCCCCTCATTGTGTTCTGTCAGCCGGGCGCGGTTCCCCGCTGCGGGGCCGCCAGCGGTCGGATCAAGTCTAATGCAGCCTGAACACCCGTGATATCGGCGCAGTGCGGGCTGCAATGAACAGTCATTTGCTAATTAGAATGATTCTCATTAGTATGGACCCATGCATCTCACAGTCGTCAGTTCCCTCGACAGCCAATGCCGGGAGGCGGCCACCGCGCGACTGGGCCGAACCCACGCCAATTCGGCAGTGGTACTCCACGATCTTCTGGATGGTTCACTGGTCCTGCGAAGGGTCTACAAAAGAGGCCGCTTGGTCGAACGCGAAACAACGGTCTTGGAGCATGGCTGCCTTAGCTGCACCGTTCGGCTTGACGTAGTACCCACGGCGGAGCGCCTTGCCGCGTGCGGTTTCGACCACGTTGTGCTTGGCTTGCCGCCCGGTGTCGCTGCAGGCATGGCCGTTGCGGAGCTTCGCCGGGGCCTCAGCCGCCCGGCAGCCATCGACAACGCCGTGCTGGCCTTGGATCCCGGAGATCTCGACGACCACATCTGGGACCGCCACACGCTGTTCGAGTCCGGCTTCACGTCCATGCCGCAGGATGACCGCACCAGTGGCGAGTTCCTGATTGGGGAGTTCGGCCAAGTGGATACGGTCATGGTTTACCCGGGTCTCGGTGCAGCCTTGACCGGGGAGCACCCTGAAGGATCGGCGCCATGGCTGACAGGAATGGAGTTGCTCGTCGAATTGGCTCCGCATGCGGCTGCAGTCGGAGCGGCCGACCCCTACCGTCCGGGCTGCTTCGACCAGGCCGAAGCAGCGGCACGCAACCGGCCCGGCGTCGTGCGTGTGCCTGCAAGTGAAACGCCAGGTTCTTTCCGGACGGTGCTTCACAAAGCGCGTCGTCCGCTGCACCCGGGACGCTTCCGTGATGCGCTGCCCCAACTTGCTGCGGGTACGCATTGGATGCGTGGCCGGCTATGGATCGCTTCAGCTCCCGCCACCCGGATCGCCGTCCAGGGAATCGGGCCCAGGGTTTGGCTCGAAAGTACCGGGAAATGGCTCGCCGACTCGGCTGACACGGCACCCAGCGGCGCATCGGCAGGCAAGCCGGGTCCCGACGTCGACTCCGTCCTTGACTGGCATCCGAGCCACGGCGACCGCGGCACGGTATTGGCGATGACCGGGCGCTCGGAAGATATTGATGCCCGCGTAATCCGCAGGCTACTGGACGAATGCCAACTGACGGAAGCGGAAATGGAACTGGACTTTGGCGTCTGGGACGATCCCCTGGAACTCAGCGACGCCCTCTAAGCCGCACCACCAACAAAAGGAGAAACACCATGAAGGTCAGGAACTCACTGCGTGCGCTCAAGAAGATCCCCGGAGCGCAGATCGTCCGGAGGCGTGGACGCACGTTCGTCATCAACAAGAACAACCCGCGGATGAAGGCGCGGCAGGGCTGATCCCAGGGCTGCATCCATCGGGCGTTGTTTAATGGGTGGATGCCCATCCTGAACAAAGACATGTCCCTGTGCATTTCGCTCGCGGCCCGGCCCAGCAACATCGGTACCCGGTTCCACAACTATCTGTACGATCTGCTCGGCTTGAACTTTGTCTATAAGGCGTTCGCGCCAGCTGACATCACCCTCGCGGTGGCGGGCATCCGCGGTCTCCCCATCCGGGGCGCCGCGGTGTCCATGCCCTACAAGGAAGCCGTCATCCCGCTGGTTGACGTGATGGATCCGTCGGCCAAAGCCATTGATTCGGTGAACACCATCGTGAACGACGACGGTGTCCTCACCGCCTACAACACCGACTACATCGCCATAGCGCGGCTCTTGAAGGACCATGAGGTCCCCAGCAGCCACACCGTGCTCCTCCGTGGAGCGGGCGGCATGGCCAAGGCCGTAGCGGCAGCGCTACGCGACGCGGGCTTCACCGCCGTCACCATCGTGGCCCGTAATGAAACCGCCGGCCGCGCCCTCGCCGACCTCTACGGTTTCGGCTGGCAGGACGACGTCAACGGAGCCACCGCGGATCTCATCATCAACGTCACCCCGCTGGGTATGGCTGGGGCCGACGAAGCGGCGCAGTCCTTCGATGACGCGACGATCGCAGCTGCGCAGGTGGTATTCGACGTCGTTGCGCTGCCTTCCGAGACGCCGCTTATCACCGCCGCGCGCTCAGCCGGCAAGCCGGTGATCACCGGTGCCGAGGTCATCGCCATCCAGGCTGAAGAACAATTCGTCCTATACACGGGGGTGCGTCCGACCCCCGGCCAGGTGCGCGAAGCTTCCGAATTCTCGCGACGCTGAAGCCCTAGGTGGATACCGGCTCCACCACGACAACCACTCGTTCCTCGCCGATCCTGGTGAGGACCAAGGTGGCTGTTTTCGCTTTGCCCTTGCCGGGCTTGGCGGGCAGCAACTGCTTCCTTAGCTCTTCGGGGGTCACCGCTGTACCGCGCTTCTTGATGTCCAGCACGGTGATGCCGTTGCTCTTCACCCAGGCTTTCAGGGCCTTGACGTTGTACGGCATGACCTCAAGCACCCTGTAGGCGCGGGCAAACGGGGTGTCATGCAACCCGGGAGCGCAAATGTAGGCGATGTGCTCATCCACCAAATGACCGCCAAGGCGTTCTGCGACATCGGCCACAAGGCCCGCGCGGATCACCGCCCCATCCGGTTCGTACAGGAAACCTTCCACCGGCCCGACGGCGGCTACCGGACCGCCGTCGAAATCCTCGCCGCTGGTGATTTCGGCAGCGCCCTGGCTGCCGAGGACCAGCGCCGCGCGCCGTACCCCGGGTCGCGCCACCGCGTTGAACCACAGCGTTACCTCGGTGACATCACCCCCGACGGAAATCCACTGGGCCTCGCAACCCTTAGGCACGGAATCGTGCGGGATCCCCGGACCCATTTTGACGCCAATGGCACGCCCGGTAGCGGCCAGGCTTTCCACGAACGACAAAGGGGGAGAGAAGGCCTCGGGGTCCCAAATCCGCTTTGTTCCCGAAGTGGATGTGGTGCGACGGGCGGGATCCAGCCACACTCCGTCAATGCCGTCCAGCTCAACGGAGGTAGCGTCCGCGTGCACCACCGTCGCGTGCGGGAACGGGATCAGGTTGATCGTCGCGCAGGCAGCAGTGGTCTCATCCATCTCCACGGCGGTCACAGCGATGTCCATGGAAGCCATGGCCAAGGAGTCGGCCCCCAAGCCGCAACCGAGGTCCGCGACGTGCGCAACACCTGCCGTGGCAAAACGCTCGGCGTGCCGGGCGGCCACGTTCAACCGGGTGGCCTGCTCCAAGCCCGCCTGCGTGAACAGCATCTGGCGGGCAAATTCACCGAACTTGGCCTCGGCCCGGGTCCGCAGGCGCGACTGGGTCAGGACCGCGGCCACAAGTTCGGGGGAGTGGCCTGCCTTCCGCAGGTCGGCGTTAACGCTGAATGCATCGGCTTCCTTGTACGGCCCCAGTGAGGCAAGAAGTTCCCATCCTTCGGTGGTCAGCAAGGGCGCGATCTGTTCCTGCGGTGCATGAGGCATGGAATCAAGCCTAACGTCGCAGGATATGACAGCGTGACTGGGGAAGCAGCCAGATAGGGTTGTTTTCATGGAAGACAACGCAGCCGCACAGCCGTCCCGCATCACCAAATATGCCCGTCCCGCACTTATTGCGGGCATCGTGATAGCCGTGGTCTGCATAGCCCTGCTCATCATCATCCTGGCCTTGGACTCCTTCAATGCGGCCGCATACTCCGTCACCGGCAAGAGCGTCAACGATGCCACCGATGAAGCACGGGAGATCCGCGACCTGTACAGCGGCGCTCGCATCGGCGGGATTATCGCCCTGGTGATCTCCGGCGTCGTGGCTGTCCTGTCCGCTGTAGTGCTGTACCGGAACCGCGGCAACGCCCCAGCGGACGGGGACGACGACGGCGAAGACTACGACCTGGACGACCTCACCGGCCGGTGACCGGAGTTCACCGATGACGAAATGCTGGCACTCACCTTGACCGAGTGCTAACGCTTACATAGAGTCTTATTAGCACTCTCCCCCGGAGGGTGCTAACCACGCCAGGCGTTCCTCCGGCACCGCGACGACGGTTGCACGCCCCGGCACCCCAGTTCTTAGTCCATGAATCAGCTCATGAAAAGGAGAGTCCGAGTGTCGGTCTCGATTAAGCCTCTTGAGGATCGTATTGTTGTTCGCCCGCTCGAAGCAGAGCAGACCACGGCTTCCGGCCTGGTTATTCCGGACTCCGCACAGGAGAAGCCGCAGGAAGGCGAAGTTGTTGCAATCGGCCCCGGCCGCTTCGATGACAACGGCAACCGCGTGCCGGTTGACGTAACCGTTGGCGACGTCGTCATCTACTCCAAGTACGGCGGAACCGAAGTCAAGACCGGCGGCAACGAGTACCTCGTTCTGTCCGCCCGCGACGTCCTCGCGATCGTCGTAAAGTAACTTCCCGGAGCCCGCACCGCCGCCGCGTTGGAATCATTCCGACCCGACAGCGGTGCGGGTTTTCTGTCTTGAAAGGACACAACCATGGCAAAGCAGCTTGCTTTTAACGATGCTGCCCGCCGGTCTCTTGAGGCCGGTATCGACAAGCTCGCCAACACTGTCAAGGTGACGCTTGGCCCGCGCGGCCGCAACGTCGTGCTGGACAAGAAGTGGGGCGCTCCCACGATCACCAACGACGGCGTCACCATCGCCCGCGAAGTTGAGCTTGACGACCCCTACGAGAACCTTGGCGCCCAGCTGGCCAAGGAAGTAGCCACCAAGACCAACGACGTCGCCGGCGACGGCACCACCACGGCTACCGTGCTGGCACAGGCCCTGGTCAAGGAAGGCCTGCGCAACGTTGCAGCTGGCGCCGCTCCGGGCGAAATTAAGCGTGGCATTGAGGTTTCCGTTGAAGCCGTAGCTGCCCGCCTCCTGGAGAACGCCCGCGAAGTCGAAGGCACCCAGGTTGCCAGCGTTGCTGCCATCTCCGCGCAGAGCGACGAAGTCGGCGAACTGCTGGCTGAGGCGTTCGGCAAGGTGGGCAAAGACGGTGTTATCACCATTGAAGAGTCCTCCACCACGCAGACCGAACTGGTTCTGACCGAAGGCATGCAGTTCGACAAGGGCTACCTCTCCCCGTACTTCGTCACCGACGCAGAGCGCCAGGAAGCCGTCCTTGAGGACGCCCTCATCCTGATCAACCAGGGCAAGATCTCCTCGCTGCAGGACTTCCTGCCGCTCCTGGAGAAGGCCCTGCAGGCCAACAAGCCGCTCTTCATCATTGCTGAAGACATCGAAGGCGAAGCCCTTTCCACGCTGATCGTCAACCGCATCCGCGGCACGCTCAACGTTGTTGCCGTCAAGGCGCCGGGCTTCGGCGACCGCCGCAAGGCCATGCTCCAGGACATCGCCACGCTTACCGGCGCACAGGTTGTCTCCCCGGACCTCGGCCTGACCCTGGACTCCGTCGGCCTCGAGGTACTCGGTACCGCACGCCGAATCACGGTCACCAAGGACAACACCACCATTGTTGACGGCGCAGGTTCGGCCCAGGACGTGGCCGACCGCGTTGCACAGCTGCGTGCCGAGCTCACCCGGACGGACTCCGACTGGGACAAGGAAAAGCTGCAGGAACGCCTGGCCAAGCTGGCCGGCGGCATCGGCGTGATCAAGGTTGGCGCAGCCACCGAGGTGGAGCTGAAGGAAAAGAAGCACCGCATCGAGGACGCCGTTTCCTCCACGCGTGCAGCCCTTGAAGAAGGCATCGTTTCCGGCGGCGGTTCCGCCCTCATCCACGCCCTCAAGGCACTGGACGAGTCCCCGGCCGTCAAGGCACTCGAAGGTGACGCGGCAGCAGCCGTTGGCATCGTCCGCCGTGCCCTGGTCCAGCCCCTGCGTTGGATCGCACAGAACGCCGGCTTCGACGGCTTCGTGGTTGTCGCCAAGGTTTCCGAGCTGGAAGCCAACCACGGCTTCAACGCCAAGTCCGGCGAGTACGAGGACCTGATCGCCGCTGGCGTGATCGACCCCGTCAAGGTCACCCGCTCCGCACTCCGCAACGCCGCTTCCATCGCAGCCCTGGTCCTCACCACCGAGACCCTGGTTGCCGAAAAGCCGGCCGAGGAAGAAGACGCACACGCAGGACACCAGCACTAAGCTGCCTGCTCCAAAGAACCCCGGCCACGTCATTGTGGCCGGGGTTTTTTGCTGTGCGCGCTCTGTCACGTCCCGCCTGTTTAGTGGCGACGCTCTCTCACGTCCCACCTGTTTGGCCGGGACGCTCTCTCACGTCCCACCCGTTTGGGGTGGGTGCTCTCTCACGTCCCGCCTGTTTGGCCGGGACGCTCTCTCACGACCCGGGTGTGGTGGAGCGTTGGGTTGAAGGGGGTGGGGTGTGGTGGAGCGTTGGGTTGAAGGGGGCGGGATGTGGTGGAGCGTTGGGCCCCAGCAGCCAGCTACCTGGCCCGCCGGGTTGCGCCGAATCGTCGTGCGGTAGCCGTGGGAGCAGTTGGCCGCCGGACCGAGGATGCGCGCTTGCCGATGAGCCGGTAGAACACGAGCACCGCGGCGGCAGCTGCCACGATGCCCACAAGGTTCAGGGCCAGCTGCATCGCCGACCCCGCCGCCTTGCTGTATTCGCCCAGGACGAGAGCTACGGCAACATAGCCGGCCGCAGGGACAGTGGTGACGGAGATAAAGACACCCACCAGGGCGGAAGACCTGTGGCTGATCATGGACAACATTCCGGCTGCACCCGCGAGGGCGGCCACAATCAGTGAATAGGGTCCCGGGTGATAGATGAACTCCACCGCGGAGCCCTGATCCAAAGCGTCAGCGGGGAACAATCCCAGCGGGACAGACAACCACGCTGCTGCGGCTGTCACTGCCATCGCTACAGGGAATCCGACTCCGAGGGCCAGCAACGAACTCCGTACCAGGCGCCACTTCCGTTCCACCAGTCCCACCGATAACGCGGCCAGGGGGCCAAACTCGGGGCCGACCACCATCGCACCCACAATGGCGATGGTGGAATCGGTCACAATTCCTATTGCTGCCAACTGCGCCGCAATGATGAGGAACGCGAGATAGCTCCATGTCAGTTTCGAGTCCTCCCCGGTTTGCCGGGATACCTCGTCCCAGATAACGGAATCGGCGGATTCCCCGGGAGCGGACGCTTCAGCGGCATCCGCGCGCGTGGAAAGGACAAGGTCCGGCGAGGAAACGGAGATGGAACCCAGCTCCGGAAGGTTGAGGGAGTGCAGCCTTTCAATCAGCTCTTCCGCGGATTCCCGGGCGATTTGGACTGTTATGACGTCTCCGGGTGGCTGCACGGAAGCGCCCTTGTGGAGTGCTGTTTCCGCGGCTCCGTTCTGCTCCAGGCAGCACTTAAGAACCGACTCGGACAATTCCGCCGGCACGCACAGGCGCAGCTGGACAATCATGGCCTTCCCTCCGTTGCATCAGGCTTTAGCGTAGTTCCCGGGAGCGGCCGGACGGCGCAACGGGCACAGGCGACGCACAGCTAAGGCTGGGAAGATGCATAGCTGAACCTGCGCTAATGGGGGCCTTGGAAGGCAGTCAGGAACACCGACCCAACTGGGTTGGCGCGGCCGGACCGCGTATGATGGATGCTTTGTGCCACAGCTTTGAGGAACTGCCTAACGTGACTACACCAACGATCCCAGCCCCTGCCCGACCCGGCAGGCGGGCTTCGGGACCCGTTGGAAAGTCAAAGTTCCGCCCCGAAATACAGGGTCTGAGGTCGCTCGCTGTCCTGATGGTGGTCAGTTACCACGTCTGGATCGGACGGGTCTCCGGGGGCGTGGATGTGTTCCTCCTCATCTCGGCTTTCCTCATGACCCTGCAGTTCACAGGACGCTACAAACAACGCCGGCCGATGGATCTCCTGCGGCACTGGCTGCACCTGTTCCGCCGCCTGCTTCCCGCCGTCGTGGTCGTCCTCCTGGCCACACTCGCAGCCAGCTTCGTCTTCCTGCCGGCCACCCGCTGGGTTGAGGTGGTCAACCAAGGGTGGGCCTCGCTGTTCTACTACGAGAACTGGCTCCTGCAGGGCCTGGCCGTTGACTACTACGCTGCGGACCACAGCCTGGCAAGCCCGTTGCAGCACTTCTGGTCGCTTTCCATCCAGGGCCAGGTCTTCATTCTGTGGCCCGTGATTTTCGCCTCCGTGGCGCTCCTGTGCCGGCGCTTCAGCCTCAGGTACCGTGCCACGCTCGCATACGTCTTTGCGATCATCTTCGTTATCTCGCTGGCGTACTCCATAATTTTCACGGCCAACAACCAGGCTGTGGCGTATTTCGATACTTTTGCCCGGCTGTGGGAATTCGCATTGGGAACATTGCTTGCGCTGGTTCTGCCCGGCCTGAACTTCTCCAAGCCAGTCCGCGTGGTGATGGGCTGGATCGGCGTTGCCGCGATGTTGAGTTGCGGAATCCTGCTGCAGGTCCAGACTGCCTTCCCGGGATTCGTTGCTCTCTGGCCAACCTTGGCTGCAGTCGCAGTGATCGCCGCTGGCCAGACGGGCAGCCGCTTGGGCGTTGACAGGATCCTGAGCTCCCGGTTCCTGGTCCGGCTGGGTGACAACTCCTACGCCCTCTACCTTTGGCACTGGCCCATTCTGGTGATTGCCTTGGCCTGGAGCGGCAAGGACCATGCGGGCTGGCTCTCCGGAACTCTGATCATCGCGCTGGCGTTGGTCCTGGCCTTCCTCACCACCAAGTACGTGGAGAAACCGTTCCGGGAATGGAAATGGCCCGAAGTGAAGCGCCGCCGCTCAGCCATTGCTATCGCTGCCTGCCTGGCCGTGGCGTGTGCGCCGCTGTTCGGATTCCAGTTCAAGCAGTATCTGGACTTGCAAGCCGCCCAGGCGCAGGCTTTCAATGACAATCCGGGCGCCCACGCACTCCTTCCTGGGTATGTGGACCTGGTCAGCCAGGACGCCAAAACCCTGCCCACTCCCGAGCAGCTGCCTGAGGATTGGGCAACACTCGCAGGCGCCTGTGAGGGGGAGTCCAAGCCCGAAGACAAGATGCTTCAGGAGAAGTGCCAGCAGAATGACGTGGGGGCTGACGCCACCAAGGACATTTTGGTGTTGGGCGACTCGCACTCACAGCAGTGGCTCGCCGCGATTGGACCTCTTGCCGAGGCCCACCACTGGAGGGTTACGGCCCTCCTTCTGGGCGGATGCCATTTCATGCCGGAGAATCCGGATGCCGACGACGCCTGCAACGACTTCAATGCTGCGGCGTTCAAATACGCTGCGGAAAAGTTACCCGACACCGTATTCATGGTTGGGACCGCGGCATCCCCGTCCTCTCCGGACGAGCAGCTGGTGCACGGCTTCGAGCAGACGGTGACTAACTTCAACGACTTGGGCATCGGCGTGGTCGCCATCCGGGACAACCCGCGGTACGACTACAACGTCACCGAATGCGCACTGGCCAAGGGCGTTGACAGTGCCGATTGCAAATCGAATGAGACTGAGGTCCTTGCCGCCCAAAGCCCCTTTGCCGCACTACAGGGAACTTTTGGTAACGCTGCGTTCCTGGACATGACTGACCTCCTCTGCGACGGCGTCACGTGCCCGAGTGTCGTGGGAAACGTGTTCGTGTATTTGGACGACAACCACTTGTCCAAGACCTACGTCACCAGCATGAGCGAGATGTTCGACGAGAGGTGGTTTGCCGCGACCGGGTGGCAAGAATGATGGAGACCCAGGGCAGCGCGGCTGCATCAGGAACCGCGGAAACCACGACGCCGGAACGCCGCTTCCGTCCGGAAGTCCAGGGCCTGCGCGCCTTGGCTGTGGTGATGGTGGCCGCCTACCATATCTGGCTTGGCAAGGTGTCCGGCGGTGTGGATGTCTTCCTGCTGATCTCAGCGTTCCTGTTGACGTTGTCCTTCACCCGCAAGCTTGAGGCAAATCGGCCCTTGCGCCTAGTGCAGCACTGGCTGCACGTGTTCAAGCGGTTGCTGCCCGCCGTCGTCGTGGTGTTACTGGCCGTCCTGGCCGGCACGTGGGCGCTTATCCCGCAGAGCCGTTGGCCCGATGTCCTCACGGAGGTGTGGGCTTCCCTCCTGTACCGGCAAAATTGGCAGCTTGCAGCTTTCGCAGTGGACTACTACGCCCAGCAGCACGTGGATGCCAGCCCGCTCCAGCACTTCTGGTCGCTGTCCGTGCAGGGCCAGGTGTTCATTGTGTGGCCGCTGATCTTTGCCGGCATTGCACTTCTGCAGCCTCACTTGGCCAGGCGGTTTCCGCAGCGGAAAGCCGTTGGTCACCGGCAGCTGCTTTTCATGGCGTTCGCCGTGGTGTTCGTGGCTTCGCTCCTGTTCTCCATCGACGAGACCTACAGCAACCAGGCCTACGCCTACTTCGACACCCGCGCCCGGTTGTGGGAGTTCGCCCTGGGTTCCTTGCTTGCATTAGCCCTGCCATACCTGAAACCCGGGCGGAAACTCCGGGTTTTCCTTGGCTGGGCCGGCATCACAGCCATGCTCTCCTGTGGTTTGCTGCTCACGGTGGACCGCTCCTTCCCGGGTTTCGTAGCCCTCTGGCCCACCCTCGCCGCCGCGGCCGTCATCGTCGCCGGGCAGAGCGGCAGCCGGTGGGGCGTTGACCGGATCCTCAGTTCCCGCCCGCTGGTCAAAGTGGGGGGCATCTCCTATGCCCTTTACCTGTGGCACTGGCCCATCCTTGTGTTCTTCCTGCTCGCCTCCGGGACCACCACGCCCAGCATCCTGGAAGGCATGGGAATCATGGCGGCTGCCGCAGTGCTTGCCGTGGCCACCACCAGGTATGTAGAACAACCGTTGCGGCGCTGGAAGTGGCCGGACGTACGGTCCTGGCGTGCCGCCGTCGTGATTGCCTCCTGCGGCGCGTTACTGGCGTTGCCGGTCACTGCCTGGCAGGGCGCCATCACTGCAGAGGCCACCGCGATTGCCTCCCAGCCCCACGAACTGACGCCGGGCGCGGCCGCGCTGTCCCCGGATTATGCGGGGAAGCCGTCGGAGGAGGCCCTGGTCATCCCGGCGCCGGCGGCCATGAAGGATGAATGGGCGAACGTGGATGGGGAGTGCACTGGGGATAACGTGCCCAGCGATCCTGTGCTGGAGGGCTGCCTCCAGAATGAGGAGCCTGAGGTGGTCACCAAGAGAATTGTGGTGCTGGGGGACTCGCATTCCCAGCAGTACATGGCTGCCCTGGGCCCCGTCGCCAAGCAGCATGGCTGGGAAGTGGTGACGCTCCTTAAGGGCGGCTGCCGGTTCGGAGCGCAATCGTCGGAGCGGGCCGATTTTTGCAACGAGTTCAACAGGGCAAGTTCCGCTTACGTCCTGGAGCACAAACCGGATGCCGTGTTCACGGTGGCGTCGCTGACGCACGTGGAGGCGCCCTTCGAAACTGAAGTGCCTGGCTACCTCGAAGGCATCAAACCGTTCACTGACCTTGGTATCGATGTGGTGGGTGTCCGGGACAATCCGCGTTTCAGCTTTAACATGCCCGAGTGCGTGCAGAAGAAGGGCAAGGATTCGCCCGACTGCAATGTTCCCCTTGAAGAGTCCCTGGCTGCGGCCTCGCCTTTGGACGATTATGTGGGCAAGGTGGACCGGCTTTACCTGATGGACATGAGCGACTTCATTTGCGAGCAAGGGACGTGCCCCGCAGTTGTGGGCAACGTGTACGTCTACAAGGACGACAACCACCTCAGCAAGACGTACGTGCAGACCATGATCCCGATGTTCGAGCAACGGTTGCTGGCGGCCACGGGCTGGTCGGACAGCTAGTCCCGCGTCCTGCGGCGCCCAGAAAACGTACGACGGCGACCTGCCGCCAGTGCTGTTGCTCACAGTCAGGCGTCGTGGAATATGGCGATCGCCGCGGAGGTTCTACTATTTATTCAATACCGGCAGCACCTTCTGCCATGCAGTACCTATGCACAGGCCAGTCCCGTAATGACGGGCTGGTCATCAGTTGCAACCCCTACCAGTTAAGCCCCCAAGAACCCAGGTAAGAGGCGCACACTCATGACCCAGCCCGAACATAATCCGTTTGGCTTCATTGGCCTGACGTACGACGACGTCCTGCTGCTCCCCGGACACACCGATGTCATTCCGTCCGAGGCAGACACCACGTCACGCATTTCCAAGCGCATCACCGTGCAGACCCCGCTGCTTTCCGCCGCGATGGACACCGTGACCGAGTCCCGCATGGCGATTGCCATGGCCCGCCAGGGTGGCTTGGGCGTTGTCCACCGCAACCTTTCCATTGACGACCAGGCCGAGCACGTGGACCGGGTAAAGCGCAGCGAGTCCGGGATGATCACCAACCCGCTGACCATCAACCCCGAGGCCACGCTGCAGGAACTGGACGAACTGTGTTCCCGCTACCGTGTTTCCGGTCTCCCGGTGGTGGATCCCGAAGGCCGCCTCCTGGGCATCGTCACCAATCGTGACACCCGTTTCATTCCGGAGTCCGAGTTCCCGACCCGCCGCGTCTCCGACACCATGACCAAGATGCCCCTCATCACCGGGCACGTTGGCATTAGCCGCGAGGAAGCCTCGCACAAGCTGGCCACCAACAAGATCGAAAAGCTCCCGCTGGTAGACGAGCAGGGCCGGCTCAAGGGCCTCATCACCACCAAGGACTTCACCAAAGCTGAGCAGTACCCGCTGGCCACCAAGGACGATGAGGGCAGGCTCCGCGTGGGCGCAGCCATCGGTTTCTTTGGTGACGGCTGGGAGCGCGCCATGAAGCTTATCGACGCAGGCGTTGACGCTTTGTTCGTGGACACGGCCAACGGCCACTCCCAGGGCGTGCTCGATATGATTTCCCGGCTGAAGTCCGATCCCGTAGCGGCACACGTGGACGTCATCGGCGGCCAGGCGGCAACCCGTGAAGGTGCGCAAGCCCTGATCGACGCCGGCGCCGACGGCATCAAGGTGGGCGTTGGCCCGGGCTCCATCTGCACCACCCGCGTTGTGGCAGGTGTGGGCGTTCCGCAGATCACCGCGATCTTTGAGTCTGCCAAGGCCGCTATTCCGGCCGGTGTCCCCCTGATCGCCGACGGCGGCCTTCAGTACTCCGGCGACATCGGCAAGGCTTTGGTCGCAGGTGCGGATACGGTGATGCTCGGTTCCCTCCTTGCCGGTTGCGAGGAGTCCCCGGGAGACCTCATCTTCGTCAACGGCAAGCAGTTCAAGAGCTACCGCGGCATGGGTTCCCTCGGCGCCATGCAGTCCCGCGGCAAGAACACGTCCTACTCCAAGGATCGCTACTTCCAAGCCGACGTCTCCGGTGATGACAAGCTCATCCCCGAGGGCATTGAAGGCCGGGTGGCTTTCCGTGGACCGCTGGCTTCGGTGGCTTACCAACTGGTGGGCGGCCTCCGTCAGACCATGTTCTACACGGGCGCCCCCACCATTCCGGAGCTCAAGGCACGCGGCAAGTTCGTCCGTATCACCCCGGCGGGCCTCAAGGAATCGCACCCGCACGACATCCAGATGACCGTCGAGGCGCCGAACTACGGCTCCCGCTGATCTGACCTGCTGGTCCCCGTGGAGTAATCCATGGGGACCAGCTGTTTAAGCCGGGGCGGCTGAAATGTCGGCCCGGAAGCATAGGCTGGGCACATGTCTGAAAAGCCCGCGAAACCGCGGCATCCGGAGTCGGTCCGGCTGAACAAAGCACCGCCCCGCAAGCTGGCGCTGCGTCCGTACGCACGCGCCGTCGGGCAGGTCCTTAAGGTGAGCTTCAAGGCCTCCCCGGCAGCGGTGGTCATGAAGGTCCTTGGGTCGCTGATCTCGGCCACCCTGCCGCTGGTCACCACCTACTTTGCCGCGCTTACCACCACCGCCCTGGCGGCCGGCTACGCGGGGGATCCCGACGCCGGTCCGCGCGCTGTTCTCTACGTCGTCGTCACCGCCGCGCTGGGGTTGTTTTGGGGTGCGTTCAGCAGTGTTGACCGCTACATCCAGCAGTTGATGAGCTTCCGGGTTGGCGCGATCGTGGGCGACATGATGTATGAACGCTTCCTGGCGTTGGACTTCTGGCGCTATGACGACAAAGAGACGGTGGACCTTTACGACCGCGCCAAACGGTTCTCCGATTCGTATGCCCGGGTACTGGACCGCATCGCTGCCATTTTCACGCAGCTTGTGTCCGTGATTCTGGCAATCGGTGCACTGCTTCTGGTCAGTTGGTGGATCGCAGTGATCGTGCTGGTGGCGATTGTGCCCAGCGTCTATTTGCAGTTCAAACTCTCCCGTGAGCAGATCGCGCACTGGAACACCCAAGTGGATTCGCGCCGGCAACGGCGGATGATCGAGCAAAACCTCCTCCGGCCGCAGCACATCGCGGAAATGCGGCTCTACGGGATCGTGGGGTACCTGATGGACCTGCGCTCCCGGTTGCGGGACGCGGACGAGCGGAGGCGCCTGGACTTCCAGAAGCGCTACATCCCCAAACAACTGGTGGCCGACTCCCTGCAATACGGTGCAGAGGTGGTTTCGCTGATCTGGGTGGTGGGGCAGATCATCGCCAGGGCTCAGCCCGTGGGCCAGTTCCTCTACGTCCAACAGATCGTGAGCCGTGCCCTGTCCACGGCCAACAACCTCGTGTCGTCGTTGAGTTCCATTGATGAGGACCTCGCCAACCTCAAGGACTACGAGCTCTTCATGGCACTGCCGGTTCCCGGTGGCAAGGAGAAGCCCCTGGCCGTTTCTCCTTCGACAGTGGAGTTGAAGGACATCCGCTTCAGCTACACCGGCAGTGACATCGAAGTCATCAAAGGCATTTCGATGACCATCAAGGCGGGGCAGCATATTGCCATCGTCGGTGAAAACGGTGCAGGGAAGTCCACGTTGATCCGAATCCTGGCCGGGCTGTACCGGCCTGATTCGGGCCAGGTCCTGCTGGACGGCGTGGACCTCGCCGGGATAGACGTGACCAGCTGGCACAGGCACCTCGCGGTCCTGAGCCAAGAGTTCCTCAAATACGAGTTCGCCACAGCGGCCGAGAACATCTACCTGGGCGATGTCGACGCACCACGGGATGATGCCCGCGTCCGGCGCGCCGCCTCCGACGCCGAGGCGATGGAGTTCATCAACAAGCTGCCCAACGGCCTGGAAAACCACGTCAGCAACTGGATGGAAGACCCCAGGGGGCGTAAGGGGAGCGGACTCTCCGGCGGCCAATGGCAGAGGCTGGCCATGGCGCGGAACTTTTACCGCGATGCCTCTTTCATGGTCATGGACGAGCCCACATCGGCAATCGATGCCTTGGCCGAACACCGCATCTTCACCCGCCTCTTCGCGGACCGCAGCAGCACCATCATTGCCATCAGCCACCGCCTGGCCACCATCGAGAAGGCGGACATCGTGTACATGCTCGAGGACGGCCGGATCGCCGAACAAGGAACGCACAAGGAGCTGGTTGCATTGCGGGGCCGGTATTTCCGGATGTTCGAGTCCCAGCTCTCGGTCGACGAGACCAGCCGGAACGTTCCTTAGTCACGGTGTCTCGTTGCGCCGCGTGGCGGGGCCGGGCCGGTGACGTGGAGTTGGTGGGATAAACTCGAGCAGTGACTTATGAGATTGAGATTGGCCGTGGCAAGCGTGGGCGTCGTGCCTACTCCCTGGATGACATTGCGATCGTTCCGAACCGCCGGACACGTGACCCGAAGGACGTCTCTGTCTCCTGGCAGATCGATGCCTACAAGTTTGAGACCCCGGTCATCGCAGCCCCCATGGACTCCGTGATGTCCCCTGATACGGCCATCGCGTTTGGCCGTCTGGGTGGTCTTGGCGTCCTTGACCTCGAGGGACTTTGGACGCGCTATGAGGACCCGCAGAAGGTCCTCGACGAGATCGCAGGACTGGCGGACGAGACCAGCAGCCCGGCCGTCACCCGGCGCATGCAGGACCTGTACATGGCACCCATCCAGCCTGAGCTCATCAGCTCCCGCCTTGCCGAGATCCGCGCCGCAGGCGTCACTGTTGCAGGCTCCCTGACCCCGCAGCGCACCCAGGAACACTACAAGACGGTGGTGGCGGCCGGCGTCGACATCTTCGTCATCCGCGGTACCACGGTCTCAGCGGAACACGTCTCCAAGAACCACGAGCCTTTGAACCTCAAACAGTTCATCTACGAGCTCGACGTTCCCGTGATCGTCGGCGGAGCCGCCGGCTACACGCCCGCACTGCACCTCATGCGCACAGGAGCTGCCGGTGTGCTGGTTGGCTTCGGCGGCGGTGCAACCACCACCACACGACGCGCGCTTGGCATTCACTCGCCCATGGCTTCTGCCATCTCCGACGTCGCTGCCGCGCGCCGCGATTACATGGATGAGTCCGGCGGCCGTTACGTCCACGTCATCGCCGACGGCGGCATGGGCAGCTCGGGCGATATCGTCAAGGCCATCGCCATGGGCGCCGACGCTGTCATGCTCGGGAGCGCTTTGGCCCGTGCCGAGGAAGCCCCCGGCCGTGGCTGGCACTGGGGCCCGGAGGCGCACCACCTCGAAACGCCCCGTGGTGACCGCGTCAATGTCGGTACGGTCGGTCCCTTGGAAGAGGTTCTTTTCGGACCGGGTCACCACACGGATGGCACGTCAAACCTCATTGGTGCGCTCCGGCGCTCCATGGCCACCACTGGATACTCGGACCTCAAGGAATTCCAGCGCGTTGACGTCGTCGTGTCACCGTACTCGGGCAACTAACTGATCGGGCCCACCCCGATCGCGGCCCTGCCCAAGGCGGCGAGCAACAAGTAGGGTAGGGAACTACCAGCTGTTGCGTTTGAGGAGGGGTCCGATGAGCGATATCGCAGGCGGTCCGCAGGGGAATTTCCAGGGAGCATTAAGCCCGGAATCCCGCGCCGCGTCGATCGAAGTCCTGAAAGCCACCGCGGAAGCCGGCAAGGAGCTCGACATCCTGATTGTGGGCGGCGGTGTTGTTGGAGCCGGCGCCGCGCTGGATGCCGTGACCCGTGGGCTGACAGTCGGCATCGTCGAAGCCAGGGACTGGGCCTCAGGAACCTCGTCCCGCTCGTCCAAGCTCATTCACGGCGGCCTCCGGTATTTGGAGATGCTCGATTTCGGACTGGTCCAGGAGGCACTCCAGGAACGCGGGCTACTGATCCAGCAGATCGCACCCCACCTGGTCCGCCCTGTGCCTTTCCTGTATCCACTGACCCGCCGTTTCTGGGAGCGCCCCTACGTCGGCGCAGGCATCCTGCTTTACGACACCTTGGGCCTGACATCCGGGCACAGTCGCGGCGTGCCCATGCATAAGCACCTCTTCCGGCGCGGCACCCTGCGTGCAGCTCCCAGCCTGAAGGACGACGCCTTCGTTGGCTCCATCCGCTACTACGACGCCCAAGTCGATGACGCCCGGCTGGTGGTCAACCTGGTGAGGACTGCAGCCCATTACGGCGCGTATGCAGCCAACCGGGTACGGGTGGTCGACTTCCTGCGGGAAGGCGAACGCGTCGTGGGCGCCAAAGTGGAAAACCAGGAGGACGGTAGTGTCTTCGAAGTCAGGGCCAAGCAGGTAGTCAACGCCACCGGCGTGTGGACGGATGAAACCCAGGCGATGGTCACGGACCGGGGGCAACTCAAGGTCAGGGCCTCCAAGGGCATTCACCTCGTTGTGCCGCGCGACCGTTTCCAGTCCACTGTGGGGTTGATCCTGCGTACGGAAAAGTCGGTGCTCTTTGTCATTCCCTGGGGGCGGCACTGGATCATCGGAACCACCGACACCGATTGGAAGCTCGATAAGGCGCACCCGGCTGCCTCCAGCAAGGACATCGACTACGTGCTGGACCACGTGAACAAGGTCCTGAAGCGTCCATTGACCCGGGAGGATGTGGAGGGCGTCTACGCAGGGCTCCGTCCGCTCCTGGCCGGCGACAACGATTCCACGGCCAAGCTGTCCCGCGAACACGTTGTGGCTCATCCTGTGCCGGGGCTGGTGGTTGTGGCCGGCGGAAAGTACACCACCTACCGGATCATGGCCAAGGATGCAGTGGACGAGGCAACCAGGGCAATGGACGAACGCGTTCCATCCAGTTGCACGGACACCATTCCGCTGCTCGGCGCTGAAGGATTCAAGGCCGCATGGAACCGGCGGGGCAGGTCCGCTGAGCAGGCGGGCGTCCACGTTGCCCGCGTTGAGCACCTGCTCAACCGTTTCGGCTCCATGACCCCGGAAGTCCTCGACATCATTTCCAATCGACCGGAGCTGGCAGAGCCACTTCCCGGTGCCGACGACTACCTGGCTGCGGAGGTTGTTTACGCGACAACCCACGAAGGCGCCCGTCACGTCGACGACGTTTTGACCCGTCGCACCCGTATTTCCATCGAAGCCTGGGACCGGGGTGTGTCTGCCGCGCCCGTAGTAGCTAAGCTGATGGGAGAAATCCTTGGCTGGAGCGAGACTCAGCGCGAAAGCGAAATCAAGCACTACCTGGCGCGGGTGGAAGCTGAACGACTTAGTCAACAGCAACCCGATGACGAATCGGCCGATGCCGCACGCATGGGAGTGGATGACATCGTTCCCCTTCGCTGACCAGTTCAGGAAAATGCGGCCTGAAGGCCACACTGGAGGGAACACGACTTGGCTGAACCACTTGACCGGTATGACGCGGAACTGACAACCCCGGATACCGTCATCCTCGAACTTGTCGCCCAGGACAAGATCGATGCCGCGGCCCAACTGGCCACGAAGCTCCACGCTGCTGGCCGCATCACCAACCTCGAGGGCTTCCTGGAGCAGGTACATTCCCGTGAGCACCAGCTGGCTACGGGACTTCCCGGGGGAATCGGGCTGCCGCACGCCCGCAGCGAGTACGTGGACAGAATCTCCATCGCAGTGGGCGTGACCAAATTTGGCCACGCCTTGGATTTCGGCGCAACCGACGGTCCCGCAACGCTGATCCTCCTCATCGCAACCCCGGCGAGCTCCTTCTCGGACCACCTAGAGGTCCTGGCCACCCTCGCCCGGTCCCTATCGAAGGAATCCTTCAGGGAATCCCTGCGCCGGGCGCACGATCCCGAAGTCATCTCCGAACTCATCAACTCCAGCCTGGTGTTCTTCGACCACTGAAGTCCCACGCACTGAACACCCGTTTCGTTGTTCTACAGCCGGACGAAGTACGGTTAAGGGGTGTTGAAAACCGCGTTGAAACCCCGCTGGATCGCAGGACTGGTCTTTGCGCTTGTCCTGTCCGGGGTGTTTGTGCTGCTCAGTCAGTGGCAGCTCAGCCGGTCCACGCAGCACGAACCGCCTGCGCCGTCCAGCATCGAGGAAGTAAAACCCCTGGTGGACGTCCTTAAGCCGGGCGAGTTCTTCCACGGATCCGTTTCCGACCAAATGGTCAGCGCGACCGGAAGCTATGACCCCGACAAGCAGGTTCTTGTTGAGGGCCGCCTGTACAACAACCAAAAGGGTTACTGGATCGTCACGGCCTTCGCGGTCAAAGACGCCCCAAAGCTCAGCGGCGTGGCCGCTTCGCCCCAGACCTGGATCCCGGTAGCCCGTGGCTGGGTGGCCGACGCCTCCCAAGCCGACCCGCCGCCGTCGGGCACTATCACCCTTACTGGTCGCCTCATCCCGTCTGAAGCCCCCGTACCAAACGTCGACGCCGGCCCAGGACGCGCGTCTGCGGTGTCTACCGCGGAACTCATCAACGACTGGGAAGTGTCCAGCTATCCCGGCTTCATCGCCGCGACGTCAGAGATGGCCGACGGGGTAGCAGTGCCGGCCTCCGACACGATGAAGGCCCTGAATATCCCCGCGCAGCCGCCCGCTGAGCAGGTCAACTGGCTGAACCTCTTCTACGCGGTGGAATGGGTGGTCTTCGCGGGCTTCTCGATCTTCATCTGGTGGCGGCTGGTCAAGGACGACTACCGCCGGGACCTGGAAGAGGATGAGGACGACGAGTTCGACGCCGAAAACGGCACAGTTACGACAGCCAGCACAGAACCTACAAGCCCAGAGCAAGAACAAAAGGTGCAGCAATGATTGAGCCCAAACCGGCCATCCAGCCCGAGCAATCCGGAAACAAGCCCAAGAAACGGCGGTTCGGCGGAACGGAAGCCCAGATCCGTTCTGCGCTGAAGTTCTACAAGGTGATGGCCTATCTCACGGGTGCGATGCTTCTGTTGCTGTGTGCGGAGCTGATTGCCCGCTACGCCTTCGGTGTCTCGCTCTTCGCGGGCGGTACTGACGCGGTCACCGGGCAGCCGTTCGGTTTCGGCTTTGCCGAGTCCGAGCCCAAGGGCGTCATCGCTGGGTTCAACATCTCCACGTCGGTGCTGATTGTCCACGGCTGGATGTACGTGGTCTACCTGGTCTCCAACTTCCGGCTGTGGTCCCTCATGCGGTGGCCATTCTCCAAGATGATCCTGCTGGCACTGGGCGGTGTCATCCCGTTGCTGTCGTTCTTCGTCGAGAAGAAATTCCACGCAGAGGTGGAGGCCGAGCTGGCCGCCAACCCGCAGGCCTCCAAGCGTTACTAAGCCCCGCTGGGCATCGCTGGTGTGAGATGCCTAACGACCGGCCCGGATTTGGCCGTCCTGCGCAGCTGCCAACGTGCACCGGGGTGGTCCGGCAAAGTAGTCTTGGTGGGTGACTACTCCCACCGCACCCCAGACTTCCCAGAAGCCGGTGCTGGTTGTTGACTACGGTGCCCAGTACGCGCAGCTGATTGCCCGCCGCGTCCGGGAAGCGAATGTGTATTCGGAAATCGTTCCGCATACCTTCACCACCGAGCAGCTTCTGGCCAAGAACCCGGCAGCCATCATTCTTTCCGGCGGACCCTCCAGCGTCTACGCCGAGGGCGCGCCGTTCGTGGGCCCGGACCTCTTCGAGGCCGGCGTTCCCGTTTTCGGCATCTGCTACGGATTCCAGGCCATGGCAAATGCCTTGGGTGGCAAAGTGGCCCAGACCGGTTTGCGGGAATACGGCGCAACCGAAGCGCTCCTTGTGGGTGACGCACGGTCCATCCTCGATGGCGTCCCGGCGTCCCAAAACACCTGGATGAGCCACGGCGACTCTGTTCACGAAGCGCCCGATGGCTTCGAAGTGCTGGCTACTACGGCCGGAGCCCCGGTAGCGGCCTTCGCCAATGACGAGAAGCGCCTTTACGGTGTGCAGTGGCACCCCGAAGTGAAGCACTCTGTGCTTGGCCAGCATGTCCTGGAAAACTTCCTGTTCAAGGGAGCGGGCCTGAGCCCCAACTGGACAACCGGCAACATCCTCGAAGAGCAAGTGGATCGTATCCGCGAGCAGATCGGGGACTCCAAGGTCATTTGTGGTCTTTCCGGTGGCGTTGACTCCGCCGTTGCCGCAGCCCTTGTCCAGCGCGCGGTCGGCGATCAGCTGACCTGTGTCTTCGTGGATCACGGTCTCCTGCGCGAAGGCGAAGCCGAGCAGGTGGAGCGGGACTTCGTGGCCGCTACGGGTGTCAACCTGTATGTTGCGAATGAGCAGGAACGCTTCCTGTCGGCGCTTGCCGGCGTCAGCGATCCCGAAACCAAGCGCAAGATCATCGGCCGTGAGTTCATTCGCGCCTTCGAGGAAGCGGAACGGGCCATCATCGCCCAGGCCGCGGCCGACGGCGAGAAGATCAAGTTCCTGGTCCAAGGCACCCTGTACCCTGACGTCGTCGAGTCCGGCGGTGGAGAAGGCGCTGCAAACATCAAGAGCCACCACAATGTGGGCGGACTTCCCGAGGACCTGCAGTTTGAGCTTGTCGAGCCTCTGCGCGCCCTGTTCAAGGACGAAGTCCGTGCCGTAGGCGCCCAGCTTGGCCTGCCGCAGGAAATCGTTGGCCGCCAACCGTTCCCCGGCCCCGGCCTGGGTATCCGCATCGTTGGTGAAGTGAACAAAGAGCGCCTGGACCTGCTGCGCAAGGCTGATGCCATTGCTCGTGCAGAGCTGACAGCCGCCGGTTTGGACAACGACGTCTGGCAGATGCCCGTTGTCTTGCTCGCTGACGTACGCAGTGTTGGTGTTCAGGGCGACGGCCGCACCTACGGACACCCGATCGTGCTCCGCCCGGTGTCCTCCGAGGACGCCATGACGGCTGACTGGTCCCGGTTGCCGTATGACCTCCTGGCCCGGATCTCCAACCGCATTACCAATGAAGTGGAAGGGGTGAACCGCGTGGTGCTGGACGTCACCAGCAAGCCACCGGGAACCATCGAGTGGGAATAGCATTCTGAGTGGCCGGCCTCCGTTGGGGGCCGGCCACTGTGCTTCAACCAGGGGCATTGTGAGCCGTCGACGGGCAGCCAGTTGCTAACTGGCGGCGAATTTCGCGTCGGAACAGCGTTGCGAAGTGGGCTGGCCGGGTATTCCGGCTACCCTCGAAAGTATGCCGGTATGGTCCAGGGCGTCTAAAGCTAGTACAGAAAAGAAGGCAGAAGTTGTGTCATTAGGTCTAGGCCAGGAAGAGGGCTCCGAGGAGCTCAGGAAATGGCTGTCTGGTCTTAAGCCCGTTACCGGGGCGGATACGATGCTGCGTTTCGTTAAGACCCCGGAAGGCGCCATCGATCTCAGCAATGCCCACCCGTCCGGCCTCGCCCAGCTGCTCGCGGGCCGCAGGACGCGTTTGTCCACTCTGATCAGGGACCGACAACAGTATTTGGTTGCCGCCCGGGCAGCCCGGAATATCCGGTCCAAAATCTTCGAACTCAGCAACGACCGCGGTATCGAAGCCGGATACTTGTCCGCCGGCACCGTGGTGTGGACCTCGGCGGTAGGTGGCAAGCCGCAGCGCATTTCCGCGCCGGTCATGCTCACGTCCATTGTTCTCACCGTCCGGCCCGGCGAGGACGACTTCGAGCTCCAGCTCACCGAACAGGCCCGTATGAACCCGGCCCTCGTTCGGCACTTGAAAACAGTTCATGGCATCGTTTTTGATGTCAACGCCGTGGCACGCATGGCCTACAACACGGCCAGGCTCGATCCCCAGCCGGTTTTGGATCGTTTGGCTACCTTGGTCCAGCCCATTCACGGGGCCGAGGTGGAGTTCAATCTGCTCGTCACCACTTTGGCTGATCTCTCGGGGAACCTGGATGATCCGTGGATCAACATGAACAACCCCACGGTGGCGGCTTTGGCCAGTGCCGCCAACGGTGGCGATATTGAGCCTGAACCCATCAAAGCGGGCAGGTTTGCCGATCTTGACCAGCGGGATCCCGCCGATGAACTCCTCCTGCTCGACGCCGACACGGACCAGCAGTACGTTGTGGACGCCGTCCGCGCTGGAGATTCCCTCGTTGTCAGTACCCCTCCCGGAAGTGGGCAAACGCAGACCGCGATCAATGCCATCGGCGCCCTGGTCAGCGAAGGAAAGTCCGTCCTCGTGGTGGGGGACAGGCAGTCCAGCCTTGCCGGCTTGTCCGCGCACCTGGAATCGTTGGGCCTCGATTCGATGTTCTTCCGGCCAGGCAACGGAACAACGCCGCAGCAGCTTAAGGGCCAACTGGTCCGGGCAATCATGCGCAGCGAGAAGGCCCTGGAGCCTCAGCTGGGGAACCTTCACCAGACGCTGACCGAACACCGGCATGCCCTGATGGACCACGTGGCGTCCCTGCACAATGTCCGTGAGCGCTGGGGTTGCTCGCCCTACCAGGCAATGCAGTCGCTCGCGGAGTTGACGTCCATCCACCCTGCGCCTTCCACGACCGTACGGTTGAAGCGCAGCGTCCTGGACAACATCAAGGATCGTGAAGAGCTTGCCGGCCGGTTGCGTCGTGCGGCCGAACTGGGCAGCTTTAGCCGCGCCTCGACTTCCAGCCCTTGGTATGGCGCACGTCTTGTGACCCGCAAAGAGACAGAAGAAGCCCAACAGTTGGTGCGGCTGGCTGAGGAGAAACTCCCCATCCTGCGTGACCGCATGAAGCAGGTCTCCGACCATGCCGAGATCAGGCTGGGCGAAACCTTCACCGAGTGGGGAGCGCAGCTCGAACTGCTCATTGCGGTGCGCGAAAGCCTGGACAAATTCACCCCGGATATCTTTGACCGGCCCGTCCACGACCTCATCTCCGCGACAGCCAGCTCCGCATGGCGCCGTGAACGAAACCTGGAAATGCCTTCCATGCAGCGTTCCCGGCTGCGACGCGTGGCCAAGGAATACGTACGGCCCGGTGTCCACATCGCAGACCTCCATAGTTCGCTGGTACTGGTCCAGGAACAGCGTGCCCTGTGGGCCGGCTACGCGACGACGCAGCGCCACCCGGCTGTGCCGTCCGGCCTTGCCGACCTCGGTGCCCTCTACCGGGAGCTGGACGGCGAACTGCTCCGGCTCGGTGAGGCCCTCAAGCACACCGCCGCCGGAGGCTCCCTGCACCAAACGCCGTACCTGGAACTCATGGAGCGGTTGGAACGCCTGGTAGCGGACACCGCCACCTTGGAGACTTTGCCCGAGCGGACGCTGTTGATTGAGGAGATGCGCGAGCACGGTCTTGGTGAGTTGCTCGCTGACCTCGCTGCCCGCGAAGTCCCGGCACCCTCGGTGGCAGCAGAGCTGGACCTTGCCTGGTGGCAGTCCGCGCTGGAAGCCATGATCAGCGGTGACGATTACCTTGCAATGTCCGATGGTGACTCGCTGCGCCGCCTCGAGGCCGAATACCGCCTCGCGGACCAGGCCCATATAGCCAGTGGTGCGGCCCGCCTTCGTTGGCAGTTGGCCCAGAAATGGCGTCAGGGCATCCTCGAACACCCGCGGCAGGCCGAGTTGCTTCGCGCCCTGTTGAAGGATGGCCGCGTGACGTTGCCAGCACTGAGCGCGCAGGCGCCGGATCTCGTGCCGCTGCTGGTGCCGGTGTGGTCGGTCAGCCCCTACCTGCTGACCGGCGTCCTTCCTGCCGAGCAAAAGTTTGACGCCGTGGTGATCATCGATGCTGAGTCCACCTCCCTGCAGGCAGTTCTTCCTGCCATTGCCCGCGCACATCAGGTAGTGGCCTTCGGGGACGCGAAAATCGCCAACGCGCGCACCTTCAGTGTTGCCGTGGAACCCCCGGTTGCTGGCGTAGCCAGCCACGAAGTTGTGGACAGCGCCTTCAAGGCCCTTGCCCGTGTACTGCCAACCTGGCAGCTGAATTGGGTCTACCGCGCAGTGGACGAGGACCTGATCCTCCAGTTGAGCAAGAACTACTACGACGGCGGACTGCGGCGCCTGCCCGACGGCAATTCCGTCACCGGCCTGGACCGTTCGATCCTGGTGGAATACATCCCCGATGGTACTGGCCTCCCGGGCGCTGACCACGAAGGCGTCGAGTCCGTCACCGCGGAGGTCAACCGTGTAGTTGACCTTGTGTTCGAACACGCGAGGCTTCGCCCCCGCACTTCCCTGGCCGTAGTAACGGCCAGCCTGCGCCACGCGGCCAGGATTGGTGAAGCCATCAGGCTCCAACTGCCCAACCATCCTCTCTTGTCCACCTTCTTCGGGGCGGGTCCCGAGTCCTTCAGGGTGGTGGACCTGGAGCGCGCTCAGGGTTTGGTACGGGATCACGTCATCTTCTCGCTTGGCTACGGACGCACTCCACATGGGCGTGCGCTCCACTCGTTCGGACCCTTGTCCACAGAAGGCGGGCGGAACCGCTTCGCTTTGGCAATGACGCGCGCACGGCGCTCCATGCACGTGCTGACGTGCTTCCGCCCCGAAGACCTCGACCAGGACCGCCTGGCTCATGGTGCCGTGGACTTCTACGAGTTGCTCGACCGTGAACTCTCTGGAAACAGCAACCTTGGAACGCCTGCTTCCCGTGCTGTCGCCAGCGAACAAGCACTGGGCGAGGATTCCCTGGTGGCAGATCTGGGGGAGCGGCTGCGTGCCCGTGGAGCGCGTGTCTGGCATCTCTACGATGGGGTACTGGACATCGCTGCTGCGGCGGATCCGGTGCATACCATTGGCCGGGAGGGTGCGGAGATTCCTACTCCGGTGGCCATTGAATCCGATGGAACCGAACGTTACAGGCGTATGAGCGTGCGTGAGCGAAGCCGCCTGCGACCACAACTGCTGGAGCGCATGGGTTGGCGCTACATGTCGCTGTGGACGATCGAAGTTTTCACTGACCCGTCCTCCTGTGCCGACCGTATCGGCTCCTACCTGGGACTTGAAGACCACATCCCGCAGCTCGCCTCCACTCCTCAGCATGGCTTCCTGGACGTGGATGTTGAACAATTGAACCTGGACAAAGCACAGCCATCCTTCACCCCAAGTGCGCGAAGGGCAGCCGGCAACATCGAGACTGGCACCAAGCCGGCCGATGCTGCTGCCGACAACGGAAAAGAAGCACCCATGACGGAACAAGTAACCGGCGAGGAAGACAACGCCGCGGAGCGCTCTGATGATGCTGTCCAAGGCAGCGCGGGGGACGCGGAGGAGTCGAAGGCCGTTCCTGCTAAGCCGGCCTCGCAAGGAATTCTTCCTACGAAGGCCGCGGAGGACGATCCCCGCCGGTGGGGAGACGAATCCGGTTATGACCATGAGGAGTGGCTGAAGGAGCAAAAGCCCCCGCACTGGGGCTAACGTTCCACCCTGAAGGCACGTGCCGACAGCACTTCCCATCACGGGCTGACCAGTACAAAGAAAAGCTTGCCTTGCGTTGATGCGCCGGCGAGCTTTTCTGCTTGCTGGGGATCGGCCGCCACTACCACCAGGCCGTCGCTGTCACCCGTACCGAGCCACTCACCGGGCTTCCCGCCCTGGGCAGAGGTCCAGAGCACGGCAACAGGACCCGCCAGGACCTGGCTTTCGCGCGACTCATCGTAGGTCCCGGCTGCGGTGAGGACCACGGTCACTAACTGCCCGGGGGAGAGCAGCTGGATGGATGACGGGTCGGCCATCCGCAGAGGGACTGCTGCCGTGCCAGGGGGTGCGCCAGTGAGCAGCCCAGGACCCAGCAGGCTCGATTCCGTGGGGATCTGCCCCCGGCCAAGGGGTGCGGCAAGCTGGCGGCCCACCAGGACGCCAGGGTCGTCAAATGCGGTGGAGATTGCCAGATCCCGGGACACGGGTATTGCAGTGAAATCGGAGGCAGCCAGGCTGGTGCCGCCCGGGAGGTCCCGGGCAGCCACCAGTACGTTGACGCGTTGCTCCGCTGCGGGTGTCAGTTGCTGGACTGCGATGCCGGCAGCCGCACAGAGCAGGAGTGCCACAGTGAGTCGGCGGTTGCGTGCGATCCATGATCCGAACCTGCGCCTCAGTCCACGCCGAGTGTCAGGGTTGCGCGGACGTTTCCGGCTGAACTTGGGATCAAACGGGGTGCGTACGGGCGGCCATGATTGAGGAGACCGGTTCCCAACGGACGCAGCTGAGCGCTCGGCGCGGGCAAGGAGGGTGCTTCGTGACTGGTGTGGCATGCAGCCACGCTAGCCAGCACGGGATCCACGGAAACAGTGCCGGGCTGTCCTATGTGGAAAAGACGGTTCCTAGCTGGCGGCGGCTGCGGCTGCGGGTGCTGGGGTTGCCGCTGGAGTCGACGACGCAGCTGCGGGCGCTGCGGGAGCAGCCGAAACCGTGCTTCCCTTGGCGTCGCGGGAGTCAGTGCGGTAGAAACCGGAGCCCTTGAAAACGACGCCGACACTGTTGAACTTCTTGCGAAGCGCGCCCTTGCATTCGGGGCACTCCGTCAGGGAGCTGTCAGAGAAGGACTGGACGATGTCAAAGGCATGGTCACAGTCTTTGCAGGCGTATGCGTAAGTGGGCACTGAATTCCTCCTTCAGGACAAGGTTCAGGTCCTGTGGCACGCCTCCGGAGCGTATCCGGCTTAGCAGTCGCAGGGCCTGAGTGCCAATTCTATCATCCGGTGCCTTGGCAGCAGTCGCGCCGGACTGAAGGTCATAACATCGCGACGCGGTCCCCTATTCCGGGCCGTCGAGGCGAATGAGCCCGGAGGGCGTGAGCACTTCCCGCACGGGGCGGTCGAAGGGTTCGGCGGGAATGGAACCGGAAGGCAACAAGTCGTCGTCGTACACCACCGCGATGGTGGGCGGCCGCCGGCCGGATGCGTCGAGTCCCTGGAGGAGCCGGTCGTAGTATCCGCCACCCTGGCCGATCCTGTTACCCTCCCGGTCTACGGCCGTGGCCGGCATGAAAATCCCTGCGGCGTCAGCTACTACTGAACTTTCCAGCCGTTCGCCCTCGGGCTCGTCGATGGGGGCGTAGGAGGACCGCACGAACACGGTTGACGGGGTCCAGTACACCCAGCTCAGTTGCCTCCCAGGCTCGCAGACCGGGAGCAGGATCCGGTGTCCGGCGTCGTGGAGTGCCTGAATGAGGGGCAGTGTGGGTGGTTCGAAGGCGACGCCGACGTAGACCGCAAAAGTGCCTGCGGCGGAGGTCCTTGAGGCCGCCCACTCCGTGCCGTGCCATGCAATCGACGTGCCGGCGGCTGCAATCTGCTCCGGGGTCAGGCTTCGCCTATGAAGCCGGCGGCTGCTCCGGATGTCTTCCTTCGTTGCCATTCGTATCCGTTCCTAGGGTCTGTCCGTGCCAACGGAAGGAGCAGCAGGGCTGCCCTTTCCTGAATCAAAAAACTCCCTGCCGGTGCGGCGGGGTTTAGCCGTTGATGTCTTCCTTCCGTTAGATTAGTCCGGTGACTCTCGATAACAATGCTGTCCGTAAGGCCGTCATCCCCGCAGCGGGCCTTGGCACCAGGTTCCTGCCTGCAACAAAGGCGATGCCCAAGGAAATGCTGCCCGTGGTTGATAAGCCAGCCATCCAGTACGTCGTCGAAGAAGCCGTCAAGGTGGGCCTGCACGACGTCCTCATGATCACAGGGCGCAGCAAGCGCGCCCTTGAAGATCACTTTGACCGTGTGCCTGCCCTCGAGGCAACGCTTGCTGAAAAGGGTGATACTGCCAAGTTGGAGGCCATTCAGTCGGCCACCAACCTGGGCGACATCCACTACGTTCGCCAGGGCGACGCCAACGGGCTCGGCCACGCAGTTCTTCGTGCAAAGCAGCACGTTGGCTACGAACCGTTTGCCGTGCTGCTTGGTGATGACCTGATCGATCCCAAGGACGACCTGCTCAGCGAGATGATTGCTGTCCAGCAGAAGACCGGCGGATCCGTGGTGGCCCTCATCGAAGTTGAGCCCTCAAAGATCAGCGCCTACGGCTGCGCGGACGTTGAGGACGAAGGCGAGGACGGCTACGTGCGCATCAAGCAGCTCGTGGAGAAGCCTTCGCCGGAAGAAGCTCCATCAAACCTGGCCGTCATTGGCCGCTACGTCCTCCACCCGGCCGTGTTTGAGGTCCTGGAGAACACAGGGCCGGGCCGCGGAGGGGAAATCCAGCTGACGGATGCCCTCGAGGTGCTGGCTGCAGGCGAGGGTGAAGGCTATGGCGTATACGGCGTGGTCTTCCGCGGACGCCGCTTCGACACTGGCGACAAACTGAGCTACCTCAAGGCCTGCATCGAGCTCGCCTGCGAACGCGAGGACCTCGGCCCCGAATTGCGCGAGTGGCTGCCGACCTTCACTGCAGCGCTTCCCAAGTAACAACGGATGTACGGCTCTGCGATCTGGCCGGTGACGCTGGAAAGCGGAGACCTGTTGCTTCGGCCCATCCGTTACCGCGATAAGCGGGAGTGGTCAGAAGTCCGTTCACGGAACAGTGAATGGCTGGCGCCATGGGAGGCGTCCAACCCGGCTCCGGGTGGGCGCCTCCCCAGCTATCGCCAGATGGTGGCTTCCCTGAACGATCAGGCCCGTCAGTCCACCGCACTGCCTTTTGTGATCGTTGAGCGGACCCCCGGCTTTCGTGAGCCGAGAATTGTGGGTCAGCTAACGGTTTCCTCCATTGTGTGGGGTTCGGCAATGATGGCCACCTTGGGCTATTGGGTGGACAAGGACCGTGCCGGGCGCGGAATCGCTCCCACAGCCGTAGCGATGGCCACCGACCATTGCTTCCGCGTGCTGGGCCTGCACCGGATGGAAATCAATATCAGGCCGGAAAACGCACCTAGCCTGCGGGTCGTCGAGAAACTGGGCTTCCGTGATGAGGGCTACCGGGAACGGTACCTGCATATCAACGGTGAGTGGGCCGATCACCGCTCCTTCGCGCTTACTTCCGACGAAGTTCCCGAAGGACTCCTGCGCAGGTGGCTGAGCGGACAAACGGGCAGGTCATAGGCCTTTTTGGCCCTAAGTCCAGTCATTTGCGGACTCGCCCACGACACACCGGCCTCAATGCCGCCGCCCCCGGTGATTTGCTTCTACGGTTTTGAATGTGGACTTCCCTCTCAGCAGCTCAGTGATACTCGTGGTCGCTGTCGCGCTGTGGATGGTCTGGGTGGCGCCTTACGTTTTACGGAACAGGCGTTCGCAAGTCCAAACTGTAGCTGTTCCAGCAGACGCTATCGACGACGAACCAGACGAACCGCAGGCAGGGGTGGTACTGACTTTGGCACCTCAGCAGGAGAAACCGATGGAGACCATGCACAGGACAGCACCGGCGTCGCCCCAAGGATCCCCAGCGGCCGCGTCTGCCCCCCTGAAGGCGTCCTCCACACCCTTCACTATTCGATATGCCCGGTTTACGTTGGCGTTGTCGGGGCTCGCCCTGCTCTTGACGGCGATGGTTTCAGGCGTCCTTTGCCTCTTCGGTACGGGATCGTTTTGGTTGCCGCTCGTCTCGGTGATCGGTGCGGTAGTCGCCGTCGTGGTGTTGCGCAGGCTCGCCCTTCGCGACCTTCGTGAACGGCGGGCACGGCGCGCAGCGCAGGCAGCGCCCATCCCGACTCCGGCGCGTTACCTGCCCAAGGAAGAGCCGGCCGAGCCGAAGGCCACCACAGTCTTCGATGCAGAGGCCGCCAGCCGCGAAGCCAACCGTCCTACAGCGGACGAGTTGCGTCAGGCAGCCCTGGCAGTTGCCGTTGCCGCCGGGGATCACTCAGCCAGCACTGCCAAGGAATCCAAGGGCGCAAGCTGGAAACCCGTTGAGGTCCCGAAACCCACGTATGTCGATGCCGCTAAAGCTGCCCGCCCGGCACCCGAGCCGCTGGATCTCCCGGAGGCCCCCAAGCCCGTAGGCAAGCCCATCCTGAAGCAAAAGGCCGAGCAGGCAGAGACCGCTGCGGTTTCCGCCAAGAGCCAGAGCGCCCTCAGCAACCTGGATGACGTCCTTCAACGCCGTCGAGCCTAACAGCCTTCATGTCCAGCATCTGCGTCGCAGGGGGCACTGGCCAGGTTGGCCGTGAGGTGGTCCGGCTCGCCCTGGCTGCGGGACACGCGGTGTCCGTGCTGAGCCGCCATGTGCCAGTCGCGGGTTCGGAGAAGCGTCTCGACGGCGCCACCTATTTCGCGGCCGACGTCACCACGGGCGAAGGGCTGGCTGCCGCCCTGGCGGGTGCCGACGTCGTTATTGATTGCCTTGAGGGACAGTTTGGCACAGCCAAAAAGCAGTTCGCCGACGGCGGCAGGCGCCTTGCCGCGGCTGCCCGCCTGGCCGGGGTGTCCAGGGTTGTGGCGCTGTCCATCATCAACTGCGATCTGAGCACCTATTCGTATTATGTTTCCAAGGCCGACAAGGAGCGCGCGTACGCAGAGTCGCCGTTGCAAACCGTGGTCGTCCGGGCCACCCAGTTCCACAGCCTCGTCGCGATGATCTTTTCCGCGGGTGCGCGACTCCGGCTCATTCCCACTTTCACGGGAGTGAGGTTCCAGACCATCTCGCCGGTGGATGCCGCCGCCTCGCTACTCGAAGCGGCAAGGGCCGAGGCCGGTGCCCCATCACATAGCGTCCGCACCATAGGAGGTCCGGAAGTGCTCACCATGAGGCAAATGGCGGAAGATTGGACACGTATCACGGGCACCCGCGGAAAGATCATCAGGTTGCCACTGCCGGGACCCATGGGCGCGTACCTGCGTGCGGGCCACAACCTGGTCCCCGAACGAAAGCTTGGGACCGAGACGTTCGTGTCGTGGTTGGAAAAGCGCGGCGAAACTTTATAGCCTAGGGACACTGGTCCGGCACCTATGCCGGCCCAGGGGCTATAGCTCAGTTGGTAGAGCGCTTCGTTCGCATCGAAGAGGTCAGGAGTTCGAATCTCCTTAGCTCCACAGTTTCAGGCCTGGAAGCACGAGGAATTTTCAGCATCCGCTGGCGCATCCAATCCCGTCGGACCTTACTCGAGGGCAGCATCATGGCTCGCAGCGGTCAAAGAAAAGAGTGCTTCCGAAAAGTGGGAACCAAGCAACTCAGCAAAGAACCCGGTATCGAGGGCGGCGGTTGGGTTCCTTCCGGGAACAACGTGATATTTGTCAGGACTGGATGGTGTCCCAGGCGCTGGCTTCGTACAGGGTGATGATTTCCCGGGAAGCGGTCTCATCATAAGAGGTAAGCCCACCGAGTCTGTGTACCGGTACAACGCCAACGGAATTGGCGACAAACGCTCCAGCAAAACCGGCCACATCATTGAGCGCCACGGGCTGCTTGCGAAAGTTGATTCCCGCGACCGTGAGGGCCTCGTCGAGGAGCTGCCAGGTGATTCCATACAGGGACGGGGCGGACGGCCAAACGATCTCACCACCGCTGTCGATGAAGCCGATGTTTGCGATGCTGGTCTCGGAGATCTCCGCGTCCGCCGTGGTCAGCAGCGCGTCATCGAAGCCTCGATCCCTCGCCAACCGACCGTGGTAGAGCTGACCGAAGCTGCCGACATGCTTGATGTGCGCGAGCGGGCGCTGATAGACAACCGGGAAGAGGCTGACCGCTGCCGAGGGTGGGTCCACAGGGGGCCGCAGGGCCGTCATGACGCGGACTTCTCCGGGACCAGACTCGAACAGCGTCACGCGGAGATACGCCGTCGGGCGCCACGGAGGCGGCCCGCCGAATATGCTCCAAGACGGTCGCTGGGTCAATAATCGTGCCGAACAATTCTGTGTGAGCCTGCTGCAGTCGCTTGATGTGCTTCGTTAAACCGCGGACCTGTCCGCCACGAATCTGCATTGCAGTGAAATGGCCGTAGTTCACCATGGCGAGGTGAGACAGGGCGTCATCAGGAACCTCAAGCCCATCCACCATGATGTGAACGTGCTCAGCCATTCTGGGGCTCACGTTCGATCTTTGCCACGGTTGGTCTGGTCTCCATCGGATGGAGCCTACCTGAGTTGGTTGGACGCGGTCGGTAGCGCGAACACCTGCCGCGCCGTGGGAAGCCCTACCGGAAGTGGATTGCCCGCCGACAGTACACGTTCTCACCCCGGATATCCGGACCGAAGGTGAGCTTCATTTGCTCGGATTCGCCCGGTAAGCCCATTGTCCTTGCCGAATCGGGAGCATATCGTTAACTATCGTTCAGTATCGTTCGCGACGTATTGAGGTGGGCAAGATGCAGGATTCATTCCCCGCAGGCGGATTCATGGGCAACAGTTTTGACGGGATGTGGCAGGCCGTTGACGAGTTTCGTTCGCGGTTCGAGAAGCGTTCCGGAACCAGGGCAGGGCGGGGCGAACTCCGCACGGCCGTCCTGGCGCTGCTGGCAGAGCGCCCCATGCACGGCTATCAGATCATTCGTGAAATCGATGAGCGCAGCAAAGGAAGCTGGAAGCCAAGCGCCGGGTCCGTCTACCCCACGCTGCAACTGCTCGCGGACGAAGGATTCGTCAGTTCGGAGGAATCCAACGGACGCAAGATCTACTCCTTGACTGAGGCTGGACGGGAGTACCTGGCCGACTCGGAAACCTCTTCACCATGGGAGTCCACGGGTACGGGGTCGGGCCCAGGGTTCGGGGCCCTACCCAAAGCCGGAATGGCGCTTGCGCAAGCGGCGGCCCAAGTGGGTCGCACCGGAACGCCCAAGCAAGTGCAGGAAGCGGTCACCGTGCTTGAAGAGGCACGACGCCGGCTCTACTCCATCCTCGCCCAGGATTGACAGGGGTGGCGTCGGTTCGGCGCGACCGGGCAGATCCAGCACCGGGCGCGGGGGACACCCGTGCCCGCTATCGCCGAATCCTGCGTTTCGCCGCTTGGCACCTTGCTGTCACCTGGTGGTTTGAGCTCCTGCTGCCGCGGGTGGGGCTGCGTCGGATTGGGGAACGCAACCGGGCCAGGAGGATGCGCACTTTCGCGCAACGGTTCCATGACCTGGCGGTGGAGCTTGGGGGACTGATGATCAAGGTGGGACAGTTCATGTCTTCGCGCCTGGATGTCCTTCCGCCGGAAATCACCGCCGAATTGGAAGGGCTGCAGGACGAGGTGCCTCCTGTGCCTTTCCCTGCGATCCGATCCCTTGCCGAGGCCGAGTTGGGCGCGCCGTTGGGGGCGGTTTTTGCCTCGATCGAGGAAGTGCCTATCGCCGCGGCGTCCCTGGGCCAGGCGCACCGGGCACAGCTCCTGCCCCCTAATGCCGCCGACACCGGACTCAGCAGCGTGGTGTTCAAGGTTCAGCGCCCGGGGATCCAAGCCATTGTCGACGTCGACCTGGCCGCCTTGCGCAGGGTGGGCGGCTGGCTAAGCCGCATCCGCCTCGTGTCAGACCGTGCCGATGTGTCGGCCCTCATCAAAGAGTTCGAAAAGACCAGCCTCGAGGAAATCGACTACCTGAACGAGGCGGCCAATTCGGAACGTTTCGCGGCTGATTTCGCCGACGATGCCCGGGTAACGGTGCCCGCGATCGTCTGGGAACGGACAACAAGGCGCGTGCTCACCCTGGAAGATGTCACGGCCATCAAAATCACCGACGCGGGGGCTTTGCGGGAAGTCGGCATAGACCCGGCCGAGGTCGCACCGGTTTTCGCCTCCGTCATGTTTGACCAGTTGTTCACGAACGGCTTTTTCCACGCCGACCCGCATCCGGGCAATATTTTCGTCACGCCGGCCAAAGGCCAAGCGGAGCATCCGTGGAAGCTGACGTTCATCGATTTTGGCATGATGGGCGAGGTTGCCCCGAGGACGCGAAGTGGCCTGCGCAAACTCCTGATCGCGGCCGCCTCCCGAGACGGCAAGGGGCTGGTGGATGCCATCGGCGACGTTGGCGTTCTGATGCCTTCGGCTGACAAACCTGAGCTGGAGCGGGCCATGTCGCAGCTCTTCGACCGGTTTGGCGGGATGGGCTTTGCCGAATTGAGGGACGTGGATCCGCGCGAGTTCCGTGATTTCGGTGCCGAGTTCGGAACGGTGGTCCGCTCGCTGCCCTTCCAGTTGCCGGAGAACTTCCTGCTCATCATCCGGGCAATGTCCCTCACGTCGGGGGTATGCAGCTCGTTGGACAGCCGGTTCAATCTCTGGGACTCCGTGGAACCCTACGCGGCGCAGTTGCTCCGCGATGAGCGCGGCGGTCTTGCCAAGGATGTGGCGGCCCAGGCGTTTGATGCCGCAGTCGTTGCCTTGCGCTTGCCCAAGCGCCTGGATGGCGTGATCACGCAGATCGAGGACGGCTCGCTGCAGATTTCCAGCCGACGGCTGGAACGGCAAGTGGGACGGCTCATTCGACTGGCACACAGGGCAGTGGGCGCGGTGGTCTTTGGCGCCGTCCTGATTGCGGGCGCCGTGGTTCGGCAAGCCGACCCCAGTTTGGGTACCGTGCTGATGTTCGGTTCGGTGCTCCCGCTGCTGGCCGGCTGGTGGGCGGGTCGCCGTCGATGATTCCAGCGGGTCGGGCAAAGCGTTGCAGGAGCGGTCGGGGTGCGTCTTAGACTTGCCGTGTGACTGACACGCCCGAACGCCCCTTACCGGAGCCCGGCCGCATGACCGGACCAATCCTGGTAGGCGTCATGCCTGGCCAACATCCCGTCGTGGTTGAACAGGCCGCCCAAATGGCTGCCCTCTCGGGACGGCCTATGGTGTGCGCCTACGCTGACGCTACGGTTTATCCGGTTGATGGCAGCGCAGGGGGTCCCTCGGCCCCGATCGATCCGGACGGTGTTGATGAAGAAACCGAGGCCATTCCCGGCTCGCTAAAGGCGTCGCTGGCCGCCCAACTCGCTGGTGCCGGCGTCGAATGGTCACTGGTGCCTCTGGCGGGGGAGCCTGCACACGCCCTGGCCCGTGAAGCCCACGAGCTGGGCGCGGCCATGATCGTGGTAGGCACCCGGGACCATACGTTGACTGCCGCACTCAAGGAAATGACCTCCGGCTCCGTTGCCCGCCATCTGTTCCATCGGCAAGACCGTCCCGTGCTGGTCGTCCCCGTAAACCCCAGGGTCCCGGCCAGCGATGACGACGACTGAGGCCAAGCGCCCAGTCCACCTTCATTGGCGATTCATCGGAACGGTGGCTGCAGGCGGAGTCCTGGGCGCGCTCGCGCGCTACGGCCTTGGCCTCGTCATCCCGGCGCCAGGAGGGTGGCCTCTTCCCACCCTGGCCATCAACCTGACCGGCGCGTTGGCGCTCGGCGCACTCCTCGAAGGACTGTCACGCAGAGGGCCCGACGTCGGCAGTCGCCGGGTCATCAGGCTCGCCCTGGGCACGGGGTTCTTAGGTGCCTACACGACGTACAGCACGTTGGCGGTGGACGCTGTGCACCTGTTTGCCGCAGGTACGGCGCCTGCAGCGTTGGGTTACCTTGCTGCCAGCCTCGTGGGCGGGGTGGCCGCTACTACTGCAGGTATCTGGTTGGGTTCATGGCAGCACAGGCTCACCAAAGGCCGAAATCCGTGACAGTCATCCTCTTGGCGCTCGCCGGCGGACTGGGCGCGGCGGCACGTTTCGTGGTGGACGGACTGATCCGCGCCCGCTTCCGGACGGCATTGCCTTGGGGCACGATCCTCATCAATGTTTCCGGGTCCTTGGTCCTGGGCTTCCTCTCCGGACTCGTCATGCGTGGTCAGGCGCCCGAGTCGCTGCTGCTGATCGTCGGCACAGGCTTCCTGGGAGGCTACACCACGTTCAGCACGGCCAGCCTGGAGACCATCCGCCTGGTCCAAAGCGGGCGAACGGGTTTGGCGCTTGTCAATGGTTTGGGAACCATGGCCGCGAGCGTGCTGGCAGCCGCGACAGGTGTGTGGATCGCTGTTCTGCTCCCGTAAATCGGAGGCCGTGAACTGTCCGGGCCCGACTGTAGGATCATGCCATGGCTAAGAAGACATTCAATGAACTGTTGTCCGCCCAGGTTGCCAACGAGTTTGCAGCGTCCCAGCAGTACATCGCTGTAGCTGTGTACTTTGACGGCGAGGATTTGCCGCAACTGGCCCGTCACTTCTATCGTCAGTCACTCGAGGAACGTAACCACGCCATGATGATGGTTCAGTACATGCTGGACCGCAATGTGCACGTTGAGATTCCGGGCGTTGCCCCTGTGCGCAATAACTTTGCCAACGCCAAAGAGCCGATTGCGTTGGCTTTGGAGCAGGAAAAGCAGGTTACCCGCGACATCGAACAGATGTTCCGCGCAGCCCGGGCTGAGGGGGACGCCCTGGGTGAGCAGTTCATGTTGTGGTTCCTGAAAGAACAGGTGGAGGAAGTGGCTTCAATGACCACCCTGCTGAACATTACCGAACGCGCCGAAAACCTCTTCGACATCGAAAACTATGTGGCCCGCGAGACCGTCGGAGATGGCGGAAACGATGCCAGCGCCCCTGGCGCCGCTGGCGGAGCCCTCTAGGCATCCGGACACTGTGGAGTGGCCGCCGGAAGCTCAGCTTCCGGCGGACTCTTCGCTGTGAAGAGGTCTGGCCGATTCGTATCGGGTCAGCAACGACAATCGGCTCGCGATGCGTGCCAGATCCACCGGCAGTACGCCCCCGGAACCGGCACCATCCCAGTCGAGGGGGCCCTTGCCTATCAGGAACAGGGTGATGTCCTGGTCGTGAAGCACGTCCACTACATTGCTGAACCGCTGCCAGGCGGGAGCTAGCGCAGGATGGCTGCCGGCTGGTGAGGGAACATTGTCGATCACCCATGTGGTGTAGCTGTCCGCCAGGGCAAGGTAGTCCGCGGGCGATGTCAACCCTCCGCATAGTTCATCAAAGCCCACCCAGAGCAGGTCCGGATCGGAATTCCTGACAACGATCGGCTGCGTGGTGGGGGTCAAAACGCGGCTCTGCGACTGGGTAGGCGCGAAGAGGCCCAGGCGACCCAGCTGGGTGGGCGTCCCAGGCGTAATGATGCGCCCCGACCGGAACCCTTCCGAAGGGCCCTCCGGTTTGGCCGCACCTGCAACCAAGCGTCGGAAGTCCGACGATCCGGAGATTTCCACGATGTCCATCATTTCTTTGATGGCCTGGATGGTGGGCACAAAATGCTCATGCCACAAGGGGTTGGGCAGCAGCTCGTCCGGAGCGTAGTTTGAGGTCACCACCAAGGGAATGCGTTGTTTTGCCGCATCCCGGAGGAGGCGTGCAATGAACATGCCGTCTCCAACGTCATGGACGTGGAACTCATCAAAAAACAGCACATCGATGTCAGCCAGCAGCGCGTCCACCGACTTCTGGATCATGGTTCCGTTGCCCGCTGTGGAACCATGCGTGCCGGCGTGGAGCGAGCGGAAGAAATCGTGGAAATGCACCCGTCGTTTCCGGACCGGCAACTTAGAGTAGAAGCTGTCCATCAGCCAGGTCTTGCCGCGGCCCACGGGTCCGTGAAGGTAGAGGCTCCGGGGTGCCTTTCGGGATAGTGCACGACGGCGGCCGGTCAGCTGGGCGCCGAAAGCCGCTAACCGCTCGGCTGCCAGCCGCTGGCTGTACTCGAGTTCGAAACCCGAGCGGCCGGCGTCGTCCGCTATGTCGTCAACCATGGCGCGGCGGGCGTTCCGCAATGAACGCGGACCCACCCCGAGGGCTGGTGTCACAGCCACCCTTTGCGCTTGAAGATGAGGTACATGAGCAGGGCGGCGCCGAACATGAGGCCTACCGCCAGCGGATACCCGAATTCCCAGTGCAGCTCAGGCATATGGTCGAAGTTCATCCCGTAGACGCCTGCCACGAAGGACGGGGCGAACAGAATAGCCGCCCAAGAGGAGATCTTTTTGACCTGCTCGTTCTGCGCGGCACTGGCCTCGTTTTGGCGGTTCGCCGTCAGCGTCCCGTCAAGCGTGAGGGCGTTCTGGAGGAGATCGCGGAAGGAGTTCGCGCGGGAGATGACACGCTGGACGTGGTCCTCAACATCCCGCAGTGAACGCTGCAGCTCAATGTCCACACCGTACTTTTCGAAGCCCTTTTCCAACAGGACCATCATTTCGGGCAGGGGGTGGATGGCCCGCTGGAATTGGATGACTTCCCGCGCCAGTTCGTAGATGCGGCGCGAGACGGCGCTGTCGCCACTGAAGAGCTGGTCTTCGATCTCGTCGATGTCGTTTTCCAAGCCTGCGACCACGGGTGCATAATCGTCCACCACCTGGTCCACCAAGGCGTACAGAACGGCCTCCGGACCGTGTCGAAGAAGATCTGGACGTTCTTCCAGACGCTTGCGGACGCGCGCTACGCCTCCGGTTTCGGCATGCCGGATGGTCACGACGAAGTTGGGACCGGTGAAGACGTGGAGTTCGCCAAACTCCACTGTCTCGGTCTCGTCCAGGTAGCGGGCCGGACGGAGCACCGTGAACAGGCTGTGGTCGTAGCGCTCCAGCTTGGGCCTCTGATGCGCCGAGACAGCGTCTTCCACTGCCAGTTCGTGGAGGCCGAATTCAGCGGCAACGGCAGCCATTTCCTGCTGTGTAGGCCGATACAGGCCGATCCAGGCCATTCCCCCGTGCACCGAAAGGGTTTCGAAGGTCTGCTCAAGGCTGTTGGGGGTGGCAGTGCGTACGCCGTCCACGTATACGGCATTGTCGATGATGGTCACTGGTTGAACGCTACTGCATGGCCCCGATGATGGCCCCGGCGACAGTCATGGCCACGATGTCGTGGCCGGAGTCGATCAAAGTGACCGCCGTGGGGCGCCCGGCGAATCCGTTGTGGATGACGTGGCCGCCGGACCGGAAGACCAGGGCGATGACCAGGGCGAAGAAGCCGCCAGCAAGGAATGTGTTGAGGTCCAGTGCGGTGATGAGTATGGCTAGCAGGATGCTGGTAACGGCCGCTGCGACCATCATGGGAACCCAAATTCCGGCGCCGCCGTCAATGTTTTTGAGGTCGTCTTCGGTCTTGCCGATTGCCTGCATCCACCGTCCTCCCAGAACGGCCGGCATGTACCAGACAAAGCCGATCACCATGCTTGAAACGAAAGCCAAAAGTACGGCGAGCCAATTGATCTGGGAAATGTGTGAAAGCCAATCCATGCAAGAAATCCTAGTCCGCTTGGGCCGCCGCGCCGGCGCTCTGCCCTTCGGACTTGCCCCGTGTTGGGGCCGCTGCCATCCTTCCGATCAGTGGCTCCGTCCGGTAGGGAATATGAGTGTGCAGGGCCAACACCGTTTCGGTCCTGATCACGCCCTTGGTGCGAAGGACTGCACGCAGGGCGGACTGGAGGTTGTGGGTGTCCGTAGCAACGACCCGGCACCAGAGATCACCCCGGCCGGAAATCTCGTGAACTTCCAGCACCTGCGGTATCAGGCGCAGCGCCCCAATGACGCCGTCCAGTTCACGGTGCGTGACCTCGATGGTGACGAAAGCGACGACGTCGTACCCCACCTTTTCGAGGTCCACTTCACGGCCTGCTGCCTGCAGGACTCCGGAGCGCAGAAGACGCTTGATCCGGCTTTGGGCAGTGTTGCGGGCTATCCCCAAGGTCTCGCTCAGTTCGGCGATCTGGATGCGGGGGTCCCGGATCAGTTCCAGCAGGATTTTCAGGTCCATCGGGTCAAGACTGTTCAAATGGTCACTCCAGCTCACTTTGATGGCTACACTTTGAGTCTTTTGATCAATTCATGCATTCGCTTGATTCGTTGAGCGCAGCTCTATTGCATTCTATTGCCATCACTGTTCAGTCGTGCTGGTTCTCCCACAAGGACTCCCCAGCCCGGCCACCGAGCCCGAAGGCATGGAAATGACTGTCTTGAGCGAACTCCGCATGCGTCCGGCCACCGCTGCACGCTGGGGATGGGATGCCTCCACCACCGCCCGGCTGGTCCTCGCGGGGGTGGTGATCTTCACGCTGCTGGTTGGCGCCAACCTTGCGACGCCCTTGTACCCGTTGCTTCAGGCCAGGATCGGAATGTCCTCGCTTGACGTGACAATAGCCTTCTCAAGCTACGTGCTGGCCTTGGTTGCGGTCCTCATGGTGGCCGGCCACTGGTCCGACCACATTGGCCGACGGGCCGCGTTGGTCCTTGCGGTGATGGTGGGCCTGGTGGGCGGCGTGATCTTCGCCAACGCCGACACCCTGGTGTCGTTGTCCATGGGCCGGGCCCTCCAGGGTGTGGCCGTGGGTCTCGCCACGGGTGCGAGCTCCGCAGCCCTCCGCGAATTGCTGCCCCAGCGGCCGGACTGGGCGTCGCGGTTCACGTTGCTCTCCTCAGCCGGTGGTGTCGCTGCCGGCCCCGCAATCGGTGGCCTGCTGTCACTCCTGCCGGACCCCACGCGTACGCCCTATTACGTTCATTCCGCAGTGTTGCTGGCGGCGCTCATTCCACTGTGGTTGCTCAAGGCCCGGCCGGCCATCGCACCGGCGGAAGGCCCCAAGCCATTGAAGGTCCTTGCCCCCAGGAAACCGTCCATTTCCAAAGACGCGCGCGGAGCATTCTGGATGGCAGCAGCCACCGGGTTCCTGAGCTTTGCGGTGTTCGGTTTTTGCTTGTCCTTGGCGCCGGGGTACTTCGCCACGGTGGTGCACGCCGATTCGCGGCCGTTGATAGGACTTCTGGCGGGTGTCACCCTGGGTGCTTCGGCCCTGAGCCAGCTGCTGGGGGCCCGTGGACGATTCGTGGTCCCTGTCGCCCTGGCCGTCCTGGGTGTCTCTGTGGTTCTGGTGGGAGCGGCGGCCGCGTGGTCGAGCCCGTGGCTTCTTGTGGCCGCCAGCATTACGGCAGGCGCGGGCCAGGGCATTGCTTTCCGCCAGGTCTTCAACGAGGTGGCCGGAAGAGTCGAAGCGGCACGCCATGCACAGGTCATCAGCACGGTCTACGTGATCACGTACTTGGGGAGCGCCGTTCCGGTGATTGGGCTGGGACTGGCCGTCTCATCGCTCGGGCTGCAAGCCGCCGTCGTAGGTTTCACCATCCTCTGCGGAGTGGCTGCCTTGGCCCTGGCGGTCCTGTCACTTCGGAGCGCCCTGCGGGCCTGACGATCGAGGCTATTCCGGCAGTGGTCCGCGGTTTCCCGGGATGTGCTGGAACACCATGGTGGTTTCCGTATGGCCGACCACGGGGTCGGTGGCGAGGTTGTCCAGGAGCCAGTTGCGGAGGTCGTCCGTATTCGCGACGGCGATGTGCAGCAGGTAGTCCACGGAGCCTGTGGTGTGGAACGTGGAGATCACCGCGGGAAGCTTGGGAACGCGTGCCGTGAAACGGTCGATTTGGTCGCGGTCGTGGGCGCGGAGCCGAACGGCGATCAGGGCTTGGACCGAGCGGCCAATGGCCGGCAGGCTCAGCACCGCTTCGAAGCCTTCAATGATGCCGCGCTCGGACAAGGCCCTGGTACGCATCAGGGCCGTGGACGGGGCGATCCCCACGAGCTCCGCCAATTGTTTGTTGGAAATGCGGGCATCATCGACCAAGGCAGCGAGGATTCGCTCGTCGATCGCGTCCAACGGCTCTGCGCTGCCCGTGCTTGACCGAACATTCTTCGTGGGGTTGCTCACGGATCCTCCTGAAATTGCCTTCCACCCATCCTAAGCGGTGAATTCTTCAGGTGACTATCATTTTGCGGGCCTGCTGCGGTCCCTCCGGCGGTCCACGCGCTGGAGGGGCTCGCTGAGCAACATCAGGAGCAATGGCAGGTTTCCTGCGGACGGAATCACGAGGGCCAGCAGGAGGGCGGCGAGGAAGAGGCCGGCCACTATTGCACCGGCCCGGATTCCGGAGCGTGCCTCCACGGCATCCATGTCGTGAAGCTCTGGATGCGAACGGAGATAGATGCGTGCCAGCAGGAGCGTCAGGCTGGTGGCAAACAACGTCCCGATGTACACCAAGGGTTGGGCCCAGTCGGCGTCCATCTGGGTGGAGAGCGACGTAGACACGGGCATCACCACGATGAAGAACATCCAGGCTACCGTCAGCCACAACAAACCCGAATCGATCTTCCGGACCTTGCGGAACAGGCGGTGATGATGCGTCCAGAACACGGCAATGAGGATGAAGCTAAGCGCAAAACCCAGCAGGGCGTATTGCTCCTCCACAAACCATTGCGCCGTGGTTCCGTGATGATCCGCCAGTTCCCCCACGCTCTCCATGAGAGGGAGGATCAGCAGGGTCAAAGCAATCGCCACCACGGCATCGGTAAACGCCTGCAAACGTTCCGGCGACGACAGTACCCGTGTACCCGCGAGCTGTGTCATGCCTCCGATTGTAGGACCAACAGGACCCGAATCAGGGGGAAACCCGCGGTGGACGGTGCACTGCCAAGGTGACTGCCGCCGTCGTGCATGACAGGGCGATGACGCCCACCGCCAATGCGGTCCAGCCGAAGCGCTGGAAGACCAGGCCTCCGGCCCAGCCGATCACGCTGGAACCGAGGTAGTAGGACAGGTTGTACAGGGATGCTGCCTGTGCCCTGCCGGTAGTGGCGATGGCGCCGGTCCAGCCGGAGCCTACGCTGTGCGCTGCGAAGAACCCTCCGGTGAAAATGACCAGCCCGGCCAGGATGGCTACGAGGTTGTCCGCCAGGGTCAGTGCCAACCCGACCGACAAAATGACGATGCCCGCTACCAGCACGTTCCGCCGTCCAAACCTGGTGGTGAGCCCGGCCGCCCATCGGGAACTCACCGTGCCCGACAAGTAGGCCAGGAAAATGAGGCTGACCACCGTGGCGGGCAGCCCAAAAGGCTCGGCATGCAACCGGAAGCCCAGATAGTTGTAGACCGCTACGAAGCCACCCATGAGCAGGAACGCCTGTAAGTACAAGGACACGAGTTGTGGATTGCGTGAGTGCCCGCCCAACGTACTGATGGCACCACGGAACCCTGCGGGTGGGGCAGGCGTGAAGCGGCGCTGTTTGGGAACAAGCACCAGGAAGAGGACGGCGGACACGGTGGCCAGCAGGGACACGGCCAGGGTCGCTCCACGCCAGCCCCACAGTTCGCCGGCCGGTCCCGCCACCAGCCGCCCTGCCAGGCCGCCCAGCGTGGTGCCGGCAACGTAGCTCCCGGCAGCCAGGGCGGTATGGATTTTGGTGACTTCCTCATTGAGGTACGCGATGGCAATTGCGGGGATGCCGCCCAGGGCCATGCCTTCCAGCATCCGCAGGCCCAGCAGCATGGGTACATTCGGGGCCAAGGGAACCAGCAGCCCCAGGATGGTTGCGGCAGCGATGCCGATGGCCATGGCACGGACCCTGCCGATCCTGTCGGCAACAAACGACCAGGGGAGGACGGTGACCGCGAGGCCAACCGTGGCGAGTGAGATGCTGAGTGCGGCTTCCGCTGCCGTGATCTGGAGATCTGCTGCCATGAGGGGCAGCATGGCCTGAGTGGAATAGAGCTGTGCGAACGTCGCGACGCCGGCGAGTGCCAATGCAGCCAACACGCGGCTGTAGCCACGGGACCCTTTGGCGTGCCCGTCCCAGCTGTCCGTTTCAAGCTTGAGGCTCGTTCTGTTCACCGGCCCAGAGTAGGACGATGTGGACAACCCATTCCAATGCATGGGTTACATAGAATTGATGCAAATATGCATGGGATGGTTTGGGAGGGAACAACATGGAACCGGATCACCAGCAGCTTGTCCAACTCCTTCCGCTCCTGCCCGTCCTGGCCGAACTGGGCCGCACGGAACACATGACGGAAACCGCGGAAATACTCGGCGTGCCGCAGTCCACGGTGAGCAGGGCCGTAGCACGGGCCAGTGCGATCGTTGGGATCGATCTATTGGTTCGTGATGGGCGCGGCATACGGCTGACCTCCGCTGCAAAGGCCCTCCTTCCCTACATCGATGCCGCGCTGGAGGATTTCCAGGCAGGCCTGGACCGGGTACGCCACGAATCGGACGTCGTGCGGGGGAGGATCGGAGTTTCGTTCCAGCACACCTTCGGTGAAGCCACGCTCCCTCTCCTGATCAGCGCGTTCCGCGGACGCCATCCCCATGCAGCCTTCGAACTCTGGCAAGGGCCCCGCGACGATTGCCTGCAGCAGCTGGCCAGTGGGGAGATGGATTTCGCTTTGACGGCGCCCATAGCACCGGAGGGCCGGGGTATTCGTTCCCACCCGCTCTACCGGGAGCCGCTCAGGGCTGTGCTGCACTACCGGCACCCCTTGGCAGGACGGCCCAGCGTTCACCTCTCTGAGCTGCGGCACGACCCCTACGTGACGCTGCCGGCCGGAGTCGGTTTGCGGGCCCTGGGGGAGGCCCTCTTCCGCGAAGCCGGGTTCCGCCCACGCATTGCCTTTGAAGTCCAGGAGTCCACCTCCGCCCGCGGGCTGGTATCGGCCGGCCTGGGGTTCGGTATCCTCCCACCGGCGGGGCCTGGCTCCGGCACCGGACAGTACCTGCCCAAGGCGGAACTGGGGCTTGTGGAGGTGCCCATCGAATCCGATGCGGCGTTCCGGCAGATCGGCATCGCCTGGCGGGAACGGAACTTCGAGCCCGACGCCGTTCGGCTGTTCCGCGAACTGGTGGTCACCGAAGGCGGCGAACTGTTGGCCGAACTCGTCAGAGCCCGTTCAGGAACTCACTGACAACATCCCGTGCTGACCCCGTGCGCGCCTGCCGCCACCCCGTTCCTGCCCACAAATTGAGGCGGTGCGGGTCGCCCGCCGCGGACGCCGCAGTACGGACGGGGGAAGTGAGATGGTGGATGGCAGGGTAGCCCTTGGGGGCGTCCTGATGATCATGCACGAACGCATTCACCAGGGAACGTGCCGGACGTCCCGTGAAGGCCCGGGTCATAGCGGTTTCAGCGAACTCAGGATTCCCCAACGCGTCCTTGTGGGATTGGCGCGCACCGCTTTCGTCCGTCCGTAGCAGGGCGGTGCCAACCTGCGCGGCTGCTGCACCGGCAGCCAGGACCCCGCGCAGCGCATTGCCGTCCATGATCGCACCGGCGGCTATCAGCGGAAGCCCGACGGCGGCACGCACCTGGGCGACAAGCTCCGCCGTCGTACTGGCCGGCGGTGTTCCCGGAGTCTCGGCCAGGAAGGCCGCCGTATGGGCCCCTGCGGAGGCATGCTGGACGACCAGTGCGTCCGGACCCTCCTCGGCAGCTGCGAGGGCTTCCCGAACACTCGTCACGCTGGTGAGAACCAGCGTTCCGGCTTTTTGCAAGGACTTGACCACTGCGCGGCCGGGGAGGCCGAAAGCGAAACTCACCACTTCCACCGGGTCCGTAATCAGGACATCGATCTTTTCCTGCCAGGCGTCGTCATCATCGAGGCGAAGCGGGGGCAAGGTGACGCCGTAGCGTGCCGCCTCCGGTTCGAGCTCCGCGCGGTAGGCTTCCAGCTGCGCGCGCTCCCCGGGTCCTGGTGAGAGCGCTTCCGCGTCCGGAACGAAGACGTTCATGCCGAACCTGATCCCCAGCGCCCGCGCTGCGGAGATCTCCTCGGCCATGGAACCTGGACTCTTGTACCCGGCAGCAAGGAAACCCAGCCCTCCGGCCTCATGGACAGCCTGGACCAACGTCGTTGTTGATGTTCCTCCTGCCATCGGGGCCGCGATAAATGGTGTGCCAAACAGGAATTGAGGCATGGTCGGTTCCTCCTCAGGACGCTCCAAGCTAGTCTTTCACGGTGAACAATCATGACTCTGCCCTGCATTCCCCTGCCTCCACCGCGGCCGCGAGCGGCACCGTCATCGGGCTCGACATCGGCGGCACCAAGACCCGCGGCGTGAGGTTTCAGGACGACGAACCGGTCAGGGATGAAACGGCCGGCAGTGCCAACGTCCAGAATGTCAGCCGGGAGCAGGCTGCGGCCAACTTGGCCGAACTGTTCGGGAAGATCGGTGGCGGCCGGATTGACCAGGTGTACGCAGGTGCCGGTGGAATCGATACGGACGAAGATGCCCGGGCGCTCGCAGACCTGATTGCCCCCCACGCGCCCGGGGCGCGCATCACCGTGGTTCACGATTCGCGGCTGCTTCTGGCGGCCGGTGGAGCGAGCACCGGGGTGGCGGTCATTGCCGGAACAGGCTCAGCGGCGTGGGGAAAGAACGACGCCGGCGAGGAAGCCCGGGCGGGTGGCTGGGGCTACCTCCTGGGGGATGAAGGAAGCGGATACTGGCTGGGACGGGAAGCCGTCCGGCACAGTCTGCGGCGGATGAACCAAGGGCTGGAGCCTGACCGCCTGAGCCGCGCGCTCCTTGATTCCTGCGGAGTGGATGAGCCGGGGAAGCTCATAGCACTGTTCCATTCGCCGGACACCGGCCGCCGCTACTGGGCACAACAGGCCAAGCTGGTGGTGGAAGCAGCCGACGCAGGTGACGAAGCCAGCCAGGCCATGGTGGTGCAGGCCGGACGTGACCTCGCCGATCTCGCCGGGCAGGCCACCCGCCAGCTGGGCCTGAACGGACCGGTCATCCTGGGCAGCGGACTGGGAATGAACGTGCCCCGTTTGCAGGAAGCGTTCACGTCGGCGCTCGCCGAACAAGGCATCACGGATGTGCGGATCCTCCGGCAGGATCCTGTCTTTGGAGTTCCGCGGCTGGTGGCCGAGCAGCGGGCAAAAAGCCTGGAATAAAGCTCAGCCGCGCGTGCGGGGCCGGAGCTTGACTCCCGGAAGCGGGGGAGCCGGGATTCGTCCGGCTTCGGGGCCGGCATCGGGTCCGTGGCCGTGGACGAAGCCAAAGCGCGAGGTGGCGGCAGCATCGTCGTCGAGCAGCCCTTCGGCTTCCCATTCTTCGCGGGCCTTTTCCACTTCCTCATGTGTCCGTCCTACGAAGTTCCACCACATCAGCAGGTCTTCGCCGAACGGTTCGCCGCCAAGAAGCATGAAGCGGGTTTCGGGCTGGGCATCGACGGCAAGACTGGTCCGTCCGGCGCCGAGGTAGGCCAGCGGTCCGGCTCCGATGTCCTGTCCGTCGATGGCAACGCCGCCATCCAATACCAGCACGGCGTGTTCAAAGTCCGGGCGGAGCGGCAGCTCAAGGCGTCCCGTGCCCACGATGTCGGCGCCGACGATAGGACTGAACATGGTGGCCGGGGAGCGCTGTCCGGCGAACTCGCCTACCATGACCGTCGCGGTGTAGCCCGGTCCGGTAGCTACCGGAAGATCGCGGACCTGCTCGAAGGACGGGGACCGGTGGCGATGCTCTTCAGGTAAGGCCACCCACAGTTGAAGCCCGCGGGAGACGGGGATCTCAGCCACCAGGGGGCTGGAGCCTGACTCGCTGGTTGCGGGAAGGACGGAAAATTCCGAGTGGGAAATGCCGTGGCCCGCTGTCATGATGTTCAGCTCGCCCGGCCGCACCACCACATCGCTGCCGACGCTGTCCCGGTGCCGGACGGCACCTTCCAGTGGCCAAGTGACCGTTTGGAGTCCGCAGTGCGGGTGGGGAAGGACGCTCATGGCTACCCGATCGGGCCCGAAGCTGTCCAGAAAGCACCACGCTCCCACTGTTGGCAGCCCGCGCTGCGGCAGGGTGCGCATGACGTTCATGGCGCGGACCCCACCCAGGGGAACTTCCCGTTCAGGCCACAGCTGGACGCATGGACCTTGCCCCTCCGGTGCGGCAGGGCAAACTTCCTGCGCTGGGGACGTATCAAGATTGGTCATGTGTTCATCACCTGTGCATAAATGTTGGAAATTGAGCTAATCTGTTCCACGTGAACAACGCCCTCTTGAGCTACCATGACGCTGTCCTTTACCGTTCGGGTGAACCGTACCGCATCCTCGCCGGAGCCATCCACTACTTCCGGGTCCACCCGGCGCTGTGGCAGGACCGGCTGCGTCGACTCAAGGCCATGGGCGCCAACACGGTGGACACCTATGTCGCGTGGAACTTCCACCAGCCCCGGCCGGATCAGGCCCCGGACTTCACCGGCTGGCGCGACCTGGGACGGTTCATCGACCTCGTTGCCGAGGAGGGCCTGGACGTGATTGTCCGCCCGGGCCCCTACATTTGCGCTGAATGGGACAACGGTGGCTTTCCTGCCTGGCTGACCGGCACTCCGGGCATCGGCCTCAGGTGCATGGATCCCGGATTTACCGCAGCAGTGGAGGAGTGGTTCGCCCACCTCCTGCCCATCATTACCCCTCGCCAGGCATCCGGTGGTGGACCAGTGGTGGCCGTGCAGATCGAGAACGAGTACGGCAGCTACGGCGATGACCACGAGTACATCCGCTGGAACCGTCGTGTCCTTGAAGAGCGTGGGATCACCGAACTGCTTTTCACCGCCGACGGCGGCACCGACTACTTCCTCGACGGCGGCTCGGTGGAGGGAACCTGGGCGACGGCAACGCTGGGGAGCCGGGGTGACGAAGCGGTGGCAACCTGGCAGCGCCGCCGGCCTGATGAGCCATTCTTCAATGTCGAATTCTGGGGCGGCTGGTTCGATCACTGGGGTGAACACCACCACCGCAGGGACGCCGGGGATGCGGCGTTGGAAGCGCGGAAGATGCTTGACCTTGGCGGCTCGCTCTGCGTCTACATGGCTCATGGCGGAACCAACTTTGGCCTGTGGTCCGGCAGTAACCACGACGGCACCATGCTGCAGCCGACAGTCACCAGCTACGACTCGGACGCACCCATCGCCGAAAACGGTGCCTTGACCGCCAAGTTCCATGCACTCCGTGCCGAGTTCTACCGAGCGCAGGGCATTGAGGACCTGCCGGAAATCCCCGCAGAACTGCTCGCCGAAGCTCCGGTGGTCCCCGCCCGGTCGTTGGCTTTGCCCGAGGCTCCGGACCTGCTGGACTTGCTCCGGGCGGCCGGTAAGCCCACGAGCAGCGTCAAACCCCTCAGCTTCGAGCAATTGGGGCTCGACGCCGGAATGGTCCTCTACACCTCCGAAGCCATCCTTCCCGGACGCGCCGATGCCCCCACAGAAAGCCGCCTGAAAATCGCTGGGCTGAACGATCGGGCCTATGTGTGGGTGGACGGCGACTTCGCCGGGGTCCTGGATGATGTCACTGGTGCTGAGGGGCTGGTGGTCACCGGATGTGGCGTGCCGGCCAAGCTCGAGATCCTCGTTGAGAACCTTGGCCGCATCAATTACGGCCCGCTGACCGGACACGGGAAAGGCATCCTGGGCGGCGTCCTCATCAACCAGCGCTACACCTTCCACTGGACACAGATCCCAGTCGCCCTGGCGGACTGGAAGGAAGACGACCTGGAGGACCTGGCAGGAACCCACTTCGACGTCGGGCAGCCCGCCGACACCTACATTGCGCTGCCCGATTCCGGCAAAGGATTCGTCTGGCTCAACGGGTTCCTGCTTGGACGGTATTGGGAGAAGGGCCCGCAGGGAGCACTTTACGCCCCGGCCCCCTTGGTAAAAGCCGGCCGAAACACGATCAAGGTTCTTGAACTGACCAAGCCGGGGACCGTCGTCGAGCTTCGCGAAAAACCTGACCTGGGCCCTGAGGAAGCCGGGCCGATAACTGCTGCGGAGCTTTCGTAGGAGTAGGGCGCCCGGAGCGGCGCATATGCTGGCACCATGACGCTGCAGTTCGATACCCGCCCAGCCGCCTACGCCGTGATCGTCAGGGATGGGCGAATCCTGCTGGCCTACTGGAAACAGGACGATAAGGAAGGCTGGACGCTTCCCGGCGGGGGACTCGACTTTGCGGAACATCCGGTGGACGGATGCCGTCGGGAAGTCTTCGAAGAAACCGGCTATGAAGCGAAGATCGACCGGATGCTGGGCATAGACGTGGGCCACTGGCAGGACGAAACCAGGCCCGATGGGACCGTGACGGACTTCGAGGCGCTCCGCTTGGTCTATGAAGCCACCGTGGTGGGAGGCGAGCTCACCCATGAGGTGGACGGAAGCACCACGCATGCGGCGTGGATCCCCCTGGAGGATGTTGGGAAGCTGAACAGGGTCTCCCTGGTGGACCATGCCCTGCGCCTGCACCGGGAGCGACCCGAGGACGGGAAGCTCAACTAACCCGCAGGCCTAGCCAAAACCGATGGCTGTTGGCTAGTCTGAACATCGTTGCCGGACTTGAGTAGCCGGCCCTTGATGCCGAGGAGGTGGATTTGATGATTGCTACGATCTTGCGCGCCCCGCACACAGTTGCGGCGCACCGTCATCACCCCACCATTCCTGTCCCGGCATCAGCCTGCCAAAACTAGGGCGGCCGGGCCTCTGCAGAGGCTTCCATTGAACACTTACGCTTCCTCAAGCAACCCTTCAACCAATACCAGCCAGGAACTCCACGGACCCGTGGAGTACGGCTTCACCGGGAGAATTGCGGAGCTTTTCCGCGCCAATGCGGCTCCTGATGCGCGGGCCACGCCCGGCCGCGTCGTCCGCCTCGACCGGAACCGCGTCCTCGTGGCATCACGTGACGGTCTCCTACACCTGCCCTATCCGGCACGCGGCCTGGTTCCAGCCACCGGGGACTGGGTGTGGCTCGGCCACAACAACGCCGGCGAGCCAGCCGTCGTCGAGGTCCTGCCGCGGCATTCGGCCCTGAGCCGCAAGCGCGCCTTCGAGGCTTCCTCGGAGGAGCAGATCCTGGGCTCCAACATCGACATCGTGGCAGTGGTGGTTCCCGTGGACCGTCCGCTGACCCATAACCGACTGGAACGGACCCTTGTTGCCGCGTGGGACTCGGGCGCCACGCCACTGGTCGTCATTACCAAAGCGGACCTTGCCCATCTGGCTGATGACGTCGTGGGGGAAGTGATCCTCCAGGCAGCTGGTGTGGAGGTTGTCACCACCTCCGCTGAGCAGGGCGACGGCCTCGACGAACTGATGCGCCACATTCCCGGGGGCGCAACGCTGGTCCTGCTGGGTCCGTCCGGCGCTGGTAAATCAACCCTCATCAACGCACTCGCCGGACGGGAGATCCAGCAGACCGGCGCCGTCAGGGCGGGCGACGGCAAAGGAAAACACACCACAACCTCACGCGAGCTGGTGCCCTTGGCCGGGGGTGCTGTGCTGATGGACACTCCGGGCGTGCGCGGTTTTGGGCTCTTCGACGCGGATGACGGAATGGACGAGATGTTCGGGGACCTCGACGAACTCTTTACCCAATGCCGCTTTGCCGACTGCGCCCACCAGGCAGAGCCGGGATGCGCCGTGCAGGAGGCGCTCGCGGACGGATCCCTCGATCCCAGGCGTTGGGCCAGCTACCTGAAACTTCAGCGCGAACTGGCCGCCCTCACCAGGAAACATGACGCAGCAGCACGCCGGGCCTACCAGCGGGAATGGCACCAAAAGGTCATGTCCGCGGACAGGGGCCAGCGCGCCGCGGAGCGGTACAGGCACGATCAAGCCCAAGAACGCGCAGGGAGGGGCGGTAAACGGCGCAAACGCTGAACATTGCCGATTCATTACGGAATCCGTGGCGGCGCTGACAATCGTCGGTGCCGCTGGCTACGCTGGGTGAAGATTGCTTTGCAGCCGAGTAATAAGCCTGCATATGATCGTTTGGCTCTACCGATAATGTCCGCCAAAGATAGGTAAGCCCGGGTATGGCTGAAGCCATGATTGAGTTCCAGAGCGTCACTAAGCAATACCAAGGCGGGCAGCCGGCGGTGGACGCTCTGAGTATGTCCATCGACGAAGGCTCGATTACCGTCTTCGTCGGACCTTCGGGCTGCGGCAAGACCACGTCCCTGCGCATGATCAACCGGATGGTGGAGCCCACCAGCGGAACCATCACGGTGGCCGGCGACGACGTCTCCCGGGTTCCCGCTGCGCAGCTCCGCCGCTCCATGGGGTACGTCATGCAGTCCTCCGGTTTGCTCCCGCACCGCTCAGTGCTGGACAACATCGCCACCGTTCCGCGGCTCAACGGTGTTTCCAAGGCGGCGGCGCGGAAACGCGCAGCGGAACTGCTCGACGTCGTCGGGTTGGCTTCAGCGCTTGGCAAGCGGTACCCGTCGCAACTCTCAGGTGGTCAGCAGCAGCGCGTCGGGGTGGCCCGGGCGCTCGCTGCCGACCCGCCTGTCCTGCTCATGGACGAACCTTTCAGTGCCGTCGACCCCGTGGTCCGCGACGAACTGCAGCAGGAACTCTTACGGCTCCAGCGGGAGTTGGCCAAAACCATCGTCTTTGTCACGCACGACATCGACGAAGCGACTGTGCTCGGAGATAAAGTCGCTGTGTTCGCTGTCGGCGGCAAGCTGGCCCAGTACGCAGCGCCGGAGGAAATCCTCCGGGCGCCAGCCAACGACTTCGTTGCTTCCTTTGTTGGACGTGACCGCGGTTTCCGCCACCTTGCCTTCAACCCCGCCGATGCCGTGACGTTGCACCCCGTGACCATGGTCAGCGCCTCCGACGGCCTCAATGCGGGCCGCCAGTCGGGGGAGTGGGCTTTGGTGGTGGACGCCGACTCACGGCCCCTTGGCTGGTCCTCGCCGCGCGATGGCGCAGGCCTGATCCCGGGAGGTTCACTGTTCCGCAAGGGCGACACCCTGCGCCGTGCGCTCGATGCCGCGTTGTCGTCGCCGTCCGGCCTTGGCGTCGCAGTGGACGACGACGGACGGGTGGCCGGAGTGCTGAAGGGCGCGGAGGTCCTTGCCCTGATCGAGGAAGTCCGGCACCACAGGGAGGACGCCACCTGATGGAGTGGTTCCTCGCCAACAGTGGCATGGTCCTGGGACTCGCCGGGCAGCACCTGGTGCTCGCCATCGTTCCGATGGTCCTTGGGCTGCTGATTTCGATTCCCCTGGCCCAACTGGCCCGGCGCAATGCCGCACTCCGGTCGGTGGTGGCCACGGCTACGTCGTTGCTTTACACCATCCCGTCCCTGGCCCTGTTCATCATTCTTCCCACCATCCTTGGCACGCGGATCCTGGACCCCATCAACGTGGTGGTTGCTTTGACCATCTACGCAGTGGCGCTCTTGGTCCGTGCGGCCATGGACGCCTTCGACTCCGTTGATTTCGACCTTCGCAACGCAGCCGTAGCCATGGGCTTCAAACCGCTGCCCAGGTTCTTCCAGGTGGACCTCCCACTGTCTTTGCCTGTCATGTTCGCGGGCCTTCGCGTGGTTTCGGTCAGCAATATTTCGTTGGTCAGCGTCGCGGCGCTCCTTGGCGTGGGAAACCTTGGAGTCCTGTTCACAGACGGCCTCCAGCGGACCTTCATCACCGAAGTGGTGGTGGGCATCATCGCCATCCTTATTCTGGCGCTGATCATGGACGCCATCCTGGTCATTCTCGAGCGGTTGCTGACCCCCTGGACCCGTGTTGTCGGCGGCAAGTCCCAACGCCAGGACGGGAACGCGCTGCTGACTGAACCCAAGTCCGGGCCTGCCGTTCCGCACGCGGGCCTGCACCCGGATACGGGGGCGTCCGCGTGAACATCTTCGCCGAGACCATAGCGTGGTTGACCGATCCCATCCATTGGAGGGGAAGCGGCGGGATCCCCACCCGTACCTTCGAGCACCTGCAATACAGTGCTTTGGTGCTTCTCATCGCCGCGGTCATTGCCGTACCCATCGGACTGTTCATCGGCCACACAGGGCGTGGACGAGTGGTTGCCGTCGCGGTGGCCGGTGCGCTGCGTGCCTTGCCAACACTCGGCTTGCTGGTGCTGTTTGCCCTGCTCGCCGGAAGTGGTTTGATGCCACCGGTGTGGGCCCTGGTGATCCTGACGGTCCCTCCGCTTCTCGCCGGCACCTACGCCGGGATCTCCAGCGTCGACGCCGTCGTGGTGGACGCTGCCCGGGCCATGGGCATGACCGAACTCCAGATCCTCTTCCGGGTGGAACTCCCCAACGGCCTGCAAGTCATGTTCGGCGGCATCCGCACCGCGGTCCTGCAGGTCATTGCCACCGTGTCGGTAGTGGCCTACCTGCCCCTGGGCGGTTTGGGACGCTACCTGTTTGACGGGCTCGTTCTGCAGGACTTCCCGCGCATGCTTGGCGGTTCCCTGCTCATTGCCGGGCTCGCCATCGCCGTGGACCTGATCCTTGCCGGCGTGCAGAGGCTTGTCCTCTCACCCGGCCTGACCCTCGATTCAAGCGGCCGCCAGAAGGCGGCCGACGATCTCACAGCCACAGCTCCCGCCGGGGCTGCCGTTCAAGGAGGTACACCATGAAAAATCCCGTCCCCATGACCCTTACGCGCCGTGGACTTGGCGGCCTCGCAGCCGGCCTGGGTGTAGCCCTCGCGTTGAGCGCCTGTGGCGGCAGCCCGCTGGCCACGCCATCCACTTCGGCGCCCAGCGGCTCAGCTGCGGGCGGCTCGCTGGTGGTGGGCTCTGCCGACTTCCCGGAAAGCCAGGTCATCGCAGAGATCTACGTTGGTGCCCTGAACGCCGCAGGCCTCACAGCAACGTCCAAGCCGAACATCGGATCGCGCGAGATCTATTTCAAGGCCGTCCAGGATGGCTCCATCGACCTCGTGCCGGACTACTCGGGCAACCTGCTGTCCTACGTCGATACCGAGGCTTCCGAGGTGTCAGCTGAGGACGTCTACAAGGCACTCTCGGGAAAGCTCCCCGATGGGCTGGCCGTACTGGAAGCCTCGAAGGCAGAGGACAAGGACGCCATGGTGGTTACCAAGGCCACCGCCGAGAAGTACCAGTTGAAGTCCATCGAGGACTTGGCCAAGGTCTGCAAGGACTTCACCATGGCTGCTCCGGCCACGTTCGAGACCCGTTCCTACGGCTTCCCGGGGCTGAAGAAGAACTACAACTGCGAACTCAAGGGACTGCAGCCGTTCAACGACGGTGGCGGCAACCTGACCCTGCAGGCACTGCTGGAAGACAAGGTCCAGGTGGCTGACATCTACACCACCACTCCGTCCATCGTCGATAACGACCTGGTGGTCCTTGAGGATCCCAAGAACAACTTCAAGGCCCAGCAGGTCCTGCCGCTGTACAGCAAGGCCAAAATGACGGACAAGGCCAAGGAAGCGCTCAACAACGTTTCCAAGACCCTGACCACGGATGACCTGATCAACCTCAACCGTGCAGTGAGCGGCGATCAGAAGCAGAGCCCCAAGGATGCCGCAGCCGCATGGCTGAAGGACAAAGGCATCGTCAAGTAACACCTGAAGAAAACCGCGTTCGACGGCGGTGACGGACCCGCGCGGGCCCGTCACCGCCGTCGTCGTTTGTGTGAGTCAAGTCTCAGCAGAAGTCCATCACCCGTGTGGCATATTTGAGGGATGGCGAATTTCAAGCAGTCCACCAAGCTTCATAATGTCCTTTACGACATCCGTGGACCGATTCTTCAGGCCGCCCAACAGATGGAGGCGGAGGGTCACCGGATCCTCAAACTGAACATCGGAAACCCGGCTCCTTTCGGCTTTGAAGCGCCTGACGCCATTCTGGTGGACATGATCCGCCACTTGCCGAACGCCCAGGGCTACAGCGACTCACGCGGCATTTTCTCGGCCAGGACCGCAGTCTCGCAGTACTACCAGACCCGCGGGATCCAGAACATTCACGTCGACGATATCTACCTGGGCAACGGGGTCAGCGAACTGATCACCATGTCCCTCATGGCCCTCCTCGAAGACGGCGACGAAGTCCTGATCCCCACCCCGGACTACCCGTTGTGGACGGCTTCCGTGGCCTTGGCCGGCGGCCGTCCGGTTCACTACCTCTGCGACGAAGACTCCGGCTGGCAGCCCGACCTCGAGGACCTCGAAGCCAAGATCACGCCCCGGACCAAGGGCATCGTGGTCATCAATCCCAACAACCCCACCGGTGCCGTCTACCCCGAGGAAACCCTCAAGAAGATCGTAGCCTTGGCCGAAAAGCATGGGCTGGTTCTTTTCTCGGACGAAATCTACGAGAAAATCCTTTATGAGGACGCCGTCCACGTCAATCTTGCCGGACTGACCGGAGATGACGTCCTGTGCCTGACCTTCAGCGGGCTGTCCAAGGCCTATCGGGTGTGTGGATACCGCGCAGGCTGGATGGCTATTTCGGGGCCCAAGAAGGACGCTGCCGACTACCTTGAAGGCATCAACCTGTTGGCCAACATGCGCCTGTGTGCCAATGTCCCGGCACAACACGCCATCCAAACGGCTCTTGGCGGCTACCAGAGCATCAACGACCTCATCCTGCCTGGAGGCCGTCTGCTGGAACAGCGCAACAAAGCCTATGATCTCCTCAATGCCATTCCCGGGGTCAGCACGCAACAGGCCAGGGGCGCGCTCTATCTCTTCCCCAAACTGGACCCGGAGGTCTACCACATCCGGGATGACGAGAAGTTTGTCCTGGACCTCCTGAAGGAACAGAAGATCCTGGTCTCCCACGGACGCGCCTTCAACTGGGTACGTCCGGACCACTTCCGGATGGTCACGCTGCCCAACGTCAAGGACATCGAAGAAGCGATTGGCCGCATGGCGGACTTCCTGTCGAGGTACCCGGGCAACTAGCCTGAGGTCCATGGCCGCGCCACGGGGGCGCGGCCCGGCAGAAAGGCATGCCTGATGGCTGAAGTTGAGTTCGCCAAGAGTCCGGCCAGCGTTCTGAGGGTCGGGCCAGGGTTTTCGCTGGCGGAGGTGGATCCGGAATCCACCCCGGGCTACGACGGTGCGAAATCCGACGGCAAGTCGTTGCTCTCAGCCCAGGATTCACGGTTGGCGGAACTTCAGGAGAAGTTGTTCGCCGAGGGCAAGTTCGGCAGCACTAAGCGGCTCCTGCTGATTCTGCAGGCCATGGACACCGCGGGTAAAGGCGGAATCGTTGGCCACGTCGTAGCTGCCATGGACCCGCAAGGGGTGCAACTGGCCGCCTTCAAGGCGCCAACGGACGAGGAAAAGGCCCACGACTTCCTCTGGAGGATCGAGAAGCACGTTCCCGATGCCGGCATGGTGGGAGTTTTTGACCGATCGCACTACGAGGACGTCCTGATCCACCGCGTCCACGCGTGGGCCGACCCTGCCGAGTTGGAGCGCCGGTACGCGGCCATCAACGCTTTCGAGGCGGGCCTGGCGGAGCAGGGCACCACGATCGTCAAGGTCATGCTTAACATCAGCAAGCAGGAACAGAAGAAGCGCCTTATTGCCCGCTTGGACGATCCCAGCAAGCACTGGAAATACAGCCGCGGCGACCTCACGGAACGGGCTTATTGGGACGACTACATGGACGCGTACAACGTGGCCTTCCAGAAGACCTCGACGGACATTGCCCCGTGGCACGTCGTACCAGCCAACAAGAAGTGGTATGCCCGTATCGCGGTTCAGCAGTTGCTGTTGGATGCGCTCGAAGGGATGCAGCTGAACTGGCCAAAAGCCGACTTCGACGTCGCTGCTGAAAGGAAGCTCGTCGAGGAGTCCTGAGCCCCTGCTTGACCGCTAGTCGGCGGTGGCGGCAGCCCCGCCGTCGTTGCCTGCATCCCGTGCCGAGGCCAAGCGCTTGCGGGCACCCTCAAGCCAGGCCTCGCATCGCTTGGCCAAGGCCTCGCCGCGCTCCCAGAGCGCCAGCGATTCTTCGAGGCTCGCCCCGCCGGCTTCGAGGCGGCCAACAACGGCCACGAGCTGTTCCCGGGCTTCCTCATAGCTCAAGGCGTCCAGGGAATCAGGTGTTGGCGCCGCTGAATTGTTCTCGGTCATGGTGTCCTTTGATTGTGATGCTGACAAATGTTGGCTGCGGACTCAATGCTCCAAGAGCTGTCCTTGGCCGACGGAGACAGCCCTGAAGCGACCGTCGGCAACGCGGATCGCCAATTCCGCGCCCTCGGGTGCGTCCTCAGGGCTGCTGACCACCTGATGTCCAGCTCGGTCATCGCCAACGAGTTGGACAACGGCATAGCCCCGGTCCAGTGTTTTCTGCGGCGACAACGCCCTGACCTGTGCCCGCAGGTGGTGCACCTGGTCCAGTGCGCGCACAACGGCTGTGCTGACCGCCGAATGTGAGCGCAGTTGCAGGCGGTGAATGTCCTCGGCGCGCGCGTCCACCATGGACGCGGGGGATGCCAAGACCGGACGGGATCTCAAGGAGTGGAGTCGGTCAGTTTCGCGATCCACCATCCGGCCAATGCTCCGGCGAAGGTGGTCCCTGGCCTGGCGAACCATGGCCAGTTCCTCGGCGACGTCCGGGACGATCCGCTTTGCGGCATCGGTGGGGGTGGAGGCACGGAGATCGGCGACGTCGTCCAAAATGGGCCGGTCTGCCTCGTGGCCGATCGCACTGACAACAGGAGTGGTTGCTGCAGAGACAGCACGAATCAGGTCCTCGTTGCTGAAGGGGAGCAGATCCTCCAGTGCGCCGCCGCCACGGGCCAGGACAATGACGTCCACATGTGGATCTGCGTCCAGCTTCTTCAGGGCAGCAATGATCTGGGAGACCGCTGTGTTGCCTTGAACGGCCACCTCTCGGACATCGAACTCCACTGCAGGCCAGCGCAGGGCCGCGTTACGCAACACGTCCTTCTTGGCGTCCGAGTCACGGCCCGTGATGAGACCTATGCGGTGGGGGAGGAGGGGCAGCCTCCGTTTGCGCGAATCAGCGAACAGTCCTTCGGCGGCCAAAGCCTGGCGGAGCCGCTCGATGCGAGCCAGGAGATCGCCCAGGCCAACGGGCCGGATGTCCTTGACCGACATGTTCAGGCGTCCAGTCTTGACCCAGAAATCCGCTTTGACCAAGGCGACTACCCTCGACCCGCGCTCAAGCGGTACTTTTTGCCGGTCCAGGACGGTGGACCACACAGAGGCCGGCAGCGAAATCTCGGCGTCAACATCACGCAGCGTCAGGAACGCATTGCCACCCCTGCGGTTCAACTCGATGACCTGGCCCTCAATCCAGGCTGCCGGTGCCCTCTCAATGTGGGCCTTGAGCTTGCGCGAAAGCAGCTGCAAAGGCCAGGGATTATCCGGACTGGTCTCGGCAGCAGTCCCGGGGAGGGTGGACTCCGGAGTCGCTTCAGCGGGCATGGCAGGTCCGCGACTGGGCCGGAAGCCGTGGTTGTACCAGCATCATCACTATCCTCGCTCGAGTGCGGCAACTTGCTCGGGTGCGGCAACTTGCTCGGGCGCGGCAAGGAGTGCCGGGCCGCGTTCCAACTCTATCCATAGCTTTACCGGTGGCTCCGACATTTTTCGGATCATGTGGACAGACCTAGGATGGTGGCACTGGCCCCGACCCCGAGGATGACCTTGCGTACTTTCGTTTCAGCACTGGGAGTGATCCTCGCGCTCCTGCTCACCGCCGTCGCCGTTCCAGCCGCGTGGGTGGACCAGAACATTGTTCAGGAAGATGGCTTTACCCGCATTGCCGGTGGATTGGGCAGTGACCCCGATTTCCAGGCGCGTCTCGCTGATGCTGCCGTGGGCTCCTTCGAATCCTCAGTCAACCTCCCGGGTCCCATCAAATCCCTGGCAGCCGGGGTTCTTGAACAGGCGGCGTCCGGGATGCAGTCCTGGAGCGACTATCCGCAGGCTTGGGAAGAGACAGTAAGGAACAGCCACAAACTGAACTTCGGTGCGGCTGGGCAGCCGGAAGAATCCGGTGCTTCCACGGCCCTGGTCCTGGACATTGCGCCCCTGGTCAGGCTGATCCGTGACCACTTTGCCGAGGCCACGCGCGTCCGCGTGGATGTCCCCTCTGAAAGGCTGATTTCGTTGGGTGAGCCGTCCCACCGCCAACTGGTGGAACGGGTCGCGACCTTTGCCCCCTTGTGGTGGGTTGCCGCCCTGGGAGCTTTCGTTTCGGCGTTGCTGGCTTTGTTCGTGGCACGCAGGCGGCCGGTGGTCCTCGCGTTCCTCGGACTGGGTGGTTTGGCCGTGGCGGGTCTCTGGTGGGCTGGACTGAATGTCGCTGCAGGCGCGGTCGGTAACCGCTCCAACGGCAGCGAACTGGCGGGGCTGTTCGCCGGTAAGTTCCTGTCGGCAGTCCAGTCCGGTTTCGGTCCCTGGACAACGGTGACAGCCCTTGTCTCGGCGGCATTGTTGGTGATCGGCTTCGTCGTTTGGATCATTTCCGCGAGACGGCCATCACCTTATGCCCGGGGATAATCGCCTGACCGGTAACATTGTGGGATGACCTCCACAGCAATTTCCATTCCGATGCCCAGCGTGCCCCGGAGACGGCGATCGCCGGAAGAGGTACAAGCAGCGGCACCTGTCACGGGTCCCAAGAAGGTGCTGTTGGCAGCTCCCCGCGGTTATTGCGCCGGCGTGGACAGGGCTGTCATTGCCGTCGAAAAGGCACTGGAGCACTACGGTCCTCCCGTCTACGTTCGCAAGCAGATCGTCCATAACGTCCACGTGGTCAGCTCGCTTGAAGAACAAGGGGCCATCTTCGTTGAGGAAACGGACGAGGTTCCCGAAGGCGCACTGGTGATTTTCTCCGCCCACGGAGTTTCACCGGCAGTGGTCCAGTCGGCAGAGGACCGTGGCTTGCGCACCATTGACGCGACGTGCCCGCTGGTCACCAAAGTCCACCGCGAAGCCGTGCGCTTTGCCAAGGACGACTACGACATTCTTCTCATCGGTCACGAAGGCCACGAGGAAGTCGAGGGCACAGCCGGCGAGGCTCCCGAGCACATCCAAATCATCAACGGTCCGCACGAGGTGGACAAGGTCACAGTGCGCGATCCCGAGAAGACCATCTGGCTCTCGCAGACCACGTTGAGCGTAGATGAAACCATGGAGACCGTCCGCCTCCTGAAGGACCGTTTCCCGACGCTCCAGGATCCGCCCAGCGACGACATCTGCTATGCCACCACCAACCGTCAGGTGGCCATCAAGAAGATCGCGCCGCAGGCTGACTTGGTTATTGTGGTTGGTTCGGCTAACTCATCGAACTCGGTACGCCTGGTTGAAGTTGCCCTCGAGTACGGGGCCAAGAGCTCCTACCGCGTGGACTTCGCCAACGAGGTGGACGAAGCCTGGTTCGAAGGCGTCGCGACCGTCGGCGTAACCTCCGGTGCGTCCGTCCCCGAAGTTCTCGTCCAGGATGTCCTGCGCCTGCTGGCCGACTACGGCTATGGCGAAGTCCAGGAAGTGGTAACGGCGGAGGAAGATCTCCTCTTCTCGCTCCCCAAGGAGCTGCGGGCCACTTTGAAAAAGGCCGGCGACGTGACCCGGGCCCTGGGTGGCCGCGGGAACCGTCCTACGTCCTAGCAAGAGGCTGTTATGGATCTGGCCCGCAGCGGACGCCCTTCCTGATGGAAGTGGTCGCCACTGCGGGCCAGTTCGTTAAGCAGCAGACTCTTGGGGCTCCTCCGTAAGGAGTTCCGGGGCTGCCAATGCCCGGGGAACAGCTTCCACGGACATGGGGGCCGTGAGGCCTGCATCGTCCATGGTGTTCAACTTCCGTGCGGTCGGGAGCACCCGGGCTTCGAGGGTGCCCACCATGGCGTTGTAGCGGTCCACGGACGTCTTGAGGGAGCTTCCCAGCTTGCTGACGTTCTCTCCCAAGGTGCCCATGCGCTCGTAGAGCTGCTTGGCGAGCTCGAACAGCTCGTGCGCGCTGTCGGTGAGGACGTCCTGCCGCCACGTGAAGGCCACCGACTTGAGGACTGCCAACAACGTCCCGGGTGATGCCAGGACGACGTTCCTGGACAGTGCGTGTTCAAGCAGGCCGGGGTCGGCCTCAAGGGCAGAGGCAAGGATGGACTCGGCCGGGAGGAAGCAAATCACCAGTTCCGGTGAGTTCCCGGGGATGTCCCAGTACTTCTTTCCGGCCAAGGCGTCGATGTGCGCCTTCAAGGCTTTTGCGTGCTGGGCCAGGAGGGTCTTGGAATCGTGGGCGGAGGCTTGCGTTACCGATTCACCGAATGCCCCGTCTCCGTGGAGCTGTTCCTGTGCCGCGAGGTAGGAGGCCAGTGGGACCTTGGCGTCCACCACCAACTGCTTATCCCCGGGCAACTGGACCACAAGGTCGGGTCGCAATGTGTTCTCGGTGCGGCCCGAGTGGACCTGCTCATGGAAGTCCACGTGCCTGAGCATCCCGGAAGCTTCAACCACACGGCGAAGCTGCACTTCGCCCCACTGCCCGCGTGCGCTGTTGGAACGCAGGGCAGAGGCAAGGGCATGGGTTGACCGGAGCAACTGTTCGTCGGATGAACGGGCGTCCTGCAATTGCTGGGCGAGCTGTCCGTACTGCTCAACGCGGTCACGTTCGAGCAGCGAAACCTGCTGCTGCACCGCGGTCAACTTTTCCGCCACGGGCGCCAGGGCGCGCAGGACACTTCCGTCAGAATTCCTTGCTGCGCTCAGCTCGCGGTTCTGTGTAAACAAAAGCCGCCGCTCGGCGTCGGCTGCTGCGAGCTGCGCCGTCACCTCCGAAAGGCGCGACGATACGGCGTCGAAGTCCTCCTCCAAGCCGGCGCCCCGGCGTCGGAAGACGACGTATCCAGCAGCCAGGCCCACGGCCGCGCCGATCAGCAACATGAGCAGTGCCAAAACCAATCCAAATCCATCCATGTGGCAACCCTGTCACAGGGGTACGACAGTTTTAGTGAGGTTGTGGCCGTGGGGGTCGCCACAGCGTTGGGCCGAACAAGCATGGACCAGGTATCAACGGGTAGAATCAATGCTCGTGGCTCTTACTATTGGCATCGTCGGACTGCCCAACGTCGGCAAATCAACCCTTTTCAACGCACTGACCCGTAACCAGGTGCTCGCCGCGAACTATCCGTTCGCGACCATCGAGCCGAACGTCGGCGTGGTCAACCTGCCGGATCCGCGCCTGGCCAAGCTGGCCGAGATCTTCGGTTCCCAGAAGCTGCTGCCCGCGCCGGTGTCTTTCGTGGACATTGCAGGTATCGTCAAGGGCGCCTCCGAGGGCGAAGGCCTGGGCAACAAGTTCCTGGCTAACATCCGCGAGGCCGAAGCCATAGCGCAGGTAGTCCGTGTGTTCGATGACCCGGATGTCATCCACGTGGACGGCAAGGTTGATCCGCGCTCCGATATGGAAACCATCAACACCGAGCTGATCCTGGCTGACCTCCAGACCATCGAAAACGCGATCCCGCGCATCGAAAAAGAAGTCAAGATCAAGAAGCGCGAAGCTGCCGAGCTGGCTGCCATCAAGGCTGCCCAGGCTGTGCTGGAGCGCGGCGACACGATCTTCTCCTCCATCAAGAGCGACAAACTGGAGATGGAGCACCTCAAGGAGCTCGGACTTCTTACGGCCAAGCCCTTCATCTACGTTTTCAATGCCGATGAAGGCATCCTGGGCGACCCCGCCAAGCAGGAAGAACTCCGTGCCCTCGTTGCCCCGGCCGACGCGGTCTTCCTGGACGCCAAGCTGGAATCAGACCTCGTTGAACTGGACGAGGAAGAAGCCCGCGAAATGCTGGAAATGAACGGTCAGAGTGAGTCTGGCCTGGACCAGCTGGCACGCGTTGGATTCCACACTCTCGGCCTTCAGACCTACCTGACTGCCGGCCCGAAGGAAACCCGTGCATGGACCATCCGCCAGGGCGACACCGCTCCGCAGGCCGCCGGCGTCATCCACTCCGACTTCCAGCGCGGCTTCATCAAGGCCGAAGTTGTCTCCTTCGACGACCTCATCGACGCCGGCTCCATGGCTGAGGCAAAGTCCCGCGGCAAGGTTCGTATTGAAGGCAAAGAATACGTGATGGCCGACGGCGACGTGGTGGAGTTCCGCTTCAACGTCTAGCAGTTCGGGCCAGTTCGCTGCCGTCAGAGCGGAGATTGAGATCCTGTCAGGCAGCCACTCGTTTTCCACATAGGGCAGTTTTGTGGGCTGGGCAGCACGCTGTCCGGCCCAGACTGTCTTTATGGGAATCAGGTATTACGCTTATGCATTCGACAGCGATCAGACCGGGAAAGCACTGGCTGACCCGAAGTCAATGATTGGATCCGATCCCCTCTCGGACGCGTGGGGAGTCGAGCCAGGCTCCATGATGGGCATCGTGGGCTCCGTGCCGGCGCTTCCAGAACGTGACTTCCTGTACCTTGATAAGGCCTGGAGATTCCTGCAGCGGGCGACCGCTCCCCGACGTTCAGACGCAACGCCGAGGGTGGCATATCAGATGTTTGAGGGGCAAGTGGATTTCGACGACGATGGCTGTTCTTGGCGACCGTGGGTGCGCGCACTTCCGCCTGACGCTGTCGCGGCGGTCGCTCGGGATCTTGAACACATAAGTGACGGCGACATCATAGCCAGCCTCTCGCCCGGCACTTCACTGGATGCCGATGCGGCCTATGCCGCCGAGTACTTGCATCGTGCCAGCCGGTTTGCTGCCGCTGTGGCTGCCGATGGGCGCGGACTCGCGTACATAATCGGTTGACGGCCGGGCGGCAGCAGCGGATTGGCTTTGATAGTGCTTGAGTTCACACCTAGAACAACGGCCAGGGTACCGCCGAGGCTCGTCCGCTGGGCGCGGGGAATTGCCCATCAGAGCGCAAGCGGTCGCAGCGCAGAGCAAGTGCTTCGACTTCTTCGGCGCTGAGCAGCCCCGCCAGTTGTTGACCCAGCTCGCCCTGGAGGCCGTCGCGGACACGATCCAGTCCGGCGAGTTCATCTGTGTTCAGGGCGTCCCCGATCCATCCCCACAGCACCGTACGCAGCTTATGGTCCTGGTGAAAGGTGAGCCCATGGTCTACGCCGTGCCGGTGTCCGTCAGCCATGGCAAGAATGTGGTCACCTTTGCGGTCGGCGTTGTTCACCACGACGTCGAACACCGCTGTGCGCCTGAGGGCCAGCGTATCTTCGTGGACCAGCGCAACGGTGCGTCCGTTCTCGTCCTGGCCTTCGAGAACACGCTTCCAACCCGTCTCCGGCACTGAATCCGCAGCCACCAGATCCACGGCGTTTTGGGCCGGGTCCTGGTCCTGCCACAGCTGCACCATTCCTTCTCCCAGTGGGCCATCGCGCAGCCACGTGCGAGGAACGACGCCCCACCCGAAGGTCTCCGAGACCAGATAGGCGGCCACCTCACGATGCGCCAGGGTACCGCTGGGAAAATCCCAGAGCGGGCTCTCACCGGCCTTGGGCTTGTAGACCACCACGAGTTCGCCGATGGTGCCAAGGAAGGTGGCGTTGGATGCCGTCGTGATGCGTCCGGTGAGGGTGAGCTCCGCGGTCAGCAGGTCCGGCGTCGGCATCAGAACCCGGGGGAGGGGCAGACGTGACCTTCGGCATCCATCGGGTTGCCGCACAGCGGGCACAGCGGACGGCCAGCACCCACGACTTCCCGGGTGCGTTTGGCGAAAGCACGGGCGGTGCCTACCGGCATTCGCACCAGCAGCATTTCGCCGTCAGTGGCATCGTCCACGTCCAGTGCCTCATCGTCCTCATCATCAAGCTCGGAGATGGGGTAGGCCTCTATGACGACTTGGGCCGTTGTTGGGTCCCAACCAAGGCTGATGGCTCCGGTACGGAACTGCTCCTCAACGGCCTCCAACGGGTCATTGTCGACAAGCTCAATGGGAGTGCCCGTGGGAACGCTGAAGGGGTTGCCTCCGACCGTGATGAGCTGGTCGAGAACCTCGTCGATCTTCTCGGCCAGGAGAGCCGACTGTTGTTTTTCCAGGGCGATACTGACGATCTGCTTCCCTGCGCGCACCTGCAGGTAGAACGTGCGCGCTCCCGGAAGACCGATCGTGCCAATCACCACCCGATCGGGCCAGGCAAACTCGTGAACACGTGTAGGCATGTCAATATTCTAGGCAGAGGACGCTCACGGCGTCGTATGCCCTGCGCCGCCGCCAACCGGAGCGTCGCCGGAAGGCACAGCCTTGGAGAGCCAGGACAGATCGCCGGCCACAGTGTTGGTCGCGACGACGGTAGGCCGAGGGGAGCCGTAGCGGACAATCGATACCGAGGCGGGGTCAACGCTGAGGCGCTGGAAGAGGTCAAGGTGCATTCCCAGCGCATCGGCGAGGATGGATTTGATGACGTCGCCATGGCTGACCGCCACCCATACGGACTCCGGACCGTGTTCGGCTTCGAAAGCTGCATCGTGGCGCCTGATGGCTGCTACTGAGCGGGCCTGCATGGCGGCCATCGACTCGCCGCCGGGAAAGACGGCTGCGGATGGTTGGGATTGTACGACTTGCCACAGGTCCTCGCCCGCAAGCTCACTGAGCTTGCGTCCCTGCCACTGGCCGTAATCACACTCGGTGAGCGCAGGTTCGATCGGGGAGTAGGGCGAGCCGTCCTGGCGGTCAAGGATGAGCTGGGCGGTCTCCTGGCAACGCTCAAGAGGGCTCGACACCACCCCGACCAATGACACCGGCGCAAGCCGGTCTCCGGTGACGGCTGCCTGGTCGCGGCCGATCTGGTCGAGGCTGACGCCCGGGGCCCGGCCAGCCAGGAGTCCGGAGGCATTGGCTGTGGTGCGTCCGTGCCGCACGAGGATAACTGTCGCCATCCACCCAGCCTAACTACATGCCCGACGGCGGCCCGACGGCGCCCCGACGCAGGCGAAAAAGGTTCCTGTCCTGCTGTCAGACAGCGAATGCTACCACCGAGTAGCGTTTGACTTGAAATTCCCGGCGTTTTAGGCATCTAGAGGTTGCGGAACGGTTACAGTTTGGCCAGCATGTTCCAACATCCGGACGCAATGTGGGTAGGCTTACACTCACATGTAGGCAACGTCACAGTAGGAAACTGTGCCTGTGCCTGGGGGGAATCACGAATTTCCCCTGCTCAACTCCCCGACTCATAGGAGGCGGAATGCGTTTCTCGCGCACTTCCAAAGCTCTAGGCGTAGCGGCGATCATCGCCCTCGCTGCCACCGGTTGCGGTGGCGGCGGTAGCAACAACTCCGGTTCATCCGCGGGCGACCCCAACAAGGTCATCATTGCTGACGGCTCTGAGCCGCAGCGCCCGCTCATGCCGGCCGACATCAACGAGGTTGGCGGTGGCAAGATTGCCACGCTGATCTTCTCTGGCCTCGTCAGCTACGACCCGTCCGGTAAACCTGTCAACGAGCTGGCGGAGTCCATTGAGGCGCCCGACGCCAAGAACTTCACCATCAAGCTGAAGAAGGACCAGAAGTTCACCAACGGCGAGGCCATCACGGCCAAGACGTTCGTTGACTCGTGGAACTTCGGTGCAGCAGCAAAGAACGCACAGCTCAGCGCCACCTTCTTTGAGAGCATCAAGGGCTACGACGAGACCAGCGCCGAAGGCTCCACTGTGGAGACCATGTCCGGCCTGAAGGTCGTGGACGACACCACGTTCACCGTCGAGCTCAAGCAGCCCGAGTCTGACTGGCCGCTGCGTCTGGGCTACACGGCCTTCATGCCCGTGCCGGCAGCAGCTCTTGCAGATCCCAAGACCTACGGCGAGAAGCCTGTAGGCAATGGCCCGTACAAGATGGCGGAAAACGGCTGGCAGCACAACGTGCAGATCCAGTTGGTCCCCAACGCTGACTACAACGGTCCCCGCAAGGCCAAGAACGGCGGCGTGACGTTCAAGATCTTCCAGAACGACGACGCTGCATACCAGGACCTGCTGTCCAACAACCTGGACATCCTGCAGGTCATCCCCACCAGCGCACTGAAGAACTTCAAGACCGACCTCGGCGATCGCTTCATTGAGAAGCCGTACGCCGGCAACCAGACCATCGCCATCCCGGAATACCTGCCGGAATGGAGTGGCGAAGCCGGCAAGCTGCGCCGCCAGGCCATCTCCATGGCCATCAACCGCGATGAGATCACCAAGGTCATCTTCAGCGGCGGACGCCAGCCGGCCAAGGACTTCACTGCTCCCGTCCTGGACGGCTACAGCGACAGCATCCCCGGTTCTGACAACCTGAAGTTCGACGCCGCCAAGGCCAAGGACCTCTGGGCCAAGGCAGATGCCATCCAGAAGTGGGATCCGAACACCGTCTTCACCGTTGCCTACAACGCTGACAAGGGCGGCCACAAGGCTTGGGTTGAGGCAATGACCAACCAGCTCAAGAACAACCTCGGCATCAAGGCCGAAGGCCTTCCGTTCGCCACCTTCAAGGAAGCCCGCGATCTCGCGACCTCGGCCAAGCTGACCGGTTCGATCCGTGCCGGCTGGCAGGCAGACTACCCGTCGCTGTACAACTTCCTCGGACCGATCTACAAGACCGGTGCAGGATCCAACGATGCCCGCTACGCGAACCCGGAGTTCGACAAGGCTATCTCTGATGGCCTGTCCGCCCCGAGTGTTTCCGACGGCAACAAGGCAATGAACAAGGCGCAGGAAATCCTTTTGAAGGACCTGCCTGCCATCCCGCTGTGGTACCAGGTAGCACAGGGTGGCTGGAGCACCGGCGTCTCGAATGTTGACTACGGCTGGGACGGCGTCCCGCTCTACTACAACATCACCGGCAAGTAAGCGCGATTCGGCGGCGGAAGTGCTCAACTGAGCACCTCCGCCGCCTTATCTCGTTGCAAATCAATGACGCCCAACCCTGGTTGGGCGTCCTTGTGCAGGCCTACACTGCCTTGGCATGGAACGTTTGCACATCAGACGAAAAGGTTCTTTGATGAACAACTCCGCTGCACCCCAGCCCCGGGTGCCTGCTGATCGGGGTGTGGTGAGCTGATGGCCACCTATATCCTTAAACGATTCCTCCAGTTGATTCCCGTTTTCCTGGGAGCGACACTGCTGGTCTACTTCCTGGTCTTCAGCCTTCCTGGCGACCCCATTGCTGCACTGTTCGGTGATAAACCCGTCAACGAGGCAGTCGCGGCCAAGCTGAGGGCCCAGTACAACCTGGACCAGCCCTTCATTGTCCAATACCTGCTCTACCTCAAGAGCATCTTCACGTTCGACCTCGGCCAGGACTTCTCCGGTCGGCCGATCGCAGCGGTGCTTGGCGAGGTCTTCCCTGTCACAGCACGGCTCGCCGTCATGGCCCTGATTTTTGAAGCTGTCTTCGGCATCGCCTTCGGCTTGGTCGCGGGTCTTCGCAAGGGCAAGCTTTTCGACGGCACCGTGTTGATCGCATCCCTGATTGTCATTGGTATCCCGATCTTCGTGCTCGGCTTCATCCTGCAGTTCTTCATTGGTGTGCAACTGGGGTGGGCCAAACCCACGGTCAGCGCGGCGGCTACGGTTCAAGACCTGATCCTGCCCGCCATCGTTCTGGGCTTGGCCTCATTCGCTTACGTTCTGCGGCTCACCCGCACCAGCGTCATCGAGAACATGAACGCCGACTACGTCCGGACCGCGACGGCCAAGGGTCTGTCCCGCTTCCGTGTCATCAATGTGCACATTCTCCGCAACTCGCTCATCCCAGTCGTGACCTTCCTGGGAGCCGACCTTGGCACACTGATGGGTGGAGCAATCGTTACCGAAGGCATCTTCAACGTCCCTGGTGTGGGTAACCGGTTGTATCGTGCCGTCCTGTCAGGTGAGGGCCCAACCGTGGTCTCCATCGTCACAGTGTTGGTGTTGATCTACTGTCTCTCCAACCTGCTCGTTGACCTTCTGTATGCCTGGCTTGATCCGAGGATCCGTTATGACTCCTGAAAATAACCTGACCGGGCAGGACACCGCCCCGCGCCACATTGAACACTTCGTTGCTGATCTTGAAGAAACGCCTCTCCAGGCGACGGACAAGGTCAAGGAAGACTCCGCGCCTTCGAGCCTCTGGGGCGAAGCATGGAAGAACCTGCGCAAGCAACCGCTGTTCATCATCTCGGCCATCATGATCCTCGCCGTCGTGGTTGTGTCGCTGTTCCCGGGCTTGTTCTCGCAGATCGATCCCACCTCCGAGGCCTGCCAGCTGTCCAACTCCGATGGCGGACCCGCTGCCGGACACCCACTGGGGTTTACCCAGCAGGGCTGTGACGTTTATGCCCGCGTCATCTTCGGCACCCGTTCGTCTGTGACGGTCGGCTTGTTCACCACCATCGGCGTCGTTCTTTTTGGCGGCATCATTGGTGCATTGGCCGGCTACTACGGTGGCTGGGCTGATGCCCTGTTGGCGCGCCTCACGGACATCTTCTTTGCCCTGCCGCTCATCCTCGGCGCCATTGTCATGATGCAGCTGCCCGTGTTCCGTGCGAACCGCACTGTTTGGACCCTGGTACTGATATTGATCGTCTTCGGCTGGCCCCAGATTGCCCGCATTACCCGTGGCGCCGTGATCGAAGTCAGGAATGCCGACTTTGTGGTTGCTGCCCGCTCGCTGGGTGTCTCCAAGTTCCGTTCGTTGTTGCGCCACGTGCTCCCCAACTCGTTGGCTCCGATCATCGTGGTTGCAACCATCTCGCTGGGCACGTTCATCGTGGCCGAATCCACGTTGTCCTTCCTCGGCATTGGGCTCCCACCGAGCGTCATGTCGTGGGGCAATGACATCCAGGCTGCGCAGGCTTCGTTGCGTTCAAACCCGATGCCCTTGCTCTACCCGGCTATTGCCCTGTCGATTACAGTCTTGAGCTTCATCATGCTCGGCGATGCCCTGCGTGATGCACTCGACCCCAAAGCGCGTAAGCGATGAAAGGCGAAGCCATGAACTCTTCAGTTCACGTCAAGGAAGAAGTCGCTGGCTCCGAGCGTCCCCTGCTGGAGATCAAAAACCTCGCGATCAACTTCGCCACCAGCAATGGTGAGGTCAACGCCGTCAGGAATGCGCACCTTACGGTGATGCCCGGTGAGACGGTGGCCATCGTGGGCGAGTCGGGTTCCGGCAAGTCGACGTCGGCCCTCGCTGCCATCGGTCTGCTGCCCGGGAACGGCCGGGTAGCCGGCGGCGAGATCCTGTTCGACGGGGAAGACATCGCCCACGCCAGCGAGAAGCGGATGATCGAACTCCGCGGCAACTCCATTGGGATGGTGCCGCAGGACCCGATGTCCAACCTCAACCCGGTGTGGAAGATCGGCTTCCAGGTCAAGGAAACCTTGAAAGCCAACGGTCTTCCGTCCGGCCCCGAGGACGTTGCCAAGGTCTTGTCCGAGGCTGGCCTTCCCGACGCTGCACGCCGCGCCAAGCAATACCCGCACGAGTTCTCAGGCGGCATGCGCCAGCGTGCGCTGATCGCTATCGGTCTTTCCTGCCAGCCCCGCCTGCTGATCGCGGACGAGCCGACGTCGGCCCTTGACGTTACGGTCCAGCGCCAGATTCTGGATCACCTGGACAAGATGACGTCTGAGTTGGGTACGGCTGTCCTTCTCATCACCCACGACCTCGGCCTGGCAGCCGAGCGGGCGGACAAAGTGGTGGTCATGTACAAAGGCCAGGTGGTGGAATCCGGTCCGTCGCTGGAACTGCTCCGTAATCCGAGGCACCCGTACACGAAGCGCTTGGTTGCTTCCGCACCGTCGCTTGCGTCCAGGCGTATTCAGGTTGCCAAGGAGCAAGGCATCGAATCGGAAGAGCTGCTGGCTCCTTCCGAGCCGGTAGCGGTGGAGAAAGCACTTCCCGAGGAAGTATTGAGGGTTGAAAACCTGACCAAGGTCTTCAAGCTCCGTGGAGGCATTGGCAAGACCACTGATTTCACGGCAGTGGACTCTGTTTCGTTCGCCGTTAAGCGTGGTACCACCACGGCCATTGTGGGGGAGTCCGGCTCGGGCAAGTCCACTGTGGCTCAAATGGTCCTGAACCTGCTGGAACCGACGTCCGGAAAGATTATTTTCGACGGCGTCGACACCTCCACGCTGAACAGCCGGGACTTGTTCAAGTTCCGCCGTCGGGTGCAGCCCATCTTCCAGGATCCCTACGGCTCTCTCGATCCGATGTACAACATCTTCCGGACCATCGAAGAGCCGCTGCGGACCCACAAGATTGGCACCAAGGCCAGCCGTGAGAAGAAGGTACGCGAGCTGCTGGACCAGGTGGCCTTGCCGCAGTCGACCATGCGCCGCTACCCAAATGAACTCTCGGGTGGTCAGCGCCAGCGTATTGCGATTGCGCGTGCACTGGCCTTGGACCCGGAAGTGATCATCTGCGATGAGGCCGTCTCGGCTTTGGACGTCCTGGTCCAGGCACAGGTGCTGAACCTGTTGGCAGAACTGCAGGACAACCTTGGCTTAACGTACTTGTTCATCACGCATGACCTTGCTGTGGTCCGGCAGATCGCCGACCATGTCTGCGTCATGGAGAAGGGCAAGCTCGTGGAAACCGGAAGCACGGACGACGTCTTCGATAACCCGCGGCAGGCCTACACCCGGGCGCTCCTGGATGCCATCCCCGGTGGTTCCCTGCTTTTGCCGCCTGAGGTGGCCTGACCCGGCGTCGGACTCCAACAAATCCGCAAATAGTAAGAGCCGGTGGTTCCCCTCGATGGGAACCACCGGCTCTTGCCGTTAAAGCTGCTTGTGGGGCCCGCTCCGCGGGCTAAAGCCAGACCTTGGGGCGTAGGGCAGGCCCCGCAACGCGACCTACTGCGCCGGTGTCGCAGCTTCACTGTCAGGACGCGCCGTGAGGCCCAACGCGGTGAGTTCGTGGGCCAGGACTGCCCCCAGCTTCGCGTGCCCTGAGGGTTTCAGGTGGACGCCATCCTGGAGATCTCCCACGGCGTTGTATCGGGTGAGCCAGTCGCCGACGCTGACGAACGGAATGCCGTGCTTTGCCGCGATCCTGCCCACGAGCGCGTCCACCTCGGTGCGTCGGGCGCCGCCGTTGCTGGCGCCGCGGGCCAGGGTACCGATCATGGCGAGCTTGGAGCCCGGGTAGCGCTTGGTCAGTGCCGCCAGAAGCCGCTCCGCATTGCTGGTGATCTGGGCATCGGTGGCCCGCTGGGTGGCATCGTTGCCGCCACCCTCAACGACGATGAGGGGAGGCTCGCCATAGGGGAGCACCCAGTCGCCACGCTGAAGCGCGTCAATGTAGTTGCCCGTCTTGCCGTTGGTGGCAACAAAACCTGTCCCGCCCATGCCCACTACGTGCAGCTTGTATCCCAGGGCGGCAATGCCCTGCTGCGGCCAGGAGTCTTTGGGCATTGCCTGAGAATCGCCGATCAATACTGCGGTGTGGCGGACGTCGGCCAGTACCAGTTCATTGCGGTTGTTCGCCGGGTTCTTGTACAGCGAACCCACGGGCAGGTTCAACGCGGTGGGGGAGGGCGCCGAGCGGAGGGGTTTTTCCGCGGCGGACGTCTGGGCCGGCCCGGGCGCGGCTGAGCGCGTTGGGACGGGTTCTAGGGGTGTTTGGTTCTGTCCGCATCCCACCAGGAGAACGCCGACGGCGATCAATGGTGCGAGCATGCGGAACGTTGCCGGGGCTTTGCGCATCGTTGGTCTCCGTGTGGCACTGGTTCTGCTGCAATCATGGGGCACGAAAGCCGGAAAATCCAGCAAATGGACGTGCGGTTACTGAACGGTGATGTGCTGTGAGCGACGCCACATCCCGACCGCCGATGGCTTGCTTTTTAGGCGCATAAATGCTTCTGCGTTTAGACTTGCTTTAGGTGCCCTGTCTCCCGGGGTCTTTTCGCTGTGTGTTCCGATCAAGTCGATCAGGTATGCGCGCGGATACAAACAGCTGACTTCACCACTGAAACGAGTCATTAACGCATGTCTGAAACCATCACCAACACTGCGTCGCGGAGCGATCTGCGCAACGTCGCGATCGTCGCACACGTTGACCACGGCAAGACCACCCTGGTCGACGCCATGCTCAAGCAGACCAACTCCTTCGCTTCCCATGGTGAGGTTGAGGACCGTGTCATGGACTCCGGTGACCTGGAGCGCGAAAAGGGCATCACCATCCTCGCGAAGAACACCACGGTCGCCTACAACGGCCCGTCGTCCAATGGCGAGACCATCACCATCAACGTCATCGACACCCCCGGCCACGCCGACTTCGGTGGCGAGGTTGAGCGCGGTTTGTCCATGGTTGACGGCGTCGTCCTGCTGGTCGACTCCTCTGAGGGCCCCCTGCCCCAGACCCGCTTCGTGCTCCGCAAGGCCCTTGCCGCACACCTGCCGGTCATCCTCCTGGTCAACAAGACCGATCGCCCCGACGCCCGCATCGACGAGGTTGTCCACGAGTCCATGGACCTTCTCCTGGGCCTCGCCTCCGACCTCGCCGACGAAGTTCCTGACCTGGACCTCGACAAAGTCCTCGAAGTTCCCGTCGTTTACGCCGCCGCCAAGGTTGGCCGCGCATCCCTGGACCAGCCCGCAAACGGCTCGGCACCGGAGAACGAGGACCTCGAGCCCCTCTTCAAGACCATCATTGAGCACATCCCGGCTCCGACGTACAACCCGGACGGCGTGCTGCAGGCACACGTGACCAACCTGGACGCCTCGCCGTTCCTTGGCCGCCTCGCCCTGCTCCGCATCTACAACGGAACCCTCCGCAAGGGCCAGACCGTTGCTTGGGCCCGCGCCAACGGTGAGCTCAAGAACGTCAAGATCACCGAATTGCTGGCCACCAAGGCACTGACCCGCGTTCCCGCCGAATCCGCGGGCCCGGGCGAAATCGTTGCTGTTGCCGGCATCGAGGAAATCACCATTGGTGAAACCCTCACGGATGCCGAGAACCCGCAGCCGCTGCCGCTGATCACCGTGGATGATCCCGCGATCTCCATGACGATCGGTATCAACACCTCGCCGTTGGCCGGCAAGGTCAAGGGTGCCAAGGTGACGGCACGCCAGGTGAAGGATCGCCTGGACAAGGAACTGATCGGTAACGTCTCCATCAAGGTCCTCCCCACCGAGCGTCCTGACGCCTGGGAAGTCCAGGGCCGTGGCGAGCTCGCGCTGGCCATCCTGGTTGAGCAGATGCGTCGTGAAGGCTTTGAGCTGACCGTGGGCAAGCCGCAGGTTGTCACCAAGACCATCGACGGCAAGCTGCACGAGCCGATGGAACACATGACCATCGACGTGCCTGAGGAATACCTTGGCGCCGTCACGCAGCTCATGGCTGCCCGCAAGGGCCGCATGACCAACATGGCCAACCACGGCACCGGCTGGTGCCGCATGGAGTTCATCGTCCCTGCCCGTGGCCTCATCGGCTTCCGTACCCGGTTCCTGACGGACACCCGTGGCGCCGGTATTGCTGCTTCTATCTCCGAGGGCTACGAGCCGTGGGCCGGACCGATCGAATACCGCACCAACGGTTCCATGATCGCCGACCGCGCTGGTGTTGTTACGCCGTTCGCCATGATCAACCTGCAGGAGCGCGGTTCCTTCTTCGTAAAGCCCACTTCTGAGGTTTACGAAGGCATGATCGTCGGCGAGAACTCCCGCGCTGATGACATGGACGTCAACATCACCAAGGAAAAGAAGCTCACCAACATGCGTGCCGCTTCCTCGGACACCTTCGAAAACCTGACGCCGCCGCGCGATCTCACCCTCGAAGAGTCCCTCGAATTCGCCCGCGAAGACGAGTGTGTCGAGGTAACCCCGGAGGCCATCCGCATCCGTAAGGTCATTCTGGACTCCAACGAGCGCGCCAAGGCCAACCGCGCCCGCGCCAAGTCCTAGCCTGCACTGACTGAAACAGTCAGGAACAGCTGAATGAAGAGAGGAGCCGCCGGTACGGTTCGTGGCATTGCCGCGGCTGTGCCGGCGGCTCTTTTCGTTGCCGCCGCAGGAACCGCCCTGCACCGCCAAACAGTGCCGTTGGCCGGCGTCGAGGTCGCCTGGGGAGTCGCTGCGGCTTTGTTGCTTCTGGCGTCCGTCCAGCTGTGGCTGGGGGCGTGGGCACGCTCAATAGCTCCGACGGCGGTAGCCGGCGTGGTGAGCTATGCCGCCGTCGGTGTTGTGTCGTCTGCGGGCCCCGCCAAGCAACTGGTGCTGGGCGACGCCGTCGGCAATGTGTGGGTCTTTGGCATAGGCGCAGTGACAATGATCATGCTCGTGGTTGTCAGCCGCCTGCGCTTCGGGAAGCCCGGCGCGGCGGTGGTGGCGGAACCTCTTTCGCGGCGATAACCATGGCCAGGGGAATGTCGACGTCGGACGTCCGGGTCCGCACGGTGCAGCTGCTGTCGCTGCTCCGCAGCAGGTAGCCCAGCGCGTCCGTTAAGCCCTCGTCGATCCTGTAGCGCACCACGACCCGGATTCCCGGCTCGGCGCTGCGAAGGAACTGTCCGGGTGGCAAATGCGGGGAAGTCACGGATTCATACTAAGACGCGGGCTAGGTTGGCGTTGGCGCACTGTTGGATAATAGGCTCGGAAGTTGAGTGCCCGGCATGATGCCGGCAGTATTACCCCGGCCATCGCCGGGACAAACCGTGGAGAGGTCTGGGACGTGACGTACGTAATCGCGCAGCCGTGTGTGGATGTCAAGGACAAGGCATGTATTGAGGAATGCCCTGTCGACTGCATTTACGAAGGTGAGCGTTCCCTCTATATCCACCCCGATGAATGCGTCGACTGTGGCGCCTGTGAACCTGTGTGCCCTGTTGAGGCCATCTACTACGAGGATGACACTCCCGAAGAGTGGGCCGACTACTACAAGGCCAATGTCGAGTTCTTTGACGACCTCGGTTCGCCGGGTGGAGCTGCGAAGGTGGGTAACACGGGCAAGGACCACCCCTTCATTGCCGCACTGCCCCCGCAGAACCAAGACCACTAAGGGCGGTAGTTTCGTTGATTTCCGCGGCGCCGGCTTTCGGCCTGAACCTGCCTGACTACCCGTGGGAGGCCATGGCGCCCTACGTTGCTACAGCATCCAAGCACCCGGGTGGCGTAGTGAATCTTTCCATCGGCACGCCGGTGGATCCCACTCCCGGATTGATTCGCGAGGCCTTGGCCAATGCGTCAGACGCGCACGGCTACCCGACCGTCCACGGCACTGAGGCATTGCGTCAAGCTGTGGTGGACTGGTTTGCAAGCAGGCGCGGCGTGCCGGGGCTGGACCCCAAGGATGTCATGCCCACAGTTGGGTCGAAGGAGTTGGTGGCCTGGCTGCCGTTCCTCCTCGGACTGAGCGCGGGCGATGTTGTGGTGCGCCCCACGGTTGCCTACCCGACGTATGACATCGGCGCCTCGCTGGCAGGAGCCACGGCTGTCGCTGCGGACGACCTCGATGCATTGGATCCTGCCACCCGCGCGAAGGTCCGGCTGATCTGGATCAACTCGCCGGGTAATCCCACCGGAAGCGTCCGCGACGTCGAGTCGCTGCGCCGGATCGTGGCCCAGGCCCGCGAAATCGGCGCGGTGGTGGCTTCGGATGAATGCTATGCCGAGCTCGGTTGGGGCGAATGGGATGCCCAGCGCGGCGGAGAAGCTGTGCCCAGCATCCTGGATCCCCGCGTTTCGGGCGGTTCCACGGACGGTTTGCTCAGTGTGTATTCGCTGAGCAAGCAGTCGAACCTCGCGGGGTACCGTGCAGCCTTTGTCGCCGGTGACTCCGCTATCATGGCCAACCTGGTAAACAGCCGGAAGCATGCCGGAATGATCGTTCCGTACCCCGTCCAGGAAGCCATGCGTGTGGCACTGGGTGATGCCAGCCATGTCCTCGCCCAAAAGGACCTGTACCGCGGCCGTCGCGAACGGCTGGTCCCGGCGCTGGAAAAGTTCGGGCTGGAGATCCAGGAATCCAAGGCCGGACTGTACCTCTGGTCCACGGCGGGCGAACCTACATGGGATACCGTGGCGCGGTTCGCGGAGCTGGGAATCGTGGTGGGACCGGGAGTTTTCTACGGAGAAGCAGGAAACGGCTTCATCCGTGTTGCGCTCACGGGCAGTGACGAGCGGATCGATGCCGCCGTTGAGCGCTTGGGTACAGGCGCATAACAAAGCTGTGACTTGCGCCACTTATGGCGCTATTCCGCCAGTAACCGGACGGCACGGATTAGTTCCGCAGGGTTACTGGCGGTAGCTTTTTAACTGACTATCAATGGTGGCCTTCTCTAAGAAAGCACTTCGGCCGTTGGAGCCCTGCAACAGTAGGGCCGAAGGCGGCGACACCAGAAGTTGGTTGGACAAGCGTTCGATAGAGGCCCAAAGGCCTCATGAAGGGGACTCCATGACTGAGACCACCAGCGCGACACTGCGCCATGCCGGCGGCGAACTCGAACTGCCGCGCATCAAGGTTGTAGAAGGAAACGAAGGCTACGACGTTTCCAAGCTGCTGAAGCAGACGGGCGCCGTCGCCTATGACCCCGGCTTCATGAACACAGCGGCCACCACCTCGGCCATTACCTACATCGACGGCGACGCAGGCATCCTGCGTTACCGCGGTTACCCGATTGAGCAGCTCGCGCAGCACTCGAGCTTCCTCGAAGTTTCCTACCTGCTGATCTACGGGAACCTCCCCACTCCCACGGAGCTGGAAGAGTTCGACCAGAAGATCCGCCGCCACACGCTCCTGCACGAAGAGCTCAAGGGCTTCTTCGGCGGGTTCCCGCGCGACGCCCACCCCATGCCGGTGCTTTCCTCGGCCGTTTCCGCGCTGTCCACGTTCTACCAGGACTCGCTGGATCCCTTTAACGCGGAGCACGTGGAAGTTTCCACCATCCGCCTCATGGCCAAGCTCCCGGTCATCGCCGCTTACGCGCACAAGAAGTCCATCGGCCAGCCGATGCTCTACCCGGACAACTCCATGAACCTGGTGGAGAACTTCCTGCGCCTGAGCTTCGGCCTCCCGGCTGAGCAGTATGAGATGGACCCGGTTGTGGTCAAGGCACTGGACCTCCTGCTCATCCTGCACGCGGACCACGAGCAGAACTGTTCCACCTCCACCGTTCGCCTGGTGGGTTCGTCCAACGCGAACCTCTTCGCTTCGGTGTCCGCAGGCATCAACGCCCTCTTCGGCCCTGCCCACGGTGGCGCCAACGAGGCCGTGCTGAAGATGCTCCGCCAGATCCAGGCCGACGGCATCAAGCCGGAGGATTACATGGAGAAGGTCAAGAACAAGGAAGACGGCGTCCGCCTCATGGGCTTCGGACACCGCGTCTACAAGAACTACGATCCCCGCGCCAAGATCATTAAGGCAACGGCCCACGAAGTTCTCGGCAAGCTCGGCGGAAACGACGAACTGTTGGACATCGCGATGCGCCTCGAAGAGAAGGCCCTGGCTGACGATTACTTCATCCAGCGCAAGCTCTACCCGAACGTCGACTTCTACACCGGCCTCATCTACAAGGCCATGGGCTTCCCGGAGAAGATGTTCACCGTGCTCTTCGCCATTGGCCGCCTCCCGGGCTGGATTGCCCAGTGGCGCGAAATGATCAACGACCCCCAGACCAAGATCGGCCGTCCGCGGCAGCTCTACACCGGGGAACCGGAACGCAACTACCCGGCCAACTGATACGGCAACAGGTCAATAACGACGGCGGCCGTCCCACCTCACGCGAGGTGGGACGGCCGCCGTCGTTGTTCCCCCCAAAAAGCAACGCGGGGTCACTTGTGGCCCCTTGGGGACCCCAACATCGGCCATAAGTGACCCCGCGTTGCTTTAGGAGGCGTTGTACCCGTAGGGGTTGTTCTTCTGCCAGCGCCAGTGGTCCTCGCACATCTGGTCCACGGTTTTGGTGGTGGACCAGCCGAGGTCGGCCAGGGCGGAGGAAGCGTCGGCCCAGAATGCGGGGAGGTCGCCTGCGCGGCGGCCAGTGATCTCGTAGGGAATCGGCTGGCCGACGGCCTTCTCGAAGGAGCGCAGGACTTCAAGGACGGAGGAGCCGCGGCCCGAGCCGAGGTTCCAGCGGCGAACGCCTGCACGTTCGGCAATGTAATTCAGGGCTGCCACGTGGCCGTCCGCGAGGTCCACCACGTGGATGTAATCGCGCTGTGCGGTGCCGTCAGGGGTGTCGTAGTCTCCGCCGAACACCATGAGCTTCTCCCGGCGTCCCACGGCCACCTGTGCGATGAACGGCACGAGGTTGTTGGGAATGCCTTGGGGGTCCTCGCCGATGCGGCCCGACGGGTGGGCGCCCACGGGGTTGAAATAGCGCAGCAGTGCGATATGCCAGCGGTCATCCGCGTTGCCCAGGTCCGAGAGGATGTCCTCGATCTGTTCCTTGGTGCGACCGTAAGGGTTGTTGGCGCCGATTTCCATCTTCTCGATGTAGGGGATCGGGTTGTGCTCGCCGTATACGGTTGCGGAGGAGCTGAAGACGATCGAGCGGACGTCGTGCTTGTCCATGGCCCGGAGCAGGTTCAGCGTGCCCACAATGTTGTTGTAGTAATAGGCCAGTGGCTCCTGAACCGACTCGCCCACTGCCTTCAGCCCGGCGAAGTGGATCACGGCGTCGATCTGGTGCTGGTCGAAAACGGCTTCGACGGCGGGCTCGTCCACCAGGTCAACCTTGTGGAAAGCGGCACTCTTGCCGGTCAGCTCCGAGACCCGGCGGAGGGATTCCTCGCTGGAATTCACCAGGTTATCCAGTACGACGACGTCGTGGCCGGCTTCCTGAAGGGACAAAACGGTGTGCGAACCGATGTAGCCGGTGCCACCCGTGACAAGAATTTTCATGGTCCCTACGCTATCGGAAATCGAAGCCACGCCGCTCAGTGTTGAGCGCTGTGGAAGCACGTTCGTGCTAAAAACAATTAGTGCCCAAAATTGTTGATGCCGAAGCCCGGCGCCAGGAAGTTGTCCAAGCTGTTTTCCGGATCATTGCCAGTGATGGCTTGGAACGGGCATCCCTGAGGGAAGTAGCAGATGAGGCCGGGCTGGCAGTGGGCTCGGTACGCCACTACTTCGCCAGCAGCGACGAACTCCTGGCCTTCTCTTTCGGCGCGGTGATTGACCGTATTGCCGGCAGGCTCGAGGCCGCGCTCAGCGGCGTCGAAGCGGAGCCCCCCGGCAGCAAGGAACAGCATGCGGCCGTCCTGAACCTGCTCGGCCAATTCCTTCCCCTGGACGAAGAACTGGCGGTGGATGCCTGCGTCTGGATGGCCTTCCGCCACGCTGCACGCATCAAACCGGTACTGGCCGCAGAAGCCGAGCGGAGCCACCGTGCCGTAGCCGCCGTCGTCGGGCGTCTCATCATGCTTCTGAGCCCCGGGGAAGCCGAGGCCCATCAAACACTCGTGGCGGAAGCCGAGAGGCTCCTGGCCACCCTTGACGGGCTGTGCATGCACGCGTTGCTCCAGCCCGAGTGGATGACCGCTGAGATGTGCAGCGACGTCCTCGCCGCCCACCTGCGTTCCCTGGAGGCGTTGCCGGCGGCGCATTAGCGGTTACCGCAGGCCTGCCAAGCAGTGGGTCCGGGCCTCTACCGCCGGGGGCCAACGGGAATAGACTGGGACATGTCGGGGACCTGCCAAAGGGAGGAATTCGGATGCATGAGTCGGGCGGCCCGGGATGGCGCATCACCATGGACACATCAGGGCCGATGCTCATCGCCTTGTACTTGCGCGACATTGCCGGTCTTGACGATGCCGGTACACCGCTGCTGTCCCACGCGGCCCCCAAGGTCCGGCACGCCGACCATAGCCACCTTACGTCGGATGTAGGAGGCATCCAGGCCCTCAAGACCGAGTGGGAGGCCTGGTGGGAGAGCCTCGTTAAGTCGTATCCCAAGCCGGCCTCGGAACTGGCGCCGCCCAGCTTCAAGGCTTTCGGGAATTCGCCGGCCCTCCAGCGTGTCCTGCAGGCCCATTTTGGTTCAGCCCTTGGCTGGGCAACGGACAGGATCGACGAGTACGCGGACCTGGAAGCGGCGCGCGAGGCGAATGGCGTCACCCACGTGCTGAACGAGATGGTGGAGGACAGGCTCCTGGAGGTCGGGAGGAGTTCGCGTGACTTCGAGCTCACCATCATCGAACTCCCGCTCAACGAACCCCGTGCCTGGTATCTGGAGCCCAACACCATGATCATGAGCCATCGGCTCCTGTCGGAGCCGGATGTGTTCCGCAGTTACGTCCAGCCGGTGGTAGAGCTCCTGGCCTGACTCAAGTGGTGGGGGCGGACACCGTGATGGTGACGGGGCCGGATGGGGCCGCCGACGCTTGCCAGCCGTTCCGCTTCTCCCGGTTCCAGGTCTGGCCGGCAACATCAACCTGCGTGATGGACAGCGTCTTGGCATTCGCCACCGCCCAATGAGCCACAGCCCAGGCTTGGGTTCCGGCGATATCCAACTGCACCGTACGGCCCTGGACCGTGGCCGCCTGGGTGCCGAACGCCGTCGAAAGTTCATCGACGACGGCGGCAGGGTCGCCCGCCGCTTCCGGCATGCGCAGTTCGCAGTTCAGTGAAGACTCCGAGTGTCCGGTCAGCGCCGAAGCGAAGGCCCGGCCCATCGGCTCATGCTGGGCGTAGGCGCGCGGGAACGCTGAGCGCTGGACGGCTTGCGCGGCCTGGGTGATCTCCATGGTTTCGAAGCCGGGCACTTTGACCAGCCCGTCGTAAAACGCGTTGGTTGCATACACGGGGTCCATCACTTGGGCTTCCGTGCCCCAGCCCTGCGAGGGCCGTTGCTGGAACAGGCCGCGGGAGTCGGGGCCGGCGTCGTCACCGTAGTTGATGTTGCGGAGCCTGGACTCCTGCATCGCCGTGGCGAGGGCGATGCTCGCGGCACGCGGGGGAAGGCCCCGCTTGACGGAGATCGCGGAGATCAGCGAAGCGTTGGCGGCCTGGTCCGTGGCCAGTTCGTGGCTTTCAGAACCCACGACGGCGACGCAGCGCTCCGTAACCAGGGTTTCGGAGCGCTGCAGTACAACTACGATCGCGTAGATGGCCCCTGCTACGAGGGCCAATGCCAGCACCGCAACGATGGCGCGGCGGAACCGGCGCACGGATTTCCTCCTGCTAGTTGGCGTGAAGTGCCTCGTTCAGCTCCACCGTCTGGCCCTTGCGCGGAAGGACTTCCACGCCGCCGGTGGTGGAGTTGCGGCGGAAGAGCAGGTTGGGGACTCCGGAGAGTTCAACGGCCTTGATGATCTTGCTGGTGTCCTCGCCGTTCTCGTCCTTGGGGCCAGGAACCCGAACACGGGTTCCTGCCGTGACGTACAGGCCGGCTTCGACCACGGAATCATCGCCGATGCTGATGCCCACGCCGGAGTTGGCGCCGAGCAGGACGCGCTCACCCAGAGCAATCTTTTCCTTGCCGCCACCGGAGAGTGTGCCCATGATGGACGCTCCACCGCCGACGTCCGTTCCGTCGCCAGCCACGACGCCGGCCGAGATGCGGCCTTCCACCATGGAGGTGCCGAGGGTTCCGGCGTTGAAGTTCACGAAGCCTTCGTGCATCACGGTGGTGCCTTCGGCGAGGTGGGCGCCGAGGCGGACGCGGTCGGCGTCGGCAATGCGCACACCGGAGGGGACCACGTAGTCAACCATGCGCGGGAACTTGTCCACGCCGTAAACCACCACGTTGCCGCGCTTGCGCAGGCGTGCGCGGGTCAACTCGAAGCCGTCAACCGCTGCGGGGCCGAAGTTGGTCCACACGACGTTGGGAAGCTTGCCGAAGACGCCGTCCAGGTTGATGCTGTTCGGCGTGACCAGTCGGTGCGAGAGGAGGTGCAGGCGGAGGTAGGCATCCGCGGTGTCAGCCGGGGCGGCGTCGAGGTCGATCTGTGCGAAGACCACCTTCTGCTCGGTGCCGCGATCTGCATCCTTGCTATCGTCCGCGAGTGCTGTCAGCGCAGGATCGGCGTTCTCCACGTCCCTCAGGGAGTCAGCTGCGACGCCCAAAGCTGGGGCCGGGTACCAGACGTCCAGCACGGTTGCTTCCCCGGACGCCGAGGTGGCGATGGTGGCGAGGCCGAATCCGTAGGCCGATCGGTTGTTTACGGGCGCCTGTGCGGGCGCAGCGGAGGAAGCAGTTTCAGTCATGGGCCAAGTCTATCCAGCAGGCAGAGGTCGGTTAAAACCCGTCTCACGCCACAGAAGTCGCATTTGCGGGCATTAGGCTGGACGGGTGACCCAGATTCCTGCTCCCGCCCTCCTTGACCTGCGCCAGGACGTTGCCTTGCTGACTGCCGCAATTATCGACTTCAACAGCGTTTCCGGTAATGAGACTGAGCTCGCCGACGCCGTTGAGTCCGCTTTGCGCGCCATCCCTGCCTATACCGTGATCCGGGACGGCGACGCCATCATTGCACGTACCGAACTTGGCCGCTCCGAGCGCGTTATCCTGGCCGGGCACCTGGACACCGTGCCCCTGCCCACCGTGGAGGGATCGCTGGGCACCGTACCGGCCACGTGGGAATCCGGCGTTCCTGGTGAAGGCGTCCTCTATGGCCGTGGCACCACGGACATGAAGGGCGGCGTCGCTGTTCAGCTTGCCCTCGCGGCAACAATGTTCGACGACGGCAGGCAGCCGGACAAGGACGTCACCTTCGTCTTCTACGACCATGAGGAAGTGGAAGCGGTCAAGAGCGGGCTCGGACGCTTGGTCCGCAATCACGGGGACCTGTTGGAGGGTGACTTCGCGATCCTGCTGGAGCCAACCCACGGCACGGTGGAGGGTGGTTGCAACGGCACCAGCCGCTTCGAGGCCACCACCGTTGGCGAAACTGCCCACTCAGCGCGGGCATGGATGGGTGTGAACGCGATCCACGCGGCAGCCCCTATCCTGGCCCGGCTCGCCGCCTACCAGCCGCAGACCATCAATGTGGACGGCCTCGATTACCGCGAGAGCCTCAACGCGGTGAAAATCAACGGTGGGACTGCGGGTAACGTCATCCCGGACCGCTGCGTGGTTGAGATCAACTATCGCTTCGCCCCTGACAAGACCCCGGACCAGGCAGAAGCCCACGTCCGCGAACTCCTGGAGGGGTTCGACGTCGTCCGCACCGACGCTGCCGCCGGCGCGCGGCCAGGACTCAACCACCCCGCCGCGGCGTCCTTCGTTGCCGCTGTCGGTGCTGAACCGAAGCCCAAATACGGATGGACCGACGTCGCGCGTTTCAGCGAGCTGGGCATCCCGGCTGTGAACTTCGGCCCCGGCGACCCACTGCTGGCACACAAGGACAACGAACACGTCGACGCCGATGCCATCCGTGAGTGCCTGCGGGCACTGAGGACGTGGCTGGCTTAGCCCGCGAACAAGAAGGTCCGCAGCCTGGTGGCTGCGGACCTTCTTTGCGTGGTGCGGAGATTACTTCTTTTCCGGGTTCTCCGCGCCAGGAACCACGTTCTGCGCAACGGGGTCGTTGCCGGTCCCTTCGAGGCCAGTGCGAATAGTCATCGGAGCCATGCCACCCGCGGCCTTCTTGGAGCCGCGGCGCTCAATCAGGATCGCAATCCGGGACACCGTCAGGTTGATCAGGATGTAGATCGCAGCGCCCACAAAGAAAGCCGGGAACAGGAAGTCCGGGCCCAGGAAGTCGGCCATGATCTGAATCTTCCGGAGGAGTTCCTCGTAGCCCACGATGTAGCCCAGCGAGGTGTCCTTCAGCAGGACCACCAGCTGTGCCACCAGTGACGGAAGCATGCGGCGGACGGCCTGCGGGAACTCGATGGACATCCGGGACTGGAAGCTCCGCAGGCCAATTGCCAGGCCCGCTTCGCGTTGTCCCTTGGGCAGCGACTGGATGCCTGCACGGAGGATTTCGGCAAAGATGGCGGCGTTGTATAGCGTCAGGCCCACCACCACTGCCTGGAACTGTCCGGTGGCGAAGACCAGCAGGATGAACAACATCATGAGGACCACGGGCATGCCACGCAGGAATTCCAGCACCACCTGGGTGGGGATACGGATCCAGGCGATCAGGGAAATCCGCAGCAGGCACAGCGCAATGCCGAGGGGGAAAGCGATGACCGCTGCTACCGCTGCTGCTGCCAGCGTGGAGAGGATGCCCTGCCCAATGAGGCTCCAGACATCGGGGGCCATGGGACCGTAGAAGATTTCCCAACGCTCGGAGTCGAAGATGCCCTGTTGTGCCAGGGTGGTCACCGCAATGGCGAGTACGCCCAGGATGATCAGGATGCCGACGGCGGAGCCGATGAGCGAGTAGAGGCGGGCCTTGGGCCCGGGGACGTCGTACAGAACCGAGGTCATCGGGCAATCGCCACCTTACGTTCAACAAAGTGAGCCAGGAGGCCCAGCGGCACTGTGATCAGGAGGTAGAAGAATGCCACCCCAAGGAGGATCCAGAGGACCTGGTCGCCGTAGTCGTTGGAGAGCTTGCGACCGTAGCCGAAAAGCTCAAGGACGAAGAAGGCGCCGGCTACCGAGGAGTTTTTGACCAAGGCGATCAGAATATTGATCAACGGCGGAATCACGGTACGGACAGCCTGGGGAAGGACAATGAAGCCCAAGACCTGGATAAAGGTCATGCCGATACTTCGGGCAGCTTCGGCCTGCCCCACCGGCACGCTGTTGACGCCGGAACGGACTGCTTCAGCGATGAAAGCGGCTGTGTAGCTGCTCAAAGCGATGATGGCAGCCACTTCGAATTGTTCGAACTTGACGCCCAACCGCGGAAGGACGATGGCTGCGAAAAAGAAGATGATGGTGAGGGGAGTGTTTCGGGCGACTTCAACGTAGAACGTGCTGAATCCGCGGAGGGCAGCCACGGGGGAGACCCTCATGGCCGCCAGGATTGTCCCGACGATGAGGGCAATGATTCCTGAAATGACGGAAAGGTAAAGGGTTCGGAGAAATCCGTCCCAGTATTGGGGGAGGCTTGCTATGACGGCGTCCATGGGTTCCTTTGGCTGCAGCTAATCAGGGAACAGGGTCCTGGATTCGTCAACTGCCGCCGTCCATCGGGCGGCGGCAGCTGACTTGTCCCGACTAGTAGCGGTTGATCGCAGGAAGTTCAGGCGTGGTCTTGATGACCTTGCCTGCCGTGGCTTCCCAGGCCTTCTTGTACGTGCCGTCCTTCTCGAAGCCCTCAAGCTGGTCGTTGATCCAGTTGCGGAAGACAGTATCGTCCTTCTTCAGGCCGATGCCGTAAGGCTCCTTGGTGAAGGTCGTGTCCGAAGCGAGCTTGAAGGCGTCCGGTTCCTTGTCGACGTAGCCGGCGAGGATGACGTTGTCGGTGGTCACAGCCACAACCTGCTTGTTACGCAGCGGCTCAAGGCAAGCGGTGTAGGTTGCGGCAGGGACAACCTCTGCGCCGTACTTCTCAGCGATGGTCTTGGCAGGGGTGGACCCGGTGACGGAGCAAACTTTCTTGCCCTTGACGTCCTCGGGCTTGGTGATGGAGTTGTCGTCCTTGTTCACCAGCAATGCCTGGCCGGCTTCGTAGTACGGTCCGGCGAAAGCCACCTTTTCCTTACGGGCATCGTTGATGGTGTAGGTAGCGATGACGAGGTCAACGCGGCCCTGCTCGATGAACGATTCGCGGTTCTGGGAGACGGTCTCCACCCATTCGATCTTGTCGGCCGGGATGCCCAGCTTGGCGGCGATTGCCTTGCCCATTTCAACGTCGAAACCGACAGGCTTGCCATCAAGGCCCTTCTGGCCGAAGAGCGGCTGGTCGAACTTGGTGCCGATGGTGATCTTCTGCGCCTTGTTCAGCTTCTCCATCGTGGTGCCGGCATCGAAGCTCGCCGAAGCAACAGGAGGAGTGGTGGAGCTGCCGCCACCGCCGCAAGCGCTCAGCGAGAGGGCGAGCACGGCAGAAGCTGCCACCAGGAGCGACTTCCTCCGGGTAATAAAAGCCTTCATGACATTCCTTTCATTGGTTGGCCGTCGTACGGCCACAGTGCGGTCTCTACAGCCGGGGTGCGGGCGGTGAGGAGTTAGTGGGTCAGAAGCTTGGACAGGAAGTCCTTGGCGCGATCGCTCTTCGGGTTAGTGAAGAACTCCTCGGGAGTTGCGTCTTCCACGATCTGGCCATCCGCCATGAACACCACGCGGTCAGCGGCCTTGCGGGCAAAGCCCATCTCATGGGTGACCACGATCATGGTCATGCCTTCCTTGGCCAGCTGGATCATGACGTCCAGGACTTCGTTGATCATTTCGGGGTCCAGTGCGGAGGTGGGCTCATCAAAGAGCATCACCTTCGGCTTCATGGCCAAGGCACGGGCGATGGCTACGCGCTGCTGCTGCCCACCTGACAACTGGGCGGGCAGCTTCGGAGCCTGGTGTCCCACGCCGACGCGCTCAAGGAGGGCCATGGCTTCCTTGTCAGCCGTACCTTTGGCCACCTTCTTGACCTTGATCGGACCCAGCGTGACGTTCTCAAGAATCGTCTTGTGGGCGAACAGGTTGAAGGACTGGAAGACCATTCCGACGTCGGCCCGCAGGTGGGCGAGGTCCTTGCCTTCTTCGGGGAGTTTCTTCCCGTCAATGGCAATAGCGCCGTCGTCGATCGTTTCCAAGCGGTTGATCGCGCGGCACAAGGTGGACTTGCCGGAGCCTGACGGTCCGATGACCACCACGACTTCGCCCTTCCTAACCTGCAGGTTGATGTCTTTCAGGACGTGCAATTGACCGTAATGCTTATTGACGCCGTTCAGTGAGACGAGGGCATCGCCGGACGCTTGAGTAGTCATACGAAGAATCTAGCGAACAAAGACGCAAATATGACCACGGTCACGGCAACTTCCCCAAGATCGTGACTGAACAGAAACCTGTCCTTCAGCGATATACCAGACTGCAATGCAACAGGCGGGTCGCTGGGACGGAGCAGGGGTCCATAGGGACTAGCCTTGGGCAATGAGCATCAGCCAGCACCCAGTTCCCCATCCGGATGCCAACGGACGCGTCAAGGCCACCCATGTGCCCCTGCCGTCTGAAATAGCGCCTGCCAAGCACAAGGGCTCCTTGGAGCTTCGCCGCAAACAGGCCGATACGGGGATGTCGGACCAGCATTTGCTGGACACGAGCGGTGCCGGCCAGTTCATCCATACGGACCCTTGGCGCGTCCTTCGGATCCAGAGCGAATTCGTTGAGGGCTTCGGTGCCTTGGCCGACCTGGGGCCGGCTGTGAGCGTGTTCGGTTCGGCACGGACCAAGCCGGGAACCGAGTACTACGAGATGGCTGTCGAGGTTGGTCGAAAGCTCGCCGAAGCCGGAGTCGCGGTCATTACCGGCGGCGGACCGGGTTCCATGGAGGCAGCCAACAAGGGTGCCGTAGAGGGCAACGGGGTCTCCGTCGGCCTGGGCATCGAGCTTCCCTTCGAACAGGGCCTCAACCAGTGGGTGGACCTTGGTATCAACTTCAGGTACTTCTTTGCCCGCAAAACCATGTTCGTCAAGTACGCCCAGGGCTTCGTTGTCCTGCCAGGCGGCCTCGGCACCCTGGACGAACTTTTCGAGGCCATGGTCCTCGTCCAGACGCGCAAGGTGACCTCGTTCCCGATTGTGCTGTTGGGAGTCCGGTTCTGGGGGCCCATGATCGAGTGGATCAGGGAAACATTGGTGGCAGAGGGAATGGTGTCCGAAAAGGACCTCGACCTGATCCAGTTGGTCGATGACCCGGCAGACGCCGTCCACCGCGTGCTCCATGGTTCGCCGCTGCCCAGCCCCACCGGAGAGCAACGCCCGGAGTAGCAAGGGGTTTCTGGCACCATGGACCCTGTGAGCTTTTTTCTGGTGTTTGTAGCGATTGTCCTGGTTGGCGCTGCCCTCTTTGTGGGTGCGGGAATCGTTCGCGGTCGCTCCATGGGGGCTGGGCTCGATGATCCAACTCCCAACCTGCCTCCTGTCCTGCTGCCGTCGGACGCCAAGCCGTCCGACGTCGATACGGTCCGGTTCGCCTTGGGCCTGCGGGGTTACCGGATGGACCAGGTGGACCAGGTGCTCGATGAGCTCCGGGAACAGTTGCAGGCGAAGGACAGCGAGATCGAGAGGCTCAAAGCGCTCACACCGCAGCGGCCCGGCGGCGACGAGAACACCCGGGCCAAGCAGTGAGTTCCCGGGCTCCGATCCCGGCCGGAGTGGGACCCACGGCACGCCTTTCCCGCGTAGTGTCGGACGCCGGCGCACGGATGGCCGGGTGGCCGTGGTGGCTTCAGGTTGCCGTGGCCTTCGTCGTCGCCCGTTTGGTCAGCGCCTGCATCTTCATGGCGGCCGCAGTGCAGCAAGGAACCAACCCATGGTTTGCGCCGGCTCCGGACTACTGGAACTTCATCACCATCTGGGACGGACGCTGGTACCAGGAGGCAGTTGACGACGGCTACCCGACCGTCCTGCCCATCGACCAAAACGGCGTGGTGAAGGAAAACGCCTGGGCCTTCTATCCGTTGTTTCCTTTTCTCGCGCGGGGGCTTTCGGCCGTCACCGGGCTGGGCACCCTCCCCGCGCTCACTGCCATAGCGATGGTGGCAGGGCTTGCAGCCGCCCTGGTCATTCACCAGCTCTTCAGGGAGGTCGCGGGCAGGCGCACAGCCATGTGGGGCGTCATCTTCGTTTCGACCTTCCCCGTCTCGCCCATCCTCCAGGTCCCATACGCGGAGTCCCTGAACCTCCTGCTCCTTGCCGCGTCCCTGCTGTTGGTCGTGCGGCGGCATTACCTGGCTGCCATCCCCGTGGTTTTCCTGATGGCCCTGTCCCGGCCTGCGGGGGTGCCGTTCGCGGCGATGGTGGGTCTCCTGTTCCTCTGGCAGCTATGGCAGCGTTTCGGGCCGGCAAGGAATGTACAGGGCATCAGTGGCGGCAACCAGCCCCTGTCTACGCGAAGCCTGTTGTCGCTGGGTGCCCTGGTGGGAGCCACATGTATCGCAGCCCTCGCCTGGCCAGCCATAGCCTGGGCGGCCACAGGCGACCCGGCGGCCTACACCCGCACGGAAACGGCTTGGCGCGGACATGACCTGGTGCCCTTCAAGCCCTGGTTTGACACCGGCCGGATGCTTTTTGGTCCTGTCCTGGGCGTGCTCGCCCCCTTCGTCTTCACGGCTTTGTTCGTGCTGGTCATGATCTCCAGGCCCGTGCGGGCGCTGGGTACGGAGCTCCGGCTATGGTGCGCCTGCTACATGGGATACCTGCTGGTGTTCCTGCACCCGCAAACCAGTACCTTCCGGATGCTCCTGCCGCTGTTTCCCCTGGCCCTGGCAACTGCGATGCTGTCCAGGTCCAAGGCGTACCGGGGAACCGTCGTCGTCATGTTCATCCTCCTCCAGATCGTCTGGGTGGTATGGCTCTGGGCATGGGCCCCTTTGCCCGGTGGCGGCGATTATCCGCCCTGACGTGGAGCTTTGTTCCGGAACGGCAATATGTACAAAGCCCTGACAAACAGGCTGTTGATTTCGTTACGGACGGGTAAGTACGGGATAATGGACTACTAGCAAGGACAAAGCACCTAAAGTGCCCGGCCAAGGCGGCCTCCCAAGCGGTGCCGCCGGCTGCAATTGCTACGCGGATCCAGCCCGGCCGGGTTGGGCGTACTTGGGACAAATGGAGGGGATTTTCCTAATGGCGGCTATGAAACCACGTACTGGCGACGGCCCTATGGAAGTTACCAAGGAGGGACGCAGCCTGATCATGCGTGTGCCGCTCGAAGGTGGGGGCCGGCTTGTGGTCGAGCTCAACGCCTCCGAAGCGGAGAACCTCAAGGAATGCCTCGTAGGTGTGACCGAATAGATTTACCAGGCAGGGCCCGGCGGAAGCTGGAGCCCTGCTTTGAGTTTAAGGGCCGCGCCGTTCGACGCGGCTCCCCGCTACTTCTTGACTGCCACCAGAAGTCCGTCGCCCGTTGGGAGCATGGCCGAAGCCAGGCGCTCGTCGTCGCGGATGGCTTTGCCGATCTGGCGCAGGACCACTGTGGTGGCGTCCCGCGCCGCGGGGTTGGAGACGCGGTCCTTATCCAGGGCGTCATTGATGACCAAAGTGCCACCGGACTTAAGCAGGCGCACCGCCTGTTCAACGTATTTGGGGAAGTTCGGCTTGTCCGCGTCGATGAAGACGAGGTCGTACGCCGAATCCGTCAGGCGAGGCAACACATCCGCCGCCCGGCCGGAGATCGTACGCGTACGGTTTGCCGGGCTGCCGGATTCCAGGAACGCTTCGCGCGCGGCTTTCAGGTGCTCAACGTCGACGTCGATGGTTGTCAGGACCGCCTGCGGGCTGAGGCCCCGCAGCAGGCAGACGCCGGAAACGCCGGCCCCGGAGCCGACTTCAACTACTGTCTGCGCCTTCGAGGCGGCAGCAAGGACTGTCAGTACCGCACCAACACCCGGGCTGATCGGGGTAACACCCAGCTCGAAAGACCGCTCCCGGGCACGCAACAAGACGTCGTCCTCAGCCGGCAGATCTTCTGCATAGGACCAGCTGGTTGACTTGTCGGCACTCATGAAGGATTCGCTTTCCGCGGGTAGGGGTGTTTGTACCAGACTACTGCGTTGCCCCGCGTAAACCCGCTGTTGGGGGAGTGGCATGCGGCTGTGTCCACTGACGTTTTCCGCCCTGCGGAGAAAACGGCGGCCAGTCAGGAAATTCCCAGATAACCTTGGGATGATATTGCTCCGGTCATCCATGAGGTGGGCGGCACCGGTTTCTTCGGTGAACCACAGTTTGAGGGGAGTGGACGATGCCGGCATCGCATGCTGCGCCAGTCCAAACATCAGAAGGCCTCGAGGCCGTTGCCGAATGGGTCATGCCCAGCTGGGAGGAAGTGGTTGCGAACCACTCCGCCAAGGTATATCGCCTCGCCTACCGCCTGACCGGCAACAAGTTCGACGCCGAAGACCTCACTCAGGAGGTCTTCGTCCGCGTGTTCCGTTCGCTTGAGAACTTCAAGCCGGGAACATTGGACGGCTGGTTGCACCGCATCACCACCAACCTTTTCCTCGACCAGGCACGCCGTAAGAGCCGCATCCGCTTTGACGCACTTGCCGAGGACGCCGAGTCCCGGCTTCCTGGCCGCGAGCCCGGACCCGAGCAGAGCTTTGAGCACAACAATCTTGACCTGGACGTCCAGCGGGCGCTGGAGGAGCTGCCGCCCGACTTCCGCGCCGCCGTCGTCCTTTGTGATCTTGAAGGCCTCTCCTATGACGAAGTCGCCGAGGCGCTTGGTGTGAAGCTGGGGACCGTCAGGTCCCGTATCCACCGTGGCAGGACCATGCTGCGCGAGAAGCTGGCCCACCGCGATCCCCGACCCGCCGAGGCGCGTAAGCCACGCTTGAAGATGCCCCGCATCGCCAGTATCCACTAGGTTGTCGATGCCTCGACGTCCTTTCCGTCCGGGAGCCCTGTCCCGGCGCGCATTCGCTGCCCGCCGCCATTCGCGGCTACCGGAACACTTGCAGAAATGTGCGGACTGCCGCGCCGCCGTAGGCCGTGAACGGCAGTACCTTGAGCGGCTCCGGGGTGCGGCCGTGCCCGAAGCCAGCCAAGACCTAGCTGCGCGACTGATCCAGCACACAGAACGGCTGGCCAGCGAACCGACACAGGAAACCTGGAGCCGGCCCCAACCGGGTGGACTGTCCCGCGGCCTTCGTTTCGCCGCGGTCGCAGCCGGCACCCTCGCTGTGAGCGCCGGAGCCCTGGGCGTCGCCGCTTACGTGGTGGCCGGGGATGACCAACCCCGGGTGCTTGCCGGGACCAGCAACGCTGGCGCGCTGGTGGGGGCGTGGAGCGCTGGACCAGTGGACGCCATGGATCCGACGTTCAAGGCCGGCAGCACCATGAGCCTGACTGCGTCGCAACTGGACGCCCTGCGGGACCAAGGGTGGGCCTGTCCGGAACTCCTGGCGATGGGCTTCCACGTCGTCTCTGCCCAAGCCTCGATGCTCAACGGACATCCCGCAGTTGAAATCCATCTCGAAAGAAACGGCCATTACGCCACAATCACGGAGGAGCACCTGCCACCCGCCCGGCAATCCGCTGGCCAGTCGGGCACTGCGCAGCTCTCCGTCACCCAGGGAACGCCGTGGAAGGCTGTCTACGCCATGCCCGCCGCCGTGATCAGTTACGCCTCTGACTTGCCTCCGGAAAGCGCTGATGATGCGGTCCCCGAAATCGTCCGGGCCGGCGATTCCATGACGCGGGAGGGGCACGGGGAGACCTCCGAGTCCTGGTACGGGCGACTCCTGCGCGGCCTCCAGACCCTCCTCCGTCCCGCCGGTTTATGAGCGGCACCACAGACAAGGTAATCTTCGTAGCGTGTTTGGAATCAACGGCCCGGAGTTCATACTCCTTCTGATTATCGGCGTACTCGTGATCGGTCCCAGCCGTTTGCCCGAATACACTCAAAAGCTCGCCAACCTGGTCAAGGAAGTCCGCCGGATGGCATCCGGCGCACGCGAGCAGATCAAAGAAGAAGTCGGCATAGACATCGATGAGGTCGACTGGAAGAAGTACGATCCGCGCCAGTATGACCCCCGGCGCATCATCAAGGATGCACTCCTGGAGGACGACACCAAGCCGGTCAGTGCCGGTGCGCCGGTCGCCGCAGCGGCTGCCTCTGCTGCGGACACCAAACCCAAACCTCCGGCGAGGATCATCGAGCGGCTTGCAGATGGCGAAGCCGCGCCTTTCGACACTGAAGCCACCTGAGGCGAACCGCAGCGGTTCGCTCGCCTGGACATGCCAGGCTGGGCCGGTCAGCGGGGTTGGATTCCCAGAGGCATGCCGGATAGTCCACGCGGCCGGTTAGCCAAGGCTGAGGCAATACCCTCCAGGGCCTTAGCGGCAGCCGTTTCCGGCGCAGCCAAGACCACGGGCTTTCCGGCGTCCCCGCCTTCCCGCAAGCGGATGTCCAGGGGAATCTGGCCCAGCAGCGGAACGTCGGTGTCCACGGTGGCGCTCAACCGCTCAGCCAGGGTGGCGCCACCGCCGCTTCCGAACAATTCCATGCGGCCGCCGTCGGGCATTTCCAGGAACGACATGTTCTCGATGACGCCGGCAACTTTTTGACCCGTCTGGGTGGCTATGGTTCCGGCGCGTTCAGCAACGTCAGCGGCGGCTGCCTGCGGTGTGGTGACCACCAGGATCTCCGCGTTGGGCAGTAGTTGCGCCACGGAGATGGCGATGTCGCCCGTGCCGGGAGGCAAGTCGAGGAACAGCGCGTCAAGGTCACCGAAATACACATCCGTGAGGAATTGTTCCAAGGCCCGGTGAAGCATGGGGCCACGCCACGCCACGGGCGTGTTGCCTGCCACGAACATGCCGATGGAAATGACTTTCACGCCATAAGCCACCGGAGGGAGGATCATGTCGTCAACCTGTGTGGGCTTCTGAGTGATTCCCATAAGGGCTGGAACCGAGAAGCCATGGACGTCCGCATCCACTATTCCGACGCGCAGGCCCTGGGCTGCCAGGGCGCAGGCGAGGTTCACGGTAACGGAGGACTTGCCCACACCGCCCTTCCCGCTGGCAACCGCGTACACCTTGGTCAACGAACCCGGCTTGGTGAACGGAATTCCGCGCTGGCCGCCGGGACCACGGAGCTGCTCCTTGAGTGCTTCGCGCTGGGCCGGTGTCATGACCTTGAGTTCCACGTCCACCCCGGTCACGCCCGGCACCCTGGACAACGCCGCAGTGGCGTCCCCGGTGATGGTTTCGCGCAAGGGGCAACCAGCGATGGTCAGGAGGACAGCAACGTGGACAGCGCCGGCACTATCGGCAGACACCGATTCCACCATTCCGAGCTCGGTGATGGGGCGGCGGAGCTCCGGATCAATGACGGTTGCCAGGGCAGCACGGAGCGCCTCGGCAGATACGGTGCTCATACGCTCAGGCTCGGCTTTCGGGGTTTTCGGGTGTTTGCTTGGCGGTGGAATGCTGTGGGCCGGCGGACCGCGGCGGACGGACCTTGGGGATCTGCTGGGTGCGGGGTCCGCGCGACTTGTCCCGTTTCTCCTTCAGCTTCTCCTTGACTTTGTCTCCCGAGGATTCGCTGCCGTCGGTGGCCGGATCATGCTCGCGAAGTTCTTCCTGGGCGTCGATGATGTCTTCCAGGAGGCTCCGCAGCTCGGCGCGGACGTAATCACGGGTGGCCACTTCACGCAGGGCAATGCGCAGCGATGCCAGTTCCCGGGTCAGGTACTCGGTATCGGAAAGGTTGCGCTCGGCGCGCTGGCGGTCCTGCTGGAGGGAGACACGGTCGCGGTCATCCTGTCGGTTTTGTGCCAGGAGGAGCAGCGGGGCTGCGTAGGAAGCCTGCAGCGACAACATGAGGGTCAGCAGGGTGAAGCCAAGCTCCATCCGGTCGAATTGCCACTCGGTGGGCGCAAAGGAGTTCCAAGCCAGCCAAAACACACAGAACACCGTCATGTAGACGAGGAACGTCGGCGTGCCCATAAACCTGGCGAAGCCCTCAGTGGCGTTGCCGAAAGCGTCCGGGTTGGGGGAGAACTTAGGCAGGATGCGTTGGCGCCCGCTCAGGGGAGTGTCCAGGCTGCTGCCCGAACGTCCAGTGGACTTGGGTGATCGGGTGGCGTTGTTATCAGCCAATGCGGCCTCCAAGTCTCCTTATAGGGGCGTCGTCCTCGTGGGCGCGCCAGTCATCCGGCAACAGGTGATCCAGCACGTCATCAACAGTCACCGCCCCCACAAGGCGGCCGTCGTCGTCGACAACTGGAAGTGAATTCAGGTTGTAGGTGGCCAACGTCCTGGCTACCTCGCTGATGTGGGCCTGGTCCGAGAGCGGCTCAAGGTTTTTATCCACAAGGTTGCCCAGCGGCTCCGGCGGTGGGAAACGCAGGAGCTGCTGGATATGCACCACGCCGAGGAAACGGCCCGTGGGTGTCTCCAGCGGAGGGCGGGCAATGAAGATCGACGACGCCAGGGCAGGGGAAAGCTCCTCGCGCCGGACGTGGGCGAGGGCCTCCGCGACCGTGGCCTCGGGCGGGAGGATGACAGGGACAGGGGTCATGAGGCCGCCGGCGGTGTCTTCGTCGTACTCCAGGAGCCGGCGCACATCCTCGGCTTCCTGCGGCTCCATGAGCTGCAGGAGCTCCTCGGCCTGCGCTGTGGGGAGCTCAGCCAAGAGGTCAGCGGCGTCGTCAGGGTCCATCTCTTCAAGGACGTCGGCGGCGCGCTCCACGTCCAGGGCCGAGAGGATCTCCACTTGGTCGTCCTCGGGCAGTTCCTGAAGCACGTCCGCGAGGCGCTCGTCCTGGAGCTCGCTGGCTACTTCGAACCGGCGTTTATCGCTCATTTCCTGCAGGGCTTCGGCGAAGTCGGCAGGCTTAAGATCCTCGTGGGTGGCCACGAACTGCGTCGCCGCCTGTGGTTCGTTGTGGGCGCCGGTCTGGGCGTCGGCCCAGTCGATGATCAGGGTCTCGTTGCGGCGAAGCCGGCTCAATGGCGACAGGGAATGGCCACGGCGGACGAAAAGTTTGCTGACGAACCAGTCCTTGGACCTGTGTTGGTCCATGGCGATGTCCTCGATGGTGGCATCTCCACTGCCGTCCGCCAAGGTAACGCGGCGATCGAACATCTCGGCGACCACCAGTGTCTCGGCTCCCCGCTGCTCGAAGCGGCGCAGGTTAACCAGGCCGGTGCAGATGATCTGCGTTTGGTCGATGGACGTAATGCGGGTCATCGGCACGAAAACGCGCTTCTTGCCCGGCACTTCAACCACGATGCCCACCACATGGGGGGCTCCACGGGTGCCCCTGGAGAGCACCACGACATCGCGCAACCGGCCAAGACGATCGCCCAGGGGGTCGAAGACGTCCAAGCCGAGCAGGCGCGCGACAAAGACGCGTGAGGGATGTGTGCTCATGTTTACAGGCTACCGAGTCTGCTCTCTTTTAGCTGAATTCCAGCCGCTTCACATGTCCATGGGACACAATGGGGCTATGTCTAACATTTTTGGTGGTCCCAAAGCCGTCGAGGAGTCCCGGAGCGTCCCCCAAGGAGACACCGTTGGCTCGTACACTTCGTATTTGGATGCCCAAAAGGCGGTGGATTACCTGGCGGACCAGCAGTTCCCGGTTCAGCTGGTGTCGATCGTGGGCAACGACCTCAAAATGGTGGAGCGGGTGACGGGTCGCCTGAGCTACCCGAGGGTGGCTTTGTCAGGTGCCTTGAGCGGTATGTGGTTTGGCCTTTTCGTCGGCGTGATGCTGTCCTTCTTTACCCCGGGCGGCGGACCGTTCTCCATCATCACCTCGGTCCTGATGGGCGCGGCCTTCTTCATGCTGTTCGGCATCGTCACCTATGCCACCCAGCGCGGGAAGCGCGACTTCACATCCACCAGCCAGGTGGTGGCCACCAACTATGACGTCATCGTCGCCATTGAAGCAGCCCACGAGGCCCGTCGCCTGCTCCACCAGCTCCCGATGAACCCCTCGCAGGCGGGAGCGCCGCAGGCCACCAACTACAACCAGCACAGCGCTCCGCTGCAACAGCCGGGCCAGGCGCCCGAGCGGCCGTCCACCTGGAACGACCCCTACGGTCAGCGCGGTAACGGTGAAGCCGGCGCGCCGGAAAGCGGTAACACCCACGCCGGTGCTGCGCCGTCGAATCAACAGCCCCCGGCAGCTGTCCGCTACCCTGACCTGCCCGACGGGCGCCCGCAGTATGGTGTCCGCGTGACGGAGGGCCAAAACGCGCCCCAGGAAGACGGGCAGCAAGCCGGGTCCGAGGACACACCCAAGCAGCAGTAGCCCCCGGCAAAGCACAAAGGGAAGGCCACCGGATCTCCGGTGGCCTTCCCTTTTGCGCTGTTGGCGGTTCCCTTGAGCTGCTGGGGCTAGCCCTGCGCCTCCTGGTAGATACCGGCCATCCAGGATTCAACGTCGTCTGCCTTGCGGGGCAGGGCGGCGCTGAGGTTGACCGGGCCATCGGCAGTCATCAGGATGTCGTCCTCGATCCGGACACCGATTCCGCGGTATTCGGCAGGGATCGCGAGGTCCTCGTCCTTGAAGTACAGGCCGGGTTCGATGGTGAAGACCATGCCCTCGGTGAGGATCCCGTCCAGGTAAAGTTCACGCTTGGCCTGTGCGCAGTCGTGGACATCCAGTCCGAGGTGGTGGCTGGTGCCGTGCGGCATCCAGCGACGGTGCTGCTGGCCTTCGGGGCTGATGGCTTCCTCCACGGAGACGGGGAGCAGGCCCCACTCGGCGAGGCGTTCGGCCAGGACGGTGGTTGCGGCCGTGTGGATGTCGCGGAACTTCACGCCCGGTTGCGCGGCTGCGAAACCAGCATCAGCTGCGTCCAGGACGGCTTCGTAGACCTTGCGCTGGACATCAGTGAAGGTGCCGGTGGCGGGGAGGGTACGGGTGATATCGGCAGTGTAGAGGGAATCAGCCTCCACGCCTGCATCGAGGAGGAGGAGTTCGCCTGCGTTGACCTTGCCCGTGTTCCGGGTCCAGTGCAGAACGGTGGCGTTGTTTCCCGAGGCGGCGATGGTGTCGTAGCCAAGCTCGTTGCCTTCCTCGCGGGCGCGGGCGAAGAAGGCGCCCTCTACGACACGTTCGCCACGAGCGTGGGTCAGGGCCCGCGGAAGGGCACGAACGACGTCGGCGAAGCCCTCCACGGTGGCCGCCACGGCGATCTTCATCTGTTCGATTTCCCACTCGTCCTTGAGGAGGCGCAATTCGGAGAGTGCTTCGCTGAGCTTCTCGTCCAGGGCGTCGAGTTCGCCGAGGTCAAGGGTTTCGGGGTCTTTGGCGGTGTTGTAGCGGGCGGTGTCCACCAAGGCGTCAATGTTCTCGTCCACCTTGCGGACAAGGCGAATCGAGATACCACCGATTTCCGGGGCACCCACGTTCTTGGTGATTGCCATTTCGAGTTCGGCGATGTGGGCGGTGGGCAGTCCCAGGCGGGCCTCGAATTCCGCCAACGTCGGACGTGCGCCGATCCAGAACTCACCGGAGCGTGAGTCGGCGTAGAACTGTTCGGTATCCCGGCCCGCCAACGGACGGAAGTAGAGCGTCGCGGTGTGGTGACCGCCGTCGTCCCCCTTGCCTTCAGCCACCGGCTCAAGAATGAGGACGGCGTCGGGCTCGTGGTCCAGGCCCAAGCCCGTGAGGTGCGCGAAACCGGAGTGGGGTCGGAAGCGGTAGTCGCAGTCGTTGGAGCGGACCTTCAGCGGACCGGCCGGGATGACAAGACGTTCGCCTTTGAACAGTTCGGAGATAGTACGACGGCGGCGCGCAGCGTGGTCTGCAACGGCGTCGCGCGCAGGGGTCACCTGCGGGGCGGCAGCCCAATTGCTGGCCATGAATGCTTTGAAAGCATCGGATGTTGGCCTCTGTGAGCGGTTGTTAACGCGCTCCTGCAGCGGCTGGGAATTTGCGGAGTCCATGTTTTGGGTGTTTTCGGCATCGTTCACCGTTACATCGTCCCACCAGTTCGGTGAGGAGGCCAACGGCGCAACGCTCCAAGGAGCCCCGCATCCCATAGGCTGGGAAAGTGAGGATAGACCTGCATGCGCACTCCAATGTTTCCGATGGAACCGAGACACCCTCCGGGGTGATCATTTCCGCGGTATCGGCTGGCCTGGACGCCGTGGCGTTGACGGACCACGACTCCACGGATGGCTGGGAGCAGGCGGCGGCAGCTGCCCTGGAACACGGTATTGAGTTTGTCCCTGGCATGGAGATCTCCTGCCGGACGGAGCAGGGCATCAGCGTGCACTTGCTCAGCTACCTCCACGACCCGGCCCACCCGGGCCTCCTGGAGGAAATCACCAAGTCCAAGGATGCGCGCCTCACCCGCGCCGAACATATGGTCACGCTGCTGTCGGAGGACTACCCGTTGACCTGGGACGACGTCATCCACCACGTGGCGCCCGGTGCAACGGTGGGCCGCCCGCACATCGCCGACGCGCTGGTGGCCGCCGGAGTGGTCGCGGACCGCACCGAAGCCTTCACGTCCATCCTTACCTCGCATTCGCGCTACTTCGTCCAGCACTATGCGCCAAACCCTGCTCTCGCCGTCGAGCTGGTGCGGGCGGCAGGTGGCGTTCCGGTGTTCGCCCATCCGGTAGCTTCGTCCCGGGGACGGATCGTGGGGGAGGGCACCTACCGTGAAATGATCGACGCCGGCCTGCTCGGAGTTGAGGTGGACCACCGGGACAACCCGGAGGACGGCAGGCGGTTCCTTCGCGATCTGGCTGCCGCGCACGGGCTGCTGATGACGGGATCCTCCGATTATCATGGCGCCGGCAAACCGAACCTCCTCGGCGAAAACACGACGCCGCCGGAGGTATTGGCGCGGATCGAGGAGTTGGCAACGGGCAGCACGGTGGTTCGGTGAAGGGGGCCCGCTGATGGACCTGCAGTTGCTGGCCTCGGTGATCGTTACCCTGTTCGTCATCATGGATCCGCCGGGTACGGTGCCGATTTTCATGTCACTGACGGCCCAGATGTCATCCAAGGACCGGAACCGCTCGGCTTTCCAGGCTCTTCTGGTGGCGACGGGCGTCATTGTGGTTTTTGCGATCTTCGGCCAGTCGATCCTGAACTACATGCACATTTCATTGGCCGCCCTGCAGGGTGCCGGTGGCCTGCTGTTGGTACTCATTGCCCTGCAGCTGTTGACTGGGTCCACCAGTGGCGAGGAAAACGCAGCCAAGTACAAGAACGTGGCATTCGTTCCCCTCGGTACGCCGCTGATGGCCGGACCGGGAGCCATCGTGGCGGTCATGGTGTTTGTCCAGCAGTCCGAGGACCTGTCCGGCTACCTTGCCGTAGGCCTGGGCATCGCCGCGGTGCTCGCCTCGCTGTACCTGGCCATGCGGTTCGCCGGCGTGGTCCAGCGGGTGCTCGGGGAGAACGGAGTGGAGCTGGTCACCCGGATTGCGGGCCTGTTGCTCTCTGCCATCGCCGTACAGATGATCGCCGACTCCGTGACAGCTTTCGTGAAGGGTGTCGCCTGACCGTTCCTGGCTAGGGGGCGGTGGCTTGGTCCTGGTGGAACACGGCCTTGCTGCCCAGGCGTTTCCGCATGACCTCAATGGCCTGTTCATTCTGGTCGACGCACACGAAGTTTCGGCCCAGTTTGGCCGCGACAGCTCCGAGGGTTCCGGAACCGGCAAAGAAGTCCAGGCACCAGTCGCCCTCGCGGCTTGATGCGGAAACAATGCGGCGGACCAGGCCTTCGGGTTTCTGCGTGGGGTAGCCGGTCTTTTCCCGGCCGGTCGGCGAAACGATGGTGTGCCACCAGACGTCCGTGGGCAACTTCCCCAGTTCGCGTTTGGCGGGGGTCACCAGGCCCGGGGCCATATAGGGCTCGCGGTCCACTTCGGCGTTGTCGAAGTGGTATTTGGTGGGGTTCTTCACGTACACCAAGATGTTGTCGTGCTTGGTGGGCCAGCGGTTTTTGGCCCGGGCTCCGTAATCGTAGGCCCAGATGATCTCGTTCAGGAAGCACTCCCGGCCGAAGATGGCGTCGAGCATCACCTTGGCGTAGTGCACCTCGCGGTAGTCCAGGTGCAAGTACAGGGTGCCGTCGTCTGCCAGCAGGCGCCAGGCTTCCACGAGCTTGGGCTCCAGGAACGACCAGTAGTCGCTGAAGGCGTCGTCATAGCTGTGCAGGGCGCCCTTGATGGTGTCGTAGGAGCGGCCCTTGAAGCCCACGCGGTCGCCGTCGCCGTCCGAGTTACGGACCATCCGGGTTTCCTGGCGTCGTTGGACCCGACCCGTGTTGAACGGAGGGTCCACGTAAATGAGTGTGAAGGCGCCGTCCGGCAGCGTTGGAAGGAACTCCGCGTTATCCGCGTGCACCACCAGGTTGCCGCCGTCCGGCGCCCAAACAGTTTCAGTCATTGAGGGATTTAGGCCTCGGTGCTGCCGGACTGGGCAGCTGCCGTCTCACTGGAGACCACTTCGCCGTTGCGGCGACGGGTCCGGGTGCGACGTGTGCGTGCAGGCTTCTCGGAGTTGTCCGTTGCCGTGCCCGTTTCCGACGCAACGGCAGCCGGGGCTGCTTCGCCTTCGGAGGTACGACGGCGGCGCGTACGGTTGCGTCCGCCCTCGCCGTTGGATTCGCCGGAGTCGGTCTTGCCCGAACGGCCACGGCCGCCATCGCGGTCGCCGTCGCGTCCGCGGCCACCGTCACGGCCACGCCCGCCGTCCCGGGAGCCATTGCGGTCCGAACCACCAGAGCGGGAGTTCTTCTTGCCTGTCTCACCCAGGTCCTCCAGGACCTCGGCGTCCACACCTGCCAGGGTGCGCTTGTTCCGGGGCAGGCGTCCCTTGGTGCCCTCGGGAATGTCAAGGTCGGTGTAGAGGTGCGGCGAGGAGGAGTACGTTTCAACGGGCTCAGGAACACTGAGTCCCAGGGCCTTGTTGATGAGGCCCCAGCGGGGCATGTCGTCCCAGTCAACGAACGTGACTGCGGTGCCCTTGTTGCCGGCGCGGCCAGTACGGCCGACACGGTGCAGGTAGATCTTCTCGTCTTCCACGCATTGGTAGTTGATCACGTGCGTGACGTCATCAACGTCGATGCCACGGGCGGCGACGTCGGTGGCAACCAGGACGTCCACCTTGTTGTTGCGGAAGGCGCGGAGGGCCTGTTCGCGGGCGCCCTGGCCGAGGTCGCCGTGAATGGCTGCAGCCGCGAACCCGCGGTCAACGAGTTCCTCGGCGACCTTAGCGGCGGTGCGCTTGGTCTTGGTGAAGATGATGGTCCGGCCACGTCCGCGGGCCTGCAGGATGCGGGCAACAACTTCGGTCTTGTCCATGCTGTGCGCACGGTAGATGAGCTGGCGGATGTCCCGCTTGGTCAGGCCCTCATCGTTCGGGTCTGCTGCACGGATGTGGGTGGGCTGCGTCATATAGCGCCGGGCCATTGCGATCACGGGACCGGGCATGGTCGCGGAGAAGAGCAGCGTCTGGCGTACGGCGGGAGTGCCGGCGATCAGGGTCTCAACGTCCGGAAGGAAGCCAAGGTCCAGCATTTCGTCGGCCTCGTCAAGAATGACCATCTTGACGTTCTTGAGGCTCAGGTGCTGCTGCTTGTAGAGGTCGATGAGTCGGCCAGGGGTGCCCACTACGATCTCGACGCCCTTCTGCAGCGCATCGATTTGGGGTTCGTACGCCCGGCCGCCGTAGATGGTGGCGATGCGTGCGTTGCGCTTGCGTGAGGCCGTCTGGAGGTCGTTGGCGACCTGCACGGCAAGTTCGCGGGTGGGGACGATGACCAGGGCCTGCGGTGCACCGGGGACGGCGAGCTTCTCATAGCCGGCGTCGTCGCGCCCAGAGACCCGCTGAAGCGCGGGAATGCCGAATCCGAGCGTCTTGCCGGTACCCGTCTTGGCCTGGCCAATGATGTCATGTCCGCTCAAGGCGACAGGGAGGGTCATGGCCTGGATGGGGAACGGGTGGGTGATTCCGGCGTCGGCCAAGGACTCAACGATGTCGGCCCGGACGTTGTAGTCCGCGAACGACTTTTCTTCGATCTCGTGGGGCGTCTCGTCCGAGACGATCGTTTCCTCGGGTTCGATGGTTTCAGTTCCGGTGGAGTCCGTCAGGACTTCGTGGGTATGCAATTCACTCACAGGGAGTTTCCTTATTCATTTGGGCAATGGCGCTGCATGCTCAACGGAGCGGTGGAGCCGTACCGGAGCACGAACGGGCGCGCAAGCAAGTCCAGTGGAAGCCGATCGCGGGCTATCTAAGTACTGGCACTGGTGACCAGTTGGTACATCTCAAGATCGCGTAGGGGCGGGCTTGTTGAGTTCAAAAATTAACTGAATCAACGACCGGGCATCCATTACTACACGCCCAGTCTATCCTCTGGGAGCCGGAAAGCCCGGATCCCGGGTGGAACGGTACTACGGCAGCAGTTCAAACCGAATCTCACGGCTTGCGATGTCAGCCTTGACGAGCCGGACGCGGACTTCGGTCCCGGACTCCAGTTCGCCATCGCAGCGGGCGGTCACGGCGGGTTCCCTTATCTGGACGATTCCGTAGGGGCCGCCGTTCCCGTTGGCCTTCCCGGTGCCGTTGCCCTTGCCGTTCCCATTGCCGTTTCCCGATCCGTTTGGCTTTGAGCCGGAAATGACGACGGCATCGAACTCCTGGCCGATGTGGTTGGCGACCAGCGCCGCCTCCACCGTGTCCAAGGCGGCACGTTCGAGGCGGCCAGCCAACTGGTCGGACGAGGCCATGATCTCGGGCAGGGATGGCAAGGCTTCCCGGGCCCAGGCAGGGATGTCGTGGTTGTTGCTCAGTGCCTCGCAGATGACCAGGACGAACCGGTCAATCAGGCGCCGCAACGGTGCAGTCGTATGGGCGTACGGTGCGCCGATCGCTGCTTGGATGACAACCTCAGGTACCTCACCGTCGAAAGGTGTGTAGTTGGCACCCCTGAACAATGTCCCGGCTGAGTGCAGGATGGCGAGTTGCTTCGGGTCTGATGCGTCCAGGGTCCGCAGGTATTCGCCGTAGCTGATCCGTCCGTTCCAGGGTTTACCAAGGGCCGTGGTCTGCGTTTTGAAGTGCCGCAGGGAGCGTTCGTCCGGTGCGGGCATGGTGCGCAGTATGCCAACCTTGCCGTCCAGCATCAGCTGTGCTGCCGCCATCCCGGTCATGAGTGAAATCTGCGCGTTCCAGTCCTCCACCGGCAACGACGGGGCAGCAACGATCCTGTACCCGCCGCCGTCGGCCGCTTGGACGATCTCCTGTTCGGGCATGTTCAGGCTCGCGCCGCCGCGGAGGCGTTCGAGTTCAACCCGCTTCAACCCCACTTCCTTGAGGAGCTGCAATACGGGCGGTGCCGTTCCGTCGTCGATCTGCTCCTGGACGCCCTTGTAACTTAGCTTGGCCCGGCTGCGCACGGTGGCGCGGCCTACTGTCACCGTCACTGTTTCGGCCTGCGCGTCCAGGACGAAATCCCAGACGAAGGCGCCACAGTCCTGCTCTGCCAGCAGGCTGCCGGCATGTTCGCTGATGACTTCCGGGTGCAGGGGAATGCGTCCATCCGGAGCATAGAAGGTCTGGCCGCGCCGGCGTGTCTCCGTGTCGAGGGCACCACCGGGAGCCACGAAGGAGGGAACGTCGGCGATCGCGTAGAGGACCTTGTAACCGTCACCGGCGCGCTCTATGAACAGCGCTTGGTCCAGGTCTGTCGACGTGGCGGGGTCGATGGTGACAAACGGAATGTCCCGAAGGTCGCGTTCAGGCAGCTTCAGGTCCGCCACGGCTTCTCGGGCTTCTTCCACTGCCCCCGCGGGGTAGGCGCCTGGGAGTTCCAGCTCCGTCCGGAGTGCGGCGAGGGCCGCTGCGAGCTGGTCCGACGAGTCGTCGACGTTGGGTGCAATCCGATGATGTGACACGAAAATCAGGGTAGCCCGAAACAGGCGGATAGTCTTGGACGCTTCCAGGAACATCAGAGTCCGGCAGCTGTTCCGGCGCATGTTTCCGGACTTGAATGGAGACCAACGAAGACCGTTGCCACAACAGGTGAAGCATGCTTCACTATTTCCACGGAGGGGAGTATCCCCTGATTGTTCCGTCGTCAGTCCGGCCGGCTCAGTCCGGCCCGGTGGAACAGGCTCCTGCGGGCGCCGGGAAAGACCTCCAGTTGGGTTTACTGACTGGAAGCGGGTTTCCTGATGAATGCTCCCTTATGGGCTTGGTTGGCTGTTATCGGCGTCATTGTCCTGATGCTGGCAGTTGACCTGTTCGCCCACCGTAAAGCGCACGTGATCAGTGTCCGGGAAGCGGCCCTCTGGTCGGCCGTGTGGGTGGCCTTCGGTGTCGGCTTCGGTGTGCTCGTGTGGCAGCTCTACGGGGCGGAGTTTGGGCAGCAGTACTTCGCCGGCTATCTGATCGAGAAGTCCCTCGCCGTTGACAACGTGTTTGTCTGGGCCATCATTTTCACGTACTTTGCCGTACCGCGTGTATATCAGCACAGGGTCTTGTTTCTGGGGGTCCTGGGAGCCTTGGTCTTCCGGGGGATCTTCATTGCTGCAGGATCGGCCATCATCGCCAGTGCCGGCTGGGTGCTGTACCTGTTCGCGGCGCTCCTGCTGGTCACCGGCTACCGAATGATCCGGCACCGCAATGATCCGCTGGACCCGGAGAAGTCCAAGGCCTTGGCGTTCTTCCGCAACAGGGTGCCCATGACCAACGACTTCCACGGCCAGCGGTTCCTGATCCGCAGGAACGGCGCCCTGCTCGCCACCCCGTTACTCGCCGTACTTGTCCTGGTGGAAGTCACGGACATCATCTTCGCTGTCGACTCCATCCCGGCCATCTTCGCTGTCACAGATGAGGTTTTCCTCGTCTTCACCGCGAATGCTTTTGCGATCCTCGGACTGCGTGCAATGTACTTCCTCCTGGCCGATCTGATCCATAGGTTCATTTACCTCAAGATCGGCCTGGCACTGGTACTGATCTGGGTGGGCATCAAGATGCTCCTCAAGATCGACATCTATTACATCCCCACCCCCATCTCGCTGGCAGTCATTGCCGCGATCCTGGGTGTATCCATTGCGGCCAGTCTCTGGGCGACCCGGGGTCAGGGCCGCCGGGAACTTCCAGCACCGGCGAAGCCTCCCTTCGGAACGGCTACCATCCAGGATATGCAGGCACTGGATCCGCTGTTTGGATACCGCCGCAGCACCTCCGGCGCACGCATTGATGACGAACCGCCAAGGAGCAACCATGACCGGCGATAGCGACCCGGAGGCATACCCGGCCGTGACGTCACCCACGGTCCTGCCACGGCGCCTCGGCCAACGTGGACCTTCCTGACCAACCACCGACAGTGTGCGGCCCTTGAGGACCGTTACGCGGCGGCGTCCAAGGCTTCGAGCAACGCCTTGGCCGCCGCCGTCGGGTCTCCTGCTTCCGTGATGGCACGGACGACGACGATCCTGCTGGCTCCCGCAGCAAGGACCTGTTCCACGTTGCCCAGGTCAATGCCCCCGATCGCGAACCAAGGCAGCTGCACGGCACCACCTGTCGCTTCGTCGGCACGCTTCATCGCTTCTGCGGCATATGTGACCAGGTCCGGCCCTACTGCTTCGCGCCCCGGTTTGGTGGGTGTCGCCCAGACCGGACCAACACAGAAGTAGTCCAGGCCGCCGTCGCCGGTCGAAGCCGCGATGGCAGCATTGACCTGCTCCGGAGTATGCGTGGAAAGCCCGATCGCGGCAGGGGAGGGGAGGAAGGTGCGGGCAACCGTCAAGGGCAGGTCCTTCTGGCCCACGTGGAATACAGGAGCCCCGGAAACACTGGCAATATCGGCCCGATCGTTGACAGCCCACAGCCGTCCATGCCGCTCGGCCACACTGCGCAGGATGGCCAAGAGTTCCAGTTCTTCGGCTGCCTCGATCGACTTGTCCCGGAGCTGGATAATGTCCACCCCACCTTCGAAGGCGGCATCGATGAAGTCTTCGAAATCGCCCTGCCGCTTCCGGGCATCGGTGCACAAATAGAGTCGGGCTGAGGCGAGGGATTCAGGCTGGGTCATGGGAACCAGAGTAGTTCCTCTAAACTGGGCACGTACTGCGGGAGCCGCGACGTTCGACTTTGTGACCGTCCGGCTGAGAGGGCTTCAGAGCCGACCGCTTGACCTGATCCGGCTAATACCGGCGTAGGGAAGGGAACACATGGCAGACGCCATTCATGCAGATGTGGCCATCATCGGCGGCGGCATCATCGGATTGGGCATCGCCCACCAGGCGCGCAGGCTGGCCCGCTCAGTCGTCCTCATCGACCCCCACCCCGCCAGCGGCGCAACCTTCGCAGCTGCCGGGATGTTGGCACCCGTCAGTGAACTGCACTACCAGGAAGAAGACCTCCTGGAACTCATGGTCGAATCCTCGCGGCTGTGGCCGTCTTTTGTCGCCACACTCACCGGAGGCGTGGACGCAGCCGGATACCGCACGACGCCGACCCTCGCCGTGGGTGCCGACGCCGCCGACCGACGGGCGCTCGCAGACCTCCGTACGGTACAGACGGCTGCCGGCCTGGGCGTGGAACCCCTTGCCCTCCGGGACGCGAGGGCGCGTGAACCCCTGCTCAGTCCACAAATTTCCTGCGCCTTCGACATCCCCGCCGACCACCAGGTGGACCCGCGCAGGCTCGCGGACTGCCTCCTGGCCGGGCTGGCCGCGCATTCGCCGGATGATCCCACGTGGGTCGCGGGGGCGAACCATGGATTCGCCCTGGAAGCCCTGGCGGAGCGCGTGCTGTGGGACGAGGGGAGGGTTGCAGGAGTCGAACTCGACTCGGGCGTCAGCGTGGTTGCCGCCGAGACCGTGGTCGCCAACGGGCTCGGCGCAGCCGGCTTGACGGGCCTGCCCGAGGGACTCACGCTTCCCCTGCGGCCTGTCTATGGCGACATTCTCAGGCTTCGGGTTCCGGAAAGCCTGCAACCACTGGTCACCTCCACCGTGCGGGGGATAGTGCGGGGTGTTCCGGTCTACATCGTCCCCCGCGACGACGGCACGGTGGTGATCGGTGCCACCCAGCGTGAGGACGGACTGTCCACGGCGTCCAATGCCGTCTCGGCCGGTGGCGTGTACCAACTCCTGCGCGACGCCCAGGTCCTGGTCCCCGCGGTCGCGGAACTGGAACTCCTCGAGGCAACAGCCCGAGCCAGGCCAGGGACGCCGGACAACGCGCCTTTGCTTGGCCGCGTCGCCGGAACCGAGGGCGACATCGAGGGCCTGGTGGTTGCCACCGGGTTCTTCCGTCACGGAGTCCTGCTGACACCGGTAGCCGCAAGGATTGTCGGCGAACTGATCAACGGCTCAGCCGATCCACGGTGGGCCCCTTTCCGCCCTGACCGCTTTACGGCCAGCGCCCCCGATCCACGGAACTTCATCCCAGCACACGTCCGCAGCAAGGAAACCGCATGAACATCAAACTCAATGGATCCGACCATGCAGTGGCCGATGACGCCTCTGTCAGCACGCTCGTCACCGCCATCACCGGCCGTGTCCTGGACCACCGCGGACAGGCGGCCGACGGCGGCAAGCTGGGTGTCGCCGTCGCGCGCAATTCCGAGGTGGTGCCACGCAGCCAGTGGGCGGCAACAGCGCTCGCCGACGGCGATGAACTCGAACTCGTTACAGCAGTCCAGGGAGGCTGAACAATGACCACAACAAGCACTGCCCCCAGCACCGACGCCTTGGTGATCGACGGCGTCGACTTTGGTTCGCGACTGATCATGGGAACCGGGGGTGCCCCGAGCCTGGACGGTTTGGGCGCTGCGCTCCTGGCCTCCGGCACGGAGCTGACCACCGTTGCCATGCGGCGCTATTCCCCGGCCGAAACCGGGTCGCTCTTCCAGCTCCTGGTGGACCACAACATCCGGGTGTTGCCCAACACGGCCGGCTGCTTCACAGCGAAGGACGCCGTCATGACCGCCGAACTTGCCCGCGAGGCGCTGGAGACCGATTGGGTGAAGCTGGAAGTCATCGCGGACGAGCACACACTCCTGCCCGATGCCGTGGAACTGGTGGAAGCCACAGAGCAGCTGGTGAACCGCGGATTCAAGGTCTTCGCTTACACCAATGACGACCCTGTCCTTGCCCTGCGGCTGGAAAACCTCGGCGCCACCGCGGTGATGCCCCTGGGCTCACCCATCGGCACGGGCCTGGGAATCCTGAACCCGCACAACATTGAGCTGATCGTGTCGCGGGCGTCGGTGCCCGTGGTTCTCGACGCCGGGATCGGAACCGCTTCCGATGCGGCGCTGGCGATGGAACTGGGCTGCGACGCCGTCCTCCTGGCCACCGCCGTGACGCGCGCGCAGAACCCGGTGCAAATGGGAGAAGCCTTCAAGCACGCCGTCATAGCCGGCCGTTTGGCCAAAAAGGCGGGCCGGATTCCCCGGCGGGAACACGCTCTGGCGTCCTCCGCCATGGAGGGACGGGCCGAGTTCCTTTAGGGGTACTGGGAGCGCGTTAACCACCAATGGCCATCACCCGCGCGGGTGATGGCCATTGGTGTCAGGTGCCGTTAGAGCCGGAGGGCCTTGGTGAGGGCCTCGGTATCGTGCTTGGTCCGCGTCCGGCCCAGGTAGACCACTACGGCCGCAGCTGCTGCGGTTCCAATGACGATGGGGAGAACCCACGGAATCCACGTGACCCCCGGCTGGTAGCCCAGGCCGGCGCTGATGAAGGCAATCCAGCTCAGCGCCGCAACAGCCGTTGAGACACCCACCGGAAGGGCGACGCCGTATCTGCCGTGCCGCTTGTCGTTGGCCCAGACAATAAAGCCTGTGGCAATGGCTGCAAGAACCACCACGACGAGTGAAAGCATGAAGACTCCTTAGCGGACGACGGGTGTTGGGGGACTGCTAGAGGGCGCCGAAGCCCACGCGGCGGACTTCCTCGGCGCCGATCTCCACATAGCCCAAAACGCTGCCAGGAACGATGACCTGGCGGCCCTTCTCATCCGTGAGGCGCAATTCCGAGCCCTTGGACACGGCCTCCGCCACGATCTTGGCAACGGCGTCGGCATCCAAAGCGGATTCGAGCACAATTTCGCGGCCAACGTTCTGAATGCCGATCTTTACTTCCACAGCAAGGCCTCCAAGCCAATCAAGTGTTAAGTCAGTCCTCTATTTGTAGCTTAGGACTCTTTGGGGAATCGACTGATTCCGCGCCAAGCTAAACGATAGATCAGATCACTGGCCACATCGAGGTCCAGGTTTCCGTCCGTCTCAAGCCAATACCGGGCGCTGACCTGCGCCATTCCTGCCAGGCCCCGGCCCAGGAGCTGCGCTTCCAAGGGCGGTAGCTTGGTGTCCTCGGCGATGACGTGGGCTACGGCGTCCGCGAACGTTTTGTTGAACGTTTCCAGACGGGAACTGACGTCGGGATCGTTGATCAGGTCCGACTCAAACACCAGGCGATGGGCTTGGTCGTCGTCGGCAATGAACCGGTAGTAGGCCCGCATCACTGCCTTGACGCGCTCTTTGTTGTCCGTGGTGGAGTTCAGGGCGCTCAGCATCAGGTCCGTCAACGTTGCGAGATGGCTGTCCAGGAGCGCCATGTAGAGCTCGCGTTTGGACGGGAAGTGCTGGTAGAGCACCGGTTTGCTCACACGAGCGGTCTCTGCGATTTCGTCCATTGCTGCGCCGTGGAACCCGTTGGCGACGAAGACTTCCAACGCTGCGTTAAGCAACTGCGCGCGACGCTCGTCCCGCGGCAATCTTGGCGAACGAAGCGAACCGGTCCGTTCCTGCTTCGCGGGTGCTCCATCGTTTGCCCGTGTGCCGTCAGCCACAGTCTGCCGCCTTTCCTTTGCAGTTATGACCACTCTACCGGTGGGTAATATGACCGGGCGGTATCTGCAGGCATACATTGGGGTATGGCCTCAATTGCTGCTGTCCGCACCGCTGCGCCCACCGTCCTTCCGCCCCTTGTGGAACCGGCCGCCGAACTTACTCCGGCCGAGGTGGAGCGGTACTCCCGGCACCTCATCATTCCGGAAATCGGCGCTGTGGGCCAACGCAGGCTTAAGAATGCGAGAGTCCTTGTCATAGGCGCCGGCGGGCTTGGCTCCCCGGCCTTGCTGTACCTGGCTGCAGCGGGAGTGGGAACCCTGGGAATCGTGGACGACGACAACGTGGACCTCAGCAACCTCCAACGCCAGGTCATCCACGGCGTGAAGGACGTGGGTACGCCCAAGATCGAGTCCGCCCGCAACGCCATCGCCGAGCTCAACCCCTTGGTGGACGTGGTCCTGCACAACGTCCGCCTGGACTCCTCCAACGCCTTGGATTTGTTTGCGCAGTATGACCTCATCCTGGACGGTGCCGATAACTTTGCCACGCGGTATCTCGTGAACGACGCCGCCGCCATCCTCGGCAAACCCTACGTGTGGGGCTCCATCTTCCGCTTCGATGGGCAAGTCAGTGTCTTCTGGGCCGAACACGGACCCACGTACAGGGACCTCTATCCCGAAGCGCCTCCGGCCGGTTCCGTACCGTCCTGTGGTGAGGGCGGCGTGTTCGGCATGTTGTGCGCGGCTGTTGGATCGCTCATGGTGACCGAAGCCGTGAAGCTGATTACCGGCGTCGGCCGTTCCTTGCTGGGACGCGTGGCACTCTTTGACGCCTTGGGCGGCAGTTGGCGGGAAATCAAGGTGTCCAAGGATCCAGAAGCCGAACCAATCACCGAACTGACCGACTACGAGGCCTTCTGCGGCATCACTCCCATCTCCGCCACCGACCAGGACCACACCGTCACTGCCACCGAGCTTGCAGGGATGCTGGCCGAGCGGGCGTCGGGGGAGCGGGACTTTGAACTGGTGGATGTCCGTGAATCGGGCGAGTACAGCATCGTCAATATTGATGGTTCCGTCCTCATCCCGCAGGGCCGGATCCTGGCCGGAGAAGCGTGGGCCCACCTGCCACAGGATAAGGACATCGTGTTCCACTGCAAGGCCGGCACCCGCTCGGCTGCGGTCCTGGATGCGGCGCAGAAGGCCGGCTACACGCGTGTTAGCCATCTCGACGGCGGTATCCTCGCTTGGGTGCGTGAGGTGGAACCCCACAAGCCCGTCTACTGAGCGTTGCCCGTTCCGGCTTTTATCTGCAAAGCTCAACCATGAGCGAAGAACTGGCAGAAACCCTGCAACACCCTATTGGTTCCGGTTTTGGACACGGTTCCACCGCCCGGGAAGTCATTGACGGGATCGACCTCTCCGGCAAGTCGGCTATCGTTACTGGCGGATATTCGGGGCTGGGCCTGGAGACAGTGCGGGCGCTGGCCTCAGCCGGCGCCGCCGTGACCGTCCCCGCAAGGCGCTTGGAGCATGCCAAGGAAGTGCTTGCCGCGGCCGGGCTCGCCGATTCGGTCACAGTAGAAGAAATGGACCTGGCCGACCAGGCCAGCGTCAAGGCATTCGCGCTGCGATACTTGGCCGGGCACGGTTCCTTGGACATCCTGATCAACAACGCCGCCATCATGGCCAGCCCGGAACAACGGGTAGGTCCGGGCTGGGAGGCGCAGTTCGCGACCAACCACCTGGGGCATTACACCCTGGTGAATGCCTTGTGGCCGGCCCTTGCCGCCTCGGGTGACGCCCGCGTCATCTCCCTCTCATCCACGGGCCACAAGTTGTCGCCCATCAGGTTCGACGACGTCAACTTTGACGGCGGCTACGACAAATGGCGCGCCTACGGCCAGGCAAAAACGGCGAACGCCCTCTTCGCCGTGGAATTGGACCGCCTCGGCAAGGACTCCGGAGTCCGGGCCTTCGCCGTTCATCCGGGTGGCATCATGACCGAGCTCCAACGGCATTTGCCCAAAGAGGAGATGGTCGCAGCGGGGTGGATGGATGCGGAGGGAAACGTCCGCGAAGGATTCAAAACGCCGGAACAGGGCGCTGCCACCTCAGTATGGGCCGCGACTCTTCAGGCGCTGTCCGGTAAGGGCGGCGTCTATTGCGAGGACTGCGATATTGCCAATCCCACGGACAAGGAATCGCCGTTGGCGAGGTACCAAGGCGTGGACGCACACGCCATCGACAAGGCCGATGCCACCAGGCTATGGGATTTGTCCGCGAAGCTGACAGGGATCAACGCTTTCGCCTAACAGGCGGTGTCAGGCGCTTTCGGAGCGGAGCTGCCCATGATCCACAGGGCACTCCGCGGCCGGGGCTGCGGCCGGTTGCTCAACCTGAATGCCGTACAGGGCCTCCAGCGCTGCGACGTACTCCTCCTGCTGGCCGTTGGCGGCCAGTTCACGGGCCCTGACGGTGGGAATGTGAAGGAGCTGCTTGACCATCCGGCGCAACGCGAATTCGACTTCCTCCGCGGCAGCCGTGCAACCGTGGCGGGCGCGGACCTTCTCCATCTCCGCATCCAACACGTTCATGGTGTGCCGGCGCAACGCGACGATGGCCGTGTCCACGGAGCGTGCCTCGCGCTCGGACTCAAAGGAAGAGGCCGCACCGGTCACGATCGCGCTGGCCTGGGACAGCGATTCTGCTTGTTCCTGTGGTGCGGCGAGCCGGACCGACTCGAGGGTGAGGAGTTCAACGCCGTCGAGTTCGCCAACGGCGGGATCAAAGTCATGGGTCAAGGCGAGGTCGATCGCAATCAACGGCTTATCCGACTCTGCCCGGACGCGTGCCAGGTCCGCAGCTTCCACGCGGTTGTCTGAACCGCTGCACCCGATCATGACGTCAGCTGCTGCGACAGCGGCGGGCAACGTCTCGGCGTCGAGCGCTGTACCCCCGCGGGTGGCCACGAAAGCCTCGGCGCGGCCGGAGGAAGAATAGACCGAGATCGCGGTGCAGCCGCGTTCGCGCAGGAGTGACATGGTGGCACCCGCATACGCGCCAGTGCCGAAGACCACTACTTTCTTGGTGGACCAATCATCGTTCTCGGCGAGGTCGGTAGCGAGGTCCAAAGCAACGGAGACAATCGACAAGCCGCGGGAGCCCAACGCGGTCTGCGCACCCACGTCCTTGGCGGTCTTGGATGCAGCCTGGAAAAGCCGGACCAAGCCGGAGCTCGCTGTGCCTTCCTGCTGGGCAGTGATCAGGGCGCGACGGACCTGGCCTGCGATTTCGCGCTCACCCACTACTGCCGAATCCAGTCCAGCGCTGACGGCAAAGAGGTGCCGGGTGACTTCGGGACCGGTGTGGGTTGCAAAAGAGCGGGAGACGAGTTGCTCGTTCAAGCCACTCAGTTCGCTGATCTGGGAAACCAGGGCCGAGCGGGCTGCTTCGAGATCAGCCCCGTTGGCCGTTTCGCCGTAAACCTCATAGCGGTTGCAGGTGGCCAGAACCACCGCTCCGGAAACCACAGGGGAATCGGTGAGGGCTGCGGAGGCAAGCCCGGAGGAACCGTTGCTCAACTGAGCGACAGTTTCGAGGTCGATGTCGGCGTGTGTAGCCACCAATGAGAAAAGAACCACAGCAACCCCATCATAGCTTTTTCGTAGCCCGGTAGAACAATATGGCGCCGTGGTGATCCACACGCTGACGCGTGATCCCCGCCATAGCGGCCCCCTTGGGGCGCGACGTGACAGCTTGTCGTTATCTTTTGCCCCGGATTTTCGGCACAATCGAAGGCATGACTTCTAGCTCGGCAGCATCCCAGAGTACGGCCTCCAACGCCCCGGCGGGAGCCCTCGGCCCCAACCACCCGCTGAAGGACGGCCGTACCCCGGACTCACCGCTGATCACGGCATACCGTGGCGGCAAGCCGTCACGCAGGCCTGTGTGGTTCATGCGCCAGGCTGGCCGCTCCCTTCCTGAGTACTTGAAGGTCCGCAAAGGCGTTGCCATGCTGGACTCGTGCCTGCGCCCCGAACTCGCCGCCGAGATCACGCTGCAGCCCGTCCGGCGCCATGACGTCGATGCCGCCATCTTCTTTTCGGACATTGTCATTCCCTTGAAGCTTGCAGGCGTCGGCGTGGACATCGTCCCCGGTGTGGGCCCGGTCCTGGACAAGCCCGTCCGCACGGCCGCCGATGTCGCCGCGCTTCCCACCCTGACATGGGAGGCGCTGGAGCCAATCCGTGAGGCCGTGCGCCTGACAGTCGCGGAACTGGGCAAGACTCCGCTGATCGGTTTCGCGGGTGCTCCGTTCACGCTCGCTGCCTACATGGTTGAGGGCAAGCCCTCCCGCGACCACCTCGGCCCGCGGACCATGATGCACGCCGACCCTGAGACGTGGAATGCCCTGGCCAACTGGGCCGCCGATACGTCGGGAATGTTCCTCCAGGCGCAGCTTGAAGCAGGCGCCTCGGCCGCGCAGCTCTTTGACTCCTGGGCAGGTTCCCTGGGCCTTGCCGACTACACCAAGTACGTAGCACCGGCCTCCGCCCGGGCGCTCGACCATGTCCGGGACCTCGGCGCTCCGTTGATCCACTTTGGCACGGGCACGTCCGAACTCCTGGTTGCCATGCACGATGTGGGGGTTGACGTGATGGGCGTGGACTACCGCCTTCCCCTTGATGAAGCGAACCGTCGCCTCGGCGGGACCGTTCCGCTGCAGGGCAACATCGATCCGGCACTGCTGTCCGCGCCATGGGATGTCCTTGAAGCGCACGTCCGCGAGGTCATTGCGGCCGGCTCGCACGCCCCGGGCCACGTCCTGAACCTCGGCCACGGCGTTCCTCCGGAGACGGATCCAACCGTCCTGACCCGAGTCGTGGAACTCATCCACTCGATTCCGGCAGAGTAGGGCCCATGCGCGGCGTACATCCAACGCCTACAGCCCTTCCGGCAGGACCACGTGCCGTGGTGGTGGGTGGTGGCGTCTCAGGGCTGCTGGCTGCGCGGGAACTCGCCATGGCCGGCATGTCGGTCACTGTCCTCGAGGCAACTGGCGCGTGGGGTGGTTGCGTGGGCAGCCATGTTGTTGCAGGGCTCCAACTGGACAGCGGCGCAGAGTCATATGCCACGAGGTCCTCGGCGGTAGCCGACCTTGCGCGGGAGCTCGGACTCGGCGACAGGATCGTAGCCCCGCACCCCGGTGGTGCCTGGGTGCAGTTGCCCGACGGCCCGCAGGAATTGCCTAAAACCGGGGTCCTCGGCATTCCGGCGAACCCGTGGGACCCAGAGGTCCGGCGTTCACTGGGTTTCTTCGGTGCGCTGCGGGCCTCCTGGGATCGTTGGTTGCCGGCGTCATTGGGAACGTCCTCGGATGTCACCAGTGTTGCCTCCCTTGTGCGGACCCGGATGGGCAGGAAGGTCCTGGAGCGGCTTGTTTCCCCGGTGGTAGGCGGTGTCCACTCCGCGGACCCCGCACTCCTGGACGTGGACATGGTTGCGCCGGGGCTGCGGGCCGGAATCCGAACGCACGGCTCGTTGTCGGCGGCCGTTGCAGCCCAACGCAAGGTTGCTGCGGTCCGCAGTGGCAAAGATGCAGCAGCCCAGCAGGGTGGCTCCGGGCTGGCCAAGGCGGGTTCCGCCGTCGCCGGTTTAGAGGGTGGCATGAACACCTTGGTGACGGCGTTGGTGGCGGACCTGCGCGGGCGGGGTGTGGACCTGCTCGCGGATACTGCCGCAACGGACGTCGCGAAGACCGCTGCCGGTTGGCGCGTCACCGCCGGCGATTCCACGTACGACGCCGACCATCTGGTAGTAGCGCTCGACGGCCCGTCGGCGGTGGCATTGCTGGAAAAGTCACTGCCGGCATTGTCCGGTCTGCGTCCGGCACCAGGACCCTTGGTGAGCCTGGTGACGATGGTGGTGGACGTGCCCGAACTTGATCGACGACCCCGCGGAACCGGCATCCTGGTGGCGCCACAGACCCCAGGGATCACGGCGAAGGCGCTGACGCACGCCACGGCTAAATGGGATTGGCTTGCTGGGGAAGCCGGTCCTGGAACCCACGTGCTGCGGCTGTCCTATGGTCGACGCGAGGATGCCGGTGGATCCCCGGATGTGGTCCTCGATGACGAATCCCTCCTCTCGGCGGCCTTGGCTGATGCCTCGCAGTTGTTGACGGTGCCGGTATCCCGTGCGGATGTTGTGGATTGGGATGTGGTGCGCTGGGCAGGTGCCCTGCCGTTCGCCGCCGTCGGTCATAAACAGCGCGTGGCGCACGTCCGTGAGGTATGCGCCGCTGCTGAGGGGCTGACTGTGGTCGGGGGGTGGTTGGCCGGTAATGGCTTGGCGGCCGTCGTGGCGGATACACGGAAGCAACTTGGCCAAGCTGTCAAGGATGGGCCCGCTTTTGCGTGATTTACATCACTTCTACGCTCTGTAGAACTGATCCGTTTCGACTTAGCGGCTGGCACGGGGCAAACTTGAACCATGAGCCACACTTCTGCCGAATCTGTCACTAAAACTGCTGGAACCGACGAGCAGTTCTTCACGCTTTGGACCGTCTTCAAGCGCTCGGCCGACGTCCTGCGCAGCGGCGATGCTGTCCAGGAATTCGAAGCGCTGACCGAAACGCTCGCCGATGGCGGCGTGGTCCTTCGCGGTAGCTATGACGTGTCGGCAATGCGCTCGGACGCCGACATCATGGTGTGGCTCCACGGCGCCAAGCCGGAGGACCTGCAGTCCGCCGTCCGCTCCATCCGCCGCAGCAAGCTGTTCGCAGGAACGGAGATTGTCTGGTCCGCCATGGGCGTGCACCGCGAGGCCGAGTTCGCCAAGAGCCACGTGCCCGCGTACGCCCGAGGCGTCGAGCCCAGCACCTGGCTCTGCGTCTACCCGTTCGTCCGCTCCTACGAGTGGTACATCCTGCCGGCCGAAGAGCGCGGCGCCATGCTCCGCGAACACGGTTTGCTGGGCCGCGAATTCCCGCAGGTCATCTCCAACACCGTCTCCTCGTTCGCGCTGGGGGACTGGGAATGGATCCTTGGACTCGAGGCACCGGAACTGGTGGATCTGGTTGACCTGATGCGCCACCTGCGCGACAGCGAAGCCCGCAACCACGTCCGTGAAGAAATCCCGTTCTACACCGGCCGCCGCGTCAGCGCCGCCGAGATTGCTGAGGTCCTGGCATGAGCGAGTTCCCCATTTCCACCGAACCCAACAGCGTGACCGAGCGTGGCCGCCAGGAACCCAAGCAGTACGACGCCGTCCTGCTGGCTTCCTTTGGTGGACCCGAAGGCCAGGAAGACGTCATTCCCTTCCTGCGCAACGTCACCCGCGGGCGTGGGATCCCGGACGAGCGGTTGGAAGAGGTGTCGCACCACTACCGCGCATTCGGTGGCATCAGCCCCATCAACCAGCAGAACCGCGAGCTGAAGGCAGCGATCGAAGCGGAGCTGGCACAACGCGGGATCGAGTTGCCCGTCCTTTGGGGCAACCGTAACTGGGACCCCTACATCGCCCCCGTTTTGCAGGACGCTTACGACGCCGGCCACCGCCGGATCCTGATGCTCACCACCAGCATCTACTCCTGTTACTCCAGCTGCCGCCAGTACCGCGAAGACATCGGCGTTGCCCTGACCGAAACCGGCCTGGACGGCAAGCTCGAGGTCGACAAGATCCGCCAGTACTTCGACCACCCCGGGGTAGTCCAGCCCTTCCTTGAGGGAACCGCCGCCGGTCTGGAAGAGATCCGCGGGAAGCTGGCTGCTGCCGGAGAAGCCGATCCGGACTCGAAGATCCGTGTCCTGTTCGCTACCCACTCCATCCCCACCCGCGATGCCGAGGCCGCCGGTCGTTCCGACGATGAGCCGCGCGAGTTCGCCGAAGGATCAGCCTACGCGGCCCAGCACCTTGCCAACGCCAAGGCCATCATGGACACCGTGGCACCCAACGTTGCTTGGGACCTCGTGTACCAGTCACGCTCGGGCGCACCGCACATTCCCTGGCTGGAACCGGACATCAACGACCACCTTGAGGAGATCGCTCCTGAAGGTGTCCGGGGCGTTGTCATTGTGCCCCTGGGTTTCGTCAGCGACCACATGGAAGTTGCCTGGGACCTTGACACGGAAGCACTGGAAACGTGCAAGAACCTCAACATCGAGGCCACACGCGTTCCCACTCCGGGCACGCATGCAGCTTTCGTTTCCGGCCTCGTGGACCTCATTTGCGAACGTACCGTGGAGAACAACATCGCCGATCGTCCGCATGTCACCGACCTCGGACCGTGGTACGACGTGTGCCGCCCCAACTGCTGCGAGAACTTCCGCGGTGCCAAGCCCGTCATTGCCGAAGTGGGTACCCGCGTTGGCATCGGCCACGACGCGTACGCCGCGTCGGAGGCCGCCAAGTGACCGTCCGCATTGGCACCAGGGCCAGCAAGCTGGCCCTGACTCAAACGCAGCAGACTGCCGATAAGCTGGCTGCTGTCGGCGGCTTCCCGGTAGACCTCGTGCACATCCGGACCGAGGGCGACGTCAAGACCGGTTCCCTCTCCCAAATGGGCGGCACGGGCGTGTTCGTGGCGGCACTTCGGGATGCGTTGCTGGCTGACACCTGCGATGTTGCCGTGCATTCCTTGAAGGACCTGCCCACAGGGGCGGCCCTTGGCCTGAGTATCGCTGCGACGCCAAAGCGCGTTGACGTGCGGGATGTCCTCTGCGCGCGCGACGGCATGACTCTCGCGGACCTGCCGGGCGGGGCGAAAGTGGGCACAGGCTCACCCCGCCGTGCAGCCCAGCTTCGGGCCGCGCGCCCGGACATCGAGGTCCTCGATATTCGAGGCAATGTGGACACCCGCCTCGGCAGGGTCCCGGGCCTCCCGGGAAACACCACGTCCGAGGTTGTTCCCGGTAAGTCATGCGACCTCGACGCCGTGGTGCTCGCCGCTGCCGGCCTGGAGCGAATGGGCCGGCTGGACACCGTCAGCGAGTTCTTCGAAACCGACGTCATGCTGCCCGCGCCGGGGCAGGGGGCGCTGGCCATCGAATGCCGGACGGAAGATGCTCCGCGCCAGGCAGGCACGACGGAGGGCTCCAACGCCGTGTTGGCCCAAGCGCTTGCCGCGTTGAACGACGACGACACGCGCCTTGCAGTCGCAGCCGAGCGAGCGGTCCTGGCCAGGCTTGAGGCCGGTTGCGCGGCTCCTGTTGGGGCCTTTGCCTTCCGCAAGGGGAGCATGCTTCACCTGGAGGCTGCTGTGTGCTCAGTGGACGGCACCAAGACCGTGCGCGAGAAAAAGGCCACCGACGGCCTGACCGAAGTGGGAGCCACCCTGCTGGGCATCGAGGTAGCTGAGTTATTGCTCGCTGCCGGTGCCGCGGAGATTGCGGACCTTGCCGCATCCTAAGCCCCTGGAACCAAAGGCCCTGGCTGGCCGGCGCATCCTGCTTGCCAGGACCGCCGACCGCGCCCGGGCTTTGGCTTCGCTCCTTACCGGAGCTGGCGCGGAGCCTGTAGTGCTTCCACTGATCGACTTTGAACGGGCCGAAGACCAGTCGCCCTTGGATGCCGCTGTTGACCGGTTGTCAGCGGGAGGTTTCGACTGGCTGGTGGTCAGCAGCATCACCACCGTGCGGGTCCTCCTGGAGCAGGCTGCCGAACGCGGTGTCGCCCTTGCCCATCTGGTCCCGGCCGGCACCAGGGTGGCTACCATTGGCGAGTCCTCAAGGCGGGCTCTGGAATCCGTTGGACTCGCAGTAGCGCTGGCCCCAACCGAGGCACAGTCGGCCGAGGGCCTCCTTGGCCTCTGGACAGCGGCGCCCGCGCAGGTCTTCCTGCCCCAGGCCGATATCGCCGCACCGGGCCTCCGTGAAGGCCTGGCCGCCAAGGGCGCCGATGTCACCGCCGTGACCGCCTATCACACGGTTGATTACCCGGCCCGCACTGAGCGTCGCCTGACGGCGGAACTGCCGTCCGCCGTCGTGGTTCAAGACCACGCGCCGCGGATGGTGAGCCCCGCGGAAGCGCGTGAGGCCTTCGATGCCGGGACGATGGACGCAGTGGTGCTCGCCTCGCCCAGCGGCGCACGGCGCATCGCCAGGGACTTTCCGGAACTGGGCCGCTGCCAGGTCATCGCGATTGGACGTCCGACGGCGGCGGCAGCCTCCCAGCTCGGACTCACCGTTGCTGCCACCGCCAAAGAACCAACACCGGACGGCATCGTGGCCGCCCTGGAATCTGTTTTCGCCAACGAAGGGAACCCGCAATGAGCTTTCCAAACCATCGTCCCCGCCGCTTGCGCACAACTCCCGCCATGCGCAGGCTGACCGCCGAGAATCGGCTGGCCCCCGCAGACCTGATCCTCCCGGCCTTCATCCGGGAGGGCCTTACCGAACCGAGTCCCATCAGCTCCATGCCGGGCGTCGTCCAGCACACTACCGACTCCCTGAAGCGCGCTGCCGCCGAGGCCGTGCAGCTGGGTGTGGGCGGCATCATGCTCTTCGGCGTACCCGCAGTACGTGACGCGCAGGGCACTGCTTCCCTTGACCCTGACGGTGTCCTGAACAAGGCAATCCGCGACGTCAAAGCCGAAGTCGGTGACGACCTGGTGATCATGGGCGATGTTTGCCTGGACGAGTTCACCGACCACGGCCACTGCGGTGTACTGGACGCCGAGGGCTACGTGGACAATGACGCCACGTTGGAGATCTACGGCCAGATGGCGGTGGCCCAAGCTGATGCCGGCGCGCACGTCCTGGGCCCGTCGGGCATGATGGACGGCCAGATCGCCGTCATCAGGCAAGCGCTGGAGGAATCCGGCCACAAGAACACCGCAGTCCTGGCGTACGCAGCCAAGTATGCGTCCGCTTTCTACGGCCCGTTCCGTGAAGCCGTTGATTCCCAGCTGAAGGGTGACCGCCGGACCTACCAGATGGACGCGGCCAACCGTCGCGAAGCCATCCTCGAAGTTGAGCTGGACCTGGAGGAAGGGGCGGACATGGTCATGGTAAAGCCGGCCATGAGCTACCTGGACATTCTTGCCGACGTCGCAGCCATGAGCCCGGTACCCGTCTCGGCCTACCAAATTTCAGGCGAGTACGCCATGATCGAAGCGGCTGCCGCCAATGGCTGGATTGACAGGCGTGGTGCCATCACCGAGTCCGTGCTGGGGATCAAGCGGGCCGGCGCCGATACCGTACTGACCTACTGGGCCTCCGAACTGGCAGGCTGGCTGAAGGAGTCCTGATGACCTCCCTTTCCTCCGACCCCACCGCGCCGTTAGCGGCCAACCAGATCCTGCTCGGGCTGAACACCTTCGGCGACGCAGGACTCGACGCCGACGGCAATCCCAAGGAACACGCGCAAGTCCTGAGGGAGCTGCTCGAAGAAGCAAAACTGGCCGACGCCGTCGGCATCCACGCTTTTGGCGTCGGTGAGCACCACCGCCGTGATTTTGCCGTGTCCGCACCGGAGGTTTTCCTCGCCGCGGCGGCGGCCGTGACGTCCCGGATCCGACTCGGCTCGGCTGTCACGGTGCTGAGCTCAGATGATCCCATCAGGGTGTTCCAACGGTTCGCGACGGTGGATGCGATATCGGATGGCAGAGCCGAAGTGATGCTCGGAAGGGGCTCCTTCGTGGAGTCCTTCCCGCTGTTCGGCCTGGACCTGGCCGATTACGAGGTCCTCTTCGAGGAAAAGCTCGAGCTGTTCGACAAAGTACGGGCGCAGAAACCCGTCCATTGGGAAGGGCGCACGCGGCCCAACGTCAGCGGGCTCCAGGTGTACCCGAAACTGCAGCACCATCTGTTGCCCGCATGGATCGGCGTCGGCGGAACACCCGAATCAGTCCTGCGCTGCGCTGAATACGGATACCCGATCATTTTCGCCATCATCGGGGGAGAGCCCCGCCGCTTTGGGCCTTTGGTGAATCTCTACCGCGAGGCCATGGGGAAATACGGCCATCCGATGCGCCAGATCGCAACACACTCACCGGGTTTCATCGCCGATACCGACGAGGCCGCCCGCGAAGAACTCTTCCCGCACTGGCTTGAGCAGCGCAACAGGATCGGCGCCGAGCGCGGCTGGGGCCCGGGCAACAGGGGCGAATTCGATGCGATGTGCGGACCCGAAGGCGCGCTCTACGTTGGCTCTCCAGAAACCGTGGCGCAGAAGATCGCCCTGCTGAAGCGGAACCTCGGAGTGGACCGCTTCGACCTCAAATACAGCAATGGGACGTTGCCGCACCAGTCCATGATGCGCTGCATTGAGCTCTATGGGACACAGGTGGCCCCACGGGTCGCTGAGCTGCTTGCCGGAGCCTCGTAGGCGACGGCTCTGGCTCTGATGAATCACTGAAAGAATAGGAACCATGACTTCAAACACCCCCGTCTCCGATCAGCTCTTCGACCGCGCCCGGTCCCTTATGCCCGGTGGCGTGAACTCCCCGGTCCGTGCCTTCGGATCCGTGGGTGGAAACCCGAAGTTCATGGTTTCGGCCAAGGGTGCCTACCTCACGGATGCAGACGGCAAGGAATACGTTGACCTCGTGTGCTCCTGGGGGCCCGCCTTGCTGGGCCATGCCCACCCGGCCGTCCTCGACGCCGTCCACGCGGCCGTGGACCGTGGCCTTTCCTTCGGTGCTTCCACCCCGGATGAAGCCAACCTGGCCGCCATCGTCAAGGAACGTGTCTCCGCCGTCGAACGCCTGCGGATGGTGTCCACCGGCACTGAAGCAACCATGACTGCTGTACGCCTGGCCCGCGGCTACACCGGCCGCAACCTGATCATCAAGTTCGCCGGCTGCTACCACGGCCACCTCGATGGACTGCTCGCCGCGGCCGGTTCGGGCGTCGCCACTTTGGCATTGCCTGGCTCGGCAGGTGTTACCGAAGCTACTGCGGCGGAAACCCTGGTGCTGCCCTACAACGACCTCGCCGCGGTCGAAGCTGCCTTTGCCGCCCATGGCGAAAACATCGCGGCCGTCATCACTGAAGCGGCTCCGGCCAACATGGGTGTCGTCACCCCGGGGGAGGGCTTCAACGCCGGCCTTTCCCGGATCACGAAGGAACACGGTGCTCTGCTCATCCTCGACGAAGTCCTTACTGGATTCCGCACTGGCTATGCCGGCTACTGGGGTCTGACCGGCCGGCAGGAAGGCTGGGCGCCGGACCTTCTCACTTTCGGCAAGGTCATCGGTGGCGGTATGCCGACGGCGGCACTTGGCGGGCGTGCCGATGTCATGGACTACCTCGCTCCGGTTGGTCCGGTCTACCAAGCCGGAACGTTGTCCGGGAACCCGGTGGCCATGGCCGCCGGCGTCGCCACGCTGACGAACGCGACGCCTGAGGTCTATGCCCACGTTGATGCCCGTTCGCTGGAGCTTTCAGCGGCCCTCTCGTCCGCCCTGGACGCCGCCGGAGTAGACCACTCCATCCAGAGGGCAGGGAACCTGTTCTCCGTCGCGTTCGGCACCTCCGCCCAAGGCGTACACAACTACGACGACGCCCAAGCCCAGGAATCGTTCCGCTACGCGCCGTTCTTCCACTCCATGCTGGACTCCGGTGTCTATCTTCCGCCGTCCGTATTCGAAGCCTGGTTCCTGTCTGCAGCCCACGACGACGCAGCAATGAGCCGGATCTTCGACGCACTCCCGGCAGCTGCAAGAGCTGCTGCGGCCGCCTCGGCCTGACCCGGTCACCGTGCCCCGGGGAGCTGCCCTACGTAGCTCCCCGGGGCATTGTTGTACCTGCACGGGGTAGGCTCGTATTGGAAACCCAACCCCAACGAATTAACGGTTTACCATGCGCAAGACCCAGACAATTGCATCCCTCGGAATGAGCATCGCGGCGGCTGGAGCTTTTCTCGTCATGGCGTCCGGCTGCTCTGCAGGCAGCGGCGGTTCCGCCCAGACCCCGGCGGAGGCGCCGCCGTCGGCCTTTTCTTCCCCGTCATCAGCCGCTCCGGTCCCCAGCACCGCAGCACCGACGCCATCCGCACCGTCTTCTGCTCCAGCGGCTCCTGCTCCAGCCCCAACGCCGACCACGAGCGCCCCATCCGCGGCTGAACAGCAGCTGGCCACGTTGGACGTGGAACAGCGTGTTGGACAGTTGTTCATGGTCGCTGCCAAGGCCACCGGCGTGGAGCCTGCAACCATGGAAGCGCTGAACAGCTATCACGTGGGCAACGTGTACTTGAGCGGACGCAGCAAAGCCGGAACGGCGCCGGTAACGTCGGTGGTGTCATCGTTGACCAGCACGGTCTCCGCTGCCACCACCGGTGGTTTGCCACTGTCGGTTGCCACAGACCAGGAGGGAGGTTTTGTGCAGGTCCTGTCCGGTCCAGGTTTCTCGCAGATGCCCACAGCGCTGGTGCAGGCCGGAGCTGGGCCTGCCAAGCTCCGCGCAGATGCCGCTGCCTGGGGCAAGGAGCTACGCAGCGTTGGCGTCAACGTGAACCTGGCCCCCGTCCTTGATACCGTCACGAGTCCCGAATTTGCGCCGTCCAACGCCCCGATCGGGCACTTCCAGCGTGAGTACGGCTTCACACCCCACGACGTTTCGGTGCTGGGCAATGCCTTCGCCGACGGCATGAAGGATGCCGGCGTCGCTCCAGTGGTGAAACACTACCCGGGCTTGGGCCGCGTGGTTCCGAACACCGACGTGAGCAGCGAGGTCCGCGATACTGCCACCACCCGTTATGATCCCGCCCTGGAGCCGTTCCAGGCGGCCATCAAAGGTGGCGCCCGGTGGGTCATGGTCTCAAATGCTTACTACGACAAGATCGATCCCGCCAACATCGCACCGTTTTCGCCGACCATCATGGAGACTATGCTGCGTACCGACGCCGGGTTCACGGGAATCGTCGTGTCGGATGACCTCTGCAGCGCCGCGCAGTTGAAAGCATGGACGGATGCGGACCGGGCACTGAATTTCTTTGCCGCCGGGGGAACCATGCTGGTGTGCGCCGACCCTTCCAGCATCCCCGCCATGCACCAGGCTGTAGTGAAGAAGGCCCAAACGGATCCGGCCTTCCGTGCCAAGGTGGACGCCGCCGCGCTGACCGTACTGCGGGTCAAGGCCGGCCAGTAGCTTCTGGTTCCCAACGCACGAAACCCCGCCTCGCGCTGCCCCGAAGGGGGCATGCAAGGCGGGGTTTCTTGTTGCTTGGGTAGCTTCTAGAGGACGTCTGAAAGGAAGCCCTGAAGGCGCTCCGTGCGCGGATCCGTGAACAGCTGTTCCGGCGGACCCGACTCCACAACAACACCGGCATCCATGAAGGTCACCACATCGGAAACGTTGCGGGAGAAGCCCATCTCGTGGGTCACCACCACCATGGTCATGCCACCCTTGGCCAAGTCAGTCATGAGGGCCAGGACGCCCTTGACGAGCTCCGGGTCCAACGCAGATGTTGCCTCGTCGAAGAACATCACCTCCGGCTTCATGGCCAGCGCGCGGGCAATAGCCACACGCTGCTGCTGGCCACCTGAGAGGTTGGCTGGCCGGGAGTCCGCTTTGTGCTTCAAACCCACCAAGTCCAGCTGGTTCAGGGCCTCGTCCCGCGCCTGCTCCTTGGACATGCCACGGAGTTTGCGCAGTGCCAGCGAGATGTTCTCGGCCACCGTCTTGTGCGGGAACAGGTTGAACTGCTGGAAGACCATGCCGATCCGGCGGCGCAGCTCATCAGGGTTGTCCTTGAGAACCGAGCGCCCGTCAAGCAAGATGTCGCCCTGGTCCGGCTCGATGAGCCGGTTCATGACGCGAAGCAGCGTCGACTTGCCCGAACCTGAAGGACCAATCACCGAGGCGGTGGTGCCCTTCTCGACGTGCAGGTCGATGCCACGCAGGACGTGGTTGCTGCCGAAGGACAAGTGGATGTTCTTGGCCGTCAATGTGCCTGAAACGAATTCACTCATGCTTGGGCTCCTTTTCCAACGACGGCTGCTGCTTCGTCCGGTTCTTTCTTCTCCGGACGGCCGGTCCGCATCCGGCCATCAATCCAGTTCACGAAGTGGGTGAGCGGAATGGTCAGTGCCAGGTAGAAGATGGCGGCAGCTACATAGGGGGACAGGTTGCCTGTATTGGCCGCCGCGTCCTTGCCGATCTGGAAGATCTCACGCTCAGTTGCCAAGAGGCCCAACATGAAGACCAGCGACGATTCCTTGATCAACGCGATGAACTGGTTGACCAGGGCCGGGAGCACGCGGCGAATACCCTGTGGGACCACTACCAGGCGCATGGAGGAACCGTAGCTGAACCCGAGGGCACGGGTGGCCTCAAGCTGGCCCTTGTCCACGCTCTGGATACCGGACCGGAAGATCTCACCGATGTAGGCACCCGACATCAGGGACAGCGCCGCGATCGCCATGGGGTACGGGCTGGTTGAGCCCGTGAGTTCACGGATGATCGGGCCGAAACCGAACCCGATCACCAGGATGGTCAGCACCGGTGGAAGCCCGCGGAGAATGTCAGTGTAGATGCGGGCTATCCACCGTGCCGCTGCGTTCCGGGAAATCCCCATGAGGGCGAGCAGCATCCCGAGCGCTGTCCCGATGACGCCGGAGACGACAGCCAGCACGATGGTGTTGGGCAAGCCGACGGCGAACATCTTGGGAAGGACTTCGCCTATCGCCTTCCAGTCAAAGAAGCTTTCGGCCAGTTGGTTGAGGATATCCATGGAACGTCCGGGTTACTTTGCGGGGATCTGGACGGCCTTGCTGCCCGGCTTCCAGCCCTGGGGGGTCTGCTCGGCAGCAGTCGGACGGTCCTTGTACCACTCGGCCGTGAGCTTGGTCCAGGTGCCATCGGCGATGACAGCGTCCAGGCCGGAGTTCAGGGCATCGATCAGGGGCTTGTTGTCCTTGTTCACTGCGTACGCGGTGAAGTTCTGGGTGTTGACAACCTTTTCGGCGATCTTGGTGTTGTCGCCTTCCTTGACCTGGCCCTCTGCCTGCTGTGACGGAGCCACCCAAGCGTCGATCTGGCCGTTCTTTACGTTGCCGTAGACCGTGTTGTAGTCAGGGAAACGGACAGGCTCGATCTTCAGGGTGTTGGTCATGTAGTCATCCTGGACGGTGCCCTGGACAACGCCGATGCGCAGGCCTTCCTTGATGTCGGCGAAGCCGGTCACCTTGGAATCCTTCTTGGTCACGACGGCCATGTAGCCAAAGTCGTAACCGTTGGTGAACCCGACTGTCTTGCGGCGGGCGTCCGTGGTGGAGATCGAGGAGGATCCGACGTCGAACTGCTTGTTGCCCACCTGGGAGAGCAGCGCTGAGAAGTCAGTCGAGGCGAACTCGACCTTCAGGCCCAGCTTGTCGCCGATGGCGCGGAGCAGCTCATTGTCGTAGCCGGTGAACTTACCGGAAGGATCAATGAAGATGTTGGGCGGGGCGTCCGAGAGGGTGCCGACTCGAAGGGTGCCGTCAGTGATGAGGCCAAGCTTGGACTTGTCGATCTTGTCCAAGGGGGTGACGTCAGCGGTGGTGAAGGAGTCGAGGCTCTTCTGGTCGCTGCCGGCGAGGGCGTCGGTGGGGGTGCCGCTCGGGGTGGAGGTTCCACCGCCGCATGCTGCCAGGGAGATCACCAGGGCTGCGGCCACTGGGGCGACAGACAGCCACTTAGGGGCTTTGAATTTCATGAAGAAAATCACTTTCATCGGGTCACGGAGACGTATCGCGTTGGGCGGGGAACACGGCAGCGAAACGAAAGTTGGCTGCCCTAGCAGACTTCAACCCGCCAAACTTAATTATGTCACCAGGGCACCAACGCATAGTGAATCGAATAAGTGGTTGCTTACCCTCGATTTATTCGAATAAAGTTCCCCGGGGAGACCACATCGACGATGGGGTATTCAGGGGGCTGGCCCTCTCGTGGAATCCACGCACGACCGGGCCCCTGGTGGAGGTTCCCGAAGTCCCTTGTGACTTGCGTCGCAGAACGTCATCCGCGAAGGACGGTTCCGCGTACGTACCTTGCGGTTAGAAGCCTCCCCGGCTGGCGTCCTCGGGCGGTAGGACAGGCCATTCACCCTCGATAACGGCTGTCGGCTTGCTGCGGCGGAGATACTGCTGGAAGTCAGCAGCCTGCGATGCCGCCCAGTCCACCTGCAACTGGTGGAGTGTGGACGCGGGCATCTGCAGCTTGGGAAACTTGCCGGCCATGGCGTCCAGCACGCGGAGCGTCGCGAGCGCATCTGCCGCGGAAGTGTGCGCATTGGTGAGGTCCACCCCATATTCCTCGCACAGCGCCGTCAGCGTTCGCTTGCCCTTGCGGTAACGGTCCACCTGTTTGTTCATGACGTAGGGGTCCAGGACGGGGAAGCGGCTCAGTTGCGGAACGCCGTAGCGGGCGGACTCGGCCGCCAGCACAGTGAAATCGTAACTCGCATTGAAAGCAATCACCGGGGTGCCGTCGTCGAACAGCCGCTGCAATACTTCCGCCACCTCCCGGGTGACCTCGGCCGCAGGGCGGCCCTCTGCGCGCGCCTTCTCGGTGGAAATTCCGTGAACTTCGCTGGCCTCGAGGGGGATCTCGACGCCGGGATCCGCCAGCCATTCATGCTCCGCGATGAGCTCCCCGCGTTCATCCACCACCGTGATGGATGCGGTGACTATCCGCGCGGACCGGGAGTTCTTCCCAGTGGTCTCGAGGTCGAACGCGGCGCGGGAGAGGGTGTTCCAGGAACTCATGTCTTCAAGCTACCGGCTGGCTCCGACACTATTTGGGCACGACACTCCTGCCGTTACGCTGAACACATGCGGATGGAGTATGTGACAGCGGTGCTGGCCGTTGTGGACCTCGTTCCGTCCGGTTCGGCAGTGTCCTACGGGGATGTGGCCGAGCTTCTGGGCGCGGGTGGCCCACGGCAGGTCGGCTCCGTCATGAGCCATTACGGCAGCCCCGTAGCGTGGTGGAGGGTGCTGCGGGCGAGTGGCGAGGCGCCTGCCGGGCACGAATCCGATGCCCTGCGGCACTACCTGGCAGAGTCCACCCCGCTGCACGGCGCGTACCAAGCATTCATGCTGACGGGCGAGGGCCGTTGGCGCGTGGACCTGGCTGCCGCGCGCTGGGCGCCCACGGACGCGGAATTTGACCAACTTGATGTGATCTCGGACCAGTTGGAGCGTCAACTCCATATTTTGTCGGTGCCCGATGATGAAATGACTGTGTGACCGCGACAAGTACCAAACCCCGCAAAGCTTCGGCCGCACTCCGTCTGCTGCCGCCGCGCGAAACCCACTACGCGGCACCATTTCTATCCCCGGACCAGCAAGCAGTGGTTTCGCTTCCGCAAGGAAGTGGACCCGTCCTTGTTCCCGGGGGTCCGGGAACGGGCAAGTCCACAGTGCTCGTAGAATCTGCTGTCCGCCGCGTCCGCGAGGATGGCTTGGACCCCGGAAGCATCCTCATCCTTGCCCCGGCACGGCATGCGGCGGCAGGCCTGCGTGACACCTTCACGGGGCGGTTGGACCGAAGCCTCAGTACGACGCCGGCACGGACGTGGGCTTCCTATGCCTTCGATGTCATCCGGCGCGCCAAGGCAGAAGGCGTCCTTCCGCTGGCGCGGCCACCAAAGCTCCTGTCCGGGCCCGAACAGGACCTCATCATCAAAGAGCTACTGGAGGGCCACTCACGTCCGGGGTTCCATCTGCCCTGGCCGGAGGACCTCACGGCCGCCCTTCCCACGCGCGGTTTCCGCCACGAGATCCGCCAGTTGTTCGACCGCATCATCGAATCGGGCCGAACAGCCGAGGACCTGGTTGGCCTGGCCTATGAGTGTGGCCGGCCGGATTGGATGGCGGCGGCGGAGCTGTACAGCGAGTACAGGGATGTCCTGGACCTGCGAATGCCCGAGGCCTTCGACCCCGCCGGAATCATCACCACCGCACGCCAGATTTTTCAGGATTCGCCGTCGTTCCTGGCCGCCGAACGCGAACGCCTCCAGCTCATCCTCGTGGACGATGCCCAGGAATCCAACCCTGCCGTGTTCGAGCTCCTCGCCGATGTGGCAGAGGGCAAGGATGTTGTGGTGGCCTATTCGCCGGATACCGTCGTGCAGGGTTTCCGGGGTGCGCGTCCGGACCTCGTTGCGGAGTTGCCATCCCTGTTGGGCGGCGTCAACCGGGAGGTACTTGAACTTCCCCTCTGGGTCACGCACCGCCACACGCCGGCGGTAGCCGAAGCCTGGACGCGGGTCGCCGCCCGCATTTCACAGCGTTCCGGCGGTCAGCTCGCCCGACGAATGGAACAACCGCCACTGTCAGAATCCGGGGAGGTCACATCCGCGGGGGAGGGCCGCGTTGAAGGGCACGTTCTTCCCTCTGCCGTCCACGAGATGCGCTACGTGGCCCAACGCATCCTGGAAGCGCAGCTCCGGGAGGGGCGGGAGTTCAGCGATGTCGCGGTGATTGTTCGCAACGGCGGGCAGATTTCGCAGTTGCAGCGCTATCTGGGCGGCCAGGGTATCCCCGTGCGCGTCCCTGTGGCCGACTCCGCCGTCCGCGACGAAGTCGCCGTACGTCCTCTTTTGGAGGTCTTCGCCATCGTCCTGGACCCTGCCAAGTTGACCCCCGAGACAGCGGTTTCCCTTCTGACGTCGCGGATTGGTGGCGCCAGCGCTATCGAACTGCGCAGGCTGCGGCAGTCGCTGCGCCGCGAGGAACTGCTGGGCGGCGGTGGGAGGTCCAGCGACGCTTTGCTCGTGGAGGCGCTGCTCCAGCCAGGGGCCTTGGCATCGCTGGGCATCGAGGGCGGTTCGGCGCGCCGGCTGGCACGAATGTTCGCTGCGGGGGCCGCAGCCGCTGCGCAGCCCGGGGCCAACGCCGAGTCCGTTCTCTGGGCCCTATGGCAGGCCACCGGGTTGTCCTCCCGTTGGGCGGACGCAGCGCTTGAAGGCGGCACCGCCGGGGCGCGTGCGGACCGGGACTTGGATGCCATGATGGCCCTGTTCCATACGGCAGAACGGTTCGTGGACCAGTTGCCGGGCTCCGGTCCCGAACAGTTCCTCGAGTACTTGATGAACCAGGAACTTCCCATGGACACCCTCGCGGCCCGTGCCCAGCTTGAGGCCTGCGTTGAGATCATGACACCGGCCAGCGCTGCAGGCAGGGAATGGCCGGTGGTGATCGTTGCCGGTCTCCAGGAAGGTGTTTGGCCCAACACCCGGTTGCGCGGCGAACTGCTCGGCAGCACCGTGTACGCCGACGCTGTGGAGCATGGAGTGGACTACGCCCTGAGACGAGGACCCCTGAGCCGACTCCGCGACATCCGCTACGACGAACTGAGGAGTTTTTCGACTGCAGTATCGCGTGCCCGCGAGGTCCTCATTTGCACCGCTGTATCTTCTGAAGACGAGCAGCCCTCGGCCTTCCTGGACTACGTGGCGCCACTGGGCGGGGGCGAGTACCGGCGCGATTACACGCCCGTGGACCGTCCCATGACCCTGCGTGCGCTCGTCGCGGAGTTGCGGCAGCATGCGCAGTCAGGCGAGTCCGGTCCCGGCGGGCCGGAAGCCGGGCGGGAGGCTGCGCGGATACTGGCCCGTCTTGCCAGCACCGAGCCCCCTGTCCCAGGCGCGGACCCGGACACCTGGTGGGGCCTGGCCCCGCTGAGCTCCGAAGCGGCCGTGGTGCCGCCCGGGGGCACAGTGTCCGTTTCACCCTCGAAAGTCGAAGCCGTCCACAAGTCTCCCCTTGATTGGTTTGTCCAGGCCGCAGGAGGAGAGGCTGCCACGGATTTCGCGCGCAGCCTGGGAACCCTTGTGCACAGCATCGCCCAGGAGCTCCCCGAGGCGTCCGGTTCCGAGTACGTGGCAGAGCTTGTCAGGCGCTGGCCCACCCTTGGCATGAAAGACAACTGGGAGGGAAAGCTCGACTTCCAGCGGGCTGAGCTCATGGTCCGAAAGCTGGCCCAGTATGTGCTCCTCATGCGCAGTGATGGAAGGAGCCTGCTGGCGGTCGAGCATGACTTTGAAGTCCAGCTGCCCGATGTCCACGTGGATGCCGTTGACTCTGGCGAACCAGGGGCAGCGAACTCGCGGCACGCGGTACTCCGCGGCCAGGTGGATCGTTTGGAGATCGATTCCGAGGGCCGGCTGGTCATCGTGGACCTCAAGACCGGAAAACGCCAGCCCGGTAAAGCCGAAGTGGCCAGGCACCCCCAACTGGGGGCATATCAGGCCGCAGTCCTTCAAGGTGCCTTCCGGGACGCCGGAACCGGCACGGAAACGCCCGACGCCGGAGCAGTTGACGGCACTGTCCCCGGGGGAGCCGTGCTGGCCCACCTCGGAACCAAGGCCAAGAGCCCCGCCGTGCAACAGCAGGAGCCCCTGGACCCTGCCGATAACTGGGCTGGGGGCCTGGTCAATGAGGCTGCTGCGTTGATGGCTGCGGCGACGTTCGAAGCCCGGCACGACCCCAGCAAGGGCGGTCATGGTGGCCATGGTTGCCGCCTCCCCGATATCTGCCCGTTGTGCGCCAGAGGAAAGCAGGTCACCGAATGACAATCGAGCTCCTGGATGGTTCTGCCTCCAGCACTCCTGGCGCGGAGGACGTTCCTGAGCCCCGGTTCACACCATCCCAACTGGCTGACATCCTGGGTGAGAAGAACCACCCCACGGACGAGCAATCAGCCATCATTGCCTCCTCCCTTGCACCGCGCCTGGTGATCGCTGGAGCCGGTTCCGGCAAGACCGCCACCATGGCGGACCGCGTGGTGTGGCTGGTGGCAAACGGCTGGGTGCGCCCGGAGGAAGTCCTTGGCGTGACTTTCACCCGGAAGGCCGCAGGGGAGCTTGCCAGCCGCATCCGGACCAAGCTGGCCACACTGCAGCGGATTGCCGCCGAAGACGATGGCAGCGTCGGGTTCCCGGAAGGGCTGATGGGTGCCGATGACCTCGAACCCAAGGTCTCCACCTACCACTCCTACGCAAGCGGCATCGTCTCCGACTACGGCCTGAGGTTGGGCATTGAACGCGACGTCGTCCTGCTGGGCGGCGCCCAGTCCTGGCAGCTCGCCAGTGAAGTCGTGGAGGCTTACGACGGCGACTACGAACACTTCACCGCAGCCAAGTCAACCCTGGTCAATGCCGTCATCCAGCTGGCGGGGGAGTGTGCCGAACACCTTCAGGATCCGGCCGCTGTCAGGGAGTGGGTCCTTGAACGCGTCCACGCGTTCGAAGAGCTTCCGTACGTAGCGGGTGCGAAGAAGAACCCCACCCAGGCTGCAGGCGAGCTGGCGTCGATGCTCCGGACGCGTGCCAGCGTCGCGGACATGGTGGTCCGGTACCAGGATGCAAAGCGACAGCGGGGTGTCCTCGATTTCGGTGACCTTGTGGCGCTCGCCGCCAGGATTGCCAGCGACATCCCCCTTGCTGCCACCACCGAACGTGCCCGTTACAAGGTGGTGCTGCTGGACGAATTCCAAGACACCTCCCATGCCCAGCTCGTCCTGTTCTCCCGTTTGTTCGGACAGGGCCATGCTGTCACCGCGGTGGGCGACCCCAACCAATCGATCTATGGCTTCCGGGGTGCTTCGGCGGGCCAGCTCTTCCATTTTGTGCAGGAGTTTCCCGTCAAGGACTTTGACGGGGCAGGAGGCACTGAGACGTACTCCGTGGCTCCCACGTCGTACTTGACCACTGCCTGGCGCAACGGCCGGAACATCCTGGAGGCGGCCAACACCATAGCCTCGCCCCTGAACAAGGCCGCGGGGACGGATGGGCCGGCAGGGGAGAGGGAATCAGCCACCACCGTCTCGGTCCCGGCACTGGTTCCCAGCCCGGCGGCGGCTGACGGGAGCGTCGTGATCGGGCGTTTCAGCACCGATGAGGACGAAGCCGCCGTCATCGCCCGCGATGTCCGGCGCTACCAGCGGACCGTCTTCGAAGAGGAGAAGGATGGTACGCCCGTCCGTCCCACGATGGCCGTGTTGTGCCGCAGGCGCGCCCAGATGGAGTGCCTTCGTCGTGAGTTCGAGCTGCAAGGAATCCCCTACGAGATCGTGGGCCTGGGAGGCTTGCTGGACACGCCGGAGATCGTGGACCTGGTGGCCACCCTCCGGGTCCTGGCAGACCCGGGACGTTCTGATGCCCTGATGAGGTTGCTGGCCGGTGCACGTTGGCGCATTGGTCCGGCGGACTTGATGGCTTTCAGCGATTGGTCGCGTTCTCTGGCCCGTCGCCGGTCTGCCCCCGCTTCCAACCCCGACGCCCTCGATGCCAATGAGGAGCCTGCCGCGGTGGTGGTTGAAAGCGACATCACCGACGCTGCGAGTCTGGTGGAGGCACTGGACTTCCTGCCCAAGCCCGGCTGGACGTCCGGGCACGGAAGAAGCTTGAGCGAGGCCGCCTTGGAACGCCTGGCCAGGCTCGCCTCGGAACTTCGCTTCCTCAGGAGCTACATCGGCGACGACCTCACCACGCTCCTCGGAGAAGTGGAACGGGCCATGCTCCTCGATATCGAAGTGGCCGCCAAACCAGGTATCAGCATTCACCAGGCGCGCCGCAACCTGGATGCGTTCCAGGACGCTGCGGCCGGGTTCCTGCAGACGTCGCAGCGTATCGACCTGTTGGCTTTCCTGTCCTGGCTGGAGGCGGCGGCATCAGAGGAGGGCGGATTGGACGTCGCCCCGGTGGAGACCAACAGGGAAGCCGTTCAGTTGCTGACCGTCCATGCCTCCAAGGGTCTGGAGTGGGACGTTGTCTTTGTTCCCGGGCTCAACGCCGGCTCGTTCCCCAGCAACCGGGATTCCCGATGGAGCAGCGGAGCTGCAGCATTGCCGTGGCCGTTGCGTGGGGACCGCGCCGACCTTCCCCAGTGGGACCTTGACCAGCCTGACCAGAAGGGGTGGCTGGACGCAGAGAAGGATTTCAAGTCCGAGGTCCAGCATCACGGCGAGGCAGAGGAACGCAGGCTGGCATATGTGGCCTACACCCGGGCGAAATTCGTCCTGTGGGCCTCCAGCGCAGCCTGGAATGGTTCACGCTCGGGGATGGCCTCGATGTCGGGTTTCCTTTCAGAACTGGCACCGCTCGCCGGGTTGGAAGGAGACGGCGCAGAGCCGGGACATTCCCCCAGGAATGGGCGGGCGGTCATCCATCCGGAATCCGTAGCTGAGGAAGTCCTGCCGGAGGAAAGCCCGTTGACCGCGACCCTTGAGGTAGCCCGGTTTCCCTATGATCCTTTGGAAGGCCCGTCCGATCCCAGGACCGGCGCGCGTCTCAGGCTGGTTCCAGGGCGTCGGGCTGCCATGGACCAGGCGGCGGCTTTGGTTCGCGAGTTCATCGAACGCCCCAGCCCTGGTGTCGCCCCCGATGAATTGAGTGGCGTTGCCGGAAAGTGGTCCGAGGAAGCCGAACTCCTGCTGGACCGCCAGCGGATGCGTACCTCAGTCCAGGATGTCCACCTGCCCAGCCACATCTCTGCTTCCCTTTTCGTGGACCTCGGTGCTGACCCAGCGGCTGTCCTGTCCCAGCTCCGCAGGCCCGTGCCCCGGGAGCCTGGCATCTCTGCCCGTAAGGGTACGGCGTTCCATGCATGGGTGGAGGAGTACTTCGGGACAACTGGCATGCTCGACCTTGACGAAGCGCCGGGCTCCGACGCCCACATCGACGCGGCCTACGGCCTGGACGACATGGTGTCGGCGTTCAAAAAGTCAGAGTGGGCCCATCGTGCCCCCGCATTCGTGGAAGTTCCCGTGGAAACCCGCATTGGCGACGTCGTGGTCCGCGGACGTATCGACGCTGTCTTCCGTGACCCGGACGGGCGTTGGCAGCTCATCGACTGGAAGACCGGCCGCCGGCCCTCCGGCCAACAGCTGGCTTCGCGTGCAGTTCAGCTCGCCGTGTACCGGCTCGCTTGGGCACTGCTGCAAGGGGTGCCCCTCGACGACGTCAGTGCCGCGTTCTACTACGTGGTTGACGACTCCGTGGTGAGGCCCCATGATCTGGGCACAGCCGAAGAACTGGAGGAGATCATTGCGCGCGCGTTGAAGAACAGCGACTGAGGCCTACGAGCGGTCGACTGAATGCAGTGGTGTCACGTTAACCACGCTGATGGCGGCAGTTGAGGTTTCGTCATGGTCCACGTGGGCTCCCGAGCCGGCTTCGCCCCCGTTGTCCAGGGCCTCTGCGTTCTCGTCCCCGATGATTTCCGGGTCCACTTCGTCATTCGCTGGCTCAGCGGGTGTGGCGCTGGCCGGTTCGGCGGTGGCGGGGATGGCCGCCACCGAAACGGATGGTCCGACGTCGGGAATCGCCATGACGCTGACAGGCGGCTGCGAGGCGGCCGCCATTGCGAGCTCGTGAGCGGCTGCTTCGTCTTCAGCGGCCTGGGCCGCTTCGTCGCGTCGGGCCTGCTCTTCGATGTCGTTTGCCAGGGTTTGGAGCATGGACTCCGCCTCGGCCGTCATGCTTTGGTGTCCGGCGGCCATTGCCTTTACGAGGTATTGGGCCAGGGCGAACTCGGCCAGCAGGGCGGCGCGGCGAAGGAGGTGGTTATCAGGAGTCTCGCGGCGTGCCTGGGTGTAGTGGCTCAGGACCGCTTCGACAAATGACGACTCGTTGGAGGCCACCAGCCAGGCAAAATCATCGGCGGGATCGCCAATGCGAAGATCGGTCCAGCCGGTCACCGCGGTCACGGAGTCGTCCTGGACCATGAGGTTGTCCTCGTGAAGGTCGCCGTGTACTACCGAGGTGTTGAACCGCCACAGCGCGACGTCTTCGAGTGCGTGTTCCCAGCGGCGAAGCAATGTTGCCGGAATCTTGCCGGTGGTGGCGGCCTGGTCGAGTTCGTTGAGCTTGCGTTGCCGGAACTCGTTGGCAGAGTAACTGGGAAGGTCTGCGCTGGTAACGAGCGTCAACGGCAGGTCGTGGATGGCTGCCAAAGCGGCACCGACTTCACGCGCCAATGCCGGAGTGCCAGCCGAGAGTTCCTCGATGGATAGCATCCCGCCTTGCAGATGGGCGTAAACGAAGGTGGTGAGCGCGCCCTGCCGCACCGTGCCTGCGATGGTGGGGACGTGGAACGGCAGCTCAGCCCGGATGGCGGGTGCGAAGGCGCGGAGCACCATGAACTCGGTCTCCAGCCGGGTGCTTGCTTCCGGATGGCGCGGCGAACGGACGCGCCAGCGCTTGCCTTCCGCGTCGAGCAGCAACGCCGAATCGAAGTCGGCGTCGTCGTCGGGGGAATAGGCTGTAGCCGTCGGCGCCAATCCAGGCACCGCCGCGGTTGCTATAGCGGCCAGTTCGAGCGGTGTTCTTCTCACGTGTTCCACGGTAGATTGAGTGCGGCCTCAGGCCATGATGCAGCGCGGCGAGTCTTCAGATCCGCAGTAAAACAGGGCAGAATGCGTCGTTCCATCGCCATCCTGTCCGGGTGTCCACAAGGTGGGGACCGGTCAAATGTTTTTTGTCGGTACGAGTCAGTACGGTAGATACATGAGTTATACGGAGTCCCCGGCACTGGCCAACCACCTTATGGACACAGTCTTGCCGGTCCGACCAGCAATGGTGGACCGCGGCTCGGCCGCCCGTATGAAGCCTGGCATGGTCGAGGAACTCATCGCCTCCGGGAGTGCCCGGGCCATGGTGATTTCGGAGCGCAAGGCGCTGGTCACCGAGAACGGCCTTTGGTTTGGTGACGCCACGACGCTCTGGAACGCCCTCCAGGAAGCCGACGCCGGTGCTGTCACGGCCATCTACCTCGGCACCACCCTCACACCGTCATCGTTGGCGGAAGGCACTCCCGTCCTGCTGTTCACAGTGAATCAGCCCCTCGCGCCGGGCACGGTGACTGTACCTTCGGATGTCCAGTGGGCAGGCTTCCGGGAGGTTGCCGCACGGCTGGATGCCATCGATGCTGCATTGTTCATCGAGGCCAGCGCCATTTCCAACTGGCACGCAAACCACACCCATTGCCCCAAGTGCGGGAATCCCACTGACATCGAAGCCGGAGGGTGGGTTCGGCGGTGTCCGAAGGACAACTCGGAGCATTATCCCCGCACTGATCCGGCCATCATTGTCACGGTTGTGGGCCCGGACGGTCGCCTCCTCCTGGGCGGCGGCGGACCTGCCGATGCCAGAAACTACTCCACCCTTGCAGGATTCGTGGAGCCGGGCGAGTCCTTGGAACAGGCTGTCGTGCGCGAGATCGGGGAAGAAGTGGGCGTCCGCGTGACCGCCTGCCAGTACCTCGGATCGCAGTCCTGGCCTTTCCCCGCCTCGCTCATGTTGGGGTTTACGGCCACCACGGACGACGCCGTGGCGCGCCCCGACGGCGTCGAGGTCACCCGTGCGCGGTGGTTCAGCCGTGAGGAACTGCAGGAAGCGGTCCTCAGTGGCGAGATCACCATCTCCACGCGCCTGTCCATTGCACGCTCCCTGATTGAGCACTGGTACGGCGGCGTCATCGAAGACCTCCAGCCGTGACAGCAGACCTTTTCGACGCCAGTACGTCCCTCGAGGAACGCATTCTCGGTGGCCTGGATGAAGAGCAGCGTGAAGTAGCCGGCACTTTGACAGGTCCCCTGTGCGTCCTTGCCGGCGCGGGCACCGGCAAGACCCGGGCCATCACGCACCGCATCGCCTACGGTGTGCACTCGGGGGTGTACAGCCCCCAGCGACTGTTGGCGGTCACGTTTACCGCCAGGGCCGCCGCGGAAATGCGAAGCAGGCTTCGGGACCTCGGCGTCGCCAATGTCCAGGCCCGAACGTTCCACGCCGCAGCCCTGCGGCAGCTGCAGTTCTTTTGGCCGCAGGCTATTGGCGGCACGCTGCCGAGCCTGTTGGACCACAAAGCCAACATGATCGCCGAGGCCTCCCGGAGGCTGCGCCTCAGTACTGACCGTGCCTCCATCAGGGACCTGGCTGCGGAAATCGAATGGGCCAAGGTGTCCATGCTGACACCCGCCAACTACCTGGAAAACGCCCAAGGCAGGGGAACCCCCGGAGGCTTCGACCTGACGGCAGTGTCCCGGGTGTTCCAGGCGTACGAGGATATCAAGACGGACCGAAACGTCATCGACTTCGAAGACGTCCTGCTTATCACTGTGGGGATCCTTCAGGAAGACCCGAAAGTGGCAGCAACCGTTCGGGAGCAATACCGGCATTTCGTGGTGGACGAGTACCAGGACGTTTCGCCCCTCCAGCAAAGGCTCCTGGACCTGTGGCTCGGGGGGCGGGACGAGCTCTGCGTGGTGGGTGACGCCAGCCAGACCATCTACTCGTTCACCGGGGCTTCGCCAAAGCATTTGCTCGGATTCAAAGCGAAGTTCCCGGGCGCTACCGTCGTCAAGCTCATCAGGGATTACAGGTCCACCCCGCAGGTAGTTAAGTTGGCGAACGAGCTCCTTGGCTCGCGGCGAAGTGGAGGCCCGGCGGCTGACGCTGCCTGGGCTCCGCCGCTGCAGCTCATCGCGCAGCGACCCGCAGGTCCGGAACCGCGGTTCATGGAGTGCCCTGATGACGAAGCGGAGGCTGCCGTAGTAGCGGGCCGAATCCAGGAATTGCTCAATACCGGGGTCAAGGCCAGCGAAATAGCCATCCTGTTCAGGACAAACGGACAGTCCGAGGCTTACGAACAAGCACTGGCTTCAGCGGGGATCGGCTATCAGCTTCGCGGCGGTGAACGCTTCTTCGCCCGAAAGGAAGTCCGGGACGCAATATTGCAGTTGCGTGCCGCTACCCGTGCCGTAGCCGAGGGCCCCCAGGAATCGCTGGGCCAGGTGGTGCGGGATATCGTCGCTTCGCTTGGTTACACCGACGCGGCCCCACATAACGGGGGAGCCCTGCGGGAGCGGTGGGAGTCCTTGGCCGCGTTGGTCGCGCTGGCCGACGAACTTGCTGTGAGCCGCGGAGAGTCCTTCACCTTGGCCGAATTCGTCAACGAGCTCCAGGAGCGGTCGGTTGCACAGCATGCCCCCACCGTTCAGGGTGTCACGCTGGCCTCACTCCATGCTGCCAAGGGCCTTGAGTGGGATGCCGTCTTCCTGGTGGGCCTCAGCGAAGGCTTGATGCCGATCTCCTTCGCTGATACTCCGGAGGATGTGGACGAAGAGCGCCGGTTGCTCTACGTGGGCATCACCCGTGCGCGTGAGCACCTCACTATGTCCTGGTCTACCGCGCGTACTCCGGGTGGCCGGGCCAACCGGAAACCCTCGCGCTTCCTGGATGGGCTTCGTCCGGATTCGGTGGCTTCCGCAAATGCACGCAGCAAGTCGGGTCCTGTGCGGCGCAAGGCTGCCGCTCCGGCGTCGTGCAGGGTGTGCGGGAGCATGCTCGCCAGCGGAGCTGAGCGTAAGATCGGGCGTTGCAACCAATGTCCTCCTACGTATGAGGAGCAGACTTTCGATGCCCTGCGGCAATGGCGTAAGGAAGAGGCCCAGTCGGCGGACGTGCCTGCGTATGTCGTCTTCACCGATGCGACGCTGACCGCGATTGCCGAGGCACGGCCTTCCTCCCTTGAGGAGTTGGCAGGCTTGGCGGGTATTGGCCCCTCCAAACTTGAGCGCTACGGTGAGGCCGTATTGGCTGTGCTCGCTGAGAGCACTGAGCTCTGATGGGTCGCCCACCTTCGGCTGCGGCCGGCATCCCGTTGGTCACTGAAGATGGCGCTCCGGTGGTAGTACGGAGATCGGCCCGCAGGCGCAGGACGGTCGCTGCCTTTTGGGAAGACGGTAATGCCGTTGTGGCCATTCCGGCGAGCTTCACCACATCCCAGGAACGCGAATGGGTGGGGCGCATGCTGTCCAAACTCAAGAAGCAGGGGGAGCGCCAGGCAGGTGCTGGCAGGCGACGTCCTGCGACGGACCAAGCATTGGCGAGTCATGCCGCGCATCTTTCGCGGACGTATCTTGGCGGGCGGGCAGTTCCGACGTCGGTCCGCTGGGTTGGAAACCAGAACTCGCGTTGGGGTTCGGCTACTCCGGCGGATGGCACCATACGGCTTTCGAACAAGCTCCAGCCCATGCCGCAGTGGGTTATCGACTACGTCCTCGTGCATGAACTCGCCCACCTGCTGGTCGCCGGACACAACGCCGACTTCTGGCGGTTGGTGGAGGCTTATCCCGAAACGCAACGCGCCAAGGCATTTCTGGAAGGTGTGGCCTTCGCTACGTCCCGGGGGCTGCCGACCAGTACGGACAGCAACGGCCACGAGGAGGCGGCCGGCGACGACTGCTGATTCCGCAGGAGCATTTGAGGCAACAGTGGCCGCCCCGGGAGGGGACGGCCACTTGTTGGTACTGCCTACTTATTCGGTGACTGCGGATCCGTGTCGTCCGTCTCCGACTCGTCCTCCGTTGTCCCGCGGGTTGAGTCCGGTGCTTCCCCACCATCGGTGTCGTATCCGCCGTTCAGCAGCTTCTGCAGGGCGTCATCCACTTCGCTGTCGCTGGCCTCGGCAAGACGCCGTCGTTCGGAGAATCCCTTGGGATCGTCCAGGTCCTCACCAGTCGGGAGCAGGTCGGGGTGGTGCCAAATGGCGTCGCGTCCGGCGATGCCACGTTCTTCCTTCAGCGTTGCCCATAGGGTTGCAGCTTCCCTGAGTCGCCGGGGACGCAGTTCCAGGCCGACCAGGGAGGCGAAAGCATGCTCCGCCGGGCCGCCCGTTGCGCGACGGCGACGGACTGTTTCACGGAGAGCTGTAGCGGACGGCAAAACGTTGGCGGTGGCTTCTGCAGTCAGCTCATCCACCCATCCTTCGACAAGGGCGAGTGCCGTCTCAAGCTTTTCGAGCGCGGCGGTCTGAACAGGTGTGCGTTCAGGGGTGAAGACTCCCTGCGACAGGGCTTCCTGGATTCCCTCGGGATTGCTGGGATCAAGGTCGCGGGCCAGGTCTTCTATACGCGACATGTCAATGTGGATGCCGCGGGCGTAGGCCTCAATGGCACCGAGGAGGTGGCCCCGCAGCCAGGGAACCTGCACGAAGAGGCGGGCGTGTGCCGCCTCGCGGACCGCGAGGAAGAGCCGGACGTCGTTCTCCGGAAGGCTGAGGCCTTCACCGAACTTCGATACGTTGGCGGGGAGCAAGGCCATTTCAAGGTCGGCCAGCGGAACACCGATGTCTGTGGAGCTGACCACTTCGGCGGAGAGTGCACCGATGGCTTGTCCCAGCTGCATGCCGAAGATCGCTCCGCCCATGTTTTGAAGCATGGACGAGGCGCCGCCCATCATGGACTTCATTTCTTCGGGCATCTGCTGGGTGAGCGCGTTGGACAGGGCATTGGCAATGCTGTTCGCCACCGGCTCTGTCAGTCGCTTCCACGTGCCAAGGGTGGCTTCAACCCACTCGGCCCGGGACCAGGCACGGCCAATGAGGCCGGTGGCGGAAAGATCGGTGACGGGATCGAGCCAAAGCTCTGCGAGCCGAAGCGCCTCGTCGATTTCCTTGGCCTGGTGGGCGCTGACGGAGGGATCACTGCCAGCGGCTGCAACACGCCGCGCATTTTCGTGGGCAAGCTGCCAGTTGACCGGGCCGTCGGAGGACGAGCTCATCATGGCCTGGACCTGCGCGAACATCTGCTGAAGGAGCTGGGGATCGTTGGGCAGTCCCGCCGCCTTGGCCAGCTCAGCGGGATCGATGTTGCCCATGCCCTGCCCGCCCATCAGGTTCTGGAGCATTTCTGCCAGCGGATCCTGGGGATTCTCGTCGTCATTGGACGGATTGTTGGGGTTGGAAGTCATGGTGCCGCCGATCGTCGAACTGGCTGGTGATCTCTTTCACCGTACCGCGCGCGCCCAACGCTGTCTGCCCGGAGGGGGCGTCGTTCGCTGTAGGCAAAGCAGTGCCACAACGTCTGAACGCGTACTGTTGATGTTTGGTATAAATGCCGCCGTCGCCTTCGGCGGCCAGAGCCATGTAACCGGAAACTCAACGCCGGCATAGAGAGGTCCCAATGCTTACTTCGCCCAGCCCCGAGGGCTCATTGGACCCGCGTCAAGTGCACGACGCCGATCCCTCCTCCGTGCCTCCGGCACCTCCCCGGGACAGCCGGTTCATGGTCATGGTTATCTCCGGCCTGTTGGCTGTGGGTCTTGGAGTCGGCGCCGCGGCCCTGCCCGTGCCGTACGTTATTGAGTCAGCCGGTCCCACCTTCAATACGTTGGGTAAGGACGGCGACAAGCCTGTCATTACTATTTCCGGCCGGGAGTCGTTCCCTGCGAGTGGCAACCTGGACCTGACAACTGTGGTCATGACCGGCGGCCCCAAGAGCCCGGCCACTATCTTCGATGTCTTCCGTGCGTGGGTGGACCCGTCCAAGGCCATTTATCCAGAGGAACTCATCTACCCCAAGGGCACTACCGCGGAGCAGACCGTCCAGCAGGGCGAAATCGCCATGGAGACGTCGCAGGAGAATGCTGTTGCCGCGGCGTTGCGGGAGCTGGATATCCCGTTTGAACAGCGGTTGACCGTCGCTGGCCTGTCCGACCCGTCGCCGTCGACAGGGAAGATCCAGGAAGGCGACCGACTCATCTCCATTAACGGCAAAACCATTACGTCCATGGGCGTGATCCAGGCGGAACTGGCCGCTGCGGCGGGAGCCCCTGCCGCCGTCGTCGTTGACCGGAAGGGCACCCAAGTGACCGAAACCGTCACGCCCACCAAGAACGATGCCGGACGCTACGTCCTGGGCGTGCTGCTCGCAAGCGACTTCACGTTCCCGTTCGATGTCCGGATCTCGCTGGATAACGTCGGCGGGCCGAGCGCCGGAATGATGTTTGCCCTGGGGATCGTGGACAACCTCACACCTGGCGACCTCACGGGCGGCAAGCATGTAGCCGGTACCGGAACCATCACTGCGGACGGTGCTGTAGGGCCGATTGGCGGCATTGCGCAGAAGATGATCGGGGCGCGTGGTCATGGGGCAACCATGTTCCTTGCTCCGGCCGCCAATTGTGCCGACGTCGTAGGCCACGTGCCGGACGGTTTGCAGGTGGTTAAGGTCGAAACGCTCGCCGACGCGACCTCCGCGGTGGAACGGCTTGCGTCGGGGCAAGACACGGCGGGCCTTCCCACCTGCACAAACAACTAGACTGACGGTGGAACTTAGCTTTACTGCCACTCGTGGCATATATGACGGCCTCCGCCATATCCCAGCGGCAGAGAAAGTCAATCACTCGCACACCGACTGTTCACTGACACCAATGAGGTACAGAGTTTGTCCCGTCCCGCCAGCTCCAACCCGCCCGGAAGATCACCGCTGAGACGAGGTGCCCTGACGCCGACGCTCATTGTCGTGGCAGTGGCCGTCGTCGGGTTCATTTTCTTCGCCAATGTCTGGACTGACGTCCTTTGGTACCAGCAGCTCGGCTTCTTCGAAGTTTATCTGCGCGAAAACCTTGCCCGGATCATTACTTTCCTCATTGGTTTCGCGATGATGTTCGCAGCTGTGTTCTTCGCCATCCGGATTGCTTACAGGTCCAGGCCCGTCTACGCTCCCGATGCCGAGTCCAGGGACAACCTCAACCGCTACCAGGCGCAGCTTGAGCCTGTCCGCCGAGTGGTCATGATTGGCCTGCCTATCCTGTTCGGGCTCTTCGCGGGCAGTGCGGCCGCCAGCCAGTGGCAAAAGGCCCTGTTGTTCTTCAACCAGGAACCTTTTGGCCAGACAGATCCGCTGTTCAACCTCGACATCAGCTTTTACCTGATGACACTGCCGTTCTTGGGATTCGTCACCGGATTCCTCATCAGCATCGCCGTCGTGGCTGGAATCGCGGGCATACTGACGCACTACCTTTACGGCAGCATCCGGCTCATGGAACGCGGCATCTTCACCAGCCGCGCCGCCCAGATCCACATCGCCGTGACCGGCGCCATTTTCCTGGTTCTCCTTGGTATCAACTTCTGGCTGGACAGGTACACAACAGTCCAGAGCAATTCAGGCCGCTGGGCCGGTGCCCTCTACACCGACGTCAACGCGGTGGTTCCCACCAAGGCCATCCTTGCGGTAGCCGCAGCGCTCGTGGCGATCCTCTTCATCATCGCCGCAGTCATCGGACGCTGGCGCCTGCCAGTGATCGGTACTGCAATGCTGGTCATCACAGCCATTCTGGCCGGTGGCGTCTACCCGTGGGTCATCCAGCAATTCCAGGTCCGGCCTTCGGAAAATACCCTGGAAAAAGACTTCATTGACCGCAACATCAAGATGACGCGCGCGGCCTACGGCCTGGACAAGGTTGATGTGTCGGCCTACAACGCCACCACCAACGCAACGTCCGGTGCACTGGCCGCGGACGCCCAAACAACGGCGAACATCCGCCTCCTGGACCCGAACCTCATCTCCTCGGCGTTTGCGCAGCTTGAACAGTTCCGTCCTTACTACCAGTTCCCGCAGTCACTCAACGTGGACCGCTACGTGGTGGACGGCAAGGTCCAGGACACCGTGATCGCGGTTCGCGAACTGAACCCCGACGGACTGAGCGCCAACCAGCAGACATGGGTCAACAGGCACATTGTCTACACGCACGGATATGGCGTCGTCGCCGCAAAGGGCAATAAGTTCACCGTTGACGGCAAGCCGGAATTCCTGCAGTCGGGCATCCCCTCCAACGGCGTCCTCGGCAACGACACCTCCTACGAGCCGCGCATCTACTTCGGTGAAAACTCCCCGGAATACTCCATCGTGGGGGCACCAGACGGTGCGCCCAACCGCGAGCAGGATCGGCCGGTTGGCCGTGAAGGCGGGGGCGAAACGCAGTACACCTTCAATGGCAACGGTGGGCCCAACGTGGGCAACTGGCTTAACCGGATCCTTTACTCCATCAAGTTCCAGTCCTCCGACCTGCTGCTCTCGGATGGCGTGAATGCAGAATCCCAGATTCTCTATGACCGCAACCCCCGCGAACGCGTTGAGAAACTGGCTCCCTACCTGACCGTGGATGGCAACGCCTATCCGGCTGTCGTTGATGGGCGGGTTAAGTGGATCGTTGACGGTTACACCACCAGCCAGTACTTCCCGTACTCGCAACCGCAGCAGCTGCAGAACGCCACCGCCGATTCACAGACCAACGCCGGCCGTACCGTCGCGCTGCCCAACAGCTCCGTGAACTACATCCGGAACTCGGTCAAGGCAACTGTGGACGCCTATGACGGCTCCGTGAATCTCTACGCGTGGGATGACCAGGACCCCATCCTGAAGGCATGGCAGAAAGTCTTCCCTACGGTCATCAAGCCCTTCTCTGAAATGTCGGGCGACCTTATGAGCCACGTCCGTTACCCGGAGGACCTCTTCAAGGTCCAGCGTGAACTCCTTGGCCGCTACCACGTCACGGATCCTGACAGCTTCTACCAAAACAACGATGCCTGGAGCGTCCCGAACGATCCCACCGTTTCGGAAGCCGTCAAGCAACCACCTTTCTACATGTCGTTGAAGATGCCGGATCAGGACAAGCCCGCTTTCCAACTGACGTCCTCGTTCATCCCGCAGACGGTCAACGGCAGCGCGAGGAACATCCTTTACGGGTTCTTGGCAGCCGACTCTGACGCCGGAAACGTCAAGGGCGTAAAGGCGGACAGTTACGGGCAGCTAAGGCTCCTGCAGCTTCCTACCGATACGCAGGTACCCGGCCCGGGACAAGCACAGAACAAGTTCAACTCGGACCCCACCGTGTCCCAGGCTTTGAACCTCCTGCGCCAGGGCGCTTCGGATGTGTTGAACGGCAACCTGCTGACCCTGCCGGTGGGTGGCGGCCTGCTCTACGTTCAGCCGGTCTACCTGAAGTCGACAGGTGAGACGTCCTACCCAACGCTCCAGCGTGTCCTGGTTGCGTTCGGTGACAAGATTGGCTTCGCGCCCACACTGGATGAGGCACTCAACCAGCTGTTCGGCGGAGACTCCGGTGCTTCGGCGGGCGATGTCGCAAACAATGGACAGACGCCCACTGCTCCTCCGGGCACCACCACGCCCCCGGCGGGCCCCAGCGACGCGAAAGCGGACCTGAAGGCAGCCCTGGATGATGCCAACAAGGCCATCCAGGACGGTCAGGCAGCCTTGGCCAAGGGCGACTTTGCCGGATATGGTGCCCAGCAAACCAAGCTCTCCGAGGCGCTGAAGAGGGCCGTGGACGCAGAAAACCGCTTGGGTGCCACTCCTGCACCAACCACGACGCCGGGAGCTACTCCGAGCGCGACCCCGTCGCCTTCGCCCAGTAGCTAAGAGCAGCGCGTACGGCGAGGGCCGGTGCCAGCCCCTTTTGGGGTCGGCACCGGCCCTCGCTTGTTCAGGGAGATGCAGATCACGTAGCCAGGATTTGGTCTGCCATTCACCGGACGGTAATGTTGTTCTTGCGACGCGGGGTGGAGCAGTTCGGTAGCTCGCTGGGCTCATAACCCAGAGGTCACAGGTTCAAATCCTGTCCCCGCAACTGGAGAAAGGTCCGGATCAGTAAACACTGATCCGGGCCTTTTGTTTTGCCCAGTACACGGGGCTCGATCGTCGCTCACGTTCCGCGTACTTGGGTGTGATCGTCGCTCACGTTCCGCGTGCAACGGGGGAGCGACCTTGGTATCCGGGCGTGATCTGCGGCACCTTATGCACTGGCTGGTCAAATGCACTCCGCAGGTGCGGTAGAGTTGTTCTTGCGACGCGGGGTGGAGCAGTTCGGTAGCTCGCTGGGCTCATAACCCAGAGGTCACAGGTTCAAATCCTGTCCCCGCAACTGGAGAAAGATCCGGATCAGTGACACTGGTCCGGATCTTTTGCTTTAAGGGCTGATTGGGCCACCGATGCTAGCATCGAAGCCGACTGGCTGCGCAATGAAAACTTTGCCGCCTGACGAATCCCAGACTGCGCCAGGAACAGAGGAGACGGCCCCGTTGGTCAATGAAGACCCCCACCCTGACCTTGAGCGTCGGCTCCTTCAACGGGACAGCCCTGTGGCCGTTTACCAGCAGGTGGCCGATGTCCTGACGGAACAGGTCAGCCGTCTGGAACCGGGGGCCCGAATACCCACGGAAGAGTCCCTCATGGAGGAGTACGGGATCAGCCGTACCACGGTCCGCAAAGCCATAGAAAAGCTCGTGGTCAAGGGTCTCCTGATCCGCAGGCAGGGCAAGGGGACATTCGTGATGGCCCAACGACCGGTCAAGATGCTTAATCGCCTGGCCCCCTTCATGGAGACGTTTACAGCGGCCGGGATGAAGACCGTCAAGGGACTCATCGAATACAAGTGGATGGAAAAGGACCAGTCGGTGCCGGCCAAGCTGGTCTCCGACGACAATCTTGTCCTGGTCATTCGCCGCTCGTACTCAAGTGCGGGCTGGCCCTACGCCATAGCTGAGATATTCATACCGTCGCACATTGGACGCCACATCAGCCTTGCTGATGCGGAACGAAACTCGATTTACCAGGTCATCCAGGACAGGACCCTGAAGCCACTGCAGCGGGCCGAAATCACGGTAACGATGCATGCGCCCCCAGAGCACCTCGCTGACGCGTTGAACGTACGCGGGTTTCCCCTGGTCCCTCGCTTGGAACGGACCACGCTCGGACCCCACGGCGAGGTCCTGGAGTGCACGGTGACCTACTTCCACCCGAAAGGTTTTGAAATCCGGGCGGAAGTGGCAACGGACGTCAGCCCAGGCCAGGACCAACCGCTGCCGGCTGGATAGTTGCACTGCAGGCCCAAAAAGGGGCGACAAAAAAGTGGGTGGGATCCGTTTACGGTTCCCACCCACTCCTAGGGTTCAGTATGGTGCCGGAATGAATGTGCCGGCGGCTTCCTAGAGCTTGTCGAAGTCGGCTTCGTCGACGGTCGATCCGCTCGAGGCGGGGGTGCCAGCGCCGATGGCAGGCTTGGCGCCGCCTGACTTGAGGGCTGCGAGGCGGGCCTCGATTTCGGTCTGCTCGCCCAGGTCCTCCAACTGGTTGAACTGTGCGTCAAGGCTGGAGCTGGCAAGCTCCTGCTGGCCGAGGACCTTGGCCTCTTCGCGGCGGATCTTCTCTTCGAAGCGGCCTACTTCGCTGGTGGGGTCCATGATGTCGATGCTCTTAAGGGCATCGTGTACCTGTGACTGGGCAGCGGCGGTCTTCGAACGAGCAACGAGTTCATTCCGCTTGGCGGTCAGCTGGTTGAGCTTGTTCTTCATCTGGTCAAGACCGGTCTTGAGCTTGTCCACAACCTCGGTCTGGGAAGCGATGCTTGGCTCTGCCGTCCGTGCCTCGGATTCGGCAGCCATCTGTCGCTGGATGGCCACCTTGGCGAGGTTGTCGAACTTCTGGGCGTCCGCGGCGTCACCGGCAGCGCGGTATTCGTCTGCCTTGCGTGATGCGGCGAGTGCCTTGTTGCCCCAGTCCTGGGCGTTCTTGATGTCCTCGTTGTAGTCCGCCTGCAGCATCCGAAGATTGCCGATGGTCTGGGCCACCGCTGACTCGGCCTCGGCAATGTTGTTCGTGTAGTCGCGGACCATCTGGTCCAGCATTTTCTGAGGGTCCTCTGCCTGGTCGAGCAAGGCGTTGATGTTGGCCTTTGCCAGCTGGGAGATCCGACCGAAAATGGACTGCTTAACCATGGTGTTGCCTTTCGTCCTGCTCAGTGAATGCCCACTGAAATCAGTGATCAGTTGTTGTACCGCTTCTATTTGGGGCACGGACCCCGCTTAGTTTGTAGGTCTAGAAGCTGCCGGAATCGCCGCCACCGAAGTCGCCGCCACCGCCACCGAAGTCGCCACCGCCCGAGTCGCCGCCAAAGAAACCTCCGCCGCCCCCGCCGTCGTTGTGGCCACCGCCCCAGCCACCTCCGCCGCCGTTGAGGATGGAGTTGATGAGAATCCCGCCGAGGATGGCTCCTCCGAGGCCGCCTCCTCCGCCTCCGCCACCGCCGAACATGCCTCCACGGCCGTAACCCTGGTCCGCGTAGCCGAACTGGTCGACGTCCGACTGGGCAAGTTGGGCTGCCTGGGCAGCGAGTGAATGGGCCTGTTGGGCGTAGGTGAGGGCCGTAACTGGATCATTCCGGGAGATCGACAGGGCGTAATCCAGGTTTCGCTGGGCCTCGGCCAGACGTGTGCGCGCCTCCGTGCCCACGCCGCCACGCCTGGCCGTAATGTAGTCAGACGTTGCGCTGATCTGCGCCTGCGCGGCCATGATGGTCTGCTGCAGCGAAGCCTGTGCGCGGCGCGCTTGCTCCTGCTGGTCCCGAATGCCGGACAGGGACTGGTCCAGCGCCTGGTGCGCAGACTCAACGCGGCTGAGCGTTGCAATGGGATCGATCTTTCCGCCTTGTATCTCGGTTTTCACCTGCGCCAAGGCGGCTTCGACACCGGCAACGGGTCCTGCGAGTTCAGGATGTTCCCCGGACTGGATCATGGCCCTGGCCTGGGCGAGGTCCTGGCTGGTTTCCGCGACTGCACCTTCGAGGGAGGAGCGGGCCTCGTCGAGGCTTCCGGCTGTCTTCGAAATGGCGTCAATCAACACGTTGGTTTGGTGCAGGCTTTCCTCTGCGGCGCGAACAGCGACGGCGGCGAGGCTGTTCTCGCCTGCAGCCAACTTCTCCTGCGCGGCCGTTGCGGCGTTCTGCACGAAGGCGAGCCGCTCCTTGGCCTGGAGGATGTTATCCGATACCTGCGTCAGGGCGGACTCGGCGTACTTCGCGCGAAGGCTTTCAAGCGACTGCTCAGCGCTGGCAATCCTGGAATCTGCCTCCTTGGCGCCGGAATTGACGGCGGCCAAAGCCTGCGGAGCGTTTTTCTCCAACTCCCGCAGCGAGTCGAAGTCGGCTTTTTGGTCGCGGAGGGACGCCAACGCTGCCTCGGAACGGCGGATGATCTCTCCAAGCCAGGTCCGTTGCTGCTCTTCAGTGTCGGGAATATGGTCGTCGAGCTGTTGCTGCAACTTGAACGACTCAGTCATGTGGTTCTTGGCCTCTTCCAAGGCCTTGGTGAAGTTGCCAATCGCGGAGTCGCCATACTGTGCCTGGGCGAAGCCGAGTTCCTGCTCGCTGGACTTGATGGCGTCATCGGCTTCAATCAGCAGCGAACCGCTCTTCTGCCTCAGCTCCGGAATGCTGAGGCCCGCCAGTGGGTCAAGCTGTTCGCCCTGCGGACCGTAACTTGCACTGACCGCCTTGGTACCGGCTTTCTTGCGGCGGTTCCGGAGGTAGAGGTACGTGCCGGCACCGCCCGCCGCTACGACGCCGACGCCAACCAGGACGCCGACCCCTGCGTTACCGCTGGGCACAGTTCCACTGCCACCGCCGGCTGCATCACCGATAGCGGCTGCAGTATCGATCGCGGCCTGGGCATAGTCCTTCTTGCCTCCGGCGAGGTTCGGTACCACGGCGTTCTGTGCGATGGCGGATTGCTTGGAGTAAATGGCGCTCCCGGAGTTCAGGGCGAAGTTGTACTGGCCAGCCGTGGAGATCGCGAGAATGGCGTCCGGTTTGCCCATGCCCCTGTTGTCGGCAACGGCCTTTGTCCACGCCTTGGGATCCGAAGGATTCGTGAACGAGTCCACCGTCACCACGTACAGGTTGTACTTGTGGTCCTTAAGTGTCTTTTGGATGGCGTCCTGAACTTCGCCTTTTCGGCTTCCCAGGACATTGGCGTCATCGACGATGTTCTGTCCGGACGGTATCGTCACGGGATCGGCAGCAAAAGCCGCGCCGGCCGGGAGGGCCAACAGTCCAGCCACGCCCATAACACCGAGTACGCGTTTAAATATTGACCGCATGTGCAACCCTTCAGCACGTCTGCGACTGGAACAAGGCGTACCAATCGTCACAGAATGCTCAGCGCCCCCACGCATGGTGTAAAGCCGCAGGTCGCTGTGGCAATTCCTCTTGATTCTATGGTGCACCCCATAGCCCGTCCACAGCGGTGAATATGCCACCAGCGAAATATAGGAGAAAGCAGGGTTGTTGACCCGTTGAGGGCAATCCAGGGAACCCCGGACCGGTCGTCCTGCCCTTTCAGGAAGCTCCCAGCGAACGTCCGCTTTTGTTCCAGTAAATGGGTACATAGTTGATGAAGACGAGGACGAAAGGAAGACCCATGACGGAGAACCCAGCGCAGGGCACCGCACCAGAGAACCGTGAGCCGTCAGAGCCGCGGGCCACTTCGGGCGAGCACAACGATGCCAACGCTACCCAGCAGCAGCCTGCCTGGACTTCAGGGCAGGCCGGATCGGCCCAGGGCCCAGCTCAGCCGACAACTCCCATTCCGGCATATCAGCCGCCGGCCGGACAGCACCAGCCGCCGGCACCGAACCCCCACTACTACGGCGCCCCGCAGCAAGGTCCAGCCCAAGCGGCTCAGCCTTCTGCCCAGCCGCAGGATTCGACGCAGCGTCCTGCGTACCCCTCGCAGCAGCCGTTCTACGGCGGTGGCCAAGCCAACAATCCGGGTACGCATTTCAGCAGTGCTCAGGGACCCCAGCAGGGACCGGGATCGCAACACACGCCGGGGCACTCGTCAGCAGTCGCCACCAAGCGCAAGCCGGCATTCGGCGTCGGGACACTGGTGGCGAGCATGCTCGCTGCTGGCCTGATTGGCGGCGGGGTAGTGGCAGGCAGCAACGCGTTGTGGGACAACAACAACTCTCCGGCGGCCGCGACCGGAAGCCAGTCCAGCACGGTCATCGTGAACAACAAGGACGACGTCAACGTCATCACCGCCGCAGCAGCCAAGGCCTCGCCCAGCGTGGTAACCATCAAGGCAACCAGTGGCAACGAAGGCGGTACCGGCTCCGGCATCATCCTCGACGACCAGGGCCACATCCTGACCAACACCCACGTGGTAACGCTGGATGGGGCGACGTCGAACGCGGCGATCGAGGTCCGGACCAGCGATGGCAAGGTGCTCAAGGGCAATGTAGTAGGAACGGACCCTTTGTCTGATCTCGCCGTCATCAAGGTGGACAACGCGTCGGGCCTGGTTCCCGCATCGTTGGGTGATTCTTCAAAGATCAACGTGGGGGACACCGCCGTCGCCATCGGTTCGCCGCTGGGCCTGACCGGGACGGTCACGGACGGCATCGTTTCGACCCTGAACCGGACCATCAGCGTTGCTTCGTCGGCCGCTCCGAAGGAGGGCACAGACAACTCGCAGGGCGGTGACCAGGGCTTCCAGTTCGCCCCTCCAGGCGGTGGCCAGAGCCAGTCCACGGCGAACGAGGGATCCATCTCCATCAACGTGATCCAGACTGACGCCGCGATCAACCCGGGTAACTCCGGCGGTGCCTTGGTGAACAGCAAGGGTGAAATCATCGGCGTGAACGTAGCCATCGCCTCCGCTGGCAGTGGCACGTCCGATTCGTCCAGCGGCAACATCGGCGTGGGCTTCAGCATCCCGATCAACCATGCCAAGCGCGTGGCACAGGAGATTATCGACACCGGCAAGGCCAGCCACGGCCAGTTCGGCGTGTCGGTGCGGGCCAAGTCTTCCACCGGCAGTGACTCGAGCTTCTCGGTGGGGGCCGAGGTTGCTTCGGTGACGTCCGGCTCGGCCGCAGCGAAGGCTGGGCTCAAGGTGGGCGACGTCGTTACCAAGTTTGGCGACTACACCGTCAGCGACCCCAACCAGCTGACTGCAGCGGTCCGGGAACAGCCGGCCGGAGCCAAGGTGAAGGTGACCATCCTCCGCGGCGGCCAGTCGCAGGAAGTCGAGGTTACCCTCGACGCTGCCCAGCAGTAGGCGCCGCCCACCAGTAGGCGCCGCGCAGCAACAGCGCGAAGCACGGAAGTACGACGGCGGGCCGCACCTCTTGGGGTGTTGCCCGCCTCGTCGTCGTCCCCGGCCCGGTGGCCCGCAACAGGGGTTAACGCTGGGAGTGGAATTCTGCGGGCAATATGCTTAGCTAGGACGAGCCCACGCGCTGGGCAATTCACGGCCACGCTTCTGCGGTTGGCCGTCCACAAGCATGGAAGGCTGCTTCGAAGACAGTGGAAGAGACATTGAAGATTGTCGTTCTGGTCAAGCACGTCCCGGACGCGCAGTTCGACCGGCACATCACCGGCCCATACAACACAACCGACCGTGATGAGAGCATCCTGTCCGAATTGGACGAGTACGCCCTCGAGGCCGCGCTGCAGCTCGCAGAAGAGCGTGGCGGTCCCAAAGCCGGTAATGAGGTCATTGCCCTGAGCATGGGTCCTTCGGGGGCCGTCAATGCCGTGAAGAAATCCCTTCAGATCGGCGCGTATTCGGGTGTTCACCTGAGCGATGACGCGTTGGCGGGCTCGGATGCTGCGGCCACGTCGCTGGCCCTTGCCGCTGCAATCGGCCACCTTTCGGCAGACGGCCGCCCTGTGGACCTCGTCCTCACGGGCATGGCATCGACCGATGGCGAGACTTCACTGGTTCCGGCCCAGCTGGCCGAGCGGTTGTCGTACCCACAGGTGACATTCGCATCAAGCCTGGAAGTGACGGGCGGTCAGGTCCGCGCTCGCCGTGACGCCGGCCATTTTTCGGAGACAGTCGAAGCGGACCTTCCGGCCGTGGTTTCGGTCACGGACCAGATCAACGAACCCCGTTACCCCAACTTCAAAGGCATCCTGGCGGCCAAGAAGAAGAAGATCACTTCCCTGACGCTGTCCGACATTGGGCTGGACGCCTCCCAGGTCGGCCTGGCCGGTTCCTGGACAGTGGTGGAATCGGCTGATGCGCGTCCGCCCCGGACCGCGGGCACCATCATCACAGACGAAGGCGACGCCGGCATCAAGCTGGTCGACTTCCTGGCCGCACAGAAGCTGCTCTAAGGGGATCCCAACCATGGCAAATGCACTTGTTTTCATTGACAACCCGGGAGCCGCTCTCAAGAAGAGCAGCCTGGAGCTCCTGACCATCGCCCGTTCGCTGGGGGAGACCGCCGTCGCAATCACCGGTGAACTGACCGACGACGTCGCTGCCACCCTGGGTGCCTATGGTGCCTCCACGGTGTACCAGCCGTCGCTGGCGAACCTTGACGAATACCTTGTAGGACCGAAGGCCGCGTACCTTGCGGCAGCTGTGAACGCTTCGGGAGCCACCGCAGTGCTTCTCGATAACTCGCCTGAGGGCAAGGAAATTGCGGGCCGGCTCGGCATCAAGCTCAGTGCGGGTGTGATCACGGATGTGGTAGGCGTCGAAGCTGATGGCACTGCGCACAAGTCCGTGCTGGCTGGTTCCTACACCACCACGGCCAAGGCCACAACGCCGGTGACGGTGCTTTCGGTCAAGGCCAACAACGTTGAACCTGTAGCGGCTGCGGAATCGGTTGCCCCGGCAACCGCCACGGTTGAGGTTCCGGCCGACGCCGCAGCCAACTCTGCCCGCATCGCCGCCCGGACGGAAAAGCCGGTCAGTGGACGGCCGGACCTCAGCGAAGCCAGGATCGTTGTTGCCGGCGGACGTGGCGTGGACGGCGACTTCGGTCCACTGGAAGAGCTCGCAGACGCCTTGGGTGCCGCAGTGGGGGCATCCCGTGCTGCCACTGACGCTGGCTGGATTGGTCACGATGCCCAGGTCGGCCAGACCGGTGTCACGGTTTCTCCGCAGTTGTATATCTCGGCCGGCATTTCCGGAGCCATCCAGCAGAAGGCTGGTATGCAGACCTCCAAGGTCATCGTTGCCATCAATAAGGACGCCGAGTCACCGGTGTTCGAGATCGCGGACTATGGCATTATCGGTGACCTGTTCAAGGTCCTCCCGCAGGCCACCGCGGAAATCAAGAAGCGGAAAGGCTGATCCCTTTGCCTACTGACGTCCCGTCAGCAAAGAGCCCGTTCGATGCCTCCACGGAGCGTGTCGAGCGGGTGCTTTGTTTTACCGCCCATCCTGACGACATCGATTTCGGCGCTGCGGGGACCATCGCGGCCTGGACTGCAGCCGGTGTCCAGGTCAGCTACTGCATCATGACCGACGGCGATGCCGGCGGTTTTGATCCCGTGGACCGGGAACGCATCATCGAGTTGCGGGCCGAGGAGCAGAAGCGGGCCGCCGCGTTGGTGGGTGTCACGGACATCCATTACCTTCACGAGCGCGACGGATACCTTGAACCGACACACGGCGTTATCAAGCAGGTTGTGAAGCTGATCCGTGAGATCAGGCCGGACATCGTGCTGACCATGCACCCGGAAAGGAACTGGGACCGCCTCCAGAAGAGCCACCCTGACCACCTTGCCGCAGGGGAAGCAGTGACCCGGGCGGTGTATCCGGCGGTGGAGAATCCCTTCGCTTATCCGGAACTGGCTGAGGCAGGCCTCGAGGCCTACAAGCTGCCCTGGCTCTGGTTTATTTCAAGCCCGGAGGCCAGGGAGAACCACTTCGTGGATGTCTCGGCCCACGTTTCGGCCAAGCTGGACGCCATCCGGGTCCACGCGAGCCAGCACCCCGATGTTGAGGCTATGGAGAGGGTGGTCCGCGGCCTGATGCACCACAACGGACATCGTGCAGGACTGCCGGAGGGGACCAGCGCCGAGGGCTTCCACGTGGTGTCAGTCAACGGGTCCAGCACTATCGCCGGCTTCTGATATTGCCGTGATGTAACCCGTGTCATATGCTTGGTCTCGGTTAAATCATATTTATTCGAGGAAGGCAGACTTTGATGGCGAAGACTGCGCAACAACCCGTACTGGTGATTATGGGAGTCTCCGGTTCCGGCAAATCGACTGTAGCCGGCGTTCTCGCTGGAAAACTTGGATGGGATCTCGCCGAGGGCGACGACCTTCATCCCGAAGCCAACGTAGCCAAGATGCAGTCGGGGCTTGCCCTCACTGATGAGGACCGTTGGCCTTGGCTGGGCATCATTTCGGATTGGATCCGTCAGCGCACGGACGCCGGAATCCCGGCAATCATTACGTGCTCGGCACTGAAAAAGAAGTACCGCGACGTTCTCCGCGGCGAAGGAGTGGTCTTCGTTTTCCTGCAAGGAAGCAAGGACAAGATCTCGGACCGACTGGCCTCCAGGCACGGGCATTTCATGCCGCCGTCGCTTCTGGAATCGCAGTTTGACGCCCTGGAGGAACCCACCGACGACGAGAACTACATCTCGCTATGCGTTTCCGCGTCGCCCGCCGAAGAAGCGGATGAAGTCATTGAGCGGCTTGGTCTTCGCCCCGCAGGCGCCAATACCGGAACGAGTGCTTCGTGAAGGCCCTGGAAACCGCGACGGAGGTCCAGCAATGGACCGCGCACGACACGCAACTCCTCGTGGTGGCGGCGTTGGGAATCGCCTTGATCGTAGTGCTGATCGCGAAACTCAAGATGCACCCGTTCCTCGCCCTTGTCCTGGGTTCAGCCTTTGTGGGGCTGGCATCAGGGGTGGAGCTGGGGAAAGTCATCACCAACTTCGAGGACGGTGTAGGCGGTGTCCTGAAGGAAGTTGGCCTGCTGATCGCGCTTGGCGCCATGCTCGGGAAGTTGCTCGCCGATTCCGGCGGTGCCAACCGGGTTGTCGATACTTTGCTGGCCAAGGCCAGCGGCAACAAGCTGGTCTGGATGATCACGCTGGTTGCTGTCATCATCGGCCTGCCCATGTTCTTCGAGATCGGGCTCGTCCTGCTGCTCCCGGTCATCGTGCTGGTCACCCAGCGATCCAAGATGAAGCTGATGCGCATAGCCATCCCGGCTTTGGCTGGCCTGTCGGTGCTTCACGGCCTCGTGCCGCCGCACCCCGGACCGCTCATTGCCATCAGCGCAGTGAAAGCGGAACTGGGAACAACGCTGGGCCTGGGCATCTTGGTGGCTATCCCTACCGTCATTATCTGTGGCCCGCTTTTCTCACGCCTTGCTGCTCGGTGGGTACCCGTGGACGCTCCTGCCGTTGCTGGTGGCATTGACACCCAGCACACGGCGGACCTGAGCGATGTCAAGCGCCAGCCTTCCTTTGGCGTGACGCTGCTGACCATCATTTTCCCGGTTGTATTGATGCTCTTGAAGGCCTTGGGCGGCATCATCTGGCCGGACGCGGCAACTGCTCCTGGCATCAGGATCTTCTTCGACTTCGTCGGCCAGCCCTTGGTGGCCATGACGCTTGCCGTGCTCCTGGCCATCGTCACCTTCGGGTACGCCGTAGGGTTCACGGGAACCAGAATCACGGCCAAGCTGGGGGAGAGCCTTGGGCCGATCGCAGCCATCCTCCTGATTGTGGGTGCAGGTGGCGGTTTCAAGCAGACACTGATTGGCGCGGGAGTCGGAGACGCGGTCAAGAAGTGGGCAGAAGGCGCAAACATGTCCGTCCTGGTCCTGGGCTTCATCGTCGCAGTGGCCCTCCGCCTGGCCACCGGCTCTGCAACAGTTGCCACGGTGACCGCAGCCGGTATTGTCGCACCCCTTGCCAGCAGCCTGAGCCCAACTCACGCGGCATTGCTCGCGTTGGCGATTGGCGCCGGCTCACTGTTCCTCTCGCACGTCAACGACGCCGGTTTCTGGCTGGTCAAAGAACTGTTCGGCCTCACCGTGGGGCAAACGTTCAAGACCTGGTCCGTCATGGAGACACTGATTTCCGTCGTTGGATTCGGCTTCGTGATGCTGCTGTCCCTGGTGTTATAGCTTCCGAAACGCAGTAAGACGCCCGACGGCGGCGTCCCTCTTAGGTGGGGTGGCCGCCGTCGGGCGTTAAGTCAGCAGGTCAGCGCTCAAGCGGAAAGAGCTACCACCAGCACCGGGGCTGTGGTGGGCGCTTTCGACCCGCCCGCTGGTTCCACCGTGATGGCTACGGAGGACGCCGAAGAGAGGCCCTTCACAACCGCCGGCTTCGATAGCGTCTGCGCATCCATGGTGCCCTGCGGTACGGGTGCGGATCCGTCCTTCGGCAGCGTCCACAACTGGTAGACCTTGCCCTCAGGCGCGGGCGCTACGCCGTCCATGAGGACCACGAAGGAGTCCTTGGCCGAGGATGCCGAGATGGTGGCTGTGCCGCCGCCGGGAACGGCTGCGGACTGCTTCTGGACGTCCTGCGCCTGCAGGACCTGGTTGACGGGATCGTTCTGGGCGGAGACGTACGACCCCACGCCAATCCCACCAATGGCGATGGCCGCGGCGGCTGCCGCTCCCACAATCCATCGACGCGCGCCGCCACTGCGGCGTTCTTCGCGCTTCGCCCTGGCGGCCGCAAGTTCGTCGACGGCGGGGCCAGCTACCGCGGGCGTTTCCGGTGCGGAGGCGGGCGCCGCGGGGGCGTCCTTGGCGATACGGTCCAGAATGTTGTCGAAGAGACCCGCGGGCGGCTCTTCCTCGGGCGCAAAGCCGGCGGCGAGTGTTTCGCGGGCCTGGCGGACCCGCTCATGGAATTCAGGACCCTCGGGAGCGGTCTTGACGAAGTCGTCGATGATGGCCCGTTCCTCGTCACTGACGGCGTCCAGGGCATAGATTTCCGCCAGCTCAAGGACACGGCCCTCGGCGAGGTCGGTAGCGATGTCGTTGGCAAACATTCTGCGGATAAAGCCTCCACCAGTGTTTTCACTCATATCAACCCACCCCCAGGCAGGTCTTCAGACGCAGCAGTCCGTCGCGGATGCGGGACTTGATCGTGGGAACGGCGGCACCAAGGTGCTCGGCAACTTCCCGGTATGTCAGGCCGCCGTAGTAGGCGAGCCGGACCGACTCGCGCTGGGTGTCAGTCAGGGTGGCAAGGCATCGGCTGACGGCCTCGGCTTCGAGGTTGCTGTCCGCCTCCTCAGCCACCAGGTCCCTGTCCGGGTCCAGGCTCGCTGCGCCGTACTTGGCCTCACGATCCGTTGCGGACTGCACGGCGCGCACGCGGTCAATGGCACGACGATGAGCAATGGTCATGAGCCAGGCCAGCGGGCTTCCTGCGGCCCGATCAAACTTCGCAGCGCCTTGCCATACCTGGATGAAGACCTCCTGGGTAGCGTCTTCACTGAGGTCCGGGTCAATCAACACCCGCTTGGCCATGCCAAATACCCTGCGTGAAGTGAGGCGGTAGAACTCTGCGAAAGCCTGCTGGTCCCCTCCGGCCACAAGGTGGAGCAGGCCGGTGAGCTGCGAGTTCAGGTCTGTCGCAGTATCGGCCGGCTCGAAGACCGGAGCGGAGGGTTTGTTGGGGATGTCCATCACCGTCCAGCATATGTTGTCCCGTTTGAATACGGCAGCATGAGACGTTGGTGTTGCGGGCGCGGCGAGGCAGTGCCTTGTTACCATCGCGCTGGTCTGCTGCACGCTCACGTAGGCTCCCTCAGTGAATATCCGGGCCAGGGGTTGTCCCTGCATAAGGTATTCGGTGCTGTGGGGCACTTGGATGGGCTAGAGTTTGGCGCCCGCGAATCCGTTCTGCCGCCATGCCTCGAACACTGCGATCGAGGCTGCATTGGCCAGGTTCAGTGAGCGGAGGGAAGGCTTCATGGGCAGGCGGACGCGTGCGGTGACGTGTGGGTCCTGCTTGAGCCATTCCGGCAAGCCCACCGATTCGGGGCCGAACATGAGCACGTCGCCTTGCCGGTAGCTGATATCCGTGTAAGACGTTTCGCCGTCGGCGGTATACGCGAAGACGCGCTCTGGCTGCAGGGCCGACCACGCAGCGTCGATGTCTCTATGGACAGTCACGACAGCAAGGTCGTGGTAGTCGAGGCCGGCACGGCGCAGCTTGGCATCGGAAAAATCGAAACCCAAGGGCTCCACTAAATGGAGCTCTGCTCCGGTGATGGCCGCGAGGCGGATAGCGTTGCCCGTGTTGCCCGGGATTTCTGGAGTGTGGAAGAGGATGCGGAACACCGTCCCATCTTAGTCAGGCATCCATGGAGCTCCGGGCTTGGGCCTAATGCATCCCGCGGAGGAGGCGTGCCAGAACCGGTACCACTACCGTGTTGGGTGCCGGTCCGGAGCTGAGGAACTGCTTCAACCCCCGGGCCAGTCCCGCGCCATTGACCACTTCCACCGGGTTGTGGGTGGACTGGCCCTTACCGTACTGGTCGATGACAGGTTCATGGAGGTTGCCGTCAGGGCTGTGCAGGACCACCCAACCGGTGACGTTGAGTTCAGGAAAGATGTCCTGCATGTGGCGGACAATGTGGGCCAGTTGCGGGGGCGCGACCGATCGGCCGCCGTGCCGCAATGACTGGCCGTCCCATGCGTAGGCCCCCTTGGGGAGAAGCATCGAGCCCACCAGTGCCAGCCGGTAGCCGGACAGGACGGCGTGGTCGATGTGGTTGTTGTCCGAGGGCGAGCGGAGACCGTTGATCAGGCGGGCCGCGGGAATGGCGGTCAGGACTTGCCGGCTGATGAGTTGGACCGTTCTCATTTCGCGTTGGATGCGCGCTTCGGCGCCAAAGATGCCGCGCTTGCGGGGTATGCCGTGGACTTGCCGGGCCGCCTCTGCCGCGGAAATCAGGGGAACCTCGTTGGGGTCCTCAAAGCCGGGGACGTAGACCGGGGGATCGCCGGCTGTGTTTCGTTGGGCTTGGGGCCGTTTGATGTTGGTGGTCGATCCCGGACCAGGTGCAGGCGCGCCCGTGTAGTCGCCTGGCCGCGGTTGGCTGGCGGCCGACGCTCCGCTGGCGTAGCGGCGGTCGTATTCAGCCCTGCGCTGTGGATCGATAAGTGTCTCGTAGGCCAAGGTCACCCGCCGGAACATTTCCGCTTCTCCGCCGTGATCGGGGTGTGCCTTGCGGGCGGCCTTGCGGTAGGCCACTTTGATCTCCTTGTCCGTCGCGGTGACGGAGACACGGAGAACCTGATAGTGCGAACTGCTGCCCTCGGCCAAGCACGGGCCCTTCTCTTATGACGGTCCGCGCAAGAAAGGCGCGGCACTGGCAAGTTTATCCAGCTACGTGGTGAACGAGTGTACGAGGGTGCGTGGTTCCCGGCTGGCATAATGCAGCCTGTGACTGCTCCGGCGCTACCCGTCCCTCCTTCCGGCACGTCCGGGAACATTGTCCTGGCGATAAATCCTGCCGCTTCCTTTGGGCATACGCGCCAGGCCGGGCATCAGGCCGCAGGACACTTTCGCGCCGCAGGTTGGAACGTCGTCGTGCTCGAGACTGACGGCTACGCCGCCTTGGCGGACGTGGTCGACCAGACGCTGGCCGGGACCGAGGTGGCTGCGTTGGTGGTGGTGGGAGGCGATGGCATGGTCCACCTGGGGGTCAACGCCCTTGCCGGCCTCGACATCCCCTTGGGCATCGTGCCCAGCGGTACCGGCAATGATGTAGCGCGCTTGCTGAACCTGCCGCTCCATGACGCCACCGCTGCATGTCGGCAGACGCTGTCCGCGTTGGCAGCCGGTGGCCGGAAGGTCGACGTCGGTCGGGTCACTGTGGAGGGGCGCACCACGTACTTTGCCGGGGTGCTGTCTGCCGGATTCGATGCCGCGGTGAACGATCGGGCCAATTCGTGGCGCTGGCCGCGGGGCAAAAGCCGATACAACCTGGCGATGCTTCGGGAGCTGGGCTCCTTTCGGCCGATCGAATATTCGGTGACCGCGGACGGCAAGCAGTGGACGCAGCGGGCGTTGCTGATCTCCGTGGCCAATGGGCAATCGATTGGGGGTGGCATGAGGATCACCCCCGATGCAGCCCCTGACGATGGATGGTTGGACCTGTTTGTGGTGCGGCCGCTTTCAAGGTTGCGCTTCCTGGCAGTTTTTCCCAAGGTGTTCGCCGGGAAGCATACTGACCACCCGGCTGTACAAATCCGAAGGGTGAGGCGAGTGCGGCTGTTGGCTGCGGGCGTGGTTGCTTATGCCGACGGCGAGAGGCTTGGCGAATTGCCGGTCGACGTGGAAGTGGTGCCGGGCGGCTTGCGTGTCCTCGCCTGACGCGAGGGCGGAGCGCCCAGCCGCAGGCGGATAGACTCGATCGCGTCAGGGACTGGAGAAGCCGGAAGGGGCTTGAGCGAGAGTGTCAGGGAATGTTCGACGGCGGCTGGCCGGGTCGGCTGCCATAGGCGCAGTTGGTGTCCTGCTGGCCTCTTGCAGCGTCAACGTCCCGGACCCGGAAGCACCGAAGCCGTCGCCGTCGGAGTCCACGCTTTCGACCCCCACCATTACGCCCGGGCATGATGCGGAGGCTGTGGCCGCCAAGGACCTGCCTATGACCGCAGGCGGCACGTTGGCCGCAGGGGATCCTGTGACAGTCTCCAGCCGGATGGAGGAGGTGCCGGGGTGGTCACTGGTTCATTCCGGCCTGCAGGGCGAAGTCCGGTACAAAAGGGCCGACGGATGCGCGTTGGCGATCCGGGTCAGCGTCAACCAGGGTCCGTTGGTGGTGTCAGGCGACGACGACGCTTCCACTAAGGCGCTGTTCCATTACCTGGATGCCGGGATCGCCGCCGAGACCCTGAAGCCCACCTCGCTTCGGTGGGGGCAGGACAATGACAAGCCGCAGCACAGCGTGGAGTTCCTCGCCCTGGATTCTTCTTCCGGGGGTGCCGCGGCGACGGTGCTGGCAAGGTTGTTCAGCGCGCCGGCGTCGTCGGTGTACATTTCCCTCGCTTGCCCGAACCCAGGAGCGCTGGCAAGCGCCCGGGTGGAGATGGATTCCAAGCTCGCCGTTGTTCCACCCTCCTGAGTGGTGGCCGTGGATACGCGGCACTCTTAAATCAATGAGTTTCTTTTTAGAGTTATCCTGTGTGCATGGGCACCTCCTCCGACCTCCCCTGGCTCCGCAGGATTGCCGCCGTGGCCTCCCTGGGAGAGGAAAACCGGCGCGCACTCTATGAATACGTTGTGAGCGCCCGGGACGCAGTGGGACGGGATGAGGCAGCTGCGGCCCTGGACCTTCCCCGCAGCACAGCCTCGTTCCACTTGGACCGCTTGGTTACCGGAGGACTACTGCGCAGTGAGTTCAGGAAGCCGACTGGCAAAACCGGTCCCGGCTCCGGGCGACCGTCGAAGCTCTACAGGCCGGCACTCGAAGAGGTCAGTGCTTCCGTGCCCGAGCGGAACTACGATCTCGCCGGGGAACTCATGGCATCGGCCATCGCCCGCTCACAGGCGGAGAACGTGCCAGTGTCCCGGGCGCTGCTCGATGTGGCACATGCATCCGGCCGTGAAGCCGGACGCCCGGGAGACTTCATCGGCGCCCTTTCGGACCTCGGATACCAGCCCGCTCCCGACGACGGCGGAGGGTACCTGTTGCTCAACTGCCCCTTTCACCGGCTCTCAAGAAACCACGCGGACGTGGTCTGCCCCATGAACGGTGCTTTCCTCCGAGGGGCCGCGGAAACATCGGGCCTGGCCGCCGGGACGGTGGTGGCCGGAACGGACCCCGGGCACTGTTGCGCACGGATCACCAGCACCGCCTGAGGCCGAGGACCTGAAGCTGCCCGGTGGAATCGGGCGCGGTGCAGCCACGCCCGGTAGAATTGAAAGGTGCCTGTATACCTCGATCACGCTGCCACCACGCCCCTTTCGGCTGAAGCGCTCGCCGTCATGACGCGTGAACTGGCGCGAACAGGCAATCCATCCTCGCTCCACGGCGCAGGACGTCGTGCACGCCGCGCGGTGGAGGATGCCCGCGAAACGCTGGCTGCGGCGGCCGGCGCGCATCCATCGGAAGTGATCTTCACCTCGGGTGGAACTGAAGCTGACAACCTGGCCGTCAAGGGCCTGTTCTGGGCCCGCCGCGACGAAAACCCCCGCCGGACCCGCATCCTCTGCTCCGCCGTCGAACATCACGCAGTCATGGACACCGTGGAATGGCTGGAGCGCCACGAGGCAGCCGAAGTTGTGTGGCTCCCGGTGGATAGTGAAGGCGCCATCCGATTGGACGTCCTCCAGCGCGAAATCGAACGCGACCCTGATTCGGTTGCGCTGATTACCGTGATGTGGGCCAACAACGAAGTCGGGACCATCCAGCCGGTGGCGGAGGTTGTTGGGCTGGCAAAGCCACACGGAATCCCGGTGCATTCGGACGCCGTCCAGGCATTCGGTTCTGTTCCCGTCGACTTCCGTGGATCGGGCCTGTCGGCGATGTCCGTGTCAGGCCACAAGCTGGGCGGACCGGTGGGCGTGGGTGCTCTCTTCCTGGGCAGGGCCGTGACGTTGACTCCGGTTCAGCACGGTGGTGGGCAGGAGCGGGACGTGCGCTCGGGAACGCTGGATACGCCTGCGATCGCCGCGTTCGCTGCGGCCGCCGAAGCAGTAACCGCCCACTTGGCGGAGGAGCAGGATCGGCTGGCTGGCCTCCGCGACCTCCTGGTCGAAGGGGTCCTGGCGGCCGTTCCCGACGCTGTGCTGCGAGGGGCGCCCGGCGCTGGCCGCCTGCCGGGCAACGCCCACTTCACGTTCTCCGGATGTGAAGGGGATTCGTTGCTCTTCCTCCTGGACCTGGCAGGAGTGGAATCATCCACGGGTTCGGCATGCACCGCGGGAGTGCCGCGGCCTTCGCATGTCCTCCTTGCCATGGGTTTGGATGAGGACACGGCCCGCGGAGCACAGCGCTTCACCTTGGGCCACAGCTCTACAGAGGCTGACGTTGACGCACTCCTCAAGGCGCTGCCGGAGGCGTGCGCGCGGGCACGACAGGCCGGCATGGCCGGCCACGAGTCCAGCATTCAAACGGCTGCGACGGTGGCGAGGCAGCACCAGGCCTGAGCTGCTCCGCGCCTGTTACGGGGTGGGAAGAAGTTCTTCGAGCGGCACTGCCGGATCGGTCAGCCGGTCCATGCTGACGCGGACGCGGCCCGTGATGAGGGCCTTGATCGCCTTGTGCACACGGCGTTGGTTGACACTCATGCCGGCAACCACACATCCGTCTTTGACCCAGAACGCGATGAAGCTTTCGTCAGTCAAGGCGCCACGAATCACAGGCGAAAGGCCCGAGGCCAGCGAAGGGAAGCCCGAGTATTCCATGCTCGCCTCGAACTGGTCGGTGTAGAAGTAGGGCACCACATCAAAGGTGGCGTCCTGGCCCAACATCGACCTCGCCGCGGTCTTGCCGCCGTTGAGCGCATTGGACCAGTGTTCACTGCGGTGGTGTTCGCCGGTGAACGGATGGAGGGCGTTGGCCACATCGCCCACGGCAAAGACGTCCGGGGCGCTGGTGCGGAGTCCGGAGTCCACCAGGATGCCGTTGCGGATCGCCAAGCCTGCCACTTCCGCCAGGGCAGTGTCCGGGACGACGCCGACAGCAATGATGACGATGTCGGCCGGTAGCCTTTCGCCGCTGTCGGTGACGACTGCCTCCGCCGTTCCGTCGCGTCCCTCGATTCGCGCCGCGCTCGCTGGAAGCCTGAAGGAGACACCTTGTTCCAGGTGAAGGTGCTGGAAGTAGCGCCCCAATTCCGGCCCGATGGCGGCGCTCAACGGAATGTCTTCCAGTCCCAGGAGCGTCACGTCATTGCCGTACGTGCGGGCTGCCGCCGCCAACTCCATGCCGATCCAGCCGGATCCGATCATGACCACTTTCCGGCCGCCGTCTTGAAGGAGGCTTTGCAGGCGCAGGCTGTCGTCGAAAGTCCGAAAGGTCATGACGCCCCCGAGTTCCGCACCCGGAAGGGGGATGGCCCGGGGACGCGCACCGGTTGCGATGAGCAGTTTGGCGTATTCCAGGTGGTGGCCACTTAGCAGCGTTATCTGGTGGCTGGCCGGATCCACCGCCGTCGCGGCGTTGCCGAGCAGGAGTTCGACGCCGTTTTCTTCGTACCAGCCCGCCAAAACCACCGGTACGGAATCTTCGCCGGCCTTTCCGAGCAGGAATTCCTTGGAAAGGGGAGGGCGGAGGTAGGGGATGCGGTTCTCGGCGCAGAGCAGGGTAATGGGTCCATTAAAACCTTCGGCCCGCAGGGTCCGGGCAGCAGTGGCGCCGGCCAGGCCGCCGCCGGAAATGACCATTCGTTCTGTAGCCATGTCAGCTCGATTCTAAAATCAGTAGTTCTAATTTTAGAATCTGGAGTGGGGGTGGTCAAGGCATTTAGCACACTCCGGCTACCGCGAGCTAGAATGGACGGGCACACTGGCCGTTCCGGGCCGGACACAGGGCAGTCCCAAACACACAGAAAGCCAGCATGCGAGTACTTGCAGCAATGAGCGGCGGAGTCGACTCCGCCGTGGCAGCCGCCCGCGCCGTAGAGGCAGGGCACGACGTCGTCGGGGTCCACCTCGCGTTGTCGCGCATGCCGGGGACCCTTCGCACCGGAAGCCGCGGTTGCTGCACCATCGAGGACTCCCGTGATGCCTGGCGTGCGTGCGATGTCCTGGGAATCCCGTACTACGTCTGGGACTTCTCGGAACGCTTCAAGGAAGACGTTGTCCAGGACTTCATTGACGAGTACGCCGCCGGGCGCACTCCCAATCCGTGCATGCGCTGCAACGAACGCATCAAGTTCGCCGCGTTGCTGGAGAAGGCCATTGCCCTGGGTTTCGATGCCGTGTGCACCGGCCACTATGCCAAGGTCATCGAAGACGCCGACGGCAACCGCGAACTCCATCGCGCCGCTGACTGGGCAAAGGACCAAAGCTACGTTCTCGGCGTCCTGACCCACGAGCAGCTCAAGCACTCCATGTTCCCGCTCGCCGATACGCCGTCCAAGGCTGAGGTCCGCGCCGAAGCTGAGCGTCGGGGCCTGTCCGTGGCGAACAAGCCGGACAGCCACGACATCTGCTTCATTTCCGACGGCGACACCCGTGGCTGGTTGGCCGAAAAGATCGAGATGACAACCGGCGATATCGTCGATGAAACCGGCACCAAGGTCGGGGAGCATCCCGGCGCCAACGCCTTCACGGTGGGACAACGGCGGGGCCTGAAACTTGGGACGCCCGCAGCCGATGGCAAGCCCCGGTTTGTCCTGGAAATCCGTCCCAAGGAAAACAAAGTTGTGGTTGGCCCGGAAGCGCTCCTTGCCATCGATGAACTTCGAGGCATCAAGGTTTCGTGGGCGGGGCTGCCCATTACAGAAGTTGCCACTGGTGCTGAGTTCGACTGCTACGCCCAGGTCCGCGCCCACGGCGATCCCGTGCCGGCAGTTGCACACGTGGAAGCTGTAACCGACGACTCCGGCACTGAACGGGCTGAGCTTGTCGTTACCCTGACGGATCCCTTGCGTGGTGTGGCGCCCGGCCAGACAGTCGTCCTCTACCAGGGGAGCAGGGTCCTGGGGCAAGCAACCATCGACGCCGCCCGTTCCCTTCAGCGCGCAGCACTCTAAGGACCATTGCCTCCGGATTGGACGGCCTCCATACTGGGCTAAGCCGCGCTTCCGCTGCGGTGTTTGGGGTCCGCAATCGGGATGGCGATGACTGTGGCATTTCCAAAGAAGGGCCCGGGAGACGTTAAAGCCGGGCAGATGGTCACGGTGACTGTCCTGGCTGAAGGGCCGATTGGAGCGGCCGGTGCTGCTCCGCTGACGGCGCGGGTTCGGATCCCTGTGGAACGGCTGAGGCGCGGACCCACCGGGCACCGCTACGCCATTCACATTCGGAAGTGGCGCGGTACCAACGTATCCCCGGTGACACTTACCCGTCAGGGGGACCCGTGGCAGTTGGTCGACGAGCCACCACCGCACGGACTACGGGAATTGCTGGACGACACCCGCTTCCTGGCTCAACATGTGTACGGGGTGGCGATGAGCACCCTGGACATTTTTGAAAGCACGCTGGGCAGGCGCATGCCGTGGAACCCGGAGGGGCGCGTGGTCCTCAAAGCACGCGACCTGGTCACTGCCACCGATACCGGATACCAGCGTGGAAGCAACGTCATCCGCTTCGGCTCGGTGGATCGGATGGGATACAAAGTTCCCACGGCCCTCTACAGGGACATCGTGGCCCACGAAGTGACGCACGCGATCCTGGACGGATTCCGTCCGGCTTGGGCCGATGAGCTGGCCACCATGGAACAGTTGGCGATGCACGAGGCGTTGGCCGACATCGTGGCCATCCTTTCGGTCTTTTCTTCACAGGAAGTTGTCTACCGCCAGCTCGAAGCGGCCGGGGGCGGTTTCGAAGCGGGGCAGGTGGTTGACGACTCGGTGATGATGCGATCGCTTTTCGATTTCGCACGCGACCTGTTCGCCCGGGGCCCACTCCGTGAGCCGTTCGTGGGGGCCGTTCCGGACCAGTGGCAGGAACTGCCTGAACCCCATGCACGTGGCGCCGTGGTGGTGGGTGCGGTGCTCCGCGCTGTGCAACGACTCTGGTCCGAAAGGAACGCCAGGCTGGGGGAGGCGCAGAGCCTCCAGCAAAAAGCCGAGTCAGGCTCGATGGTGGCAACCCGTGTCCTGCGCATGGTTATCCGGGGCCTTTCATACATGCCGCCGGTGGACGTGTCTTGGCGTGATCTCCTGCGGGGCATCATTGCGGCCGACCTGGACATGGTTCCCGAGGACATTCATGGGTACCGTGAGGCGCTGCAGGCGGAGTTCTCCGCAATCGGCATCCGGCGGGTGTCCATGTACAACATCAGCGGCGTGGACAACTACCAAGGGCTCCGTTATCCCATCCGCCTTTCGGCACTGGGATCGGACCCCCAGGAAGTGCAGCGATTCGTGTGGGAGAACCCGAGGCTACTTGAGGCGGCAAGGCTGGAGCGAAGAACTCCACTGAGTTCCACCCGCGTCCGGACATCGGAGCGTGTGTCTCCGGACGGGTTCATCATTTCCGAGATTGGGGCTTCATTCATCCAAACGGTACGGATGAGTCGGCGCGAAGCGAACGTGCGCCTCGGACTGAGGACCGAAAGGGATTACGTGGACATCCGTGGTGGCGGGCTTCTGCGGTTCGACGCCGGTGGGCGGCTGGTGTACGCCGCACTCAAGCCCGTGATGGACCGGGACCGCCAAGGGCAGTTATTCGGCTCGGACCAACAGCACGACGCTGAGCAGGCTGCGTCCTCGGGCGTGCGGGACAGGTTTCACGGCACCGGCGACTAGGGGGCACCCAACGCGGGCCGTCAAGCCCCCCAAGCGGCCTTGCGGGCTGCCTTCGAGGCTTCCAGTTGCGCCACTTGGTCGAAGCCGCCGGCCTTCAGGCCTTTGCTGACCAGCTTCAGGATTTCCGCCCGCCCCAACGTCCCATCGCCCTGGAGTGACTTCAGGAAGTTGTAAGTGAAGGCACCGTTATAGCGGCCCTCGATCAACGCATCTGCGGCCGTTTGATCGGATCGGCAGGCCGCCATCAGCACGGGAGTCGAGAGCTTGGCGGACTTGACCAGGTCACGCAGGCTTCGGAGCTCCTTGTCCTCGTTCGCTATCGCAGCCTCCGGCGTTGGCCCGGGGAGGAAGCGCGGACGCCTGCCGGGAAGCAGGTCCAAGGATTTAAGCCCGGTGCCGCTGTGGCAGGTGTCCAGGACAACGTCCATGAGGACACCTTCGGGCAAACGGGCAAAAACGGCGGCCAGTTCATCATCGGAGATCACAGTGTTCGGGTCCCACGCGTCGCCGCTGCTGGTGATGTCATGGCAGGCGAAGGCCTCGTCCAGGCTATCTTCCTCGTCCCCGTTGGTATCAGGGATTTGGGTGCCATGGCTGGAAAAGGTGAAAACGAGATGGGTCGTCTTCCCCGTCTCCGCCGCTTCCACCAGTTTGTTCAGCTCCGCCATGACGGCCTGCTTTGTTGCCTGTTCGTCGCAGAGGACAGTGATGGCCGAATCCTGGAAGCCGTAGGTGTTCGCCAGGACAGCTGCCAGGTCCTTGGCGTCGTTCACGCAGCCCTGGAGCCAGCTCGACTGCGGCAGGGAAGCGAATTGGTTGATGCCTACGCAGAGGGCTGCCTTATCCATGTGCCTGTCCTTCGAACCGTCATCCCTTGACTGACCACCCGGGATCAACGATATTCCGACCCCTGCGGGTGGGCAATGGCTGCCGGGCGGGGAAGAAAGCTACTGCAAGGTAAATTTTGTGTCTCGAATCACAAATTCCGGGGCTCCCAGCCTGGGAAGTCTGGTTGAATCGTGGAATCAAGAGTGTCCGCCGTCACAAATTTTCCACGGCGGCACGCCCAATCCATCGAACAGAAGGTTCACCAGATGGCACTGAACAAGAAGGCCCTGCACGGCGTTATCGCGCTGGCGGGCATCTCCGCATTCGCCTTGACGGCATGCACCGGCCCCTCCGGAGGCGGTTCATCATCCGCCCCGGCTGCCGCCGGCCCCATCGCCTACGGCACCACGGACAAGGTCACCTCCCTTGACCCGGCAGGTTCGTACGACAACGGTTCGTTCATGGTGATGAACCAGATCTACTCGTTCCTCCTCAATTCCAAGCCGGGCAGCGCCGATCCCGTACCCGACCTCGCCGAATCGTCGTCGTTCACAGCCCCTTCGGAATACACGGTCAAACTCAAATCCGGGCTCAAGTGGGCCAACGGCCACACTTTGGATTCCAAGGACGTCAAGTTTTCATTTGACCGCCAGGTAGCCATCAACGATCCCGCAGGCCCGGCGTCGTTGCTGACCAACATCGAAAGTGTCAGCGCCCCGGATGCCACCACCGTGGTGTTCAAGCTCAAGAACGCGAACGACCAGACCTTTGGCCAGGTCCTCAGCAGCCCTGCCGCTCCGATCGTTGACGATGAAGTCTTCCCGGCGGACAAGATCCTCTCCGACGATGAAATCATCAAGGCCAACGCTTTCTATGGCCAGTACACGATCGACAGCTACAAAAAGAACGAACTGGTCAGTTTCAAGGCATTTGCCGATTACAAGGGTGTCCTTGGCAAGCCCGCGAACGACGCCGCCACCATCAAGTACTACGCCAGCCCCACCAACCTGAAACTGGAAATCCAGCAGGGCGCCATCGACGTAGCTTTCCGCAGCCTCAGCGCAACCGACGTCGATGACCTCCGCAAGGATTCCAAGGTCAAGGTGCTCACCGGACCTGGTGGCGAAATCCGCTACATCACCTTCAACTTCGACACCATGCCGTTCGGAACCAAGGCCACCGGCGCAGACCCCGCCAAGGCACTTGCCGTGCGGCAGGCCATCGCCAACCTCGTTGATCGGCAGGCCATCGCCGACCAGGTCTACAAGGGCACCTACCTTCCCCTGTATTCCAACGTCCCCAACGGATTCCTCGGCGCCAACGAGTCGTTCAAAGACGCTTACGGCGATGCCGGTAAGCCCAGCCTGGACAAGGCCAAGAAGGTCCTGACGGATGCAGGCATCAACGAAAAAGTTGCGCTGAACCTTCAGTACAACCCGGACCACTATGGCGGATCGTCCGGAGACGAATACGCCATGGTCAAGGAGCAGCTGGAAAAGTCCGGCCTCTTCACTGTGAACCTGCAGTCCACGGAGTGGGTGACTTACAGCAAGGCCAGCCGCGCCGACGAGTACCCGCTGTTCCAGTTCGGTTGGTTCCCTGACTTCAGTGACGCCGACAACTACCTAACCCCGTTCTTCCCGGAGGGCGGCTTCCTGAAGAACCACTACAACAACGCTACGGTCAACGACCTCATCGGAAAGCAGCTCACCGAAGCGGACAAGTCCAAGCGTGAAGCGGACATCAAGGATGTCCAGAATGCGCTGGCAAAGGACATCTCCACCTTGCCCCTGCTCCAGGGTGCCCAGGTGGCAGTTGTCGGCAGTGGCGTGAACGGTGTCGATAAGACGCTGGATCCGTCCTTCAAGTTCCGCCTCGGAACTGTTTCCAAGTAAGCGCACCTCAGTAATGGGAAGGGAAGGCGGGACGCTGACCAGGTGTCCCGCCTCCTTTGCTGACCAACCCAACGTGGCCAGCATGTATGAGCCAAATCCCGCGCAATCCACGGGCAGGAAATACAGGTAATAATGACAACACTTATTGAGGTGCCCGAGGCTGAGCCCGGCATCGTAGCTCCAAAGAGCAAATCCAAAGCCGGGGGTGGCCTCGGTAGATATATCGTGGTCAGGTTCTTCCTGATCATCCCCACGGTCTTTATCCTTGTGACACTCGTCTTCTTCCTCATGCGGGTCATCGGCGACCCCATCACCGCAGCACAGGGCGGCCGGCTTCCTCCGGATGTCCTGGCCCAGCGTATTCATGACGCCGGCTACGACCGGCCCGTCCTGGTCCAGTACTTCGAGTACCTTGGCCAACTCCTGACCGGAAACTTCGGTACCACCATCACAGACCGGCGGCCCGTCGTCGAGGTGCTCACCACCTTTGGTGCTGCGACGCTGGAATTGTCCATCAACGCGCTGATCGTTGCGCTCGCAGTGGGAATTCCGTTCGGACTTATCGCCGCCCAACACAGGGACAAGACGCCCGACGCAGTGCTGCGGTTCTTCGCGATCCTTTGCTACGCGACACCCGTCTTCTTCTCGGGACTGCTGCTGAAGCTCACCTTCTCCGTTTGGTTGGGATGGTTCCCCGTCGCGGGCCGTGCTTCAACCCGCACGGAACTGACCATGGGCGGACTCGCGGCGCCGTCGGGCATCTATTGGTTGGACGCCCTGCGCAGCGGCAACTTCACTGCACTGGGAGATGTCGCATCCCACGCAGTCCTCCCAGCCATCGCCCTCGGCTTGTTGACCGCGGGGGTGTTCCTGCGCCTGGTGCGGACCAACGTGATTGGCACTCTCGGCAAGGACTACGTCGAGGCCGGTCGTTCCCGGGGCGTCAGCGAATACAGGCTTGTGACCAAGCACGCCTACAAACCGGCACTGATTCCCATCATTACCGTCATGGGCCTCCAGATCGCGTTGATGCTGGGCGGTGCCATCCTGACGGAAACCACCTTCGAGTGGAAGGGCCTTGGGTACCAACTGGTGCAGTACCTGAACGCCCGCGACTTCGTGGCCGTCCAAGGCATCGTGGTGCTGCTGGCCATCATCGTGGCCGTCACCAACTTCATCGTGGACATCATCGCCGCGCTCATCGACCCCCGAGTGAGGTACTGACCATGAGCACACCAACGCTCACCCCGCCACGGCAGCCCCTGTTCTCCCGGCTACCGGTGGTGTCCCACCTCAGGAAAAGCGTAGGGCTCCAACGCGGCATGCTCATTGTGGGGGTAGTCCTGAGTGGGCTGTTCATCCTGACGAGCATTTTCGCTCCACTGCTGGCACCCTACGGATACTCCCAGCTCAGCGATGGCTCCGGCTCCTTCCCCACCCAGCAGGCTCCTGGTGGAAAGCACCTGCTGGGAACCACTGTGGGAGGCTACGACGTCCTGTCGCGGGTTATCTGGGGTTCGCAGACAGCCGTAACCGTCATCATTGTGTCTGTTGCCATGTCCCTGTTCCTGGGTGTCGCACTGGGGTTGCTCAGCGGGTACTTCGGTGGCTGGCTTGACCGGATCCTCGTAGTGGTCGCAGACGCCATCTATGCTTTCCCCACACTGCTTCTGGCGATCGTGATCTCCATTGTCATCAGCCGTGGCCAGTCCAGTTTCTGGGGCGGTATCTTTTCCTGCGCGTTCTCCATCACCGTTGTGTTCGTGCCACAGTACTTCCGGGTGATACGCGCCGAAACCATCCGCCTCAAGGCTGAACCATTCGTGGAGTCGGCCAAGGTCCTGGGCGCGTCGAGCCTGCGCATCATCGGACGGCACATCTTCAAGAACGCCACCAGGACGCTGCCACTGATGTTCACCCTCAACGCATCCGAGGCCATTCTCACCCTGGCCGGCCTGGGCTTCCTGGGCTTCGGCATCGAACCGACGTCAGCGGCCGAGTGGGGTTTCGACCTCAACAAGGCCCTGGCTGACACCTCGTCCGGAATTTGGTGGACGGGTGTCTTCCCCGGCATTGCAATCGTCTTGACCGTACTGGGGCTGACGTTGGTCGGAGAAAGCATCAACGACCTTAACGACCCCCGAATCCGTGGCCGCAAGCGCGCCGGCAGGACCCCGGTACCGTCCGCAAACCCGGAAACAGGAACGCCGGAGACCCCGGCAGAGGCAGGAAAGCCATGACCACCAACCTTGGAAATGTGTCAGATCAGGCCGTTGTTGGTGAGCCCGTGCTTGCCATTGACCGTCTCCAGGTCACGTTCGCCACCGATGGCGGGGACGTTCACGCCGTCAAGGACGTCAGCCTTGATGTGAAGGCCGGTGAAGTAGTAGCCATTGTGGGCGAGTCGGGATCGGGAAAGACCGTCACGGCAAAGACCATTCTGGGTTTGCTTCCGGAAACGGCCATCAGCTCAGGCGCCGTCGTGATCAACGGCCACAACGTGATCAGCGTCAGCAAATCCGCGCTCAGGAAAATCCGGGGCAGGGACGTCGCCATGGTCTTCCAGGAACCATCCACGGCATTGAATCCTGTTTTTACAGTGGGATGGCAAATTGCCGAAGGTATTCGGGCCCATACAACGGACGGGAAACGTGTTTCCGCCAAGGAAGCCAAGAAAAGGGCCACCGAGGCGCTGCGTAAGGTAGGTATCCCGGACCCGGAAACCCGGGTCAACTACTACCCGCACCAGTTCTCCGGTGGCCAAAAACAACGTGTCGTCATCGCCGCGGCGCTCGCGTTGAACCCGGGGCTGATCGTTGCCGATGAACCCACCACGGCGTTGGACGTCACAGTCCAAGCCGAAATCCTGCAGCTCCTGCGCGACCTCCGGGACAACTACGGCACCTCCATTGTGCTCATCACGCACAACATGGGCGTTGTGGCTGACCTCGCTGACCGTGTGGTTGTCATGTATCAGGGCGATGTGGTGGAAGAGGCGCCGTCCCGCGTCCTTTTCGCCGAACCCCGGCAGGAGTACACCCGCAAGCTCCTCGCCGCGGTGCCCCATTTGGGCCGACACTCGGCCTCTGAGGGTGCCCGGGGGCGTCTCCACCAGGATGGCAAGGTGCTGGTCGAGGCGAAGAACCTGACCATCGAGTACCCGGGCCGGTTCGGCCGGCACGGGTTCAAAGCCGTGGACAACGTCAGCTTCACGGTGTCGGAGAACGAGGTCTTTGGCCTGGTGGGTGAGTCCGGCTCCGGAAAGTCCACCATCGGCCGCGCCATCGCAGGCCTGAACCGGACTACCGGTGGCAGCTTGAAGGTTCTCGGCTACGAAATGCTGGACTTCAAGGAACGTACTTTCCGTCCACTGCGGAAGGAGATCGGATTCGTTTTCCAGGACCCGGCGGCCTCATTCAACCCGCACCTGACCATTGGTGAGTGCGTGGCGGAACCGCTGATCATCCACACGAAACCGAGCGCCGCCGAAGCGAGGAAAAAGGTCGGTGAGCTGCTCGAATCAGTCCAGTTACCGGCGTCGTATGCTCAACGCTACCCACACGAGTTGTCCGGTGGGCAGCGGCAACGGGCTTCCCTCGCGAGGGCGCTGGCGCTGAACCCGCGGCTTTTGATCGCCGACGAACCCACCTCGGCCCTGGACGTGTCGGTGCAGGCCAAAGTCCTGGACCTCTTCAAGGACATCCAGGAGCAGTTCGGCTTCGCGGCGCTCTTCATCAGCCACGACCTCGCAGTGGTGGACATGTTGTCGCATTGGGTGGGAGTGCTCTACAAGGGCCAGCTGGTGGAGCAAGGGATCGGCAACCATGTGATGGGTTCGCCTCAGCATGACTACACCAAGCGGCTTATCGCCTCGCTGCCTGTGCCGGACCCGGACGAACAAGCACGACGGCGGGAAGCGCACCGGGCGCTGCTGGGCGGCTAAGCCGGCATTCCTCCCGGCGCAAGAGCCACGGCAAAGGCACGCCCCCATGTTTGGGGGGCGTGCCTTTGCTGCAGGATGGGCCTATTCGGACACGATGCCGATGTTGAACATCTTCCCTTGGTGCTGCTGCATGAAAATACGCAACCAGAGGGAGAGCCACATCTCCATTGCGCGTGCGGCGTCCAGGCCGCCCAGGTCCCGGATGTGCGGGGGAGTCCAACCGAATTCCTGGAGCAGGCCGGAGACCACAGCCTTGGCGTCAGCGTCGTCACCGGCCATGAAAATGTCGTGTGGGCCCGGGAGCCGGCCAGGATCCACCATGACCGGTGCGGTGACGGTGTTCAGCGACTTCACTACCCTGACTCCGGGGTGGGCCCTTTGGATGGTTTCGGCGATGCTGTCCGTATTGCAGACCGTGAGCGGGGGAGGGAACCCCTTTGATGAATCCAACGGGTTGGAGACGTCCAGCAGGATCTTGCCATCCATGGTGGCGTCGCCCGCCTCGGCCAGGACAGACAGGCTAACGGTACCGGGTGTGGCATTGATGATCAGGTTGGACTGTGCGCAGGCTTCCGCGAACGAGCCTGCGCTAGCCCCTGCACCGGCTTTGGCGGCCCATTCCGTGCCCTTGGGGTTGCCGGCCTCGCGGGAACCCATGGTGACTTCATGGCCCAAGGTGACCAGTTTTCCGGCGAGCGCGTGCCCGACCATTCCCGTACCCAGCACAGCGATTTTCATGGGAGCTCCTTTGCCTAACCTGCAGTGATGGTGCCATTCTGCTCCGTTTCCGGCAGCAGGAACACCGCCCTCAGCGGCTCGTCGGGCGTGGTGCGTGCTTCGCCTGTGGAGGGCAAGTAACACCGGCGGTGTCCCGTCCCCACACCCTAGACTGGGGTGCATGACCGAGTACAACAATGTCCTTCCCGATGACGCCGATTCCTTCGACCCGGCAGCGAGTTCCCTGGCCGGCCAGGTGGACCGCGCCGTCATGGATGAGTTGCTTTCCATCCGGTCCAGTATCGACAACATCGACGCCACCCTGGTTTTCCTGCTCGCGGAGCGCTTCAAGGCCACCCAGAAGGTAGGAGTCCTCAAGGCCACCCATAAGCTTCCTGCCGGGGATCCGGGCCGGGAATCCGCCCAGATCGCACGGCTGCGCCGGCTCGCTGAGGACGCGCACCTTGACCCTGCCTTCGCGGAGAAGTTCCTGAATTTCATCATCAGCGAAGTGATCCGCCACCATGAGGCTATTGCCGAGGATCACCAGATCTCCAGCCAGCAGGCTTGATCCGTGTCCTCAGCGAATGACCTGCGTGCCAGCGCCACGGCACTGGGCCCGTGGCCCGGTGGCGACCCGGCAGAAGCAAACCGGATTATCCGTGGCGAGTTGGGCGACCCGCATCTACCATTCCTGCCTGAGCTACCGGACAGGGGCGTGGGAGCGGACGCTGTGGGCCGAACGGGTTCGCTCCTGGTGGACCTGGCCATCGATGTCCAGCCGCATGGGTGGCGTCTGGTGGACAGGCCCGGCAAGGATGCCCAACGCGCACGATCGGCCCTGTCAACAGACATCAACATCCTGGCCGACATCGCCGGGGCCGAGGATGTTTCGGCCACGGCCCTGAAAGTCCAGATGCTGGGCCCCATGAGCCTGGCTTCGAGTCTCTACCTGCACAACGGCGAACGGGCTCTCCTGGACTACGGCGCCAGACGCGACGTTGCGGAGTCCCTGGCTGCTGGCGTTGGCGACTATGTACGGAGGCTCTCAGCGGCGGTGCCGGGCGCAGGGATCGTGGTCCAGGTGGACGAACCGGATATCGCCGCGATCATGGCTGGAACCATTCCGACGGCGAGTGGTTACCGGACCCTGCGGTCCATCCCCGGGGAGGAAGTGACCGACGCGTGGAGGTTGGTCATCGACGCGCTCAAGGCTGCGGGGGTGGTGGAAACCGTTGTGTCGGTTCCGGAGATTGAGGCACCCATTGACCGTGTGCTTGCTGCCGGAGCGGATGGCGTTGCCGTGCCGCTCAGGGCCCTGACAACCCGGCAGTGGGAACAGCTTGCCGCCGCCGTCGAAGACGGGAAACGCTTGTGGGCGGGTGCCCTGCCAACAGGCGATCCCCAAGCGACCCTGCCCCGGACAGCAGACGTGGTGGAGTGCATCTGGAAGCCGTGGCGCCAACTCGGCTTGCCGGCATCGCAGCTGGCGGGGGTGCGGGTCACTCCTTCCACGGGATTGGAACACTTCACGCCGTCGTCGGCCAAAGCCGTCCTGGCCAAGTTGACGAACGTGGCTGATGGTCTGGACCAACTTATCCAGGGCTAGATCCGTTCCTCCCAGCGGTCCGGTTCCGCATACCGTGGGAGCGTTGTGCCGGGTGCCGTGCCAGGCAGATAGGGTGCCAGGCGGTAATCGAACCGCCCGGCATACACCAGGACCAGGCCGATCTGCGGCTGGATGACCTTGACCTGGATCCGGTGCTTGCCTTCGGTGCCGTCCCACCATTGTTCGGCGTAGGCCCGGGCGTCCAGGGCCGCAGGCAAGGGTATACGCAGCGGCCCCAGCAGGAGCCGGCTGGCTTTGGACACTCCACGTAGCCGGCCCTCTTGAGTGACACCTACATCCAGGTCCGTGACCAGCCGGCGATACCGCCCTACATGGTCCACCAAGCGGGCTTCCACCCCAGGTACCCGTTGCTCGCCGGACGTCGGAACGGCGCTGGTCGTGTCATGGAAAAGCCTCGTTCCGGACGGGAAGTAGATCTCCCGGCGGGCCGTCAGCGCCGGGCGCCCGAATGGATCAACATGGGCATGGTTTTCGATCCGGAACGGTATGCCTTCGCCGTACTCGGGGAAGAAGGCCTGCTCGCTTCCGGTCAACGCGAGCAGGGGCCGCAGCCACTTCTGCCGGCACCCCACAACATCGAAGGTCCCCTCGCCTATGCCGTAGGTGCCTGAACCAGCCGAAAGTGAAAAATACTCCTGAAGCTCTGGCGCCAGCTTTTTGAAGTCCTCACCAAGGGCGAGTTGGTAGATGGGTCCGTTCATGGGTGTCCTTCCTAGAGCCGTCCGGCGGCTTTCAGCCGGATATAGGTGTCAGCGAGGAGCGGCGGAACGTCGAGGGGGTCGGCGTCCACCACCTCGGCTCCCAACTGTCGCAGTTGGGCAGTAACGGCGGCCCGTTCCAACAGCGCGCGCTCAGCGGCGGCCGCACGGAAGACCTGGCTGGCCGTGGCCCGTTGTTCTTTCATTCCGATGAGGAGGGGGTCCCGGACTGAGGCCACCACTACCGCGTGTTGACGCGACAACTGCGCAACTGTGGGGAGGAGCCCTTCTTCGGGGGCACCGCCGTCGAGCGCCGTCAACAAAACCACCAGGGAGCGGTGCGCCGAGACGGCCCGCACCTGGCCCGGTATCTGCTGCCAGTCCAGTTCGATCAGTTCGGCTTCCAACGGGGCCATGGCCTGGACCAACTGTCCCAGCAGGTTGCCCTTCGACGCCGATTCGACGCGGGCGCGCAACCTGCGGTCGTAGGCGAGGAAGTCCACCCGGTCTCCGCCCCGCTCGGCGAGCACAGCCAGCAACAACGCGGCTTCGATGCCGGTATCGAGGCGGGGCTCATCGTTGATCCGGGCCGCAGCCGTGCGGGAAGTATCGAGGACGACGACGACGCGCCGGTCCCGCTCCGGGCGCCAGGTCCGCACCACTACGGACGTCCGACGCGCCGTGGCGCGCCAGTCGATGGACCGGACATCGTCTCCACGGACGTAGTCCCGAAGGGAATCGAACTCCGTTCCGGCGCCGCGGATCTGCACGGCCGCCTTGCCGTCCAGTTCCCTGAGCTTCCTGAGCTTGGACGGCAGATGCCGCTTTGAATGGAAGGGCGGCAGCACCCGAAGCCGGCCAGGGAGCAAGCGCGTGCGCTGCCGGGCGGCCAGGCCCAAGGGCCCCATTGAGCGAATGGTCAGGTGCGGGCTTTCCAAGTCCCCGCGGCGCCGGGGGACGAGGGCCACGGTCAGGCGGCGCCGCTCACCGGACGGGACCGTGATGCTTTGGACAGGGTTGATGGCTCCAGCTGACGGCTGCCATGCATCACGGAGATGGGCCCGCAGCGTACGGCGTGTGGGATTGGATACCATCACAACGGATTCCACCTGGCCCTCAAGCGTCACGTTGCCGGGTGGTCGTCGTTCCAAGCCCAGTTTGGCCGGAGACACCGCCACTATGAGGTCAAGGACCAACAGAAGCAGGAGTCCGAGGCCGACAAGCAGAACGGTGCTCCACGCCGGAAACACCACCAAGGGAACCAATCCCAGCAAGGCCAGGAGTACGAAACGTCCTGTGATCGCCACTTACGCCGCCCGGTCCTCGAGTAGACCTGGAATCATCGCGGCACCGGGACGGACGCCAGGATGCTGCCCAGGACCTCATCCACCTGGATGCCATCCATCTGGGCTTCCGGCCGCAGGCCCACCCTGTGCCTCAGGCAGGGCAAGGACAACGCTTTGACATCGTCCGGGGTCACGAAGGACCTGCCCGACAGCCACGCCCACGCTTTGGACGTGTTGAGCAATGCGGTGGCACCCCTGGGCGAGACGCCGAGCTGGAAGGACGGAGCGGACCTCGTGGCCCGCACCACGTCCACGATGTAGGCAAGAATCTCGGGAGCAACGGCCACCTGCGCTACTGCCGCCTGGGCGGCGGAGAGCTCGATGGCGCCAGCCACCGGCCGTACGCCGGCCGCGGCGAGGTTGCGTGGATCAAAGCCGCCGGCGTGGCGTCGGATGACCTCAATCTCCTCGGCCCTTCCGGGCAAGGGCATGGTCAGCTTGAGCAGGAAACGGTCGAGCTGGGCCTCCGGCAGCGGATAGGTGCCCTCGTACTCCACAGGATTCTGCGTGGCCGCCACGATAAAGGGCGCCGGCAACGGACGGGACACCCCATCGACCGAGACCTGGCGTTCCTCCATTGCTTCCAGCAGCGAAGCTTGGGTCTTGGGCGGCGTCCGGTTGATCTCATCCGCGAGCATGATGTTCGTGAAGACAGGGCCTTCGCGGAAAGTGAATTCGGACGAGTGGGAGTCGTACACCAGGGAACCCGTCACATCGCCCGGCATCAGGTCCGGGGTGAATTGCACGCGCTTGGTGTCCAGGCTAAGCGCCGTGGACAACGCCCGCACCAGGAGTGTCTTCGCCACACCGGGCACACCCTCCAGGAGCACGTGGCCACCGCAAAGCAGGGCGATCAGCATACCCGTCACTGTGGCATCCTGGCCGACGACAGCCTTGCCCACTTCCGCCCGGACGTTGAGCAGCGACTGCCGTGCAGGGTCTTCCCCTGCAGGGCGTTCCGGTGCCTGCTGTGGTGCGGCACCGCCTGCGTGTTGGCTGTTGCTGTCCGTGTAGCTGTTCGGCTGGCTGCTCATCGGGCGGTTGCCTCCTCTTCGATTCGTTCGATCTGTTGGGCCCACTGAACCAGTTGGCCTTCGTTTGCGGGCATGGCGTCGATTAGGACTGAACGTATTTCGGGTGCCGGCCTCCCTAAGCGGTGGGAACAGGCGTCCAGGATAGCTTCGGTGGTGGCGTCGGCCCCGAGGTTGAAGTGGCGGGCCAAGCGAGTGAGGGTTCCTGCCCGAAGATTGTCCGCCGCGCGCCCTACAGCCCGGGAGTCCTGGTACAGCCTGGCCCTGCCCTCCGCTGTTTCTGCTGCTTTGACCACCACGGGCAGGGGTTCAAACACCAGCGGACCCATGCGCCTTCCCCGCCAGGCAATGGCCAGGACGGCCACGAGGCCAAGCCAAGGGCCGGCGAATGCCAGCCAACGTGGTGCCAGCTCGTTCAGGGTGGGCCTTGAATCGGATGCAGCAATATCTTCGATGCCGGGCATGTACCAGACAAGCTCAGCGTTGTTCCCCAAGGTCCGCAGTGCCAGGGCGGCGTTGCCCTCAGAAGCAAGGTGCCCGTTGTCCAACACCTCGGTGCTGCCGATCACCACCACCCGGCCGTCGGCTGATGCGGCGTACACTCCCGGTCCGCCGTCCCGGATGGGGTAGCACACTACAGGCCCCCAAAAGACAGGTCCTTGCGCGGAAATTTTGCCGGCCGCCGTGGCATCCTCCTGGTCGCAACGCGGTTCGATCACCGTGGTTGCTTCAGGAACGACGCCACCCGGGCGAAAGTCCGGCCCCAGTCCACCGAGGCTCCGCAACCTTGGCTTGACCAGCACCAACCGGTCCGCCGCAGCGGCTACGTCACGTACTTGGTCCTGGTCGAGGAAGCCACGTGGATCGTAGAGAAGCACCGTGGCTTCGGGGTTTGCCGACAACGCAGCCTTGGTCTCCTCCAACGTGTCGGTCGGAGTGACGGAAACGCCATGGCGTCCCAGGATTTCTGCCGTTGCCATGGCGCCATCCGGGGCCGGATTCCGGGCGGACAGTGGGCGCTTATCGCCGTTTCCAGTGACACTGGTAACGGCGAGATAGGCCACCAGGCCGGCGAGGAGGGCACCAATGGCGATCCATGCCAGGTTTTTCCGGAACCAGTCCGGGAAGGCTCGCCGGGAGGAGCCATCGGCCGGTGCCGGTCCATCCGAATGTAGTGCGTGTTCCTGCGGGATAATCGTCATCGTGGCACCGCGAAGCCAGCAGTGGCCTGCCCTGCATAGTCGGGCCTCATTGCAAGGACGTCGGCGTCCAACTCCCGCAACGAACTGTAATCGGCTTTCGTCGCGCCCGCTTCGCCATAGCGCACCGCGTCGAACACGCGGGCCGCAGCATCCAGCCGGCTTTGTGCAGCGCCAAAAACACTTCCCAGCTGGGCTGCAGCTTCATCTGCGGTCCTGCCGGCCCGGACATCGATCACGTCCCGCTCTTCGGCGGACCTGACCAAGGCGCGGAACAGGTCGACGACGGCGGCCGGCCAGTCGCCGTCGTCGGCCGCAGTTGCGGCGCGCCTCCGGTACCCGTCCGCGTCCATGCTGTGGTCGTCGCCGTAGATGTCTGTGTCCGCCGCTTTCCGCCGTGCATTCAACCTCGGCCGGACCACGAAGATGGCCACGATAATGACCGCTACGGCCAAGGCGAGGATCGTGGGGACGGCAAGGTCGGGTCCCGGACCGGACAACTCCCCATCAAAGGATGAGAGCCAGTCCAGGAAATCCCGCCACATCTGGTCAACCCAACCGGGGCGGGCATCCGGGTACTGGGTTTTAGCGAGTTCTTCGGCGGCCCATCGGCGCGCTTCGTCGCGATCCGGAACCACAGGTGGCTCCAAGGCCGCAAGTACATCCCAGCCGATAAGCCTCATGCGGGTGGACGCTGACCGGGCGGGGTGTAAGGAAAGTGTCCACCGCCCGGCGGCTGGCCGGTACTACCGGGCTGGGAGGACGGAGCGCCCGGGATGCCGTCCGGGTCAGCGCCGGTCTCCATCAACCGCATCAGCTCGACATCCAGTCCATCCCGACGCATGCGGAGGTCCATGTACAGCAATGCCAGGACCGACGCTTGAAAGGCGAAAGTCACCGACCCCACCAAAGCCCCGATTGCGGACGAAATCACCGTAGTGACCACCATGGTGGAGGCAACTGTTTCCTGGTCGGGGTGGGGCGAAACCACCCCTCCGATGGCGGTGGCGGCCAGAGAAGCCGGAATCTGCACGATCTGGGCAATGATTCCGACCATGATCGCCACGACGAGGGTGATCCCGAAAATACGCCACCAGTTGTTCCTGGTCAGCTGCCAGGACCGCAGGAGCCCGTCGTAGACGCCTGTACGTTCCACGACGATGGCCGCTGGGGCGAGCATCAGCTTCAGGCCAATCCAAACAAAAAGGACGATGGAACCCAGCCCCACAGGCAGGACAACCAGCAAGGCCGCCGGTCCCATCGCCGTAAACAGCAGCACAACGATCCCCGCTACGGCAGCCACAGCGAGCAGCCCGCCCACGGTCAGCAAGGCGGCAACGCCCAGAAGCGGCCAGACCCTCCGGCCGGCAAGCATCCACATCTGCTTGAAGCCGGTCCTTCGATTGAGGACCGACCTCGCCACCGGGACCACCAAAACACCCTGGAGGACCGAGCCCAGGAAACCGATCAGTACTGAGATACCCAGGGCGCCTGCCATCACGGCAAAGACCGGGCCCATCGCTTCGAGGAACTCCTCCTCCGAGTTGACGGTCTCAAGGGATGAGGTCATCTGGACCATCCCTACCGTGACCGCCCCGATCAGGACGGCCCCGATGGCTTGCACGATCAGTGCCGAGCCAAACATCGCCGCAGCATTGCGTCGGATCGTTTGGAAGGAGCCATCGAGGATCTCGCCGAACTGCAACGGTCGCAGTGGAATGACACCGGGCTTCGGGGGAGCAACATAGAGGGGCTGACCATAAGGAGCTCCGGGCGCCCAGCCTGGCGCCGGCTGGCCCGGTCCACCAGCCTGCGGAGCCGCCCACGCGGGAGGGCCGCCCCATTGTGGCTGGTTGCCCCAGGCGGGCTGGTTGCTTGGCGGTGGTTGGTTGCCCCAGGCGGGCTGGTTGCCTGGCACCCCATCCTGGCCGTGCTGTGGTTGTGACACGATATCCTCCCCATAAGACCCGCTCCGCCGACGTCCGACGTCCCCCACACGGACCTTCGCCCCCAGCCTATAGTCCCGCCGTCGTGGCTCCTAGCCTGTCGCCGCGCCGCCTCCGGCAAGCGTGCGCGCGCCGTGGTGCGTTACGGTGGAATTGCCCTGGGGGCGCCATGCCGTGCGCCGTGCCCAACGGGACAAAGACTTGGCGATAAGGGAATATATAACTATGAAGGCACGCATTCTGGTAGTGGACGACGACGAAGCACTCGCGGAGATGATTGGCATCGTCTTGCGCAACGACGGCTTCGAGCCCGTTTTCTGCGCAGATGGCGGACAGGCCTTGGAAATCTTCCGTTCCTCGAAGCCCGATCTCGTGCTCCTGGACCTCATGCTCCCCGGTTCGGACGGCATCGAAGTGTGCCGCCAGATCCGCGGTGAGTCGGACGTTCCGATCGTCATGCTCACGGCGAAGTCCGATACGTCGGATGTGGTCCGGGGCCTCGAGTCCGGTGCCGACGACTACGTGCCCAAGCCCTTCAAGCCCGCCGAACTGGTGGCGCGTGTTCGTGCGCGCCTGCGTCCGGGCGAACAGAAGGCCCCCGAAACACTGCGTATCGCGGACGTAACCATCGACGTCGCCGGTCACTTGGTGACCCGTGGCGGGGAGCGCATTTCGCTGACGCCCCTCGAATTCGACCTCCTTGTGGCCTTGGCCCGGAAGCCGTGGCAGGTCTTCACCCGCGAGCTCCTCCTCGAGCAGGTGTGGGGCTACAGGCACGCCGCCGACACGCGGCTGGTCAACGTCCATGTCCAGCGTTTGCGCTCAAAGATTGAACGCGACCCGGAAGCGCCAGAAGTTGTCTTGACGGTGCGTGGTGTCGGATATAAAGCAGGTTCCTGAGTCCGTGGCCGGCGAGGCCGGCACGGCAAAAGGGGATGCGGCCCCCGAGGTTTCTGGAACGGCCGGTGTCGAAGATCCGACGCCGGCTACTTCGGCTAACCCCGAACCGCCGGAGTCATCCCCGGAGCAGTCCCCGCGTCAGGTACGGAACCTCTCGTGGTTCGTGACGCGTGGTCGGATTTGGACGCGTCGGGCCCTGATCCTGGTCCTTCGGGTGTCGCGGCTGGTTTCCACCGGCATCCGGCATATCCGGCCCGGCCTGCGCTTCCTGTGGAGGTCATTGCTCCGCCGGTGGCGCCGTTCCCTGGAATTCCGGACGGTCCTCACCACCTTGCTCCTTGCAGTGACCTCATTCGCCATTGTTGGCGCGTATCTGTCCAACCAAATCGCCAACAACCTCTTCCAGGAGCGCCTCGCCCAGGCGGAATCCGAGTCGCGGTACAACGTCAAGCAGGTCCAGGACACGTTCGACGGCGCCCAGGTCACCGACCAGTCGAGCGTCATCACCCTGGTTTATGACACCTTGACGGCGGTGGAAGGCCGGGGATCGGTGATCCAACGCCGATACGTCTTTGAAGCCAAACCCGAGCAGACCAAGCCCCGAAACCGGTGGGTCGAGTCGAGGGCCTCGGACCAACTGACCGTTCGGGTCATACCGCCGGAGTTGCGCAAAGCCGTCCAGGAAGGCGGGAAGCAGCAGTTCTGGGCTTCCACGCAGTTCCCGGTGGGCAACGAGGACCGGCCCGGCATCGCCGTCGGAAACCTGGTGACGTTCAACGGCACGGCCTATGAGCTGTACCTGATCTACGACCTCAATTCGGCCCAACAAACCCTGAATGAGATCCAGAATGTCCTCTGGGCCGGTGGTGCCGCCCTGGTCCTCATGATTGGTGCCATTGCCTGGTACGTCACCCGAAATGTGGTCAGTCCCGTGAGCCACGCGGCAGTGGTCTCGGAAAAGCTGGCCGCCGGACAGCTCCAGGAACGCATGGTGGTCAAGGGCGAAGACGAGGTTGCAAGGTTGGGCGCCTCGTTCAACCACATGGCTGCAAGCCTCCAGGAACAGATCACACAGCTGGCAACGCTGTCGCAGATGCAGCAGCGCTTCGTCTCCGATGTCTCCCACGAGCTCCGCACCCCGCTGACTACGGTGCGCATGGCCGCGGAAGTGCTCTTCGACGCCCGTGACGAGTTCGACCCCATGAACAAAAGGTCGGCGGAGCTGCTTTATCACCAGGTTGAGCGCTTCCAATCATTGCTTTCGGACCTGCTTGAGATTTCCCGGTTCGACGCCGGCGCCGCTGTCCTCGACGCCGAACCGCAGGACATTTTGCAGGTTATTTCCCACGTCATAGACGGCGCGGCGCCCGTGGCCGAGGAATACGGTTCGGAGGTACGGCTGAGCGCCCGCCAGAAGAGCATCGTCGTGGAAATGGACTCCCGGAGAATCGACCGGATCCTGCGTAACCTGCTGCTCAACGCACTCGAACATGGTGAAGGCAGGCCTATCCATATTTCAGTGGCAGCCAACCACGATGCTGTGGCCGTGTCCGTCAGGGATCACGGCATAGGCATGAGCCAGGCCGAGGCAGCAAGGGTTTTCGACCGCTTTTGGCGGGCGGATCCTGCCCGCGCCCGAACCACGGGAGGAAGCGGCCTTGGTCTGTCGATTGCTGCTGAGGACACCAAGCTGCATAACGGATGGCTGCAGGCATGGGGTCGCAAGGGTTCGGGGTCCAATTTCCGTCTGACACTGCCGCTGCGCCAGGGCGGCACCATCGTCAAGTCGCCGTTGCTTCTGGAGCCCGCTGACTTCGAATTCCCCGGATCGCCCAGCGAACGCCACATGCTGGTGCTTGGTACGGGATCCGCGGGCAGTCCCGTGCAGCCGGGTCCGGATACCGGACGGAGACCGCAAACGGGTGACGGAACAGGAGAGGCACCGTGACGAGTACGCGCTTCCGTCGCACCAAGGCAGTCGTTGCCATTTTGGCCATGCTGGTTCTTCTGCTCACGTCGTGTGCACAGATTCCCAGATCAGGTCCAGTTGGCAAGAGCAAGGATGAGGGGGCGGGCAATCCGAATGCGCCGGTGTTCTTCCCTGCCGCTCCCCGGGCCGGTTCCAGTCCGGAAACAATCATCGAGGATTTCTACATGGCCGGCAGCGGCTATGAGGACGATTACCCAGTTGCCCGCCAGTTCCTGACACAGGCGCAGTCGGTGACTTGGAAGCCTGACAAGAGGGCCCTCGTTTTCCGTGAGGCGCACGTGGTCAAGACGGCCACGGAGAACGAATACCTTTACGAACTTGACCTCGCCTACTCCGTGGACGCCGACGGTGTTGCTACCCAGTTCCCACCGGGAACCAAGGAGACAATTCCCCTGACGGTGGAACAGGTAGAGGGGGAGTGGCGCATTTCGAAGGTCCCGGACGGCACGGCCATTGCGGAAGAAACGTTCAAGGTCATTTATGGGGCGAACCCCATCTATTTCTACGATCCGACCTTCACCTACGCGGTTCCTGACTATCGGTGGTTCATTAAGAAGAACACTGTCAAGTCGATGACCAGCGCCTTGTTGGCCGGACCGGCTCCCTACCTTCGTGGCGCGGTGGTCAGCGCATTCCCGTCGGGGATGAAGCTGGCCCGTGAGTCCGTGCCCGTGGTCTCAGGCGCTGCGCAGGTGGACCTTTCCGCGAAGGAACTGTTCGATGCCTCCGCGGAGGATCGCCAGAGGATGCAAAACCAGCTGGCCCTGACGTTCAGGAGCCAGCCCGATGTCATCAACGTCCAACTTCGGGCAGACCAGGACCTGGTCCGTGTCGAGGACAACGGAACGGTTCTGCCGCCGGTGCTGGACAAGAACGTTCCTGCCCGCCAGATCGCCGTGAGCAATGGTGACCTGGTGCGGTACGAGAACAACAGGGTGACCCCGCTCCCGGACATCCAGTCGGTGGCAGGCTTGGGGCCGCATGCCCCTGCGGAGTCGCCAGTGTCCCAGACGGCCGCCTTCCTCAATGGCGACAGGACCACCCTCTACTCCATCGAACCCGGGCAGCCTGCGCGCCAACTGACCACCAGGAGCACACTGACCGGTCCATCCTTCAGCCCTCATGACTGGGTCTGGACGGCGGGCCCGGGTGCCAACGGTGCTGCCGAGGTGGTGGCCTACAAACCCACCGGGGTTCCGCCGGGCACCACCGTGCCGGCCGTTACCATCACCCCGTCCTGGCTCTCTGGCCGGACAGTGAAGGATTTCCGGGTGTCCAGGGAAGGGACCCGGGCCCTGGTAATTTCGGAGGCCAACGGCAAATCCGCGGTACAGATAACGGGGATAGTCCGTACTCCCGACGGCGTGCCCAAAGACCTCACTACTCCGGTCACCCTCCTAAGCACCGGTACGGCAAATCAGGGCGTGTGGATCAACGGCTCAACAGTTGCCGTGATGTCCGGTTCGGCGACGTCCACCGTGGTTCCGGAATTGCTCAGTTTGGCTTCGGGGGAACCCCAGCAACTCGCTCCGTGGGACGGCCTGACCAGTCTCAGTGCCGGCAACGGATCTGAGCAGATCTATGGTCAGTCGGATGCAGGGATTTTCCAGCGGGTCGGCAACGGTTGGGAGCTCCAACTCAAAGGACCCACAGAACCGGCGTTTCCTGGCTGACGTCTTCGTCCGGCCGCATTCAGGCCCCCTTTTCCACATACGGCGCCGATGGCCTTCCGCACACCCGGGGGCTGGCACAGGCTGACGGAATGACTTCCTTCCCTCCCACCCCAAAGGCCGCCCGCCGCCGTCGTCGCGAAGACCCTGACCTCCGGGCACCGGTCACTGGCCGTGCACGTCGTCGTGGGCTGGACAGGCAACCCATCGGCCGGCTGCTTTTCGCGCTCCAAAAGACCCTGGCTGAACTGCTGGCCCTGCTGGTCCCTGTGGAGTGTGTCTGCTGCAATGCCGAAGACACCGTCCTCTGCGGATCGTGCGCAAAGCGGGTCCGCCAACTGTGCAGGGAGCCCTTTCGGGCGGAGCAGGAGGCCCCCGCCTTGGTCGATGTTGACGGCACGGCGAAGATCGGGGTGGTGGCTGCCGGGCCGTACCGCGACGAACTGGCGCAGTGTCTGCTTTCCTTCAAGCACTATGGCCAGTGGCGGCTGGCCGGTGTATTGGCCCACTGCCTTGGCAAGGCAGTGGACTCTGCGACTGGCGGCCAGCAGGGCTATCGCCTTGTCCCCGTACCAACCAGTGCATCGGCGTTCGCGAAGCGAGGATTCAGTCCTGTGCACCTCTTGCTCCTCTGGATGCGGTTGCGGAGGATGCATCCGCAATGCCCTGCCTTGGATGCGCTTGTGAAGACGGCGCGTCCCATCCGGCATGGGCTCAGCCGGTTCTCACCCGGCAACCCTGCTGCCTGGTTTGCCAACGTCGTGTTGGGCCGCGACGCCGGCAATGATCAGGGCGGGCAAAAGGGGCTGGGGCGGGGCGGAAGGGCCAGCAGGGTGAGGGGATCCATGCGTGTGCGGCATCGATGGAGCAAGGAGCTCAAAGGTGCGCGGTGCATCCTGATCGACGACGTGCTCACTACGGGGGCCACCCTTGCCGAGGCGGCGCGGGCCGTGACGGCGGCGGGCGGTGTGGTTTGCGGTGCCGTGGTTCTCGCGGCCACGAGGCCACCAGCCTACGCCTCCGTAGTAACCGGCGACGACCCCAGGGTGGTTGATAAGACAAAATCAAAAAATAAACGGCTAAAGGATGAATAACACGTGACGATGAACTAACGTCGGTTGTGGGTACCAAGAACAGATGTACCTGTCGATAGCGGCTCGGAAAGGGGCTCGACTGTCCGTCAGACCAGCCCCCAACAGAGTCGTTGTCGTGTCACCGAGTTATTTGGAGGGCACCATGGAGTTCATGATCAGCGGACGAAATCTGACAGTTTCTGACCGCTTTCGCGAATACGCCGGCGAAAAAATCTCGAAGATTGAATCGCTGGGGGATAAGGTCCAGCGAGTAGACGCCAAGGTTTCCAAGGAAACCAATCCCCGGCAGACGCCGGGCCAGCTCACCGTCGAAGTGACAGTCCTGGGCCGAGGCCCCGTTATCCGTGCCGAGGCCACAGCCGCTGACAAATTCGCTGCCTTCGATCTTGCGTACAACAAGCTGCTCGAACGGCTTCGCCGTGCAAAGGACCGCAAGAAGGTCCACCACGGCCGCCACACACCCAAGGCCGTGCGGGAAGCCACGGCAACACTGGAGCCGGCCAGCGCGAGCGAGCCGCTCTACGTCGAGGCAAGCAATCACCAGGAGTCGGAGCCGCAAACTGATGAGCGTTCTCCCTACGAGATTGAGAACGACATCCCGGCAGGCGATTCACCCGTCCTGATCCGCCGGAAGGTATTCCCCGCAGCGTCCCTGACACTTGACGACGCTGTGGACAGCATGGAACTGGTTGGTCACAACTTCTACCTGTTCCTGGACAAGGAAACCAACGCGCCTTCGGTCGTTTACCGGCGCAGTGGCTGGACCTACGGTGTGATTACCCTCGATTCCACATGCGAACCCGGCGAGGAAGCCGTGGAAGAGAAGATCCACGCCTATCGCTCGGATGACCAGGCCGCTACGGCCAAGTAAGGCGTCAACTCCTGCATGAAGGGACTTCAATGACCGCTTCGCTGAGCCTCTCACAGGCACGGCGGATCGCATTGGCAGCTCAGGGTTTGGCAAAGGAACGGCCCACCGGCCCCGTGACACCACGGGCGGTGGGCCGGACCTTTGCCCGGCTCCAGTTGGTCCAGATCGATTCTGTGAACGTAGTGGCACGCAGCCACTACCTTCCGTTCTTTTCCCGATTGGGCAATTACGACCCGGACATCCTGCACATCATGGCCGGCCGGAAGCCGCGCAAAATGATGGAGTACTGGGCGCACGAGGCCAGCTTCATCCGGCCGGAGCACTTCCACGACCTGCTTCTGTGGCAAAAACGCGCCTGGGTTGGCGCACACCATCTGGATCCCTTGGAACGCCGGGGGATGGAGGAACGCATACTCGCAGCCCTTGCCTCAGGGCGCCCAATGACCGCATCTGAGCTGACGGCGAAGCTCGGACACGTCCACGACGCTGCACGTGATCAGTGGGGTTGGAACTGGAATATGGTCAAGCGCGTGCTGGAGCACCTCTTTGAAGAAGGAAAGGTCTCCGCGGCTTCAAGGACCCAGCAATTCGAACGCAAATACACCCTGACTGCCAGGGTCGTCCCTGACCTGCCGCCCGCGGTGCTTGATCCCGAGGCATCCTTGGACCGCCTGATCGAGGCCGCTGCCCAAGCCCACGGCATTGGCACGGTACGGTGCTTCTCCGACTACTTTCGTACGCCGGTGAAGGCCGGAGCGGAATCGGTCCGGCGTTTGGTGAAGTCCGGCCGGCTGGAACCTGTGTCAATCCGTGGCTGGGACCGTGAAACCTTCAAACACGTTGAGGCAAAGATGCCGCGAAGAGCGGAAGGACGCGCTTTGCTCAGTCCCTTTGACTCCTTGGTTTTCGAACGAAGACGCCTGGAAGAGCTTTTCGGCTTCCACTATCGGATTGAGATTTACACCCCGGCTGCCAAGCGGCGTTTTGGCTACTACGTTCTTCCGTTCCTCCTCAGGGAACGGATCGTAGCCCGGGTGGATCTCAAGGCGGACAGGGCCTCTGGGCAGCTTCTGGTGCGCTCGGCGTTCGGCGAGGCCGGCGCACCGGCGGATACCGCCGTCGAACTTGCCGCGGAGCTTAGCCTCATGGCCCGCTGGCTGGGTTTGGGCGAAGTGGTGGTTTGGCCCGTTGGCGACCTTGCAGCCAGCCTGGCCACGGAGGCGGCAATCCGCAGTGTCGATACTGCTGCGCAAGCACAGCCAGGCAGTCCGCTCACAGGTGAACCCGGCAACGTGGCGTTGGTCTCTCCCGTAGACTGAAACAGCCAGAATTCGGCAGCATGAGACTGGGAGCAATTTCACGTGGCATCACTAATCGAAAAACTTCTCCGCACGGGTGATAAAAAGACACTCAAGCAACTGCGGAACTATGCCGATTCCATCAATGCCCTGGAAGACTCTTTCAAGTCCTTCACGGACGCTGAACTCCGTGAGGAAACGGATCGCCTCCGTGCCCGCCACCAAGACGGCGACACCCTCGAGGCCCTGCTGCCCGAAGCCTTTGCTGCCGTCCGCGAGGCGTCATCCCGGACCCTGGGAATGCGGCACTTCGATGTCCAGCTCATGGGTGGGGCAGCCTTGCACCTAGGCAACATCGCCGAAATGAAAACCGGTGAAGGTAAAACCCTTGTTGCGACCGCACCGGCCTACCTCAACGCCCTTACCGGCAAAGGCGTCCACGTCGTTACGGTGAACGACTACCTTGCCGAATACCAGTCCGAACTCATGGGACGCGTCTACAGGTTCCTTGGCCTGACCAGCGGTTGCATCCTGTCCAACCAGGACCCGACAGTGCGCCGTGAACAGTACGCTGCAGACATCACCTACGGCACCAACAACGAGTTCGGCTTTGACTACTTGCGCGACAACATGGCATGGGATGCCAGCGAACTGGTGCAACGCGGCCACAACTTCGCGATCGTTGACGAGGTGGACTCCATCCTCATCGACGAGGCGCGGACGCCACTGATCATCTCCGGGCCGGCACAGGGTGACACCAACAGGTGGTACAGCGAATTCGCCAAGGTTGTGACGCGTCTTCAGCCCGAGGTCGACTACGAGGTCGACGAGAAGAAGCGGACCGTTGGCGTGCTGGAAGCCGGCATCGAAAAGGTGGAGGACTATCTCGGAATCCAAAACCTGTACGAATCTGCCAACACCCCCCTGATTGGCTTCCTCAACAACGCCATCAAGGCAAAGGAATTGTTCAAGCGGGATAAGGACTACGTCATCCTCGATGGCGAGGTCCTGATCGTCGACGAGCACACGGGGCGCATCCTTGCTGGCCGGCGCTACAACGAAGGCATGCACCAGGCCATTGAAGCCAAGGAAAACGTCGAAATCAAGGCCGAGAACCAGACTCTCGCCACGGTGACATTGCAGAACTACTTCCGCATGTATTCGAAGCTTTCCGGCATGACCGGTACGGCCGAAACCGAGGCCGCGGAATTCATGAGCACGTACAAGCTTGGCGTCGTCCCCATTCCTACCAACCGGGATATGCAGCGCATTGACCAGTCTGACCTCGTCTACAAGAACGAGGTCGTGAAGTTTGATGCCGTGGTTGCTGACATCGCGGAACGCCACGAAAACGGGCAGCCGGTACTGGTCGGAACCACGAGCGTTGAAAAGAGCGAATACCTCTCTAAGCTGCTTGCCAAGGAAGGTATCCGCCACGAAGTCCTCAACGCAAAAAACCACGCACGCGAGGCCTCCATTGTGGCCCAAGCAGGCCGTAAGGGTGCGGTAACCGTAGCCACCAACATGGCTGGCCGCGGTACTGACATCATGCTCGGCGGCAACGCCGAATTCACCGCCATCGCCGAACTCGCCAAGCGTGGCCTCGACCCCGAAGAGAACTCGGAAGAGTACGAGGCTGCGTGGCCCGAAGCCCTGGCATCGGCAAAGCAGGCCGTCAAGGACGAACACGAAGAAGTCCTGAACCTCGGTGGGCTGTACGTCCTGGGTACCGAACGCCACGAATCACGCCGTATCGATAACCAGCTGCGAGGCCGTTCCGGCCGTCAGGGCGACCCCGGCGAATCCCGCTTCTACCTCTCGCTGACAGACGACCTCATGAGGCTGTTCAACTCCGGAGCCGCGGAACGGCTCATGAACAGTTCAGTGCCCGACGACGTTGCGCTCGAGTCCAAACTGGTGTCCCGGGCAATTGCCTCGGCCCAGGGCCAAGTGGAAGCACGCAACGCCGAACAGCGCAAGAATGTCCTCAAATACGATGACGTCCTCAACCGCCAGCGTGAAGCCATCTATGGTGACCGTCGCCGGATCCTCGAAGGCGACGACCTTCACGAAAAGGTCCAGTACTTCCTTGAAGACACCATCAATGCCCTCATCGAGGCGGCAACCGCCGAGGGGACCGGCGACGACTGGGACTTCAACCAGTTGTGGACAAACCTGAAGACTCTTTACCCGGCCACAGTTACTCCCGAGGACATCATCGAGGAGGCCGGCGGCAAGTCCCGCGTCACGGCAGAGTTCCTGAAGGAAGAGATACTCTCCGACGCCCGGCTCGTGTACCAGGCCCGCGAGGAAGCCATTGGATCGGAGAGCATGCGCGAGCTTGAACGCCGCGTTGTACTCTCGGTCCTTGGGCGAAAGTGGCAGGAACACCTCTACGAGATGGATTACCTCAAGGAAGGAATCGGTCTCCGGGCGATGGCCCAGCGCGATCCCCTGGTCGAGTACCAACGGGAGGGCTTCGTCATGTTCCAGAGCATGATGGAAGCCATTCGCGAAGAGAGCATCGGGTTCCTGTACAACCTTGAAGTAGAAGTAACGCCCGCCGAAGACGTAGTGGTTGCCGATGACACTGCTCGTGGCACGCACACAGAGCACCATGATCCCCAAATCCGGGCGGCTGGGCTGCAGGCACCGGAGAAACCGGCCCAATTGCAGTACACCGCTCCCGGCGAGGACGGAGCAACCCAAACCCGGATAGAGGGCCGTGCTTCAGGTCGTTCCGGCAACCCCGCCAAGGCGGCTGGCCAGGAGCAACGTAAACCGGCAAAGAAAAAGCGCCGCTGACCCCCTCCTGAGCTGCGAATCTTAAGGGCGAACCCCGGGCCACAAGGTCCGGGGTTCGCCCTTTTTCCATTGATCCCACTCCTGCGATGCGGATGCCCTCGGCCACCGTCAGCCAATTTCGAGTGCGGTAACCTGCCAAACGCCATCCAAACGTTCCAGCCTCATAGCTACCGCGCGGCAGCGTTGTTCCTCCGCCACCACGATGCTGGCCTCACAGATGGACTCCGAAATGGAGCACACCCGAACGGAACGGACCATCGGACTGCTGTGGGGCTGCTGGCTGCCGCGGACCCTCGCAGCATGTTTTCGGGTGAGGGCCGCCCGGTGCTGCAAGGCTAGGTAGCACTCAGGGTCAAGGGAACGTGAGAGCTGCTGGAGGGGCCGGGTCCCGGCGAGGACCTCCAAAGCGGCCTGGGCAATGCTCCGCGCGACAAGCCGAACATCGACGTCCGTGCCGTTGGAGCCACGAACGGCGCTTGTCCCTCTTCCGCTTTGGCGGGTTGCCGGCCTGCTTGGAGTCGTAACGGTCATGGTCATACCTCGTGCATTCACAACATAGGCTCGGGCGTGGGGACGCCCTTGCCTGGGTGGCTTCTGCTGGGATGACGCTGGATGGAAAACGACGTGCGGTGGGAGCCCCTGAGTGGGCTCCCACGCGAACCTTAAGGTCCGCGGCTGCTGAGCTAGCCGGGGGCAGGAGGTTGCAGGACCTGACCTGGATGAAGCATGGTCGGGTCAGCACCAATCGTGGAGCGGTTCGCGTCGTACCATTTGGGCCAGGACAGCGCGATGTCTACGTCGGTGGCGAAAGGACCCAGCCGGGAAGCCGCAATGGACCACAGCGAGTCTCCGGGTTGCACGATGACGTCCTCTTTGCCAGCGGAAGCGTCCTGCCGTGACGCGGGCAGGCTCAGAAGTCCAGGATCAACAACAGGGGGCTGCGGCCGCCAGCCGGGGTTGATTGCCTCGACCTGTGGTGTAACGGTTCCGACGGGCGCCGCAGTGCCTGCGCTTGGCGCGCTAAGCGAAGTGGGGGTCCATGATGCACCGGTGGAATTGGAGGTCACGGTGTCTGTGGCGTGCCAGCCCGGCTCCGGTTGTGGTGCTGCTTGCGCGATACCGCAGGCCAGGAGGTTCAGGCCGAGCACTGCTGCGGCAAGGCGCAGCATGAAGCCGGGGCTGAACTTGGAGATGGTGCCGGCCATCTTGGGCTGACCTCTTCGCGCCATGGCAGTCGCCAGAAAGGCAAGGCAAAACGACAGGGCCCACCAAGCCACGATGGAGGTGCCTACGGCACTGGCGGCAATGCCTAGAAAGTGTTCAAGGGAGGACTGCTGTTGATGGTTTTCAGCAGCCAACCATTGGCTGAACAGGATGCTGCCCACGAACGCCAGGAGCAAACCGAGCCCGAGTAATGAAGCAGCAAGGGCCAGGTCCCTGCGTAGTGTGTGCGCCATTCCAAGCCCCCAAAGCTTAGTTTGATGTCATTTGACCGTGTTTGACCCATTGTGATGGGTTATGCACTCGGTTGTCCAATCAGTTCCTCCGGATGACGGTTGGATTGTCCTGGGTCCCTAGTGCAGCCTAGTCTGGCCACATGAGATGGGACTCTCTCTTCAGCGATTTGGAAGCACAATTTTCGGCCGAACGCGCCCTCGAATCCGAATCCGAGATAACGGAGCGGGCCCGGGTTGAGCTCGGCAGCGTAGAACTCAACGACCGCCTCCGCGGCGTGGCCGGCTCAGGTATCAAGGTCATGCTGGTGGATGGCACCGTTCTCCGGGGTGGGCTCAGCCATATCGGGAGTGAGTGGATAGTGCTTACCGAAGGGGCGCGGCAATGGTTGATCCCGCATGGATCCGTGCTCTCCTACCAAGGACTAGGGAGGCTGGCCATCAAAGAACAATCCCGCGTGCAACGTTCATTGGGGATCGCTTCCGCGTTGCGGGCGTTGTCCAGGGGCCGCGTCCCACTTGTCGTCTACCTGGCCGTCAGGAAAGGCGACGGCCACAAGCTCGACGGGGTTATCGACAGGGTAGGGAAGGACTACTTTGACCTGGCAGTTGTGGTGCCCGGTGAAGAGAGGCGGGCTGGAAGCGTGGCGGCTGTGGTGACCGTTCCGTTCGACTCCCTAACGGCCATTAGCTCGAACAGCGGTCAAGGATTCTAGCGCTGCGCCGTCTTGGACCTGGACTCTTCGATCATCCGGCTGGCTTCTGCATAACGATCCTGGATGTACTGCTCCAGCATGGTTTCCTCAATACGCCACTGTCCGCGCCCTCCCACCTGTATAGCCTTCAACTCCCCGCTTCGCACCAAGGCGTAAGCCTGGGGGGAGTTTATTTGGAGTTGTTCGGCGACGTCCGCCAGAGTCAGGAATCGGGGCATGGCTCCATTTTGCCATCGGTATTGCTGTTTGGGGTAGTTATCCACAGTTTCGGCCCATTTGGGGCCATTGGCTTTGGGGCAGCCGGTCACGGCCGGTAAGAATGGGGAGGCAGGTACCCGGGACCTGCCCAAACTCATACTGGGGGAGCTGGAAAATGGGTCCAAACGCAGCCGTTGCCGCCGCACGCTTAAAGAAGCCGTCATGGAAGGACCCTCGGCTGCTGGTCGGGATCCTTCTGGTACTTCTCTCCATTGCGGGCGTCGTGGCGCTGGTGGGAACGGCTGATAAGACTATTCAGGTCTACGCTGCCCGGGAGAACATAGCAGTTGGCCAGCGCGTCACCGAAGCCGACTTCTCCATTGTGAAAGTGCGCTTGGACGGCATTGAGTCAAGCTACGTCACCGTCGAAAGTGGACTGCCGTCGGACAAGGTCGCGTTACAGAGGGTAGCGAAGAACCAATTGATTCCGCAGGACAGCCTGGGTACGGCCGACCTCCTGAACCGCAAGCCGGTGGCTATCTCCGTGGATGAAGAGCTTCCCACCCAGGCAGTCCCTGGGGCTCGGGTGGATGTATGGGTTGCCATGCCGGGAACCGACAGATCATTCGCGGAGCCTGAGTTGTTGTTGCCGGGCGCAGAAATCGCACAGGTGATGGAGGGCTCCACTACCCTGGGTGCCTCGAAGACCAAAGTGGTGCTGGTGCTGGTGACGGATGAGCAAATGCCCAGGCTGCTCGGTGCGCAGGCCAACGATGCCAAGGTGTCCGTAGTCTGGAACCCGGCGGGGTTGGTCCGGTGAGCATTCCCGTGATAACCGTTGGCGCGGCTGAAGAGGATGTCGTGGGTGGGCTTGAGCGCTTGCACGGCCCGGTAACGGTTGTCCGGCGTTGTTCCGAGCTTGCCGAGATGATTGCCGCATGCCAAAGCGGACTTGCCCTGGCTGCCGTCGTTGTCGAAGGCTGCCGCGAGTTGACCTCAACGCTCGTTGACCGCCTCGCGGCGGTAGGTGTATCTGTAGTAGCCCTCACGGATGATCCGGAGGAAGCGCGGCGACTCCAATCCATTGGCGTTGTCGTCGCCGTTCCGGGAATCGATCCATCCGCCCTCGCCGACCACATCTCCCAAGCAGTTGGGCGTGTGGCATCAGCTGCTGGACCAGGCTACGGATACGGCAGTGGATTCGCGGATCCGTCAGCGGATCTTGCATCGGTGGCGGCGCCGGAAGCTTTGGAGGAACCGCCGCGCGGGCAAGGGGAGATCATCGCTGTCTGGGGGCCAACAGGTGCACCCGGCAGGACTCTGGTGGCAGTCAACATCGCGGCAGAACTCGCGGCGGACGGCAAATCCGTGATCCTGGTGGACGCTGACAGCTATGGCGCCAGTGTTTCGGCGGTTCTGGGCCTGTTGGATGAATCAGCTGGACTGGCCCAGGCGTGCAGGCTTGCCGATCAGGGCTTGCTCGATGACAGGGCCTTGGAGTCTGCGGCTGCGTTCGTGTTCACCACAGCAGGTGCTTTCCGTGTCCTCACGGGGACCACGCGCGCGGATCGTTGGACTGAACTCAGGGCAGCGGCGCTGTCCGTGGTTCTTGACCTTGCCCGGCACGCGGCGGACTTCGTTGTGGTGGACACAGGATTTTGCCTCGAGTCGGATGAAGAACTGAGCTTCGACACAATGACTCCGCGGCGTAACGCGGCGACCCTCCGCAGCCTGGAAATGGCCGACGTGGTGCTCGCCGTGGGAGCAGCGGATCCCGTAGGCATACCGCGCCTGGTTCGCGGCTTGGCCGAACTGGAGGCCACCATTCCAGAGGCGTCCCCCCGAATAGTGCTGAACAAGGTCAAGCGGTCCACCGTGGGCCATTCGCCCAAAAGGCAATTGGACGAAGCCTGGGAGCGGTTCGGCCCCGGTCCGGGCATCGATGCGTACTTGCCCGCGGACTCGGCTGCCTGCGAGCTCGCCCTTCTGACTGGCTCCGTTTTACTCGAAGCCGCCCCGGATTCGCCCCTCCGTCAGGCAATCGCCCAACTGGTTTGTGCACCTGTCCAGCGAAATCGCAATTCTTTCAGGCGATCAACCAGAGTCCTGCGGTTCCTTAAGCGCTAGGCTCAACATGTGGGCTGCAGAGTCGCAGCAATCAACTTGTGATGGAGGCGTTTGTCGATGTCGTCAGGATCCAGCGTGGAGGATCGGTCCGATGCAGCAGTTGTCCGTGAAGGGTTCTTCGGTGACTACTATGAGCATCTCGCAGAGGAGGACTCCCGCGCCTACTCGCCTGAGCTGTTGATGTCGCGGGCATCCCATCACAGGACTGTTGCCCAGTCCCGCCGACCAGGCAACGCCGTGGTGGAAATCTCCGCCGAATCCGACCGAAGCGTCGTCTACATCGTTACCGACGACATGCCCTTCCTCGTTGACTCGGTCAACGCAGAGCTTGTTCGCCAGAACTGCGCCATCCGACTCGTGATGCACCCCTTGTTCGTGGTTACCCGCGATCGGGTGTCCGGGGAACTGGCCAAGATCTCCAGGGTCCCCTCCAATGTCGGCATCTCCAGCGGCGATACAGCAGCCCTGCCCAGTGTGGCCCACCTGCTCGGTGACGGCGACAACGCATCGCACATGGAATCGTGGATCGCTGTCGAGATTGACCGCGTTAACGATGAAGTCCGCGAACAATTGGTCTCCGGTCTGCAACGCGTCCTGGGCGACGTCAGGGCAGCAGTCGAAGACTGGCCGAAAATGCGCAGCAAGGCACTCGAATTGGCTGAGGCGCTGGGGGGCGTATCCCATCCTGAACAGGTTGCCGAGCTTCGACAGGCCCAAGACCTGTTGCGATGGCTGGATAACGGCAACTTCACTTTCCTGGGGTACCGGGAATACGACCTCGTCAATGAAGACGGCGAAGACGTCCTTCAACTGCGGGAAGACAGCGGTCTGGGACTTCTCCGCGCCGGAGATTCCACCCGCCAGGTCCAGCACCTGACGGATGCAGGTCGAAAGCGCGCAAGGGAGAAGCGCGCCTTGGTCATCACCAAGGCCAACTCGCGCTCCACCGTCCACCGGCCTGCCTACCTTGATTACATCGGCGTCAAAAGCTTCGATGCCCTGGGCAATGTGAACGGCGAAAGGCGCTTCATTGGGCTCTTTGCCACGAGCGCGTACACCGGATCCGTGCGCAGCATACCGATTGTGCGCGACAAGGTGGATGCTGTCCTGCGCAATGCCGGGTTCCCGATCGACTCGCACTCCGGCAAGGATCTCTTGGGCATCCTCGAGACGTATCCCCGCGATGAGCTGTTCCAGATTGAGATACCTGATCTCGCTGCCACAGCCACAGGCATCCAGCGCCTGCAGGAACGTCGGCGCACCAAGCTGTTCCTCCGACCGGACATTTACGGCAGGTTCATGTCAGCGGTGGTCTACCTGCCCCGCGATCGCTACACCACCAGCGTCCGACTCCGGATCGAGCAGGAACTCCGCGAAACTTTCCAGGCCGAGAGCATTGACTACGAGGCGCGGATTACCGAGTCGGCTTTGGCCCGTGTCTTCTTCAGGATCAGGTTGCCCCGCACCGCGGAACTTGCCGAGGTCAATGTAGAAGAGCTCGAACACCGCCTGATGCGGGCATCGAGGTCCTGGAGCGAAGGTATTGCTGAAGTCCTGCGCGAGAACCGTCCCGCGGCGGAAGCCGATGTCTTGTCGGCGCTGTGGGCTGAGGCATTCCCGGCCGGTTACCGCGTGGATTACGAAGTCGAAGATGCGCTGGAAGACATCGAGCGTTTCGAGAAGTACGGTGCCCAGGCGGAAAGGGCCGGGGGAGCCACCAGGCAAGTCAAGCCCGGCGTACACGTTTACCTTCCGGAGGGTGCCGGTGAGGCGTTGGAAGAAGACGCACGCGTCAAGCTCTATTTGATGGAGCCCAAGAGCCTCAGCCAAATCCTTCCCTACTTCCACAACCTTGGCCTCGAAGTGTTGGACGAGCGGCCCTTCGAGATTGAAACCGCAGACAACCGGGATTTCTTCCTTTACGACCTTGGGCTCAAGTACCCTGCCGGGGTTGATCCCCTGACAACGGGTGACCTCCTGGGCGATTCGTTTGGGGCTGCGGTCACTGGGGCGGTGGAGTCGGACAACTTCGACCGGTTGGTGCTCCGCGAAGGCATGCACTGGCGGCAGGTGGTCGTGCTTCGTGCGTACGCCAAGTACATGCGGCAAATGGGCAACACCAACTCCTTCGGATTCATCGCTGACACACTCCTCGGGAATCCCGATGTAGCCCGGGGCCTCAATGAGCTCTTCTCGGCGCGCTTCGATCCCGCCGTCCCTGAGGACCTCAGGCCCGAACGCCAGGCCGCTGCGCGGAACGCACTCGCGGAATCCATTGAGCAAGTAGCCACCTTGGACGCCGACCGCGTCCTTCGGACCTTCGTCAACCTCATCGAGTCGACGTTGCGGACCAACTACTTCCAAAACAAGGACTACGTCAGCTTCAAGCTCGACCCCACCTCGATCGACGGGCTTCCTTTCCCACGTCCCATGTTCGAGATCTGGGTCTACTCCCCGAGGGTGGAAGGGGTGCACCTGCGCTTTGGGAAGGTGGCGAGGGGTGGCCTTCGCTGGTCGGATCGCCGGGAAGATTTCCGCACGGAGATCCTGGGCCTTGTTAAGGCCCAGACTGTCAAGAACGCAGTGATCGTTCCCACCGGCGCCAAGGGCGGGTTCTTCGCCAAGAAACTGCCCAACCCTGCCGTGGACCGGGCGGCTTGGATGGCCGAAGGTATTGAGAGCTACAAGACTTTCATCCGGGGTCTGCTGGACATCACCGACAACCTCGTCACCTCAGCGGACGGCGAGAGGCTCGTGCCGCCGTCGGACGTTGTCCGTCACGACGGTGACGACTCATACCTGGTGGTGGCAGCTGACAAGGGAACCGCAACGTTCTCGGACACCGCTAACGGACTGGCTGCCGAATACGGTTTCTGGCTGGGCGACGCCTTTGCCTCCGGCGGTTCCGTCGGTTACGACCACAAGGCCATGGGCATCACCGCACGTGGCGCCTGGGAATCCGTCAAGCGGCACTTCAGCGAGTTGGACCTCGACACCCAATCCGAAGAATTCACGGTGGTCGGTGTGGGCGACATGTCAGGCGATGTCTTCGGCAATGGCATGCTGCTTTCCCGGCACATTCGGCTGCTTGCCGCTTTTGACCACCGCCATATCTTCCTGGATCCGACCCCCGATGCGGCGGCGTCCTTCGCCGAAAGGCAGCGGCTCTTCGACCTGCCGAGGTCTTCCTGGGATGACTACGACCGCTCCCTCATCAGCGAAGGCGGCGGCGTCTACGCACGGCAGGCCAAGACCATCCCGGTTTCTGACCAGGTCCGCAAGGCGCTGGGCCTGCCCGATGGAACCACTCAGCTAAGCCCGCCGGAACTACTCCGTGCGATCCTGCTGGCGCCCGCCGACCTTCTCTACAACGGCGGCATCGGGACCTACGTCAAGGCCAGTACCGAGACGCATGCTGCGGTGGGGGATAAGGCAAATGATGCGATTCGCGTGGATGGCCGCGACCTCCGGGTCAAGGTGGTGGGCGAGGGTGGAAACCTCGGTTTGACCCAGCGCGGACGAATCGAGGCCGCCCTGCAAGGGGTCATCCTTAATACGGATGCGATTGACAACTCGGCCGGCGTAGACTGCTCCGACCATGAGGTCAACATCAAGATCTTCGTGGACCGCATGGTGGCAGCCGGCAAGCTGGAAGCCTCGGACCGTGCGTTGTTCCTGGCCGATATGACCGATGAAGTGGGACGGCTGGTCCTGCAGGACAACATCGACCAGAACATCCTGCTCCTCAACGACCGGACACGGGTTGCGGACTGGAGCCCGAGCTACGAGCGCCTCATGGACTGGCTCGAGAAGTCCGCAGACCTCAAGCGCGACCTTGAAGCCTTGCCCACCACCGATACCCTGCGTGCAAGGTTGGAACAAGGCCAGGGCCTGACGTCTCCGGAGCTGGCTGTCCTGGCCGCCTACGCAAAGATCGAACTGGGCGCTGCCCTCCGGGACAGCAACCTCGCCGATGATCCGTGGTTCGCGGACACCATCCGCAACTACTTCCCCAAGCAGTTGCGCGAAAAGTTCGACGCCGAATTGGACACCCATCCGCTGCGGCGCGAGATCATCGCCACTGTGGTTGCCAACGACATCATCAACCTGGGCGGCATCACCTTCGCGTTCCGGGCCATGGAAGAAACCTCGGCCAATGAAGTGGCGGTCGCGAAAGCGTTCGTGGCCCTGCGCGAAATCTATGACCTCGATCCCATGGTCGCCGAACTGAATGCGCTCCCTGCGTCCTTCCCAACAGAACACTGGAGTGAGGTCCACCTGGACGTCCGCCGGTTGCTTGACCGCGCGGTGCGGTGGGTGCTGGGGCAAGGGATGGCGTCCCAGCCCATTTCCGAGGTCGTGGAATCGTTCAAGCCCATGCTGGCTCCGCTGCGCGCAAAGCTGCTGGACTACCTGCGGGGCGAAGACAAGGTGCGCATCACCGGCTGGTTGGAGAGGGCACGCGGCTGGGACCTGCCGGATCACCTGGCGCACAGGTGGGCGGAGCTGTTCGAGAGCTATGCCCTCCTGGATATTGCCCGGATCGCCCGGACCGGAAACGACACGGTCGAAAACGTCGCCCACGTCTACTACACGGTGTTCAACCGCTTCCACGTCGATTCACTGCTGGAGCGCATCAGTTCGCTTCCACGTGACGACCGCTGGCAAGCCCTGGCCCGTGCGGCACTCAGGGATGACCTGTATTCCACGGTGGCAGACATGACGACGTCGGTACTTGAGTCGACGGAGTCCGGCGCCTTGGCGGAAGATCGTCTCAAGGCATGGGAAGGGCAAAATGCCGAGCAGCTCGGCCGGGCCAAGACCATGTTTGACGAGGTCAACGCACTCGAAGCCGACGACATGGCGTCACTGTCGGTAGCATTAAGGCTCTTGAGGTCAATCGTTCGACGCTAGGAGCAAGTCCCGGCGTCGCAAATGGAGGTGCAGTGGCAATCTTTACAGACCCCATCAGGGAACACGCTGATTTCGGGCCTGGAGATGCCGAATGGCTGCACCTCCTCGTCGGTGACTGGCAGATGGTCGCCGACCTGGCTTTCGCGGACCTCGCTTTGTGGTTCCCGCATCCAGAGCTCGGCTACATCGCCCTCGCCCACGTGCGTCCGTCGACATCGCACACGGTGTTCCACGCGGATTTCGTGGGTGAGGGCATCCGCTCTGACCTCCGCCCGTTGGTGGACAAGGCGTGGAACAGCCGATCCATCGAACGATCCAGCGAAACGAGCTGGAGCAGCGAGATGGCATTGCGCGTCGAGGCAGTTCCCATGGTGCGCAACGGCCGAACACTGGCAGTTGTCACCTCGCACATGGACCTGTCCAGCTCACGGATGCCGTCCCGGTTGGAACTGACCTATCGCCAGTGCGCGTACGACCTCCTGCGGATGGGAACGCTCGGGTTATGGCCCGACTTTGCCTCACCCACGGGGTCCCGTCGAGGAGCGCCCCGGGTCGGTGACGGGCTTATCAGGCTCGATGCCGATGGCATTGTGCAGTATGCCAGCCCCAACGGAGTGTCCGCCTTCCGCCGACTCGGTGAAGTGGAAACGTTGGAGGGGCGTTCCCTGGCCGAAGTGACTGCGGGCCTGCTCAAGGATCGACGCATGGTGGACGAAACCCTGCCATTGGTTGTCACGGGCCGGATGCCCTGGCGCAGTGAAATCGAATCCAGGGGCGTGAGCCTGTCCCTCCGGGCCATTCCGCTGCGCGACGAGCAGCATAGATTTGGTGCCCTGGTTCTGTGCCGTGATGTTTCGGAGCTCCGCCGACGGGAAATGGAACTCGTTACCAAGGATGCCACCATCCGGGAGATACATCACCGGGTGAAGAACAACCTGCAGACAGTGGCCGCCCTGCTGCGCATGCAGTCCCGCCGGATGGTCAGCGACGAAGCCAAGCAAGGGTTGGAGCAGGCCATGCGGCGCGTGGCCACCATTGCCCTGGTTCATGAGACCCTTTCGCAGGGCCTGACTCAGAGCGTCGATTTCGATGAGCTGATTGGACGGCAGTTCCGGTTGTCGGCTGAGGTTGCCTCGCCGTCCCAGCAGGTACGGACAGAACGTTCAGGCCTGTTCGGCGAATTGCCCAGCGATTTTGCCACTCCGCTGGCATTGGTCATCAATGAACTCGTCACCAACGCCGTGGAGCACGGGCTGGAAGGACGAACGGGAACCGTGTGGTTGTTGGCTGACCGGGCGGACGGGGAGGGGAACGACGAATTCCTGACTGTTACCGTTGCCGACGACGGCGTTGGATTGCCCGATGGGCAATACACGGAGGGCCTGGGCCTTCAAATTGTCCGCACATTGGTCACCAGCGAGCTCGGGGGATCGATCCAGTGGAGCCCGCGTGACGGGGGCGGCACCGCCGTCGAAATCGTCTTGAACCTGGCGCGGTCCTAGGGCCCGTTCGTTGGGCCCGTTCCTTGGGCTCGGTCCTTAGGGCCCAACGTGCGGGGACCCGGGGGGACTCAGGGTAGCGCGACCCTTGGGTAGCTTGGGCCGGACCTAGGGAGGGGAGTATCTGAGGATAGCCACGACCCTTGGGTAGCCTGGGCCGGGCCCATGGTGAGCTGAGGCGTGGCGGGTTAACACGGAAGGGCGCGGGCCCCACGGGGCGCGGGCGGCCCGGGTTTTTTAGGTTTCGATGTAACGCGGCGCGCGCGCGCGGGCCCGCCGCTGGGGGGCCGGCGGGCGGCTTCGCGCCAGCCCCCC
>NZ_JAVDSH010000002.1:0-809451 GCF_031455195.1 Paenarthrobacter nitroguajacolicus | reverse complement strand
ACGGGGGTGCGCAATGATCCAGCCATAATTTCAACCAATCAATAAAACAATCGGTATCAACAAACTTGGCACACTATTGAGTTCTCAAACAACAGATACTAACCGGCACCACCCACACCCACCAAAGGGTCCAGGATCGCTCCGGAGCAACTTTTCAAACTTACCCGACCCAGCCGCACAAAGCAAACCAACCCTGGGCCTCCCCCACCACATCCGAAGCGCACAAAAGCACTACCGAAACCGGTGATTTGAAGGGAGTCTGTCACCACTTTTTCCGCATCAGCGGCGGCGACTCAGATAACTTTACACGCGCCCAACCCCCGAACCAAATCCACCCCAACACCACCCAAAAACCCCGCAAACACCCGGAAAACAACCCCACCAACACCCCAAAAACCACCCCAACCCCCAAAACACCACACAGTGAACCCCATCACACCACCCCGCAACCACCAGCGAGACAGAACCACAACGCCAAGCACCGCCGTCGAACACCACGGAACGTGAAAGAGCATCCGGCCGAAAGCGCCGGAACCTGAGCGAGGATCGGCTCCAAACCGGCGGAACCTGAGCGAGGATCGGCTTCAAACCGGCGGGACGTGAGAGAGCGTCGGTTTGAAACCGGCGGGATGTGAGCGAGCGTCCGGAAAAGCGGGGGCGATGGTCCGGCAGCGCGCGTCCAGGGGAGGAACGACAGAGCGCGCCGAGGATCACCGCCCCGCCGCAGCCCAGCCACGCCGCAGCACAAAAGCGTGCTTAAACACAGAAAGGGCCGGCAACCATAACGGTTGCCGGCCCTTTCAGAGCTGGATTACTAAGCGGATCTAGGCCGAAACCTCAATCGTGGCCAGGTTCTTCTTGCCACGTCGGAGCAGGAGGTACCGGCCGTGAAGCAGTTGGTCCTGCGCGATGACTGCGTCGGGGTCCGAAACCTTGGTGTTGTTCACGTACGCACCACCTTCGCCCACAGTTCGGCGAGCGGCGGACTTGCTGTCGGAGAGTCCCGAGGCAACCAGGAGGTCGATGATCCCCAGCCCGTCCGCGCCGATGGTGGCCGACGGCAGTTCCGCGGTGGCAGCTTCCAGGGTGCGTTCGTCCAGAACCGTAAGGTCACCGTTGCCGAAAAGCGCAGCCGAAGCGGCAATCACTTTTTCGGTGGCGTCAACGCCGTGTACCAGTGAAGTGACTTCGAAGGCGAGCTTCTTCTGTCCCTCCCGGGCAAACGGACGTTCAGCCACGGACTCCCCCAACGCCTCAATTTCTGCACGCGAAAGGAAAGTGAACACCTTGAGTCGGTCCACGACGTCGGCGTCAGCGGTGTTCAGCCAGAACTGGTAGAACGTGTACGGGCTGCACATTTCGGGATCGAGCCAGATGGCGTTGCCCTCGCTTTTACCGAACTTGGTGCCATCGGAGTTGGTGATGAGCGGTGTGCCCAGGGCGTGCACGCTCTTGCCCTCGACCTTCCGGATGAGTTCCGTACCGCTGGTGAGGTTGCCCCACTGGTCCGAGCCGCCGGTCTGCAGTGCGCAACCGTAGTCGCGGAAGAGCTGGAGGTAGTCCATGCCCTGCAGGATCTGGTAGCTGAACTCGGTGTAGCTGATGCCTTCGTCGGAGTTCAGGCGTGAAGCGACAGCATCCTTGCGGAGCATGGTGCCCACACGGAAGTGCTTTCCAATTTCACGCAGGAAATCGATGGCGCTCAGCGGTGCGGTCCAGTCAAGGTTATTGACCATGCGCGCGGGGTTCTCGCCCTCGAAGCTCAGGAAGCGGCGCACCTGGCCTTGAAGGTAGCCGACCCACTCTGCAACGGTGTCCTTGGTGTTCAAGGTGCGTTCCGCCGTCGGGCGTGGGTCACCAATCAGGCCGGTGGAGCCACCGACCAGGCCGAGCGGCTTGTGGCCGGCCAACTGGAGGCGGCGCATGACCAACAACTGAACGAGGTTGCCCAGGTGCAGCGACGGTGCGGTGGGATCGAAGCCACAGTAATACGTGATCGGGTCCCCGGCGAGCAGCTTTTCCAGTTCAGTTTCATCAGTGGAAACGTGGACCAAGCCGCGCCATTTGAGCTCCTGCCAGACGTTGGCAAAGGCGGGATCGTTGTGCTGGGACTCGAGGTTGTTTACGTGTGACACGAGATCTAAGTTAGCAGGATTGCAGGTCCCGTTTTGCCTAGCGCTCAATGCCGGCCGGTACCGGAGCGGCAGCGATCAGGCGCAGACGCTGGGTAGCTCGCGTCATGGCGACGTAGAGGTCGCCCACCTTGCCGTGTTCATGGTTCAGCATGGCTGCCGGTTCCAGGACCACAACACCGTCGAATTCCAGGCCCTTGGCTTCCTTGGGGCTGATCACCACGATGTCCTGCTCGTAGCTGCCGGCACCGGATCCGATACGGCGTCCGTAGACTTCCCGCAAGGCAGCGGTGGCCTGCGGCAGCAAGGGGCCATCGGCAATCACAGCCAGCAGGCCGCCGTCGATCGCTTCCACTTCCTCCGGCAGGACCTCGACCAGGCGCCGCACAATGCCGTCCGAGTCCACGCGGTCCACAATGGGCGACCATTTGCCCTCGCGGACGGCCTTGGGGGCCGAGACCACAAGGCCTGCCCGGTTGGCCATACGGACGGCGGCCTCCGCGATCTGCGACGGCGTGCGGTAGTTGACGGTGAGTTCTTCCAGCGTCCAACGGTCACCGAACGACGGCGCCAGGGCACTTTGCCACGAATTGGCGCCGGCCGCGGCGCTCGTCTGGGCGATGTCACCCACAATGGTGAACGACTTCAGGGGGCACCGCCGCACCAGGAGGCGCCACTGCATCGGTGAGAGTTCCTGGGCTTCGTCAACCACGATGTGGCCAAATGCCCATGAACGGTCGCTGGTGGCACGCTCGGCTGCCGTCAGGCGTCCCTCGCGCTCCTGGTTCTGCTCGGCAAGCTCCTCGGCGGTCACCAGGACATCCACTCCCATGGCTTCCATGTTGGCAAGGGTCTGCTTGGCGTTGGCAAGGTCGCGGGCCCGATCTGCTTCCTGCTGGGCCAATCCCCTGCCGGCGGCCGGGTCAAGTTCACCCAGCAGCTCGGCCGCTTCGTCCAGCAACGGAACGTCCGCTTCGGTCCACGGGGCATCAACGGGCCGCTGCAGGAGTGCGCGCTGCTCAGGCGTAAGGTCCGGAGTGCAAGCCTCAAGGATGGCGGGCTTGCTGAACAGCTCGGAGATCAGTTTCTCCGGCGTCATCGGCATCCAGCAGAGATTCAACGCGATGCGGACATCGCGTGCGGAGCGGACGTCTTCGGCGAGGTATGCGCGGTCAGCGTTGTTGCCGATGTTCGATTCTTCGACGAGGTCCGTCAACTGCTCGGTGAGCTCGCGAAGGAGGATCTTGACGAATGTGAGCCTGGCTTCGTTGTGCGGCTTGCCCGTTGCCCGCGCCTTTTCGCGGGCACGACGTACCTGGCGGACCGTCAGGGTGAGCTTCCGGGAATCAACTTCCAGGATGCGGTCTTCGGCGGGAGTCCGTTGCCGGTTGGCCACAGCATTGGCAACAACTTTGGCCATATCCAGTTTGCCCTTGAGGGCAGCAACATCCGCGTCTTCCTCGGGAACGGCGTTGATACCGGGCATCAAGCGGCCCAGGCTGGCCATCACCACGCCGGTTTCACCCAGCGAGGGCAGCACGCGTTCGATGTAGTGCATGAACGACGACGACGGGCCAACCAGCAGGACGCCGGCGCTCTTGAGCCGATCCCGGTGCGTGTACAGCAGGTAGGCAGCACGGTGCAGGGCAACGGCAGTCTTGCCAGTGCCGGGACCGCCCTGGACCACCAGGGCGCCGGAGATGGAGGAGCGGATGATCCGGTCCTGTTCGGACTGGATGGTACCCACAATGTCCGACATGCGGCCCGTGCGTTTGGAGTTCAGTGCCGCCAGAAGGGCGCCCTCGCCCTGGAGGGAGTCGTTATCGGCGAGCATGCCGGCGTCCAGGACGTCGTCTTCGATCGCCTTGACGTCCCGGCCTTGCAGGATCAAGTGTCGACGACGGCGCACGCCTTGGCGGTCAAAGGCGGTCGCCTGGTAGAAGTGGCCGGCTTCAGGAGCACGCCAGTCAACCATGAGCCGTTGAAGGTCGGCCGTGGACAGGCCAATGCGGCCGATGTACTGGGCCTCCCCGGAGTCCAGATCCAGCCGACCGAACACCAGACGGTCATCGACGGCGTCGAGCTGTGCCAGGCGGTCTTCGTACAGTGCAGCGAACGCGTCACGTTCGGAAACGTTCTGCATGGTTCCCACCGCTCCGGCCTTGCGCACCTGCGCCAGCTGGGCGCGCTTTTCTGCGCGCAGCTCATCGAGCCGGGCGTACAGCCCAGCCACATATTCCTGCTCGTGGACCAAATCAGCGTCGTGCATCGAACCGTAACCCCTATCGCAAAAGACAGACCTACCATTCTACAGCGATTTCAGTAAACGTGTGGGGTTGAAGTCACCTGGCGGATTACGTCAGGTAGCAGGCGTGCGGTTACGAGCCTTTGCTGCCTTGTAACGCGACACCGTGGGATCATCCTCGATCCAAAAACGCCATGGATACTCGGTGCTTCCTCCCGGTCCGGCAACCCCCACCCTGGGCCCACTGGCCACTGCAGCTGCAGGTGTCCTGGGCAACCAGAGGCTGAACGGTTCCGCGAGCGCGTCACGGCCGGTGTCCGCCGTCGTAAGTCCCAGGGCTGAGGCTAGCCTGGCAGGTCCGCTGGCCAAATCCTTGTGCGCCTTGGAAGCAGGCCTCCGGACGGCGGCGAGCCCGTCGCCTTCCACGATCTCGCCCGCTCGCAGAAGCAGCGCGGAAGCAGCGCCGTCCGGGCCGCAGACGATGTTGGCGCAGTAATGCATGCCGTAGGTGAAATAGACGTAGAGGAACCCGGCCGGGCCGAACATGGGTGCGTTCCTGGGTGTGGGGCCGCCAAAGGTATGGGATCCGGGGTCCGGGTGTTCCGAATCCCGTGGTCCCATGTAGGCCTCCACCTCCGTGAGCCGGACCGAGACGGGACCGGCTTCGGAGCGGTGCGTCAGGACGGCCCCGAGGATCAGAGGAGCGATGACACGGGGATCGCCGGCAAGGAATTCACGGACCTTGATTGGCTCGAGAACATAATTCTCCACGGACGGACTCATGCCCAGACCCTAGCAAAGTCGCGCCGACGGCCATGTCCGATTTCCGCTAGAACTTGCCCTGGCCCGCTGGCAGGATGGAGCCATGGACTTCTGGCAGCGCTACAGGGCAATCGACGCCCGCGACATCCGGTTCGACGGCCAATTCTTCACTGCTGTCAGCTCCACCGGCATCTATTGCCGGCCGTCGTGCCCCGCCCGGACGCCGAAAGCCGAGAACGTCACGTTCTATGAGACGTCAGCTGCTGCTCACGAGGCCGGTTACCGTGCATGCAAGCGCTGCATCCCTGAGGCAGTCCCCGGAACGCCTGCGTGGAATATCCGCTCGGACGTCGCCGGCCGGGCAATGCGGCTCATCAACGACGGCGTTATCACCCGCGAGGGCGTCGACGGTCTGGCGCGCCGGCTGGGCTACTCCGCCCGGCAGCTCAACCGCATACTCAGCCACGAACTTGGCGCCGGTCCCCTCTCGCTTGCACGGGCCAGCAGGGCGCAGACGGCCAGGACGTTGCTGGTCTCAACGGACATGCTGCTCGCGGACGTTGCCTTCGCGTCCGGATTCAACAGTGTGCGGCAATTCAACGAAACTATCGGCGAAGTGTTCGCCATGACCCCGACGGCGATGCGCGCCACCGGCGCAAAGTCCGCGCAACGCCGGGGTGCTGGGGCAGCACCGGGCGTAGCTCCTGCGGCGCTGACACTGAACCTGCCCTGCAGAGAACCGTTCGATTCCGGGATTTTCGATTTCCTCGCAGTTCGCGCCATTCCAGGCATCGAAGATGCGGCCACGTTAGAGGACGGAACCAGGACCTATGCGAGGACGCTGCGTCTCCCCCGGGGTACCGCGTCGTTCTCGGTTTCCTACAAGCCCTCCTCGCCTGGCGGATTTTTGCAGCTCAAGGCGAGCACCGTGGACCTGCACGACCTCCCCACCCTCTTGAGCCGCGTCCGGAGGCTGTTCGACCTGGACGCTGATCCGCAGGCGATCGATGACGCCCTCGCCGCGGACCCCCGTCTCGCGGCAAGTGTCACTACGATCCCGGGAATCCGGGTGCCCGGAGCTGTGGACCCCCAGGAACTGCTGGTAAGGGCCATGATCGGCCAACAGATCACCGTGGCCGCCGCCCGCACCGCACTGACCCAGCTCTCGGCCGCGGGCTCCACCGCGGAAGGGTCCCGGCCGGGGCTGGAGAGGCTGTTTCCGACGACGGCGGAACTCGCCGAAAAAGGTCGGGCACTGCTTCGCGGACCCCAGCGCCGGATCGACTCGATCATGGCAGCCAGCGAAGCAATGGCCACGGGGAAACTTGATTTCGGGTATGGCGACGACTTTGAAAGCCTCGAACGCAAACTGCTCCCCCTGCCGGGCGTGGGGCCATGGACGGTCGGGTATGTGGCCATGCGCGTGCTTGGCGCCCCCAATGTCTTCCTTGCCAACGACGCCGCCGTGCGGAACGGATTGAAAGTCCTGCCGACTCGCTCGGGGCTCAGCACCGATTTCAGCGAAGTCAGCCCGTGGCGCTCCTACGCGACCATGCATCTGTGGCGGGCCGCAGCCAAGCGTCCTGTTTCAGCCGCCGGGAAGTGAGCGAGCGTCAGCGGTTAGCGGGCGGAACGTGAGCGAGCGTCAGCGGTTAGCGGGCGGAACGTGAGCGAGCGTCAGCGGTTAGCGGGCTGCCGGCTGTGCTGCGGGCCAGGGCAGGAGTTGGGGCAGCTCTACTCCGTCGGCCGCTGCAGTGGCACGCAGGCTTCCGAGGCTGGGCTCGCGGCCGGCCAGCCAGGCGGCTATGTCCGTCAGCATGCCAGTGATGGCGATCGAGGTGCTGCCGGTTCCGATGCTCATTTGGGGAAGGCCAGTGGGCTGCAGAACAAATTTGTAGGAATCCGGAACACGTGCTGCCAGGAACCCGATGAGGTGCTCGCAGAACGGCCGGCTCCACGTCTCGGGTCCGAAGCCCAAACCGAGGTCCGAGGCATGGATGGTGAGTTCGCGCCACAGCGCCAGGCCGCCGTCAAATACTGTTCCGTCCCTATAGGCGATGCGCGCTTGCCAATCCTCCGGCCCCAACGCGTCAAAAGCGGCGATGGCCGCGCCCACGGCAGCAGTAACAGCCTCTGTATGTTCCGCGAGGCTGTGTCCTGCGGCAAGTTCGATCGCCTTCGTACGGCCGTCCATGCCGCCGTCGTACAGTTCCACGGTCTCGCCTCGGCGCGCGTACTCCAGCTGCCGGGCCATCGCGTTCGAAATTCCTTCGATGTGGGCCAGCACGTGGCCGCGGGTCCAACCGGGGAGTTGGGACGGCCCAGCGACCGAGCTATCGTCGAGTTTGGCAAGGAGACGGGTGACGGTGCCGGCGGCTTTGTGAAGCTCAGCGGGCAACGTCCCAGGGGTGATCTGAGTCATAGCGCCATGCTAACGCACGCTTAAACACCTGTGGGACAGCACATGACGTGCCATCCCACAGGAGTGTTCAGTGTCTAGCCTGCGTAAGAACGCGCTGCGTCCAGTTCCGCTTCCAGGGCCGCCAGTTGGCGTTCGACGGCGGCTGGTGCCGTTCCGCCCTGGGAGTTGCGGCTGTTGAGCGAACCCTCGGTGCTGAGCACGCTGCGGACCTCAGGAGTGAGGTGCTCAGAGATCGCCGCGTATTCCTCGTCCGTCAGGTCCCACAGCTCCACGCCACGTCCTTCGGCCTGCTTGACGGCAGCGCCGGACAGCTCGTGGGCTTCACGGAAGGGCACGCCCTGCCGGACCAGCCATTCGGCTATGTCGGTTGCCAGGGCAAAGCCCTGCGGAGCCAGCGATTCCATGCGTTCGGTGTTGAACGTGAGCGTGGCGATCATGCCGGACACGGCCGGGAGCAGCAGCTCCAGGGTGTCGGCGGCGTCGAACACCGGTTCCTTGTCCTCCTGAAGGTCACGGTTGTAGGCAAGAGGCAGGCCCTTGAGCGTCGCCAGCAACCCGGTCAGGTTGCCGATGAGGCGTCCGGCCTTGCCACGTGCGAGCTCGGCAACGTCCGGGTTCTTCTTCTGCGGCATGATCGATGACCCCGTGGAATACGAGTCATGCAACGTGACGAAGGAGAACTCCTTGGTGGCCCAGAAGATGACTTCTTCGGAGATCCGGGAAAGGTCCACGCCGATCATGGAGCACACCCACGCGAACTCGGCGAAGACGTCGCGCGAAGCAGTGCCATCGATCGAGTTGTGGACGGCGGAGAAGAAACCCAGGTCCGCGGCAACAGCCTCGGGATCCAGTCCCAGCGACGAACCGGCAAGGGCACCCGAACCATACGGCGAAACACCGGCGCGCTTGTCCCAGTCCTGGAGCCGCTGCACATCGCGCAGCAAAGCCCAGGCGTGGGCCAGCAGGTGATGGCTCAGGAGGACTGGCTGGGCGTGCTGCAGGTGGGTGCGGCCCGGCATGGCCACACCGTGGTGCGCCTTGGCCTGCTCCACGAGAGCATCGATGGTGGCAAGGACACCGCCGGCGATGATGCGGGCGTGATCGCGCAGGAACATGCGGCCAAGGGTGGCCACTTGGTCGTTGCGGGAACGGCCCGCACGGAGCTTGCCACCCAACTGGGTGCCGGCACGCTCGATCAGTCCACGTTCCAGTGAACCGTGCACGTCCTCGTCGCTCTCAGCCGGGAGGTAGGCGCCGCTGGCGACGTCCTCGTCCAACTGGGTGAGGGCTGCGAGCATGCCTTCAAGCTCAGCGTCGTCCAGCAGTCCGGCCTTGGCCAGCACGCGGGCGTGGGCCTTGGAACCGGCGATGTCATAGCGGGCCAGCCGCCAGTCAAAGTGCGTGGACTTGCTCAGCGCGGCCAGCGCATCCGCGGGGCCTCCGGCGAACCGGCCGCCCCACAGTGCGCCTTCGTTTGTTGCGCTGGTCATTCCCCTGCAACCCGGAGGTCACGGCCTGAAGCAACCTTGGAGGACATGCCCCACAGTTCGATGAAGCCGCGTGCCATGGACTGGTCGAAGGTGTCGCCGGTGTCGTAGGTGGCGAGGTCGAAGTCGTACAGCGAAGTCTCGGAGCGGCGACCGTTGACGATGGCCTGGCCGCCGTGGAGGACCATGCGGATGTCGCCGGAAACGTATTTCTGGGTGTCCTCGATGAACGCATCCAGGGAGCGCTTCAGCGGGGAGAACCACTGTCCGTCGTAGACCAACTCGGCCCAGCGCTGGCCAACGGTGGCCTTGAAGCGGGCCTGCTCGCGCTCGATGGCGATGTCCTCGAGGTGCTTGTGCGCGGTAATCAGCGCCATGGCACCCGGTGCTTCGTAGATTTCGCGGGACTTGATGCCCACAAGGCGGTCCTCAACCACGTCGATCCGGCCGACGCCCTGGGCGCCTGCACGGCGGTTCAGTTCCTGGATTGCCTGCAGCGGGGTGACCTTCACGCCGTCGATCGCTACCGGCACGCCGGCCTGGAAGGAAATGGTGACCTCGTCCGGTGCCGGCGGGAATTCCGGGGTGGCGGTGTAGTCGTAGATGTCCTTGGTGGGAGCGTTCCAGATGTCCTCGAGGTAACCGGTCTCGACGGCGCGTCCCCAGACGTTCTGGTCGATCGAGTACGGGTTCTTCTTGGTGGTCTCGATCGGCAGGCCCTTTTCCTCGGCGAAGGCAATGGCCTTGTCGCGGGTCAGGGCGAGGTCGCGGACGGGTGCGATGCACTTCAGGTCCGGGCCGAGAGTCTGGATGCCCACTTCGAAGCGGACCTGGTCGTTGCCCTTGCCGGTGCAGCCGTGGGCAACGGTGGTGGCGCCGAACTCGCGGGCAGCCTTCACGAGGTGCTTGACGATGACCGGGCGGGAAATAGCCGATACCAGCGGGTAGTGGCCCTGGTAGAGCGCGTTGGCCTTCAGGGTCGGCATGGCGTACTCGTTGGCGAACTCGTCACGTGCATCAGCGACGTAAGCCTCGACGGCGCCGCAACCGAGGGCGCGCTGGCGGATGGTCTCCAGGGACTCGCCGCCCTGTCCGACGTCGACGGCCACAGCGATGACCTCGGCGCCGGTGGCTTCACCGATCCAGCCGATGGCTACGGACGTATCAAGGCCACCGGAGTAGGCCAGAACAATGCGCTCAGTCACGAGAGTGCTCCTTTGTTGTTGCTTGGTTCATTCGAATCAATACTGTGTGAATTAGATGCTGCTGAATCAATACTGTGTAAAGCAGTTAGTTGCCCGGGCCGGCTTCTTCGGCCATCCGCAGGAACCTGGCTGCCAGTTCTGCCCCGCCGTCGGGGTCCCGCGCCACCAGCAACAAAGTGTCGTCGCCTGCGATCGTACCCAATACGGAGGGCATCACGGAGTGGTCGACGGCCAGTGCCAGGAAGTTCGCCGCGCCCGGAGGCGTCCGCAACACGACGATGTTTCCCGATGCTTCCGCCGTCACCAGCAGTTCGCCGCAGAGCCTGGAGAGCCGTGCGTCCAGGATTTCCTGGGTGACCCCGCTCTTGGCGTTGCGGTCGCCGCCTTCGCCCGGCACAGCGTAAACCAGCGCGCCTTCCTTGCCACGTACCCGCACCGCGCCCAGTTCCACGAGGTCGCGGGACAGGGTGGCCTGGGTGACCTGGACGCCGTCGTCCGCCAACAGAGCTGCAAGCTCTGCCTGGGAACGCACGGACTCACCCGTCAGGATCGCGGTGATACGCGCCTGGCGGGCAGTCTTGGTGGCCGGGCTTGCACCTGGCACGGACGGATTGGTGGACACTAGAACGTGCTCTCCCCGGTGCCCTCGATGGGGGAAAGCCCCTCCACGAACGCGAGCCCGGACTGGTGCATCAGCCACGCCATCAGCGCTTTCTGGGCGTGGAGGCGGTTCTCGGCCTCGTCCCAAACAATCGACTGCGGGCCGTCAATGACACCGGCGGAAATCTCGTAGCCCCGGTACGCCGGCAGGCAGTGCAGGACCACGGCATCCGGGGCGGCCTGCGCCATGGCGGCTTCATCCACGGAGTAGTCGCGGAACAGCTGCAACCGGGCTTCCTTTTCGGACTCCTGGCCCATGGAAACCCACGTGTCCGTTGCCACGACGTCTGCACCTTTGAGGGCTTCGGCGGCCTCGCTGGTGATCAGAACGGAACCGCCGGTCTCTGCGGCGCGCTCCTCAGCGGCAGCAACGATTTCCGGCGCCGGCAGGTAGCCTTCAGGGCCTGAGATGCGAACATGCATGCCGGCGGTCACGCCAGCCAGAAGGTAGGAGTTGGCCATGTTGTTGGCCGCGTCCCCCAAGTAGGCCATGGTCAGTCCGGCCAGTTCGCCCTTGTGCTCCTTCACTGCCAGAAGATCGGCAAGGAGCTGGCACGGGTGGTAATCGTCGCAGAGGGCGTTGATCACGGGGACCTTGGAGTTTTCCGCCATGGCCACGAGACCGGAATGGGCGCCGGTGCGCCACACGATGGTGGAGACCATGCGCTCCAGGACCTTCGCGGTGTCTTCCACGGATTCCTTGTGGCCAATCTGCGCTTCGCCCGGGTTGATGATCAGGGCGTTGCCACCCATGTCCGCAATGCCGGTGGCAAAGGAGACACGCGTCCGGGTGGAGGTCTTGTCGAAGATCACGGCGACGGTCTTGCGGCCGTTTCCGTCGGCGGCGAACGGCTGCACGCTGTACGGGGCGGCTTTCATCCGGACAGCGAGGTCCAGGACCTCGGCTTGCTCGGCCGGGCTCAGGTCCGTGTCCTTAAGGAAGTGACGGGTGGTGGGAGTACTCACTGTGCGTCCTTAGCTGTATTGGCTGTAGCCGTAGCGATCAGCGTGGGTAGGGCGGCCAGGAAACGGTCCGCCTGCTCGATGGTCAGGATCAGCGGCGGGGCGAGCCGGATGGTCCGCGGCCCGGGGCTGTTGATGATGAAACCAGCTTCCAGGGCCGCGGTCACCATGGCCGGGGCAACGTCGGCATTGACGTCGAAGCCGATCAGCAGACCTTCGCCACGGACTTCGGTGACGGCCTCCACAGCGGCAAGGCCCTCGCGCAGGTGTGCCCCGACGGCCAGCACGTTCTGCAGGACGCCCTGGCTTTCGATGGCGTGCAGCGTGGCAAGCGCGGCCGCCGTGGCCACCGGGTTCCCACCGAAAGTGGTGCCGTGCTGTCCCGCGGTGAGCAGGGCCGACGTCGTGCTCCCGAAAGTAATCAACGCTCCCACCGGGAAGCCGCCACCGAGGCCTTTGGCGAGCGTGACGGCGTCGGGCACAATTCCGGCGTCCTCGCTGGCCAGCCACTTGCCGGTGCGGCCGATGCCGGTCTGGACCTCATCCAGGATGAGCAACGCCCCTGCCGCCGTGGTGGCCTCGCGGGCCGCCTGCAGGTATGCGGCGCTGAGCGGACGTACGCCCGCTTCGCCCTGGATGGGTTCCAGGAAAACAGCTGCCGTGGAATCGTCGACGGCGGCACGCAGGGCGTCGATGTCGTCGAACGGTATGTGGACCACGCCACCGGGCAGTGGTTCGAACGGGGCCCGATACGCTTCCTTTGCGGTGAGCGCCAACGCGCCCATGGTGCGGCCGTGGAAGGCACCTTCGAGGGCGATGACCTTGGTGCGCTTGCCGTCGGAGTTGTTCCGGCGGGCGAGCTTGAATGCGGCTTCATTGGCCTCCGTGCCCGAGTTTGCGAAGAACACCTTGGAACCAGCCGGTGCCTTGCTGATCGCTAGGAGCTTTTCAGCGAGTGCGATCTGCGTGGGGCTCGTGAAGAAGTTCGAAACGTGGCCGAGCGTGGCGAGCTGGCTGGATATGACCGACGTGACGAACGGGTGGGCGTGGCCCAGCGCGTTGACGGCGATGCCGCCCAGCAGGTCCAGGTATTCCTTGCCATCGGCGTCCCATACCAGGCAACCCGCCCCCCGGACCAGGACACGCTGCGGAGTGCCAAAGACACCCATGAGCGAGGAGTTGTAGCGGGCAAGCCAGTCAGCGCCTGAGCTCTGTGAAACGAGCGTGGTTGCGGCAGCCTCCGCCGCGATGGGGGCCCCGCCCGCTTCGCGGTGCCCGACCACACCCGGCCCCCCATCGCTGCTGCGGCTTTCGGCGGTATGGCTCAGTTCGGTGCTCATGCGTTCACTTCCTCGTCGGGTACTACCTGGGTGCCAATGCCCGCTGTCGTGAAGGTTTCCAGCAGCATCGAGTGCGCGAGGCGCCCGTCCACGATGTGGGCGCGCTGCACGCCTTCGTCGATTGCTTTGAGGCAGGCGGCCATTTTAGGGATCATTCCGGACTCCAGGCGAGGCAGCATTTCACGGAGCTCGGTGGCGGTCAGCGAGGAGATCAGCGAGGACTTGTCCGGCCAGTTGGCGTAGAGGCCCTCGACGTCGGTCAGAATGACGAGCTTGGTGGCGCCCAGGGCAGAAGCAACAGCTGCAGCGGCAGTGTCCGCGTTGACGTTGAGCACCTGCCCGGTGGTGGAGCCGGTTCCATCCCCCGCGTCCAGGATTTCCGGGGCGACGGTGGAAATCACGGGGATGCGACCGGCGTCGAGAATGTCCTTAATACCTGCGGGATCAACGCCGACAACCTCGCCCACCAGGCCGAGGTCCACTTCCTCGCCGTCAACAACAGTGCCGGTGCGCACGGCGCGCAACAGGCCGCCGTCCTCGCCGGACATGCCCACGGCGTACGGTCCGTGGGAGTTGATGAGGCCAACAAGTTCACGGCCCACCTGGCCGGTGAGGACCATGCGGACCACGTCCATGGCCTCGGGCGTGGTGACCCTGAGGCCTCCCTTGAACTCGGATTCGATGCCGAGGCGGCTGAGCATGGAGTTGATCTGCGGGCCGCCGCCGTGAACCACCACGGGATGGATGCCCACGTGGTGGAGGAACACGATGTCCTCCGCGAAGGCACGGCGAAGGTCATCGTTGACCATGGCGTTGCCGCCGTACTTGATCACCATCGTGGTGCCGGCAAAGCGCTGGATCCACGGCAGAGCCTCAATCAAGGTTCCGGCTTTATCCTGGGCTGTCTCGGCTGAGACGTGGCCCATGGAGGTAGTTTCCCGCGTGTTGGCAGTCATCGTCTTCCGCTCAGCTTGAGTAGGCGCTGTTCTCATGCACGTAATCGTGCGTGAGGTCATTCGTCCAGATGGTCGCCTCGGCGTCGCCGGCCTGCAGGTCGATTTCGACCAGCACTTCGCGCGGCTCAAGGTCCACCAGATTACGGTCCTCGCCGATGCTGCCGTTGCGGCAGATCTGGACCCCGTTCATGGCGACGTTGAGTTGATCGGCTTCGAACACGGCGTCCGTGGTTCCCACAGCGGAGAGGACACGGCCCCAGTTGGGGTCCTTGCCAAAGATGGCGGCCTTGAAAAGGTTGGACCGGGCAACGGACCGGCTAACGATCTCGGCGTCCCGTTCGCTGGCGGCGTTGAACGTCCGAATGGCGATGTCGTGGCTGGCGCCCTCCGCGTCCCCGATGAGCTTGCGGGCCAGTTCAGCGCAGACCCTGGTCACTGCGTCGCTCAACTGGGCAGTTGAAGGCAGGGCTTCAGAGGCACCTGATGCCAGCAGCACAACAGTGTCGTTGGTGGACATACAGCCGTCCGAGTCGGCGCGGTCAAAGGTGACGCGCGTGGCGTCGCGGAGGACGACGTCGAGCTCGTCGGCAGGCACTTCGGCGTCCGTTGTCAGGACCACCAGCATGGTTGCCAGGCCTGGTGCCAGCATGCCGGCACCTTTGGCAATACCACCTACGGTGAACTGCTTACCTTCAGCATCGGTTCCCGTGAAGACTGCTTCCTTGGAGACGCTGTCGGTAGTCATGATGGCCGTGGCGGCTGCGGAACCGCCGTTTTCTGAAAGCCCGGAAGCAGCAGCCTCGACGCCGGGGAGGATCTTGTCCATGGGCAGTTGCTCGCCGATCAGGCCAGTAGAGCAAACCACGACGTCGGAAGCTGAGACCCCCAGCACCTCTGCCACCTTCTCGGCAGTGGCGTGGGTGTTCTGGAAACCCTGTGGACCGGTGCAGGCGTTGGCGCCGCCGGAGTTGAGGACCACGGCGTCCACGCGGCCGTCGCTGACCACTTGGCGCGACCAATGCACGGGAGCGGCCGCCACGCGGTTGGACGTGAATACTGCAGCGGCGGCCTTGGACGGTCCGTCGTTCACGACCAGGGCGAGGTCCGGGTTGCCTGATGCCTTGATGCCGGCTTTGACGCCTGCGGCGCGGAATCCCTTGGGGGCGGTAATGGTCACGGTGCAACTCCCTGCAGGTTCAGGCCGGCGGTTTCGTCCAGGCCGAGGGCAATGTTCATGGACTGCACGGCGCCGCCGGCGGTCCCCTTGGTGAGGTTGTCGATGGCGCAGGTCACGATCACGCGGCCTGTGTGCTGGTCGAACGCCAACTGCATGACGGCATGGTTGGATGCCTGCACCGATTTGGTGGTGGGCCACTGGCCTTCCGGCAGCAAGTGCACGAATGGCTCGTCGTCGTACGCGTCTGCCCACGCCTGCCGAAGTTCAGCTTCGGTCACGCCGTGGGCAACTTTGGCCGTGGCGGTCGTGAGAATGCCGCGACTCATCGGCACCAACGTGGGCGTGAAGGACACGGTCACCGGCTCCCCCGCAGCATTGGACAGGCCCTGTTCGATTTCCGGCGTGTGGCGATGACCGCCACCCACGCCGTAGGGGCTCATGGAACCCATGACTTCACTGCCAATCAGGTTGACCTTGGCTGCCTTGCCGGCGCCTGAGGTACCTGAGGCGGCAACAATCACGACGTCGTCCGTCAGGAGGAGATTCTTGGCGAACCCGGGTGTCAACGCGAGCAGGGCCGACGTCGGGTAGCAGCCGGGGACAGCGATGCGGGTGGCACCCTTGAGCGCCTCGCGCTGGCCCGGCAGTTCGGGCAGGCCGTAAGGCCAAGTGCCTGCATGGGCTGAGCCGTAGAACTTTTCCCAGGCTGCGGCGTCCTGGAGGCGGTGGTCCGCGCCGGCGTCGATCACTACAGTGCCTTCGGGCAACTGGGCAGCGATCTCGGCGGAAGCGCCGTGGGGCAGGGCCAGGAACACCACATCGTGGCCGGACAGGTTTTCCACCGTGGTGTCTTCAAGAATCCGGCTGGCCAAACCATGGAGATGCGGCTGCAACTCCCCTAGTCTGGAACCGGCGTTGCTGTGCGCCGTGATCGCACCGATGGTGACGTTCGGATGGCCCGCGAGCAAGCGCAGCACTTCTCCCCCGGCGTAGCCGCTGGCACCGGAGACGGCAACAGAAATAGTCATGACTCCACTATACAGCAAGAATATTCATGCCGTCCGATATTTATGCATGCCTAATGTGAGCTGTCACATTTGTTAGGACATTGCGCGTATGCTTAGTGGAGGGTGATCCAGACCGTGCAGTCCGAACGTCGGCTGCAGCGTTGCCCGTTAGTGATACGGGGCATATAAATGGCACCCACGTCCACCGCTGAGCGCCCCAAAGCACGCGCAATTCAGCCAAATCCCGTCGTTCAGAGCTACTCAGAGCTCCTCAAGAGCGTCAAGTCCGCAGGACTCCTTGAGCGCCGCAGCGGCTTCTATATCTGGGTTTTCGTCGCCCTGATACTGCTCATGGCCGGCACCTGGCTCGGATTCGCCCTCATTGGCGAATCCTGGTACCAGCTCCTCATTGCCGCAGCCGTCGGCATTCTCTGCACGCAGTTGAGCTTCCTGGCCCACGAAGCCGGACACAAGCAGATCTTTGCCTCCCGCCGCGCCAACGATTGGTCGGCGCGTCTCCTGGCCACGGGCATCGCCGGCATCAGCTACTCCTGGTGGGAGCAGAAACACGGGGCCCACCACAACCACCCCAACGTCATTTCCAAGGACCCCGACATCCGGAACAACGCCTTGGTTTTCTACGAAGACGCAGCTGCGGAACGCAAGGGCCGCCTGGCGTTCCTGACAAAGAAGCAGGGATGGTTCTTCTTCCCCCTGTTGACCCTGCTCGGCCTGAGCCTTCAATTCGATTCGATCCGCTTTGTCTTCGGCAAGCAGAAGGTCCGGCACCGCTGGGTGGAAACCCCCATCCTCGTGGCACGCCTGACGGCATTGCCGGTGCTGGCTTTCACCTTCCTGCCCATCGGAATGGCGTTCGCTTTCCTCGGCGTCCAGATCATGGTTTACGGCTTCTACATGGGCGCATCCTTCGCCCCCAACCACAAGGGCATGCCCGTTCTCCCCAAGGACAGCCGCGTGGACTTCCTCAACCGCCAGATCCTGACCTCGCGCAACATCTCCGGCGGCATCTTCATGGACTTCCTCCTGGGCGGACTCAACCGTCAGGTAGAGCACCACTTGTTCCCGGACATGGCCCGCCCCCACTTGTACAAGGCCACGAAGATCGTCCGTGAATTCTGCGCCAAGCACTCGATCCCCTACACCGAAACCACGCTCATGCAGTCGTACGGGATCGTGGTCAGCTACCTCAACGAGGTGGGCCTCGCAGCAGGCCGCGGCTTCGACTGTCCCGTGGCTTCGACGCACGGACGCCGCTAGCCGTTCGACATGGGAGGCCCCAACCTCCCTAGGATGGATTCTGAAACCGGGCACCGGAAGGACCGCCCCGGAGTGAGGAGCCACCATGACGCACGCCATTGTCGCAAAGCAGCCCGGAGGACCTGAAGTCCTCGAATACGCCTCCGTGGAAGCACCAGCCCCCGGTCCCGGCCAGTTGCTGATCAAGGTCGCAGCTGCCGGGGTGAACTTCATCGAAACCTATCAGCGCAACGGAACCTACAAGGTTGACTACCCCTTCACCCCCGGCGCAGAAGCCGCCGGCACGGTGGAGGCGGTGGGTGAGGGCGTTGAGGACATTGCCGTTGGCGACCGTATTGCCACGGCTGAAGGGTCACGCACCTACGCCGACTACACTCTCGTGGATGCAGCGAAAGCGCTTCCGGTTCCGGACGGCGTCGACGACCACACTGCGGCTGCCCTTCCACTGCAGGGCATCACAGCGCACTACCTGATGAATTCATCCTTCCGCGTCGAGCCAGGACACACCGTCCTGCTGCACGCGGGAGCCGGGGGCGTCGGCCTCCTGCTGACTCAGCTCCTGAAGGCCCGCGGGGCACGTGTCATCACCACCGTTTCCTCCGACGAGAAGGCCAAGCTGTCCGCGTTGGCCGGAGCTGACGAAGTCCTTCGCTACGAGGGTTTCGCCGACAAGGTCCGGGAACTGACCGACGGCGAAGGCGTCAACGTGGTGTACGACGGCGTCGGCAAGGACACCTTCGACGAATCCCTCCGAAGCCTCCGCATCCGGGGTGCCATGGTGCTCTTCGGTGCCGCCTCCGGCCCTGTGCCACCGTTCGATCCCCAGCGCCTGAACGCCGGTGGTTCCTTGACACTGACCAGGCCCACCATGGCGCACTTTGTGCAGAACACGCACGAACGCCGGTGGCGCTCAGCCGAAATTTTCGACGCCGCCGCCAACGGAACCCTCGCCGTCAGAGTCGGGGCAACCTACCCCCTGGCCGAAGCAGCACAGGCCCACCGTGACCTGGAAGGCCGCCGGACCACCGGCAAAGTCCTGCTTCTGCCGTAACTCCACAGCCCGGCTCCCGAACAACTGGCGACCTACAGGCAAACAGTGGTGCAAGAAAATGTGACGAACAGGAAACGTCAGACACCTTTTGTTCACCTTTCTGCGCAAAGCTAGGCCTGTGAGCACAGAACATCCCGTGGGGGCCGGGCCGGCGCCTGCCCTGACCACCTACCGCCCCCAGTTGCCGGGCGGCGCCGCGGCACCAGCCGAGCGCACGCTCGTGGACATCCTGGAGGAGACCACAGCATCTTTCCCCGAGGCTTCGGCCTTGGATGACGGGCAAAAATCCCTCAGTTATACCGAACTCCTCACGGCGGTACGGACCTTCGCCGCACAATTGAACGCTGCGGGCCTGGGACGTGGTGAGAAAATCGGCGTCCGCATCCCCTCCGGAACCAATGAGCTGTACATCGCCATCCTGGGAATCCTCATGGCCGGCGCGGCATACGTTCCGGTCGATGCCGACGACCCCGAGGAGCGGGCACGCCTTGTGTTCGGGGAAGCCAAAGTTGCTGCGGTGATTGGGACGGGGCTTGATATTCAAGCTGCCGGGGCCCCACGCGAACCTGTCCCCAGCCCCTGCACACCCGGGCTGGATGATGATTCCTGGATCATCTTCACCTCCGGATCCACTGGCACCCCCAAGGGTGTTGCGGTGAAACACCGTTCCTCCGCCGCGTTCGTTGACGCAGAGGCGAGGATTTTCCTGCAAGCCGAACCCATCGGCCCCCAGGACCGCGTGCTGGCGGGCCTGTCGGTAGCCTTCGATGCTTCCTGCGAAGAGATGTGGCTCGCCTGGCGCCACGGTGCCTGCCTCGTCCCGGCTCCGCGGGCGTTGGTGCGGACCGGCATGGACCTGGGTCCCTGGCTGATCAACCACGGCATCACCGTGGTTTCCACGGTGCCCACCCTTGCTGCGTTGTGGCCGGCAGAGTCCCTCGAAAACGTCCGCCTCCTCATCTTCGGCGGCGAGGCATGCCCGCCGGAGCTGGCCGAACGGCTCGCCGTCGAGGGCCGCGAAGTCTGGAACACTTACGGACCCACCGAGGCCACCGTCGTCGCCTGCGCCGCACCGTTGGGCGGACCCGGCCCGGTCCGGATCGGGCTGCCTTTGGACGGCTGGGACCTCGCCGTCGTCGATTCTGATGGTGTCCCGGTCGCGGAAGGCGGGATCGGTGAACTGATCATCGGCGGCGTCGGGCTGGCCCGCTACCTTGATCCCGCCAAGGACGCCGAGAAGTATGCACCTATGACAACCCTGGCCTGGGAGCGGGCCTACCGCTCCGGCGACCTGGTCCGTTTCGAAGCGGAGGGCCTGATCTTCATGGGCCGGGCCGACGAACAGGTCAAGCTGGGTGGACGCCGCATCGAATTGGGCGAGGTGGACGCGGCACTGCAGGCACTCCCCGGCGTGGCGGGAGCTGCCGCCGCAGTTCAGACCACGGCTGCCGGCAACCAGATCCTGGTGGGCTATCTTGCACCCGTTGACGGCTACCAGTTGAACATGGACGAAGCCCGTCGCCTCCTGGGCGAGAGCCTCCCGGCAGCGTTGATCCCCCTGCTGACGGTAGTGGATTCGTTGCCCACCAAGACCAGCGGAAAGGTGGACCGCCATGCCCTGCCTTGGCCGCTGGCGGGAGCCGGTGCCGCTGAGGCCAGCAACGCGCCCCTTAACCTGCCGGACGACGCCCGTTGGGTGGTGGACCAGTGGGAGTCGGTATTGGGCAGTCCCGTCAGTACCCTTGACGCGGATTTCTTCGCCTACGGCGGCGGGTCCTTGGCCGCGGCCCAGCTCGTATCTGCCCTCCGGGTCCGGTACCCCACCATCACCGTGGCTGACATTTATGCGACGCCGCGCGTCGGTGCCCTGATCGACGCCGCCCGCCAATCACTGCCCGACGGCGGTACGGCAGGTCCCGCTGCCGAGCGCACCGTTCATCCCACAGCCTTGAAGTCGCAGATCTTCCAGGTCCTCATGGGAGTGCCGCTCCATATTCTGGTGGGAATGCGTTGGCTCACCTACCTGATGGCCGGCAACAGATTACTGGCAGACTTTGCCGGATTCGCTGCAGCTCCTGTGGTTTCCTGGTGGTGGATCGCGGCGTCCTGGCTGGTCTTCGTCAGCCCGCTGGGCCGTATGACCATTTCGGTGATAGCGGCCCGCGTGCTGCTCGGCAAGATCCAGCCTGGCACCTACCCCAGGTCCGGCAAAACCCATCTTCGGCTGTGGCTCGCCGAACAAATTCAAGACCTCTCCGGCGCCATCGGCCTCGCCAGCGCCCCGTTCGTCCCTTATTACGCGCGCGCCCTCGGCGCCAAGATCGGCCGGGACGTGCACCTGCACTCGTTGCCGCCTGTTACGGGTTTGTTGTCATTGGGCAGTGGCGCCAACATCGAGCCGGAAGTCGATCTTTCCGGATGGTGGGTGGATGGCGACTCGGTGCACATCGGCCAGATACACGTAGGAGCCGGTGCCGTCGTCGGTGCACGAAGCACCCTCATGCCCGGCACCACCATTGGCGCAGGCGCACACGTCGACGCCGGATCCGCAGTGCTGGGCAAAGTGAAGGCCGGCCACCTGGTCGCCGGATCCCCGGCCGAACGACGCGGCAAGGCAAAGCACGATTGGCCTGAGTCGTCGGGCCGTCCTTCCGCTGTGGACCGGCTATGGTTTACCGCCTTTGCCAGCGCTTCGGCGCTTCTGGCCCTGATCCCGTACATCTCCGCCTTCGCTGCTGCACTGGTGGTTCTGGCTTCCATCCAAGGCCACGATTCGTTGGAGACCGCACTCCCCCAGATAGCCCTGGCACTCCCACTGGCGGCGTTGGCGTGGTTCTTTGGGAACCTGGTCCTCATCCTCGTTGTTGCCCGGCTCCTTGGCCTCGGACTCAAAGAGGGGTATTACCGTGTCCGCAGCCGGATCGGCTGGCAGGTGTGGGCCACAGAACGCCTGCTGGACATGGCACGTGAGCTCCTCTTCCCCGTCTATGCCAGCCTGTTCACTCCTGTTTGGCTGCGCTTGCTCGGCGCCAAGGTGGGCAAGAACGTGGAAGCGTCCACAGTTCTGCTGGTGCCCAGGATGACTACCATCGGCGATGGCGCGTTCCTGGCTGACGACACCATGGTGGCGTCCTACGAACTGGGCGGTGGTTGGATGAAAATCGCGCCGGCCAAGATCGGAAAGCGGTCATTCCTCGGCAACTCCGGGATGACGGCCGCCGGGCGGAATGTACCAAAGAACTCCCTCGTGGCCGTCCTGTCGGCCACCCCTGCCAAGGCGAAGTCGGGCACGTCGTGGCTTGGCAGCCCACCGGTCAGGTTGCGCCGCACCGCCGTCGACGCCGACCAGACGCGGACTTTCCAGCCACCCCTCAAGCTCAAAATCGCGCGTGCACTGTGGGAGCTGTGCCGCCTGGTACCTGTCGTCCTGACTGTTGCCATCGCCGTCGGGGTCATGCTGGTCCTGGATTGGGTAGCCCGTGGGTGGGGCTATTGGATCGCGGCAGTGCTGGGCGGCGTGGTCATGCTGGCGGCAGGTGCGGTGGCAGCACTCAGCTCCATCGTGGCCAAGTGGGTCCTGGTGGGAACCATTCGCGCTGGCGAGCACCCCCTGTGGAGTTCGTTTATTTGGCGAAATGAAGTAGTTGATACGTTCATCGAAATGGTCAGCGCTCCGTGGTTCGCCCGATCGGCCGCCGGGACTCCTGCCTTGGTGTGGTGGCTCCGCGGGCTTGGCGCGAAGATCGGCCGCGGAACGTGGTGCGAAAGCTACTGGCTGCCCGAAGCCGATCTGGTGACGCTCGGAGAGAATTCCACGGTCAACCGCGGCTGCGTTGTCCAGACGCACCTGTTCCACGACCGGGTCATGAGTCTGGACACGGTAACGCTCGGGAACGGAGCCACCATGGGTCCGCACGGCGTGATCCTCCCCGCCGCCAGCATCGGCGACGGCGGTACTGTTGGTCCGGCGTCGTTGGTCATGCGTGGCGAAACCGTCCCGGCGGGGACGTACTGGATGGGCAACCCTGTCAGCCCGTGGGTGGGTCCGTCTGCACAAGCGCCCCGTCTCAAGTAGATTGGGCAGATCATGACCGCACCAATCACTACCCCCATGACCGAAGCCGACCCCTACACCCTGGACCACGGCAGCACCAGCTACCGTGTGGACCGGTATGAGTTGGACCTCGACGTCAGGCTGGGCAGCAACAAGCTGATCGGCAAGGCGGTCCTGCGCTGCACGGCTTTGGAACCGACAGCTCAGATCGTCTTGGACCTGGTGGGTTTGAGGGCAAGCAAAGTTCAACTGGACGGCAAGAAGCTCCAGAAGTTCAGCCATAGGGCTGAACACCTGGTGCTCAACCCGGCCTCCCCGCTTAAGCCTGGGCAGCAGTTTTCCTTGGAGATCCGCTACGATGGCAACCCCCAGCCCCGCCGTGGACTGTGGGGAGATGTTGGCTGGGAAGAATTGAACGACGGCGTCCTGGTCGCCGGCCAGCCCAATGGAGCAGCGTCCTGGTTCCCCTGCAACGACCATCCCCGTTACAAATCGAGCTTCCTCATCTCGGTGACCACCGATGACAATTACCGGCCTGTGTGCAACGGGCGGCTCGTATCGCACTCCCGTAAGTCGAGCAGGGAAACGTGGGTCTACGAACAGGCTGAGCCCATGGCGACGTACCTGGCTACCGTACAGATCGGCCGTTACATCAAGGTTCCGTTGCAGGCCGACGATTCCCACCACAGGGTCCCCCAGTTCGTCGCCGTTACTCCAGAGATGGCAGCCGACGCCCTGCAGGGCCTGCGACGCCAGCCGGACATGATGCGGACCTTCGAGGATTGCTTCGGCCCTTACCCGTTCGCCGACTACACCTCGGTGGTCACTGAAGACGAACTTGAAATCCCGCTGGAAGCTCAGACCGTCTCCATCTTTGGCCGGAACCACATGCGTGACGCCTGGGATTCCCAGCGCCTGATCGCCCACGAACTCTCCCACCAGTGGTTTGGAAACTCCTTGACCGTCAGCAGCTGGAAAGACATCTGGCTGCATGAAGGATTCGCCTGCTACGCGGAGTGGTTGTGGTCCGAGGAATCCAGGACCATGACTGTCGCCGCCCGGGCAACGGCCGCGTGGAAAAGGCTCGACGCCGGACCCCAGGACCTACTGGTCGGCGATCCCGGGCCTGAGCTGATGTTCGACGACCGCGTCTACAAACGTGGGGCCCTTGCCCTGCATGCTGTGCGGATGGCGTCCGGGGATGAGGCGTTCTTCGGCTTCCTGCAACATTGGACGGCCTCAAACCGGCACGGATCGGTGTCCACCGAGGCGTTCATTGAGGCTGCCAACGCGTTCATTCCGGGCTTTGATGCCGCGTCAATTCTCCGGCCGTGGCTCTACGAGGCGGCGCTGCCCGCCCTGCCTTCACCGCGTTAGCCGACGGCCAAGGCGGCTACGAGGCCTTCCGGCAGTGCCCGTCCGCCTACAGTGTCCAGGTCCTGCACACCGTGGCGCCCCAGCACATCCAGGTCGCTGGGATCGCGTCGCAGGCCCTCACCGGTCATCTTCAGCCACGCCTCCTTGCGCGCCCAGAGGCGGGTCCGCTGCTCGTCGCGCAGCGTCTCGGGGGTTGACGCCAGGTAGCGCTTCTCATTCCTGGTCAGGACGACGTCGTCGAAACCCGCGAACGCTGCCCGGTCTGTTGCTTCAAGGTCCACTCCCAGCCGTAGGCCTCCTTGTGGATGCACGACGCCGGCCAGCAGCACCCAGCCCGACGCCCGGGACGCGCTGAGCGCGATAGGTGCGGGGCCGCCGTCGAGCGTGAACCCGGGGCGGCCGTGGTCCTGTCCGGGGCCGCACAGAGGGCAACGATAGTCGGGCAGCAGCTGGTGGGGTTTCACGTCGAGGAGCGCAGCAGCGAACTGTTGGAGGGCGAGCCGGCCTGCCACAAATGCGTCCCGGTCTTGGGCACTGGCGAACCTGGCTGCACGGCGCTTGGCAGGTTGCCCCATGAGCCGTAATTGCTCGTCCGGGACCAGCTGGACCTCGAGCTGATGCAACTCAAGCACAAGACTGTTCGTCATGCCCTCGCTCGGCTCTCGATTGCTCCAAGGAACAAGGGAAGCAACGGGTTGGCGCTCTCGCGAAGCCAGGCAACTCCTATGTCCCAGACCGCGGACTCCAGGTCGATCGCGATAAGTTGCACGCCGTCGGGGAGGATAGCTGAGGCGCTGGCGGGGACCACGGCCGAGCCCGCTCCCGCGGCTACGAGTGCCACTACAGTCAGCAGGTCCGACGTTTCGTAGACCGTCGTCGGGCTGCATTTCAGGTCCAGGAACAGCTCGTTTGTTTGCGCGGCCAGGCCCGGTCCGCGGGCCGGGACGAGGCGGACCAAAGCCTGGTTTTGGAGCCATGCCCGCAGGCCATTCCGGCCAGGCTCGGGAACCGTCTCACCGGCAGGGATGGCGAGTGCCAGCTGATCGCGCCGAATGACCTGCGCGGCAATGTCCTGCGGAACAGGCATGCGAACGAATCCCACGCTTAGCGTGCCGTCGCGGAGTGCGGCAAACTGCCCGGCGGAGGACATATCTTCGAGCTTGATGTCGATCCCGGGGTGACTCGCGCGGAAGGCAGCGACAGCCCGCGGGGCTACATCGATCGCCGACATCCCAAACCCCACGTTGAGCACGCCTTCCACGCCTGCTGCCACCCGCTCCATACGCTGGGCCAAGGCATCTGCCCTGCGCACAAGGTCGACCGCGTCTACGAGCAACGCCTCTCCCGCGGGTGTCAGTGCTGCCCCGTGGCGCCCACGCGTGAACAGCGTGCTTGCGGTCTGCCGTTCCAATACCTGGATCTGCTTGGTCAGGGCGGACTGGGTTGTTGACAGCGCCTTGGCAGCAGCTCCGAAGTTCTGGTTCATGGCAACCGCGATAAACGACCGCAAAAGGCGTAGTTCCATTTCCTAACACTATCGAGAGGACCATGCCCGATCACACACACGTTGCTGAGGCTCCCCGCCACCGAGGAATTTCATTCCTACAAGGAATCAATCTGACACAAATATTCATTGGACAGAATGATTTTCCGGAACAAGCATGGGAGAGGTCACTACCAAGGAGAACCAATGCCCCATGATTCACAGCCCACACTTCGCGCCTCAGCTGTGCAGTTCGAAGCGGTACCGGACCGCCCGGACCTTAACCTCGAGACCATCCGCCGGCTGGCGACCGCTGCTGCAACCGCGGGAACACAATTGATCGCCTTCCCCGAAATGTGCCTGATCGGCTACTGGCACCTTCGAAGGCACACGCCGAAACGCTTGGCGGGGCTTGCCGAGGCTGAGGGCGGCCCGAGCATCCACGCCGTCCGGGACCTCGCCCTTGAGCTGGGCATCGGCATCGGCGTCGGCTACCTCGAGGTGGACGGCGACGGCCGACTATTCAACTCCTATACGGTATGCCTTCCCGACGGCGCCCTCCACACGCACCGGAAAATCCATGCCTTCGAACACGAGTCCATCGAAAGCGGCTCACAATTCACTGTCTTCGACACCCCTTGGGGCATCAAGATCGGAATCCTGATCTGCTGGGACAACAACCTCGTCGAAAACGTCCGGGCGACAGCCCTCCTGGGTGCAACAGTTCTCCTGGCCCCCCACCAAACCGGCGGCACCAACTCACGGAGCCCACGGGGAATGAAACCGATCCCCGTCGGGCTGTGGGAAAACCGGGCAGCAGATCCCGCAGCACTTGAGGCGGCATTCCGCGGACCCCACGGACGCGAATGGCTGATGCGCTGGTTGCCCTCCCGCGCCCACGACAACGGCCTCTTCATCGTCTTCAGCAACGGCGTGGGCCCAGACGATGACGAGATCCGCACGGGTAACGCAATGATCATCGACCCTTATGGCGCGATCATCGCCGAAACCTGGATCGCAGGCGAAGCGATCGTTACCGCCGATCTGGACCTCGGCCTTGTGCCTCTTTCAACCGGCCGCCGATGGATACGGGGCCGCCGACCAGAGCTCTACGCCACCCTGACCCAACGCCAAGGACATGAGCTCGACGCCCGAGCCGCGCGTTTCTCACAACACCCCGTCGAGTCCCCGTAGCGGCCCGCCCGCCGAGCCTTCGCTTCCACGGCTTCGTTAGTCCGGACAGCAGTGTTCCCCGCAGCCAGGACCACGCTGCGGGGAACACAGATGCAGATTAACCCACCCGGGCTACTTCACCGAGGTGAGGTAGTTGGCCAGGGTCGGGGTGATGCGGGTACCCGAGTTTGAACTGCCGCCGTTGGTGTGGATGGCAACAATGGTGTTGGAGCTGTTGTACACAGGCGCTCCGCTCTGGCCTCCGAAAGTGTCCATCTTGTAGTAGACCTTTTCGGTTGAGGTGCTCTCAATGGCGCCTGTCATGGACCACATGGTTCCAAATGCCTTGTCCCCCGGGTAGCCGCGGACGGTTGCGCTGGTTCCGTTCAGGCTGGCGGTGGTGCCAGCGTAGTTAAGCCACCCGGTGGTGTTGCCGATGGTGCAGTCGAGCTTGATGACACCCCAATCGGCGTTGGTGTTGGCCGAGTCGATCCAACGCTGGTCCGTGAGGAGTTGGGTAGCGCCACAGGTTCCGTACGGAGCCGTAGATCCATTCCGGCCAGGTGCCACTTTGACCCCCCAGGAGTAATCAGCAGTGGAACCCGTGCCGCCCTCGTGGACGCAGTGTCCTGCTGTCAGGACGGTGTCATCGGAGATCAGGGCACCGGAACAGATGTAGCCGCCATTGAACTCGATCTGAACGATCGAGCGGTTGGGGGCTGCTGTCGTGTTGGTGATTCGAACCCGGCCGTCGGCGCCGATGACTGAGTCCGTGGAGGCACCGCCAGTCTTGGACGGTGCAGCAATCGTGTATTTGTCGGCGAGTGGCGATGCGGCGGAACCGCTCGTCTGCGACGTGTCCACAGTGTGGGATACAGGCTGGACCTCGGCGGAGGCTGCTTGCGGCATCGACTCTGACGCTGTCGCAGCTCCACCAAGCGAGGACGTCAAAGCCATAACTGCAGCCCCGACAAGCAAAGCAACGTTCTGCTTTTTCATGGGTACCTTTCAAGGGACGGCTCTCACCGAACCGTACGAGGGATGTGATACACACGTTTCACATGTGCATGACAAAACTGTCATACATGCGTGAATACTCTGTCAAGATGCTGGGAGTGCAATCTCAATAAAAACGAAAATCCCCGGAACCAAGGGAGGTTCCGGGGATTTTCAACGAGCGTCAGGGAGATCAGCGTTGGACTGCTCCGAAACGCTCTGCGGCGACTGCGACGGCTGCTGCGCGGGCTTCGGAAGCCTCATCAGCCGTCAGCGTGCGGTCATCGGCGCGGAAACGCAGGCCGAAGGCCAGCGATTTCTTGCCTTCGTCGATACCGGGCCCCGCGTAGACATCGAACAGCGCGACGTCTTCGAGAAGTTCGCCGGCACCTTCGCGAAGGGCAGCCAGAACCTGGTCGGCCGGCACATCCTGCGGAACCACCAGCGCAACGTCCTGCGTCGCAACAGGGAACCCGGAAATGTGCTTAGCGACAATCACGTCGGCAGCGGCTTCGAACAATGCCTCAACATTGACTTCCAGCGCCACAGACCGGGCGGGCATGTCGTGTGCTGCCAGAAGCTTCGGGTGGAGCTCGCCGGCGTAACCCACCACATCGCCGTTGCGCAGGGAGAGTTCCGCGGCACGCCCCGGGTGGAACGCCTGGTGGCTACCCTGGCTGACGACCAGTTCAACGCCAAGAACGTCGGAAATGAGGCGGGCAATATCCAAAGCGTCAGCCCAGTCCCAGGCGCGGGGCTGGTGCGTTGCGGCAGCCGGCGAGTCATGACCCGTAAGGACAGCGCCAACGTGCAGCGGCTGGGGCGGGACGCCGTCGTACAGCGCATCCAGAACCTCATCGGAAGGCTTGACACCCAGCGGCGGGATGGACTCCGTGCCGAGCTTTTCACCCGGGAGGAAGACCGAACCTGCTTCGTACAGTGCAAGGTCACGGAAGCCGCGCGAGTGGTTGCGGCGGGCTACCTCAATGAGGCCGGGCAGGATGGAGGTACGGAGGTAGCCGTTCTCCTCGCTGATCGGGTTTGCCAGCTTCAGTGCCGGACGCTCCGCGCCTTCCTCCGCAACACCGAAGGTGTCGTTGGCGGCCTTGGAAACGAACGGGTAGGACAGCACCTCGGTGAGCCCTGCGTCCGCCAGCGCCTGGACAACACGACGCTTCTGCTGCTGGCTGCGGCTCAAGCCACGGCCCGGAGGCGCCACCGGGAGGGTGGACGGGATGTTGTCGTAGCCCACCAAACGAGCGATTTCCTCGGAGAGGTCTTCCTTGGTTTCGAGGTCATTGCGCCAGCTCGGAGCAGTCACCCGGTAACCGGTGGCGGTCTTCTCCACTACGGCGCCCAGGTCTTCAAGTGAAGAAGTGATCTGCTGGTCGGTGAAGTCGATGCCGATTCGGGCAGCGGCGAATTCTGCGGGCAACTCGATGGTCACCGCATGCGGCGCGGTACCGACGTCGGTCCCGGCCTCATCGGCGGTTCCACCGGCAAGCTCCACCAGGAGGTCCACTACGCGTTGCGCGGCGACGTTGGCCACATGCCAGTCAACGCCTCGTTCAAACCGTTTGGAGGCCTCGGAGGGCAACTTGTGGCGGCGACGCGACCGGGCAATGGAAACTTCGTCGAAGTGCGCCGCTTCCACCAGGATGTTAGTGGTGGAGTCCGACACCTCCGTGTGGGCGCCACCCATGACGCCGGCAATGCCAATGGCCCCTGAGTCATCGGTGATCAGCAGGTCCTCGACGTCGAGCGTGCGCTCTTTGTCGTCGAGGGTGGTGATCTTCTCCCCCGTGACGGCACGGCGGACCACGATGTCGCCCGAGAGCTTGTCGAGGTCGTAGCAATGGTTCGGCTGGCCGAGCTCCAGCATGACGTAGTTGGAGATATCGACAGGCAGCGAGATGGAGCGGATGCCGGCCAGGCGAAGGCGCGAGGACATCCACGGCGGGGTGGGGCGCGAAGCATCCACGCCCCGGACCGTGCGGGCCACAAAGCGGTCGCATCCCGGCTTACCGTAAATGGGGGCGTCATCGTTGAGCTTGACGCCGTACCCGCCTTGGAGGGTGGCCGGCGCGGTGACCTTTGAAGCCGGGTCCACGAACGAGGTTCCCGTGGCGTGCGCGTACTCGCGGGCAACACCACGGATGGAGAACGCATAACCGCGGTCCGGGGTGACATTGATTTCCGCGGCCTGGTCATACAGGCCCAGCAGCTCCATGGCGTCCGTACCGATTTCCGGGTCCAGGCCAATGCGGGAAAGCACCAGGATGCCGTCATGGTCGTCGCCGATGCCCAGCTCGCGCACCGACGCAATCATGCCGGCAGAGAGGTGACCATAGGTTTTGCGCGCTGAGATCCGGAAGTTCCCGGGCAGGACAGCACCTGGCAGGGTAACAACCACTTTGTCGCCCTCAACAAAGTTGTGGGCGCCGCAGATGATGCCCTGCACGCCGGAGGGGTCGATGCCATCGCCGGTGAGGGTCTGCTCCTGTCCCTCCGGAACCACGCGGACCTGGCACCAGTTGATGGTCTTGCCGTTGGATTGCGGCTCCTTGACCAGGCTCAGGACCTGGCCTACGACGATCGGGCCGCTGAGTTCGTCCGTGGGACGGTGGACTTCTTCTTCTTCAAAGCCGACCTTGACCAGATCTGCCATGACGTCTTCGGCCGTTGCATCGGCCGGAACCTGCGCGAATTCACGCAGCCAGGAAAGTGGGATACGCACTGTTAGATCTCCATCCCGAAGTGCTCGCTGAAACGTACATCGCCTTCGATCATGTCGCGCATGTCGCCGACCTCATTACGGAACATGAGGGTCCGCTCAATGCCCATGCCGAAGGCAAAACCTGAATAGACGTCCGGATCGATGCCGGCTGCCCGGAGGACATTGGGGTTGACCATGCCGCAGCCGCCCCATTCGATCCAGCGCGGACCGCCCTTGGCGCCCGGGTGCCAGATGTCGAGTTCCGCTGAGGGCTCCGTGAACGGGAAGTAGTTGGGGCGCAGGCGGATGGAGGCTTCGTCGCCGAACATCTGCCGGGCGAAGTGCTCCAAAGTGCCGCGAAGGTCCGCCATGCTGAGGTTCTTGTCAATCGCCAGGCCCTCGAACTGGTGGAAGACGGGAGTGTGCGTGGCATCGAGTTCATCGGTGCGGAATACCTTGCCTGGGCACAGCACGTAGATGGGCACTTCGCGTTCCAGCATGGAGCGGACCTGCACCGGCGAGGTGTGGGTACGCATGAGCAGGTGCGCCTCGGGGGGTTCCACGAAGAACGTGTCCTGCATTTCGCGGGCCGGGTGGTCCGGCTTGAAGTTCAGGGCATCGAAGTTGAACCACTCCGACTCCACCTCGGGGCCTTCGGCAATTTCCCAGCCCATGCCCACGAAGATGTCCGAAACGCGGTCCTGCAGGGTGGACAGGGGGTGGCGGGCACCGGCACGGCGACGACGCGGCGCGGCGGTGACATCCACGGTTTCTTCGACGAGGATGCGGGCGTCGTTCTCTGCTTCCAGTACCTCGGTCCGGGCTGCGAGCGCCTGGTTGACCCTTCCGCGGGAGGAACCCATGAGCTTGCCTGCCGCAGCCTTGTGTTCCTTGGCCAGGCCGCCGATTTCGCGGTTGGCGAGGCTCAGGGGCGACTTCTCACCGGTGTGGGCGAGGCGGACAGCCTTGAGTTCTTCGAGGGAGGAAGCGGCTGCGATGGCAGCGAGCGCGTCCTCGACGGCAGCGGTGATGGCGGCTTCATCCAGCGGATTCGGGCTGGCAGCGCCTGGCAAAGTGTCAGTCATCTACTGTTCTTAGCTACGAGTAGGGAGCGGCCGGCAATGCTGGCCTGGAAAACGAAAAGGGCAGTGCTCGCCGCGGACGGCAGGCACTACCCTTCAGTCTAGTTGAACGTCACGGACCTGATTTAACGCCTGCGTTCCGAGCAACCTCCGCATGTCCGATGGGTCTAGCATGGCTTCATGACTCCCGCGCAGCGCCTGAGGCAGATCGCAAACGTCATCAACCTGTCCACGCCATTGGGACTTGCGGTGGCAGTAGCGTCCCGCTCCATCCGGTCGCAAGGGCCGCGCGGCCTTGTCATAGCCGCCGGGTATCCCTGGAAACTGCCCCACGCGGGAGCGTTCACCCTGGGAAATGTCATTCTTTTCCGGGCGCCCCAAGGTATGGCGGGCAGCGACGCCACCCTCCTGGGACACGAGGAGCGGCACAGCACCCAGTACGCGTATTGCCTTGGCCTGCCCTTCTTCGCCGTCTACGGCATCGCCGCCGGGTGGTCCCTGCTTCGCAGCGGGGACCCGGCGTCGAGGAATTTCTTTGAACGCCAGGCCGGCCTCGTCGCCGGTGGCTACGTTGACAACCACAAGCGTCGGCAAGGCGGACCAGCCGACCAACGGATTGAGGCTTAGACATGAAGCGAACCATCACCGTCACCGGCACCGGCAGCGCCAAGGCTGCCCCCGACCTGGTCACGCTGACTCTCGGCGTGGAGACCCGCCGCGAGACTGCGGGAAAAGCATACGACGACGCCGGCAAAGCGGCCGCCGCTGTCGCTTCGGCTCTACGGGAAGCCGGCGTCGCAGGCGTTGACTTGCGAACGAGTGGCCTGAATCTCCGTGCCGACATCGCCTGGGTGGAGGGGCAGGGCCAGAAGGTGACCGCCTACGTCGCTTCCACCACCCTCCATGTGGGCATCCGCTCCCAGGCAGATGCCCCGGCTGCCATCGCTGCCGCGGTTGCGGCCGGTGGGGACGACATCAGAATAAACGGCATCGAGCAGGGCTTCGTGGACACGGCTCCCATCACTGCACGGGCTCAGGAGGCGGCCTGGCAGGACGCCTTGGACCGGGCGGAGCACTACGCCACGCTGGCAGGCGTTCGGCTTGGAGCCGTTCGATCCATTTCCCAACAACCAGTTCCCGGCGCTCCCATTCCCGTGGGCGGACTGGTCCGGGCGTCCTTTGCCACGGAAGCACTTCCGGTGGAGGCCGGGGAATCGTCCGTTTCTGCCTCTGTCACGGTGGAGTGGGAACTTCTTTAGTGGATGGCTCCTGCCGGCAGCCGTATGTCCGCGGCCGTTTTCAGTGCCGTGCGAACAACCACGGCAACACCTTCGGCCATCGTTTCCAGGGTCATTGACGGGGTGGCAGTGGCGGCCGGCAGTTGCTCCGGAAGGTACGGGACGTGGATGAACCCGCCGCGGACGCCCGGCCTGGACGCCAGCGCATGCATGAGCGCGTAGAAGACGTGGTTGCAGACGTAGGTGCCGGCCGATTGTGAAACTTCGCCTTTGATGCCTGCGATCTGGAGGTTCCTGAGTGCTGCCTTGATTGGCAGGCTGGAGAAGTAGGCCGCGGGACCGCCCTGGACTACTTCCTGGTCAATGGGGCGCTGGCCGGCGTTGTCCGGGATCCTGGCGTCATCGCAATTGATTGCCACACGTTCCAGCGAGACGCGCTCACGCCCGCCGGCAAGACCGACACACACCACCACCTCAGGAACGGCGCGATCCAAGGCCGCGTTGAGAGATGCTGCCGACTCGCCAAAGACGCAAGGGAGCTCGACGGCTTCCACCGGGTAGCCGTCGTTCCGCAGTATCTCCGTGGCACGCTGCACGGCCCGCCACGACGGATTGACCTTCTCTTCGCCAAAGGGTTCGAAACCAGTCAGGAGAATCATGGGCCAACCCTAGCAACGTCCTTGTCCACATGGTCGGTCCTCCCATCGAAGCCTTGACATTTATTCGAACATACCTTCGAATAGAGATCATGAGATGGGACGCACAAGCACTTTCACCGGCACGTGGGTTGGCGTCCGAAAACACCGGCAACACGCTTCCCGGCCCTGCCCCGGCCATGGAGGCGTTGCTGCCGCTTGCCGGGCTTGTGCGTTCCGTCTCGACACCCGAATTCTCCGGAGTCACCTTCCATGAGGTCACCGCAAAGTCAGTGCTCAACAATGTGCCTTCCGGTTCGGCCATGCCCTTTGAATGGACGGTGAATCCCTACCGCGGCTGCAGCCACGCCTGCGTCTACTGCTTTGCCCGCAAGAGCCACACCTACTTGGAATTCGACGCCGGACGGGACTTCGATTCGCAGGTGGTGGTCAAGATCAACGCCGCCGACGTCCTGCGCAAGGAGCTGGCCAAGCCTTCCTGGCAACGACACCAGGTTGCCCTTGGCACCAACACGGACCCCTATCAAAGGGCCGAAGGCCGTTATGCGCTCATGCCGGGGATCATCAGGGCATTGGCGGATTCCGGAACACCGTTCTCCATCCTGACCAAAGGCACGCTGCTTGCCCGGGACATCCCGCTGCTCAAGCATGCAGCAACGCAGGTCCCCGTGGACCTCGGCATCTCCCTTGCCATGACAAACGAAGACCTTGCAGAGCTCATTGAACCCGGGACCCCCTCCCCGCGTGCGCGGCTGAAACTCATTGCCCGCCTCCGCGATGCCGGCCTGGGCTGCGGGGTCATGGCGATGCCCATCCTGCCTTGGCTTACGGACTCCGATGCAGCCCTCGATGCCCTGTTCACCGAACTGGCCCGGGCGGGTGCCACGGGAGTCACCGCCGGGGCCCTTTACCTCAAACCAGGGACGCGGGAATGGTACATGAGCTGGCTGGCCGCGCAGCATCCCGAATTGGTGGGTAAGTACCGCCGCCTGTACGGCCAGGGATCTTATGCTTCGAAGGAATACCGCAGCTGGCTGGCAGGCAGGATCAGTTTCTTCAAGGCCAAGCACGGCTTCAGTGGAAGCTCGGGATTCAGCCACCGCAATGCCCGCACCACCGACCCTTCGGCAGTTCCTTCCGAGGCCAACGCTGCCTCACCGTTGCCAGGACAAGAACCGCTTTTCTGAGAAGGCCGCTGGTTGCCCACTGAAGGGGCCGCGGCGCAGATCGCTTAAGCTGCGGCGGAGACCCGATCAAGCAGTGCCTGGACAATGGGCAGGTCCGCCGGAATCCATGGAAGTCCCAGAACGTCGTCAAAGCCATCCAAGGGCATCCACCGCAGCTCGTCGTGATCTTCCAGCGGGCGGGGCTCCCCCGCGGTCAGCTCCGCGAACCAAACCCGCATGGCCGCACGCTCGTTGAGGGTCCACCCGGCGCTGTTTCCGGATTCAAGCTCATGGCCCAAACGAACCTCAACCCCGAGCTCTTCGGCGAGCTCCCGGTGCAGTGCGGCCTCTGCCGTCTCTCCCACTTCCACTTTGCCGCCGGGGAACTCCCACATCCCTGCGAACTGGGGAGGAGCGGTGCGGCGTGCGGCGAGAAGACGGGTGGGGGTTTCCAGGGAGTCGACGACGGCGGCGCCTACGACGTTTATGAGTCCAGTCACCGGAACAGTCTATGGCCGTAGCGTCCATGGGGGCCGTCACATGCGGACGCCAAGTCGCCCGAGCACGACTAAACTTGTTATCGGATTTTCTCCGCGTTTCCCGGCCGATCAGGCGCCCCTCAAGAAGCAGGCTTATGACTACCACCGTGTCCCCGTCCGCCACAGCGAAAGCAAGCAAACGCCACCTTGGCATGGCCATCCTGGCCCTGGCTATGGGCGGGTTCGCCATCGGAACCACCGAGTTCGCCATGATGGGCCTCTTGAAGGAAATCGAGGAAGGGCTGGGCATCAGCACTCCGCAAGCGGGCAGCCTCATCTCCGCCTACGCGTTGGGCGTCGTTATCGGTGCGCCCATTTTCGCGGCCTTCGGTGCGAAACTTCCCAAGAAGCACCTTGCCCTGGGCCTCATGCTTTTCCTGTCCGTGGCAAACCTGACATCGTTCATCGCTCCCGATTACGGTTTCATGCTGCTCTCCCGTTTCGCTTCGGGCCTTCCCCACGGCGCCTTCTTCGGAGTGGCAGCTGTCATCGCGGCGGGCTTGGTGGCTCCCACCAAACGCGGTTGGGCGATTTCCATGGTGATGGCCGGTCTTACGGTGTCGAACGTCATCGGGGTGCCGCTCGCCACCTGGGTGGGTCAAACCTTCGGTTGGCGGCTGCTGTTCATCATCGTCGGTGCCATCGGGCTCCTTACCGTTGCCATGGTGTGGAAGTTCGTCCCGTTCGAAGCGGCCCACCCGGACGCGAGCATCCGGCGTGAGCTGGGAGCCCTCAAACGCCTCCAGGTGTGGCTGGCGCTGTTGATCGGCATCATCGGCTTCGGCGGTTTCTTTGCCGTCTACACCTACATCGCCCACACGATGACGTCCGTGGCAGGTATCCCCGAAAGCCTTATCCCTGCCGTCGTGGCCCTCTATGGGCTTGGCATGGTGGCAGGCAACATCATCGGCGGACGAATCGCGGACAAGTCCGTCATGGGGACCATCTACTGGGTCATGCCGGGAATCGCCGTAGCCCTGGTGGTTTACGCCGTCGCCGCGCACTGGGCGTGGGCGGCCTTCATCATGGCATTCGTCGTTGGCGGCGTGGGATCCATGCTCACCCCCGCCCTGCAGACACGCCTCCTCGACGCCGCTCCCGGTGCCGCGTCGCTGGCCTCTTCCTTGAACCACTCCGCCCTCAACATCGCCAACGCACTGGGTGCCTTCCTCGGCGGCACCGTCATCGCCTGGGGCTGGGGCTACGTCGCTCCGGCACTCGTGGGTGCGGTCCTGGCCATCCTCGGCCTCGGCGTCGCCGTGGTGAGCGGCCTGCTGGAACGAAGGAAGCCGCTGGCAAGCTGATAGCCGCTGGCCAGCGCGTACAGCGCGCAGCCAGCCAACGAAGGACCCTTAAACGACGAATGGCTCCGCCGGTGCGGAGCCATTCGTCGTTTAAGCTCTAGGCCTGCTGCGCCTGAACCCGCTCGATGTCCGGTTCGAGGTAGATGACCCGAGCGATCGGAACGGCCGCGCGGATCCGCTGCTCGGCGTCGTCGATCCCCTTCGCGATCTCCTGGCCGGTCTCTGAGGCACCCATGGAAATCTTGGCGGCCACCAGCAATTCCTCCGGGCCCAGGTGCATCGTCTTGAGGTGGATGATGTGGGTTCCGTCGGCCTCCAGGGCTTCGGTGATCCGCTGCACGTCCTCCTTGGTTGCGGACTCCCCCAGCAACAGGGACTTGGTTTCCATTGCCAGCACAATGGCAATGGCTACGAGCAGCAAACCGATCATCGCGGTGCCGAAGGCATCCCAGATACCGTCACCGGTGACCAGGGTCATGCTCACGCCAAACAGGGCGAACACCAAGCCCAGCAGCGCACCGAAGTCCTCCAGGAGGATCACCGGCAGCTCGGGCTGCTTGGCATTACGGACGAACTTGACCCAGGTCTGCTTACCGCGGATGTGGTTCGACTCGATGATTGCGGTCCGGAAGGAGAACCCCTCGGCGATGATGGCGCCGACGAGGACAGCCAACGGAACCCACCAGAAGTCACCTTCGATGCCGTGCGGGTGCTGGAACTTCTCAAAGGCTTCGTACAGGGCGAACAGGCCACCGACACTAAAGAGGACGATCGACACGATGAACGCGTAGATGTACCGCTCACGGCCATAGCCGAACGGGTGTTCCGGGCTGGCCGCACGTTTTGCACGCTTGCCGCCCACCAGGAGCAGGAGCTGGTTGCCGGAGTCGGCAACGGAGTGAATGGCCTCTGCGAGCATTGACGATGACGCCGTCAGGAAGAACGCAATGAACTTCAATACAGCGATGGTCAGATTGGCTGCGAGAGCCGCCACGATCGCTTTGGTACCGCCACCTGCAGCCACGAAAGCTTCACCTCTTCGGGTTGGGGAAAGTTTGGAATGGGTCAAGAAGAGTCGTCATCGCCTGCCCTTGCAAGCAATACCGTACCCGGCCAGGCGCTGTTTACGCATTCCCCACTCGGACGCCCTGCTGGGAGCGTGCGCTGGCGTATAGGCAGACAGTGGCCGCAGTACCGAGGTTGAGGCTCTCGGCAGCCCCGTAGACGGGCACAGCTACCCGGTGATCGGCAAGGGCCAGTTCCGCATCGGACAAGCCTTGGGCCTCGTTGCCGAACAACCACGCTGTGGGCCCCTCAAGGGCGTATTCGGAGGCCACCGACTCGTTGCCGAGCCTGCGCGCCGCGTTTTCGTCCTGGAGCTTGTCCAAATTGACCGTTCCATACCCGTCGGCGGCCAAGACACCAATGCCAAGCTCCCGGCAACGTGCCACCAGTTCATCAACGTCCACACCCAGGACCACCGGCAGGTGGAATAAGGAACCGGCGGTGGACCGGACGGCTTTGGGATTGTAAATGTCTACACTCGACCCTGTCAGGACCACAGCATCGGCGCCTGCGGCATCAGCGGCACGCAGCACCGTTCCGGCGTTACCGGGGTCGCGCACCTGGCACATCACGGAAATAAGGCGGGGGCCGGCGTCGAGTACTGACTCCAGGCTAACGTCGACAAAACTGCAGACCGCCACAATCCCCTGCGGATTGACAGTGTCCGCCATCGCGGCCAGGACCTCATCGCTGGCGAGCCTGAGCTGCGTGCCCTGCGCGAGGTCGGCGAGTTCGGGAAGCCGCTCCAGGCACGCTTCGCTAGCGAAAACTTCATGCACGACGGCGTCGCCACCTGCCGCTGTCCGCTCACGGTGCAGGCTCAACGCCTCGCGTACCGCCTGTGGCCCCTCGGCCAGGAAGCGTCCGCGCTTTAAACGCGCCGGGCGCCCGGCAAGCTTGGCGACGTCCCTCACCCGATCAGCTCGGGGGTTGGTCATCGAAAAGTCTTGCGGGCGCCCGGTTTCGTTCATATAAGAACTTTAGTGGCAGTTGCGACTAGTTCTTGATCTGCTGGCGGGCTTCGCCGCCGGCCGGCTCAAAGCCGGCAGCCTTTGCAGCCTCAACCGTGGAGAACCAGTATTCGGCAGCCGTGGTGTTGTACCAGGTGGAACCCGGCACGTGGTACTTCTTGGACTCGGCGTTGCCCTTGATGGCGTAGCCTTCCGGAGCTTCGTCGCCATCAGCAGCAACTGCGCCGTCGATGGCAGGCTTCTCGGAAACGACAGCCTTGACAGCCGTAGCCGTGGCGGCAGCCGGAGCAACCTTTGCAGCCTTGGGAGCAGCTTCGGCCTTTGCAGCCGGAGCAGACGTGTCAGCCGGCAATGCAGCCTTGGCAACGTTCACCAGTGCGGCGAAAGCGTTGGCGTCGGAAACGGCCAGTTCGGCCAGCATGCGGCGGTCAACCTCGACCTCAGCGGCCTTCAGGCCCTGGATCAGACGGTTGTAGGTGAGGCCGTTGGCGCGGGATGCAGCGTTGATGCGCTGGATCCAGAGGCGACGGAAGTCACCCTTCTTCTTACGGCGGTCACCGTAGCTGTACACAAACGAGTGCAGCAGCTGCTCTTTTGCCTTGCGGTACAGGCGCGAACGCTGACCGCGGTAACCCTTGGCGCGTTCGAGGACAACCCGGCGCTTCTTGTGGGCGTTTACCGCCCGCTTCACACGTGCCACGTGCGTACTCCTTCAGAAATCTTTATCCCAAGCTGCTACTGCCGGAAGTCCGGCGGGCCTGAGAAGGCTTTTGGTGTAGTCGGTTCCTGCCGGTTGGCAGACCCCAGAGAACTTGGAACTTAGACGCCGAGCATCTTCTTGATGACCTTGGCATCGCCCTTGAAGACGATCTTGTCGCCGGCAAGACGACGGGTCAACGTGGAGGACTTGTGCTCCAGGTAGTGGCGGCGGTTGGCCTGCTGGCGCTTCAGCTTGCCGGTACCGGTCAGCTTGAAGCGCTTCTTAGCACCGCTGTGGGTCTTCATCTTCGGCATGGGAACCGATCTCCTTACGTATCCACGGACGAGTCCGCGATTCTTTCGCGCAGCCGGCCTACAGGGGCCAGCGTGCTGGTTGCTTGCCAATGGAGGACAGGCCTCCGCGGCGTTGAACTAGTTGGTCTTGCGTGCAGCAGGCTTCGGTGCGACCTTGGGGGCCGCGGGCCGAGCTGCCGGCTTGGGAGCTGCTGGCTTGGCGACGGGCTTCGGAGCCGCAGGAACTGCGGGCTTCGGAGCCGCTGCCGGTACAACCGGCTTCGGAGCTGCCGGAGCAGGTGCCGATTCGGTCTTGGCGGATTCCGTCTTGGCTGGGGCGGCCTTGGCTGGGGCGGCCTTGGCAGCCGGGGCCTTCTCGGCCACAGCTTCCTTGGCTGCCGGCGCGGGAACGTCCTCGACTGCGGGAGCTTCCTCAACAACAGGGGCTTCCTCAACAACCGCGGGCTCGCTGGCTGCCGGGGCTTCTTCAGCTACGGGAGCCTCGACCTCGGGAGCTTCCACAGTTTCCTGTGTGGGCTGTGCTTCGCTTATCTGGAAGCCCTCGGGAAGAAGGTCAGCCAGGCTCTGCGTGAGTGGCGCCTGCTCCCCCGTGGTGTCCACGCGTCCTGCTGCCTTGGCCTCGTTCTGGGCCTTGGCTTCTGCGCGCTGGGTTGCACGGCGAGCTTCAGCCTTGGCTTCGGCCTTGTTCTTCAGCGGGCCGATCACCATGACCATGTTGCGGCCATCGATGCGCGGGCTGGACTCAATGATGCCAACCTCGGCAACATCTTCCGCGAAGCGCTGCAGCAGGCGGATGCCCATTTCGGGACGCTGCTGCTCACGGCCACGGAACTGGATCATGGCCTTGACTTTGTCGCCGGCACCGAGGAAGCGAAGTGCATGTCCGCGCTTGGTCTCGTAATCGTGCTTGTCGATCTTGAGGCGGAAGCGGATTTCCTTCAGAACCGTGTTGGTCTGGTTCTTGCGCGCTTCACGGGCCTTGACGGCTGCCTCGTACTTGTACTTGCCGAAGTCCATCAGCTTGCAAACAGGGGGCTTGGCCTGCGGCGCAACTTCAACGAGATCGAGATCGGATTCGGCAGCAAGACGCAAGGCGTCCTCAATGCGGACAATTCCTACCTGTTCGCCGGCAGGGCCGACCAACCGCACCTCGGGGACGCGGATACGCTCATTGATTCTTGGCTCGCTAATGTTAAAGCTCCTGTGGTTGTGGTGATGTCACCGGCAAATAGAGAAGGCCCCCAATTGCTGGCGCAATCGAAGGCCTCGAAGATCGGGGGCACTCCCCTAGGGGAAGTACGCACCTCGGGGTTTTCACCCTCAAAGTGTCCGACCAGGTACCCGGCAACCTCTTGTCCTGTGAAGGAATCCTGTCCCCTAAGGGAAACGGCTGACGCGGGTGGGAGAGAACTCCGCTTGCTAACTGAAAGTCAATTCTACAGAAACAACCCACCAAGCGCACATTGCGGGCGGCGGGATCGTTGACTGCAAATAACGACTTCCAGTCGGTCTGTGACAAGCTTACCAGTATGAGCACTGAAGACAGCAATTCCCGCAACTCCTTTGGCGAAGACGCCGTCCCGGCAGTTGATGCCGGCGTTTCCCAGCAGATCCGCGACATCGCGGAAGTACCGGCCGTGGAGGTCATCACCACCGGCGCCGTCCATCTGATGAGCGCAGCCGCCGTGAAGGTCGGCCTCGCCGACGATCCCCATGCCGAGGACCTCAAGGACCTCGACGAAGCCCGCAAGCTGATCACGGCCCTCGCCGGACTGGTATCCGCGGCTGCCCCGGAAATCGGCTCCCAGCACGCAGGTCCGTTGCGCGACGGCCTTCGTTCGCTGCAGCTGGCCTTCCGTGAGGCCTCCCTTATTCCCGACGCCCCGGGCAAGGGCCCGGGCGAGAAGTTCACCGGACCCGTGAACTAGCCCCTAACAGCCTCAAGATCCGACGACGGCGACCCAACCACATCAGGTTGGGTCGCCGTCGTCGTTTCCGTGGTTTCGGTAAGTCTCAGACGCGAGCGGATCTCCGGCGCATCGACATCAGGGCCAGGCCGGCAAGGCACAGAACGACGCCCGCCGCACCGATGGCCGCGAACCCGGCTGACGGGCCTACGTTATCGATGAAGATACCTGCCAGCGGCGCGCCGAGCGCCACCCCGGCCGTGAGCGCGGACCCATACCAACCCATGGCCTCGCCGCGACGTTCCTCATCCACGAGGTCGGCCACCTTCTCCGACGATGCCGACAACACAGGAGCACAGAGCAGTCCCGGAAGAAGCGACAGGAAGGCAAGGCTCCAGGTGTCCTGGGCAAAGCCCATCGGAATGGTCAAGGCGGCCATGCCCAGCAGCAACACCATGGGTGAGATCTGCCGCTTCATGGAACCGTAGATCAGCCCGCCAACAACTGACGCGGCGCACCAGAAGAAGAACACAATACCGATCTGGTTCTGGTGGCCGCCCCGTTCCAGCAGGCCCACGATGCTCACGTCCGAGCCGCTCAGGACCATGCCGGATCCGGCCGCCACGGCGAAGAGGGCAGCAACGGAGACCGTAAACCAACTGAAGTTCCGGGCCACCTTGCTGCGGATGGCCGCCGCCCGGGAGGTAGCAGGCGCCATCTCCGAGGCCGCCTCCTGGACGTGGGCCGGAGCGGACGCCACCATGGCAGCCTCGGCGGCCGCCAGGTCTGCTGCAGCCCGATCGGCGGACTCCTGCGGTGTGCAGGCCACATCGCTTCGTGTTGGCGGGTTGAACCACATGAGGAAAAGCCCCGCCACGGAAACCGAGATGCCTACCGCGGTCAGCCCCAGCGCCGAAAAGCCGGCTGTGGCCACGACGGCGCCGACGGCCGGGCCGATCATGAAGACCAATTCGGTCGCGATGGAATCGAGGGCAAAGGCCGAACGGCGCTGCTCACCATCCACCATGACGCCCAACGACTGACGGACCACGCTGAAGATGGGGAGGGTGAAGAGCCCGCCAACAAAAACCAGTGGCAGCAACCACTGATAGGACACGTGCGGAACGATTGTCCAAATGACTGTTTCGGACACAACAGAGGGAATCAATGCCCGGCGCAGGCCCACGGTATCCACCCGGCGGCCACGCCATGGTGCGCCCACGGCAATGCCGATCGTCATGACAGCGGCAGCAGCGCCCGCTGCGGCGTATCCCTGCCCCAGGGTCAGGACAATGTGCAAGGTCAGAAGCACGCCGGCCGCCGAATGCGGAATGCGGGCAATCATCCCCACCACCAGCAAGCGCCGGACAGGGCGGATGGACAGCATCTCTTTATAGAGAGCGAAATTCACTGGCAAATCCTCTTGTTCCCCCGGGGCAGCCCGGAGGGACCGGTACTGCCGTTAGTGCCGCCCAGGCTCCTGTGCTGCACGCTGCAATTTCACTTCAACGGAGTCAACGCTTTCGGCAAACGACTCCATCCGCGCCCACGCTTCGTGCAGGCTGCCAACCAGCGCCTGGACGGCCACGGCGTCAAGTCCATCCTCAAGGAAGAGCACAACCTGGAGTTCCGGGCCCGGGCCTCCGCCGGCGACTACGCTGCCATCCGCCGCCAACGAGGACACCCCACCGCCGGGCCGCGTCTCAAGACGGCGCACGGCCGGAAATTCCAGGGCTACTGAAGCGAGAGCAGACTCCAGTTGATCATCAAGGTATGACGGCGTCCAGTCCCGTTGCTGGGCCAAAGCCCACATTGCCGGCCGCCGCACCACGAACGTGTACGCGGAGCCGGGGTCCAGTACCAGCAGTTGGGCATCTTCCGATACCGCGGACAAGGCCGCCCGCGCCGCATAGACAGCTACCGGACGGGCTTGGGAATGCCACGCTTCCAGGGCCGCCGCAGACGTAAAGACGGGCATCGCAGTTCGGCCATCAGGGGCCTTGAGTGTGATCAAAGCCATATCGGCCTGCTTGTCCGCGTGCAAGCCATCGACACCCTCAGCTTCCTCAGCGAGTTGCGCGACAACCGGAACAAAAACCCGGGCGGTGGCCAGCGATGCCACCACGTCGGCCTCAGTGCCGGTACCACTGATGAGCGCTGCGATAGCCGCGGCATAGCCGGGATCGGCTGAGCCGTCGTCGTCCTCGAAGTTGTGGATCTTGGCGTCATCCCCACTGAGGCTTCGGCCGGCCCAAGGGCGGCCCGCTGAGTCGCCCGCTCCTCCGGCACCCTTCAGCGCGGCGGCGATGTGCCCAGGAAGCTGACGCCCACCGTGGCCATGTTCATCGTGCTGGTGTCCTGCGTCGTGCGGCATCAGCGGCGACCGGCGACGTCCAGGGCCTCAGGCAGCGTGAAAGCACCGGCATACAGGGCCTTGCCCACAATGGCCCCTTCGACGCCGAGCGGCACGAGTTCCCGCAGCACGCGGAGATCTTCGAGGCTCGAAATACCACCCGAAGCCACCACGGGCTTGCCCGTCTTCTCCACCATCTGACGCAGCAACTCGACATTGGGGCCCTGCAGTGTTCCGTCCTTGGTGACATCCGTGACCACGTAGCGGGCGCACCCAGCGTCCTCAAGGCGCGCCAGCACCTCCCAGAGGTCGCCACCCTCCTTGGTCCAGCCACGACCCGCGAGGGTGGTGCCACGGACATCAAGTCCGACGGCGATTTGGTCGCCAAAGCGCTCGATGGCGCGACGGGTCCATTCCGGATTTTCAAGCGCAGCCGTGCCGAGGTTTACCCGAGCAACACCCAAATCCAGGGCCCGCTCCAACGACTCGTCATCCCGCAAGCCACCGGACAACTCCACCTTGACGTAGAGCTGCGACACAACTTCGCTGATGAGTGCGGCGTTGTTCCCCCGACCGAAGGCGGCGTCCAGGTCCACCATGTGTACCCATTCAGCACCTGCTTCCTGCCAGTTCAAGGCAGCTTCGAGGGGCGTTCCATAGCTGGTTTCCGAACCCGCTTCGCCCTGCAGGAGGCGAACCGCCTGGCCATCGACAATATCGACGGCGGGAAGGAGTTCCAGAACGGACTGGGTGGAGGTGGTCATGAGTGTCCTTGAAATTGTGGGGGCGCGGATTAGTTACCGGGCAGCGTCAGGAGATAGGCAGCCAGCAGGGACATCCCTGCCAGCACGTAGAAAGAAACTGAAACCCAGGTGGGCTTCTTCTGCTGATGGAAGGAGATTCCCCCTCCCACCAGCACACCGGCGAGGCCCATGAGGATAACCGACCACATTTAGGCGGCACCGCTTTTAGCGGTTTCCGCCGTGGAGGCAGGCTTGCGCAGGCTGTCCACCCAGTTCCGGAGGAGCCGCGCTCCGGCGTCGCCGGACTTTTCGGGGTGGAATTGGGTAGCGCAGAGGGGGCCGTTCTCGACGGCGGCGATGAAGCGGGCGCCGTGCTCGGACCACGTGACCATGGGAGGGGCCATGCGAGGCTGCACGACGTCGAAGTTCCACTCCTGGACACCATAGGAGTGCACGAAGTAGAAGCGCTCCTGCTCGACGCCGGCGAAGAGCTTGGAACCCTCCGGGACGTCCACAGTGTTCCACCCCATGTGCGGCACAACGGCCGCGGGAAGCAACTCCACCTTGCCGGGCCATTCGGCCATGCCCTCGGACTCCGTGCCGTGTTCAACACCGGCCTCGAAAAGGACCTGCAAGCCGACACAGATAGCAAGCACCGGCCGGCCACCGGCCACCCGGCGACCAATCATGCGGATGGCGTCGACGGCCTTGAGTTCCTTCATGACAGTCTCGTAAGCGCCGACACCCGGAACCACCAGGCCATCGGCGTTGAGAACGTCCTCAGGCTTGGCGCTCAACAGTACGTGGGCACCGGCACGTTCCAGTGCGCGGACAGCAGAACGGACATTGCCCGAGCCGTAGTCCAGCACCGTTACGGTGGGCTTGCCTTCCGGTGATTCCGGCTTGATGGCCGCCACGGTGTCGGTGACAGACCCATCCTTCAGGACCTGGCCGCTCATAGCGCTCCCTTCGTGGAGGGGATTCCCTCGACCCTCGGATCAGATTCCACTGCAGCGCGCAGCGCCCTCGCGAACGCCTTGAACTGGGCCTCCACGATGTGGTGCGGGTCGCGCCCCGCGAGAACCCGCATGTGCAGGCAAATACCGGCGTGCAGAGTGATGGCTTCAAAAACGTGACGGGTCAGCGAACCCGTAAAATGTCCGCCAATGAGGTGGTATTCCTGGCCCGCAGGCTCGCCACCGTGCACCAGGTACGGACGTCCCGATACATCCACTACCGCGTGGGCCAAGGCTTCGTCCAAGGGAACGGTTGCTTCACCGAAGCGACGGATTCCAGCCTTGTTGCCCAGTGCTGTCCGGAGGACCTCGCCGAAGGTGATTGCCACATCCTCCACCGTGTGGTGGGCGTCGATGTGGGTATCCCCCGTGGCCTTGACGGTCATGTCAATCAGCGAGTGCTTGCACAGGGCTGTCAGCATGTGGTCGTAGAAGGGAACCGAGGTGCTGATGTCCGAGACACCGGATCCGTCCAGGTTGATCTCCACCAGGACGGAAGATTCGCTGGTGGTGCGCTCCATGCGCGCGGTGCGGGCAGCGGACGGCGTGGCGCCGGTTTCGCTCATTGGGACGTCCTTATACACGGAGGATTGGTTGGGTCTATTGACAAGTTTAGGCGGGCTGTGAAGCTTGGCCGTCCAAAAGGGCTTCCAGTGCGACCAGGAAGGCCGTGGTTTCCGGTTCGGTACCGGCTGTGACCCGCAAGTGGCCCGGGATCCCGACGTCGCGGATCAGCACTCCTGCATCGAGCAATCCCTGCCAGATAGCGTGCGGGTCCTCGAGACCGCCGAAGAAGACGTAATTGGAGTCCGATGCGGCAGGCTTGAGCCCCATCCGCAGCAACTCTGTGACAATGCGGTCGCGCTGGACTTTGATGTCCTCGACATCGGCCATCAGCGCTTCCCTGTGGCTCAGCGCAGCGAGGGCGGTTGCCTGGGTAATCGCCGAGAGGTGGTACGGAAGCCGGACTAGCCTGATCGCGTCCGTAACCTCCGGGGCAGCGGCCATGTAACCCAGCCGGGCGCCTGCCAAGGCAAAAGCCTTGCTCATGGTGCGCGAGACGATCAGCCGTTCCCGTCCTGGCAGCAGAGTCAGGGCGCTGGGCGTGTTGTCGTGCGCAAACTCGTGGTAGGCCTCGTCAACGATTACGATCGCCTGGCTCGCTTCGCCGGCTTCGTAGACCGCCTCAACGACATCCAGTCCTAGCCCCGTCCCGGTGGGGTTGTTGGGAGAACACAGGAAAACGATGTTGGCGCCGGTCTCCCGGACCTGGTCAGCGGCCGATTGCGCGTCCAGTCCGTAGTCGTCGGCCCGGACTCCACGCAGGTATTCGGTGTCCGTGCCGCTGGCGAGCAGCGGGTACATGGAATAGGTGGGAGGGAAACCCAATGCCTTGCGGCCGGGCCCACCAAATGCCTGGAGTATCTGCTGCAGGACTTCGTTGGATCCATTGGCCGCCCAGATGTTGTCCCGGGTAAGGCCGTGCCCCAGGTACTCGGCCAGGGATTCGCGGAGTTCCGTGAACTCGCGGTCGGGGTAGCGGTTCAAACCAGTGGCGGCGGCGGCAACGGCCTCGGTGATGGCGGCCTGCACATCCGCGGGGACTCCATGGGTGTTCTCGTTGACGTTCAGCAAAACGGGGACTTCAAGCTGCGGTGCGCCGTAGGGGCTCAGTCCACGCAGGTTGGTCCGGAGGGGAAGTCGGTCAAGTCGTTCAAGCTGCTCACTCACCACGTCAGTTTAAGGGCCGCTGCTGCTGCAAACTAACTGTGACGCCGCGCCACCCCGCCTCGCGGCGGCGCCCGACACTTAGTTGGCGGGTACGAAGAGCTGCTGACCGGGCTGGATGCGGCCCCCACGAAGGTCGTTGAGCTGAATGATTTCCGAGATGACGTCGCGGGGGTCACGTTCAGGAGCTGCCGCACCGGCGATACCCCACAGGGACTGGCCGGGCTGGACAGTGACAGTGACGGCGACCGGCGGCCGAAGCTCGGACTGGGAGTCGGAAGCCTTTGCAGGGGAGGTAATGAAACCGGTGAGGCTCAACAGCGCAGCCACCAGCAACATGGCCGGGATGCCGAAGAAGACGATCCGCCCCCGCCGGGTCAGACGCAGGCGGGCGGGCGCCTGGGTGGTGCGGAAATCAGCGAACGTGGTGATTGCGGACATGAGCTGAGCCCTTCTGAGCTATTGCCAACGAGCCGGATGCCCGGCGCCTGGCTGCCAATTCTTGGTGTTCCCCCTCCGCCAACCCCCGATGTTCGAACACTTTCTTCGAACATCAGGCCCCAGCGTCAGGTTAATAGAACACATATTCGAACCTTGCTATGACATTTTTAGCACTTATCAACGAACGGTGTCGAGACTCGCTAGAACAAATGTTTGATAAACGCCTTTGGCTGCCCTACGTTTGAGTGAAGAAACAGCACTGTTTCAGTGGAACAGGAGGGTCTGACATTTTTGCAGGCCCGACAACCCCGGACACGCTCCGGGGACGGAATGGAAAGGCATTGGCGAACATGGCAGCGAAAGCCACAGGCGGCGGGGTACCCCTGCGGAGCCAACAGCCTCAAAAGAGCCCCAAGAGCCTGACCGTCCGTCAGAAGAAGATCCTGGAGACCATCCAGAGGTCCGTGAATGACAACGGATACCCGCCGAGCATGCGCGAGATCGGCGACACCGTCGGCCTTGCCAGCCTGTCGAGCGTCACCCACCAGCTGTCCCAGTTGGAAAAACTCGGGTACCTCCGCCGCGATCCGAAGCGGCCGCGTGCCATGGAAGTCCTGATGCCCCTGACCCTCGACGGCGGTCCCATCCCCGGTGTGGAAACGCCCACGGCACTCCGCAGCACGGGCGGACTCGCTGTGACCGAACTGGCCAGCGCCAGCGACACCGCCATGGTTCCGCTGGTCGGCCGCATCGCTGCCGGCGGTCCCATCCTGGCCGACCAGACCGTGGAGGACGTACTCCCCCTCCCGCGGCAGCTCGTGGGGCATGGCGAATTGTTCATGCTGAAGGTCGCCGGTGACTCCATGATTGACGCAGCCATCTGCGACGGGGACTGGGTGGTGGTGCGGCGGCAGAACGACGCCATCAACGGAGACATCGTGGCCGCACTCCTGGACGACGAAGCAACCGTAAAAACGTTCCGGCAGCGGGACGGCCATACGTGGCTGCTCCCCCAGAACACCCAGTACGAGCCCATCCTTGGCGATCAAGCCACCATCATGGGCAAGGTCGTCTCGGTCCTGCGCTCCCTTTAGCCCTCCTGAGGCCTCCAAGAGGCCTTTAGGAGGCCTTCGCGGACCCCAGCCGCTCAAGAACGCCACGGACTACCTTGCGGTCGGTTGTAGCCCAGAAGGGCGGCAGCGCGGCCCTGAGGAAGCCACCGTAACGTTCTGTGGAAAGCCTGGAATCCAGTACCGCCACCACACCCTTGTCACCCGTTGAACGGATGAGGCGTCCGGCCCCCTGCGCCAGCCGAATGGCTGCGTGGGTGGCCGACACGGCCATGAAGCCGTTTCCACCGGACTGGGCGACTGCCCGTGAACGGGCGGTCATCAGGGGATCGTCGGGGCGCGGGAACGGAATACGGTCTATGACCACAAGCCGGCAGGAACCGCCCGGAACGTCCACACCCTGCCACAGGGACATGGTGCCGAAAAGGCAGGTGTCCGGCTCGTCCGCGAACTGCTTGACCAACGCCGCCATGGTGGACTCCCCTTGGCAAAGGATGTCAACGTCCAGGCGGAGCCGCATGGCATCAGCTGCTTCCTCGGCGGCCCTCCGTGAGGAGAACAGGCAGAGTGCTCCGCCACCCGAGGCCCGGATCAGGTCTTCCAGCTCGTCGAGGGCCTCCGGTGATGTTCCGCGGCCTGGCTTGGGCAGGTGCTTGGCCACATAGAGCACACCCTGTTTGGGGTAGTCGAACGGCGACCCAACATCGATCCCCGTCCAGCTCGGGGCGCCGTCCCCGATCAGCCCCAACCCACCGGCGGCTGGTTCAAAGGCCGAGCCGATGGCCAGCGTCGCGGAGGTGAGGACCACTGTGTGGCCGGCAAAAAGTCCTTCACGCAAACGGCCCGCGACGCTCAACGGCGCGATATTGATGAGGGCGGGTGCTGTTTCATCAGGCTGGGAGTAGCCCTGTTGGGGGTCGAAGTTGCTGTTTCGCGAGAACCACACCACTTCCCGGTTCTCTTTGGCGGCGAGCATGCGTTCGCACAATTCCAGGATGAGCATGAGCCGTGAGCGCGCCAGCTGCCGTCCGCCGTCGACCGCGTTTGAAGAGTCGGTCTTCGAATCGGAAAGTGCCGCGCGCGTGGCGTCCCGCAGCTGGTCAAGGCAGTCAAGCTGTTCGTCGTTGAGCCCGTTGGGCAACAGGCCGTTGGGCACGCCTGCGATGGCCATATCCAGCCGGTCCGCCGCAGCGTTGAGGGCATCCACCGTGATGGCCGTGTGCTTGCGCGCACTGGACGCTGCGGCATGGACCATGGCCACTGACAGCTGGCCGGATACGGCTCCGGTGACTCGGTCCTGCAGTTCGTGGGCTTCGTCAACGACCACGACGTCGTACTCGGGGAGCACGGCCAATCCCTCAAAGGCACTCACGGCCAGCATCGCGTGATTGGTGACGACGACATCGGCCTCAGCCGCGCGGGACCGCGCGAGTTCGCTGAAGCATTCCTCAGCCAACGGGCATTTCTGCGCGCCGAGACACTCCATGGACGTGACCGAAACCTGCCGCCACGCACGGTCGGTGACTCCCGGCATGAGTTCGTCGCGATCACCGGTGGATGTCTTCTCGGCCCACTCGCGAAGCCGGACCACTTCCTTGCCGAGCTGCGACTGCGGCCCGCCCATGGAGGCAGCGAAGTGCGGAACGCTGGTGTCCTCACCCAGGGAGAACAGTTGCCCTTCGGAGGGCTCCTCGCTGGGGAAGCCGCCCTCAAGTTTCTGCCGGCAGACATAGTTTGCCCGGCCCTTCACCAACGCCACGTTGACGGGGCGTTCAAGGGCGGGATTAATGCTCTCCAACAGCCGCGGAAGGTCGCGGCCGACAATCTGGGTCTGCAATGCCAAGGTGGCGGTGGACACGAGCGTCGGTTTGTTGCTGTCCATCGAATGCGCGATCAACGGAATCAGGTACGCCAACGACTTACCTGTTCCGGTCCCCGCCTGGACGAGCAAATGCTCCCCGGTCTCGATCGCCCGGGCAACGTGTTTGGCCATCTCGTGCTGGCCTGCACGGCTTTGTCCGCCCATGCCGGCAACAGCCCGGTCCAACAATTCGAGGGTGGCCTTTTCGCCCACCGACTCGACGGCGTCCGCCGCCACCTTCTCAACCATTGCTGACGAATGACTCCAGTTCGGCTGCCAGTCCTTCGCGGACCATGACAACCACGCGCGTCCCGGATTCCTCGTGGTCAAGGCTCAGGATTTCCGAGTCGGAGCTGTGCAGCTTGCTGATCATGTCGCCACGGTCGTAGGGAATCAGCAGCTCAAGGCGTACTCCCGGCCGTGGAATCGACTGGCTGATGTCCTCCAGCAATTCCGCGATGCCCTGGCCTGTGCGGGTGGAAACCACCGCATGGCGGGGCTCCTTTTGCTTGAGGCGCTCCACGACGAAAGGATCCGCTACATCCACCTTGTTCAGGACAATGATTTCCGGTACCTTGCGCGCATCCACTTCGGTGAAGACAGCCCGCACCGCGGCGATCTGTCCCTCGGGATCCGGGTGCGAAGCGTCGACGACATGCAGGATCAGGTCCGCATCCGCCACTTCCTCCAGCGTGGACCTGAAGGCTTCGATCAGCTGAGTGGGCAGCGAACGGACAAACCCCACGGTGTCGGCAAGTGTGTACCCGATGCCATCCGGGGTCTGCGCCTTGCGGACGGTGGGATCCAGCGTGGCGAACAGCGCATTCTCCACCAGGACACCGGCGTCGGTCAGTCGGTTCAGCAGCGAGGACTTACCTGCGTTGGTGTACCCGGCAATAGCGACGGACGGAACGGCATTACGACGGCGGTTGGCACGTTTGGTCTCGCGCGCCGGCTTCATCGCGGCGATTTCACGCCGAAGCTTGGCCATGCGCGTGCGGATTCGACGGCGGTCCAGTTCGATCTTGGTTTCACCAGGACCACGTGAACCCATGCCTGCTCCGGCACCACCCACCTGGCCACCTGCCTGGCGGGACATGGAGTCGCCCCAACCACGGAGACGCGGGAGGAGGTATTCGAGCTGGGCCAACTCAACCTGGGCCTTGCCTTCGCGGCTCTTGGCGTGCTGGGCGAAGATGTCCAGGATCAGTGTGGTGCGATCCACCACCTTGACCTTGACGATGTCTTCCAGTCCGCGTCGCTGCGAAGGTGCCAGTTCCGTGTCAACCACCACGGTGTCGGCGCCCGTCGCTGCCACGATGTCCTTGAGCTCCTGGGCCTTGCCTGATCCAAGGAAAGTCCCGGGGTCCGGCTTGGTGCGGCGCTGTACCAAGCCATCCAGCACCTCCGAGCCGGCGGTCTCAGCCAAAGCAGCGAGTTCGCGCAGCGAATTCTCTGCATCGGCGAGCGTTCCCTCGGTCCACAGGCCGGCGAGGACGACGCGCTCAAGGCGCAACTGCCGGTATTCAACCTCAGTGACGTCTTCGAGTTCCGTGGAAAGCCCGGCGGTTCGACGCAGGGCGCGGCGTTCAGCCAGATCTTCCTGGTCGCCGTCGTAAATGCTGTGTTCCTGGTCCAGCGTGGAGATCGCCTGCGCCTTGCCAAACACACTGTTGGCATCGTTGTCGTTGGATGCCTGCGCAGGTACATCCTTGGAAAGAATCCGGTCGATGACGGCCTGGATTTGTTCAGGACTCATGTCCTGGGCGTCGGAATCGGATCCGGAGTGCTTCTGGGTGGTCATGGTCTCCTTAGACTGTTCGGCTATTCCAGAATAGTGCTGTTTGCTGTTTGATGGGGCGCTATTCGCGCTGGGCTGACGGTCTTGGGCCAAAGGGGCCTCCTGTGTGCCGGGCGGCCACGTCTCAAAGGCAGTGGTGGCCGCTGCGATTCAACGGAAAGGATCCGCAGGAAGGTCCAGGGCAACCAAGGAAAGGGACATCCGTTCTTCTGGCAAACCGGCGTCAGCGGTGGCGGAGAATAACGGGTGGTGTGATCTTCGGAGCGCCGATCGACTGCGTCATGCAGTGGACTGACTTTGCCAGGTGGGACCTGCCGGGCGGAAAGGCCATGCGGTTGGCTCGGAGCCTAGCTGGCCTGCGTCGCGGGCGGTGCCGGTTTTCGGCAGATTACTCGAAGATCAGGAACATGACTTCCACATTAGCAGCCAGTGTCAACCCACCTGCCTCATGCGACAGTTTCCTATGACGCCGTCAGCCCACTAATCTGGCAAATTATGGAGTCTGCACACTATTTCACTGCCCAGCCAGCTGGACCTTTCACCCGCAAACCCCTCACGGTGGAGCTCGCCGGGGCTACCCGCCAACTGCAGACCTCCTCTGGCATCTTCAGCCCAGACGGCGTGGACAAGGGCACGGCGATCCTTCTTTCGGAAGTCCCGCCGCCGTCACCGCAGGGCAACATGCTGGATATCGGTTGCGGATGGGGTCCCATAGCCCTGAGCCTCGGCTTGAAAGCTCCGCATGCACGCGTTTACGCCGTGGACGTGAATGAGCGATGCGTGACGCTGACCAACGAGAATGCTGCGGCGCTGGGTCTCGGCAACGTCACTGCCAGCCTTCCCGACCAAGTGGATCCTGCCGTCAAGTTCGACACCATATGGTCGAACCCGCCCATTCGCATCGGCAAAGAAGAACTTCACTCGCTGCTTTTGACGTGGCTCCCGCGCCTCGCACCAGGCGGAAACGCCTGGCTGGTGGTCCAGAAGAACCTGGGGTCGGACTCGCTCCAACGCTGGCTTGCCAATGAACTGGACAGCACCTTCGCGGTTTCCCGCGAGAGCACGTCCAAGTCCTTCAGGATCATCAGGGTCAGGAAAGCGTCCCAGTAGCTACGATCACGGCGGGGCCGCTGAGCTCTACGTGCTCGCGGCCGCCGGCACCTGGGAAGAACTTTACGCCGACGACGCCGCCCGGAACGTTGACGTGCCAGTCGTTTGGGGCCGTACTTCCGGCCCAGTGACGAATGGCCACAGCTGCGGCGCAGGCGCCTGTGCCGCACGACTGAGTCTCCCCCACACCACGTTCGTGGACGCGCATGGTGATGGTTCCCACGCCGTCTTCAACCAGGGGCTCGGCGGGAACGACGAATTCGACGTTGGTTCCGTTGGCAGGCTTGGGATCCACCACCGGAGGCTTGAACAGTTGCGTGGCCGCCAGCTCGCTGAGCTCCGCCAGGGCTACCACCGTGTGGGGATTTCCCATGCTGACGGACAGGCCCGGCCGGGCGACTTCAAGACCGTCGGCGCTGACCAGGGCATCCATGGCTTTGCTGGTGGCTTCCCGCGGAAAAATGAACTCCCAAGGCCCCATGTCCACGGCGTAACCCGTAGCAGTGCGCACCACCTTCTTGACGCCGCCGCGGGTGCCAATTGTCAAAGTCTCGCCTGGGCCAAGCTCCACCAGTCTTTCGGCGATGAGGAAATGAACGAACACACGAACCCCGTTGCCGCACATCTCTGACAGGGAACCGTCGCCGTTGCGGTAGTCCATGAACCACTCGGCGGCCGGGTCCTGCTCAAGCATGGCGCGACCCTCGGGAAGGAACCGTGAGGGCACCGCCCGGATGAGGCCATCTCCCCCGACACCAAGGTGCCGGTCGCATAGCTGCGCAACTTGTTCCGGAGTGATCTCGTGGGCGTCGCCTGGGTCGGCGATAAGGACGAAGTCATTACCCGTTCCGTGGCCCTTGGAAAACGCCAGCCCGGACAGGCTGGGGGCGGTCACAGCGGCGCCGGCAGCTGCTGGCTGCTGGGCGGAAAGGGAAGCGGTTTCATCCATGGCTCTAGGCTACCTGCCACGGCTCGTCGGCCCGAAATTGCGGGCGTCAGGCAGCAGCTGCCGCCTTGGCTACGAGCTGGGGGTCCTGCCAGTCCAACCACGCGATTCGCGGATCCGCGCGGAACCAGGTCAGCTGGCGTCTGGCGAACTGCCGCGTGGCGACGATGGTCTCTTCAGCGGCAGCGGCGACGTCAGCCTCGCCGTCGAGCACTTTCAGGAACTGTGCATATCCCAAGGCCCGGGAAGCCGTCTTGCCCTTCCGCAGCCCGGCGGCGTCGAGGCGTGCAACTTCTTCCTGCAGCCCGGCTTCAACCATTCGATGCACCCTTTGGGCGAGCCGTTCCCGGAGGACCTCCCGGTCCACTGAGAGGCCGATTTGGATGGCAGGCTGGAAATAGTCGCGTTGGGGCATGAATGAGCTGAAAGGACGGCCGGTTATCTGGTGAACCTCAAGTGCGCGGATCACGCGTCGGGCATCCCCCAGCCGGGCCGCAGACACGGGATCGACTTCTTCCAGCCTGGTCCGCAGCGGCGCCAACCCGTGGGTTTCGCATTCCTGCTCGAGTTCCTTCCGAACCATCTGATCGGTCCCGGGGAATTCCAGTACGTCCAGCGCCGCCCGGACGTAGAGTCCGGAACCTCCCACGAGGATGGCACGCTTGCCCCGGGAATGGATCTCCTGGATGGCAGCGCGGCACTCCGCCTGGAAGTCGGCAACACTGGCCTCCTCGGTGACATCCATGGTGTCAAGAAGGTGATGGGGAACGCCTTTGCGTTCTTCCACAGTGATCTTGGCGGTGCCAATGTCCATGCCACGATAGAACTGCAGGGCATCTGCGTTGATCACTTCACCGCCCAAGGCCAACGCAAGATTGACCCCGAGATCCGATTTGCCGGAGCCGGTGGGGCCAACGACGGCGATGACGGGAGGCTGCGGTTCAGAGCCGGAGGTGGACACGTCGCGTTGCCCGGCGCTAGGAGCGGCGCACAGGCAGCGACGGCATGCCCAGCGATACGCCGCCCTTGCCGGGAGCTGCCCCGGGTGCGGGAACACCGCAGGAATCTGCCTGTGCCCTGTCCCAGGCATCCCCCGCACGGGACCGGCGCAGAAGGTAGTCCTCCGCGGTGGCTGGATCCGCCACGAGGTGGAAGGCCGCGGCTTCGGTGATGGTCACTGTGACGAAATCACCGGGACGCGGGGTTTCAGCACCTGCTGGGACAGAGAAGTGGACCAGCCGCTGATCCTTGGAACGACCAGACAAACGATGCGTTTCCTCAGCTTTGCGACCGGACTGGGCCGTCACCAGGATTTCGACCTGACGGCCTAGTTGGCTTGCGTTCTCTTCTGCCGCAATGCGGTCCTGAAGGGCTGTGAGGCGTTCGAACCGTTCCTGGACAACCGCCTTGGGCAGCTGGTCCGGCAAATCGGCAGCAGGTGTGCCGGGGCGCTTGGAGTACTGGAACGTGAACGCGGACGAAAAGCGTGACTTTTCCACGACATCCAGCGTCGCCTGGAAGTCTTCTTCCGTTTCGCCGGGGAAGCCAACGATGATGTCGGTGGTGATCGCGGCGTTCGGGATGCGCTCCCTGACCTTGTCCAGGATTCCGAGGAATTTGCTGGAACGGTAGGAGCGGCGCATGTCCTTAAGAACCTTGTCCGAGCCGGATTGCAGCGGCATGTGCAGCTGCGGCATGACGTTAGGTGTCTCAGCCATGGCGTCGATGACGTCGTCGGTGAAGGCAGCGGGATGGGGGCTCGTGAAACGGACGCGCTCCAGCCCTTCAATGTCACCGCAGGCCCTGAGCAGTTTGGAGAACGCCTGCCGGTCGCCGAACTCCACCCCGTACGAGTTCACATTCTGCCCGAGCAACGTCACTTCGACGGCGCCGTCGTCCACCAGCGCCTGGATCTCGGCGAGGATCTCTCCGGGACGGCGGTCCTTTTCCTTGCCTCGGAGTGAGGGAACGATGCAGAACGTGCAGGTGTTGTTGCATCCTACGGAGATGGACACCCAGCCGGAGTACACCGAGTCCCTCTTGGTGGGGAGCGTCGAAGGGAACACATCCAACGATTCGAGGATCTCGAGCTGTGCCTCGTTGTTATGACGAGCACGGTCCAGTAGTGCCGGAAGGGCACCAACGTTGTGGGTACCGAAGACAGCGTCCACCCATGGCGCCTTCTTCACGATGGTTTCGCGGTCCTTCTGGGCCAGGCAACCACCCACGGCGATCTGCATCCCCGGGTGCGCCTCCTTGACCTGCCGCAACTGGCCCAGGTTGCCGTAGAGCTTGTTATCCGCGTTTTCCCGCACAGCGCAGGTATTGAAAACCACGACGTCGGCTATGTCACCGTCCGCTGGTACGTAACCCGCGTCTTCGAGGAGCCCAGCCATCCGCTCCGAATCATGGACGTTCATCTGGCAACCAAAAGTCCGGACCTGGTATGTCCGTGGCATGGCAGAAGGAGTGGCGGAAGCTGTTGGGGAAGGAATGGTCAAACTCACTACTCAAGGGTACCGGCTTCTGCCAGCACCTCACCGACGATCCTGAAAGCCAGGGAAGGCGCGTAGCCCTTGCGTGCCAGCATCGAGGCAAGGCGGCGTGTGTACTTGTCCCGTTCCGCGCGATCGGCCAGGTCCATGCCAGGCCGCAGCTTGCGTTGAACGAGCTCTCGGGCTGCCAGTTCCTCATCCTGATCGCTCAGCTGGGATAGTGCTTCCTCTGCGTCCTCCAGCTCAATGCCTTTGTCCGAAAGTTCACGGCGAAGTGCACCCTTGGCCAGCTTCTTGCTTTGCGATCGGCTGCGGACCCACATCCGGGCGAACTCCGCGTCGTCGATCAGCTGAACCTCTTCGAACCGATCCAGGACTGCCTCCGCTACGTCCTCAGGGACATTGCGCTCGGCGAGCTTCCGGGACAGCTGGAGCCGGCTCCGCGGCGCCATCGTCAACTGCCTCAGGACGATGGCACGCGCCACGGATTCAGGATCAGGTTCGGGATCAGCCGCAACGGAAGAGTCCGGGTCCGGCCCCCTCCTAACCGTCAACGGCCTTCAGCTTCGGGGAGTCTTCCTCCGGCTTGACACCCACTCCGAGCTTTTCCTTGATCAGGCGCTCCAGCTCCTGGGCCAGTTCAGGGTTGTCCCGCAGGAACCGCCGCGAGTTCTCCATGCCCTGGCCAAGCTGGTCGCCGTCATAGGTGAACCACGAGCCCGATTTCTTAATGATGCCGTGTTCGACACCCATGTCGATGATGCCGCCCTCGCGGGAGATGCCCTGGCCGTAGATGATGTCGAACTCGGCGATCTTGAACGGGGGTGCCATCTTGTTCTTGACGATCTTTGCCTTGGTGCGGTTACCTACGGAATCCGCACCTTCCTTCAGGGTCTGGATACGCCGGACATCGATGCGCACGGAAGCGTAGAACTTCAGGGCCTTACCACCGGTGGTGGTTTCCGGGGAGCCGAAGAAGACACCGATCTTTTCACGCAGCTGGTTGATGAAAATGGCGGTGGTCTTGGTCTGGCTCAAGCGGCCGGTGATCTTACGCAGGGCTTGGCTCATGAGGCGGGCTTGGAGGCCCACGTGGGAGTCGCCCATTTCGCCTTCAATTTCGGCGCGCGGAACCAGAGCAGCAACGGAGTCGATAACGACGATGTCGAGCGAGCCGGAGCCGACCAGCATGTCCATGATTTCCAGGGCCTGTTCACCGGTATCCGGCTGCGAGACCAAGAGCGCGTCCGTGTCGACGCCGAGCTTTGCGGCGTAGTCAGGATCAAGCGCGTGTTCGGCGTCGATGAAGGCCGCAATGCCGCCGGCGCGTTGCGCGTTGGCTACGGCGTGGAGGGCAACGGTGGTCTTACCCGAGGATTCCGGGCCGTAGATCTCAACGACACGCCCGCGGGGCAGTCCACCAATTCCCAGGGCCACGTCCAAGGCAATGGAACCGGTAGGAATGACCTCGATGGGCGCGCGGGTGTCGTCACCCAGGCGCATGATAGAGCCTTTGCCGAACTGCTTGTCGATCTGGGCAAGCGCTGCTTCGAGCGCCTTCTCACGATCCGGGGCTGCCGCCATGGTTCACACCTCTGATGCTTTCTCGCTGTGGAGTGGCCCGAAGGGCCGCTTTCCTGTCATGACTGACGCTATTACGGTGCCCGGACATTTTTACCAGCCGACCCCGGCTATGTGGATAAACGGGACTGCAGGATGCCGTGGAATGCGTCTTTCAGGATCAATTTTCCTCTTTCAGGAGCATATCCCCATCCGAACAGATATTCGAACAACGGTTCGGCGTGTCACGTTGCCGACACCTCAAAGCACTCAGCTTGAAGCCGGCTTAATGTCCCTGCCCAGCCTGCGCTCGAGGGGAACGTCCTGGACTTCGCACATGGACAGCCAGACTTCGCGGGGCTGGTAGCCGGCCGCGAGAGCTTCCACCGCAGTGCGTCCACCGACACCGGCGAGCACCAGGGAGTTGGCCAGGACCCGGGAGTAACCTGCCCCGAATTCGTCGTCCATCAATCGCCAAAAGTCACTTGCCCTCACGGATAGAGTCTCTCATGCCGCCGGACTCTAGAATGGTTGCCATGAGCAATCCTCTCCAGAGCGCGCCCGATACGGTCCCGCCAGGCGACGCCGTGGACGACGCCCTCCAGCAGGTGGAACACCAGCTGAGCCTGCTCTGGCGCCGCGCCCGGTCGATCTCCCACCAATTGTCGCGACAGGTCCATCCGGACATGGAGCCGGCCGCGTACGGGCTCCTCACCGTCATCCGCAGGGAAGGCCCCATCCGGCTCACAGAGCTCGCCACCTGCATCGGCGTGGGTAAGCCGTCGGTCAGCCGGCAGATCGCCTTCCTGGAAAGCATCGGCCTCGTTTACAAGGAAGCGGATCCGCAGGACGGCCGCGCCCAGTCCATCCGGCTGACGGACAAGGGCGAGGAGAAGATGCACCAAGTCCAGGACGCCCGCAGGCAAGTGTTCCGTGAACGGCTCGGTGAATGGCCCCTGGAGGACGTCCAGACGCTCGCCGACTATATGGGCAGGCTCAACGCCATCTACGGCGATGGAGTACTGAAGGATGTCACCCTGAAGGAAACGGGCCCGGCGGACCCAGCTTAGGACCCACCAGGGCGTACCACCGCATGCCCCTCAAGGAACCCGGTGCCCACACCAAAGAAGGGCCCCCAGCCAATGGCTGGGGGCCCTTCCCTTAATTCCTGTGTAACGGTTACCGGGCTCCGGAGAGCATTCCCTGCGGGAAGTCGTCCGTAAGATCCAGGTCGCGACCGTAGCGCTGTGAAAATTCCTGCGGAACGGTGTCCGGCACGGACACGCCTTCGGCAACGGCGACGCGGTCGCTGACTTCGCGGAGCATGTGGGACAACGGAACATCCAGGGCTGTGCAGATTGAGGACAGGAGCTCGGAGGAAGCCTCCTTCTGGCCGCGTTCAACTTCACTCAAGTAGCCGAGTGAGACACGGGCGCTGTGCGAAACCTCGCGGAGGGTACGGCCCTGACGCTGGCGGACATCGCGCAGTACATCACCGATCTCGTGGCGTAGTACAACCATTTTGCGCTCCTTCTGTTCGCTCTGTGTCTGATCAGCCAAGCCCACATCCTTCCAGCGGACAACGCCGTTCACGGATACGGGCTGCTTTACCATCTGTATCGCCTTGCTCCCTCGTTCATCCGGTTCGCTGGCTGGCGGACCGGGTTGGTTTCTACATCCTAGGCGCCCCGGCTCTTCCGAAGCGACACAATGACACAACTATTGGCAATCAGTTTTTGTTCCCGGCTACTTTACGAACGGTAACCAACGTCATCCAGCGCGGCAAGGAGACGCGCCATCGCGGCCTCGCAGGCCTGCTCGCGGATGGCTTGCCGGTCCCCCGAAAACCGGTACTCGAAAGAGGAAACCGCCGCTGGCGTAGCCACACCGATGAAGACCGTTCCCACTGCTTTGCCGTCATGGGGCTCCGGGCCGGCTACTCCAGTGGTAGAGATCCCGACGTCTGATCCGCAGGCGCGCCGCGCGCCGTCGGCCATTGCTCCGGCGACTCCGCCGTCAACGGACCCGACAGCAGCAAGCAAGTCGGCCGGCACCCCCAGGACACCTGCCTTGACTGAGTTCTGGTAGGCCACCACACCGCCTTGGAGCATCCCGGACGCCCCAGGGGTATTTGCCAGGGTGGCAGCTACCAAACCGGCCGTGAGAGACTCCGCCGTGGCCACTGTCAGGTGCCGTTCGATCGCCAACGCAACTACCGTCGTCGCGGCCTGGACGCTGCCGGAGGCGGGCGTGCTCACGCGCGGCGTCCGGCTGCCCGAAGCCGCATGGCCTGGATGACGTATTCCACGCCGGTCCACAGCGTGATGGCCAGGGCCAGCATCATGACCCAGAAAGCAACGTCTCCCAGCCACGGCGCGATCGCCTTCAGAGGCAGGATGTACAGGAAAATGGCTACGGTCTGGATGACTGTCTTGAGTTTGCCACCCCGGGAAGCCGGCATGACTCCGTACCGGATTACGACGAATCGGAGGGCGGTGATGCCCCACTCCCGGACAAGGATCAGGATGGTGACCCACCAGGGCAGCTCCCCCAGGATGGACAGGAGCACCAATGCGGAACCAATGAGGAGCTTGTCGGCTATGGGATCGGCAATCTTGCCGAAGTTGGTGATGAGGCCCCGTGCCCTGGCGATGTCGCCGTCGAGCTTGTCCGTGTAGATGGCCACGCCGAAAGCAACCACCGCGGCCCAACGCCAGATCCCGTAGTCGCCGTTGTCGGCCAGAAGGAACCAGACGAAGAACGGCACCAGGACGATGCGGAGCATCGTGAGGATGTTGGGCAGGTTCCAGATGTCGGAGCTGCTGGAGGTCGCGTTATCACCCTCGGCTGTAGTCACCCCTCTAGGCTACCGTCTTTGGCACCGGCTTCCGGGGCGTTACCGTCCGGTGAGGGACCAGGCGTCTTCGCCGCCTTCGTCGTCGTCGTCGGGACCATCAGCACCGTCGTAGTACTCAATGGCCTGCGTCCGGTTGTCCAAGTCCGCCTGCACAAGGTCTTCCGCATAACCGCCGACGGCGATGTTCGAGTTCGCGTTGTCGCTCAGGGCCGCGGTGTGCGCGTCGGGCGCAGCCGGCGACTCCTGGCCCTTCATCGCTGCCAGGACGGCGGCGAGGTCGTCGGGTTTGACCAGGACATCGCGGGCCTTTGAACCCTCTGAAGGCCCCACCACGCCGCGGGACTCCAGGAGGTCCATGAGGCGACCGGCCTTGGCGAAGCCCACACGGAGCTTGCGCTGCAGCATGGAGGTGGAACCGAACTGCGTAGTCACCACGAGTTCGGTGGCCTGCAGCAACACGTCGAGGTCGTCTCCGATGTCGTCGTCGATCTGCTTCTTCGGCGCCTCGGCAGCAACGTCGTCACGGTAGACGGCCTGCAACTGACCCTTGACGTGCTCCACTACCTTATGGATCTCGGATTCGGTCACCCAGGCGCCCTGGACACGCATCGCCTTGGAAGCACCCATCGGCAGGAACAGCGCGTCACCTTGGCCGATGAGCTTCTCCGCGCCCGGCTGGTCCAGGACCACGCGGGAGTCTGTCACGGAGGAGGTGGCGAACGCCATGCGGGAGGGGACGTTCGCCTTGATCAGGCCGGTGACGACGTCCACTGACGGACGCTGGGTAGCCAGGACCAGGTGGATACCGGCGGCACGGGCCAGCTGGGTGATCCGGACAATCGAGTCTTCGACGTCGCGCGGGGCCACCATCATGAGGTCGGCAAGCTCATCGACGATCACCAGCAAGTACGGATACGGCTTGATGACCCTCTTGGAGTCAACCGGGGGTACCACCTTGCCGGCCCGCACAGCCTTGTTGAAGTCGTCAATGTGCTTGTAACCGTAGTTGGCGAGGTCGTCGTAGCGCGCGTCCATCTCACGGACCACCCATTGCAAGGCCTCAGCGGCCTTCTTGGGATTGGTGATGATGGGCGTGATCAGGTGCGGGACGCCCTCATAGGCAGTGAGTTCCACTCGTTTGGGGTCCACCATGACCATTCGCACCTCGTCCGGTGTGGCACGCATCAGGATGGAGGTAATCATGGAGTTCACGAAGCTGGACTTACCGGCACCGGTGGCACCGGCTACGAGCAAGTGCGGCATCTTGGCCAGGTTCGCCACCACGTAGCCACCCTCGACATCCTTGCCGACGCCCATAACCATGGGATGGTCCGTGCGCCGCGCGTTCTGGCTTCGCAGCACATCGCCCAAGGAGACTGTTTCGCGGTCCGTATTGGGAATTTCGATGCCGATGGCTGACTTGCCGGGAATCGGGCTCAGGATTCTCACGTCACTGGACGCCACGGCGTAGGAAATGTTCTTTGATAGGGCGGTAACCCGCTCCACCTTGGTTCCCGGAGACAGCTCGATTTCATAGCGCGTCACGGTCGGACCACGGCTGAAGCCTGTGACCGCCGCGTCAACATTGAACTGCGTGAGGGTGTCGGTCAACGCAGCGACGACAGCATCGTTGGCTTCCGTGCGCTCCTTGGGGATGGAACCCGGCGTGAGGTAGTCCGAAGCCGGCAGCGTATAGGTCACATCGCCCGCCAGGGACAACTGCTCCGTGCGCTGCGGAATGGGTGTTTGGGGAAGCGGCGCCCCGGCCGGCTTCGCCGGAACCTGGGCGATCGCAGGAGCGGGCGCGGTCATCTCCGGAGTCAGGACCGGAATAGCTTCGGTGGGGTTTTCGATTCCCGGCGTTGCCCCTGCCAGTCCCTGGGCGGCCTTGATTTTCCCGACGGCGATCTCGGCCTGGGTAGGGCGGCGTACGCCCGGCGGTACGCGCGGTTCGGACGGACGGGGAGTTTCGTCGTCGTCCACTATGGCGTGCTCAAAGGCCTCGTCCCCGACGTAACCTTCCAGGCCGGCGTCGTTCTCCTCGTCCTTGCCGAAGAGGCGCATGCGCTTCTTCTTCCTGGGCTTGGGCGCCTCATTCCCGTACAAGTAGCTGCGGTCGTGGTCGTCCTTGCCGGAGCCATCCATGAGGTCGACGCCCATAAGGTGGTTGTAGCCCCCGCGGACCCGGGACGGGATGGCACCAAAGGGCGTCGCTGTGACGATCAGCAGCGACACAAAGGCCAGCAGGCTGTAGAGAATCACGGGGATGGCCACATGGATTGCCGCGAAAGGAGCAGCCGCCAGGAAGCCGAGCATGCCGCCCGCCTTGCGCAGGCCATCGAAGCCGTCCCCCACAGTGGGCAGACCGCCGATGACGTGGGCCAGCGCCGATCCTGCAAGGGTCATGATCATGAAGCCGATGCCTACGCGGTTGTTGCCGCGGCCATCCTGCGGCTTCCGGAACAGGCGGAAAGCGCAGATGAACAGCATGAACGGCAGGATCAGGGACATCCAGCCAAAAGTTCCGTTGACCACGCTGTAGACGATGTCAGGCAGCCAACCGGTGAGGCCCCACCACGCGAAAGTGGCAATCGCCACGCCCAACACCAGGTTGAACAACGCAGCACCGTCCCGACGGTCCTCGGGTTCGAGGTCACTGACGTCATGGCCGATACGCCGGACGCCGGCGCCGACCACGTGCCCGATGCCTTGCCACGCTCCTGCCAAGAGGCGCAATGGGAGCGGAGCCTGGGGCTCGACGGCGGCAGCTTGCTTGGTGCGCGCAGTGCTGCCCCGGCCGCTTTTGGCCGCCGTTGCACTGCTTTTGGGGGCAGCCGCGCCTCGGCCTGTGCCGCCGGATTTACTGCTGGAGCTGCCTCGTGGCGTGGAGGTAGTACGGGTCGCCATAAGTGCCACGCTACCCCAAGGGGGCCTGAAATCCGCGGATTTCAGGCCCCTTTGGGCATGCATGTTGCTGGCTGGCGAAGCTTACGCTTCCAGGACCACCGGGATGATCATGGGCCGGCGGCGAAGCTTGCGGTTAACCCACGTGCCAATAATCCTCCGCACCACCTGTTGCAGCTGGTGGGTGGTGTGGTCCGCGTGGTTCAGCACGGCCTCTTCCAGCGCGGCATTGATCTTGGGAATGATCTCGTCGAAGACGGAGTCGTCCTCGGCAACGCCGCGGGCATGGATCTCCGGACCTGAGACAATCTTGCCCGTGGTGCGGTTGATGACCGTGATGATGGAAATGAACCCCTCATCGCCCAGGATGCGGCGGTCCTTCAAATCGGCATCGGTGATTTCACCGACGCTGGAGCCATCCACGTAGACGAACCCGACCTCCACTTGGCCCACGACGTTCGCCTTGTGGTCCCTGAGGTCGATGACCGTTCCGTTGTCGCTCAGGATGATGCCCTCGGAAGGCACCCCGGACTCCAGGGCAATGTTGCCGTTGGCGATCAAGTGCCGGGTCTCGCCGTGCACCGGCATGGCATTGAGCGGCTCGAGGATGTTGTAGCAGTACAGCAGTTCGCCGGCAGCGGCATGCCCCGAGACGTGGACTTTTGCCGTGCCCTTGTGGATGACATCGGCCCCGAGCTTGAGGAGGCCGTTGATGATGCGGAAGACGGCGTTCTCGTTTCCCGGGATGAGGCTCGACGCCAGAATAACGGTGTCACCCTTGCCGACGATCACGCGGTGATCACCGTTGGCCATGCGGGAAAGTGCCGCCATGGGCTCACCCTGTGAACCTGTGGACATCAGGACCACGCGGTCATCGGGCATGTTGTCGATGTTCTTGATGTCAACCAGGATGTTGTCCGGCACATCAAGGTACCCAAGCTTCGCGGCGATGGCCATGTTGCGGACCATGGACCTGCCAACGAACGCCACCTTGCGGCCATGCTTGGCCGCAGCATCGAGGACCTGCTGCACGCGGTGGACATGCGAGGAGAAGGAAGCAACGATGATGCGCTTCTTGGCCTGACCGAAAAGACGGTCAAGGGTAGGGCCGATTTCCTTCTCTGCCGTAGTGAACCCCGGGACGTCCGCGTTGGTGGAATCGGCCATGAACAGATCCACGCCTTCTTCGCCGAGGCGCGCGAAGTGCCTGAGGTCAGTGATGCGGCCGTCCAGCGGCAACTGGTCCATCTTGAAGTCACCGGTGTGGAGGACGTTGCCGCCCTCGGTTCGGATGAAAACTGCAAGGGCATCCGGGATGGAGTGGTTGACGGCCACGAACTCACACTCGAACGGACCGAACTGCTCCACCTGGCCCTCGGTGACCGTGAGGGTGTACGGCTTGATGCGGTGTTCCTGGAGCTTCGCTTCCACCAGGGCAAGCGTGAGCTGGGAACCGATCAGCGGGATGTCGGCTTTGAGGCGCAGCAGGTAGGGAACTGCACCGATGTGGTCCTCGTGACCGTGGGTCAGTACGACACCCACGACGTCCTGGAGCCGGTCCTCAATGTAGGAGAAATCGGGCAGGATCAGATCAACGCCGGGCTGGGTCTCCTCGGGGAAGAGCACGCCGCAGTCAACGACCAGCAGCTTGCCGTCGATTTCGAAGACGGCCATGTTACGGCCGATCTCTCCCAGTCCACCGAGCGGAACAATCCGCAGCGTGCCTTTGGGCAGTTTAGGCGGAGTAACCAGTCCGGGAAGGGCGGTTTGGGTCATATTTTGCTACTTTCCGGCGGAACCGTCCTGGACGTCGAAGTCCATTCCGGCTTCCGCCAAATCCCCGCGGATGATTTCGATCTCGGCCGCGTCCGGCTCCACGAGGGGCAAACGGACAACCGAGTTGGGCAGGACTCCCTGCCACTTGAGAATCTGCTTGGCGGCTACTGCGCCTTGGACCCGTGTCATGGTTCCACGAACCACGGGTTCCAGTTCAAAATTGATGGCCCTTGCCGTGGCGAGGTCGTTGGCGTTGACGGCATCGATCAGCTCGCGGAAGCGGCGCGTGGCCACATGCGTGGTGACACCGACCAGTCCGACGGCCCCCAGCGCCATCCACTGAAGGGTCAGTCCGTCGTCGCCCGAGTAGAAGACCAGGTCTGTTTCTGCCATGACGCGCGTCGCTGCAGCAAAATCGGCCTTGGCGTCCTTGACGGCCACGATGTTCTGGTGCTTGGCGAGGCCGATCATGGTCTCGGGGGCAATCGCGATGGAGGAGCGGCCCGGGATGTCATAGAGCATGACGGGCAGGTCCGTTGAGGAGGCAATTGTCTCGAAGTGGGCGCGGACGCCCGCCTGGCTGGGCTTGTTGTAGTAAGGGGTGACGATCAGCAGGCCGTCAACGCCTACCTCTGCTGCACGCTGTGAAAGATGCACGGAGTGGGCGGTGTCGTTGGTGCCGGTCCCGGCAATGATGGCTGCCTTGCCACCGACGGCTTCTTTGACGGCACGGAACATGCCAAGGTTTTCATCGTCTGTCAGGGTGGAGGTCTCGCCGGTGGTGCCGGTGACGACGAGGCCGTCGCAACCGTCCTGGACGAGCTTCTCTGCCAGCGCCGCGGCTTGGTCGTAGTCAACCTTGCCGTCCTCGGTGAACGGGGTGACCATGGCGGTCAGCAGGGTACCAAGGGCGGGAGTGTGGGCGCGCAAGTCAGACATAAGAAAAACGTTACCCTGTCAAAGGCTTGTTACAAGAATGCGTTCCGCGTGATGGCCCTCATGCACCGCGGCCGGACCTGTAGCCATCCAGGCTGGATCGGACCAGATTCACCATGATGGTTTCCGTTCCCGTGCCGGCTGCCCTGGCCACGGCGGCACCTTCCGGACCCCACCCACCGCTGAGGCCGCAGGAGGCGCCCAGCGGGGTCTTTCCGCCAAGGTTGGCCAGGAGCCCGAACATCCGGTGGTCCATGGACCGGGAACCCAGATGCAGTCCGAGGCGCAATTCCTCGCCGGACACGTACAGGGCCGAAACAGCATAGACGTCGGCCCCTGACTCTGCGGCAGCCGCGGCGTGGGACGGCTGGGCGGCGTCGGCGCACACGGCAAGAGCCACCCGCCATCCGTCCACCACCAGGATTTCGGGGCCATTTCCCGCGACGAACAGCTCACGCTCGTCGCCATGCAGATGGGTCTTGAAGGCCGGTCGCAACGAGCCATCCGGGCCGATGATGAGTGATGCCAACCGGGGAGTGCCGCCAGCTTCCCGCCAGCCTGCACCGATCACCGCTGTGGTCCCGGTGCGGGCACACGCATCCCGAAGAGGCTGGAGCCTTGGATCGCGGTCCGTCAGCCACGCGGAGGGTTGGCCTTCCTGCTCCGGGGCATTGAATGAGCCCAACTCGTACCCCGTCAAGGAGAGCTCTGGAAACAGCACCAGCCGTGCGCCGTCAGCGTGGGCCTTTTCCACAAGCTCCACGTGGGCGGCGACGTTCCTGGCGACAGCTGCTCCCCCACTGCCGGTTCCCAGCGCTTCGTATTGAACGACGGCGGCCAGCAGCGTTGCTGACACTGGCGCGGGCCCGGAGGGTCGCGGCATGGTCAACAGGGATTGTGATTGCGGGTGCGGTTGGGTCACCCGGCCATCCTATTTCGGCGCGCGGCGGAACCAACAACCTCAGGAGGATCCGGGCGTCCGGGCTGGCTGCTCCGAACAGTACTGCGCCACGGCCCGCTCCTTAAGTTGCTCCGCCCACGCCACCAGCCGCTGGGAGGCGCGCACATACTCGAAGAGTTCCATCGGCGTGAGCGAATCAAGATCGGTATCTGCCAGCCTGCGGGCGAGTTCCGCTCCCGGCACCTGCTCGGCAAGCACGGTACCCTCGCGTCGCCACTGGGTGTCCTCCGGGGGTGCGCCGGTTACGAGTTGCCTGAACAGGAAGTCGACCACACCAGGACTCATTGCCTTCATGGGTCCACAGAGGGGATCCGGCGGCTTTGGAACATCGTTCATGCCGCAATGTTATTCGAACATATATTCGAAGACAAGGACCGCCCCGCAATAGCCAGGGCGGACGGGTTGCCGCGCAGCAGCTATGAGACGATCGCTGCATGACTTCGCACGGGACGGCCCCTCAGCAGGAGGGCGCAGGGGCCGGCCCGGTTTCAGCCCGGCTCAAGGGGATCGATGCCGCCCGGGGCGCGGCCTTGCTGGGCATGATGTCAACCCACCTGATGCCGACGTTCGGGCCTTCTCCGCAATGGGAGCCGACATTCGTGGGATTGGTTTTTTCCGGTCGGTCCTCAGCCCTTTTCGCCGTCCTGGCCGGCGTCGGATTGGCTCTCAGCACAGGCAAGCAGGAGCCCCGGAGCGGCGCCGGGCTGTGGGCCGCAAGGGGCGGAGTGGCCCTGCGCGCCCTGGTGATCGCCGTCGTCGGATTTGTCCTGGGCGGGCTTGATGTCAACGTCGCCGTGATTCTGGTCCACTACGCTCTCTTGTTCCTCTGCGTCCTGCCGTTCCTTGGCCTTCGCCTGAAAGCCCTCTGCTTCCTGGCATTCGGCTGGATTCTGGCCTCGCCGGTCCTGGCGTACCTGGTGCGGCCGTTGCTGCTGGACGCGACCCCTCCCCTGCAGTTGGGCCATAACCCGAAGGCCGAAGACCTGGAGACACCTGGAAGGCTCTTGGCCGACCTCTTCTTCACCGGCTACTACCCCGTGTTCCAGTGGATTTCCTACCTTCTGGTGGGGCTCGCCATAGGCCGTCTGGCACTCACGACGGCGAAGGTACAGCTCCTGCTGTTGGCTGGCGGAACCGTTGTGGCCGTCGTCGCAAAAGCCGCCGGCTTCCTGGCCATGGAATCGTGGGGCGGGAGGGCGGCCTTGGAAGCGCTCCCCGGTACCCGCGGATACCCGCTGGAAAGCATGCTGCAGGTCAACCTCACCGGCCTTCAACAAGTCGATTCATGGTGGTGGCTGGCCACCGCAGCGCCGCACGCCGGCACCACCTTGGACTTGTTGCACACCGGGGGCACGGCTGCCGCCGTCGTGGGGTTGTTCCTGCTGCTTGGCACCGTGGCTGAACGGGCGAAGGTCAACTTCCTGATCCTGCTCAGCGGTCCGGGCGCCATGACACTGAGCCTCTACTCGGCACACGTGTGGGTGGTATCCGGTTTCACCAATAAGCCCCTGCCGGCCGGCTGGACCCCGGAAGGGATGTACTGGGCCCAGGCCATCGCCGCGATCATCATCGGGGCCTTTTTCTCCCTGCTCCGGCGCCGGGGACCACTTGAGTGGGTGGCCCACCAGGCGTCCAGGCTCGGCAGTTACCGTCCAGCGGCGGTTGGCTGAGAACGGAAGAGCTTCACCGCGTCCCGCATGGAAGCACGGGCCCGCTTGCGGTCACCGGAGGCGTCGTAGGCGCAGCTCAGCCGGAACCAGGAGCGCCAATCTTCCGGGGCGGCCTCGGCTTCCGCCCGGTACTTTTCGAACTCTGCGTCCGCAGCGGACCGGATAATCCTGCCGCCGGGTGTGCGGGGAAGCGTGTCCTCCGGCAGCCCGCCTTCGGCTTCCAGGACCTTGGCCATCTGTTCGGTGCGGGCACCAAAAAGGAGTTCGCGGATGAGTGCCCACGCGCCCACCACCGGCAGGACCAGGTAGGCGGCACCGATGCCCTTGGCCACCAGGTTGGGATCGCCGAGCAGGAGGAAGGAACGTTGAACGGACACCACCAAGTACAGCACCAACAACAAAGTGATGGCACCGACCCAGATTTTGGTGCGGTTCTTCTTCAGTGCTGTCCAGAAATTTCCCATGTCCTAGAGCCCCAGATCCAGGTATCCGTCCAAGCCGACCGTCAGGCCGGGGTTGGCTGCTACCTTGCGCAGTCCAAGGAGGACGCCGGGCATGAAGGAGGCGCGGTCGAAGGAGTCGTGGCGCAAAGTCAGCTGTTCACCGGGGCCGCCAAAGAGGACTTCCTGGTGGGCCACAAGGCCGCGGAGGCGGACACTGTGCACCCGGACCCCGTCCACGTCACAGCCGCGCGCGCCCTCCAATGACGTCTCGGTGGCGTCCGGGCTGGCCGGGACCCCTGCTTCCTGGCGGGCTTCGGCGATCAATTGAGCCGTGCGCACGGCCGTGCCGGAGGGCGCATCCACTTTGTTGGGGTGGTGCAGCTCGATGATTTCAACCGATTCGAAGTACTGCGAGGCCTTGGCAGCGAAGGCGGACGCCAGCACCGAGCCCAACGCGAAATTGGGTGCAATGAGCACGCCTGTTTCCGCCTTCGTCTCCAGCAGTCCGCGCAGGGATTCCAGCCTGTCGGCGTTCCAGCCTGTGGTACCCACGACGGCGTGGATACCGTGCTCGACGGCGAACCGGACGTTGGTCTCGGTGATGTCCGGGACGGTGAGGTCAACAACGTACTGCGCACCGGCGTCGAGCAGTTTCTCCAGGGAATCACCGCGGCCCAAGGCGGCCACCAGCTTCATGTCTTCGGCTGCTTCAACAGCCTTGACGGCTTCAATTCCCATACGCCCGTTGGCGCCCAGCACTGCAACAGCAAGTTGTTCGGTCATGCCTTTAACCCTACCGCCGGGCCGGGCGCGGGCAGGAACCGTTACCTGCGCCTACTCCCCCGCGCCGACCCATTCCACAGTGCCGTCACTGAAGAACTGCTCTTTCCAAATGGGGACCTGCTCCTTGACACGGTCCACCAGTTCGGAGCAAACGGCGAAAGCTTGGCCCCGGTGCGCGGCTGCAACGGCGCAGACCAGCGCGGGATCGCCGATTTCCAGCATTCCGATCCGGTGCGCGGCCCAGATGCGCACGGGTTGGTTGGCTTCACCGGAGTGCTCCGCGACCAACTGTGCCACGACGTCGGACATGACCTGGTGGGCGGTGGGATGTGCACTGTAGCTCAACCGATCAACAGCTTTGCCGCCGTCGTGGTTACGCACGACCCCGCTGAAGCTGACCACCGCACCGGCTGTGTCCGATTCCACTGCCCTGATGGCCTGGTCCACCGAAATCGGCTCGGCGCTGAGGACAGCGCTGACAACTTCGAAGTCTGTTTCAATGCCCATGGTTGCCTTCCAATTGCTCACAGAGATGCCCGATCACAGGGTCCAGGACTGCCAGCCCATCCATGACCCCTTTGGGGGAACCGGGAAGATTGATAATGAATGACTTGCCCGCCGCACCTGCATGGCCGCGGCTCAACATGGCCATAGGGGTCTTCGTAGCTCCCGCGCGCCGGATACCCTCCATGAGTCCCGGTATCTCGCGGTCAAGGAGCGGCAGCGTCATCTCCGGCGTGCGGTCATCCGGGCTGAGGCCGGTTCCGCCGCTGGTGATGACAACTGCGGGTTCCTGCGTCAGGAGGGCCCGCAGCGCGGCGCCTACAGGTTCACCGTCCGGCACCACCATGGTGGGAAAAGTGTCGAATCCGTGCTCGTTCAGCCAGTCAAGGATGATGGGGCCGGTCTCGTCGGCGTAGATACCGGCCGCAGCCCGGGTGGAAGCAATCACGACGCCGGCCTTCCGCGGTCCGTGCGCGCTGGGCTCGCAGGCGCTCATGCTCCAGCCTCCCCATGCCGTGGTTCGGCGGAAACGTCCCAGTCGCCGCTTTTTCCGCCGCTCTTGGCGAGCACGCGGATATTGTCCAGGACGGCATGCTTGTCCACGGCCTTGATCATGTCGTAGACGCTGAGCGCCGCAACCGACGCGGCAGTCAGGGCTTCCATTTCGACGCCGGTGACGCCCCGGGTCTTGACCGTTGCCAGGACTCCCACCGAGTCCGCGCCCAGTTCAAAGTCCACAGTGACCTTGGAGATGGGCAAGGGATGGCACAGCGGAATCAGTTCGGGGGTCTTCTTTGCCGCCATGATCCCCGCTACCCTCGCCACGGCGAGCGCGTCGCCCTTGGGAAGTTCGCCGGCACCCAACAGGGCCAGGACTTCGGCGGTGCTGCGGACAGTAGCCGTGGCGGTGGCCTCACGCGTGGTTACGGCTTTCTCGGAGACGTCCACCATCTGTGCGGTGCCGTCTTGCCTGAGATGCGTCAGGCCTGCTGGGTTTTCGGGAGTGTGGTTCACAGCATCCATACTTCCACTTCGTCCCCTTTGGCGAGTTCCGTGACGTCGCTGGGGATCTGGACCAGGGCATTGGCGCGGGCCAGGGCGTGCACCAGGTGGGAGCCGGCCCCGCCTTCCATGCGCAGTATGCCGTCCGTACCCACGCTTCCGCGGCGGACCTGGTGTTTGCCGTCCGGTGAGGTCAGTGGCTCAGCGAGGCGGGCTCTCTGCACGGGCCGGGGCGCAGGTGTTCCCTGGACCTGGGAAAGTGCGGGCCTGAGGAACATCTCGAAGGACACGAGGCAGCTGACGGGGTTTCCCGGGAAGCCCAGGAAGGGTGTCCCGTCGAAGGTTCCCAGGCCTTGTGGACCGCCCGGCTGCATGGCGACCGGCAGGAAGTCCACTGCCTGGCCGGACATCGCTTGGCGGACTACCTCGTAGGCGCCTTTGCTCACGCCACCGGTGGTGACGATGATGTCCACCGGGTTCCGGGGATCCTGGGTGTAGCGGTGGAGGACTGATAGGAGGGTGTCGGGGTTGTCGTCGGAGATGCCCGTCCGCGTCACCTCCATGCCGGCTTGGCGCATGGAGGCTTCAAGGAGCGTTCCGTTGGAATCGTAGATCTTGCCGGGCGCCAGTTCCTGCCCTGGCTCCACCACTTCGTCGCCCGTAGTGACCAGTAGGACGCGGAATGGTTCGCGGACCTCTACTAAGTCAAGGCCCAATGCGGCCAGCAAGCCAAGTTGGGCAGGCCCCAGGAGCGTACCGGCGGCCAGCGCCAAGTCGCCTGTTTCGATGTCGCTGCCGCTGTGTCGAACATACGTTCCGGGAGCGACCGGCGGCAGCCGGACCAGGGCGTCTGCGGCTGCGGGCTCGGGAAAGGTGTTTGGCGTCGCCTTTTCAATAGGTACGACGGCGTCGGCCCCGTCCGGGATCATGGCGCCGGTCATGATGGGGGCGGCGAAGCCGGCCTTCAGTGACGCTGGCGAGGCACCTGCCGGGACGGGCGCCGCGACCCTGAGCTCCGCACCGCCGTCGGGAATCCCTGCGGAACGAACGGCGAACCCGTCCATTTGGGAATTGGGGAACGGTGGCAAGGAGAGGGGCGCATAGACGTCGCCGGCGAGCGCTTTTCCCAGCGCTTCGAGCAACGGCAGGCGGAGGTTGCCCTTGGCAGCCCTCGCAGTGGTCAGCAGTTCCACCACGGCCTGGCGATGGGCTGCAACAGATCGGGGCACGGACATCCTCCTGTGGATACGTTGGCGTGCGGGAATTACCCGGACGTACCCAGACTAGGTCCTCAGGCGACCTTGACGCTGATGGTGTGGTAGCCGGTGGCTCCATCGGGAGCTACTGGGGCCTTGTCTTCTGTCTGGGGTTCGCCGGTGGAATCGGTGGCCCGCACCTGGACTTCGTAGTCGCCCGATGTGAGGTCGATGCCGAGCTGCCACTGGTACCAGGTGTCGGTGGAGATGCCGTTTGCGAGGGTGGCCTGTTGCCAGGGGCCCCGGTTGACGCGAAGCTCTACCCGTTTGATGCCCCGGTGCTGGGCCCAGGCCACGCCGCCGAATTGGACCTTGCCTGCCTTAACTGTCCGGCCATTGCGGGGCACGTCGATGCGGGACTGGGTTTTGATGGGTCCGTGGTCGCTCCAGCCGCGGGGTGTCCAATACCCGGTGTCGTCGGCGAAGCGGGTGACTTTCAGTTCCGTCAGCCATTTGGTCGCGGACACAAATCCGTAGAGTCCGGGCACGATCATCCGCACGGGGAACCCGTGTTCCAGGGGCAACGGTTCTCCGTTCATGCCGATGGCCAGCAGTGCATCCCTGTCGTCCGTCAGTGCTTCCAGGGGCGTACCGGCAGTCCAGCCGTCGTTGCTGGTGGACAGCACCATGTCCGCGCCCGCTTTGGGGCCCGCCATGGCGAGGAGTTCGCGGACCGGCCAGCCCAGCCAGAGTGCGTTGCCAATGAGGTCGCCGCCGACGTTGTTGGACACGCAGGCGATGGTGATGTGCCGCTCCGTCATGGGTTTGGCGAGGAGTGTCGCAAAATCCAGTTCGACTTCCCGCTCCACCATTCCGGTGACCTTCAGCTTCCAACCAGGCGGGTCGATGGCAGGAACCGTCAAGGCGGTGTCGATCCTGTAGAAGTCGGCATTGGGGGTTACCAAGGGGCTGATCCCGTCCACAGCAAGCGTTGCGCCCGAAGGGATGGGTTGGCTGGGCGTCGTGGGCTTCGGGAGCGCCAATGAACTCCGGAAACCCGACGCTGCCGCTGTGGCACGCGTTAGGACAGCAGTGACCGTTCCGGCCACGACGGCGGCGATGGAGGTCCCCGCAAGGGCGTTGAGGAAGCTGCGACGGGCCAAGGGTGCGGGTTCGCCTTCGTCCTGCCCTGGTGTTCCCCGGGAAGGAGCCCAGGTAGCCAGCCTCCGGATCAGGGTGCGCAGCAGCAGCATGGTGACCACAGCCGCGCCGATGGGGGCCAGGGCGGCTTGCGGTCCCGCCTGCGCGCGGGTAACGACGGCGGTCAGCCCGGCCACGCCCGCCAGTCCGGCCAGCACCAGGCCCCATCCGGTCCGGCGGTGCTCCAGGACTCCAGCCAAACCCGCAAGGATCCCCGCGACGAGCCCGATGGAGGCGATCAGCACGATCTTGTCGGCGGTGCCGAACAATTCCACGGCCAGGTCCTTGACGCCCGGTGGCACGGCATCGATGACGGCTCCGCCCAAGGCAGTCACCGGCGAGACCAAGGGGCTTGCGAGACCGGCGGTGAGTTCCCCCGCAGCGATCCCGGCTGCCCCAGCTGCAACCCCGGCCGCCGCGGCCCAGAGGCGCGCGTGGATGCTGCTGCGGCGTGGAAGGGACATTCCGGGGTCCGGCGGGTCCACGTGCGGGCTGGGTTTGTTCATGCTGCTGGGCATGCTCATCATGCGCCTCCTGGGCGATTGTCAGCTGAAGCAAGGGTGGAGGCCGACGGGCTACCATCGCGGGCGGGTCCGGCGGGGAGTGACAGCGCGAAGCGGCAGCCGCCGTCGAGGTTGGTGACGCCGACTGTTCCCCCGTGGGCCTTGACGATGCCGGCCACCATGCTCAGGCCGATACCGGCACCGCTGTAGCTGCCCTGCAACTCGGCGGGTGTTCCGCGCGAAGGGTTCTTCTGCCAGCCCGTTTCAAACAGGTGGGGAAGGTCGTCGTCGGGGATGCCACCGCACTGGTCCTGCACAGCGATCACGGCATTCCCGTTGTCCCGGCCGACGCTCACGTGCACTTCGCTGTCCGGCCGGCTGTAGATGATGGCGTTGAGCAGGATGTTCCGTACGGCCCGTGCGAGGCTGGGCCCATCGGCAACGGCCATGCATTCGCGGTCCCCACCGCCGTCGAGCCTGATGCCCCGCTTCGCGGCCAACGGGGCCAGGTCCGAGAGGGCATCGCTGACCAGATCGTAAAGGTCCAATGGTTCGGCGCGGAGGCGGAGGCTGCCCGCTTGGATCTTGGACAGTTCCAGGAGGTCGTTGACCATCGCAGTCATCTGCTCGGTCTGCCCAATGATTTTCCGGTAGTAGCCCGGGACATCGGACGCCATGCCGTCCTCGAGCGCTTCAGTCATGGCGCGCATGCTGGCCAGGGGTGTGCGCAGGTCATGCGAAATCCAGGACACGAGTTCACGCCTGGCTGTCTCGATGGCGGCTTCGCGTTCCCTGGACTCGGCAAGGCTACGGCTGCTCGCTTCAAGTTCCTGGGCAAGTTCGGCGAGCTCGGAGGTCATGGCGGGAGCGCTCCCCCGGCGGGACTCCATGGTGTTGTCCAGGGTCTCGCCCCGCCCCAACCGGCGGGCCGCGTCCACTAACCGGGCCGCGTTACGGGAGACACCCGCACCGAGCATCAGTGAAAGTGCAACGGCAACAGCGGAGGCGGTGGCCAGGATGTACCACATCACCTCGAGGTCCCTGGCGGAGATGAACATGGCGTTGAAGGCACTGACCATCCCAGCCACAAGGACAGCCACCGTAGCCACCACCACCAGGCAAATCTGCGCGAGCACAGAGGCGCGGCGGAGCAACCGCAGGAGCACCAGCGTGGTGGCACCGATGAGGACGGCCCAAAACAGGACCCAGGCAAGGATGGTCCACAGTTCATTGCCTTCCATGTCCACCTCCCGTGTCATCGAAACGGTAACCAACGCCCCAGACCGTCTTGATCAGTTCCGGCTTGGTGGGATTTCCTTCGATCTTTTCCCGCAAGCGCCGGACGTGCACCGTGACCGTGGACAGGTCACCGAAGTCCCAGCCCCACACGGCCTTGATCAGTTCCTCCCGGCTGAACACCTGGTTTGGCCGGCGCATCAGGAACGCCAGGAGGTCGAATTCGCGGGCCGTCAGCGCCAAGGGAGTGCCGTTATGGGTGACCGTCCTGGACGCGGGATCGAGTTCGAGTCCGGCGGCCTCCACCGATGGTTCCGGCGCAAACTCCTTGACGCTGCGGCGGAGGACCGACTTGACCCGAAGAACCAGTTCCCGGGGCGAGAAGGGCTTGGTGACGTAGTCGTCCGCGCCCATCTCCAAGCCGAGGATCCGGTCGTCTTCGGTTCCCAGGGCCGTGACCATGATGACCGGCACGCTCATGGTCTGGCGCAGCCGCCTGCAGACCTCAACACCGTCCAGTCCGGGCAGCATGCGGTCCAGGATCACCAGGTCCGGTTGCCGGGACGCTGCAACCTTGAGCGCGGTGAATCCATCCGCAGCCATGTCCACCTGGAAGCCTGCCTTCAGCAGGTAGTCGCGGACGACATCGGCGATGGTCTGTTCGTCCTCGACCAGGAGGACGCGGCGGTGCCCTGGTTCCGCTGCTGATGCCGTATTTATGGTCACGCTTTCAGCATAGGTTTGCCGGCGGCACCCGGCACCCGATCGTGGCGTCGGCGGGGGAAGCGTATTGAATCCGTAAGAACTCTATGACTGTAACTGGTGTCACTGATCCGGCTGGGGTGGCGTAGCCTGAATTTATGACTGTTCAGCTGGGCATGCCGGTGCCCCCGTCGGGTGCCGCCACAGGCAGCACGGAAAGTGGCGTGGGGGTTCCGCCGCCGCGTCCCGCGGGCACGCCCGCAGGGTTGTGGGACCGTTACGGGCGGCGCGCCACGGACATGCGCCTGTCACTGACGGACAAATGCAACCTGCGCTGCACCTACTGCATGCCCGCCGAGGGCCTGGAGTGGTTGTCCAAGCAGGCCGTAATGACCAAGGATGAAATCATCCGCATTGTGCGCGTCGGGGTCACGGCCCTGGGTGTGCGGGAACTCCGCCTTACCGGCGGTGAGCCCTTGGTGCGCGCCGACCTGGTGGACATTATCTCCGGCATTCGAAGCAATCATCCCGACCTCCCCATCTCCATGACCACCAACGGCGTCGGGCTGGACAAGAAAGCCGCAGCGTTGAAGGCCGCAGGGCTCACCCGGATCAACGTCTCGCTGGATTCCCTTCACGAAGAAACGTTCACCAAGCTCACCCGCCGTCCATTCCTGGATCGCGTCCTGGCCGGCGTCGATGCTGCCTGGGCGGCCGGCCTGGGCCCCGTGAAACTGAACGCCGTGCTGATGCGCGGCATCAACGACGCCGAATCGCCGGACCTCCTGGCCTGGGCGTTGGGTCGCGGTTACGAACTTCGCTTCATCGAGCAGATGCCCTTGGATGCCGATCACGGCTGGACCCGGCGCAACATGATCACGGCTGCCGAGATCCGCACGCTGCTGTCACGCGACTACGTCCTGGACCACGACCCCCGTGAACGGGACGGCGCCCCCGCGGAACGCTTTGAAGTACGACGCCGGGACACGGCTTCCGGTCTTGCCACCGGTCCGGTCCTCGGTACCGTCGGCATCATCGCCTCAGTCACCGAGCCGTTCTGCTCCGACTGCCGCCGCACGCGCATCACAGCCGAAGGCAAAATCATGAGCTGCCTCTTCTCCCGCGAGGAATTCGACCTCCTGGGCCTCCTTCGCGAGGGAGCCACGGACGAGGAACTTGCGCAGCGATGGCAGGACGCCATGTGGGTCAAGCCCAAGGCGCACGGAATGGACCACACTGGTCTCGGCGCAGCGGACTTCGTCCAGCCGGACCGCAGCATGAGTGCAATCGGAGGCTGAAACCTTGCTTGTCCGCTACTTCGCTGCCGCACGCTCGGCCGCAGGAGTCGAAGAAGAATTCCATCACCTGCCGGAAGGGACCAGCCTGGAGGCGCTGCTGGAAGCCGCCCTCGCCGTCGAACGTCCAGTGCCCCCGGAAGGCACGCCGACCCTGGCGCGTATCGTCGCACGCAGTAGCTTCCTCCGCAACGAAGTGGCTGTGCGCGACCGTTCGGCCCCGCTGAGCCCGCACGACGTCATCGACGTCCTGCCGCCTTTTGCCGGGGGCTAGGCGCCGGGCGTTGACACCCTGCGGAAAACGCTTTTCAGCAACGGACTGAAGCCGGATGTTCCTTCGAGCCGCAGATCGGCCGTGTGCACCAGTACCCCGTCCTCGACGCGGAACGTGTGCCTGGCCACGCCTTCGGCCGTGCGCCGGTCCAGCGTCAGAATGCCTGCGTTCCACGAACCCCTGACGGGGCTGGCCGGCGGCCGGCCCATGCTGTCCACGTAGTACCAGAGCGTGTCACCGTGTTCGCGGTCCACAGTGAACATGCCATGCCCTTCGAAGTGTGTCCCATCCGCTTCACGGTGCCGGTAACTCTGCACGACGGCGTAGCCGCTGGCGGCCCTGCTGAACACCACCTCTGCCTCGGCAGTCCGGGCACTCCCCCACGGCGATGAGGCGATCTCCGTGATGCCACGCCAATGGCCAATGAAGTCCTGCAGCATCTCCGCGGCGTGGCCGCGTGGGGGCAGTTCCATCACATCTCCAACGTCAACAGGGCAGCATCATCACTGTGTGATCATGCTGCCCTGCAGGGAGTGCGCTAGTCCAGAGTCAGAGACCGAACGTTTCGGTTTCCTCAAACGGACCCACAACCGTGATGGTGCGGGGAGCTGCTGCGAGTTCGCGGGCGAGCTCCTGGACGTCGTCCACGGTGACGGCCTGGATCCGCGCCAGGGTCTCGTCGATGTCCTGGAACTCTCCGGAGACCAATTCAGCCCGGCCCAGCCGGGACATCCGCGAACCTGTGTCCTCGAGGGCCAACACGATGCCACCGCTGAGCTGGCCCACGGCCTTCCTGAGCTCTTCTTCGGTAATGCCTTCCTTGGCGAGCTTGTCCAGCTCCACGCCCAGGAGTTCCAGCACCTGGCGGACCTTGGACGGGGTGCACCCGGCATACATGCCAAAGTACCCGGCGTCCGCGTAAGCGGCGGTGAAGGAGTACGTGGAGTACACCAGGCCCCGCTTCTCGCGGATCTCCTGGAAGAGCCTGGAGGACATGCCACCACCCAGGACTGCGTTAAGCACGCTCATGACGAAGCGGCGATCATCGGTGGCGACGATCGTGGGGCAACCCATGATGATGTTCGCCTGCTCCACGGGACGCTTCACGACGTGGAGGCCGGAGGTGCCGGTGATGACAGCCCTCTCCGTCCCACGGCGCTCCACGGGCGCTGCACCGGCATCCAGCTGCCAACCGGCAGCTTTCAACGCATCAAGGACAAGTTCACAGACGACGTCGTGGTCCAGCCCGCCCGCTGCGGTGATGACCAGTTCCTCGGGGCGGTAGTAGCGCTGGTAGTGCTCCCACACCGAGTCCCTTGCCACAGCCTTGATCGCATCCGGTGTTCCGCCGATCGGCCGGGCCAGCGGGTGGCTGCCGAGCACTGCTGCCACGAATTTCTCGTGCGCCACATCGGTGGGGTCGTCGCTGTCCATGGCGATTTCCTCGAGGATGACGTCGCGTTCCTGCTCCAGTTCGGCAGGGTCAAGGACAGCGCCGGTGATCATGTCGGCGATGACATCAATGGCCATGGGAAGGTCCGTATCGAGGACCCGTGCGAAGTAGCAGGTGCTTTCCTTGGCGGTGGCTGCGTTGGATTCGCCGCCTACCTCGTCGAACGCAGACGCTATCTCCAGGGCTGTGCGCCTCTTGGTGCCCTTGAACAGCAGGTGTTCAAGGAAGTGTGTGGAACCATGCTGGCCGTCCGCTTCGTCGCGCGAACCCACTGCCACCCAGAAACCTATGGTGGCCGAACGCTGTCCGGGCATCGCCTCGGTCAGGACGCGCACGCCGCCGGGAAGCACGGAGCGCCGCACGACGGAACCGCCCTCGGCACCATGGATCAGTTCGCCGCCGGGAAGGGTTTGCTCCAGCGGCAAGGGTACGACAGTCATTAAGGCCTTTCAGGGTTAAGGCCGGAAGGGCCGGTGGAGCTTTTTCAAGCCCACCGGCCCCGCCGGGTGTACTGCTTACAGACTACTCTGCGGACTCTTCAACGACCTCGGCCGGAGCGTCCTCGGAAGCTGCGCCTTCTTCGTCGGCAACAACCGGCGAGAGGGAGAGCTTTCCACGGTCGTCGATCTTGGTGATCTCGACCTGGACCTTCTGGCCCACGGAGACAACGTCATCAACGTTGTCCACGCGCTTGCCGTTGGCCAGCTTGCGGAGCTCGGAGATGTGCAGCAGGCCGTCCTTGCCCGGCGTCAGGGAAACGAAGGCGCCGAAGGTGGTGGTCTTGACGACCGTACCCAGGTAGCGCTCACCGATTTCCGGAACCTGCGGGTTGGCGATGGCGTTGATGGCGGAACGTGCTGCGTCGGCAGACGGGCCGTTGGTGGCGCCAATGTAGACCGTGCCGTCATCTTCGATGGAGATGTCCGCGCCCGTGTCTTCCTGGATCTGGTTGATCATCTTGCCCTTGGGGCCAATGACCTCGCCGATCTTGTCAACGGGGATCTTGACGGCGATGACGCGCGGCGCGAACTCGGAGAGCTCATCCGGGGTGTCGATCGCTGCGTTGATGACCTCGAGGATGTGGAGGCGGGCTTCGCGGGCCTGCTTCAGTGCTGCTGCCAGCACGGAAGCGGGGATGCCGTCGAGCTTGGTGTCCAGCTGGATGGCCGTGACGAACTCGGACGTACCGGCAACCTTGAAGTCCATGTCGCCGAAAGCGTCTTCGGCGCCGAGGATGTCGGTCAGCGCTGCATAGCGGGTCTGGCCGTCAACCTGGTCGGAAACCAGGCCCATGGCGATACCGGCAACAGCTGCCTTCAGCGGCACGCCAGCGTTGAGCATGGAGAGCGTCGAGGCACAGACCGAACCCATGGACGTCGAACCGTTGGAACCGAGTGCCTCGGATACCTGGCGGATGGCGTACGGGAATTCTTCACGGCTGGGCAGAACCGGAACCAGGGCGCGCTCTGCGAGGGCACCGTGGCCGATTTCGCGGCGCTTCGGGGAACCGACGCGGCCGGTCTCACCGGTGGAGTACGGCGGGAAGTTGTAGTTGTGCATGTAGCGCTTGCGCGTTACCGGCGACAACGAGTCGATCTGCTGCTCCATCTTGAGCATGTTCAGCGTGGTGACACCCATGATCTGGGTCTCGCCGCGCTCGAAGATGGCCGAACCGTGAACGCGGGGCAGAACCTCTACCTCTGCGGTCAGCTGGCGGATGTCCGTCAGGCCACGGCCGTCGATGCGGACCTGGTCCTTGAGGATGCGCTGGCGCACGACGTGCTTGGTGACCGAGCGGAACGCTGCGGAGAGTTCCTTCTCGCGGCCTTCGAAGTCGCCTGCAAGTGAGCCAAGGACTTCGTCCTTGAGTGCGTCGGAGGCGTTGTCGCGCTCCTGCTTGTCGGCGATCTGGAAGACAGCGGCAAGCTTGTCAGCGGCAGCGGCTTCAACAGCAGCGTAGACGTCGTCCTGGTAGTCAAGGAAGACCGGGAACTCGACGGTCGGCTTGGCGGCGCGTGCCGCCAGGTCTGCCTGTGCTTCGCAGAGTGCCTTGATGAACGGCTTGGCAGCCTCGAGGCCCTCGGAAACAACCTCTTCGGTAGGAGCTGTTGCGCCCTGTTCCTTGATGAGGTTCCAGGAGTTGTCGGTGGCTTCGGCTTCCACCATCATAATGGCGACGTCGTCACCGGCAATGCGGCCGGCGACAACCATGTTGAAGACGGCGTTCTCAAGCTGGGAGTGCTTGGGGAAAGCGACCCACTGCGAACCGTGTTCGTCGGCGATGAGGGCGACGCGGACGCCACCGATCGGGCCGGAGAACGGGAGGCCGGAAAGCTGCGTGGACATCGAGGACGCGTTGATGGCGACGACGTCGTAGAGCTCGTCCGGGTTGATCGCCAGGACAGTGACGACGATCTGGACTTCGTTGCGCAGGCCCTTGACGAACGCGGGGCGCAGCGGACGGTCCATGAGGCGGCAGGCCAGGATGGCTTCCGTGGAGGGGCGGCCTTCGCGGCGGAAGAACGAACCCGGGATACGGCCGGCTGCGTACATGCGCTCTTCAACGTCAACCGTCAGGGGGAAGAAGTCGAAACCTTCGCGCGGCTGCTTGCCGGCGGTGGTTGCGGAGAGCAGTGCGGTGTCTTCGTCGATGTAGACCATCGAGGCGCCGGCTGCCTGCTTGGCAAGGCGGCCGGTTTCGAAGCGAATGACGCGCTTGCCAAAACGGCCGTTGTCGATAATGGCTTCGGAGAACTGGATTTCGGGACCCTCCATAGAGAGTCACCTCCGTTTCTGTTAGCGGAAGTCCGCCGCATCAACCCAGGCCTCTTCTTTTTTCCTGGCCTGTACGACACCCGGTCATCGATCGAGATCCACGGGCCTCATCACCACAGATGAGCTTCCCGGGAATCACTACCGAGGACCGCGAATGCGCGATGCGGTTGATTCCTGTTTTTAGTTGTTGGTGAAGAAGGCGGCCCGTTCCGGAAAGGAGCGGGCCGCCCCTAAAAGCAGACTAGCGGCGCAGGCCGAGGCGCTCGATGAGCGAACGGTAGCGGGCGATGTCAGTGTTCTTCAGGTAGGAAAGCATGCGCTTGCGACGACCAACCATGGCCAGCAAACCGCGCTGGGTGTGGAAGTCGTGCTTGTGCTCCTTCATGTGCTCAGTCAGATCCTTGATCCGCTGGGTCAGAACTGCAACCTGGACCTCGGGCGAACCGGTGTCGCCTTCAGAGGTTGCGTATTCCTTGATGATGGACTGCTTTACAGCGGCGTCAAGTGCCACGTGAACTCCTAGAGTTGTGCCGTGCGTCCCGGTGCAGCGCCTCGCTGACGGGTTGCCCTTGGTGCGTTGCCGCACACAAAAACAGGTCCAGCTGCCACGGACTGCGGCCGGATCCATTCACCAGTTTACCGGCAGGTCAGCAGTGTTGTCGAAATCCGCCTAGCGCCGGGTCAGCAGCTCGTGCGCCTGGGCTACGTCCAGGCACATTTGCTCCACCAGGGCCTCAGGTCCACGGTAGGCAACCATGCCGCGCAGGCGCTGCGTGAATTCGACAGCCACGGTCTGCCCGTAGAGGTCGAAGTCCTCCACTTTTTCCTCGGGACGATCGATCACGTGGGCCTCCACCTGGCGGCTCACGCCGTCGAAGGTGGGGTTGGAACCAACGGAAATAGCGGCGGGCCACCGTGTCCCGGACTGGTCGATCAACCAACCCGCGTAGATGCCGTCAGCGGGAACGTACCCTGTGGAATCGTGGGCAAGGTTGGCTGTGGGGAAACCGAGATCCCGTCCGCGGGCAGCTCCGTGCACTACCTCGCCGCGCATGCGGTGCGGGCGGCCAAGAACAGCGGCGGCGGTCACGACGTCGCCCTCGGACAGGGCTTCCCGCACCCAAGTGGAGGAACAGCGGCGGTCAGCGTCGCCGTCGTCGTGGACTGGAAAGCCTCCCGCCCCGTACTCGTTGACAACCTGCACGCCGAACCCGAGCTCCTCACCCAGTTCCTGCATGGTGACGACGTCCCCGACGTTCCCGGCACCAAAGCGGAGGTCGTGGCCCACAACGACGTGTGCTGCGTGAAGTCCGTCAAGGATGACTTCGCGGACGAACTCGATGGGAGTCATCGCCGCCAGGTCCAAGGTGTACTTCATGACCAGCACGGCATCGACGCCGGTGTCCCCGAGGGCATCGAGCTTGTCCTGGAGCCCCATGATCAGTTCGGGTGCGGAATCCGGCCTGTGGACCTGGGCCGGGTGGGGATCGAAAGTCACGGCAACCGAGGGAATATTATGCCGCTTGGCGGTGCCGGTCAGTTGGGAAAGGACATGCTGGTGGCCGCGATGGACGCCGTCAAAGTTCCCGATGGTAACGACAGTAGGTCCGAAGTCCTTGGGGACTTCAGTGGGATCGTTCCAGATGTGGACCATCAACCTCGCCTTTTACTGCAGATGTTCGGTGCGCCCGGCAACCTCCCGGCGCCGGAACATTCTAAGGTTACCCGCAAGGGCGGTTGGCTCAGGACGGGCGGCGCTTGTTCAGCCACAGGAGGCCAAGGATGGGCAGGACAAGCGGGACGAAACCGTAACCGCGGCCGAACAGCGACCACACGGTATCGTGCGGGAACGCCACAGGGTCGAAAAGGCTGATGGCGCCCACCACCAGCACGCCGATGAGCTCCGTGAGCACGGCGGCCACTGAGACCTTGAACCACGTGCGGCCCGGCTTGGCCAGGGAGATGGTCGCCACGATATAGACGACGGCGGCAAAGGCCGAGAGGATATGCGCCAGCGGTGCTTCGGCGAACTTCGTAGCGATCTGATAGCCCGCGCGCGCGGTCGCCGAGAGGGCGAAAACGGCGTACACCGCGATCAGGAGGCGGCCAGGCCCGGTGTTCCGGGTATCCTTCTGCGGCTGCGGGGTTGCCGGATTGGTCTCAGTTCCAGTCACGATGGCTTCTTCTTTCAAGGTCAGTACCAAATCTGGTTCATGCGCGCGCCCATGACGAGGACCGTTACACCTACCGCAGCGAGGACGAAGTTGCTCCAGCGGGTGCGTTCAAGGATGGCCCAGTACACAGCACCCAGCGGGATCATCAGGGCCGTAATCAAGTAGCCCCAGAACTCCCACGCTTCCCCGGCAATCTGCTCGCCCATGGCAACCCGGATGATGGAACCCACCAGGTACACCACCAGCACCGCTTCAACGGCAAGCACCGAGTAGATGGTGGGGTCGTTGGGGGCCTTTTTCATCAGCCCGGCCACCACGCACATGATGGTGGACACCAGTCCAATAACCAGGAGTGCGTAAAAGTATCCGTCCATGACTACTTCGCCTCCCCTGAACCGGTTCCCGGGGCGAACACCAACACGGGCTTGGCAAAGCTCCCGGTGTCAGCCAGCAATGCCACGAGTTCCCCGGAGGGCGCGAAGGCTGCTGCGGGGCTTTCGGCCGTGGCAGCCTCGGCGGTGCCGGCACCCGGACCGGCCGCAATCCGGCGGCCGAAGGAGATCTCCGTTGTTTCGTCCTCGGTGAGCTCACGGTTGGGCATGAGGGACCGGGCAGCGAGGGACATGTCCAGGACGTTGAGCTCTTCCGCCAGTTCCTCCAGGGTCCTGGCCTGCTCGAGGGTATAGGGACCCACCTGGGTCCGGCGCAGGGCCGTGAGGTGGCCACCGACGCCCAGATCGTTTCCGAGGTCCCTGGCCAGGGCCCGGATGTAGGTCCCGGAAGAACATTCCACGGTGACGTCCACGTCAACTACCCTGCCGCCGTCGAGCCTGTTGATGGCGTGCACGTCGAAGCGGTGGATCGTCACGGGGCGCGCTGCGAGCTTCACTTCTTCACCGGAGCGGACCCGCGCGTAGGAGCGTTCGCCGTTGACCTTGATGGCACTCACGCTGCTGGGCACCTGCTGGATAGGGCCCGTGAGCGCAGCAACCCCGGCCGCTATGGCTTCGTCAGAGACGTCCGCGGCGCTGCGGGCCTCCGTGACGTCGCCCTCAGCGTCGTCTGTGATGGTGGTTTCACCGAGCCTGATGGTGGCCGTATAGGTCTTGGAGGTGCCCACGATGTAAGTCAGCAGGCGGGTCGCCTTATTGATGCCAAGCACCAGGACGCCGGTGGCCATGGGATCGAGCGTCCCCGCATGCCCCACTTTCCGGGTACCAGCCAGCCGCCGCATCCGGCCAACCACATCGTGGCTGGTCCATCCCTGCGGTTTGTCAACGATTACCAGTCCAGAAAGCACGCTTACCAGTATATGGGTGGCTAGGATGGCTCCCATGCCTGAGCTTGCCTTGCACGTACGTGACGTCCCCGTGAACCAGATCCGCGAAATCACCGAGGCCGCGTGGGCCACCCCCGGTGCGATCGTCCTGAGCATCGGCGAACCGGGGTTCGCGCTGCCACGGCACGTCCTCGACGCCGGCATTGCCTGCCTGGACCGGGATGAGACCAACTACACACCCAACGCGGGGATACCCGCTCTCCGGGAAGCGTTCGCCGCCCGCTTCCGCGAACAGCAGGGCGTAGGGATCGGTGCTGAACGGGTTTATGTGGTGGACGGCGCCCAGCAAGGCCTGCATTTCGCCATGAGCCTTCTCCTCTCCCCCGGCGACGAGATCCTCATCCCGAACCCCGGCTACCCCACGTTTGCCATGACCAGCCGGCTGCTTCACGCCGTGCCCGTGCAGTATCCGCTGTATCCCAAGAACGACTTCCAGCCGCACATCGAGGACATCGAAGCACTCATCACGCCGCGGACCCGTGTCCTCGTGCTGAATTCGCCGTCCAACCCGTTGGGGGCGGTCATCAGTGAAGAAGCCACCCGGGAATTGGTGGAACTGGCCGTCCGGCACGACCTCTGGATCATCTCGGACGAATGCTACGAAGCCTTCACCTTCGATGTCCCGCACGTCAGCCCGGCGCGCTTCGACAGCAACGTCCCAGGGGAAGCCCGCGTGTTCACCTCGCTGACGCTGTCCAAGACGTACGGACTGACAGGCCTGCGCATCGGGGCGTTGATCTGCCCTCCGGGGATTGAGCAGAAGATGAACAACGTCATGGAATCGATCGTCTCCTGCGTCGCGTCTCCGTCGCAGTACGCTGCCTTGGCCGCATTGACCGGGCCGCAGGACTACGTTTACCAGGCCCGCGATCATTACCGGAACAACCGCGACGCAGCCTCGGCCGTGCTGGAAGCCAAGGGTATTCCGTTCCTCGGGGCACAGGGCGCGTTCTATCTCTGGGCCGACGTATCGCACGTAAGCGGCGGGGACGTCCGCACGTGGGTGCGCAAGTTCCTGGCGGAATCGGGAGTCTCGTTCGCGCCGGGCACAGCGTTCGGGTCGATCGGCGAGGGCTGGATCAGGATCGCCCTTTGTGGCGGTCACCAGGACCTGCTCGACGGCGTCAATCGCCTTCCAGCGAAGGTTTAGCTGCCGCCGGACCTAGTACGACGTCCGGCGCGTATGGTGCTTCCAGGCCTCGAACGGGTCCTCCGCCGCTGCCAACTGGGCGTGCTCCACGGGGAGAAGTTCCGGCCTGCTGCCGGCGAAGTACTCATAGAACACTGCGTCGTCGAAGCCGGCCCGCGCCGCGCCGTGCCTGTCCGCGGCAAAGTAGACGCGTCCGATCCTGGCCCAAAGCGTCGCCGACAGGCACAACGGACAAGGCTCACAGCTTGCGTAGAGAACGGAACCGGTGAGGTCGAACTTCCTCAGCTCGGCAGCCGCACGACGAATGGCCACCACTTCCGCGTGCGCCGTGGGATCGTGGTCGCGTGTAACCCGGTTGACACCCTCATGGACGGTTCCGTCCGCGGTGACCACGACGGCGCCGAAAGGGCCGCCGCCGTCGGAAACGTTTTGCACCGCCAAGCGAATGGCCCGGTTCAAATATTCATCCCGCTGCTGAGCATCGTGCGCCGACATGCTCCGATCCTAACCAGTTTGTAAACAGATAATGCCCCTAAGAGCGTCGCTTAGGGGCATTATCTGAACAAAAACTTTGAGTTCTTAGCGGTTGGCGTCTTCGTCGAGTTCGTCTTCGCCGGAGAGGTCGATGTCCTCTTCGTCGAAGTCGTCTTCGTCTATTTCGGCCGGGGAGTCGCTCTTGTACGGGTCGGCCTCGCCAGCCGGCTTGGCACCGGCAGCCAAAGCAGCTACCTCCGCGTCGCGACGCTTGGCCTCGCGCAACAGTTCCTCAAGGTTGGAGGCGTTAACCGGAATCTGGTCGGCGACGAACTCCAGCGTCGGGGTCAGCCGGACGGTGATGTTGCGGCCAACTTCCTGGCGCAGCACACCCTTGGCCTTCTCCAGCGCCTTAGCGGCGTCGGTGTGGGCCACTTCATCGCCAAAGACGGTGTAGTAGATGGTTGCGTGCTGAAGGTCGTTGGTGACGCGGGCGTCGGTGACCGTAATGGACTCGACGCGCGGATCCTTGACCCGACGTCCGAGGGCCTCAGCAACGACGACCTTTATCCGCTGTGCCAATTTGGCGGCGCGTGCGGGATCAGCCATGACTTCCTCCTGGAAAGTAGAAACGGGTACGGAACGGGTCCGCCGGGGCTACCCGACGGACCCGCTCCACAGGGAACCTAGACGCGCGGCTTTTCGCGCATCTCGAAGGTCTCGATGATGTCGCCTTCGCTGATGTCGTTGAAGGAACCAAGACCGATACCACACTCGAAGTCGGTGCGGACTTCGGTGGCGTCATCCTTGAAGCGCTTGAGCGTCTCAACGGTGAGGTTGTCACCGATGACCTTGCCGTCGCGGCTGACACGTGCCTTGGAGTTACGGCGGATGATGCCCGTGCGGACGATCGAGCCTGCGATGTTGCCGAACTTGGAGGAACGGAAGACTTCGCGGACCTCGGCGGTGCCGAGCTGGACTTCTTCGTACTCCGGCTTGAGCATGCCCTTGAGGGCCATCTCGATGTCGTCGATCGCAGCGTAGATGACCGAGTAGAAGCGCATATCCACGCCTTCACGGTCAGCCAGTTCCGCAACGCGCTCAGCAGGCTTGACGTTGAAGCCGATGATGATGGCGTTGTCCACCGTGGCCAGGTTGACGTCGTTCTGCGTGATGGCACCCACACCGCGGTGGATGACACGGAGCTGAACGTCGTCGTCTCCGACGTCGATCTTGAGCAAGGCGTCTTCGAGGGCTTCCACGGCACCGGACACGTCACCCTTGAGGATGAGGTTGAGGGTGTCGATCTTGCCTTCGGCGACGGCCTGGTCGAAGTCTTCCAGGCTGATGCGCTTACGACGCTTGGCCAGCGCGGCGTTGCGGTCTGCTGCTTCACGCTTTTCGGCGATCTGGCGGGCCGTACGCTCGTCAGGAGTCACCAGGAAGGTGTCACCTGCACGCGGGACGTTGGAGAGGCCCAGGACCTGGACCGGACGGGACGGCAGTGCTACATCGAGTGCCTCGCCGTTCTCGTCGAACATGGCGCGGACGCGGCCGTGAGCCGTACCGGCCACGATCGTGTCGCCAACAGCCAAGGTACCGGACTGGACCAGGACGGTAGCAACAGCACCGCGGCCCTTGTCCAGGTTCGCTTCGATGGCAATGCCTCGAGCGTCCTTGTCCGGGTTGGCGCGCAGGTCCAGAGCAGCATCGGCCGTCAGCAGGACGGCGTCGATCAGTTCGTCGATGTTGAGGTTCTGGCGGGCAGAGACCTCAACGAACATGGTGTCGCCACCGTATTCTTCGGGAACCAGGCCGTACTCGGTGAGCTGGCCCTTGACCTTGTCAGGGTTGGCGCCTTCCTTGTCGATCTTGTTCACTGCGACAACGATCGGCACGTTGGCTGCCTGGGCGTGGTTGAGCGCTTCCACTGTCTGCGGCATGACGCCGTCATCAGCTGCGACAACCAGGATCGCGATGTCAGTGACCTTGGCACCACGTGCACGCATGGCCGTGAAGGCCTCGTGACCGGGGGTGTCAATGAAGGTGATGTCGCGGGCGTTGCCCTCGTGGACGTGGCTGATCTGGTAAGCACCGATGTGCTGGGTGATTCCACCATGCTCGCCGGCCACAACGTTGGAGTTGCGGATCGCGTCAAGCAAGCGGGTCTTACCGTGGTCAACGTGGCCCATGACGGTGACAACCGGTGCGCGGGGCTCCAGGACGTCGTCGCCTTCGGCGTCGAGCTCGTCCTGGATGTTGATGTCGAACTGGTCGAGGAGCTCGCGCTCTTCGTCTTCCGGCGAAACAACCTGGAGCTTGTAGCCAAGTTCGGCGCCAAGCAGGCCAAAGGTGTCTTCGTCGAGGGACTGCGTAGCCGTGGCCATTTCACCGAGGTGGAACAGAACGGTTACCAGCGACGCGGGGTTCGCATCGATCTTCTCGGCAAAGTCCGTGATGGACGAGCCACGACGCAAGCGGATGATGGTCTCGCCATCGCCGCGGGGTACCGATACGCCACCCAGCGACGGAGCACTCATCTGCTCCAGTTCCTGGCGCTTTGCCCGCTTCGACTTGCGCTGCTTGCCACGACCGGCGCCGCCCTTGCCGAAGGCACCCTGGGTACCACCGCGACCGCGGCCACCCTTGCCAAAGCCACCGCCGGCGGGAGCTCCGCCACCGGTACCTGCACCTGGTGCGCCACCGGGACGACCCGGTCCGCCACCGGGACGGCCTGCGCCACCGGGACGGCCTGCGCCACCCGGAGCCGGACGCTCAGTGCGGTTGGGCATCATGCCCGGAGTAGGACGGTTTCCGCCACCGGGACCACCGGCGGGACGCGGAGCGCCCGGACGGGGTGCACCCGGACGCGGGGCGCCCGGACGGGGACCGCCAGTGCCTGCTGCGGGACGGGGTCCACCGGCACCAGCTGCGGGACGGGGACCACCGGGACGTTCGCCGTCGTTGCGACGCTCGCCACGGGGCATGCCCTGCGACGGAGCAAACGGGTTGTTACCCGGACGCGGCGGACGGTCTCCATCGCCACCACGGCCACGGGGCATGCCCTGGGACGTAGCAAACGGGTTGTTGCCCGGGCGGGGACCGCCGGGACGAGGAGCCTGGCCGCCTTGGCGTGCCGGAGCCGGGGTCTCTGCCTTGGGGGCAGGACGGGCACCGGGCTTGGCCGAAACGGGGTTGGAAGCAGCAGGCGCTGCCGGGGCTGCCGGAGCAGGTGCCGCGGGAGCCGGAGCGGCCGGTGCCGGGGTTGCCGACGACGGGGTTGCCGACGACGGAGCAGCAGGCGCCGGGGCCGGAGCCTTCGGTGCCGCCGGGCCCGGTGCCGGGGCGGCCGGGCGGGATGCTGCGGGACGGGTTGCCGCGGGAGCGGCTGCGGGGGCGGCGGACTTTGCAGCGCCGGCACCCGGGTAGGCGTCGCGAAGCTTCTTCACGACGGGGGCCTCAATGGTGGAAGAGGCGGAGCGAACGAATTCGCCCAATTCCTGCAGTTTTGTCACTGCATCTTTGGAAGTAATACCGAGCTCTTTGGCGAGCTCATGTACGCGGACCTTGGCCACATTTCTCCTGTCTCGGTCCGCACCGAGCCAGGCACGAACCGTCTACTTCTTTATGCGGGCCTCAGCCGTTTGCACGGCGGAAAGGCCCATTGCAGAGCGCAACAAAGTTGTCATCGTTACGCACTCATCGCTGGGAACTCATCGGGTTTCCATCAGTTTTCTGACCCGCTTTCAGGTTTGGACGGTTTGCCAGTGGAAGCGTGGGCCTCCACGAGTGGCGCGCCCGGCATCAGGTAGCGTTCGACGGCGGTTGTCTCGGTAGCGCCCGCAAGGGCCCTTCCGAAAGCGCGCCGCTTGATCGCCAATGCCAAGCACTTTTCGCTGGGGTGCAGCCACGCACCCCTGCCGGCCATCCGGCGTCGTTCATCCACCACGACGGTGGACGAACTGGCGCCTTGGGCGACCAGCCGGACAAGCTCGGACCGGGAGCCTTGCTTCCGGCATCCGATACACGTGCGAACAGGCCCATGGCCGTGCTCAAGCAGTTCAGCCACGATGTGTCCAACCTGCCTTACGCTACTGGCACCCGACGGGCCCCGGTCCTGCGAATGCAGCTGAGGCACGCCAAGGCGCGCGGATACCGGACGTAAGCCCGGTTCCATCTAGTCTAGCCCCCGGCTCCGGACTCCCGAAACCGGGCACACCGCCAGCGCGGCGTTAAGCCGACCCCGACCGGGACGCTATTCGGCCTTGGCCGGTGCTGCGTCGGAGACGATGTCGATCCGCCAACCAGTCAGCTTGGCTGCAAGGCGTGCGTTCTGGCCTTCCTTGCCGATCGCCAGGGAAAGCTGGTAATCCGGTACCACTACGCGCGCCGAGCGGGTCGACTCGTCGGTGATAGTGACGGAATTCACTCGCGACGGCGACAGCGAGTTGGCAATGAACGTCGCGGGGTCGTCGCTGAAGTCGACGATGTCAATCTTTTCGTCGTTCAGTTCGGTCATGACAGCACGGACACGCGAACCCATTTCACCGATGCAAGCACCCTTGGCGTTGACGCCGGGAGTGTTTGCCTTGACGGCGATCTTGGTACGGTGGCCGGCTTCGCGGGCAAGCGCAACGATCTCCACGGAGTGGTCCGCGATCTCGGGGACTTCCATTTCGAAGAGTTTACGGACCAGGCCCGGGTGCGAACGGGACAGCGTGATGGACGGTCCCTTAGCCCCACGGTGGACGTCCACCACGAAGGCACGCAGGCGGCTTCCGTGCAGGTACTTCTCACCGGGAACCTGCTCGGGCGGCGGCAGCAGGGCCTCAACAGCTCCGAGGTTGACCTGGATCATGTGGGGGTTGTTTCCCTGCTGGATCATGCCGGCGACGAGTTCGCCTTCACGGCCCTTGAATTCGCCCAGCACGTTGTCATCCTCGACGTCGCGAAGGCGCTGCAGGATGATCTGCCGTGCCGTGCTCGCGGCGATACGGCCGAAACCGGCAGGGGTGTCCTCGAACTCGCCGATCGGCTCGCCGTCGTCGTCGATTTCCGTGGCCCAGATGGTCACGTGGCCGCTCTTGCGATCCAGCTCAGCACGGGCCTTTTCAAAGGCGCCGGGCGTCTTGTGGTACGCCACCAGCAAAGCCTGCTCGATGGTGGGAATCAGGAGATCCAGCGGGATTTCACGCTCACGCTCCAGGAGTCTCAGTGCGCTCATGTCAATATCCATTAGGCCTCCTCGGAAGGTCCATTGTGTTCGTCTTCCAGCGCAGCCTCGTGGAGGTGGCTGAATTCAATCTCGACTTTTCCTTGGCGGATCCTGTCGAAAGGAATAGTGATGGGGTCGCCCTGCTTGGGCTTCATGCCCTTCTTGACCTCGTGCTCCGGGATCAGCGTCACGGCGTCATCGCCCACTGAGGCGATCCGGCCCAGGAGGTTGTCGCCCTGAATGACGTTGACCCTGACCATGCGGCCCCGGGCGCGGTGCCAATGCCGCGGTTCCGTCAGGGGACGTCCAACGCCGGGCGATGAGACCTCGAGGTCGTACGGACGGCCGTCGTCCTGGGGATCGTTGTCCAGAATATCGGACAGTCCGCGCGAGACGTCGGCTATGGCGTCAAGACTGACGCCTCCGGTCTCCTCCTGCGGCAGGTCCACTACGACGTGGACCGTCCGGTGTGAGCCGGCAACGTGGATGGAAACATCCTCGAGGTAGAGCCTGCTGGCAAGGACGGCCGGTTCGAGCAGCGCTTTAAGCCTGCTCTCTTCCGGGTTGTGGATGGTGGCCGTTGAGTTCGATTCAGAACGGTCCGGTGAAGTCGTGGCTTCCGAGTCACTCACGTTGCCCGCCGCCTCCCGATAGATGTTGTTGTGACTACTAGCCTAACGATTTTCGCGGGAACTTGCGTGCACGGACTTCGCCGCCCACATGACACCATGGTGTGTTGTGGACGAGCAGAGAACCAAAAAGCAACGAGCACCAGCGTGGGGCAGGCTCGTGCTCGTTTCAGTGGTAGCCCTGCTGGTAGTCGGCACCGGCATGGTCCTTATTCCGCGTGATTCCGGGACTCCCCCAGCCCGGTCGTTCTCCGAAAACGCACGCCTTGCGGCTTTGGAAGACACCCTGCTGCTCCGTGATACGGCCGCTGCGCTGGCTGACGCCTCGGGACTGGATGCTGCGAAGCCTGCCGCCGCCGATGCTGTGACTTTGCTGACAACCCACGCCCGGGCCCTGCTGGACCCGGCCGGCCTGCTGCCCACGTCCCCCGCCGCGGCGTCACCAACGGACCCCGTTTCGTCCGCTTCGTCCGCGAAGGCGTCCTTGTTCGTCACGGAGTTGTCACGGAGCGGGCAGCAACGCCTGGACGACGCCCGCGGGTCCGACGGCGGCATGGCACGCTTGCTGGCCGCCGTCGGATCCGCCCAGCTGCTGTCCGCCGAAAAGCTGGCCGCCGCGTGGAAGCTGCCGGAACCTTCCCGACCCACAACCAGCAGGGTTCCCGTTTCTCCGCCGGCCGCCGGGTCCTGCCCCTCCGCCGGCCCCACGCCGGACCCGGATTCAGCCACCACCGACACGGCCTTGGCGTCGCTGGTCCGTGCCCAGCACGAAGCGGTCTATGTTTACCAGGTCGCGGTCAAACGGCTCGGCGCTTCCAGTGTTTCTGCGGCTGCCCGTGACCTCGAGGTGCATGAGGTGGTGCTCCGGCAGGCCGAGGACCTGACCCGCGTGAACTGCGGAGATGTCCCGGCCGGTGAGGCGGGATACCGGCTCCCGGCGAAGTTCGCCAAAGACCCGGCCGCGGCATTGGCAGACCTCGAGTCATCCTCGTTACCGCGTTTCGGTGATCTTGTGGCCTTGTCCGCCGATGGGACCCGCGACTGGGCCATCGACGGCCTGCTGGCCGCTTCCAGGCGGAGCGCCGCGTGGGGCGCCGGTTTGCCGGCGCTCCCGGGCTTGGAGCTCGACGCCGGCGACCTGCCTTCGCTGCCGACGCCCAGTGCCGCCTCCTCCCCCACTTCCAGCAGCAGATAGGGCAGCCTAGCCATGCTGGTCAAGGCCGTCCCGCGGTGCTTGGCTTGGTCTATGGCTTCCACAGAAACTGCGACCATGCATGAGAACGAACCCCATCGGGACGATCTGGCGCACCGCCTGAACTGGTTGCGTGCCGGGGTCCTGGGCGCGAACGACGGAATTGTCTCCGTCGCGGCGATCGTGGTGGGCGTTGCCGGAGCCACCACCAGCTCCGGGAGTATCCTCGCCGCGGGCACGGCCGGCCTGGTGGGCGGTGCCATCTCCATGGCGTTGGGTGAGTACGTGTCCGTGAGCAGCCAAAGCGACACGCAGAGGGCCCTGATTGAAAAGGAACGCCGCGAGCTTGCCGAGGAACCCGAGGAAGAACTCAACGAGTTGGCGGCCATTTATGAGTCAAAGGGGCTCAGCCCCAAGACTGCCCGGACGGTGGCCGAAGAACTGACGGAGCACGACGCACTGGCCGCCCATCTTTCCGCCGAGCTGAACATCCACGAGGACGACATCGTCAGCCCGTGGAATGCCGCACTCGCCTCGGCGGTGGCGTTCACACTGGGTGCAGTCCTTCCCATGCTGGCCATCCTGCTTCCGCCGCCGGAATTGCGTGTGCCGCTCACCTTCGCAGCGGTCTTGCTGGCCCTGGCGATCACCGGCGCAGTGGGCGCCTGGATCGGTGGAGCTCCCCGGTTCCGCGCCGCAGCACGCGTGGTTGTTGGCGGCGCACTTGCCTTGGCGGCAACGTTCTCCATCGGAACCCTCTTGGGTGCCAGCGGCGTTTTCTAGGAGGCTGGCGTTGCAGCGGCGTTAGGCTGATCGCGTGACCCTTCACGCGATGATTCCGATGCCAGGCGACCTCCACGCCCGGTACAACCGTGACTCTGCGGGCCGGGACTGGCTGGCTAGCCTCCCCGGGCTTATTTCCGATGCCCTGGACCGCTGGCAGCTGACGGTGGACCTGGCTCCGGGCGCCGAGCCCTGGAACGGCCACGGCGCCTTGGTGGTGCCTGTGTTGTGGCACGGGGAGCCCGCAGCCCTGAAGATAGCGTTTCCGCACGACGAAGCACGGGTGGAACGCCATGCGCTCACGCTGTGGGGAGGACGTGGAGCGGTCCGGCTCCTTGCAGCCGATGCCCTGACTTGCTCCATGCTGCTGGAACGGCTGGACGCTACCCGCTGGCTCCAGGACGCTCCACTGGTGGAGGCGCGGGATGCGTGGGGGGCCATCATGCGTGAACTGTCCATCACGCCTGACGACAAGCCTGAATGGCGGGACCTGGACCATATTGCCGCCACCGCCGAACGGTGGAGCGACGAGCTGCCTGCCGAATGGGAGCGGCTGGACCGGCCCTTCCCCAGGTGGCTGCTGGAGGCTGCACTGGAGGTGTGCCAAACACGGGGTGCCGTGGGGCGTCGCGCCGGAAAAGACGTCCTGGTCCACACAGACCTGCATTTCATGAACATCCTGGCCACCCTGGATGCAGGCGAGGCCGGACGCGACCCCTACCTGGCCATCGACCCGCAGCCCCAGATCGGTGAGGCCGAATTCGCCGTCGCACCCATCCTGTGGAACCGCATTGGCGACCTTTCACGGACTGACCCGGAGGCTGCGTTGCGCGACCGCTGCCACGAATTCAGCCTCGCCGCCGGGCTCGATCCCGAGGCCGCCCGGCAATGGAGTATCGCCCGTGATGTGGAGAATGCTTTGTGGTACGCCGGAAAACCCGCGCACGGCGGGGATCTGGCCCGTTCCCTCTGGGTTGCAAGCACCTTGGCCGGCCGGACATTGGATGGCCTTCCCGCCGCGCACGATCTCCCCGGTCCAGGGGAATCGGCTTAGGGACGGGGCTACCCTGCGAAGTTATCGTTCCAGACGTCCATGCCGAGCTTGATGATGAGGGCGGCCACCACGATAAGGAAGACAACGCGCACGAAGCTGCTCCCCTTGGCTACTGCCGTGCGGGCGCCCAAGTAGCCACCGGCCATGTTCGCCAGGCCGAGGACCAGGCCCACGCCCCAGAGCAGGGAGCCATGCGGGAGGAAGAAGATCAAGGCTCCGGCGTTCGTGGCCATGTTGACGATCTTCGCTTTGGCGCTGGCCTCGAGGAAGGCGTATCCCATGGCCGAGACCAGGGCGATGATCAGGAACGAGCCAGTGCCCGGGCCGATCAAGCCATCGTAGAAGCCGATCACGGCGCCGATCAGGCACGCAACGACGTAGTGCTTACGGCCATCGTGGCGGAGTGCTGTCAGCTCGCCGGCGGTGGGACGCAAGGCGGTGAAAATAGCGACGGCGATGAGGGCCGCCACGATGATGGGCTTGAAAACACTGGCCGGAAGCGACGCTGCCAGGATCGCCCCGCCGAAACTCCCGGCCAAAGCGATGACGGCCATGGGCACGGCCGTTTTCAAGTCGGGACGGACCCGGCGATAGTACGTGACGGCACTGGTGGTAGTTCCGAAAATGGAACCCATTTTGTTGGTCGCCAAGGCCTGGACTGGCGTGATGCCGGGCACCAGCAGCAAGGCGGGGAGCTGGATCAGTCCCCCGCCCCCAACCACTGCATCCACCCAGCCGGCTGCGAATCCAGCCACCACAATCAGGATGAGAGTGGTGAGCTGGATCGACTCGAAGCCGGAGATCACCGGTTTCGTACAGCGTTGACCACGTAATCCACGGCTTTGTCCACCGGAACGTTCTCGGCTTCGCCGCTACGGCGGTCCTTGATTTCCACGACGCCGTCCACCAGTCCGCGGCCAACGGCCAGGATGGTGGGTACGCCTACGAGCTCGGCGTCGCCGAACTTGACGCCCGGGGAGACCTTGGGGCGGTCATCCAGGATGACGTCCAGGCCGGCAGCTTCCAGCTCAGCGGAGAGCTTCTCGGCGGCCTCGAAAATCTCGTCGCCACGGCCAACAGCCACTACGTGGACGTCAGCGGGAGCAACGGAGCGCGGCCACACAATGCCGCGGTCATCATGGTTCGCTTCAGCCAGGGCTGCCACGGCGCGCGTGACACCCACGCCATAGGAGCCCATGGTGACCACTACCTGCTTGCCATTCTGGTCCAGGACCTTCAGGTCCAACGCGGCAGCGTACTTGCGGCCGAGCTGGAAAATGTGTCCCATTTCGATGCCGCGCGCTGTTTCCAGCGGGCCGGAACCGTCCGGAGCGGGATCGCCCGCACGCACTTCGGTGCTTTCGATGACGCCGTCCCAGGTGAAGTCGCGACCGGCAACCAGCCCGAAGACGTGTTTGCCCTCGGCGTTGGCGCCGGTGACCCAGCTGGTACCTGAAACGACCCGGGGGTCCACCAGGAAGAGGACCTTGGACGATCCCTCGAGCCCCAGGACCGGCTCGTCGAGTGACAGGCCGGGGCCAATGTAGCCCTTGACCAGCCACGGCAGCTTCTTGAGGTCTTCCTCGTTGGCGGCCTCGAGCCCGATTTCGCCGGCGATCGGCAGGAACGCGCCGATGTTCGCCTCCACGCGCTTAAGGTCCACGGCACGGTCGCCAGGTACGCCGATCACCACGATCTGGCGTTCACCGGTGGGCAACGTTACGGCGAGGACCACATTCTTGAGCGTGTCAGCGGCGGCCCATGCGCCGCCGTCGGACTCGCTACGGGGTGCCAGCTGGTTGGCTGCGTCCACCAAAGTATCGATGGTGGGGGTGTTCGGCGTGTCCAAGACCCGGGCAGCGGGCGCGTTGGTGAAGTCGATGTCGTCCGGGACCACGGTGGTGACGGCCTCGACGTTGGCGTAGTAGCCACCTGCCGAGCGCACGAAGGTGTCCTCGCCGATCTCGGTGGGGAACAGGAACTCTTCGCTCTTGGAGCCGCCCATGGCGCCGGCGGTCGCCGCAACGGGAATGACTTCCAGGCCAAGACGGGCAAAGATCTTCAGGTACGCGGCGCGGTGGGCAGCGTAGCTGGCATCCAAGCCGGCGTCGTCGACGTCGAAGGAGTAGGAATCCTTCATGATGAACTCGCGGCCGCGGAGCAGGCCTGCCCGGGGACGGGCTTCATCGCGGTACTTGTTCTGGATCTGGTACAGGCTCAACGGCAGGTCCTTGTACGAGGAGTACAGGTCCTTGACCAGCAGCGTGAACATTTCCTCGTGCGTCGGCGCGAGAAGGTAGTCCGCACCCTTGCGGTCCTGGAGTCGGAACAGGCCCTCGCCGTACTCGGTCCAGCGGTTGGTGGCCTCGTACGGTTCACGCGGCAGCAACGCCGGGAAGTGGACTTCCTGGGCTCCGATCGCGGACATTTCCTGGCGGATGATCTCTTCGACCTTGCGCAGGACGCTCAGGCCAAGCGGAAGCCACGTGTAGATACCGGGTGCCGCGCGGCGGATATAGCCGGCACGCACCAACAGCTTGTGGCTGGCGACCTCGGCGTCGACGGGATCTTCACGCAGGGTGCGCAGGAACAACTGGGAAAGGCGAAGGACCACGGGTACGTATCCGTTTCTATGGCAGATGTGGCAAAAACAACTGCCTACTAATCTACCGGCTCACCGGACTGCGCCTTGAACATGCGCGGCCGCCACCCCGGCGGAAACAGAAGAGCCACGCCGTCGCGTTGTGGAAGCCCCTGGCCGCTGTGGGCTGGTCATCCTGCGATGGCGTGGCTCAGCGGCCGGCTGGCCGCAGACTCTGTCCGGGGACTACTTCCCCGTTCCCTCCAGCGGAACGGGATCGCCTGCGGCGGGGAGGTAATGGTCATTGCCGAACACACGGATGATGCGGGCGCACACGGCACCCTTCAAGGTCATTGTCACGATTCCCCCTCAACCACCCGCACCCCAACGACACGGCTTGGGAAGAACTTATGTGATAGCCGACACGTTTTCAAGGATTTTCAGTCCTTGACCTTTCGCTTTGCCCCTTGACCGGCCAACTGAGGCGTTCTACTTTTATTTCATCACCTGATGAATTATTGGCATCATCGGAGGCCATCATGTCCCCTGCTCCAGCGACCATCGAGGCCACGGAACTACACATCTCCCGCGGGCACACAAAAATACTCCGTGGCCTGGACTTCACGGTTGACTCCGGCCGGATCACCGGACTCCTGGGCCCCTCCGGCAGCGGCAAGACCACGCTCATGCGTGCCATCGTGGGCGTCCAGCGGATCACCCGGGGGGCCGTCACCGTTATGGGCAGCCCGGCGGGAAGCGCCTCGCTAAGGCACGACGTCGGATATGTCACCCAGGGTGCCAGCGTCTACGGAGACCTCAGCGTCGAAGCGAACGTCAGGTACTTCGGAGCCATGCACGGCGCGACGGCGGCCGACGTCACGGAGGCGATTGACGCCGTCGGACTTGCCCCGCTGGCACGGCAGAAAGCCGCGGACCTTTCGGGGGGACAATTCAGCCGGGTTTCGCTGGCGTGTGCCTTGGTGGCCCACCCGAAACTGCTCATCCTGGACGAGCCCACCGTGGGCTTGGACCCGGTGCTGCGCGCCGAATTGTGGGAGCGCTTCGCGGCAATGGCAGCGTCGGGCACAACGTTGCTGGTGTCCAGCCACGTCATGGAAGAAGCGTCCCACTGCTCCTCGCTCCTGCTGCTGCGGGAAGGGCTCCTGCTGGCCCAACTCACACCGGCCGAGCTGGCGGCACGCGGAGGCAGCGACGACCTGGAGCGGGCGTTCCTGACCATCATCAAGGCCGCTGACCGCGGCGAGGCAGAAAGCGAGGTGGCATCATGAACGTACGCATGACCATCGCAACCACGCGGCGGGTCCTTGAACAACTACGGCACGACCACCGAAGCGTCGCGCTGATCCTGGTGGTCCCCGCCTTGCTGTTGGCAGCAGTGTATTTCCTGTTCGAAAACGAAACGCTTCCACCTGGTTTCCCACGGACCTTCGACCGCGTAGGCCTCATGATGCTGGCCATCTTTCCCTTCGTGGTGATGTTCCTGGTCACCTCCATCACTATGCTGCGGGAACGGACATCCGGGACCCTGGAGCGACTCCTCACAACGCCGATCCATAAAGCCGACCTGCTGTTCGGTTACGCGCTGGCCTTCTCCATCATGGCCTCCCTGCAATCCCTGGTGGCCACCGCCGTGGCGTACTGGATCTTCAACCTCGACATTAAGGGAAGCCCCGGCTTCGTGGTGATGATCGCCGTCATCAACGCCGTCCTGGGAGTGGCCTTGGGGTTGCTGTGCTCCGCGTTTGCCCGCACCGAGTTCCAGGCCGTGCAGTTCATGCCCGTCGTGGTGGTGCCGCAGATCCTGCTGTGTGGCCTTTTCGTGGCACGGGACGACATGAACCAGGTCCTCGAAGCCATCTCAGGCGTCCTGCCGTTGACGTTCTCCGTGGATGCACTTAAGGAGATTGCCGGGAACGCCGAAGCCACCGCAGCACTCTGGCAGGACACGCTGATCATGGGCGGGATCGTGGTGGGCGTCCTTGTCCTGGCATCGTTGACCCTCCGGAGGCAGACCCGGTGAGCCTCCCCCAGGTGCGGCGGGGCCGTCGAAACGCCGGCGACCATTCACGCGAAGCCATCCTCGCTGCAGCCCGCCAGCTCTTCGCTGAACGGGGTTTCGAGGGGACAAGCCTCCGCCAGGTCGCCCGTAACGCGGGAGTGGACCCGGCCATGGTCCACCACTTCTTCCGTGGCAAGGACCAGCTGTTTGCCGCCAGCGTTGAGTTGCCCGCCGATCCTGCCGAGGTGCTGGCCGGCGTCGAGGTCGTGGACCCGGCGGCGCGGGCGGAGGCGATCGTCCGTGCGGTACTTCGCCTCTGGGAAGGGCCGGCACAGCACGGCCTGGTGGCCTTTGTCCGCGGAACCATCGGGTCCACAGCCAAGACGGCGCTGATGCGGGAAATGGTGAACCGCACCATTCTTTCCAGGATCATGGCCGGCGTTCCGGGAACCGCCGAGGAGGTCCGGATGCGCGGCAACCTGGTGGCAACACAGGTGGTGGGACTGATGCTGGTCCGCTACGTGATCCGGCTTGAGCCCCTGGCCTCGGCGAGCCGGGAGGACGTCGTCCGGATGGTCTCGCCGAATATCCAGCGCTACCTCACCGGCGACCTGCACTCCCCCGGCTAAGCAGCCGGTTGGCCTAGAAAAGAACAGTCGCGAACGTGCCCACTTGCTCGAAGCCCACCCGTTCGTAAGTGGCGCGGGCTTTGGCGTTGTAGTCGTTCACATACAGGCTGGTCACCGGTGCGAAGGTGCGGGAAAGATTCACGACGGCGGCCATGTACCCGGCGCTCTGGCCGCGTCCACGCAGTTCCGGATTCATCCACACGCCCTGGACCTGGGTAACGTCCGGGGTCACGGCGCCCAGTTCGGCTTTGAAGACCACCGTGCCTGTGGCATCGATGTGGACCAGCGAATGGCCCTGGCGGATGAGCCCGGCCACCCGCCTGCTGTAAAACTCCTGGCCGCCCAGGAAGGGTGAATAGCCAACCTCTTCCTCGAACATCGCCGCGCAGGCGGGCAGGATGCGGTCGAAGTCCTGCATGCTGCCGAAAGTCAGCGAAGGATTGGGGCTTGTGGCCGGTTTGCCGGAGATCGTAAGGAGCGGCTGCTGGGAGCGGACTTCATGGGCGGCGTGCCCCAATTGCTCGAAACGGGAGTACAGCGCGAGCACTGTGTCGGCCGGGCCGAAGATGGACGCGTAACGTCGACCCGTTTGGTGGGCAGCGTTGGCTACGTACCCAGCCAGTCCGGGATCGAGTTGCACGGGCACCAGGTTGGCTCCCGCCCAACAGGCCCCCAGGAGGGTCCCGTCGTCGAACACTCCAAAGACACTGGCGCCGCCGCTGGTGGGCGCCGCCGTGCCGGTACTGTCCAAGTGCGCAAGAATGAAGACGTTGGCTACGACGTCCTCGCTTGCAAGCTCGCGAAGAGCCAGGGTGTCGGCACTGCCGAGCACCCTGACTCCCAAACCGGTCCCGTTACGAGACGCTAACCACGGGGCTACCCTTGACAGCATCTTCGCCATCGGCCTCCCCCATCTCTTCGGCGATGCGCATGGCCTCTTCGATCAGTGTCTCAACAATTTCGCTCTCAGGCACAGTCTTGATGACTTCGCCCTTCACGAAAATTTGGCCCTTGCCGTTGCCGGAAGCCACGCCGAGGTCCGCTTCACGTGCTTCGCCGGGTCCGTTGACGACGCAGCCCATGACGGCGACGCGCAGCGGGATCTCCATGCCCTCAAGGCCGGCCGTGACCTGTTCGGCCAGCGTGTAGACGTCAACTTGGGCGCGGCCACACGATGGGCAGGACACGATCTCGAGCTTGCGGGGGCGCAGGTTCAAAGATTGCAGGATCTGGTTGCCAACCTTGATCTCTTCCACCGGCGGGGCAGACAGGGAGACCCGGATGGTGTCGCCGATACCGCGCGACAGGAGCGCACCGAAGGCCGTGGCCGACTTGATGGTGCCTTGGAAGGCAGGTCCGGCCTCGGTCACACCAAGGTGCAGGGGCCAGTCGCCCTTCTCGGCGAGCATCTCGTAGGCGGCCACCATAATGACGGGGTCGTTGTGCTTGACCGAGATCTTGAAGTCGTGGAATCCGTGCTCTTCGAAGAGGGAGGCTTCCCAGACAGCGGACTCAACAAGGGCTTCCGGTGTGGCCTTGCCGTACTTCTTCATGATGCCGGGCTCGAGGGACCCAGCATTGACGCCGATGCGTATTGACGTGCCGTGGTCCCGGGCCGCCGCGGCGATTTCCTTGACCTGGTCATCGAACTTACGGATATTTCCGGGGTTCACGCGGACTGCTGCGCAGCCAGCCTCAATGGCGGCGAAGACGTACTTCGGCTGGAAGTGGATGTCGGCGATCACAGGGATCTGGGACTTGCGGGCAATGATGGGCAGCGCTTCGGCATCATCGGCGGACGGGCAGGCGACGCGGACAATGTCACAGCCCGATGCTGTGAGCTCCGCGATCTGCTGCAGCGTGGCATTGATGTCCGTGGTGGGCGTGGTGGTCATTGACTGAACGCTGATGGGCGAATCAGAACCAACGCCCACTGAACCCACTTTGATCTGCCGCGTCTTACGTCGCGGGGCAAGAACGGGTGGTGGGGCTGCTGGCATTCCCAGGCTGACCGAGGTCACGTGGACTCCTTGGGTTGGGGTGGGGCGATGTAGTGGAGGACGGCCGCGTCAGGACGTGTGGGCGGCCAGGACACCGATGATCGGGGACCATTCCGTGGTTCGGATGCCGGCGATAACACCGGCGGCAGCGAACGGATCCTCCTTGAGGAGGTCGTTGAGCTGGGTTTCATCCGCAGACTTGAAGATCAACAGGGCACCGGCGCCGTCACCGTACGGGCCGCTGGCAAGCAACGTGTTTTCCTCAGCCAGTTCGCCGAGCCAGGCACGGTGCGCAGGCCGGGCTTCATCGCGCAGGGCATCGGAATCGGCGACGTAAACGTACTCCACAGCAAAAACAGTCATGAAGCTAGCCTATCCCGCCTGCCCCGCCGAGAATATTCACAGCTCAGCCAAAGATGTTCACGGGCTTGACGATGTCTGCGTAGATCAAGAGCGCACCCATGGCCATGAGCAACGCGGCCACAACGTAGGTAGCAGGCAACAGCTTGGCGATGTCGAACGCTCCGGGGTCCGGTTTTCCCCTCAACCTGGCCACCTGGCGGCGTGCGCCCTCGTACAGGGCACCGGCAACGTGGCCGCCGTCCAAGGGCAGGAGCGGGATGAGGTTGAAGATCGCCAGCGCGAAGTTGAGCCCGGCCAACAACCCCACCAGGGTTCCAATCCGCGCCTGCATGGGCACCTGTTCCATGGCGGCGACTTCGCCGGCCACCCGGCCGACACCCACCACGCTGATGGGACCATTGGGGTCCCGGGGCTCCTCGCTGAAGGCCGCCTTGGCGACGCCCACCACCCTGGCGGGCAGGTTGAAGATCACACCGGCGATCTGCTTGATGTTCTCGCCTGCCATGGGAAGTACCGCCGACGCCGGTTGGGGAACCAAGGCGCTTTGTGCGCCGATCCCCAGGAATCCGACTTCCTGGTATTTGAGGACACCGTTGGCGTCCTGCTCGGCACGTCCATCAGCTCCAACCACTGGCCGGGAGGAGAGCACGGGGGTCACCGTGGTCTCCACTGATGCGCCGTTGCGTTGCACCGTGATGGGAACGTCCTTGCCAGCAGATGCCCGGATCCAGCTGGTCAACTCGTCCCAACTGGTCACGGCCTTGCCGTCGAAAGAGGTGATGGTGTCGTTCGGTTGGAGTCCCGCGGCCGCGGCCGGGGTGAGCTTGCAATCCGCGGAATCTGGGTCAACGGTTTGGCCTGCAGCTACCTGGCACTTGGAAACGTCGGCAATGGTGGTGGTTGATTGGGCCACGCCGAAACCCATCAGGAGCACTGCCAGCAGGATGAGGCCGATGATCATGTTCATGGCTGGACCGCCGAGCATGATGATGATCTTTTTCCAGACGGGCAGCTTGTAGAACACGCGCTTTTCGTCGCCCGGACCCACTTCTTCATGCGCCATCGAACGCGCCTCGGTGGCGAGTGTCTGGAACATCCCCGTACTGGAGGGCCGGACGGCGCCGTCGTCCTTGTTGGGCGGGTACATGCCGATCATGGCCACATAGCCACCCAGGGGAAGGGCCTTGAAGCCGTACTCCGTTTCGCCCTTTTTCCGGGACCAGAGGGTAGGCCCGAAGCCGATCATGTACTTGGTGACGCGCACTTTGAAGAGCTTCGCGGGCACCAGGTGGCCTACCTCGTGCAACGCGATGGAGACAGCAACGCCGATCGCGACGAAGACGACTCCGAGAATGAAGAGAAGGACGGGACTCATACCGGTGGGACTGCTTCCGTAGGGGTTTGTGGCTACAGGGCGCTGCTGCTGGCTAAACGATCGTGGGTTCGGGCGCGTGCCCACTTCTCAGCATCCAGCACCGACTCCACCGTTAGCTCCGAAGAGCCTGAATGTTCGCTGAGGACGGACTCCACCGTGTCCACAATGTCGGTGAACCTGATGCGCCCGGCGTGGAAGGCCTCAACGGCCTCTTCATTGGCGGCGTTGAACACGGCAGGGAAAGTACTGCCTTGCTTCGCGGCATCCTTGGCGAGGTCCACGGCGGGGAAAGCCGCGGTATCAAGGGGCTCAAACGTCCAACTGGTGGCTTGGCTCCAGTCGCAGGCTTTCGCGGCATGCGGGACTCGATCGGGCCATCCCAGGCCCAGCGCAATGGGCAACCTCATGTCCGGAGGCGATGCCTGGGCAATGATGGAGCCGTCCACGAACTGGACCATCGAGTGCACCACCGATTGGGGGTGGACCACCACCTCAATCCTGTCCAAGGGAACATCGAAGAGCAGATGGGCTTCGATCACTTCCAAGCCTTTGTTGACGAGGCTGGCTGAATTGGTGGTGACCATCAGGCCCATGTCCCAGGTGGGGTGGGCAAGGGCTTCCTGCGGCGTGACGCCATGGAGCTGCTCACGCGTGCGGCCACGGAACGGGCCTCCCGAAGCGGTCAGGATCAGTTTTTCGACTTCCTGCTCAGTTCCTGAGCGCAGGCATTGGGCGATGGCCGAATGTTCGGAGTCAACAGGGACAATCTGTCCTGGGCCGGCCGCGGCCTTGACCAGAGCACCGCCGACGATCAGTGATTCCTTGTTCGCCAGGGCCAGCGTGGCCCCGGTGCCGAGCGCGGCCAGCGTTGGTGCCAACCCTATGGAACCCGTGATGCCGTTCAGGACCACGTCGCAAGCGATGGCTGCGATCCGGGTGGACGCGTCCGGGCCAACGAAAATCTCCGGTGCGAATCCCCTGACGCCTTCGGAGGCGGCCGCGGCATCGATCAGCTGCCGGAGCATCGCCGGATCCCCGTGGGCGATGCCCACCGCCTGGGCCCGGGTGTGGACGGCCTGCTGCGCGATGAGTCCAAGGTTTCCGCCGCCGGCACTCAGCGCCACCACCTCAAAACGATGAGGGGCGGCATCGACGACGTCAAGCGCCTGTGTGCCGATGGAACCGGTGGACCCGAGGATGACGATCTTGCGCGGCTGCATTCCTTAAGTATCCCAGCCGCCGAGGAGGGCAGCGACCGGACCCAAACGTATGTGGAGAACCTCAGGCCGGGCGTACCGTGGAACCGTGGAGTGGCTGTCCTGGTTTGATGCTCGGGACTACGAGTTCGCGCGGCAGGTCCTGCAGCGCGGCACGGCCGCGCTGTACCTGGTTGCTTTCCTGTCCACGCTGAACCAATTTCCCGCGCTTCTCGGCGAGCGCGGGTTGCTTCCCGTGCCGGCGTTTCTGGACATGGCGCGCCGGCTGGCCCGGCCCACCCTTTTTCGCTGGCGCTACTCGGACAGGCTGCTCAATACCGTGTGCTGGACGGGTATCAGCGTGGCCGCCTTGCTGGTGGTCGGACTCCCCCAAACGGGCCCTCCCTGGCTGCCGATGCTGGCGTTTCTGGCCCTGTGGTTCCTGTACATGTCGATCGTCAACGTCGGCCAGACGTTCTACGGCTTCGGCTGGGAGATCCTGCTCCTTGAAGCTGGGTTTACCGTGGCTTTCCTGGGGTCGGACCAGACTCCCCCGCCCACCACCATCCTGATCATGATCGCGTGGCTGGTTTTCAGGCTCGAGTTCGGCGCTGGCATGATCAAGATCCGTGGCGGCCGTGAGTGGCGGGACATGACAGCAATGTTCTACCACCACCAAACCCAGCCGATGCCGGGCCCGCTCAGCAGGCAGGCGCACCTGCTGCCGCGTCCGCTGCACAAGGTGGAGGTGTTGGGCAACCATTTTGCGCAGCTCGTGGTCCCGTTCTTCCTGTTCGCTCCGCAGCCCCTGGCCAGCGTTGCTGCGGGCATCATCATCGTGACTCAGCTCTGGCTGGTGGCGAGCGGGAATTTCGCGTGGCTGAACTGGGTGGCGATCGTTTTGGCCTTCGCCGCCGTGAACGATCCCGTGGCACACGCCGTCTTTCCGTCCATCCCGCTGGAGTGGCACCCAGGTGCCGAAACCCCGTTGTGGTGGCTCGCCGTCGTCGTGCTTGTTACGGCGCTGCTGCTGGTGCTGAGCTACCGCCCACTGCTCAACTTGTTCTCCCGCCGCCAACTGATGAATGCCAGCTTCAACCGCTGGCGTCTGGTCAACGCCTATGGCGCGTTCGGGACGGTCACGAAGCAGCGGATCGAGATCGTGGTGGAAGGCACACTCGATGCGGAGCCTGACGCGCCGGACGAACGGTGGCTGGAGTACGGCTTCAGGGGCAAGCCCGGGGATGTCCGGCGGCTTCCGCGGCAATGGGCCCCATACCACCTTCGATTGGACTGGCTGATGTGGTTCCTGCCGCTGCGGACCGTCCACGAGGACTGGTTCTACGCCTTCCTGGATAAACTGCTGGAGGCCGACAAGCCGACCCTTGGGCTGCTTCGGCAGGACCCGTTCGACGGCGGCCGCCCGCGATGGGTCCGGGCGCGAAGCTACCTGTACCGCTTCGCGAGTCGCGCCGAGTTCCGCGAAACCGGGGACCGTTGGGTGCGGGTGCTGCTGTATGAGGCCATCCCGCCACTGCAGCTGAACCCACGACGGCGGGACCTACCGTAGCGCTGTGGCCCGCGGCGGAGCAGTGGACTCGCGGACAACGAGGTGGGTTGCCAGTTCCACCCTTCGGGAGTCGATTTCTTCCCCTTGCATTTGGCGGAGGATGAAGTTCAACGCGGAGCGGCCTATTTCCTGCAGCGGCTGACTCACCGACGTCAGGGGTGGGATGGACTCTTCTGCTTGGTAGGTCCCGTCGAAGCCCACCAGGCTCATCTCTTCGGGAATCCGCACGTCCTGTCGTCGCGCCTCAGCCAGGACACCCAAGGCGATGCTGTCGCTGCCGGCAAAGATCGCCGTAGGCGGGTCCTCCAAGGCCAACAACGCTTTGAAGGCCGCGGCGCCGTTCTCCGGCCGGAACTTGCCGGCCGAGACGTACTCGTGTTCCACAGTGATGCCTTCGGCCATGAGCGCCGCCATGTAGCCATGCAGGCGGGCCTGGCTGCACTCTGCCGTATCCGGGCCGCCGATGAACGCGATCCGGCGGTGTCCAAGTTCGAGGAGATGCATGGCAGCTGCCTTGCCGCCGGCCCAGTTGCTCGCGCCGACGCTGAACAGGTTCGAAGGTGGCGGATTGAGGGGGTCGATCACCACGATGGGAATCTGACGTCGCTGGAAGGCTTCGAGCTGCGTCGCCCCAAAGGCCGAGGTGACCACGATCATTCCGCTGCGACCTTCATCTATCATGCGCTGCGCCCGTTCCTCGGGCCCCAGGGACGGCGGAGCCTGCAGGCCAGTCACCGAGAGGACCACTTCCATGCCGGAGAGATTGGCCTGCTCCATGACACCGTTGAGGATCTCCATGTTGTAGGCGGAGTTCAACGAGTCGAATACTGCTTCCACCGTCCGTTGCACGGGTTTGCCCTTGCGTTGGAGCGGCGTCTTATAGCCCGTCCGCTGGAGCGCTTCCAGTACCCGCGTACGGGTTCCCTGGGCCACATCGGCACGCCCGTTGACCACCTTGGAGACCGTGGGGACCGACACTCCGACCTCCTGGGCCACGGCGGACAGCGTCAATTTGGAGGGTCGGTCGTCAGAGACCACGGCAGCCTGCTTTCGAAAAGTTTCGGATGTGTTTAGTGTGCAGCAGCGTCCTCCACGACGTCAATCCAGAAAGGTTGGCGGGAAGTTTTCGCAAAAACACCCTTGACGGTGACGTGGCTCACGGCTAAATTTGGTGGGCACTTTCGAAAGGACTTCCGAAACATTTCGAAAAAGCTTTCAGGGTACTGGCGATCGAAGTTGATCCCTACCCGCAGAGTGCGGCTTTTTATACGAGCAGCCGGGCCATCAGCGTCGAGCCCGTAGGACGAATGGAAACAGCACATGAATAATCTCAAGTTGCGCACCGCCGGAATGGCGGTCTCGGCAGCCGTCTTGTCAATCTCACTCGCAGCCTGCGGCTCCTCAGGCCCCGCCGGAACCGGAGCCTCCGCGGATTCGGCCACCATGTGGGGGCTGACAGGCGGTGACCAACCAGTCTTCCAGGCCTCCGTGGACTCCTGGAACAAGGCACACCCCGATTCCTCCATCAAGCTCGATTTCTTCGCAAACGATGCCTACAAGACCAAGGTGCGCACGGCCGTCGGCGCCGGGCAAGGTCCCACGCTGGTCTACGGCTGGGGCGGCGGCGTCCTCAAGTCCTACGTCGACGCCGGACAAGTGGATGACCTGACCGGATTCCTCAAAGAGAACCCTGATGTCCAGAGCCGCTACCTCCCGTCGATCCTGGAAAGTGGCGTCATCGATGGCAAGACCTATGCCCTGCCCAACAACAAAGTGCAGCCGGTGGTCCTCTATTACAACAAGGAAGTCTTCGACAAGATCGGCGCTGAAGCACCCAAGACCTGGGATGAACTCATGGCACTGGTGCCCAAGTTCAAGGCCGCGGGCGTAGCTCCATTCTCGCTGGGCGGACAGTCGAAATGGCCGGACCTCATGTGGCTCGAGTACCTCGTAGACCGCATCGGCGGACCCGAAGTCTTCGCCAAGATCGCAGCCAACAAACCGGACGCTTGGTCCGATCCCGCAGTCATCGAGGCGCTGACCAAGATCCAGGAGCTGGTGGACGCCGGCGGCTTCATCAACGGGTTCTCCTCGATTGCGGCGGACAGCAACGCCGACCAGGCCCTCCTCTACACCGGCAAGGCGGCCATGATCCTGCAGGGCAGCTGGATCTACCAGGGAATGAAGAAGGACGCCGCCGACTTCGTCAAGAGCGGCAAGCTCGGTTACACCCCCTTCCCCACCATCGAAGGCGGCAAGGGAGACCCGGCAAACGTCGTGGGAAATCCTTCCAACTTCTGGTCGGTTTCCTCCAAGGCCACCGAGGAACAAAAGAAGACAGCACTGGACTACGTCAAGGACGGGATGTTCAATGACGAGAACGTCAAGGCCCTGATCGACTCCGGAGCCGTGCCGGTGGTCACGGGCATCGAAGACAAACTTGCCGCATCCCCGGACAAGGACTTCCTGACGTACGTCTACGGCATGGCCAAGGACGCCCCCGATTTCACCCTGTCCTGGGACCAGGCCCTCAGCCCGGCACAGGGCGACGCGATGCTGGCTAACCTTGACCAGATTTTCCTGAAGAAGATCACGCCCGAGCAGTTCGCCTCAACCATGAACGCGACGATCGGGAAGTAATCCGTGTCGACCACTACTGCAACTACCCGGGAGCAGACCTCCCGGCGGGAGCAGCCGTCCCGACGGACCCTCGAAAAGGGTCCGTCGGGGTGGCTGGCAGTCCCGGCCCTCGCTTTCTTCACGCTTTTCGCGATTCTTCCCCTGCTGGGCGTCCTGTTCCTGAGCTTCACCCGCTGGGACGGGCTGGGCGAAATCAAGCTCGATGGACTCTCCAGCTGGCAAACCGTCCTGGCTGACCCCGTTACGGGGAACGCCCTGCTGGTCACGGCCAAGATCATGTTCTTCTCTTTCATCGTCCAGGCCCCCATCAGCCTCCTGCTGGGCGTCTTCACAGCTGCCAGCCAGAAGTACCGTGCCGCCTTGGCGGTGCTCTACTTTGTGCCGCTGCTTCTGTCCTCCGCGGCCGTAGCCATTGCCTTCAAAGCGCTCCTGGATCCGAACTTCGGCCTCGGCCCTGGCCTGGGACTGCCGTTCCTCGCCCAGGACTGGCTGGGCAACTCGGACCTCGTGCTGTTCGTGGTGGTCTTCGTGATCGCCTGGCAGTTCGTTCCGTTCCACACCCTGATCTACCAAGGCGGCGTCAGGCAAATACCCACCTCGCTGTACGAAGCCGCGCAGATCGACGGTGCCGGAAGGATCCAGCAGTTCTTCAACATCACCCTCCCTCAGTTGAAATACACGATCATTACCTCGTCCACCTTGATGGTGGTTGGTTCCCTGGCCTACTTCGACCTGGTCTTCGTCCTCACTGCCGGCGGCCCGGGGTATTCCACACGATTGCTGCCACTGCACATGTACCTCACGGGATTCAAAGCCAACGACATGGGAGCGGCGAGCGCCCTGGGAGTGATCCTCGTGGTCATCGGCCTGGCGTTGGCCCTGTTCCTCCAACGACTCGGCGGCAAGAACCGCAATGCCAGCCAATTGGAAGGTGCGTAATGGCTTCCACCACCCAACTCCCCACGTCACCGGCAGCACCGCCAACGCAAGCTGCCAGCCGCCGTCGGACTCCACAGCTTGGCCGATCCCGGCCCAATATCCTGGGCGGCCTGGGCGGCTGGGCCTGGCTCGCTGTGATCATCGTGCCGGTCTACTACGTGGTCATCACCAGCTTGAAGAACCAGGCGGGCTTCTTTACGTCCAATCCGATGCTGCCGCCTGCCGAACCGACCTTGGACAACTACAAACTGGTACTGGAAAATGACTTCGCCAAGTACTTTGCCAACAGCCTGATCGTCACAGTGGGCAGTGTGGTTCCGGCTTTGCTGGTCTCCTTCATGGCGGCGTACGCGATCGTCCGCGGCAAAGGCAAATTCCTCGGCTGGACCAACAACATCTTCCTGCTGGGCCTGGCCATTCCGCTTCACGCCACGATCATCCCGATCTACTGGATGATCACCAAAGCCCACATGTACGACACCTTGCTGGCTTTGATCCTGCCCTCCATTGCCTTCGCCATTCCCATTTCGGTGCTGATCCTCTCCAACTTCCTGCGGGACGTTCCCAACGAGTTGTTCGAGTCGATGCGCTTGGATGGCTGCTCGGACTGGGCCATGCTGTGGCGGCTCGCCTTGCCGATGACCAAGCCGGCCGTCATCACCGTTGGGATTTACAACGCACTCAACGTCTGGAATGGATTCCTGTTTCCGCTGATCCTCACCCAGAGCCCCGATACCCGGGTCCTCCCCCTGTCGCTGTGGACATTCCAAGGTGAGTTCAGCGTCAACATTCCAGCGGTGCTCGCCTCCGTTGTCCTCGCTACCCTGCCGTTGCTGGTGGTCTACGTGGTGGCACGCCGCCAACTCCTCAGCGGCCTGACCGCAGGCTTCAGCAAGTGACTGGCACCTGCCAGCAGAAAGGAATCCGTCATGACTGAAACGAAACCGCTGCGGGTCGGCATGGTCGGCTACGCGTTCATGGGTGCCGCGCATTCCCACGCCTGGCGTACGGCGCCGCGGTTCTTCGACTTGCCCCTCGTCCCTGAACTCACGGCAGTGGCCGGCAGGAATGCCGACGGCCTGCGGGCAGCAGCCAGCAAATACGGCTGGAACAGCGTGGAGACCGATTGGCGCCGGTTGATCGAACGGGACGACATCGACCTCATCGATATCTGCACTCCCGGCAACACCCACGCCGAGATCGCCATCGCCGCGCTTGAGGCCGGCAAGCACGTCCTCTGCGAAAAGCCCCTCGCCAACACCGTGGAAGAGGCGGAGAAGATGACAGCCGTGGCCCAGGCCGCAGCCGAGCGGGGTGTGTTGTCCATGTGCGGCTTCAGCTACCGCCGCACACCTGCATTGGCACTCGCCAAGCGGATGGTGGATGACGGCCGTTTGGGCGAGATCAGGCACGTCCGCGCACAATACCTGCAGGACTGGCTCAGCGACGCGGACGCCCCGTTGACGTGGAGGCTGGACAAGTCGAAGTCCGGTTCCGGTTCGCTGGGTGACATCGGTGCGCACAGCATCGACGCCGCACAATGGATTACCGGGCTCAAGGTCACAGGCGTGTCGGCGCTCCTTGAAACCTTCGTGAAGGAGCGTCCGGTGGGCGGCGACTTTGTTGGCCTGGGCGGCCACGGTGGCGCGGACGGCCCGCGTGGTCCGGTCACGGTGGACGACGCAGCGCTGTTCACCGCCCGTTTCGAATCAACGCACGACGACGGCGCTGCCGCCGGCCCCATAGGTATCTTTGAGGCCACCCGGTTCGCCCTGGGACGCAAGAACGCCATGCGCCTGGAGCTCAACGGCACCAAGGGTTCCATCTCCTTCGATTTCGAAGACATGAACTCCCTGCAGTTCTACGACGCTGCCCTGGAACCCGATGCGGGTTTCCGGAAGATCATGGTCACTGAACCCTCACATCCCTACACCGCCAACTGGTGGCCCACCGGCCATGGGCTGGGTTACGAGCACGGCTTTACCCACCAGGTAGTGGACCTCGTGACGGCCATCGGCGCAGGCGAGCAGCCGTCGCCGTCGTTTGCGGATGCCTTGCAGGTACAAAAGGTGCTGGCCGCCGTCGAGGCGAGCGCTGACAACGCAAGCCGCTGGCAGAACGTCTGAAAGGAACATCATGACCCGACCCATCACCCTCTTCACCGGACAGTGGGCCGACCTGCCTTTCGAGGAAGTGGCGAGGCTGGCTGGAGAGTGGGGCTTTGACGGTTTGGAGATCGCCTGCTGGGGCCACCATCTGGATCCACAGCGCATTGTCGAGGACGACGCCTACCTCCAGGCAAAGCTGGACGTCCTGGATAAGCACCATCTCAGCGTGCACGCCATCGCCAACCACCTGACCGGACAGGCAGTGTGCGATGACCCGATCGATGAGCGGCACAGGGATATCCTTACGCTGGCGGTGTGGGGCGACGGCGAGGCCGAAGGCGTGCGGCAGCGGGCCGCCGAAAGCATGAAGACCACGGCCCGCGCTGCCGCCAGGCTGGGAGTCAAGACGGTCACAGGTTTCACGGGCTCGTCCATCTGGAAATGCGTGGCGATGTTCCCGCCGGCCTCGGACGCCATGATCGAGCGCGGCTACCAGGACTTTGCCGACCGCTGGAATCCCATCATGGACGTGTTTGATGAGGTAGGCGTCCGTTTTGCGTTGGAAGTCCATCCATCCGAGATTGCCTACGACTACTGGACGGCGAAGCGCGCCCTCGAAGCGATCGGACACAGGGAAGGTTTTGGCCTGAACTTCGATCCGTCCCATTTCCTGTGGCAGGACCTGGACCCCGTGATGTTCCTCCAGGACTTTGCGGACAAGATCTTCCATGTCCATGTCAAGGAATCCGTCCGGCAACTCAACGGGCGCAACGGGCGCCTTGGATCCCACCTCCCGTGGGCTGATCCACGCCGCGGATGGGACTTCGTCACTGCCGGGCACGGGGACGTGAACTGGGAACCGATCTTCCGCACACTGAACGCCATTGGCTACGAAGGACCCACCAGCATCGAATGGGAGGACGCTGGCATGGACCGACTAATAGGCGCTCCCCAGGCGCTGGACATGGTTCGGGGGCTCGCGGCCATACGTCCCCCGGCGGCAGCTTTCGATGCTGCGTTTGCGACGCGCTGACAGCAACAAACCCGACTCCAACGACACAACGCCCCGAAACGAAGGAAACCATGACAAGCAACAACAAGACAGCGCTGGTGGTTCGCGGCGGCTGGGACGGACACCAGCCGGTGGAAGCCACCGAACTGTTCATCCCCTACCTCCGGGACAACGGCTACGACGTCCGGGTGGAGGAATCCCCCAAGATCTACGCCGATCCGGACTACATGGCGGGCGTCGACCTGATCGTGCAGTGCATGACGATGACAACCATCGAGAAGGACGAGTTCGAGGGTCTCCGCACCGCCGTCGAGAATGGCTCGGGACTCGCGGGCTGGCACGGCGGCATCGCCGATTCCTACCGCAACAACTCGGATTATCTGCACCTGATCGGCGGCCAGTTTGCCTGCCACCCGGGCAAGCACCCTGACGAACAAACGGGAGAACAGTCCGACAATTACGTCCCGTACACGGTGAACATGCTTCCAGCGGCCGCCGAACACCCCATCACCCGGGGCATCGAAGATTTCGACCTCGTCACGGAGCAGTACTGGGTCCTGTCCGACGACTACATCGACGTCCTGGCAACCACCACCCAGAAAGTCCGGGAATGGGATCCGTGGAACCGTGAAGTCACCTCTCCGGCTCTCTGGACCCGCCAGTGGGGCAAGGGCAGGATCTTCGTCTGCACCCCTGGCCACCGCGTGGAAATCCTCCAGGACAGCAACGTCCGCACCATCATCGAAAGGGGCATGCTGTGGGCAAGCCGCTAAATGTAGGAATCATCGGCTGCGGCGCCATCATCGCGCAGTACCTGAGTAACTTCCGTCGGCTGAATGCCATTAATTTGGTGGCCGTTGCCGACCTCGATCCTGCCCGCGCGCAGGCCGTCGCCGAATCCTACGAAGGCGTCCGGGCCCTCACGGTGGACGAGCTCCTGTCCGCGAATGACGTTGAGCTGGTCCTCAACCTGACCATTCCCGCCGCCCACGCCGACATTGCATTGAAGGCCATTGCCGCGGGCAAGTCCGTCTACGGTGAAAAGCCTCTGGCAGCAACAACGGCGGAGGCCCGGGAAGTACTCGATGCGGCAGCGGCTGCCGGGGTGGTGGTTGGCTGCGCGCCTGACACGGTACTGGGCACTGGCATCCAGACTGCCCGCAAGGCGATCGACGACGGGCTGATCGGCGCACCCATCTCAGCCACGGCGACCATGGCGACTCCCGGGCACGAGCGGTGGCATCCCAACCCCGATTTCTATTACCAGCCCGGCGGTGGGCCCCTCCTTGACATGGGCCCGTACTACGTCTCGGCGCTGGTCACGCTGCTCGGACCCGTGGTTTCGGTGGTGGGCGCGGCCAGCCATACCCGCGACGAACGGACCATCGGCTCAGGGCCGCGTGAAGGCCAAAAAGTACCCGTTGCCATTGACTCGCACGTCACGGGTGTCCTGGTCCATGCGTCAGGGGCCCTTTCCACGCTGTTCATGAGCTTCGACGCGGTCAAGACCAAGAGCCCCAACATCGAAATCCACGGCGAAAAAGGTTCGTTGGTTGTGCCCGACCCTAACTACTTCGACGGCGATGTACAGCTTTTCGCGCTTGGCGCCGAGGACTGGGAGACGCTCCCGGTATCGGCAGGCTATGTGGACTCGGGACGGGGCTTTGGCATTGCCGACCTCGCGGCCACACCGGCAGGACAGGAACCACGTGCCGGTGGACAGTTGGCCTTCCATGCCTTGGAAGTCATGGAGTCGGTGCTGGAATCTGCCCGCAGTGGGCAAGCAGTAGCCATCAAGAGCACGGCCGCACGGCCCGCCACGGTGGAACTGGAGGAACTCTCGACGCCGGTACGCGCCTAGCGACCCACGGCGCCTACGCGCCTACGAAAGCTGAGGCCCACGATGCCGGCCCTTGTCTGCCCACCCCACCGTTTCCACGGCGGGTGCTCCGAACAAGGGCCGGACCCGTGGTTAGCGTCCGGCCCGGCGAAGGGTGGCTTCGGCGTGCTTAAGGATGGGGCCATCGATCATTTTGCCCTTGAACTGGAACACACCAGTGCCGGCCGCTGCGGCTGCGTCGAGCAGCTCAGTGGCCGCCTCGACTGCTTCGGGAGTGGGGGCATACGCCTCCCGGACCACGGCCACCTGGTTCGGGTGGATGCAGGCCTTCGCCCCGAAGCCACTGGCCACGGCGTCCTGCGACTCAACCGCCAAACCGTCAAGATCCGGGATGTTGACATACACCGAATCAATGGCTTCCTTGCCCGCAGCCTTGGCGGCAAGCAGCACAGCGGAACGGGAGTGCAGCGCGACAGCCCGGTACCCGCCGTCGTCGTTCCTGCTGGACAAGCCACCCAGGGAGGCCAGCAGGTCTTCGGCACCCCACATCAGGCCGACGACGTTCGGTTGCGCCGCGATCGCGGCAGCGTTCACGATGCCTGCAGCCGTTTCACACAGCGCTATGACCTGGTACCCCGCCAACGCCGGAAGCTGCGCAGCGCTTTCCGCTTTGGCCAGCATCACAGTGCGGTACGGCGTTGCGGCCAAGGCTTCCAGATCTGCCTCAAACTCGGCTGTGCCCACCGGGTTGACGCGGACGATGGTTCTCGCGGGCTCCAAACGCTCACCGTCCGGCTGCCCGATGATCGCGTTGCGGGCCCGGGACTTGTCCGCTGGAGCCACCGCGTCCTCCAGGTCCAGGATCACGGCATCGGACCGGTCGGCGGCCTTCCCGAAACGCTCCGGCCGGTCGGCTGGGCAGAACAGGAGCGCCGGGCCCATGGTGAAAGGCGCTGCGGCTTGGTGGGCAGACGGGTGGGGAGAAGGCATGCGGATTCCTAGGGGGTGGCGGGCTGACACGGACGGAAGGCGACTAGGATTGCGCGGCGTGCGCTTCCTTGGTCCACATGAGGCAGGTACGGGTGGCCGATGCCACCACGGTCCCGTCCTGGTTGCGGCCGGTGTGCTGCATGGTCACCACACCCTGTCCGGGGCGGGAAGACGACAACCTTTTTCCGATAATCACCGTCTCCGTGTACAGCGTATCCCCGTGGTAGAGCGGGTGCGGAAAGGTGACATCGGTCAGCCCCAGTTGCGCGATGATGGTGCCCTGGGTCAGCTGCGTGACGGACTGCCCCACCATGGTGGAGAGCGTGAACATCGAATTCATGAGCCGCTGCCCGAAAGGCTGCACTGCGCTCCACGCGGCATCCAAATGCAGGGCCTGCGTGTTCATGGTCATGGTGGTGAAGAGGACATTGTCCGTTTCGGTGACTGTGCGTCCCGGCCTGTGCGCATAGACCACGTCCTCTTCAAGCTCATCAAAGTAGAGCCCCCGCTGCTCGACGACCCGGGTCATACGGTCAATTCCTGGTCTTCTTCGAACAGCTCGGCCCCGGTAGCGGCAACGACGTCGTCGAGGGTGACATTGGGGGCCAATTCGCGCAGGACCAAACGCGGGTCGCCTTCGTCCTTGACGACGTCGATCACCGCGAGGTCCGTAATGATGCGGTCCACGCAGCCCTTGCCCGTCAGCGGAAGGGTACAGTTTTGGACGATTTTCGGCCTGCCGCTCCGGTCCACGTGCTCCATCATCACGATGACCTTCTTGGCGCCGAACACCAGGTCCATGGCGCCGCCCATCCCCTTCACCATCTTGCCCGGAATCATCCAGTTGGCGAGGTCACCGTTGGCAGCCACCTCCATGGCGCCCAGGACAGCGACGTCCACATGCCCGCCGCGGATCATGCCGAAGGACGATGCCGAATCGAAAAATGCCGCACCCGCGTTGGTGGTGACGGTCTCCTTGCCGGCGTTGATGAGGTCCGGGTCCACTTTGTCCTCTGCAGGGTAGGGACCGACACCCAGGATGCCGTTCTCCGAATGCAGGATGACTTCCACGCCGTCGGGGATGTAGTTGGGGATCAGGGTTGGCATCCCGATTCCCAGGTTCACGTATTGGCCGTTGACCAGCTCCTGGGCGACGCGGGCGGCCAGTTCGTTCCGGGTCCAGCCTTTTGCTTCGTGATGTTCGACGTCGGCGCGCCGGTACTCGTGACGCACGGCTTCAGGGCGGGGCGGGATGTCCTGGAGACTGTTCGATTCCATGGCTAGGCTCCTGCCTGTTCGCTCGTGCCGTTGGCCGCTGATGCCGCCAAAGCCACGGTCCGCTTCTCGATCCGCTTCTCCGTTGCCGGTGCCACGACCACGCGCTGCACGAAGATACCCGGCGTGTGGATGTGTTCCGGATCCAGTTCACCGGGTTCGACGAGTTCCTCCACCTCGGCGATGGTGGTCCTGGCCGCCATCGCGCACAGGGGATTAAAGTTCATGGCCGTCGCATGGAACACAAGGTTGCCGTGCCGGTCGCCCTTCCATGCATGGACAAGGCCGAAATCGGGAGTCAGCGATTCCTCCAGGACATAGTCGGCGTCGTTGAACGTGCGCACCTCCTTCGGCGAGGAGGCGATCGCAACGTTCCCGTCGGCGTCGTACTTCTGCGGGAGACCGCCTTCGGACACCTGCGTTCCCACGCCGGCCTTGGTGAAGAAAGCCGGGATGCCCGCACCGCCGGCGCGAAGCTTCTCAGCCAGCGTGCCCTGCGGGGTGAGGACCACTTCCAACTCCCCCGCCAGGTATTGGCGTGCGAACTCCTTGTTCTCGCCGACATATGAGCTGATGGTGCGGCGGATGCGGCCGTCCTTGAGGAGGATTCCCAAGCCCCAGTCGTCCACCCCGCAGTTATTACTGACGGTCTCCAGGTCCGTGGTGCCTTGGCTGTGGAGCGCATCGATCAACGCGACGGGAATACCGCACAGGCCAAAACCGCCGACGGCGAGCGAGGCGCCGTCCGGGATGTCCCTCACCGCTTCAGCGGCGCTGGCAACAACCTTGTCAATCATCCTTGATCCTTCCCGTACGGTTACAGACCCAGCTCTCGGGCGATGAGCATCAACTGGACCTCGGTGGTGCCTTCCCCGATTTCAAGGATCTTGGAGTCGCGGTAATGGCGTGCCACCGTGAATTCGTTGATGAAGCCATAGCCGCCGAACACCTGGGTGGCGTCCCGCGCGTTGTCCATGGCTGCCTCGCCTGCGACCATCTTAGCGATGGCCGCTTCGGTCTTGAACGGCTTGCCCGCCAGCATCCGTGAGGCCGCGTCGTAGTACGCCAGGCGGGCTGTGTGGGCCCTGGCCTGCATGCGCGCGATCTTGAACTGGATGGCCTGATATTTCCCGATGTTCTGCCCAAAAGCGCTGCGTTCCTTGGCATATTTCACGGACAGGTCCACGCAACCCTGGGCTGCACCGGTGGCGAGGGCAGCAATGGCGATGCGCCCCTCGTCAAGTATGGAGAGGAAGTTCGCGTAACCGCGGCCTCGCTCGCCCAGCAGGTTGGCTTCCGGGACGCGGACATTGTCCAGAGTGAGCGGGTGCGTGTCGGACGCGTTCCAGCCCACCTTGTTGTACGGCTTTTCGGCGGTGAAACCGGGCGTGTCGGTGGGCACAAGGATGGTGGAGATTTCCTTCTTGGTGCTGCCGTCCGCGTTCTCTTTTTGGCCGGTGACGGCGGTGACCGTGACCAGTGTGGTGATGTCCGTACCGGAGTTGGTGATGAACTCCTTGTTGCCATTGATGACCCACTCGCCGTTCTCCGTGTGCGCGTGGGTCTTGGTGCCCCCGGCATCGGAACCGGCCTCGCGCTCCGTCAAGCCAAAACCGGCCAAGGAGCGCCCGGAAGCCAGCTCCGGAAGCCACTGTTCCTTTTGCGCATCCGTGCCGAAGCGGTAGACGGGCATGGCCCCCAAGGAAACACCCGCTTCCAGGGTGATGGCGACGGATTGGTCCACTCGGCCCAGCTGCTCCAAAGCCAGCGCCAGGGCGAAGTAGTCTCCGCCCATGCCACCGAACTCTTCCGGGAACGGCAGCCCGAAGAGCCCCATCTCCCCCATCTGCTTGACTACTTCATAGGGGAAGCTGTGCTCTTCGTCGTGCTTTGCGGAGACGGGAGCTACCACCTCATCCGCGAACTCGCGGACGGAGTCGCTGAGGTCCTGGTATTCCTCGTTGAGTTCAAAGGTGCTCATGGCTGGACTTCCTTGTCTGTGCTGGTCTGGTGAGTGCCGGCCTCGTCTGCGCCGACCTGGTGAGTGCCGGCCTCGTGAGTGGTGGCGGCTACGTGGATGGTTGCGAGTACCTGGTCTGCTTTGACCAGGTCCCCGGGTTTACTGGTGAGGTGGACGGTTCCGGCGACCGAGGCCACCAGTTGGTGTTCCATCTTCATGGCTTCGACGGCCAGGAGCATTTGGCCCTCTTCCACGGTGTCGCCGTCAGCCACGGACACGGACACCACGGTTCCGGGCATCGGCGAGCGCACCTCCGGGTCCGCGGCACCCTCTTCGCGCTGGATGCCGGCGAGTACCCGACGCAGCCGTTCGGCACGGTTAAGGACCTCAAACCGGCAGGACCAGCCGTCATTGCCCACGAATAGCTCCGGCGCATCGCCCGGCGCCAGGCCCACCACGTAGGTGAGGACACCGCCGTCGAGCTCCAGGACGATACTGTCGCCGCTGCGGTCCACCACTGCGACGTTGACGGGGTCGCCGCCGTCGAGCTTTGCCGTGAGGACACCGTCGTGTTCGGTGATGGACACCGTGGCCATGGCGCCTCCCGGAACGCCCAACGTCGCCGTCCAGGCGGCGGGAGCCCCGACGCGCCAGGAGTCAGGAGTCTGCCAGGCGCTGCCTGCGAGCGCCGGACCGGTGCGATCCAGCCACAGCGTGAGCGCGGCAGCGATCAGTTCGCCCGGCCCTGCGTGCCTGAATGTCATGGACGGGAGTTTCCGCTCGATCAGCCCCGTATCCAAGTGCCCGGCGCGGACTTCGGAATCGTTGATCAGCAGCCGCAGGTACTCGACGTTCGTATCCACACCCAGCAGCGTGTAACGCTCCAGGGCCGCATCGAGGGTGGCCAGTGCCGCCGCGCGGTCTTCGCCCCACGCAATGACTTTGGCAAGCATGGGGTCGTAGTCGCCGGTGATCTTCAAGCCCTCACGCATGGCAGAGTCGATCCGGACGTTGGCATGCCCCTTCTGCCGCCCGGACACGGCAGCGTCGTCAGCACCCTCCTCGGCCAGCGCGACGACGCGCCCCATCGACGGCATGAAGTTCCGCTCGGGCACCTCGGCGTAGACACGCGCCTCAACGGCGTGACCCTTAAGCACGACGTCGGATTGCGCGACGGTTAGCACCTCACCGGCGGCGATCCTCACCTGCCATTCAACGAGGTCGACGCCCGTGACCATTTCCGTGACGGGGTGCTCCACTTGCAGCCGGGTATTCATTTCCATGAAGAAGAACTCGTCCGGGTGCTCATCCGAGACCAGGAACTCCACTGTGCCTGCGCCGCTGTAGTTGACACTCCGCGCCGCCTGGCATGCTGCCTCGCCGATCCGTGCCCGCTGCGCTTTGCCATCAGGCAGTGCGTCGAAAAGGGCCGATGGGGCTTCCTCTATGACCTTTTGATGCCGGCGTTGCAACGAGCACTCGCGCTCGCCGAGGTGGATGACATTGCCGTGGTTGTCGGCCAGGACCTGCACCTCAATGTGCCTGGGAGCCCGGATGAGGCGTTCCAGGAAGAGGGTGTCGTCCCCGAAGGCAGATGCAGCCACGCGCCTCGCCGTGAGGAGAGTGGCAGCCATGTCCTCGGCCCGTTCCACTACGTGCATGCCCTTGCCGCCGCCGCCTGCCGATGGCTTGATCAGGAGCGGGAAGCCGACTTCGGAGGCTGCTTCAATGAGATCCTGGTCAGTGAGTCCGGGTTTGGCGATCCCGGGCACGCACGGGACGTCGTAGGCCATCACATGGTTCTTCGAGCGGATCTTGTCGCCCATCACCTCGATGGCACCGATACCGGGTCCGATGAACGTGATGCCCGCGGCGTCCAGCGCTTTGGCGAACTCCACGTTCTCTGACAGGAAGCCGTAACCAGGGTGGACGGCATCGGCCCCACTGCGACGGCACGCCTCGATGATGGCGTCGATCCGGAGGTAGCTCTCTGCGGGAGCCGTGCCGCCTATGGCGACGGCAGTGTCGGCGAGCGTGACGTGCTTTGCATCTTTGTCGGCGTCCGAATACACGGCGACGGAGCGGATGCCCATCTCCTTCAGCGTACGGATGACCCTGCAGGCAATCTCGCCCCGGTTGGCGACCAAGACGGCATTGAAGGTGCGGGGTGCGGTTGGACTTGTGGTCGGGGCTTTGGTTGGTGTCGGGAAGGTCATGTTCACATCCTGAAGAGACCGAATGAGGTCTCGGGCAGTTGTTGGCGGGAGACGACGTCAAGTGCCATGCCCAGGACACGGCGGGTGTCAGCGGGATCAATAATGCCGTCATCCCACAGCCGGGCGGTGGAGTAGTACGGACTCCCCTGATCTTCGTACTGTTGCTTGATGGGGGCTTTGAAGGCCTCTTCGTCCTCGACGGACCATTCCTGGCCTGCCGCCTCGTACTGGTCCCTTTTGACCGTCGCGAGGACACTGGAGGCCTGGTTGCCGCCCATGACGGAGATACGTGCGGCCGGCCACATCCAGAGGAACCGTGGCGAGTACGCCCGGCCGCACATGGAGTAATTGCCCGCGCCGAAGGACCCGCCGATAACCACCGTCAGTTTCGGCACGCGGGCCGTTGCCACCGCCGTGACCATCTTGGCGCCATTCTTGGCGATGCCACCTTGCTCATAATCCTTGCCCACCATGAATCCGGAGAGGTTCTGCAGGAAGATCAGTGGGATTCCCCGCTGATCGCAGAGCTCAATGAAGTGGGCGCCTTTGAGCGAGGACTCGCTGAACAGGACACCATTATTGGCGACGATGCCCACCGGATGCCCATGAAGACGCGCGAACCCGGTGACCAAGGTGGTCCCGTAGTTCTTCTTGAATTCGTGGAACTCAGAAGCGTCGACGAGCCGGGCGATCACTTCGCGGACGTCGTACTGGGCGTTGACGTCCGTTGGAACCACACCATAAAGCTCCGCCGGTTCCACCAAAGGCGGCAGGACGACGTCGAGCACGTCCCACGCCGGCTGCGCCGGCTTCGGCAACGTCGCCACGATGTCCCTGACGATTTCCAGCGCATGCTGGTCGTTCTCCGCCAAGTGGTCGGTGACCCCGGAAATCCGGGAGTGCACGTCACCGCCGCCGAGCTCTTCCGCCGTGACGATCTCGCCGATGGCTGCCTTAACCAAGGGCGGGCCGCCAAGGAAGATGGTCCCCTGGTTGCGGACAATCACGGTCTCGTCACTCATCGCCGGGACGTAGGCCCCACCCGCGGTGCACGAACCCATCACGGAGGCGATCTGTGGGATCTTCGCCGCGGACATCCGGGCCTGGTTGTAGAAGATCCGGCCGAAGTGCTCCTTGTCGGGGAAGACCTCATCCTGCTTGGGCAGGAACGCTCCGCCTGAATCCACCAGGTAGATACACGGGAGCTTGTTCTCCAACGCGATCTCCTGGGCCCGGAGATGCTTTTTCACAGTCATCGGGAAGTAGGTCCCGCCCTTGACCGTCGCGTCGTTGGAAATGACCAGGACGTGGCGGCCATGAACGAGTCCAATGCCTGCAATGACACCGGCTCCAGGCGAATCGTCGTTGTACATCCCGTTTGCGGCCAAAGGCGCGATCTCCAGGAACGGGCTTCCTTCGTCCAACAAGTAGTCGATGCGTTCTCTGGGGAGAAGCTTGCCCCTCTTGATATGGCGTTCGCGGGACGCTGCGGGCCCGCCCAATGCCGCTGTTGCCAAGCGGTTCTTCAACTCCTCAACCAGGGCACGCTGCGCCCCCTGGTTGGCCTCGAACGTGCCGCTGGCGGTTCCCGTCAAGCTGGCGATTGTCTCCATCGACCCCTGTTCCATTCCCGGCCACAGGCCATTTCGGTTAGTGCCACGTAACTGAAATTTAGGTTAGTCTTTATTAACTGTGATGTCCAGCACAGCAACGCCCGCTCTGCCGGCGTGGGCGCCAAGGAGGAGAACGTGACCGTAGGCCCGGAAACAAGCACCGACGGTAGCCGCACTGCCATGACCCAACGCAGCCACGCAAAGGAGCTACGCAGGTTGGCTTTGCTGTCCGCCGCGGCAGGGCTGTTCGCGGAAAACGGCTTCAGCCGGGTATCCCTTGAGGACCTCGGCGCGGCAGCAGGCGTCAGCGGACCCGCAGTGTACCGCCATTTTCCCGGCAAACAGGCCGTGCTTGGCGAACTGCTCCTCAGCGTTAGCCGGGACCTCCTGGACGGCGGACTACGGGTGGTCTCGGACGCAGGAACTCCCACGGAAGCCCTGCAGGAATTGATCCGGTTCCAAGTGGACTTTGCCCTGAGCAACCCTGACGTCATCCGTGTCCAGGACCGGGATTTCAGCAGCCTCGGTGATGCCGACCAGGCCGAAGTACGGCAGTTGCAGCGCTCCTACGTTGAAACCTGGGTTGGAGTCCTCGCCCGCATTCACACGGATGCAGATGTTCCCGGCCTACGGGTGCGGGCCCATGCGGCCTTCGGCTTGATCAACTCCACCCCACATTCAGTGCGCCACCACGGGAGGAAGATCGCCGCGAAATCAGCCCGGCCCATCCTCGAACAGATGGCCTTTGCAGCGCTGACCGCATAGGGAGGTGTCTTACCAACCACCGGGTTCCTATCTCCCTGCTACTAAGGGCTACGTCTCTCCCTGGCACTAAGGGCTACGTCGACCTGATGAGAGCCGGACTGGTCGTGGCGGGTTTGGACTGCTCGGTGTTGGTCCGGACTTGCCGTTGGGGGCTGTGTCTCGCGCGAGCTGCTGGGCTCCGTTATCGGGGCCATCCCGCGAGCTGCTGGGACGGCGTGGGATACGCCGGCAGTGTTCGCAGTTTTCCACATACGCGAATCAGGGGGTGATTGGTGGGAGCCCGGAGTGACAGGGTTTTCGTATGGAAAGCGATGGGCAGGTATTGGAGCGGCGGCCGGGTTTGTCGGGCGCCGGTACGCTGCTTGTTGCCCCCGGTGAAAGCCCTGCAACGATGCGGCTCGAAGGTCCGGCCGGAAGAGCCACAGCCTCCCCTGGCGAAGGGACATCGGATGGGCCAGACACCATCGCTCGGCTGGGCTGCCTTTCAGAAGCGTTGGAGGACAGCGCCACGGCTTTGGAAGAGCTACGCGCCTCCGCGATGACCGAGTCCGGGCTGCTTGGGCTTGTGGAGGCTGCGGATTTTGCTGGCCGGGTGGAGGAGCTTTCCCGGTCGTTGGAGTATTTGCAGGTGGTCGCGGCACAGGCTGTGGAGCGGACCCGGAATGAAGCACGAGGTGCCCAGTCCCCCGCCGACCCCGGCAGGCGCACCGGATGGACCGATACCCCGGGAAACACCCCGGACCGGGCTGTCACCAGGCAGGCCGGTGATGCGGCCCTGCTCGATGACGGCTACCGGAACGCGGCACAATTCCTCCGCGCCCGATTACGGATCAGTATCAGCGAAGCCCGCCGCAGACTCGCCCTCGCCGCCGAGGTCCTCCCCCAGCCCGGAATAGCCGGACAACCCCTCCCCGCCCGACGGGAAATGCTCGCCGACGCGATCGGATCAGCCCAAATACCCTCCCGCTCAGCCACGATCATCAGCACCGCCCTGGATAAAGTCCGGCACCTCACCGACCCCGAAACCGTCACCCGCATGGAACACGCCCTGACCAGAACCGCAACCGAAAGCGACCCGGACTTCCTCACCAAAACGGCCCAACGCTGGACCGACAGGATCGACCAAGACGGAACCGAACCCTCCGAAGAAGCCCTCCACCAACTCCAAGGCACCTTCCTCCGCCGGAGACGCCGCTACGGACTGCACCACCTCGAAATCTTCGCCACCACCGAACAATACGAAACCCTCACCACCGTCATGAACACCGCCACCAACCCCCGACACACCACCCAACCCACCAGCCCGGACCTGGACCAGCGCTCCCGGGCACAAAAACTCCTCGACGGCCTCGTCGGCGCCTGCAACCTCGCAATGACCACCGGCAAACTCCCCACCAACGGCGGACTCCGACCCCAACTCACCGTCACCATCAACCACCACGACCTCTTCGACCAACTCACCCACAGCAACACACCCACCAAAACCACCGGCACCGGCACCACCACCACAGGGACCGCGACGTTCACCGGCCCCATCCACCCCAACACCATCCGCAAAATCGCCTGCGACGCCGACATCATCCCCGTCCTGCTCGGCACCGACTCCCGCGTCCTGGACATCGGCCGCACCACCCGGATCTTCCCACCCCACATCCGCAAAGCCATCACCGCCCGCGACGGCGGCTGCGCCTTCCCCGACTGCACCATGCCCGCCCCCTGGTGCGAAACCCACCACATCACCTACTGGTCCCACGGCGGCACCACAGGAACAGAAAACGGAACCCTCCTCTGCTCCCACCACCACCACCTCATCCACAAAGAACAATGGACCATCACCAACCCCAACGGCACCCCCTGGTTCATCCCCCCACCCCACATCGACCCCACACAAACACCCCGACGCAACCACCACCACACACCCCTCAAAACATGACAACGCCTCCCCAGGCGGCAGGGACAAGGACAACGTGGCGAGCAGGCTGAGACAAACAAACAGCGCTGCCTTAGTCCCGGCGTAAGCGTCTGCTCCCGGAGCCAAAGTCTCATTCCGGAGACTGGTTCAAGCCGTTGAGGGCTGACTTGAAGGAGCCCTGAGGGTTCTCCGAACCAGATGATGGCCTCGGGCTGGATGACATCGCCAAACCGGGTGAGACATCGGCTGGATGACATTGCCAAACCGGGTGACCTCGGGCTGGATGACATCGCCAAACCGGGTGAGACATCGGCTGGATGACATTGCCAAACCGGGTGACCTCGGGCTGAATGACCTTCCGAACCGGATGGCCTTGCCAAACCGGGTGACCTAGCCAAGCCGGGTGATCGCGCAGGACCTGCGTCTGGGTAGACCCGGTGTCCAGGCAGGCCCCGGCGCCTGGGTGGGAACGGGAGACCTAGGTTCCGCAGGGCCAGTCCCGGGGCTGGGCAGCCAACCACCCGCCACATACGCTGGGAGCAATCCCATCCACCTACTGACATCGACCAGGAGCTCACTATGAAGATTGCCGTCACGGGCGGAAGCGGAAAGCTGGGCAGGAGCGTAGTCCGGCGGCTGACGCAGGATGGTCACCAAGTCCTTAACATGGACAGAGTTGGCGCTCGTGGCCGCGGCTATGTCAACGTAGACCTCCGCAATTATGGACAGGTCGTTGACGTCATTATGGGCTTGGACGATCAACACAGCGGCTTGGACGCAATCGTCCACTTGGCTGCTATCCCGGCACCGGGTTTGGCACCGGACGCCGCTATATTCGAGAACAACATGGTCTCGACGTACAACGTCTTCCAAGCCGCTCGTAGAGCCGGGATCAAGAAGGTAGTCTACGCCTCAAGCGAGACGGTGCTTGGCCTGCCCTTTGACGTCGACCCGCCCTACATCCCGGTCGATGAAGAGTATGCGGCGCGCCCCGAAAGCACGTACTCCTTGGTGAAGCACCTCGAGGAGCAAATGGCCATCCAGCTCACCCGCTGGGACCCGGACTTGAGCATTACGGCCCTGCGCTTTTCCAACGTCATGGACCCGGAAGACTACGAGGCGTTCCCGTCCTTCGACTCCGATGCATCCTTGCGTAAATGGAACCTCTGGGGCTACATCGATGCCCGGGATGGCGCCCTTGCGGTGGTCCGGGCCCTGGAACATGCGCAACCGGGCTTTGAGACCTTCATTATCGCGGCCGCCGACACCGTGATGGGTCGGAGCAGCGCCGAGCTGGCTGCGGAAGTCTTTCCCGGCGTCGAGGTTATGAAGGATCTTGGCGAGCACGAAACGATGCTCTCAATCGACAAGGCCCGCAGGCTCTTGGGATTCGAGCCTGAGCACAGTTGGCGTGACGTGCACTCGAACCGGACCACACCTACCGAAGACTGAGGCGTCCTAAGAGGCAATGACGCGCGACGGCCCACCCCTTGGCTGCAGTTTCCTGCAAGCACTCGTAAAGGGATGGGCCGGCGCAGCTTCAGGGGCTTCAGATCATGGTCATGACCATGGCCGGGTCGGACAGGATGGCGCCGAGATCTGCGAGGAACCGCGAGCCCTGTTCGCCGTCCACCAGTCGGTGGTCGAAGGACAGACTGAGCGACATGACTTGGCGGATTGCAAGTTCGTCGTTCACAACCCACGGAGCCTTCCGCACAGCCCCGAGGGCGACAATGGCGGCCTCCCCCGGATTCAGAATGGGCGTTCCGGCATCGATCCCGAACACTCCAATGTTGGTGATGGAAATGGTCCCTCCGGAAAGATCCGACGGAGACGTCTTGCCTGCACGTGCGGTGTCCGTCAGTTCAGTCAGCGCCGTTGACAGCTCACGTAGTGTCAACCGGTCCGCATCCTTGATGTTCGGAACGGTCAGGCCGCGTGGCGTTGCAGCGGCGATGCCCAGGTTCACGTAGTTGAACTGCACGATCTCCTGACTGGCCTCATCCCAGCGCGAGTTCAATGTGGGATTGTTCCGGAGCGCTACGAGCACGGCCTTGGATGCGATGGTCAGCGGCGTCAGCTTGTAGCCCTCGAATGCCTTGTTGCCCTTGAGCCGAGCCAGAAGGTCCATTGTCGCGGTGACGTCAACCGTGAGGAATTCGGTCACATGGGGTGCGGTGAAGGCGCTTTGCACCATCGCAGCGGCAGTGAACTTCCGAACCCCCTTGATTGGCGCCCGGGTTTCCCTTTCCCGCTGCGCTGCTGGAGCGCTGGTGGTCGGTTCCGGTGCACCCAGGAAGTTCTGGACGTCCTCCCTGGTAATGAGTCCCCCAGGCCCGGTCCCGGGAACCGACTCAAGGTCCACACCCAGGTCGCGGGCCAGCTTGCGGACAGGCGGAGTTGATCGGGGCCGCTCAGCGATGGCCGCCCCAGCTTCCGGCGCTGCGACGGGCACCGCTCGCGGCTGCTGGGGAACTGCAGGCTTGGACTCTGCTTCACGAATCACGCCGCGGGCGCGACGGGTGGGACGGCCGGTATGTTCGACGAGAGCCCCGTAACCCACCAAGTTGGGCTCGCGTTTCGCCGGGCTCGCCTCCGTGCCGGTCGTTTCCGTGGGGCCACCACTTCCGGCAGCTTCACCACGTCCGGCAGTTTCACCACGTCCGACGGCGGCCGCGCCACTGCCGCCGGTGACGGCGCCACCGTTGGAGGACCCGGCGTCGTCCACCTCGAAGGAGACGATCGGCTTGCCGACTTCCACCACAGTGCCGGGCTGCTCATGAAGGGCTGCCACGGTTCCGGCGAAGGGCGAGGGTAACTCCACCACAGCCTTGGCGGTTTCCACCTCGGCGATAACCTGGTTCAGCGTGACGGTGTCCCCCACGGCCACCTTCCAGCTCAGGATTTCCGATTCGGTCAGGCCTTCGCCAAGGTCCGGTAGCCTGAATTCCTTGATCATGGTGGCGGTCATCCTTCCAGTCCACTCAGGGAGTTGGGGCGGCCCAGGGCCCGGTCTACACCGTCGAGGATCCTGTCAAGATCGGGCAGATGGTGCATTTCGAGCTTCGAGTACGGGTATGGAACATCGAAACCGGTGATCCGAACCGGAGCTGACTCCAGGTAGTGGAAGCAACGTTCGGTGATACTTGCTGCGATCTCTGCGCCGAGGCCACCGGACTGGCCGGCTTCATGCGTAATGACCAGCCGGCCCGTCTTGCGGACTGATGCCTCCACCACGGGATAGTCCACGGGTGCCAGGGAACGGAGGTCGATGACTTCCACGGAAAGACCGTCGTCGGCGGCGGCCATGGCGGCGTCCTTGGCCGTCTTGACCAGAGGACCATAGGCCACCAAGGTCACGTCCGATCCGGAGCTGACCACGGCGGCCTTGTCCAGGGGAAGCGCTGTGGAGAGATCGATGGTCTCGTCCACGTCACCTTTGTCGTGGTAGCGGCGCTTGGGCTCGAAATAGAGGACTGGATCGTCAGAGGCGATGGCCTGCTGGATCATCGTGTAGGCATCCTGCGGATTGGAGACCGCCACCACCCGCAAACCGGAGGTGTGGGTGAAATATGCTTCGGGCGATTCGGAGTGGTGCTCCGGAGAACCGATGCCGCCGCCAAAGGGAACGCGGATGGTGATGGGCATCTTGACCCGGCCTTGGGTGCGGTAGTGCATCTTCGCTACTTGGCTGACGATCTGGTCGAAGGCGGGGTAGATGAAGCCGTCGAACTGGATCTCGCAAACCGGCCGGTAACCGCGGTAGGCAAGGCCCACCGCGGTGCCGATAATGCCTGACTCGGCCAGCGGCGAATCGATGACCCGGTGCTTTCCGAAGTCCTTCTGCAACCCGTCGGTGACGCGGAAGACACCGCCAAGGGAACCAATGTCCTCGCCCATGAGGATCACTTTGGGGTCGTTTTCGAGGGACTTCCGGAGGCCGGCGTTGATGGCACGGGCAAAAGTGAGCTTGGACATCAGAGTGCACCTTCCTCGACGGGTTCGTTAAAGCTGTTCAGGTACCGCGAGTAGTGGTCCTTCTGGCGTTCTATCCAGGGATTGGGCGTGCTGTAGACGTGGTTGAAGACGTCCAGCGGCTGCGGATCGGCCATCCCGATGCAGCTGGAGCGAAGTTCCGCAGCCACAGCGTCGGCCTTCGCCTTGACGCGGGCCTCCACGTCCTCGGTCAGCAGTCCCTTGGCTTCCAGGAGCTTTCGCAACCTGAGGATGGGGTCCTTGGCGGCCCAGTCCTCCAGCTCGATGGGGTCGCGATAGCGGGTGGGGTCATCGGCTGTGGTATGCGGGCCCATACGGTACGTAACGGCCTCAATGAAGGTGGGGCCGCCGCCGGAACGTGCCCGGTCCAAAGCGACGCGCGTCGCAGCCATGACAGCGAGCACATCGTTGCCGTCAACCCGCATGCTCGGGATTCCGAAACCCGTAGGCCTGTCAGCCAACTGGACGTGCGACTGGATCCGGACCGGCTCTGAAATGGCCCAGTGGTTGTTTTGGCAGAAAAACACCACGGGGGCTTGGTAGCTGGCCGCGAAGACCATGGCTTCGTTGACGTCGCCTTCACTGGTAGCACCATCGCCGAAGTAGGCAAGGACCGCCGTGTTTGCGCCGTCCAGCTGGACACCCATGGCGTAACCAGTAGCGTGCAGGCTCTGGGAACCGATGATGATCTGGGGTGTCGCCAGGTTGATGCGTTGGGGGTCCCACCCGTAGGAGGCGTTGCCGCGCCATACCCTGGCGATTTCGGAGAGGTGGGCTCCGCGCACGTAGGCTACTCCGCTTTCGCGGTAGCTCGGGAAGACGAAGTCGTCGTCGCGCAATGATCGGCTCGAACCTATCTGGGATGCTTCCTGTCCAAGCAGAGGGGGCCACAGTGCCAGCTCTCCTTGTCGCTGGAGCGCCGTCGCCTCGGCATCTATGCGGCGGATGACCGTCATGTCCTCGTACAAGGAGCACAATTGCTCATCACCGATGTCCTTGACCCAGACATCGAATTCGGGATGGCTGATCCGCTCGCCTTCCGGAGAAACCAGCTGGAGCAGATCGCCGCCAGTCCTCAGGGGATTTTGTGCACTTTGTCCTGGGCCCGGAGTGTCGTGGTGCACTCCCTTGCCCGCCTGATCCGTCAACACAGGTGATCGCAACCTTCCGGCTCGTTTTTGTCGGCGCTGGCTGGACTTGTGATCCTGCCGCAGACCGGCCCTCCGGCACCTTCGCCGGAGTTAATTGTGACCCTACTCACAAGTTGCATGGGGTACAACTACCCTCCTTAAAGTTGAGCAATGTGCCCTGTTTTGGGATTCGCCGCCGTGCTAATCTTGCGCATTATGCAACCTTTGGATGGCACTGACACCCGCCTCCTTTCTGCCATGGCGAAGGATCCACGCGGGACCGTCGTGGCCCTGGCACAAAAATTGGGATTGTCCCGCAATACGGTTCAGGCCCGCATGGCCCAGCTTGAAAAGAAGCATGCGTTCCTCTCCTTCGAGAGGCGCATCAATCCGGTCGCCCTCGGCTATCCACTGACGGCGTTCATCACCGTCCATGTGCAACAGCAGAAGCTCGCGTCCCTTGCCCAGGACCTGGCCGACATCCCGGAAATCCTTGAAGGATTCGGCTTGACGGGATCAGCAGACCTCCTGCTCCGGGTCGTAGCCTTGGATGCCGAAGACCTCTACCGCATCAACGGCAAAATCCTTGGTTGTGACGGTGTGGACCGGACGGATACAGCGCTGGCAATGCGGGAGATGATCCCCTACCGCGTCCAACCATTACTGGGGCGTCGTTCCGAGTCGTAAAAGCGGGTTAGCTGTACACAAACTGCCGGATGCGCTTTGATTCAAGTGGACGAACCGGGGGCCGTCCAGAGGTCCCCGGTCAGGTGGCGGCGTTGAAGGCTGCCGAAAGGGGCACTACCGTGAGCAACCCGCAAGAACCGAACCCATACCAGCCCGGACAGGCACAGCCGCCGGTTCCCCCGGGCCCGGGCTACCCACCACAAACCGGCGCTTCGCCGCAGTGGCAACAGCCGCCGTCGTCCGCCCAGCCGCAAGGCAACACCCCACCGTACGCGGCACCCGGCGAACAGTACGGCCAGAACCCCTATCCCCAGAGCCAGTACGCACCCGGTCAATACCCCGGGGGACCATACGGCCAGCTGCCGCCAAAAAAGAGCCGGAAGGTCTTGTGGATCGTCCTTGGCATCGTTGCCGGCGTCATCGTCCTGGCCGTTGTTGGCATCCTGATTTTCGTAAACCTCGTGGGAAACGCTACGTCCAAGGCTCGGTCCCTGGCGGACGAGTTCACCAGTCTGGTGGTGTCCGGCCAAACGGAGCAGGCCTACGACAACTACCTCAGCCAACCGCTGAAAGACGAGTTGGACAAGCAATCCTTTATCGACGGCATTGCAAGCCTGCGGCTGGACAGCTCCTGCAAGCCGAACTACAACTCCGTGAACGTGAAATCCAACAACGGCAACAACACGGCAGACCTCGCAGGCAAGCTGCAATGCGATGGCAAGACCATCGACCTCCAGTACGTTTTCGAGGGCAGCAATGACCTCAAAATGAGCAGTATCCGGCTGCGCCCATAGCTGCCTGAAGTTTTTTTCCAACCGCCACCCATCCGAACAGGCACATGGTCCGAATCACTGCTTGAGAACCCCACTTGGGGTTCAGCAGGACGGCCGGGGTTTCCCGGCCATCATCGGAAGGTTCGGACCAATGCGTACTTCGCCCAATCGCTTGATCGCCACCATCTTCGGAGCCGTTTACCTCTTGGTAGGCGTGCTCGGATTCTTTGTCACCTCGGGAATCGGCTTCTTCGCCACCGAGGGCGCCAACCTCATCATCTTCGCCGTGAACCCGCTTCACAACATCATCCACCTGGCCATCGGCGCCGCGTTGCTCTACGCAGGCATGAACGGTGTCACCCTCTCCAAGTCGGTCAACACCACGGTTGGTGGCGTCTACTTGCTGGTGGGTATCGTTGGCCTCTTCCTCGTCGGCAGCTCGCTGAACATCATCGCCCTCAACGGCGCCGATAACGTGCTGCACCTCGCCAGCGCCGTGGTCCTGCTCGGCGTAGCACTCTCGCAGGACAAGGCCGCCGTAGCCTCCGCCCGCGCCTAGGCACCAGCACTCACGAGCTGATGACCGAGCAGCTGATCACCGACTCCGGAGCGAGAGGAACAATGACCATGGAGAGCAAAAACCACCCCACGCTGAGCGCGGCAACCCTGTTGTTCGTGTATTTCGCCGCCATGGCAGCGGGAATGGTCGAGCTCTCCCTGGCCGCCGGATACCTCACCGGAGCTGGATCCGCGGCACCGGGACTCATGGTCTCCGGTGCCGCGACCCTCGCGGCTGGCTTGGCCTTCCTGGCTTGGTCGCTGTGGGGCCTGCACCGCAACTCCCTGGTGTTCGCCCGCTATGCGCTTCCGGCCTTGGCCGCAGCCGCCCTGGCGCACGTCGCGGTCGTGGCGAGCGGAATCAGCATCCAACGCTCGTTGGACGTGAGCCACTTTGCCGCCCTCGGCCTGACCCTCATGGCTCTCGCCGGAGCGGGCTGGCTGAGGCGGCAACACAAGACCAACGACGGCGGCGCCCACGGCCAGCCAAGGACCGGGCGGCTTCTGGCAGCCGCGTTCGGAGCCGCCGTCGTTGTTGCAACAGTTGCTACTCCGGGACTGGCGGCGTCGATGGCGGGACAGCACGCCGTGCCTCACGGAGAGCATGGCCAGGGCTCCAATCCCGCCCTGGAGCAGGGTCACCACCACTAGGCGGTGACCGGACCGGCGCACCATCGACACTGCCCACTGTTGATGGTGCGCTTGGTTCGTGGATCATGGAGCCATGGATCCCATCGAGGCGCTCGACGAAATTTCATTTTGGCTCGAACGCAGCCAAGCACCCACCTTCAAGGTCCAAGCATTCCGCAAAGCGGCCGACGCCGTTCGGCAGCTACCGCCCGACGATCTCGCAAAGCTGGTCGGCACCGGCCGCATCACCAGCCTCAAAGGCGTCGGCAGCCGCAGCGCGGAGGTCATAACCCAGTCGCTGGAAGACAGGGTCCCCGAGTATCTGGCCGACCTTCGGGAGCGTGGCACCGAACCACTGGCCCAAGGCGGCGACACACTCCGGGCAGCGTTGCGTGGCGATCTTCACAGTCACAGCAACTGGTCCGACGGCGGATCACCCATCGAAGCGATGGTGGCCGCAGCACGCACGCTTGGCCGCGAATACCTGGCCCTCACGGACCACTCCCCCAACCTGACCATAGCCAACGGCCTGAGCATCGAACGCCTCGAGGATCAGTTGCGCATAGTGGAGGACATCAATGCCTCCCACGACGGATTCCAATTGCTCAAGGGCATCGAGGTGGACATCCTGGAAGACGGAACCCTGGACCAGGCACCCCAAATGCTGGACCGGCTGGACGTGGTGGTGGCTAGCGTCCATTCGAAGCTTCGGTCAGATAAGAAGACCATGACAGCGAGAATGCTCGGCGGCATCAGCGACCCGCACACCAACGTCCTGGGCCACTGCACGGGACGGCTCGTCCAAGGGTCCCGGGGCACCCGGCCCGAGTCCGAGTTCGATGCAGCCAAGGTCTTCAGCGAGTGCGCGGAGTGGGGTGTCGCAGTGGAAATCAATTCCCGCCCTGAACGCCAGGACCCGCCGGACAACCTCATTAAGATGGCCCTCGATGCGGGATGCCTGTTCAGCATCGACAGCGACGCACACGCACCCGGCCAGCTCGATTTCCTGCAGTACGGAGCTGCGCGCGCGGAAGCGCTCGGAGTACCGAAGGATCGCATCGTCACCACCTGGCCGCTGGAACAGCTGACTGAGTGGCTCAGCCTCAAGAAATGACCCGCGCACCAAAGGGCCCCTCCTGTTACGACAGGAGGGGCCCTTGATGTTTTTCGACGCAGCGGGCCTAGTGGTCCACTGCCTTCTCAGCTCCGATTCCGGTCAGCGAGCGCACCTCCATCTCTGCCTGCTTGGCCGGGTCTTCGCGCCGCTTGTCCAAGACCGTTCCGAGCCAGCCCAGGAAGAAGGCCAACGGGATGGAAACGATGCCCGGGTTGCTGAGCGGGAAGATCGCGAAGTTGGCGCCCTGGATCATGGATGTCTTGGCACCAGAGACTACGGGCGAGAACGCGATGAGCAGGATCGCCGGGGCGAGCCCGCCATACATGCTCCATACAGCGCCCTGGGTGGTGAACTTCTTCCAGAACAGCGAGTAGACAATGGTGGGCAGGTTGGCGGACGCCGCGACCGCGAAGGCCAGCGCCACCAGGAAGGCCACGTTCTGGCCGTTGGCGAAGATGCCACCGAGGATGGCGAGGACGCCGATCACCACAACAGTGCGCCGTGCAACTTTCACCTCGGCAGTAGCGTCGGCTTTGCCCTTGGAAATGACGTTCGCGTAGATGTCGTGGGCGAAGGACGCGGCGGCGGTGATGGTCAAGCCGGCGACGACGGCGAGGATCGTGGCGAAAGCAACCGCTGAGATGAAGCCAAGAAGCAGCGGGCCGCCGAGGTGGAAGGCCAGCAGCGGTGCAGCGGAGTTGACGCCCCCGGGTGCGGACTTGATGGTTTCCGCGCCTACCAGGGCGGCCGCTCCGTAGCCCAGCACCAGGGTGAAGAGGTAGAACAGGCCGATCAGCCAGATGGCCCACACCACGGACTTGCGGGCTTCTTTGGCGGTGGGAACCGTGTAGAAGCGCATCAGGACGTGCGGGAGAGCTGCTGTTCCAAGGACCAATGCCAGGCCCAGCGACATGAAGTCGAGCTTGGATGTTTCGGTCTTGCCGTACTGCAGGCCCGGGTTGAGGACTGCCGGGTTATTGGCAGCCTCTGCCGCCGATCCCAGCAGGCTGGAGAGGTTGAATCCATAGATCGCAAGCACCATTGCCGTCATGACTGCGGCGCCGGCGATGAGCAGGATCGCCTTGATGATCTGAACCCAGGTGGTGCCCTTCATGCCGCCGATGAGCACATACATGATCATCAACGCGCCGACGACGATGATCACCAGCGCCTGTCCGCCCCAGTCGCTGATTCCCAGCAGGAGCGAGATGAGGCTCCCTGCGCCGGCCATCTGGGCCAGGAGGTAGAAGAAGCAGACTGCGAGGGTGGACAGTGCGGCGGCGATGCGGACAGGCCGTTGGCGCAACCGGAACGATAGGACGTCGGCCATGGTGAACTTGCCGGTGTTGCGGAGCAGTTCGGCGACGAGCAGCAGTGCCACGAGCCAGGCGACCAGGAAGCCGATGGAGTACAGGAAGCCGTCGTACCCGTTGATGGCGATTGCACCGGTAATGCCGAGAAACGACGCCGCCGACAGGTAGTCGCCTGCGATGGCCGTCCCGTTCTGGGAGCCCGTGAAGGAGCGGCCTGCGGCGTAGTAGTCAGCGGCTGTCTTGTTGTTCCGGCTGGCCCGGAAAACGATGACCATGGTGACCGCGACGAACAAGGCAAAGATGCCCATGTTCAACAGCGTGGTGTCTTTGAGGGCAGCGACCTCGACTGCCGGGACCATGGTGGCGTTCATTTGGCCTCCCCTTGGATCATGTTGCCGTCCTTATCGAATTGGTGGCCTTCGATCCCGTTGCGGATCTCGGCCGCGATGGGGTCCAGCTTCCTGTTGGAGTAGCTCACGTACCAGGCCGTGATGCCGAACGTGGTGACGAACTGGAGCAGCCCAAGGATCAGGCCGATGTTGATGTTGCCCCAAACCTTGGTGGACATGAAGTCGACGGCGTAGGCGGCCAACAGGACATACGCGAAATACCAAAGCAGGAATATGACGGCCATGGGGAAGACAAAGCTGCGGTGCCGCTTGCGCAGAGTCTTGAACCGTTCCGTTTGTTGGACTTCCTGGAAGTCCACGGACGCCGCAGCGTCGTGGGGGTGGGCCTCATTACCCATTGGTTCCTCCTGGTTGTGATGTGCCCACATCAGCTCCACCCTCGGCGCCGATGTGACTGCAATCACTATCGGATGCGCTACACCGCCTGTTCCAGTGGTTCGCCCTGGGGTGTCGCTCAACGGTCGCACCCCTGCGCCGAACGGCAGGATGCAAGCACGTTCATTGGCTACGCTGGCTGTATGCCCGACTCCCCGCTTTTCAGTGCCGCAGCCATCGCCGTGATCGTGCTGGCTGTCGCCGTCGTCGTGGGTGTTGGCTTGAAGGTCATCCGATCATTCCGCGACCTTGGCACCGATGCCGAACGTGCCACGTACAATACACTGCATGCAGCGTCCAGGGCCGGGCAGCACCTTCGCGGCGGCCTCCAACCCGCCGGGGCAGCCAAGGCCAGCAAGCAATTGCGGGTACTGCTGGGCTGTGATGCCCTGGCCATTACGGATACCGACGCCGTACTCGCCTGGGACGGTGCCGGGGAGGATCTCCGGCCATCGTTGATGCGCCTCGCGGCGGATGTGCTGGGTACCGGCCGAACCGTGGTGGTCCCCCACGCCGGGGCCCACGGCGCCGACAAGACGGCGCACGACTTCAGCGCCGTCATTGCGCCTATCCGGGCCGGTTCCCGGGTGGTCGGATCGGTGGCCGCCTTGGCACCTGCCGCGGGCGCGGGCCTGGTCCGCGCCACAAGCGAAGTGGCTGACTGGATTGCCGCCCAACTGGAACTCGCGGAACTCGAAGCGTCCCGGACCCTCCTGATGGAGGCTGAGGTCAGGGCCCTCAGGGCACAGATCAGCCCGCACTTTATCTATAACTCACTGAACGCTATTGCCTCGTTCATCAACACCGATCCGGCCAGGGCCAGGGAGCTCGTGGTTGAGTTCGCCGACTTCACCCGGTATTCGTTCCGACGGCACGGCGATTTCACCACTGTGGCGGAGGAACTGCGCTGCATCGACCGCTACTTGCTCCTGGAAAGGGCCCGTTTCGGCGAGCGGGTCCAGGTAAGCCTGCGGATTGCGCCGGAGGTATTGAGCACAGTCATCCCGTTCCTCAGCCTCCAGCCGCTGGTGGAAAATGCGGTTCGCCATGGCTTGGAAGCCAAGGAAGGCCCGGGCCACATCACTATCTGCGCCAATGACTCCGGCGCGTTCGCCGAAGTCACCATCGAGGACGACGGCGTTGGCATGGACCCGGAACACCTGCGGTCGGTACTGGCCGGGCACACGGACGGCGACCACGTGGGCTTGCGCAACGTCGACGCCCGCCTGCGGCAGGTTTATGGGGATGAGCACGGGCTGGTTATCGATACGGCTCCTGGCGAAGGGACCCTGATCACCCTGCGTGTACCCAAGTCGCAGCCGGGCCACGACGCCTGAACCGCGGGCTAATCTATAAGCATGATCAACGTGCTCGTCGCCGATGACGAACTGCCCGCCGTCGAAGAACTCGCCTTCCTCCTGGGACGGGACGAGCGGATTGGGGCCATCCACCGGGCATCTTCGGGGGCCGAGGCGCTGAGGACTCTGGAAACGGAACCTGTCGACGCAGTTTTCCTCGACATCCACATGCCCGCCCTGTCGGGCCTGGACATCGCCCGCGCCATATCGCGCACCAGCAACCCGCCCGCCGTCGTGTTCGTCACCGCGGACGAGGACTGTGCCCTTGAGGCCTTCGACCTGGCCGCCGTCGACTACCTGCTGAAGCCGCTGCGGGCCGAACGGCTGTCCCGATCCGTGGATCGGATCAGCGAGCTGATCAAGGACGGTACCCCGGCGCCTGAGATGATCACGGTGGACCTTGGCAGCACCACGCGCATGATCCGGCGTGACGACGTCACCTACGTGCAGGCCCAAGGGGATTACGCACGCCTGCACACCGCTGAGGCAAGCTACCTCATCCGCGTGCCCCTCAGCGACCTGGAGCAGAAATGGGCGGAAGCCGGTTTTATCCGGATCCATCGTTCGTACCTCATCGCCCTCAACCACGTCCAGCACCTGCGGCTTTCCGCCACGGGCCCCAGCGTGGCTGTGTCGGGGGCAGAGTTGCCCATCAGCCGGCGCCACCTTCCGTCGGTCAGGGACAAACTGCACTCCACGCGCATCCGGCCCCAAGGATGACCAGGGTCCGCGTCACGGCGCCGCGACAGTCCGCTCCCCTCGCTCCCGGACGGTTGGCGAGCCACCGTGAGATCCCGGAGGATTCCGACTCCGGCCGCCTTTTTGTCCGCTCACTCATCCGGTCGCAGCTGCGCCTCGCGTTGGTGGTGGCCTGCGGGTTCCTGGTCATCCTGAGCGTGTTCGCACTGATCCTTGTCTACGGCCCGGGTGTGGCGGAAATCCGCATTGTGGGCATCCCCCTTAATTGGCTGGCGCTCGGGGTGGGCGTCTACCCGGTGATCGGGCTCAGTGCCTGGCTTTATAACCGTGCCGCGGCCCGCAACGAGGCCCGCTACCGGGACCTTGTGGAGGACAAGTGAACCCTGTCGTCAGCCTCGTCGCGTTCCTCGCCGTTTCCCTCACGACAGCGGTCATCGGCTTCTACGGGCTGCGCATCTCCCGTACAACGGGCGACTTCTACGTCGCCTCCCGCACCGTCCCACCATGGTGGAACGCCTCGGCGATCGGGGGCGAATACCTTTCCGCGGCAAGCTTCCTGGGTGTCGCCGGGCTGATCCTGCTCTCAGGCACCGATGCTTTGTGGTTCCCGGTGGGCTACACCGCCGGTTACCTGATGCTGTTGCTCTTCGTGGCCGCTCCCCTCAGGCGTTCCGGCGCCTACACCATCCCGGATTTCACCCAAGCCCGCCTGGATTCGGCGCTGGTCCGACGCGTGACGAGCCTGGTGGTGGTAGCGGTCGGGTGGCTGTACATCGTCCCGCAACTCCACGGGGCGGCCCTCACCATCAGGATCACCACTGGCCTGCCGTCCTGGGTAGGTTCGACGGCGGTTGTAGTGGTGGTGTGCCTCACGGTGGTGGCAGGCGGGATGCGTTCCATCACCTTTGTCCAGGCGTTTCAATACTGGTTGAAGCTGACAGCCCTGGCAGTGCCCGTAGTGTTCGTCCTGCTGGTGCTGGCCGGTAACGGCACTGCGCCACAGGCACCGCTCACCCTCAACCCCACCAGCCAAGCACCCGCAGGGGCTTACCAACACATCTCCCTGTTGGTGGCCCTGCTGTTCGGAACCCTTGGGCTGCCTCATGTACTGGTCAGGTTCTATACCAACCCGGACGGCCAGTCCGCCCGGCGGACCACCTTGATCGTGCTGGGACTACTCTCCGTTTTCTACCTTTTCCCCACACTCTCCGGCGCACTCGGACGGATGTTCGCTCCCGAACTGGCACAGTCCGGACAAGCTGATGCCTTGGTCCTGCTGCTGCCAGGAAGGCTGATCGGTGGAACGGCTGGTGATGTCCTCTCGGCCCTGGTCGTGGCAGGAGCCTTCGCAGCGTTCCTGTCCACAACCTCGGGCCTGGTGGTGTCCTTATCGGGCGTCATCAGCCAAGACGTCTTTGGCGGCAGCGTCAGAGGTTTCCGGCTCGCGGCGGTGCTCGCCGCCGTCGTGCCTTTGGGCTTTGCCTTCATGACCGACACCCTGGCCCTGGCCGGAAGCGTTGGCCTGGTCTTTGCCTTCACGGCCTCCACCATTTGTCCGGTGCTTTTGCTGGGAATCTGGTGGCGTGGCCTCACCGATGCCGGGGCTATCGCGGGCATGCTGACCGGCGCGTTGCTCTGCGGCGGCGCCATGGTGGCCGGCACGTTGATGGGCGGCGGAAACGCTCCTGCGTGGCTGGCCCAGCCTGCGGCATGGAGTGTTCCGGCGGCATTCGCGGTAACCGTGGCCGTGTCCATCATGACCAAGGGCCGTGTTCCGTCCTCCGTTGACCGCGTCATGTCCCGGCTGCACGTGCCCGAGCGCCCGGTCGCGACCGAACGCTAAGGCGGCCCCGCCCTGTTGTTCGCGCATCATTCAGGGTGGACAATGACGCCATGTCCGAGGAACCACTTCCGGCCAGCCCCGATCCACCGGCTACAAAGGCGGATTTGCCGCCCGGCGTCCGGGCGCAGTTGTTGGCCACCGAGCATTGGAGCCTGCTCGCTTCCAGGAGCACCACCCAAGGCGAGGTCCTCACCCGCATCAGCATGTTCCTGACCTTCACCTCAGCCAGCCTGCTCAGCGTGGCGCTGGTGGGAAACGCCACCCAGTTTTCGGATGCGTTCAGGGCCTTCGCGCTAACCATACTCAGCATCGACGTAGTGGTTGGACTGCTCACGCACGTACGCGTGATGAGCGTGGGCATGGAAGACCTGATGTACGTCATCGCCATGAACAGGCTCCGCGCCGCGTACGTGGACCTCGACCCAGGGGTGGCGCCGTACCTTATGGCCAGCTTTCACGACGACGAAGAAGGGGCCAAGCGGACCTACTACTTTTTTGGCGGCCGCCGCGACTTCAGCCAAGTGGCAGGGAGCAGCATGGTGTTCATGGGGACGGTCAACTCCGCCCTCATCGCACTGCTGCTGGGGTCTGCGATGTTGGTGGGAGGCTTGCCGGTGGCCCTGTCCGTAGGCATTGCAGTAGTAGCCGCCCTGGCCTTCTTCGTGACTTCACTGGCCAGGGGACATCGCAGGTACCTTGAGGTCTGGAAAAACAACCCGCCGGTCTCGCGATCTAGCGAAAAAGGGCCTAGTCGATCGCAGCCATGAGTTCCACGACACGCGCCAGGAACGCGTCCACCTGCGCTTCTTCATAACCCTCGTCCCCCTTGGCTGCACGGAAGACCGCCCGGCGGACAGTGTCCACGCTGAGGGTCTGGTCGTGCTCGAGGTAACCGATGAGTTCCGCGCACAGGGCGTCGACGTCCTGGACGTTGTAGCTGCGGGCCCGCTTTTTGGACGGGCGGCGGAACCGCTCGCCGTCGGGCCGGTGCAGCCTGCCCCGGAGGATGCCGGAGAGCTTGCCGATCTGGCGGAGCCACGCTTCCTCACCCTGCTGGTTGATGAGGTCGTCACGCTCGCGCCGAGCGAAAGCGTCCTCCAGGCGATCCAGGGCGGCGTCGACGCTGTGCGCGTCGTATCCGCCCTTGACGGGGTCGAAAGCCACATCACGGACGTCGCCACTGGCTATCTGGTCAGCAGCTCCTACAGGACTCTCGAACGACTTCTTGGCGCGCTGGAGGAACTCATCCACCTGTTTGGCGTTGTAGCCGTACTTGCTGCGCTCCACACGGTCGAACGTGGCGGGAATCTGGCGTCGAATATCCACTGACACTACTTTTCCTTCATTGGTTTATCAGACGCCGCTCAGCAGCGCGAACAGAACATAGGCTACAGGGGCCGCGAACACGATGGAGTCCAAACGGTCCATGACGCCCCCGTGGCCGGGCAGGATGCTGCTCATATCCTTGACGCCAAGCTCACGCTTGACCATGGACTCGGCGAGGTCTCCGGCGGTGGCTGCGGCCACCATGCCGAGAGCCAGGATGAGCCCCACCCACCACGGCCTGTCAAGGATGAAGATGCAGGCCAGGACACCGATCACCATGGCCCCACCAACCGAACCGGCGAAACCCTCCCAGGATTTCTTGGGGCTGATTTTCGGGGCCATGGGGTGCTTGCCGAAGGATGCCCCAACGATGTAGCCGAACGTGTCATTGGAGACGACCAACAGCAGCATCGAAGCGATCTGCCACGCCCCGTCCGGAATGCCGTCAGGCCAGAAACCCACCGGGGTTGCCCCGCCGGTTGCGTGCAACGGCAGCGCCGCGAAGCTGATCAGGAACGGAATCCAGGCAAGCGTGAAAACCCCGGCGAACACGCTCCGGGGCGCGCCCGCCGCGCTCTCGATGGAACGCCACAGCAGGACGGCCACGGAGCTCGCCGTCATGGTGAACAACAGCCCTTCAAGGCCGCCAAAATAGGCAGAGACCGGCATCACCAGGCTGCCGACCATCACGGGGATGATCGGCATCCGGGTGCCCTGTGCCTCGAGAGCCCGGAAAACTTCCCAGACCCCCAGGACCGCAAACGCGGTGGTCAGGAGGACGAATCCCAGGGGCAGGAACAGCAGGCCGCCCAAAACGGCCAACAGCATGGAAAGCCCGACGCCGATGGCCGCCGGAAGGTTGCGTCCCGCCTTGGGGGTGGGATTTGCCCGTACACGCCTGGCGCGTTTGGGGGTGTCGCGTGTCGGGACCCGCTCAGCGGGCGCCGGCTCTGCCTGGTTCATCAGACCTCGAGCAGCTCGGCTTCCTTGCGCTTGAGCAGTTCGTCGATGCTGTCGACGTGCTGCTTGGTCAGGGCGTCGAGCTCCTTCTCAGCGCGGGCGCCCTCGTCTTCGCCGGCTTCGCCGTCCTTGACGAGCTTGTCCAGGCTGTCCTTCGCCTTGCGGCGGATGCTGCGGATGGAGACCTTGGCGTCCTCACCCTTGCCCTTGACGATCTTCACGTATTCCTTGCGGCGCTCCTTGGTGAGCTCCGGGATGGTCACGCGGATAACGTTGCCGTCGTTGGAGGGGTTGGCGCCCACCTCGGAGTCGCTCAGTGCCTTTTCGATGTCCCGCAGTGCGGTCTTGTCGTAGGGCGTGATGAGGATGGTGCGGGCGTCGGGCACACCGAAGGAAGCCAACTGCTGGAGCGGAGTGGGTGTGCCGTAGTACTCGACGATCACCTTGTTGTACAGACCGGGGTTGGCCCGGCCCGTGCGGATCGTGGCGAAATCGTCCTTGGCTACCTCAACCGCCTTGTCCATCTTCTCGCCGGCTTCGAGCAAGGTCTCTTCGATCACGGGTTTCTCCTCAGAAAGTAGTTGCTGCCCAACGTCAGGCGGCAATGCACGGTAAAGAAATGCATAGTAAAGATCCGCCACGTGGGGCGGACGGTCCTAGAAATATCCTAGCCCTTGCTAGGGAGTAACCAGGGTTCCCAGCGTTTCGCCGAGGATGGCACGGGTAACGTTGCCTTCGCCTTCCATGCCGAAGACCACCATGGAGAGCTGGTTGTCCTTGCACATGGTCATGGCTGTCTGGTCCATGACCCGGATGTCGCGGCGCAGGGCATCGTCATAGCTGAGGACGTCAAGCTTTTCTGCTGTCGGGTCCTTCTTGGGGTCGGCGGTGTAGACGCCGTCCACGCCGCTCTTGGCCATGAGGACCACGTCTGCGTGAACCTCCAGGGCACGCTGGGCAGCGACTGTATCAGTGGAGAAGTACGGCAGGCCTGCACCGGCACCGAAGATGACCACACGACCCTTTTCCATGTGGCGGATGGCCCGGCGGGGAATGTAGGCCTCCGCTACCTGGCCCATGGTGATGGCGCTCTGGACGCGGGTTTCAACGCCGGCCTGTTCCAGGAAGTCCTGGAGGGCCAGGCAGTTCATGACCGTGCCCAGCATGCCCATGTAGTCGGCACGGGAACGGTCCATGCCGCTCTGGGACAGTTCGGCGCCCCGGAAGAAGTTGCCGCCGCCCACGACGATCGCAACTTCAACGTCGGACACGGCTGCCGCGATCTGCTTGGCGATAGCCCGGACGGTCTCAGGATCGACGCCGAGCTTGCCTCCGCCGATGACCTCGCCGGAAAGTTTCAGAAGTACACGTCGGCGGGTCTTCTCGGGCTGGATTGCAGTGTTGACGGTTTCCATGGTGCCTTCCCGTTGGTGGACTCTGGCTAGATTATCGTGCTGTGGGTCCGCGCAGGTACTACCCGGACGGGTGCATGAAAAAGGGGCGGCCACCGAAGTGACCACCCCTTTTCATGAATTACTAGTTTCCTACGCGGAAACGGGTTACTGCGGTTGCCTTGACGCCGGCTTCTTCGAGGACCTGTGCAACGGTCTTCTTGGAATCCTTGGCGAATGCCTGGTCAACCAGAACTTCACCCTTGTAGAAGCCCGTCACGCGGCCTTCCACGATCTTCGAAAGAGCAGCTTCGGGCTTGCCTTCAGCCTTGGCGGTCTCTTCGGCGATGCGACGCTCGGACTCGACCAGTTCGGCCGGGACGTCTTCGCGGGTCAGGTAGTTCGGAGCCATGGCTGCAACGTGGACAGCGATGTCGTGAGCTGCGGTGGCAGCGGCTTCGCCTTCACCGTCAACAGCGAACAGCACGCCGACCTGGGCCGGGAGGTCCTTGGACGTCTTGTGCAGGTAGGCGTCAACCGTGGTTCCCTCAACGCGGGAGATGCGGCGGACAACAACCTTCTCGCCTAGGACAGCGCCCTCTTCGACGACAACCTCGGACAACGGCTTGCCGTCGACCTCGGTGGCCAGCAGGGCTTCGAGGTCGGCTGCGCCGGACTCGACTGCAACGTTGAGGACCTTGTCAGCCAGCTGGATGAACTTGTCAGACTTGGCAACGAAGTCGGTCTCGCAGTTGACCTCGATCATTACGCCAACGCCACCGTTGACCTTGGCAGCAACCAGGCCTTCAGCGGTGGAGCGGCCTTCGCGCTTGGTAGCGCCCTTGAGGCCCTTGATGCGGATGATCTCGATGGCCTTTTCGGCGTCACCGTTGGCTTCGTCAAGAGCCTTCTTGACGTCCATCATGCCGGCGCCGGTGCGCTCGCGCAGGGCCTTGATGTCAGCAGCAGTGTAGTTCGCCATGTGAACCCCTCTGTCTAGAAATTTGTGTGTTTACGGACTGACAGGACGGCAGCCCACCGCGTGAGCTGCCATCCTGTCAGTTGCCCCCGAGGCTGTTTCCAACATCAGGGAAGGTCCAGATTTACTTGGCTGCTTCGGCTTCGCCGTCTGCAGCTTCAGTTGCTGCGGGAGCCTCGGCTGCCGGAGCTTCTTCAGCGGGAGCCTCTGCTGCTGCAGCTTCTTCGGCCTTGCTGCCTTCGAGGAGCTCGCGCTCCCACTCGGCCAGCGGCTCTTCCGGAGCTTCGGTAGTGCCCGTTGCGCGCTGGTTGCGGGCGATGAGGCCCTCAGCTACGGCATCGGCAACAACGCGGGTGAGCAGGTTGACGGAGCGGATGGCGTCGTCGTTACCCGGGATCGGGAAGTCGACTTCGTCGGGATCGCAGTTGGTGTCCAGGATGGCAACAACCGGGATGTTCAGCTTCTTGGCTTCGTCAACAGCAAGGTGTTCCTTCTTGGTGTCAACAACCCACAGGACCGAGGGAGCCTTGGTCAGGTTGCGGATACCGCCGAGGTTGGACTCGAGCTTGGTGAGTTCACGCTTGAGGAGCAGGAGCTCCTTCTTGGTGTAGGCCGAGCCTGCGACGTCGTCGAAGTTGATCTCTTCGAGTTCCTTCATGCGCTGGATACGCTTGGCGACAGTCTGGAAGTTGGTGAGCATACCGCCCAACCAACGCTGGTTGACGTACGGCTGGCCAACACGGGTAGCCTGCTCGGCAATTGCTTCCTGAGCCTGCTTCTTGGTGCCGACGAACAGGACGGTGCCGCCGTGGGCGACAGTAGCCTTGACGAACTCGTAGGCGCGGTCGATGTAGGACAGCGACTGCTGGAGGTCGATGATGTAGATGCCGTTGCGCTCCGTGAAGATGAAGCGCTTCATCTTCGGGTTCCAACGACGGGTCTGGTGTCCAAAGTGGACGCCGCTGTCAAGCAGCTGGCGCATAGTTACGACGGGCATGCCGACGCTCCTTCCGGCAGGTCATTCATGAGAGAGCCCATGGGGCTGCTCTTACCCTGCCAATAGTTGACGGTTGTTTAGCCTGTGGCCCGGACGGGCCTGGCTCCTGGCATCCATTGCGCTTCTCATCCGACTCAAGCCAATAGGCTTCAGCGGACCGCAAGAGGCACAATCCTCCACAGCCTGAAGCCATGAGGCTTCGCTGGTGGAGGGCTGGATACGCGTAGTCAGCCTGGGACCCCCACATATCTGAATGAGACATGCTCCTGAACAAGCTTGAGGGCACAGCAAACTGCTCCAACAAGTGTACTACAGCGACCCTGCAGCTTTGACCGCGGATCACATCCGTTGTCCACATAGGACAGCCCGGGCATCGACCCGTCCAGGTTGCCACGGAAGGCTGGATCCATGACCCTTTTGAAGCTCACTTTGTCCGCGGTCCTGGCCCTCGCACTTTCAGGCGGAGCCACGGATGCCACGCCCGCGGCCCGAGGGCGCTGGAGTTGGCCACTCGCCCCCAAACCGTCCGTCCTGCGGACGTTCGACCCGCCGGACAAACCGTGGATGAGCGGGCATCGCGGCGTGGACTTAGGACCAGCGCCCGACGGCGGACAAGTCACCTCGCCGGCGGACGGCGTGGTGACCTTTGCCGGCGTCGTGGTCGACCGGCCGGTCCTGACAATTGATCACGGCGACGGATTGCGGAGCAGCTTCGAGCCACTGACCAGCGGACTGAAACCTGGCGATGCCGTGCGCAAGGGGCAGGCCCTTGGCACCGTTGAGCCGGGCCATTGCGGCAGCGTCACTTGCCTGCACTGGGGAGTGCGGCGCGGCGAGGACTACGTCAATCCGCTGGACTTCGTGCAGGACATGCGGCCATCCGTCCTGCTGCCACTGGAATGAGCCCCCGCCGTATCGTCGGGGTCGCTAGACGATGGCCGATACTCCGGTGACTGCCCTGCCGGTCACCAGGGTGTTGATTTCGTGAGTGCCCTCATATGAGTAGATGGCCTCGGCGTCAGAGAAGATCTTGGCCATGCCGTAGTCAGTGACGATGCCGTTGCCGCCCAGGATGCTGCGCCCCAAAGCAACGCTTTCACGCATGCGGGCAGTGGTGAAGGCCTTCGCCAAAGCGGATTGCTCGTCCTTGGCCACTCCCGCGTCCTCAAGCTGTGCCAGCCGGACCATCATGCCCGTGGAGGCCACAGTGTTTCCGAGGATCTGGACCAACTGGTTCTGCACCAGCTGGAACGCGGCCAGCGGGCGTCCGAACTGCTGGCGCTCGACGGCGTAGCTCCGCGCGACGTCGAAAGCTGCCATCTGGAGTCCGACTGCCTGCCACGCGACAGCCAACCGGGTGACCTTCAGGACCTTGTTGGTGTCGCGGAAGCTGTTGCCGTTGGCCAGCTTGAAGAAGTCCGGAACCACAACATTGTCCAGCGTGATATCCGCGTTCTGCACTGTGCGCAGGGAGATTTTGTTCTCGATCTTGCTGGCGGAGTAGCCGGGCAGCGTGGTGTCCACCAGGAACGCCTTGACTTGGTTGTCGGCTACGTCCTTGGCGTAGATGACTACCCAATCAGAGAAGGTGGCATTGCCGATCCAGCGCTTGGCACCGTTGAGGATCCAGTGATCGCCGTCGCGTCGGGCGGTTGTGCGGGTTCCACCGGCTACATCCGAACCGCCGAGGGGCTCAGTCAGGCCGAAGGCACCAATCTTCTTGAGGGAATAGATATCCGGCAGCCAAGCGTCTTTCTGCTCCTGCGAGGCCAGCGCCTCGATGGACCCGGTGAAGAGCCCGTCGTGGACACCCATGAACGTGGCAATGGAGGCGTCGGCACGAGTCACTTCAGCATGGAGCATGCCGGCGAACAGGTTGGAGTAGCCCTGTCGTCGGACCGGGCTCACCAAGTCGAGTTCACCTAGCTTCGGAATCAGGTCCATGGGGAATTCGCCGCGGTTCCAGCAGTCAACCGCGATGGGCTTTACCTCGCGGGCCAGGAAATCGCGGACCTCAGCGAGGCGGTCCTGCTCCTTGGCGGTCAGCATTTGCTCGAAGGCGTAGAAGTCACCATCGGCATACGGGAGGGTGGTGGCGTCGAATGCAGCGTTGGACATGTGCGCTCCTTCAAGGTGGTCACCTGCGACCACGTCTGGATTCCGGAGAGGCCGCGAGCTCCAGGGGTCAGCTGGACGGCCATGTTACCGGCAGGCAATAAGTTACTGAGCAGTAACTTACCGCAGGTGCTCCGATTCCCGCAATGCTCGGGCTACTTTCCGTAGTTGCAGGAGCGACGGAGCCAGCTGCGCGGAACACTGGGCTAAGCGGCGGGGCCGGCGCTGCGGCAGGCGAGCCACAACGGGCAGCGTATAAAAAAAAGCCGCAGCCCACAATCCAGGATTGTGAGCCGCGGCTTCAGTGCGAAATGTAGGGCTACTCGGACTTGAACCGAGGACCTTAGGATTATGAGTCCCGCGCTCTAACCAGCTGAGCTATAGCCCCGTGAAACCCGGACCAACCGACAATAAACGGCTGTTCCGGGCAAAGCACTCCAGCAATTCTAATAGGTGCCAGGGTGTGCTTTGGTCACACCACCATGTCCTCGTACGAAGCACCGCGGTAGAGGTCCTCGAACGTCTGCAGGGTGCCGTTGATGCTGTGGGGCTCCACCATCTCGCGGCTGAGCTTGCCCATGGCCTTCAGTTGGTCCTCGGGCAGTTGCAGGAGCTTGGTGATCTTGGCTGCGAGCTCACCGCTGTCATTGGGGGTGAACAGGTACCCGTTTTCGCCGTCGCGGACCAGGTGCGGCAGCGCCATGGCGTTGGCCAGTAGCACAGGCGTGGAGGCGGACATAGCTTCGAGCGTCACCAGCGACTGGAGTTCGGCAGTTCCGGGCATGCAGAAGATGTCGGCCTTGATGTAGGCCTCGCGCAGGTCTTCGTCACTGGCAAGCCCAAGGAACTTCACCCTGTCTCCCAGCCCAAGCCTGGCCACCTGCGCTTCGAGCGCCGGACGGACCTCACCGCCGCCAACGATCTCCAGGTGCACATTGAGCTCACGGGGCGTCTTCGCTACGGCGTCGATCAGTACATCAACGTGCTTTTCCTCGGCCAGTCGACCCGCGAAAAGGACCGTGGGATAACTGTTTGGTTCAATTGATTCGCCCGGCTGGAGTTCGTAGGCGGCCGAGTCGATGCCGTTGGAAAGCGGCAGGACCTTGCGCAGGAAGGCGTGCTGGTGCATGGCCTTGGCAGCAAGCGGCGTGGGCGTGGTGACGACATCGGCCTGGCCCATGACCTTGCCCATGTCCTTCCAGGAAATGCGGCCCACGATGTCCTTGAACCACTGCGGGAACGGCAGGAATGGGTTCAGGTTTTCGGGCATGAAGTGGTTGGTTGCCACGACGCGGATGCCACGCTTCACGGCCTCGTACAGGACGTGCTCACCAATCATGTAGTGGCTTTGGATGTGGACCACGTCCGGCTGCACCTTATCGAACAGCAGGCTGATTTCCTTCTTGATTTCCCATGGGAAGCAAATGCGGAAGTACTCGTGCGTAAAGACGCCGTGGGAGCGAAGGCGGTGGACCGTTGCTTCGTCGCGAAACTCCGTGTAGCTCTTGCCCTTGTCCTGCCGGCAGGCCAACACGTGTACGTTGTGTCCTCGTGCCGTCATTCCCTTGGCCAGGCGGTAGCCGAACTGGGCGGCGCCGTTGACGTGCGGTGGATAGGTGTCTGCCGCGATCAAGATGGTGAGGGGTTTGCTGGTGTCGGGAATGGTCACGTGGAGAACTCCTGATGGTCACGGTGCGGACAGCGTTGCTTGTGGCAATGCTGCGGTGTCGCCGGGTTGCCGCCCGCAAAAGCGGTGGCGCAAAGGTAGGACTTTGCCCTAAGCCTTCCGGTTGGCCGCCGCCTTCGCGTCCTTCTTGCGTTTGGTGACTTCCGGATGGTGCCTGCTCAGGGCAATAACCCCAACGATAGCAAGCGTTGCCGCTGCAGCCATGGCTATCGCCATCACGGCATGCACATCGGGACGAAGCTCACCCAGGATCACAATGCCGATGGCGATGCCCACCATGGGGTCGATAACTGTCAGTCCTGCGATCACCAGGTCCGGCGGCCCTCCAGAGTAGGCACTTTGGACAAACCAGGAGCCCAGGCCACCGGCGGCGACAATGGCAATCAATGTGTACCACTGGACGTTGAACAAAAAGAGCCCGTTGGGATCAAGCAGGTGTTTACCGATGATGCGGGTCAGTACGGCCACAAACCCGAAGAGGACGCCGGCGCCCAGGATGTAGACAAAGGCGTTCATTCGATGCTTGAACAACACGGCGAGCGTTCCGAAGATGCCCACAGCCAGTGCAAGCAGCAGGACGATGGTGAGCTCGTCCTCAGCGCTCACGTGATGGTTTTCCTGGGTGACATTTACTGCAAGCAGCACGAAGAGGGCAGAACCGGTCACGCAAGCGCTGATGGCCACAACGGTGGCCCGGTTGATGGTGAGGCCCTGGTCCTTTGCATTGACCACTGTGGTGATGACCAGCGCGATCGCCCCGATCGGCTGGACCACTGTTAACGGCGCTGATACCAGGGCTATCGCGTTCATCACCATGCCGAGGGCGAGGAACAGCAGCCCCAACATCCAGCGTGGGTTGCGCAGGAGCCGCAGGAAGCCGTTGGAACTGAGGGCAAGCCCACCAGTATCGGCCTTGACCGCACTGCCCTGCCGTTGGGCACCAATGGCCAGGAAGAATGCGCCAACTACCGCCAGGAAAACGGCAAGCCACACCATCAGCCGTGTCCGCCGTCGTTGTTTTTCAGTTCTTTACCCTTACGCAAGATGGCCCAGAAGTAGTTGTAAGCAGCAATCCAATGGCCCACCAGTCCGAGGCCGAGGAAAGTCCACGCCCCCACGAAGTAGACCTCTGTGAACGGGACAGGAAGCTTGGACAGGACCAGCAACGGCGTACCCACCAGCAACAAAGCCGTTCGGATCTTCCCGATGATGCTGACCGGCAGGTCGGGGTGGCTGCGGAAGTAGATCAGCGACGCGATTGCCAGGATAGTGTCCGGCACCAGCAATGCCGCGAGGTACCACCACTGCACGACGCCGGCGATCGCCAAGGTGAATGCGACGGCCAGGAGCGCGGCCCGGTCCGCCATGGGATCAAGGATCCTGCCAAGCTTGGACGTCTGGTCGAAGCGCCGGGCTACGTAGCCATCCACCCAGTCCGTGCTGCCCATGATGATCAGCACAAGGACAGCAAAGCCGTACTCCTGTTCGGAGAGCACGAGCCACACGAACAGGGGCACACCCATGAAACGCAAGACGGTGAGTATGTTGGGGACGGTGACGATCGAATCATGGTCGACCTGCGGCCGATCCGGGTGCGAGCCAGCGCCGATCAGTTTCATCTTGTCCCCCCTATCCTCGTGTCCAGTGTTCGGTACTTCCGGCTGGTGCTACTTCTGCAGCAGCTTCCTCAATGCGACAACGAAGACGACTGCAGCCGTGGCGAATGCTGCGAGGTCCTTCCAGCGGGCGGCGAGCCGTTCGCCCAGGCTCGGGGGTACGGAAGCGTTGATGTCCGCGAGCTTGGCCGCAGCGAATTCCCTGCCCTCCTGGAACTTGCCGTTGGCGCTTTCCAGCAAGGCCTGTCCCTGCTTCTTAACGTCCAACTGCTCGCCCAGCTCGTCGCGTACACCCGTAAGGTGCTGGCGGCGCTTCTTCAGGCGGGAGCGCAGTTCGGCCTCAGTTGGAGCCTTGACGGCGTCGGCTTCCTTGGCAGCTTCCTTCGCGGCCTTCTCTGCCTTGGCCTTCTGCGCGGCGGCTTCCTTCTCGGCCTTGGCAGCCTTTGCTGCCGCGGAGTTCGGATCGAGGATGGATTCGTCGAAGGCCGAGCCTTCCTTGGCGATGCCGAGATCATGCTTGATGCCGCGGATGGTGTCTTCAGGTACCAACGGCATGGCCTTCTTGAACTTGGCGATACCTATCAGCGCAGCAATGGCAACAACCACCAGGAAGAACGCCGCAACGATCAGGGCGGCGAGCCAGCCGGGCATGATGGTGGCCAGGCCAAGAATCGCGGCAACTACCAGCGCAATCACCAAGAGGGCCAGGAAAACCAGTGCCACGCCAAAGAAGGCGCCTGCGACGCCAACTTGCGTGGCCTTGCGTTTGAGTTCCACCTTGGCCAAGGCAATTTCGTCGTTGATTTGCCTTGGGGCCAACCGCGCAACGAGCTTGAGGGTCTTCGGCAAAGTACGAATGGCTGGTCCTTGACTGGTCCGGCCGGTGTGACGTCCACTCATGGGTTCCGCCTAACTGCTTCCTCTGGGCATCGTGAGGGTGAACGCAGCCGGATAAGGATCGCCGCGCGCACCTGTCCACAAAACTATCATTCAGGTTCCGGCTCAACTTTCGGAGCACGCTACGGCGCGCCTGTCATAGGCCGAATAAATATGATCCAGGCCATAGGATTGATGATCGTGACCTCTCCAACAGCTCCGGGCGATTCCCTGAGCCGACGCGAAAAACTTATCTACATTCTCCTGCTGGGCGCGCTGACTGCCTTGGGTCCCTTCACCATCGATCTCTACCTTCCGGCCTTCCCTGCCCTGGAAGAGAGCTTCGACGTCTCAGCGGCGGCCATCCAACTCACTTTGACCGGCACAACCGTTGGCTTTGGACTCGGGCAGTTACTGGTGGGGCCGTTCAGCGACAAAGCAGGACGCCGCCTGCCGCTGATCCTGGCCACGGGTGTTCACATTGGCTCGTCCCTGGGTGCTGCTTTGTCTACGGACATTGGGATGCTGTCCCTGTTCCGCGTACTCATGGGCATTGGTGCCGCCGGTGGTGGCGTAGTGGCCATGGCGATGGTCCGGGACCTTTTCCACGGCTATTCAATGGTCAAGATGTTTTCCCGGATGTCACTGGTTAATGGCCTGGCCCCCATCCTCGCCCCCGTCATCGGCTCCCAATTGCTGTTGGCGTTTCCTTGGCCGGGCATCTTCTACTTCCTGGCGTGTTATGGCCTCCTGGTGATCCTGGCATCGATTTTCTTCATCCGTGAGACGCTTCCCGCTGACCAGCGGGGTAAGTCCAACGTCACTGTGGTCCAGCGCTACAAATCGGTCCTGGGTGACAGGATCTTCGTTGGCATGGTGATGGTGGGAAGCCTGAACTTTGGTGGCCTGTTCGCGTACCTTTCGGCTTCCACTTTCCTGTTCCAGGATGTCTATGGCTTCTCTCCCCAGGAGTACGGCCTGCTCTTTGGCATCAACTCGCTGGGCATCGTTGCAGGTGTCCAGATCAGCTCACGCCTCATTCGACGCGTTGCTCCCCAGTGGATCGTGGCTGGCGCAACCCTTTTCATGGTGCTGATGGCGGTGCTGATCATTGCCCTGGATCTGTCCCATGCTGGCTTGTGGGGCATCCTGATTCCCCTGTGGTTCTACATTTGCGCGACAGGTTTCATGTTCCCTTGCGTCCAGGTGCTCTCCTTGGCCAACCACGGCGCGCAGGCCGGCACCGCGGCGTCCCTCCTGGGCGCCTCCCAGTTCATGATGGCCGGCATTGTTCCTCCCATCGTCGGCTGGCTCGGTGTGGGCTCCGCAGTGCCCATGGGATCGGTGATGGCTGTGTGCCTCAGCGGGTCCATCGCTGCCCTGTGGCTGGTGGTGCGTCCCCGGACGGTCCCCTCCATCCACTAGCGGCGAGCCCGTAGGCTGTGAACATGACCAAGAAACCGCACCGCAACGGCCGCGGCCTTTTCCTCGGCGCCATGCTCGGTGCTGTCGCGGGTGCCCTGATCGGCCGCGCCGCCGGGAGCGCGCTGTTCGGTGCAATCCTCGGAGCAGTCATCGGCGCTGCCGCCCTGTACCGCGTCAATCCCGGCCCCTGGAAGCGGGACTAGGCCGACAACCGAAGGCCGCGACACCCCCGACCTCTCCCCCTACGGCTTCCCGCAAGGCAGAATGGTGGCCAACCGGGCTAACCGGTGCCTGACCGGTGAAGGGGACATCACATGAGCACGGCTGTGGCATTCAGGGGTACCCTTCGTGGCGTGGCCGCCTTGCGGAGGTTGCCACTGACGTTGGCTCTGGCAGCCTTGCTCTGGCTCCTGGGTATTGCCACTGGGAGCCTGCTCAACGGCCCCAGCGTTGACCTCCTGGATCAGGTGGGCCTCGGCCTGGCCGTGGAGCCCGGCCCTTGGTGGTCGGTTTTCACCTCCGGGTTCTTTGCCTCATCCCTGCTTGACTACGTTGCCTGCACGGCGGCAATCCTGCTGGGCGTGGGCATCGCCGAGCGCGTCATGGGCCCTTGGCTTGCCCTTGCAGCTTTCGTCGCCGGCTCAGCCCTCAGCGCCTTGGTGCTGGTGGGGCTGGTAACCTTCGGAACCGACGCCAGCGACCAATGGCTCAGCTTCCTCGGCGGCGAATACGCCGTTGGCGCCTACGGCGGGGCTGCCGCCGCCTTGGGATGTTCGACGGCGGCCCTCGACTCCCTGTGGCGTCGGCGGCTGCGGACGTGGTTGCTGGCCGCCACGCTGATGTTCGCGCTTTTTGTTGGCGTCGCCCAGACCCTCCAGGCTCTTGCCGGTGCAGTGATCGGTATCCTGGCTGGCTGGGCCATACAGTCCCTGGCGCTCCGCCGCAGGGAAGGATCCTTTCATTCGTCCAGCCTTCGGGAGACCAGGTTCCTGATCGGCACTGTGGTGGGGGTCTTCGCCGTCGGGCCTTTGCTGACGCAACTGACCGGCACGTGGGAGGTCGGGCCGCTCTCGGTGGTCTCCGAAGTCATGCTCCAGGCAAGCCCGGACGCAGACGAGGTCCAGGAAGCCTGTGGCAACGACAGGAACTGTGTGACCCTGCAGGGGATCGTGGGTGTCCAAAGTTTTGGCGCGGCCATCCTGACCCTGATCCCGGTCCTGCTTCTGCTGGTCTGCGCTGAAGGGCTTAGGCGTGGCCGCCGGCTCGCCTACCGCCTGACGTTGGTCATCCAGGCGTACTTGGCCGCTGTTACCGTCCTGTCGATTCTTCAATACGTGACAGATCCCGAGGTCACCATGGGTGACGACGACTTCGGCTACCTGCTGCTGTACGCAGTACCGGCAGTCCTGGCCCCGGTCATCATCCTGACGCTGCTCCTGGGAAACCGGCATAAGTTCCGGGTAGAGTCCAGCGATGCCGGATACCGCACCCTGGGGCGGACTTCGCTCACCCTGGCCGTCGCCGCCGTGGTGCTGTACATCGCTTTTTGGTTCCTGGAGGGCAACCCGGGACGGTCCACCCTGCTGGACCTGGCCGGGCAACTGACCCATATCCTGGTTCCCTTCCCCGTGCCCTTCGTTGTCGCCCTGCCCCAAGGGCTGCTGAGCACCGTCCTTTACGGCTTGGGCGGAGACATTATTTGGCTGTGCATCCTGGTGCTGGTCCTGAACAACTTCAGGCGGTTCCGTGCAATAGCCACCGATCCTGCCGCGGACCTGGGACATGCCCGCGAGCTGCTGCATGACGGTGGCGGCACTCTGTCATGGATGACCCTTTGGGACAACAACCAGTACTGGTTCACTCCGGACAGGCGCGCCGGCGTGGCCTACCAGGTCCATAACGGGGTTGCTTTGACGGTAGCCGGGCCGATTGGGGCCACGGAACATCACGGGGAGGCAGCCACGGGATTCCTTGGCCACTGCTCCCGGCTGGGGCTGATCCCCTGCTTCTACTCGGCGACGGACGAGCTGGATGCAGCGCTTCTCCCGCAGGGCTTCAGGAAACTTGAAGTTGCGGAGGAGACACTGCTTAACGTGCAGGCGATGACCTTCAAAGGCAAAGACTGGCAAAACGTCCGCACGGCATTGAACCGTGCGGACAAGCTGTCCATCAAGGATTACTGGTACCACTACCGGGACATGCCTCCCGGGATCAGGGCACAACTGGCGGAGATCTCCGAGGAATGGGTCGCCGACAAAGCCCTCCCCGAGATGGGGTTTACCCTTGGCGGCCTGAACGAACTCAAGGATCCTGAAGTCCTTTGTTGCGTGGCGGTGGACGACGATGGCCTGGTCCACGGAGTGACCAGCTGGTTGCCCGTCTTCAGCAACAGTGCCATCTCCGGGTGGACCCTGGACTTCATGCGCCGCCGCACCACGGGATTCAAGGGCGTCATGGAGTTCCTCATCGCCTCCGCAGTGACGCATTTCAAGGAAGACGTCCCCAGCATTTCACTGTCCGGTTCGCCACTCGCCAACAGCGGCGCGGGCGGCGACGACGGCGACCACACTTCCTTGGACCGGGTCCTGGCACTGTTGGGAAATGCGCTGGAACCCATGTATGGCTTCAAATCGCTGGCTGCGTTCAAGTCCAGGTTCCAGCCCGAACACCGGACTTTGTACATGTACTACCCGGATCCCTTGGCCTTGCCAGCCATTGGCATCGCCGTAGGCTCCGCATACCTGCCAGGCCTCTCCCCCACGCAAAGTGCGGGACTCCTCCGCCAGATGGTGGCCAAGGAGCCCGCAGCATGACACCCAAGCGGGACGTACAACGATGAATACCTTACTGAAGATCGAAATCAGCGGCCCCGTGGTGATGACGATCGCTGCAGTGATCGGCCTGGCCTTCTTCCTTGTACTTTTCCTCAAACCATCGGCACGATGGGCCCTCACTGCGGTGCTCGCTGTCGCCGTCGCCGTCCTGGTGGGCTGGTTGACGGTGTGGATCGTGGAGGACGTCATGGACATCTTCCACGTTGGGCTCACGCCACGGGTGTGGTTCTGGGCTCTGGCGTGCTTCGGTGGGCTGGGTCTGGCTGTGGTGAGCTTCCGCCGCAGCCGGCCCTGGCGAAAAGTAGTGGCAGCGGTATCCATTCCCGTGTTTGCCTTGGTGGCCGCCCTCGGCATCAACACCGAGTTCGGGCTGAACAAGACGTTGGGTTCGGCGCTTGGGATCTCCACTGAGGGCACCATCCATCTCAGCAAACCCGACCCGAACGCCTCCAATCCGGCCGGTCCCCTGTGGCAGAACTGGACGCCGCCGGCCACCATGCCTGCCCACGGTAAAGCCGGAACCCAGGTCATCCCTGCCACGTCTTCAGGATTCAATGCACGTCCTGCGGGGATCTACCTGCCTCCCGCAGCCCTGACGGAGAATCCGCCTAAATTGCCCCTGTTTGTGCTGATGATGGGCCAACCGGGGCTCCCCGACCCGCAATACGTCTCTGCGGCCCTGGACGAGTTCGCTGCAAAAAACAACGGACTGGCCCCTATCGCCATCGTCGCGGACCAAATCGGCCCGGATCAGGATGACACGCTCTGCCTGGACACCGCCAAATATGGGAACGTCCAGAAGTACATCAACGAGGACGTCGTCAACTGGGCCAAAGCCAACCTGAACATCCTTACCGACCGCGACCACTGGACCATCGCCGGGTACTCCAACGGAGGCCAGTGCGCCATCTCGTTCGCGGTCAAGTACCCCGATTTGTGGGGCAACGTGGTGGACATCTCGGGCGAGGAATTCCCCGGGGCAGAGGACCCTGCCGGCAACCTGGCGGAGATCTTCGGTGGCAACCAGGCTGCCTATGACGCACAGAAGCCCATCAACATCATGAAGGGCAAGCAATTTCCGCATACTACGGCGGTCTTCACGGCAGGCTCCGACGACATCACCTACGTGGCGGCGGCCAAGGCCGTCTCCGCTGCGGCCCAGGCTTCCGGTATGGCGGTCACCTACTATGAGGTACCTAATGGCGGACACGTGGGAATCGCACTGAACGATGGCCTCACCAAGGGATTCGAAGTCCTCTATCCCCGGCTGGGGCTGTCCCGTTAGCGTCTGCCCTTTTCCGGGCACCGCCCGGGCGATAAAGTTGAGATGTGCCACATTGGCAAGAATTGCAGCCGCTTCCGGCACCGTGGCAGCGGCGGGATGAGCGCATCCTGCCCCTGTGGTGGGACCGGCTGTGCTCAGTCACCAGTGCGCAGTCGGCAGCCCTCTACGCGGCGGGACTCTTCACGGACGACCGCCGGAGACCCATTGCCCAGTGGTACAACCCGGAAACAGACGCCGCGCTGCTGGTTGCCCCCGAAACCTCGCCTGAGTGGCCCGTCCAAAGGTTCGGCATCTTCTATGCGCCACCGGGCGGCGGCTTCACCCGCGTGTACTCCGCCCCGCACGAATGGCATCCCCGTGAACCCAGGACACCGCCCACGGAGCAGGAATCGTTTGTAGCGGCTGTCGCCGAGGCTGCGCGGTTCCTGCAGGTTGAAATGGATTTCGTCTGAAAAAAGCGGACCCCGCACCAGCGATAAGCCGGCACGGGGTCCTGATGCTCCTCCGACTGGACTTGAACCAGTAACCCTTCGATTAACAGTCGAATGCTCTGCCAATTGAGCTACGGAGGAATGAAGCGCCTACGACTTTAGCAGAGGTTTTACCCGAATGCGAAATCGGCTCCCGATACCCTCCCGGGGTATAAAAAATACCCCCGTACCGGCTAACCGGAACGGGGGTATTGCGCGCTCCTCCGACTGGACTTGAACCAGTAACCCTTCGATTAACAGTCGAATGCTCTGCCAATTGAGCTACGGAGGAATGAAGCGGTTACTAGCTTAACAGGGCCTCGCTGGAAAACGAAATCGAGCCCTCAGCCGTCCGCCCGGAGCGCCCGGCGCTCCATTTCCAGCTGCATCAGCTCCCGGTTCAAGCGCTGGAAGTCCTCGGGGTTTGAAGCAGCATCGAGTCGCTGAAGCTGGCCCATCTTGTCCGCTTTGATCCGCGTGATCTGCAGCTCGAAGAGCCTGGCCAGGATATCGCGGCAATACCGCTGCATGGCCTCCGCAGTGCTGGCCGGCAACGGCGTCACAGCGAGTTCCGAGACCAACGAGCGCAGCGGCTCGGGAACTTCCTGGCGGATCTGCTCCACCCACGCCACAGGATCCCCTGCGTGCGCGAGGCCGGTGGCCCTGATGGCCGCATGGACCGCTCCATACGCAGGAGTGGAGAAGTGCGATGCCTCGAATCGTTCCCACGCACCGCCGCGCAGCACGGCAGGATCCTGGAGGACAACCTCCAGGGCCTGGCGCTCCATGCCAGCCACGGGGTCCCGCGGGTCGGGACGCTGGAAAACGGGACCGGACGACGGCGGCGCTGCCGCTGTCGCCTGCTGTTCAGTTCCGGCTGTCGGGCTACCGCCGGGTGCTCCCCGCTTGGCGGCGGCCCCAACGTACCGGCTGACCTCCTCGATGGGAATCCCGAGCCAGCCGGCGAGTTCGCGGGTGTAGCCGGGCCTCGTGGCGGAGTCGCGGATCTGTGCGACCACTGGAGCGGCCTCGCGCAGGGCTGCCACGCGACCCTCCACGGTGTCGAGGTTATGCCGGCGGAGCGATGCCTTGATGGCGAATTCGAAGAGTGGCTTGCGGCTGAGGATGAGGTCACGGACAGCAGCGTCGCCCTTGAGCTGGCGCAGGTCGCAGGGGTCGGCCCCGCTGGGCTCGACAGCCACGTAAGTCTGGGCCTGGAACCGCTGGTCCTCTTCGAAAGCCCGCAGGGCAGCTTTCTGTCCGGCGGCGTCACCGTCGAAGGTGAACACCACTTCCCCTCCGGTGCCGTCGTCGGAAATAAGGCGTCGCGCGATCTTGATGTGCTCGGTGCCGAAAGCAGTGCCGCAGGTTGCCACCGCCGTCGAGACTCCCGAGAGGTGGCAGGCCATGACGTCTGTGTAGCCTTCCACCACCACCAGTTGCCGTTCCTTGGCAACGTTCTTCTTGGCAATGTCGATGCCGTAAAGGACCTGGGACTTCTTGTACAGCACGGTTTCGGGGGTGTTCAGGTACTTGGGGCCCTGATCGTCGTCGTAGAGCTTGCGCGCACCAAAGCCGATGGTGTCCCCCGCGATGTCGCGGATTGGCCAGATCAGCCGGCCACGGAAACGGTCGTAAATGCCCCGGTTGCCCTCGGAAAACATGCCGGTCAGTTTCAGCTCGGCGTCGGTGAAGCCGCGGCCACGTAAATGTTTCAGCAGCGCGTCCCAGCCCTGCGGGGCGTACCCGACACCGAAGTGTTCAGCAGCGGCACGGTCAAAGCCGCGGCCGTCCAGGAAGTTGCGGCCCTCCGCCGCTCCGGGCGTCAACAGCTGGGCGCGGAAGTATTCGTCAGCGATTTTGTGGGCGTCCAGCAGCCGTTGACGCTTGCCGACTTCCTCGCGGCTGGGTCCGGTACCGCCGTCCTCGTACCGCAGCTCGTAGCCAATCCTGGCGGCCAGTTTCTCCACGGCCTCCTGGAAGGAGCTGTGGTCCATTTTCTGGATGAAGGAGATGGCATCGCCGTCCTCGCCGCAACCAAAGCAGTGGTACCGGCCCACTTGCGGGCGGACGGTGAAGGAGGGCGAGCGTTCATCGTGGAAGGGGCACAGTCCCTTGAAACTGCCCAGCCCCGCGCCCTTCAGCGTGACGTATCCGTCAACGACTTCCTTGATATCCGTGCGCTGGCGTACTTCGTCGATATCTTCACGTTTGATCAGGCCAGCCACGTCACCATCCTAGTCGCTCGGGCGTGGGCTCCCGGCTTCACCAGAGTGATGGCAGGCTGCCCACCAAGCGCTCGTACATGGCCAAGGCAGAGGCGTCGGTCAGCGAGGCCACCTGGTCGATCACCACGCGAAGCCGGGCACCGTCGTCGACGGCGTCACGCCAGTCAGACGCGAACATCGGCTCCAGATGCCGGTCGCCTGTCGCGTTCAGGACGCCCACCAGCGCGTGCAGCACTTCCCGTTGACGCTCGTACACCGGCTGACGGTGGTCCGTGGAAATCACGAAAGTGGTGGCCAGGCCCTTAAGGACTGCGATCTCCGCGACTGTTTCGTCCGGGACCATGAGTTCGGCGTCATACCTGGTCAGGTTGGCGGGCCCGAAATGTCCGCGGGTTGTCTCCATGGCGCTCTGGCAGAACCGGCCAATCAGCTGGCTGGTCATGTCCTTCAGTGCGGCCATGGACTTCCGGCTGCCGTCGGCTTCACGGACCCACACCTTGGTGGCTTCGAGCCGGCCCAGGGCAGCGTCGATCTCCGCGGGATCGTGGTGCGGCAGGTACCACTGCTTGGTGTAGCCCACCACCCGTGCACGGTGGTCGGGGTTCTCCATCCACTTCAACTGGAAGTGGCCGGCAACAATCGCGTCCTCCACGTCGTGAACAGAGTAGGAGATGTCATCCGCGAGGTCCATGACCTGCGCTTCGATGCAGGAACGGTTTCCGGGCGCACCTTCGCGCAGCCACTCGAACACGGGAAGGTCGTCCTCGTAGGCACCAAACTTGCTGGTGCGGTGGCCGTGGATGACCGGGGCGTCCACGGCCGACCACGGGTATTTGGATGCCGCATCCAGGCTTGCCCGGGTGAGGTTAAGCCCCGCCGGGCGACCGTCTTCAGACAGCACCTTGGGCTCCAAGCGGGTCAGCAACCGCAAGGTCTGCGCATTGCCTTCGAACCCACCGATGGTGTGCGCCACTTCGTTGAGCGCGGACTCGCCGTTGTGGCCAAAGGGCGGGTGGCCGAGGTCGTGGCTGAGGCAGGCGGTGTCCACGACATCGGGGTCGCACCCCAGGGAGCGCCCAAGTTCACGGCCTACCTGGGCCACTTCGAGGCTGTGCGTCAGCCTGGTACGCACAAAGTCGTCGGTGTCAGGAGCCACTACCTGGGTCTTCGCACCAAGCCTGCGCAGGGCCGAGGAATGCAGGACCCTGGCCCGGTCCCGTTCGAAGTCCGAGCGGTAGTTGCTCTTGCGGGGTTCTTCGACCCAACGCGCGGAATCAGCGTCGACGTAGCCGGGAATTGCCTGCACGTAATCGTGTGCGGTTCCGTTGTGGCCAATCATCGCTTCGGTTCCCATGGGTATCTGCCTCCTTCAAGCGCCGGGTGTGGTGCTTCTTGAGCCAGTCTTACACGTGTGAGGCTAGCCGCCCGACACGTCCAGCTCCGCGGCCGAGATATCGGCGCTCTGTTCAGCGTTCAGCTGACGGCTTTCCAGCCAATCCTTGGGCAAGGCAGGCTTCTTGGGCGAGCCGGCCCGGCCTCGGGGGCCTTCTGAATCGACGCCCGGGTAGGGCGAGTCCATGTCCAGTTCGTCAAGGTATCCGCGGAGGACTTCCAGGGTGGGAACGGTGGCGAGTTTAGTGCGCAGTTCGCTGCCAACCACATATCCCTTGAAGTACCAGGCCATGTGCTTGCGGATCTCGCGCAGCGCCTTGTATTCGTCGTTACCGAACGTCTCAACCATCAGTTCGGCGTGGCGATAGACGCCTTCAGCCACTTCCCGGAGTCCGGGGCGGTGCCTTTGGTCGCTGCCCTCGAAGGCTGCCTGGAGGTCTCCGAACAGCCAAGGGCGGCCCTGGCAACCACGGCCCACCACCACGCCGTCCACACCGGTTTCCCGAACCATGCGCACTGCGTCCTCGGCCGACCAGATATCGCCGTTGCCCAGCACCGGGATATCGGGCAAGGCTTCACGGAGGCGGGCGATGGCGGACCAGTCGGCCTGGCCGGAATAGAACTGCGCTGCAGTCCGGCCGTGAAGGGCGACGGCGGCCACGCCCGCGTCACGGGCGATGCGGCCGGCGTCGAGGTAGGTCAGATGGTCCTCGTCGATGCCCTTGCGCATCTTGATGGTCAGCGGAATGCCGCCTTTGGACGCTTCCTTGACCGCTGTGTTGACGATGGACGTGAAGAGGTCGATTTTCCACGGCAGCGCTGAGCCGCCACCGCGGCGGGTCACCTTGGGTACGGGGCAGCCAAAATTAAGGTCGATGTGATCGGCGCGGTCTTCCTCGACCAGCATCCGCACTGCGGCGCCAACTGTTACCGGATCCACTCCGTAGAGCTGCACGGAGCGGACCTTTTCGTCGTCGTCGTGCGAGATGATGCGCAACGATTCTGGCGTCCGCTCCACCAGGGCACGCGAGGTCACCATCTCGGCCACATACATGCCGCCGCCGTATTCACGGCAGAGCCTGCGGAAGGCTGAGTTGGTGATTCCGGCCATCGGGGCAAGGATCACCGGGGTATCCACGGTGATCCCGCCGAGCTTCAATGGCGGGAGCTCGAGCTTTGGTGCGGGGGGCGTTGCTACTACAGTCACCCATCCATTGTTGCAAACGCGGGCAAATCGGTTACCCGGGCCCTCACAGAAGCCACCCGTTCTCGTGGGCCAACCGTACGGCTTCGGCCCGCGTCCGCCCACCGGTCTTGGCCATGGCCGCCGAGAGGTAGTTCCGGACGGTGCCTTCGGAAAGCATCGCGGCCCTGGAAATGTCCGCCACCGTGCCGCCGTCGGACGCAGCCTTCAGCACCTCCGCCTCACGTTCGGTCAACGGACTGTCTCCTGACATCAAAGACTCAGCTGCGAGCGAGGGATCCACCACCCGCAGTCCGTGGTGCACCCGTCGAACGGCTTCAGCCAGCTGCCGCGCCGGGGTGTCCTTGACCACGAACCCTGACGCACCGGCCTGCCCGGCCCTCCTGAGATATCCCGGCCTGCCAAACGTCGTGACCATCAGGACATGGCACGACGGCGCCGCACGCCGAACGGCGGCCGCCGCGGCAATACCATCCAAGCCTGGCATTTCGACATCCAGCATGGCCACGTCAGCCGCATGCTCCACCACGGCCGCAACCACACCGGTCCCGTCCCCCAGCTCAGCCACTACTTCGATGTCCGCTTCAAGCCCCAACAAGGCAGCGAGGGCACCCCGGACCAAGGCCTGGTCGTCCGCGATCACTAACCGGATGGTCATACGTCTACAGCCAATCTGAACCCTCCCAGGTCGCTCGCACCAATACTTACCGTTCCGCCGGCGATGGCCGCCCGCTCCCGGATCCCGGCCAGCCCGCTGCCGGGTATTCCCGGCCCCGGCCCCACGCCGTCGTCCTCCACCAGAACGGTCGACGCCGTCAACCGGACCCGGCACTGGACGGCGCCTGAATGCCGCACGACGTTCGTGACGCCTTCCCGCAGCACCCAGCCGAAAAGTTCCCGATACTTGGCCGGCACCTGCTCCACTGTCCGGGGAAGGTCGGCTTGGATGCCGGCCGACTCCAAGGCCGTCCTCGCTGCCGCAAGCTCGGCAAGGACATTGACCCCGCGGTAGCCGGCCACCGTAGCCCGGACGTCGGCGAGCGCACCACGGGCCAGCTCCTGGACCTCACTGATCTCCCCCACTGCCCTGTCCCTGGCCGGGCTGTCAGAGGTTGCTTCCATCAGGCGGCCCGCCAACTCCGCTTTGACGGCTATGACGGTCAGGGAATGTCCAAGGATGTCGTGCATGTCCCGGGCCACCCGGCTGCGTTCGGCTGCCACAGCGGCGTCTGCGAGTTCTGTTTGGGCGGCCCGGAGCTCCGTTGTTTGGCGGATCAGCCGCGCGAAGGAGGACATCATGAATCCGAGGGACAAGATGAGGGCCGGCTGGAAGAATGCCTGCTCCGGGTTTCCCTCAGCCAACTCCGAGGCCAGGGAAATACCGGAGAGCGCCATGATCAGGGCGAAGTCAACGCGGGGCGGCAGCGTGGTCATTCCAATGGCGCACGCAAGGAATGGCCAGGTCCACAGCGCTTCCTTGCCCACCAGAAGAATCACCAGGCCGTTGAGTGCCAGAAGCACAGCGACGCACACCAAACCCGTCCGGACGTCCCGGCGTCGACTGAACATCGGCAGGACGGCGTATGCCGCAAAGAACGCCACCAACGACGCCGAGGCCAGAACCTTCCAACTCACGGGCTCGTCCACGGACCATACAAGGTTCCAGGTGGGCCAGGCCCACAACACAATGGAGAACGCCGCGCCGATGAACCATTTGCGGGGTCCGGGACCGCGGAGTGTCTCCCACAAGGACGGGCTGCTCATGGATCCCACCTTAGTCACGGGCGGTCAGCTCAGACACGGTTGGTGTCACGACGGAAGGCCATGGCTGCCCCACCCACGAAAATCGCCAGCCAGACCAGGACATTCACGATCCACAGGGCATCAAACTCCCCGGTGATGGGGCTTCGTGCCAGCGGTCCGATCCCATAGGCCGGCGTGAATTTGGCGATGGCACCAAACGTATCGCCCATGATCTCAATCGGCATGAAGAGCCCTCCGAGCATGGCCAGGATCGCCAGTGCCGGGCCCAGGATCTGCATGACGTTCTGGCTTGGCATGAGGTATCCCACAAAAAGACCCAGGGCGGCGAACACCAGGGAACCCACCCAGGCCACCAGCCCGGCAGTCAGCCATGTCTGGGCGTCCATGGTCACCCCGGCGAGGGCACCGATCACGAACTGGGCGATCACAGCCACCAAGGAGAGAGTCAGCGCGGCGGCGGCCTTGACGGCAATGTACGCACCGGGCAACAGGGGCGTGAGGCGCAACTGCCTGCTCCAGCCCTGGGCGCGTTCCACAGCCACCTGGCTGCCCGCACCCGTTGCTGCTGTCATGGCCGCGTAGACGGTGAGGCTGATCAGGATGTACTGCCCGTAGCTGTGTCCGTTGGGCAACTGCTGGTTTTTGTTGGACAGGCCGAAGATGAAAAAGAAGATCGCCGGCATGAGTACCGTGAACATGATGGTCCGCCGGTTGCGGAGCATCCTTTTGATCTCAATCCAGAGGAAAGTGGTGTTGACGCCGCCCGCAGAGGGCCGGCGGTCCTGCATTGCTGTTCCCTGGCTCAGGCCCGGTTCCCTTCCATGGCTGTGGGGGCCGTGACCGGCCCGGCCTCGTCTGCGGTGAGGGCCACGAAGGCTTCCTCAAGGTTGTTCGCAACGACCTCAAGATCATGGGCGCCGGTGCTGGTGAGCAGGAACCGGACCACGGAATCCGAGTCTGCAGAGCGGACGGTGACGCGACCGCCGTCGAACTCCACATGGTCGGTCGCAGGCAATCCGGCCAGCAGGGCGCGGTCGCTCGGGGGAAGCGACGCCCGGACGGTCCTTCCGGAAGCCAGGTTCTTGATCTGGGCTGCGGTGCCGTCGGCAACCACTGTCCCCTGGCGCACCAGCACGATCCGGTCTGCGTAGGCGTCGGCTTCTTCCAGGTAATGGGTAGCGAAAATGACGGTGCGCCCCTTCGAAGCATCGGCGCGGATGGCGGACCAGAAGTCGCGGCGTCCGGCCACGTCCATTCCAGTGGTCGGCTCATCCAGGATCAACAGTCCGGGGTCCGAGACCAGCGCCATGGCGAAGCGGAGTCGTTGCTGTTGGCCGCCGGAACACTTTTCAACCCGGCGATCGGCGATGTCCAGGATTCCGGCGCGGGTCAGGACCTCGTCCACAGGCCGGGCCGAATCGAACATGGCCGCCGTTAGCTGCACTGTTTCCCTGACGCTGATGTCCCGCAGCAGACCTCCGGTCTGCATGACGGCCGCCACCTGCCCGCGGGCTATTGCTCCCCTGGGCGCGTGCCCGAAGATGGAAACCTCGCCGGCATCCGGCGTGCTGAGGCCCAGGATCATGTCGATGGTGGTGGTCTTGCCGGCCCCGTTCGGCCCAAGGAACGCCACCACCTCCCCTTGCTCCACGGTCAGGTCCAGGCCGCGCACCGCCTGGACCTTGCCAAATCTCTTATGCAGTCCGGCGGCGCGAACGGCCGGCACTCCGGGTGTTGTCATGGCTCTCCCTGGAATAGGTCTTGTACACCCATTCAAGCCGGGGAACCGTCCGCGCACCCGTAGCGGGTGTCATTGGTTCGACATGACAAATGTCATCCGGTCAATCGCTGCTCCGGCGCTCCGCTTCGCGCTGGGCCCGACGACTCCCTGGCCGTGCCGGCCTGATCCCGGCGGCCGGTTCGGGGTTGGCACTTTGCCGGTAACCGGCGTCGTTCGTTCCGTCCTGCCCGGAACCCACGACGACGGCGGCCGCGGCCAGGGCGCCGGTATCCTCAAGGCTGTCGGCAGTCACGGCCGGTCCGCCGGCGGCGGCAAGGCGCTTCATGCCGGTGGCCTTAACCACCAGGACGGCGATAAGGGTAGTTACCGGGATCGCGAGGACCAGCCCGATGGAGCCCACCAGGGTGCGGATGACTTCTTCCGACAATTCGGCACTGGTGAGGGCCTCTGCCAAGGGGCGGTCGTACAGCATCACAATGATCAGAATGGGAAGTGCCGCACCTGCGTAGGCAAACGCGATGGTGTACACCGTGGAGGCGATATGGTCCCGCCCAATCCTCATGGCGGAAGAAAACAACTTCCGGGCGCTGGTGTTCGGTGCGAGCTCGTACAGCTCCCACACCGCCGACGATTGGGTGATGGTGACGTCATTGAGGACGCCCAGGCCGGAAATGATGAGGCCGCAGAGGATGATCCCTGAAATGGATATCTGCGGTGACATGTTGACCAGCGTGGAAGCATCGTGGTTGCCCACACCGGCCAGGTTGGCCGCGTCAGTGGCCCACGCCGCCAGGAGCGCCGTGATGGCCAGCCCAAAAATGGTTCCCAGCAATGCCGTGGACGTTCTCGCAGAGAATCCATGGGCAAAGTAGAGGACGCCGATCATGATCACTGTGGACCCTACCAATGCCAGCAAGAGTGGCGGCTTGCCCTCCACCAGACCGGGCAGGATGAAACTGACCAAGACGAAGTAGGCACCCACCAGGCCCAGGAGCGCCCGGAAGCCGCGCCACCGGGCCACCGCAATTACCACCACGGCATACAACACTGCCAGGGCCGCAATGGGGATGTTGCGCACAAAGTCGACGAAGACGTACGACGGCGCCCCGCTGCCCGCGCTGTTTCCCTGCACGCCGGAGAGATTCAGGTACCGGATGGAGTCACCTACGTCTACTCCATGGGACATCGCAACATCGGGGTTGATGACCACTTTGACCGCATCCCCGCCCTTGTCCGGCACGGTGAAGGCGAAGGTACACTGTGAGCCGCCGGCCTGGTTCTGGCCTGTGGTGGGCTGGCTCGAGTCTGGCTGGCTGGTGCTCGGCTGACCCGTCTGGCTGCAGCTTTCCACCACCACGCTTTGTATCCTGCCGGTGTCGAACGTGACCCCTGGGGCCGCCTGGTAGGGACTTGAAAAGTTGATCCCTTCCCGGCTGCCCGAGGGCCACATGAGCAACATCGCCACAAGGGTGAGCACGCCCAAGGGAACCAGGACTGCCGCCAGCAGCCAGTTGGCCCTTTTACGGGACGCGACCGCCTGCGGAGTTGGTTCCGAACCCTCCGGATGACCGTGGGAGTGACTGTGGCCCATCAGCTGCAAAACCTCATGGGTTAAGCCTACGTGGACCCGGAGGACTCCCGGCTCAGCGTGGCGGGATGTTCTGGTTCACGCGGAAGAGGTCGGAGACCTGCGCGACACGGATGACACCGGCAGGACGCTTGTCCGCCATCGCGTTGAAAACGGCGCGTGCTGCGTCGTAGTCAGGATCTTCAGAAGTGACGAGTTGCCCGCGCAACTGTTCCCGTAGCCCCTCGAGGGCGATCTTGTTCATAGTGCATACCATCGATTCAGACGTGAGACCGGACTTTCCACACGCTTCTCCCCCCCCCCCGGGATGTAATGGCGTGGGGGCTTACGTCGATAGGACTGCTCCTGAGCCTTGGCCGCGTCAAGAACCTCTGATAAGGACCCGAAAACAACGAATCCTGCCTGGCCCGTGAAAGAGGTCCAGACAGGATTCGCAGTGATTCAAGGACGTCCGCGCGTTGCGGTCAGTCGCTCACGATCAACGTATCCGCACCACGCACGTGGGCTTTTCCGGACTCCAACAGTGGTCCAAGGACCGCGCGCAGGGCCGTCATCGATTCGTCAACTTCCAGCAACACCGGGTGCTGGTAAGCGATGAGTGCCAGGAGGTCACGCACTGCCGCTTCAGCGTCTTCGGCCGAAAGGCTGGGGTCGTGTCCCAGGAAGACATCCGACGGTTCATCGGAGTTGCCTTGCGCGTAGCTGATGGCGAACGCCTGGATCTTGCCTTTGCGGCTCGCCGGAACGCCTTGGCCGAAGGCACTGGCTTTGGGTGCCCGCAGGACGATCGCACCATGGGCGCCTGTCAGGTCATGCAGGAACAAGCGCTGGACCGTGGCGATGCTGAGCTCACCCGGGCTGTCCCAGTGGTGGACGTGTGAGTAGTACTTACCCACTACCTCGCTCAGCTCGACGGAACCCGTAGCCAGGTCTTCCACGCGCTCGGCGGCGGCTTCCTCGGAACCGTCCCCGAAACGGGGCAGCTTCAGGGGCTCGGGCTCCACCACAACCAACTGCGAACGCTGGATGGGCGCAAGCCCGGCAGCAGCGGCAAACGCAGCGCCGGCGGTATCCGGTTCCACTTTGCTGCGAAGCTTCGAAACGCCCGACGGCGAGTCCCCGGCTTCGCGGCGCAGCATGGCCAGGAGGGTGGAACCGACCCCGCTGCGACGATGGTCCTTGGCGACCTCGATGTAGGCCCACAGGCGTTCCGGGTGCAGCGACGCTTCGTGGACGACGCCAGCGGCAACGGGAATGCGCCCACCGTCCACGACGTCCTCGGCCACGATGCAACGGCGCCACGGCTGGTTGCTGGACGGTGCCAAGGCGGCACGGAACTGCTCAGCGGGAAGGGTTTCCGGGCCGCCCCAGATCTCCAGGAGGGCGAGGTCGTCGCCTTCCTTCCATTCGCGGTACTCCAAAGCCACGGTCAGGCGCCGATCAGGCGTGCGGCAAGGTAGCCCTCAACCTTGTCCAGGGACACGCGTTCCTGGCTCATGGTGTCGCGCTCACGGATGGTGACGGCTTGGTCCTCGAGAGTGTCGAAGTCCACGGTGATGCAGAACGGTGTTCCGATCTCGTCCTGGCGACGGTAACGGCGGCCGATGGCACCGGCGTCGTCGAAGTCGATGTTCCAGTTTTGGCGCAACTGGGCGCCCAGGGCCTTCGCCTTCGGGGAAAGGTCCTCGTTGCGGCTCAGCGGCAGGACGGCGGCCTTGACGGGGGCGAGGCGGGGGTCGAGCTTCAGCACGGTGCGGACATCCACGCCGCCCTTGGCGTTGGGGGCCTCATCTTCGGTGTATGCGTCAATCAGGAAGGCCATGAAGGAACGGGTCAAACCGGCGGCGGGCTCGATCACGTACGGGGTGTAGCGCTCGTTGGTGGCCTGGTTGAAGTAGCTCAGGTCAGTGCCGGAGGCCTTGGCGTGGGTGGAGAGGTCAAAGTCGGTGCGGTTGGCAATGCCCTCAAGCTCGCCCCACTCAGAGCCTTGGAAACCGAAGCGGTATTCAATGTCCGTTGTGCCCTTGGAGTAGTGGCTGAGCTTCTCCAGGGGGTGCTCGAAGAAGCGCAGGTTGTCCTCACGGATGCCCAGCCCCGTGTACCAGGACATGCGTTCCTTCATCCAGTACTGGTGCCATTCTTCATCTGTGCCTGGCTCGACGAAGAATTCCATCTCCATCTGCTCGAACTCGCGGGTACGGAAAATGAAGTTGCCCGGGGTGATCTCGTTGCGGAAGGACTTGCCGATCTGGCCAATGCCGAACGGCGGCTTCTTCCGGGAAGTGGTCAGCACGTTGTTGAAGTTCACAAAAATGCCCTGCGCGGTTTCCGGACGCAGGTAGTGCATGCCTTCGTCGCTGGCAACCGGGCCCAAAAAGGTCTTCAGCAGACCGGAGAATTCCTGGGGTTCGGTCCACTGGCCGCGGGTGCCGCAGTTGGCGCAGACGATGTCAGCGAGGCCATTCTCTGGCGGACGGCCCTTCTTTTCCTCGTACTCTTCCTCAAGGTGGTCGGCACGGTAGCGCTTGTGGCAGGACAGGCATTCAACCAGGGGGTCGGAGAACACTTCGACGTGGCCGGAAGCTTCCCATACCTGGCGGGGCAGGATGACCGAAGAATCCAGGCCAACGACGTCTTCGCGGCCGCGGACCATGCTCTGCCACCACTGGCGCTTGATGTTTTCCTTCAGTTCCGCACCAAGGGGGCCGTAGTCCCATGCAGATCGGGAGCCACCATAGATTTCACCGGCCTGGAAGACAAAGCCCCTCCGCTTGGAGAGGGAAATGACCTGGTCAAGGACGGATTTTGCTGCCATGGGTAACTCCATTTGTTCTACAGGGCCGCTGGGTGCGGTCCGCGGTGGTTAGCCCCGGATTCCGGACGAGGTTGTCCGCGGGGTGCTGGGGAAAGTTGCTGCGTTCTACTGTGGGCAGTACGCAAAATACTGCACCCTACCTACCCTACCGGCCTTTGGCAGGGCCTCTCCGTGCAAAGGAGCCTTTGGGCCACGGCAGCGTGGCCACGATGATCGCCGCCAGCGTCAGCACGGTACCCAGCACTGTGGGCAAGGCGACTACCGCGCCGGGACTGGGGATCACGACGTCGAGCAGCAACGATCCCACCAGCTGGCCTGCAATCATGCCCAGGCCGGTGATCAGTACCCCGAGGCTGCGGACCAGCAGCGCCGCCAGGCCGATGAAGAGGCAGCCCATGGGACCGCCCAGGTAGTACCACCACTCTGACGGAAGCGGATTGCCGGGCCCTGCCACTGCGAGCTTGATGAGCCACGCGATCCACAGGATGGTGGAGCCGGCGATGAAGTTGACCAGCGTGGCAGCAACGGGTGTCCCGTAATGGACGGTCGCGGTTCCGTTCATGGCCTGCTGGAAGCTCATCAGGAATCCTGCGGCGAGCGGCAGGAGCACGGGCAACAGCAGCGAAGCGACATCTGCGTCACCGCCGAACCGCGGCGAAACAGCCCATGCGACGGCGGCGACCGTCAGCACACTGCCCAGGACGCGAACGCCCGTGATGGCCCGTTTCCCGCCTGGGCCGATGCCCATGCGGTCCACGAGCAGTCCGCTGAGGGTCTGCCCCGTCACGGCGGCGACCGTAAACAGGGCCACGCCAAGGAGTGCCACGGTGAACGACTGGGCAAAGACGAACAGCGCACCGATAGCGCCCGCCATCACGTAAAAACGGGGGAAGCTGCGATTCCGGACAGCAGGCATGATGCGTTGAAGGCCGGCCCTGCCTTTGGGCGTCGCCAGCGAAATGGCACTGATGAGCAGCAGGCCTGTGGTGAAGCTCACCACGGCAGCGGCTATGCCGTCGTTCAATCTGGCACCGAGGGCCCCATTGATCCTTCCTTGAAGCGGAATGACCAAGCCCGTTGCTACTGCAATCGGGAGCCCAAGGGCCAGCGGGAAGGCGGAACGGGAGGAAGGCTGCGGCACTGTCACCACACTACTTCAGGCATCATTGCTGTATGAGCAACCCGGAAATCGAAGAAATCCCCATCCGCGACGACATGATCCGCCTGGGCCAGCTGCTGAAGCTCGCCAACCTGGTGGAGGACGGCGTTGAGGCAGCGGAGCTCATCAAGAACGGCCTGGTCAAGGTCAACGGCGAGATCGACGAACGCCGCGGCCGCCAACTCCACCCCGGCGATACTGTGACGGTCAACGGTCAGACCGTGAAGATCACCGCCGCCTGACCTCGGAGCTCAATCGGTGAGCACTTTGTGGGTGAGGAACTCCCCCACATGCCCGATCTCCTGCTGGTTGATGCCGTGCCACATCCCGGTGTAGAGGACCTTGGTGAGGTCCACGTGCTTGCGCACCCAGCCCATGGTGTATTCGATCTTGTCCGGGGTGATGACGGGATCCTGCTGGTCACGGCCCCAGAACATCGGCAGGGTACCGTCCAGTTCGTCGTCACGGAATGCCGGGTCAGCGCCGGCATCGATCACGAAACCGGAAAGCCCGACGACGGCAGCAAAGTCCGCCGGCCGATACCGGAGCATGGTGGTGGCCATGGCCATGCCCATGGAGAACCCAAGGAGCGTCACCGAGGAGTGGTTGGCCTTGACTGAGTCAAGCCACTCCAGCGCGTACTCGGCAGCGAGCTTGACTGCGTCGATGGAGTAGTCAATGGAGGCCGTGAGCGGGAACCAGGTGTAGCCGGGTCCCGTCGGCATGGGTGCTCGCAGGGCAGCCACCACAAATCCGTCCGGGAGCATCCCGGCAAGGCTGAAGAGGTCTTCCTCGTTGGACCCGTAGCCATGAAGCAGGACCAGCAGGGGCTTGCCGGCACGTTCGGCTTCGTCGTGGGACCACAGGACAACGGGTGCGGGGAATGCGGGAGCTTCTGTCATGGGTCTATTCTTGCAGTTGCCCACAGGTAACAACTTACGGTCGCGTAGGGTCGCAGACACGAGGCAGGATATGAGCGTGAGTGACAATAATCCTTTGCTGAAGCCGGGAGTCCCGGTACAAAAACACCCCTGGAGCCGGTATGTGGCCCTGGGTGATTCCTTCACTGAGGGCATCGGCGATCCCGAGCCCCGCAACCCCGGAGGCTACCGCGGCTGGGCCGACCGTGTGGCCGAAGAGCTAGGCCGTGGGCACGACGACTTCGCCTACGCCAACCTCGCCATCAGGGGCCGTCTGCTGCAGCAGATCATCGACGAACAAGTGGGCCCCTGCCTTGAGCTCCAGCCCGATCTCGTCTCGATCTCCGCTGGCGGCAACGACCTCATCCGGCCGGGCGGCGACCCCGACCTGCTGGCCGAAAAGCTTGACGCCGCCGTGGCTCAGCTCGGTTCAGGCGGTGCCACGGTGGTCCTCTTCAACGGCCCCGACACTGCCTCGTCTGTCTTGGGGCGCATACGCGGCAAGGTAGCCATCTACAACGAGAACCTCCGCACCGTAGCTGCACGGCACGACGCCATCATCGCGGACATGTGGTCCCTTCGGCAGTTGTCGGATTCCCAGATGTGGGACGTTGACCGGCTGCACTTTTCTCCTTTGGGACACCACACCATCGCCATGATGGTCCTGGATGCCCTTAATGTGGAGCACACCCTTGAGCCTTTGATGCCCAAGGCCCTTCCGCCGCGGACGTGGCGGGAAGCCCGCTCTTCGGACCTCGTCTGGGCGCGCGAATACTTTGTCCCCTGGGTCCTGCGGCGGCTTCGTCACCAGTCGTCCGGCGACGGAATTACGCCAAAGCGCCCGACGCCGGGTCCCGTCTTCGGCGCCGACGGCACCTTGCTGCCGCGCAACTAAGATGCGGCCCGCCCTCGGGGAGAGCCACCATGCCGGATGACGGCGCACTCTTCACAGCGAAGGTCCGGCAGGTGCGCATGAAGCGCCAGCAACTGCGCGCCCCTTATGCAGCCTCTGCGGCCGAAGCCCTCGGCAGCCTCCTGGCAGTCCAGTCACAGGAATTTGCGTATGCGCGATGGACCCTGGCACAAAGGTGCCAGGCCCTGCCAAACGTCACCGCTGCCAGTGTGGAACAGGCCGTGGCGGACGGCGCCATCCTGCGCACCCACATCCTCCGCCCCACATGGCATTTTGTTCACCGGGACGATCTCGGCTGGCTGATGGGGTTGTCCGCCGACAGGCTCCATCAGGGAAACAAAGGCATGTACCGGCAAACCGGCCTTGACCAGGAAGCCGCAGCCCGAAGCGGACACGTCCTGGCGCGTGCCGTGGAGGGCGGGGCGCACAAGACCCGGGAAGAGCTCGCCGCGATCCTCGGCGCGGCCGGTTTGCCCAGCAAGGGTTTGGCGTTCATTTACCAACTCATGCACGCGGAAATCAGCCGGATACTGGTCAGCGGCACCCCCGTCCGGTCCGCGGGTGGTGCACTGAAGCAGACCTATGCCCTGTTCGACGAACGGGTCACGGGCACCGCGGGTGGGCCGCTGACGGGCACGGACCGTGAACAAGCCCTCGGCCGGCTGGCCCTGCGGTACTTCGCCAGCCGTGGACCTGCCACAGTCAAGGACTGCGCGGCCTGGTCGGGCCTCACCATGAAGGACGTGAACCTGGGGCTGACCGTTGCCCACGAGGTTTCCCCTGGGACGCTTGGCTCGATTTCTTTTGAGGGCATGGAATTCCACCTCGCATCCGAAGATGTCGAAGCGCTGTCCGGGCCGGCCCAGGACGAGGCACCTCCCCGGGTGGACCTCATCCAGTGCTATGACGAGTACGTGATGGGCTACTCCCAGTCCCGGCACTTTCTCGGCGGAACGGCACCGTACTTCCCCGAGGACAACAGCCCGCTGCACGTTGTCCTGGTGGACGGGCGCCTGGCAGGGTGGTGGCGGCACGCATTCACCAACGGCGTCTGCGAACTCGACATCAGGATGGATCGGCCCACGACGCCGGATGAAGACATCGCACTGGACGCCGAGGTGCACCGCTACGGAAGTTTCCTGGGCCTCCAGACCAAACTGGCGTGATTCAGCAGACCAAACTGGCGTGATTCATCGGGGCTAAGCTGGGAGGAGACCTAGGAGGCCTGCACTTTGAACAATCTGATCTTCTGGATCATCGTCTGCTCGTGGCTGATTCCCCTGGGAATCCGCATGTATAACCGATCGCGCGCCCGCCGGCTCCAGGACAACAACTTCCCCGGCCCGGGCTACCCTCCGCAGAATCTTCCCGGCCCCGGATACCCGCAGCAGGGGTACCCTCCCCGCAACTACCCTGCCCCGAACTACCCGGGCCAGGACTACCCCGGATACCCCACTGGCCCAGCCGTCATCCGCCCGGCTGATCCGGCACCGCAGGCGGCTCCGCCGTCGAGCCCTTCATCCCCTCCAGCAGCCCCCGCCGCGAGCGGCTCGGAGCCACAGGGCTACCGGGCGAGGAAGCTGGCCGAACTTGACGCGAAGTTCAGCAATGGCCAGATCGCCATGGAGGACTACATGAAGCAGCGCGGCGACATCATGAACGGCTGAACAATAGCTTCGCGCTGTGGCTTAGGAGAAGAATGCCAGGCGGAGCTGTGCGGACAGTTGGCCGATTTCGGTCAGGAAGCCGTCATGGCCAATAGGCGCTTCGATGACGTGGACCGGCACGTCCCCCGGAAGCCCGGCCGCCAATTCCCGCGACTGCGCGGGGAAGTAGAGCCTGTCGCTGTCCACCGCCGCTATGAAGAACTCTGCCGTGGTCCGGGACAGCGCGTCTTCGAGTGAGCCGCGGCCCCTGGTCACGTCGTGGGACATCAGCGCTTCGGTGATGGCGACGTAGCTGTTCGCGTCGAAGCGTCGGACGAGCTTGTTTCCTTGGTGGTCAAGGTAGCTCTCCACTTGGTATCGGCCCCGCTCGGCGAGCACGGCGGCAGCAAGCGGCGTCTCCTGGTGCTGCGGCTCCCGTCCGAAACGGTAATCCAACTCCAGGGCCGAGCGGTACGTAATGTGCGCGATCCGGCGGGCCAACGCAAGGCCGTCTTCAGGGGCTGCGCCACCGTAGTAGTCGCCATTGTTGAAGTTCGGGTCCTGCCGGATGGCAAGTGTTTGGGCCTGTGCAAACGCGATCTGCTCAGCCGTGCTGTAGGCACCCACCGAGATCACGGCGCACCGTTTCACCCGCCCGGGAAACGTCACAGCCCATTCCAGGGCCCTTGCACCTCCCATGGAACCACCGAGTACGGCATGCCACGCCTCAATTCCCAGCGCGTCCGCGAGCCGCGCTTCAGCCTCAGTGCTGTCGCGCAGGGTGATCAGGGGGAAACGCGATCCCCAGGGTTTGCCATCAGGCGCTTCGGAGGACGGGCCCGTGCTTCCGTAACAGCCGCCCACGATGTTAATGGAGACCACGAAATATCTGGTGGTATCGATGGTGGCGCCCGGTCCAACGAGTTGTTCCCACCACCCCTCCTCTTCGGTCGCACCGCGGGCCACATGCGTGCTGCCCGTGAGCGCATGCTCGATGAGCACCGCGTTGGAGGCATCCGCGTTGAGCTGCCCCCACGTTTCGTAAGCCAGCACGACGTCCGGCAGGAAACCGCCGGCCTCAAGTTCGAGCGACCCGATCCGGGCGTACTTGACCGTGCCGTCTGATTCTTCGGATGTGGGTACGGCTGTTGCAGTGATGGTCATTCCTTTGACACCTATCCTCGCGCTTGCCCGTCGCCTTGCGCGCGAACGGGCCAGGTCTTCACCCGGGGCACCCCACCGCGGAGGAGGGTTGCCGGCCAGCAAGCCGGGGCTACATGCTGGCACTCGTGACCTATAGAAAGAGTGTAGGAAAAACAGGGCCGGTCTGGCGAAGAATATGACAGCACTGTGACGGTATGGGGTCACATCATTCGTGAATGAGCGCTTTGGAGCACCGCCCTGCGAATATCCTGCGGCGCGGGGCGGTGCTCCAAAATGCTGGCGGGGACGGGATCCGGCAGCTCGCTAGGCGCCCTTGGCTGCCCGGAAGCCCGCCTCAAGGTCGGCGATGATGTCGTCCACGTGCTCGATGCCCACGGACAGGCGCACCAGGCCTGGATTGACGCCCGCCACCTCCTGCTGCTCGGCGGTCAACTGGCTGTGCGTGGTGGAGGCGGGGTGGATGACCAGTGAACGGACGTCGCCGATATTGGCCACGTGGGAGTGAAGCTCCAGCCCGTCCACAAAGCGCTTGCCGGCCTCAACGCCACCCTTGATGTTGAACGCGACAATGGCACCGGTGCCGTTGGGCCCGTACTTCCTGCCGCGCTGGTACCACGGGCTGGACGGCAGTCCGGCGTAGGCGACCGATTCGACGTCGTCGTGGGCTTCAAGCCACTCGGCCACCTTGGTGGCGTTGGCGACGTGGCGTTCCACGCGCAGGCTCAGGGTTTCCAGGCCCTGGGCGATCAGGAAGGCGTTGAAAGGCGCGACGGCGGAGCCCAGGTCGCGGAGCAACTGGACACGGGCCTTGAGGATGTAGGAGAGGTTTGCGCCGAGCGCCCCGTCCTTGCCGAGGTCGCGGGCATAGACCAGGCCGTTGTAGCTGGGATCGGGGGTGTTGAAGCCCGGGAAGCGTTCAGGGTCCTTGCCGAAGTCGAAGTTGCCCGAGTCGACGATCACCCCGGCAATTGCCGAGCCGTGTCCGCCGAGGTATTTGGTGGCGGAGTGCACCACGATGTCGGCACCCCATTCGATGGGGCGGATCAGGTAGGGCGTGGACAGCGTGTTGTCGACGATGAGGGGCACGCCGGCCTGGTGCGCAACCCCTGCGATACCTTCGATGTCCAGCACGTCCTGGCGCGGATTGGAGACGACTTCTCCGAAGAAGAGCTTGGTGTTCGGCTGCACGGCGTCACGCCACTGGTCAAGGTTGTCCGGGTCCGCCACGAAGGTGACCGAAATACCGAACTTCTTCAGCGTGTGCGCGAGCAGGTTGTAGGTACCGCCGTACAAGCTAGGGCTGGCCACAATGTGGTCGCCGGCCTCCGCGATGTTCAGTATGGCGAAGGTCTCCGCCGCTTGCCCGGAGCTGAGCAGGAGTGCGCCCAAGCCACCTTCAAGGCTGGCGACCCGCTGCTCCACGGCGTCCTGCGTGGGATTGCCGATTCGGGTGTAGATCGGTGCGAGCTCGGCCAGCGCGAAGCGGTTGGCTGCGCTCTCGGCACTGGGGAACACGAAGGACGTGGTCTGGTAGATCGGCAACGAGCGCGCTCCCGTAGCGGCGTCGGGCTCCTGGCCTGCGTGGATCTGGCGGGTTTCGAAAGACCATCCTTGGGACATGGAGTTCTCCTGTTCGTGGCACATGGATTCAAGGGAATGTATGGAGTGGTGTGAACTGGGGCCAGTCTAGGAACACCCTGCGGGCCTTGGACAGCTTTGTGACGCTGGCGGAATGATTCGGTCCCACTGCGTACGTTTGTGACGCTGCCGCACCCCCGCGAGTAACATCCCATGTTAGTTAGGCATGGCTTAGCTGAGACACCGATCACAAAGTGCCAAGATGATGCCATGCGCATGGATCACGTCTCTTACGCCTGTGAACGAGATGGCCTTCTGGCCACTACCGAACGAATTTCCGCGGCATTGGGAGTGGACGCAGTCCGGGGCGGAGTGCACCCGCGCTTCGGCACCCGGAATATGATCATTCCCCTCGCGGATAACAAGTACCTGGAGGTCGTGGAGGTCCTGGACCACCCGGCTTCCGATAAAGCCCCCTTTGGCCAGGCAGTCCGTGCACGCTCGGCTGCCGGTGGTGGCTGGATGGGCTGGTGCGTCGCCGTCGACGACCTCGCCCCCTTCGAAGAGCGCCTCGGCCGCGCGGCCGTACCCGGCAACCGCAAGTTCCCTGACGGCCGCGAACTGGTGTGGCAGCAGATCGGAATTCTTGGCCTGATCGCCGATCCCCAGGTGCCCTACCTCCTCAAGTGGGAGGGCGACCCTACCCTGCATCCTTCAAAGGTCTATGAGAGTGACGTGAAGATGTCCAGCCTCACCATTGCTGGCTCGGCGGAACGCGTGACCGAGTGGTTGGGCGAACCGGTGGAAAAGCCACTGGAGGACGTAGCCGTGCAGTGGATCGCACCGCGGGGTACTCCGGGCATCATGGCTGTTACCTTCGAAACAGCCTCAGGAGCCGTCACCATCTGACCGTTCCACAAAGCTTCGGCCGCCATCAGCGGGTGCCAATGACGTCACCCACCGATGGCGGCCGGATATTTTTAGGGCCCCTACCCTAGGCCCACCGCCTTCCCGAACAGGCTGAAACCTACGAAAGCCACGATGTCCAGCAACGCGTGCGCGATCACCAAGGGCATCACTCGCTTGGTTTTGGTGTAGATCCAGGCAAAGACCAAGCCCATCACGACGTTGCCAATGAACGGGCCAAAGCCTTGGTACAGGTGGTAACTCCCCCGCAGTACTGCGCTGACACCGATGGCCACTGGGGTGCTCCACCCAAATTTGCCAAAGCGGTCCATCAGGTAGCCCACCACAATCACTTCCTCCACGATTCCGTGCCGGACCGCGGACAGGATCAGCACGGGGACCGTCCACCAATACGCGTCCAGGCCACTGGGCACGATCGCCGTCGTGATGCCCAGGGCCCTGCCGGCCGCGTAAAGGCCCAACGATGGGATGCCTATGGCAGCTGCCAGTCCCAGGCCGTGGAGCAGGTCCTTGCCAGGGCGGGCGAAATCAAACCCCAGCCGGGCGAACGCCGATCCGTTGTCGCCGTCCCGGTTCGCCTGGACATGCGTGGACAGGAAGTAGAACACCAGCGCCACAGGCACCAGGGCGAACACGATGTCCAGCAACTGGTACGTGAGGTCGAAGTATTCGCGGGTGCTTTGGGACCTGTTCAGCGTCGAGGTCGCATCCGCCAACGGCGCCCGCGTCATCTTGTCCAGCAGTTGCACCACCGAATAGACGGCCGACTGGCCCAGGGACAGACCAAGCACAATTAGCAGTTCGGCGCGCAGCCGGCGTCGGGAAGCAAGGAACATGTACCTATCTTGCCTGCAGTTCCTGCCACTTTGCCGGGAACCACCGCCCCATGCTTGATGGGATGGGTGCCCCTGAGCGAATTTTCATGATCCGGCACGGCCAATCCGCCGCCAATGCCGACACGTCGATTTACAACCGCGTGCCGGACTACCGGATCCCCCTGACGGACCAAGGCGTGGAGCAGGCACGGATCGCTGGTGACGACCTCCGCAGGAAGCTCGACGGAGAGCAGGTCTGCGTTTACATATCGCCCTATCTGCGCGCCTACCAGACACTCGAGGCAATGAACCTTGGGTCCTTGGTGGAGCGCGTGGTCGAGGAGCCTCGGCTGCGCGAACAGGACTGGGCCAACTTCCAGATAGCTGGGGACATCGAGGACCAAAAGGAACTGCGCAACCTCTATGGCCATTTCTTCTATCGCTTCCGCGAGGGCGAGTCAGGCTCGGACGTGTACGACCGCGTGTCCTCGTTCATGGAGACGCTCTACCGCCATTGGCAAAAGCCCACCTATGTACCGAACACGCTGCTGGTGACGCACGGCCTGACGATGCGCCTGTTTTGCATGCGCTGGTTCCACTGGACGGTGGAGTACTTCGAGTCGCTGAACAACCCGGAGAACGCAGAGTTACGCACGCTGATTAAGGACGACGGCGACCAGTACCGTTTGGACCTGCCGTTCACCCAATGGGTGCCCAGGGACGTGGACGATTCGGTGCTCCACGCGCCAAGGATGCGGTTCTAGGAGCAAACCCTAGCTGGCAGGCGCGACGATGACTTCGGTGCCCTTGGCCTCGAATGCGGCCTTGTCCTCGGCGCTGATGCCCGAGTCGGTGATGAGGTGCCGGAAGTCGTAACCGGACATGGCGGCGAAGGAGCGCCGGCCCACTTTGGAGGAGTCTGCCACGACATAAGATTCCGTGGCCCGGCGTGCCATCACTGTGTTGACCATGGCTTCGCCTTCGTCGGTGATGGTGGGGCCGAGGTCCGGGTCCACGCCGTTGACGCCGATGAAGGCTATGTCCAAGGCGACTTTCTGCATGATGACATCCGTGTAGGGGCCCACGAGTTCGTAGGACCGGGGATTCAGGATGCCTCCCGTGACCATGATCTTGATGTTCGGCCGGACTGCCAGTTGCGAGGCGATGTTGATGGCATTGGTCACCACGGTCAACGTAGGCCTGTTGGACGGCGCGTTGAGGTCCTCTCGGGTGGAAAGAAGCTGGGCCAGGGCCGTGTTGGTGGTACCGCCGCTGAGCCCGATCACTGCACCGGGTCGGATCAACGACGACGCGGCCACCGCGATTTCCTGCTTGGCCTCTGCGTGGTCGTCCCGGTTGTAGCGCCCGGGGAGGTCGTAGGCAACGGACCCTGTGGTGGCGCCGCCCCTGGTCCGGCTAAGCAACCTTTGCTTGGCGAGGCTGTCGAGATCCCGGCGCGCCGTTGCAGGCGACACGCCCAAACGCGTCACGATGTCCTCGACTTCCACATGGCCGGACTCGGCCAGGAGGTCAAGGATGGCGGTCAGCCGATCGGTGCGGGTCATGACGAGCCTTTCGCGGGTTCCTTGCTATTTCGCTTTGGCGAACAGCGTCAGCATACGTGCGGACTCCAGCACCAGGGCATCCCGGCCGGCCTTGATGTACTTCCGGGAATCCACCACTGCAGGGTTGGCATCGAGGTACTCACGGACGGCGCGGGTAAAGAACCCGTTCAAATGTGTGGATACGTTGATTTTAGTCATACCTGCGGCGATAGCAGCTACGAGCATCTCGTCTGTGACGCCAGAGGAGCCGTGGAGGACCAGTGGTTTGCCCACCGCGGACTTCAATCGGGAAATCAGGTGCAGGTCCAGGGCGGCACTGCGTTCGGTCATGGCGTGGGATGAGCCGACAGCCACCGCGAGGGCATCCACGCCCGTAGCTTCGACAAATGCCTGGGCTTCTGCGGGGTCGGTTCGGACGCCCGGGGCGTGGGCTCCGTCCTTGCCTCCCACCTTGCCGAGCTCGGCCTCAACGTAGACGCCCTGTCCGTGGGCGTATTTGGCCACCCGCTGGGTGACTTCGACGTTCCACTCGTAAGGCAGGTGCGCGCCGTCGTACATCACCGAACCGAAGCCAAGATCGACGGCGGCGAGCGCGAGGTCCTCGGACTCGGCGTGGTCCAGGTGGAGGGCGACGGGAACAGCGGCGGAACGGGCGATCGCGAGGGCGGCCGAGGCGATGGGCTCCAGCCCACCGTGATACTTCGCGCAGTTTTCGGAAATCTGCAGGATGAGCGGGACGCCTGCGGCTTCCGCACCGGCAACCAGGCCCTCGGCTGTCTCTAAATGGATGATGTTGAACGCGCCTTGGCCCGTGCCGTTGGCTGCGGCTGTGTCCATCAGCTCCCGTGTGTTGACCAGGGTCACCGGGTCTCCTTCCATGTCACGATCAGTTGGTCTTGAAGTTCCTGGTGGCGCGGCGAAATTTCGCCCGCTGCGGGCATGAGCACCGCCGCGGCGGACCAGGCGGTGGCCCGCCGGAGGATTTCGCGTGGTTCGGTGACGCCTTCGGCGAGTGCGACGGCGGCAGCTGCCACACCGGCGTCGCCCGCCCCTGTGGGGTTGCCGCTGAGCGCCTCCGGCAAGCGGGCGCTCCAGTAGCCGCCCGGGGCGGCGTGGTCGAAGGCGAGCATGCCGTCAGCGCCGGCACTGACCAGCACCGTGCGGGCCCCCATGGCAATCAGTGACAGTGCAGCTGCCTCAAGGCTGGACTCGCCGGTGGCCTCGGCAAGTTCGTGGTGGTTCGGTTTGAGGATGTCGGCACCTGCCTTGGCGGCGGCGATGATCCCGGGACCGGAAGTGTCGATGATGGCCGGTATGCCGGCGTCGTGAGCCAACCGCACCAGCTCCGGGTAGAAATCCGCAGGTGCGCCCGGCGGCAAGCTGCCCGAGCCGACCAGGACGGAGGCCGGCAGGTTTCGGTTGCCGCTCACGGCTTCCACCACGGCGATCCGGAGCGAGCGCCAATCGTCGGGCAGCAGCGCCTGCCCCTCCTCATTGAAGATGGACGTTTCTCCGGCGACGGCGTCCACCAGTGCGATGCTTCGCCGCGTCTCCGCGGCAACTCCCACCAGGGCGTGCGGTACCCCGCTGGTCCATAGTTCAGCGGCGAGGGTCTGCCCCGCCGCACCCCCGGTCGGGGCAATCGCGAGAACCGGATATCCGAGCTGGTGGGTGACGCGGGCGACGTTGATGCCCTTGCCTCCTGCCCTGCTCAAGGGGGTTGGGACGCGGTGGCTGGCACCCTCGGTGATCCCCTGGACGGTGTAGGTCATGTCGATGGCCGGGTTGGGGGTGACGGTAATAATGCGGTTTACGGCGGCGCGATTCACTGCTTGCCTCCCAAGAGCGCCCGGGCGTTCAAGGCCGCACCCAACAGGCCTGCGTCCTGTCCCAATTGGGCACGGATCAGTTGTGGACGTCGCTGGAAATCGAGGATGTGGTCAACACGGGCGCGGAGGGGCTCCAGGAGCTCCTCACCGGCTTCCGCGAGCCCACCGCCGATCACGACGGCTTCGGTACCAATGATGTTGACGCATTGACAGATGGTGAAGGCGAGGGCGTCCACGGCGTCGGCCCAGATACGGGCCGCCAGCGCGTCGCCCGCGTTCGCCCGGAGCAGTACACCGCGTGCCCCGTTCACCCTGTTTCCCGAGGCGCGGTGGTAGCGCTTGGCGATGGCCCCGGCAGAGCCGACGGCTTCGAGGATTGTGGAGCCCGCGCCGCCTGGGGAGGCGTCGGGGTCCGGGACCTGGGCGTGGCCCAGCTCTCCTGCGAAGCCGCCCGCTGTCACGGGCTTTCCCCCCGAGAAGACGGCGGCAGCGATGCCGGTGCCCACCACCATCACCACAACGTCGTTGAACTCCCTGGACCCACCCAGGCTATGTTCCACGGCAGCGGCGGATCGGACATCGTGATCGAAAGCGACGGGGATGCCCAGCCGCTTCTCGGCTTCGGCAGTGAAGGGGAAGTCACGCCAGCCAAGGTTGGCGGAGTAGACACCAACCCCGGCCACGGAGTCTACGATGCCCGGAACGATGATCCCGGCGGCCCGTGCGGGCGATCCCGGGAACTCGGAAGCCAACTCGGCAGCAAGCTCCGCGAGCCGGTCCAGCACTGCCTCCCCCGGCCGGGACGAGTCCAACGGCGTAGGGACGCGGCGCATGCCCAGGACATTTCCACGGGCATCCACCAAACCCGCTTTGATGTCGGTTCCGCCAACGTCAAAGGACAGGACGGGTGATTCTGCGGCTCCGAGAACCATGACGGGTGCCTAGGCTGAGGCGTCGAGAATGACGGAGCGTGTCAGGTTGCGGGGCAGATCCGGATTGAGTCCGCGGACGCGTGCGCGCTCAAGGGTTACTTTGTGTACTCGGGCCAGCTCAGCCAGGGGGTGCTTACCTGTGTGGACGTAAAGGGCGCCGGTTACTGCCATGTCGTTGTCGAGGCCTTCAGGCTGGGCACCGAACAACCAGGTGACGCGGCCGGGCGCAGCAATGGAAATGGGGCCGTGGCGGTATTCCATGGCGGGGTAGGACTCGGTCCACCCCTGGACTGCCTCGCGCATTTTCAAGCCGGCTTCGTGGGCAAGGCCCACCGTCCAGCCAGTGCCAAGGAAGGTGAACTGCTCCGCGTCCAGCAGTTCCTGGGAGACCGGGGCGCTCACTGCGTCCCGAGCGTCCTCGATGGCCTGCTGCACGTTGATTCCGAGGCTGCTGAGCAGGTAGACCAAGGCCGTGGTGGCGAACCGGGTCTGGACGACGGAACGCTCATCGGCGTATTGCAGGCCAATCACAGCGTCCGCCAGCTCGATGATCGGAGACGTGGTGTCACCAATGATCGCAACGGTGGGGACGATTCCCTTCAACTCGGCCAGGATCTCAAGTACCTCGGTGGTGGTGCCGGAGCGCGTAATGGCCACAACGGCGTCGTACTGGCGATCTGCGCTGTTGTGGTTCAGGAAAGCCTCGGAGGCGGCGAATGCATCGGTGACGCCCTTACCGGCGGACTCGCGGGCGGCCGCGTAGCTCTGGGCCATGAACCAGGACGTTCCACAGCCGATGACGGCGATGCGCTTGCCATCGGCGGGGAGCAACTGCTCCGACCCCGCCTGCTCAACAGCGCGCTGCCAAACGTCCGGCTGGGAAACCAGCTCTTCCTCCATGAAGGCGCCCAGTGTGTTCTCGCTCATCGTTGTTCCCGTTCCCGCTCAAGTAAATGACGTTTTCTGATCTATAGAAACACTAAACGATCATTTTCGATCTCACAAGGATCATCTACTGAAGAAGACTGCGCATTATGCGCGCATGGTTGCGATGCGCGCTGCGTGGGCGGAAAGCTGTTCCCTGATGTTCTTTTTAGTTAACTACCTGTTAACTGTTGTCAACTTCTGTCCGATGAAGCAGTCTTGTTCTGGTCCGCAAGAACATGACTGTTACTAGCTCGGAATAATCAAGAAGGAGCATCATGCCCCGCTTGTCATCCCCCAGACGGTTCGCCTCGCTGAGCTTGGCGTGTGTCGTCGCCTCATCGTCGCTGGGCCTGCTGGCCCTCCCACCCGCGGCAGCAACCGCCGCCACCCAACCCGCAGAGACCATCAGCCCCACCGACACCACCACTATTTCCTCCGGGCAGCTCCGGGTGGACGTTGCCACCACCTTCCCCCAGGTCCTTGGCTACACCGACACCACTGCCCGTGCCCGCCTGGACGGGACCACCGCCCGGCTCACCACCATCACGATCAACGGCACGGAATACACGGTCACCGGTACGTCCGCCGCCTCGGGCAAAGATGCAAGGGACTACGTCCTCACCGTGCCCGAATTCGGCAACACCGTGATCAACGCCCGGTTGTCCGTGACGAAGAACGTGGTCTCGTTCAACGTCACGGAGATTAAGGACACGGCGGAGTACCAGGTGAAAACCCTGCAACTCCCCCGACTGAGCCTGGTGACCGTCAGCTCCACGCAGCCGGGCGCCCAGGTGTCCACGGCCAACCTCTCCGTGGACCGGAGCGCCACGGGCGACGAGTTCACCCCGATCACCGCCTCGACTCCCCTGGATGCTGTTGCCAAGAGTTCGGCCTACGCACTGGCCAACACTGCGTCCCTGGGCGCCGCCGTTGAATCCAACGCCCTCTACGACACATCCTCCGGGCCGGGCGCCAAAGATCGCGGACGCTTCTGGCGCCAAGCTGTAAGCGACGGCGCCGGCGGAGTTTCCATGGGCTTGGCGAGTGGCCAATGGCTCTACCGGGCCGAAGGCTCCGACAGTACCGAGGAACTCCCGTGGACCCGGGTGGCGATCACAGCCGACGCCAACGCGGACGGTGGCGTGGACTGGCAGGACGTGGCCATCGCCATGAGATCCATCCAAGTCAGTCCCAACAAAGGCGACCAGACGCCGGACAACGTGATCACCCACATCCCCTTCAACTTCGCCTCCCAGGCAACCCACCCGTTCCTCCGCACCCTTGACGACGTCAAACGCATCTCCCTGGCAACGGACGGGCTGGGGCAGGTGGCCATGCTCAAGGGCTACACCAGCGAGGGGCACGACTCCGCCAACACTGATTACGGCAACAACTTCAACACCCGCGCCGGAGGCCTTGAGGACCTCAACAAGCTGGTGAAGGAGGGCAAGGACTGGAACGCCAGCTTCGGTGTCCACATCAATGCCACTGAGATCTACCCCGAAGCCAAGTCCTTCAGCGAAGACCTCCTGAGGGCGGACAAGGGCCTCGGCTGGAACTGGCTGGACCAGTCCTACTACATCAACCAGCGCCAGGACATCAACTCCGGCAAGCTCGCCCAACGCATCAAGGAACTGCGCGAAGCCACCGATAAGAACCTGGACTTCGTATACGTGGACGTGTACTACGAGTTCGGATGGCTCGCCGAACGCCTCCAGCAGGAGCTCGTCAAGAACGGCTTCCGGGTGGGGTCCGAATGGGCAGACCACCTGTCCAGGAACAACACCTGGTCCCACTGGGCCAACGATGAAAAGTACGGCGGTTCCACCAACAAGGGAATCAACTCCCAAATCCTGCGCTTCATCAACAACACCCAATCAGACGTCTGGAACCCGGACCCCAAGCTTGGGGTCAGCCACATTGTGGAGTTCGAAGGGTGGACCGGGCAGAACGACTTCAATGCGTTCAGCGAGAACGTGTGGACGGCCAATCTGCCGGCCAAATTCCTGCAGCACCACCCGATCACCAAGTGGACGGCCGACCGGATCGACCTTGCCGACGGCGTGGCCGTGACCGGAAACACCGCCGCCGAGCGCAACATCACCGTCGGCGGGGCATCGGTCCTCCAGGGCGGAACGTACCTGCTTCCGTGGTCCTCCAAGGAAGACGGCAAGGCTGACAAGCTCTACCACTACAACCCGGCAGGCGGTGCCAGCACATGGACCCTGACCAAGGAGTTCGCCAAGTCCGGCACGCTTGAACTGTTCAAACTGACAGACAACGGCCGCGTCAAAGTGGCCGACGTGCCAGTGGTCAACGGCCAGGTCACCATCACCTCCGAAGCCAAGCAGCCCTACGTCCTCACAGCCAAGAACAACGCGCTTCCCAAGAAGGCGGACTTCGGCGAAGGCACGGCCTTCAACGATCCCGGCTTCAACGGCGCCGACCTCTCCTCCTGGAACCCCATGGGCAGCGTCACCCAGGTGCGCGACGACAAAGGCCGACGATACGCCCAAATGGGGGCAACGCCGTCGTCGATCAGCCAGGAAGTAAAGCTCGACGCCGGAACCCAATCCGTCAGCGCATGGGTTGAAGTCCAACCCGGCAAAACCCGGCCCACCACCCTCTCGGTGGACATCAACGGCAAAACCGAAAGCACCACCATCGACTCCTCGAACGCCGAAAACTACGTGGCCGGAGACGAAAAGCACGGGACGTCGTTCCAGCGCGTACGGGTGCTGGTGGACGTGCCACGGAACAACACCAAAGCCACCGTCAGCCTCAAAGCGGCCGACGGCGATGCCACAGTGCGCGTCGACGACTTCCGGGCGGTGAAAACCACCCGGGTTGCCACCACAGGTGTGCTCAGCGAAGACTTCGAAAACGTAGACCAAGGCTGGGGACCGTTCGTGAAGGGCGACGCCGGCGGCTCCACAGACCCGCGCACGCACATCACAGAGCGCAACGAACCCTTCACCCAAAAGGGCTGGAACACGAACGTGATCGACGAAGTGCTGGGCGGTAACTGGTCACTGATCGCCCATGACGAAAACCTTGGCCCGAACGGCGGACCGGGCATGGTGTACCGCACCACAGAGGCAACCATGCCGTTCCAGGCCGGCCACAAGTACAAGGTGTCGTTCGATTACCAAAACTCCAAGGCCGGGCAGTACGCCTGGGTTTCGGGCTACGACTCACAGGCCGGACCGGCAGTGACGGGCAGCCAGGCGATCGACGCCGCCACGTCCACCACCAGGTTCGAGCAAACCCTGGACACCGGTTTCTGCGGGGACTACTTCGTCGGCTTGCAGCGAACGGGCAGCTCGAATGGTTCGGACTTCACATTGGATAACCTCCTGGTGGAAGACCTCGGCGCTTCCGAAGCCGTCCCGGCCTGCGCGCAGCTCTCGGCAACGCTCCAGGGCGATGTGGTCCAGCAGGGCAAGGCGCAGGATTTTGTCACCACGTTCGTTTCCGATGAGCCCGCCGCCATCAGCAATCTCGCCGTCGCGCTCGATATGCCTGAAGGCTGGACGGCAACCCCTTCCACCCCTGCAACAGCTCCGACCCTGGCCGCAGGCGGCACGTTGACCACCACGTGGAAGATCACCGCACCTGCATCCGCTGACGGGGATTACCCCATCAAGGCAACGGCCAGCTACACCACCACGACCGAGCCCGCAGGTGGCCGCACCATCGCCACCACCACCACGGTCCGGACCTTGCCCAAACCTCCCCAGGCCACGGTGTACGCCAGTGACCATCCCTGGGTCAGCGCCACCAACGGTTGGGGACCCGTGGAGAAGGACCAGTCCAACGGTGGGACCGGCACGGGCGACGGAACACCCCTTACGCTGAACGGCACCGTTTACGCCAAGGGGCTGGGGGCCCACGCCAACGGTAATGTCCGGTACTACCTTGGCGGATACTGCACTGCCTTCACGGCGACCGTAGGCATCGATGATGCGCAAGCGACGCGGGGCAGCGTGAAGTTCTCCGTGGTGGCTGACGGCGCCACCAAGGTCACTACCCCGGTGCTGGGAGCCACAAGTGCTCCGCTGCCGCTCACCGTGGACGTCACCGGCGCCCAGTACGTGGAACTGGTGGCCGACGATGCCGGCGATTCCAATGGCAACGACCATGCGGACTGGGCGGACGCCAAGTTCACCTGCTCCGCCACGGCGCAAGAACCGCCAGCCCCGGTCCTGACGGGCACCGTGTTCGCCTCCGACCTCCCTTGGATCGGCAGCAGCAACGGTTGGGGACCCGCGGAACGTGACCGTGCCAACGGTGAGCAGAACGCCGGTGACGGGCCCGCACTGCGGCTTGACGGCGTCGTCTATCCCAAGGGCATTGGCGTCCACGCCGACTCGAAGATCAGCATCGCCACGGAGGCCAAATGCACAGTGTTCAAAGCCCTGGTGGGAGTGGACGACGCCAAGCTGAACAAGGGCCTGCACGGATCGGTGGTGTTCATCGTCAAGGGTGATGGCCGCGAACTGCTCCGAACACCGGTGCTTAGCGCCGACTCGGCCGCACTTCCCCTCAACGTGGACATCACCGGTGTCCGGAACGTCGAGCTCATCGCCGACAAGAACGGCGACGACGCCGGCGATGACTGGGGCGACTGGGCCGACGCGAAGTTCAGCTGCGCATAGTCAGGCGGCGCGTACGCCCGCCCTCCACACCGAGTGTGTCAGCGGGATGCCGGGACGATACGCCAAGTGCGTGGCCGACGGCGCCTTGAGCATGTGCAGGTCAGCGCGATGACCGACGGCGAGCGAACCCACCGCCCGTTCGCCGTCGGCGTCGTTCCCTGACTCCCTGCCCAGCGCCAGGGCACCGCCGTACGTCGCAGCACGGACGGCTTCGTGGACGCTCAGGTGCATCTGGAGCACGGCCGTGGTGACGCAGAACGCCATGGAGCTGGTGTAGGAGGTGCCGGGATTGCAGTTGGCCGCCAGGGCGATCTGCACACCGGCGTCGATCAGCTCGCGGCCGGGTGCCAAAGGTTGGCGGGTGGACAGGTCGCAGGCGGGCAGGCAGGTTGCCACGGTGCCCTTCGTCCCGCGCCCCGTCGCCGCATCCCAGCCGGCCCACGTTTCCGCGAGCGCCCTCACGTCCTTGTCGGAAAGATAGTTGACGTGGTCGACGCTCGCAGCCGCGAACTCGACGGCCAAGGCAACGCCGGGACCCTCGCCGAGCTGGTTTCCGTGAACTCGGAGCCCCAGGCCGGCATCTCGGGCGGCAGTCAGGACACGGCGGGACTGGTCCTCGGTGAAGGCACCCCGCTCACAGAAAACATCGGCCCACCGGACATACGGCAGGACGGCGTCGAGCATTGGGCCGCAGACCAGGTCCGTGTACTCCTCTGGGTCGGAGCCTTTCGGGACCAAGTGCGCGCCGAGATAGGTGACTTCATCCACTTCCGCTGCGGCGATGCGGGCGCTCCGGGCCTCGTTTTCCACGTCCAGCCCGTAACCGGTCTTGCTTTCAAGGTAGGTGGTGCCTTGGGAGACTGCCTCGGCCACGCGGTCCCGCACGAGGCGGGTCAGCTCGTCGTCGCTGGCTGCTCGGGTGGCTCCGGTGGTAACGGCAATTCCGCCGGCGCTGTAGCTTTCGCCGGCCATGCGGGCCTCAAACTCGGCAGTGCGATCACCCGCGAAGACCAGGTGCGAGTGCGAATCCACCCAACCGGGCAAGACGGCCCGGCCCTCGGCGTCTATTTGTTCATCGGCAGATGGGGCGTCTGCGCTGGACCCCATCCATGCGATGCGCTCACCCTCGAAGACGATGGCCGCGTCCTTGAGGACCCGGTGCTCCAGGTCCTGGGTCATCAGCTCGCCGATGTTGGTGATGAGTGTGCTGCCGCTGTTCCCGTTCCTGATTCCGCTCATGACCCTATTGTTCAGCGCCGGATGGACCAGCGTACTGCTGCGAGCTGCTCCGCTGTCCGGGATTCCGGACTGTCGGCTTCGATTTCGCCGAGGATCAGGGCCGCTGCCAGCTCGGCCATGGCTGACGATGTCTGGAAGCCGTAGCCACCCTGTCCGGCCAGCCAGAAGAAGCCCGGCGCTTCGGCGTCGAATCCCACTACCGGAATCCCATCCGCGGCTTCGGTCCTCAGCCCTGTCCAGGCGCGGTCCACGGAACGGATTCCCAGTGACGTCACAGCGTTAAGCTTGCTGATCAGCGCCTCAACGTCGCCCGGGTAGGGCTTGGCATCTTCGGCGCCGCTCGGCACCGTTTCCGACGGCGAAATCAGCACCTGATTGCCTTCGGCGCGAAAGTAGAACGTGTCGTCCGCGGCGCACACCATGGGCGTTTCTGGCGTCAGCGGATTCTCGACGTTCACGATTGCAGCGGTCCGACGGTACGGCTGAAGGCCCAGCTTCTCCACACCGCTGATGACGGCCAGCTCGTCCGCCCACGCACCGGCCGCGTTAACCACGACGCCGGACTGGAACCCTTCGGTGCCTGCCCCCACCTGCCAGCCGCTCCCCAATCGTTGGGCCGAGTGCACCTTTGCTCCGGTGATGATGTCCACACCCGCCGCCTCCGCGGTGCGACGGTGTTCCTCAAGCAACAAAGGGGCGTTGCAGCCGAACGAGCCGTCGTCCAGCCCTGCCGCAGTGAAGGAATCCGGAATGAGGGCCGGGCAGAGCTGCATGGCCTGTTCGTGCGAAATCGGGCGCATGTTTCCGCTGGCTTCAGCCCGCACGGTCTCCTCGTCACCCACCAACATGAAGCCTCGCGGCGTGAGGATCGGTTCGGCTGCCTGCGCGTCCCGCTCAGCCAGCATCTCCAGTGTCCGGACGGTGAGGTCCTGCACCACGGCGGGACCATAGCTGGGGATGAGTTGCCTGGCAGAACGCGAGGACGTGTGGAAAGCCAAGGACTGCTCTGCCTCAACCAGCGCCACAGTGCATTTGCCTGCGAGGGCCGCCGCCAAGGAAAGTCCCCCGATGCCGCCGCCAACGATTACCACGTCATAATTCGAAGCCATGGCTATATCCTGTCAGACCGGATCCTCTCTCACATCCCACCCCCAAAACCCCAACGCTCTCTCACATCCCACCCCAAAACCCCAACGCTCTCTCACATCCGCTTCCCGATGCGCGCCGGGTCCTTGCGGCTTCAACGTCGGCCAGTGCTGCAACAATGACGGCAAGCACCGCAACCATCCCATCCGGCGAGTGACAGAAGATCCCGCCAACGCCTTGGACCGCCGCCGGTGGCCAGCCGGTCTGCCTCCGGTAAAGCAGCTTCTGGAACAAAGTCTGGATCTGGCTCCCGCAACAATACTGGTGGGTGAAAACGGTTCCGGAAAGTCGAAGAACCCCAGCATGCACGGCGATTTGCCCTTCCACGGCAAGTCCCAGGTCATCATGTCTACACACTCCCCCCTGCTTGCCGCGCTTCCGGGCGCCCAAATACTTGAAGCCGGGCAGTGGGGCCTCCGTCCCAGGAAATGGGACGACCTGGATCTGATCACTAACTGGCGCTCATTCTTGGACGCCCCGGAAAGATACCTTCAGCACCTGTAGGGCCGATGCTCTCTCACTTTTGTAAAGAGAGTGAGAGAGCATCGGCCCGAAGGGGGAGGGATATGAACGAGGGTTAGGCGACCGCGGCGCGACTCTTGACGAACGCCTGAACGCACGCTTCGACGTCGTCCGCGCTGTGGGCGGCCGAAAGCTGCACGCGAATCCGGGCCACACCCTTGGGTACGACGGGGAAGCTGAAAGCCGTGACGAATACTCCGTTGTTGAGCATCTCATCGGCCACGCGAGCTGCAACCACGGCGTCGCCGAACATGACGGGGATGATGGCGTGTTCGCCGTCGAGGAGCTCGAAGCCTTCCTCGCTCATGCGGCGACGGAACAGGGCAGCGTTCTCGAAGAGGCGGGTGCGCAGTTCGCCGGATTCCTGGACCAGCTCGATCGCCTTGATGGTGGCCGCAACGATGGCCGGCGCAAGGGAGTTGGAGAACAGGTAGGGGCGTGCCTTCTGGCGGAGCATGGCGACGATCTCGCCGCGGCCGGAAACGTAGCCACCCGAGGCGCCGCCGAGGGCCTTGCCAAAAGTACCGGTGTAGATGTCAACGCGGGAAGAAACCCCCGCGTGCTCAGGGGTGCCTGCACCGGTGGGGCCCATGAAACCAACCGCGTGGGAGTCGTCCACCATGACCAGGGCGTCGTGCTTTTCGGCGAGGTCGCAGATGGCTTCGAGCGGTGCCAGGTACCCGTCCATGGAGAACACGCCGTCGGTGACGATGATCTTGCGCCGCGATCCCGATGCCTCAAGAAGCTTGGCCTCGAGGTCTGCCATGTCCTGGTTGGCGTAGCGGAAACGCTTGGCCTTACTCAGGCGGATGCCGTCGATGATGGAGGCGTGGTTCAGCGAGTCGGAGATGATGGCATCCTCCGGGCCGAACAGCGACTCGAACACGCCACCGTTGGCGTCGAAGCAGCTGGAGAACAGGATGGTGTCCTCGGTTCCCAGGAATGCGGAGACCCGTGATTCAAGTTCCAGGTGGAGGTCCTGCGTCCCGCAAATGAAACGCACGGAAGCCATGCCGAAGCCGCGCTCGTCCATCGCGGATTTGGCGGCGGCGATGATGTCCGGGTGGTCGGCCAGGCCCAGGTAGTTGTTGGCACAGAAGTTCAGGACCTTGTTGGCCGGCTGGCCGAGCTGGCCTGCGGCGATGTGGCTTGCCTGTGGGGAGTCGATGTGGCGTTCGGTTTTGAAAAGGCCGGCACTGCGGATCTCGTCGAGTTCGCCCTGCAGTTGGTCTTTGATGGCTGAGTACATGGGTGCTCCTAAAATTGAGGGGGTCCGGTGGGAGTTACAGTTCGGTCCAGTCGAGGACCACTTTGCCACCGGTGCCGTTGCGGGCAATTTCGAAGCCCTTTTCCCAGTCGGCTGCGGACAGCTTGTCGGTGACGACGGCGGAGATACTGCGGTGCAGCACGGGATTGGAGGACAGCATCGCGCTCATGGCGTACCAGGTTTCGAACATTTCCCGGCCGTAGATGCCCTTGAGGGTGAGCATGTGGGTGACAACCTTGCCCCAGTCGATGTCGATGGACTGGCTGGGAAGGCCAAGCATGGCGATGCGGCCGCCGTGGTTCATGTTATCGATCATCTCAGGCAGTGCCGTGGGGTGTCCCGACATTTCCAGTCCGATGTCGAAGCCTTCGCGCATACCCAGTTCCTGCTGTGCGTCGCGGACACGCATCTTGGACACGTCGACGGCGAGGTCCACGCCCATCTGCCGGGCGAGCTCCAGGCGCGGTGCGGACACGTCCGTGATGGCGATCTTGCGTGCACCTGCGTGGCGGGCGACGGCGATGGCCATCAGGCCGATGGGGCCGGCGCCGGTGATGAGCACGTCTTCGCCGACCAGCGGGAAGCTCAGTGCGGTGTGGACTGCATTGCCGAAGGGATCGAAGATGGCGCCGAGTTCCGGGGTGACGGATTCGTCGTGGTGGACCCAGACGTTGGTCTCGGGAATGACGACGTACTCCGCAAACGCGCCATCGCGCTGCACGCCGACGGAGACGGTGTGGATGCACATCTGACGGCGTCCTGCACGGCAGTTTCGGCAGATTCCGCAGACCACGTGGCCTTCGCCGGAAACCCGGTCCCCCACCTTGACGTCGCGGACGTCCTCGCCGATTTCGACCACTTCACCGTAGAACTCGTGACCGGCGATGAGCGGCGCCTCGATGATGCCCTGCGCCCAGGCGTCCCAGCTCTGGATATGGAGGTCGGTGCCGCAGATTCCGGTGGTCATGACCCGGATCTTCACGTCGCTGGGGCCAGCTTGGGGCTCGGGACGGTCGACGAGTTCAAACCCTGCGTGGGGTCCGGATTTGTAGAGAGCCTTCATGGGATTCCTCACTGGCTTAGGGCTGCTTCGCTGCTGCTGAGTCCATTGAATCCCCGCCAACGATTTAGCACAACTAGATTCTTCTCAATCAACGATTTAGGATTTGCTAATGGAAATCCATCAGCTTCAGATGCTTCGCGAACTTGGGGACCTGGGTAGCGTCAAGGCTGTGGCCGAGACCCTCATGGTCACCCCATCCGCCGTATCCCAACAGCTCGCGCTCCTCCAGAAGTCGGTGGACGTCCCCTTGACCCGCAAGGAGGGGCGGGCCCTGGTGCTGACCGACGCCGGCCGCGTACTCGCCGAGGCGGGCGCCGCCGTCGTCAATGCCATGGCAGATGCGCGGGCCGCGATCGGCGCGTACCACGACGCTCCGGACGCGCCTGTCAGCGTGAGCGCCTTCCACAGCGCGGGGCAGGCGCTGTTCGCGCCTTTGGCAGCGCTGCTGGCTGCAGACAAAACGTCCGACGGCGGCATCACGCCGCGCCTGCGGCTGTCCGACGAAGACGTGGCCCAGGAGGATTTCCCGGGGTTGGCCGCGCGGTACGACCTGGTCCTGGCGCACCGGATGGACAACAGCCCGCAATGGCCCGAAGACAAGGTCGCGGTGATTCCGCTGGCGGATGAGCCGTTGGACATCGCGCTCCCCGCGCATCACCCTTTGGCGGCCCGGACCGAGTTGGAGCCCTCCGACGTCGTCGATGAAACCTGGGTGACCAGCCGCGATGGCTACTCCCCCGCGGACGTGTTGTCCGCCGTCGTAGCCGTGAGCGGACGGCCCGCGGAGGTGCTGCACCGCATCAACGACTATTCGACTGTTGCAGCGCTGGTCTCGGCGGGTGGTGCGATCGGGCTGCTGCCGAGGTTCACGGCACGCCGCGTGCTCGACGCAGGCGTGGTGCTGCGCCCGCTGGCCGGAGTGAATTCCGTACGCAAGATCGACATCCTGGCCCGGCCTGAGGCGCTCAAGCGAAAATCGGTCATGACGGTTTGCGAGTCACTTCAAACCGTCATGACCGAGCTCATCGAGCTATCCAGTCCCCGCTAGCTCAGTCGCGGACCAGGGCGGGCTGGCCGGCGTCGAAATACTCCACCAGCTCGGCAGGGAGTTCCGGTACCTCCCGCGCTGAACCGTCGCCGCGCAGGGATTCAGCCGCGAGGATGCCCGCAACCACAGCCTGGCGCGCGGCAATTGGGCTGGTCTGTGTCTGCCCACCCGAGGCCGCGAAGTGCAGGAATTCCTCGATCAGGCGTGGATCGGCACCACCGTGGCCGCCTTCGCCGTCCTTGATGGTGATGACCTCGTCCGGCGCCGCGTAGCCGGAAGTCCTGCTGGTCCAGACGTTGATGGTCTCCCCCGGCCCATCGCCCAGGTTCTCGATCCGGCCCTTGGTGCCGATCACCGTGTAGTTCCGCCAGTAGTCGGGCGTGAAGTGGCACTGCTGGTAGGAGGCCAGGACGCCGTTGTCCAGCACCATGTTCATCATGGAAATGTCCTCGACGTCGATCACCTCCGCGAGGTCCTTCTGCTCGGTGGGCGGCCAGTTATCCATGGAGAACCAGTCGCCCATGCGCTTCCCGGCGTTATCGCTCCGATTGGCCACGCCTCCATAGACAGCAAGATCGCCGACGGCGGCAACCCGCTTGGTGTACCCGCCGGCCAGCCAGTGGATCACATCAATGTCGTGCGCACCTTTTTGGAGCAACAGCGAAGTGACGTTGGCACGCTGCGCATGCCAGTCCTTGAAGTAGTAGTCACCGCCGTGGCCCACGAAGTGCCGGCACCACACCGCCTTGACGTCACCGATCCTGCCGTCTTCAATGAGCTGGCGCATCTGGACCACCACCGGCATGTGGCGCATGTTGTGGCCAACGTAGAGCCGGGTGCCAGTGTCGTAAGCGGTCTTCAGGATCAGGTCCGCGGCCTCCACGGTGATGTCCAGAGGTTTCTCGCAGAAGGTGGGGATACCCGCCTTGAGCGTACGGACGGCGACGGCGGCGTGCTGGTTATCCGGGGTCAGGACCAGTACGGCGTCCAGGCCGCTGGCCAGCAGCTCCTCAAGATCATCCGTGATCCGCGCCGTGGGGATGCGCTCAGCAGCGTCTGCACGGCCGCGTTCGCTGAGGTCGCAAACGATGGTGACCTCAGAGCCTTGGCCCGGCTTGTGGGCATGCTTCCAAAGCCCCGACCTCAGGCCAAAGCCCACGATGCCGACCTTCAAATCCTTTTCCATGGTGTGAAATTTCCTTCTGCTGATTCTTAGTAAAGTCTGGTTGCGGCGCTGCGGTGCGGCGCCGATTCACGCACGAACAAGTGCCAGGGGAAGTCCAGGACGCCCGGTCCTATCGAGACGCCTCCGGCAGCGTCTCCCGACTGCGCGGTGGCGCGTCGAAGGAGCAGCCGGGCGAGCTTGTCGAAAAAGTCCACGGGACCAACAGTGCTCAGCGAGGGCGACATCCGCTCACCTTCCACCGTGTTGCCAACGCCGATGATGTCAACGTCAGTGCCCACTGCCAGGCCCAGGCGTTGCGCGGCATTGATGGCGCTGACTGCGGCGTAATCCGTGGTGGCGTAGATGGCGGTGGGCCGGTCCGGCAGGCTGAGCACCCGCGTTGCCGCAGCGTAGGCCCCGGCGCTGGTGCCGTCGAACAGGCCCACGTAGTCTTCACGTTCCGCAATTCCGGCCGCTGCGAGCGCTTCGGCGTAGGCCCGGTACCGCGCCCCACCCGAGGTTCCCGCTGCCGTGGCCGGGGTCAGGCAGGCGATCTTCCGGTGGCCGTGGAGCAGGTGCTCCACGGCCATGCGGCAGCCGGGCCCGGCAATGGAACGGATAACGTCGAAGCCTTCCGCTTCCAATCCTTCGTCGAAGACCACCAGGGTGGTCCCGTGCTCGGCGAGCTTCCGAAGCTCATCCCGTTGGTCACCACGAACCGCGTCAACGAACACCGCGTCGGCGTTATGCGTGCCAAGGACCTTCACCCAGTCCGCATCTCCGAGGATCATCGGAGTGATGCCGAGCGGGGCGGCCGCCTTCTGGACGGCCTCAATGACAGACAGGGACCAGGGATCGGACAGCATGGTCAGCGACAGGATCACCGTGTTGGTGCGCCCCGTCCGGATGGCACGGGCTGCCTGGTTGGGCCGGTAGCCGAGCCGCTCCGCAGCAGCCTTGACCTTTTCCGCCGTCGGGTCCGAAACGCCTGGTCCGCCATCGCCGCGGCGACCTGACAGGACATAGGAAACCGTGGCCGTGGAGACGCCCGCCAATTCGGCCACCATACGGATGGTGGGTCGGACTCCGGTGTTGCTCGTTTTTGCCATGGTTCCCCCTACTGGTGCTTGCTCGTTGCGTGCGTGTTGCTTCGTTGTTGGTTTGAGGCTAGCTCCTGAACACCGGGGCATTGGGGTCCAACGCGGCCTGGTACTCATCGCGCATCTTGTCACCGCCCTCGCTCTTCCAGCGCTTTACCGCGTCCTTGAGTTCATCGATCTTGGCGCGGCCGGTGATGATGTCCACCACCTTGTCGCGCAGTTGCTTGGTGATCTTGGCGCCCACCTTGGCGTTGGTGTCCGAGTAGGAACCGTTGGTGGGGTTGCGCCACGCGAACTCGAGGAGCTTTTCTTCCTGCTTGATGACGTACCGTGTGTCGTCGTCGAAGCCCGGGTTGAAGATGACGTTTTCCGGGCTGGACATGATGTTCAATGCCGAAACCAGGCCGGGGGCGTTGGTGGTGCCGGTTTCGGTGCGCGCCGGGTTGCCGGAGGCATCGATGGTGTAGTCCTGGCCGAGTTCGCCGAAGTTCTTTTGCATGTACTCCACGGTGCCGAACGACGCCGACAGGTAGTTGATCAGCGCGAGGAGCTCGCGGATCTTGCCCTCCTCCGCCTTCTTGAACGGCGTGAAACCGACTGTTCCGTAGCCCATGTCGTAGACGGGCTTGACCTTGCCGTCGGCGCTGAAGGGGATCAAGATGTCGAACTGGGCGTCCTTGTTCAGCGAGCGGTAGCTGCGGATGTCGTGCGGACCCACCACAACCTGGGCTGCGACGCTTCCGTTGGCGACCCGCGAACGGATGTCGGTGGCTTTGGAGTCAGGGTAGAAGACGCCGGCGGCGAACATTTTGGCGGTGAACTCCACGCCAGCCAGGTATTCGTCAGTTTCGTAAAGGTGCGTCAGCGTGCGGTCCTTGTTCACTGCCCAGCTGTTCGGGGCGCCGAACCACTCGGTAACCATGTGGAGGGCGTTGATGTAAGCCGGCTCCAACGCATACTTCTGCTCGCCTGGACGCGTCAGTTCCTTGGCCTTGTCCAGGAACTCATCAGCGCTGCCGGCCTCAAAGCCGCCCACCTGTTCCCACACAGCGTGGTTGCCCACGTAGACCTGGCCGAACGGGGTACTCGGGATGGGAGCTCCCCAGATCTTGCCATTCACGACGGCGGTCTTCCAGGAATCGGGCTTCAGGGCCGCGAGATTGGGGTACTCAAGGACGGCGTCACCCGAGAGGTACGGCGTCAGGTCCTGGAACTTGGCTTCGAGCATGGGCCCGACGTTGGGGATGCCCTGGTTCGGCGGAACCCACATCATGTCCGGGAGGTCGTTGCTGGCAAGGACGGTGGCGAACTTTGCCGGGTAGCCGTCGCCGATGTCCTCGGCGATCTGCAGCTCCAGGTCGCCGCCGAGCTTGGCGTTGAGCCTTTGCCAGAAGGGGTTGTCCTTCAGGCCAGGGCTCATGGTGTCGAACGTTTCGGTCAGCCCGGTCACTTTGCCTTTGAGCGGCGGCGTCTTCACGGACTGCACGGCGGTGGGCAGTTTGAAGTAGCCGGCCTGTAGACCCTTGGCGTTGCCCGCAATATCCGGGGTGACGCCAGTAAATTCCTTATACGTGGGCAGTTTGACCGAAGCTGAGGCGGCGGCGCCGCCATTGCTCGCGGACCCGCCACCACCGCAGGCGGACAAGCCGACGGCGGTCACGGCCAGGCCTGCGAGGCCAAGGAAACCGCGGCGGCTGAATCCAGCCTGTGAGGTAGTGCTCGTCATGGCATAACCCTTTCTGGTTACTTGCTTCATGGTGTGTTGTGTCAGTTCTTTGGCGGGTCCGCGGGTGCGGTCAGCCCTTCACTGCGCCGGTGATGACGCCCTTGGCGAAGTGCTTCTGGAGGAACGGGTAAACCATCAGGATGGGGACCAGGGCAACCACCACCACGGCCATCTGGATGGACTGCGGTGGAGGCGTGGTGGTGATTCCGAGCTGATCTGCGGCACCGCTGCCCTGGACTACGAAGTTGCGGAGCAACAACTGGATGGGCCACTTGGAGTGGTCGTTGATGTAGAGCAATGCATTGAAGAAGGAGTTCCAGAAACCAACCGCGTAGAACAGCCCGACGACGGCGATCACGGCTTTGGACAGCGGCATGACGATCCGCCACAGGATCTGCCAGTCGTTGGCGCCGTCGATCCTGGCGCTTTCAATCAGCTCCCCGGGGATGTTCATGAAGAAGGACCGCATCACCACAAAGTTGAAGGCACCGAAGATGCCGGGGAGGATCAGCGACCACAGGGAGTCCAGCAATCCCAGCTGACGGATCATGAGGAAGGACGGAATCAGGCCCGGCGCGAAGAGCAGAGTGAACAGGACCGCGAGGATCACCGGCCGGCCGAAGAGGACAGTGCGGCTGGTGGCGTAGGCCATGGTGATGGTCACGAACAGCGCCAGGATGGTGCCTACTGCCGTGATCAGCATGCTCACACCCAGGGACTGCAGGACCATGGGGCCTTTGAAGATGGTGGCGTAGGCCTCCAACGTGGGCCGTTCGGGCCAGAGGACGAAGCCGCCTGCCTTGACGAGCTGTTCCGTATCCGCAAGGGACGTCGAAACCACCAACAAGATGGGGGTCAGGATGGAGATACTGAAGACGATCAGGACTACTGCTTTGACCGTTTGGTAGAGCGCGGAAGGCTTTTCCTTCCACACCGGGCGTTTGGGGTTGTACGTCAGTTCCCGGGGTTTCCTGGTGAAAAGTGTTGTTGCCATGGGTTCTCCTTGTGCGGCAGCTGCGCGGGCCAGCGGCTCTCAGCGCGCTTGTTTTGCGAAGATTCCGTCTTCTCCGAAGCGGTGGGCAAGTTTGTTGGCGCCGTAGATCAACAAAGCGCTGACCACACCCTTGGCGAGCCCGGCTGCTGCGCCTGAGCTCCAGCCACCGCCCACTACGCCGGTGTAGTAGGTAAAGGTGTCCAGCACTTCCGCAGCTCCGGCCCCAACGGCGTCCCGCTGCAGGATGAACTGCTCAAATCCGACGGAGAGGATGTCCCCGATTCGCAGGATCAGGAGCAGGACGATCACGGGTCGGAGGCCGGGAAGGGTAATGTGCCACATCCGGCGCCAGCGGCCAGCACCATCTGCTGCGGCTGCTTCATAGAGCGAGGCATCAATGCTGGCAAGGGCTGCCAGGAAGATGATCATGGCCCAGCCGGCATCTTTCCAAATCATCTGGACCACCACCATGACCGGAAAAGTCTCGGGGTTGGTCATGAACGGAATCGGGTCCATGCCCCAGTCGCGGAGCAGGTTGTTGACGAATCCTGCACCACCGAGCATCTGTTGGAAGAACGCGATCACCAGCACCCAGGACAGGAAGTGCGGGAGGTAGGCGATGCTCTGGAAGATCTTGCGGACGCGGGTGCTGATCAGCGAGTCGACAATCAGCGCCAGTACCAGGGGCACCGGGAACAGGAAAACCAGTTGCCACGCCGCCAGGTACAGGGTATTCCAGAAGGCGTGGAGGAAGTCCGGGTTTCCGAACAGCTCCACGAAGTTCTGCCAGCCCACCCACAAGCTGTCACCGATGCCCAAGTAGGGCTGGTAGTCCTGGAACGCGATGACGTTGCCAAGGATGGGAATGTAGAAGAAGAGCAGCAGGAAAGCTACGCCCGGCACCATCATCAGGAGCATCTGCTTATCGCGTCGCAGGCGTGACCGGAAGCTTTGCTGCGGGGCCTTGGCCTTCCGCTTCTTTGGACCGGCCCCCGGCGGCTTGCTGCCCGCCCTGGCCGGGACTCGGCGAGCTTCGGGCAATGCCGGAGCCTGTTCCGTCGTCGAGTTCATGCTGTCTCCTCAAGTGCTGAGCCGAAATCATCAGTGTGATTCAGGCCACGCTCGTTAACCGTTTAACAAACGATAAGTGACGCTTCCCACTTTTGCAAGATCATGATCGAAACTGAGCGCAGAAATCAGTTTTCATCACTTTGTCCGGACGGTCGCGGTTCCTCCATGGCGCTTCCTCCATGGCGCTTCCTCGGTGGCGCGAGTGGTGTGCACGGTGGAAACGGGTGCGTGTGGCACAGCACGCCCCGCTAAAGTACTAGCAAGCGGATTTCAGACAGAAGGTTCACATGGCAGATTGCTGTAGCCCAGGCACCGGAGCCCGGGCGCGTTCCGATCAGGGCCGGCCCCTCGGTCCGGGGCAGCCCCTCCCCCTGCCAACGATCCGTGACCGCCCAGTGGCGAGTACCGCCGTCGAAAACGCAGCGTCCTTAACGGCGGAAGCCGACGTCGAGATTCCAGCCGGCACCTTCGCGATGGGCGATCCGTTCGGCGAAGGCTACGACGCGGACGGCGAATCTCCCGTGCACGAGGTACGGATATCTGCGTTCCGAATCAGCGCCACCACCGTAACCAACGAGGCGTTTGCCGGCTTTGTCGACGCCACCGGGCACCGCACCGAGTCCGAGCTGTACGGAACCTCGGCGGTGTTTCACCTGGCCGTGAAAGCCAGGCCGGAGGACATCCTGAACCGGGTGGAAGCCGTCCCCTGGTGGCTCAACGTTCGCGGAGCAGACTGGGCACACCCGGCGGGGCCCCTCTCGCACTGGACTGACATCCCGGACCACCCGGTGACCCATGTGTCCTACAACGATGCGCTGGCGTACTGTGCGTGGGCGGGCCGCAGGCTCCCCACGGAAGCCGAGTGGGAGTACGCCGCGCGCGGCGGCCTGGCCGGGCGACGCTACCCGTGGGGCAACGAACTCCTCAAAGGTACTCCTGGCGAGGCCGCCCACAACTGCAACATATGGCAAGGCGAATTCCCGGTCCGCAACGACCTCGACGACGGCTACCTCACCACGGCACCTGCCCGGTCATACAACCCGAACGGCTACGGGCTGTACCAAACCAGCGGCAACGTCTGGGAATGGTGCAGCGACTGGTTCCTGCCCAAGTACTACAGGACGTGCCTCGCCCGCGGCACGGTGGAGGACCCACCAGGCCCCACGATCGGACGCGGGCGGGTCATGCGCGGGGGCTCGTACCTTTGCCACGATTCCTACTGCAACCGATACCGGCTGGCAGCACGGAGTTCCAACACGCCAGATTCAGCCGGGGCCAACCTGGGTTTCAGGACAGTGGCCCTCTGACTCAGGCGCTGCCGTGGCCCCTGTGCCCGTGGCCGGCTTTGGGTCCTGCGGGGAGTTCGCCCGACACGATCCGCGTCGCGGTCACCGTATTGCCGTCCTTGACCCCGCTGGCATGCACTGTGTCACCGGTTTTCAGGTCAGCAACCGTGGCCGACGGCAGCGTGGGCTTGCCCTTGCCGTTCCGGAGCTGCGACAGGTCCGTCGGTATTTTCGCGATCCGCGTTTCGGCGTTGATCGCATACCTTTGGGTGAAGCCGTCTTCGCTCTTGACGGTGACCTCGGAGTCGCTCACCGCTTCGATGGTTCCAGTCTGGGTGACCACCGTGCGATAACTGCCATCCTGTTGCTTCACGACATGTTCGCCGTGGATAGCCTTCCCGCGGGCCTCGGCGGGCTTGGTGTCCGCCGAGGCGGACGGGCTGGGTGAGGCAGTGGTGCTCGACGGCGAAGGGCTGGGTTGGGTGCCCGCCCACACGGCGGCGGCCCCGCCGCCGGTCAACGCGACGGCGATCCCGCCGGCAAGAAGGACCTTGCGAAAACCTGGTGTGATGGTGCCCATGCATCCATTGTGCGCGCGTCCGGACAAAAAGTAGCCCGCTGTGGTGGTGTTCCGGGTTGGAACACCACCACAGCGGGCTACCCGCCGTTCAAGCCAAGGGATCAGCCCTCGACGCCGAGCCTCTCCAGGATCAGTTCGCGGACACGGCCTGCGTCAGCCTGCCCACGGGTGGCCTTCATGACTCCACCCACAATGGCGCCAACTGCCTGGACCTTGCCGCCACGGATCTTGTCCGCGACGTCGGGCTGTGCTGCCAGGGCGGCGTCGATGGCTTCCAGAAGTGGACCGTCGTCGGAGACAACAGCCAGACCGCGCTTCTCGACGATCTCAGCCGGGGCACCTTCGCCGGCGAGAACGCCGTCCAGGACCTGGGTGGCCATCTTGTTGTTGATCTTGCCGTCTTCTACGAGCTTGTTGAGCTCAACGATCACCTGCGGGGTGACGCCCAATTCGGAAGGATCGACGTCGGCGACCTTGGCACGTCCGACGATCTCGCCCATCCACCACTTGCGGGCAACGTCAGCGGACGCACCGGCTGCGATGGTCTCCTCGATGGAGTCCATGACACCCGCGTTGACGACGTCGCGGAATTCCAGGTCGGAGTAGCCCCAAGCTTCCTTGAGGCGCTTGCGGCGCTCGGCCGGCGGTTCCGGAAGGGTGGCGCGGAGCTCCTCCACCCACTCGCGGGAGGCGACGACGGGAACCAGGTCCGGCTCCGGGAAGTAGCGGTAATCGTCAGCGTCGGACTTGGGCCGGCCTGACGTCGTCGAACGCGTATCCTCGTGCCAGTGGCGTGTCTCCTGGATGACCGGCTCGCCGGATTCCAGGACGGCAGCATGGCGCTGGATCTCGTAACGGACGGCGTGTTCGACGGCGCGCAGCGAGTTCACGTTCTTGGTTTCCGAACGGATACCGAAGCGCTCCCGGCCGTGCGGCCGCAACGAAACGTTGGCGTCGCAACGGACGTTGCCGCGCTCCATCTTGGCATCGGAAACCCCAAGGTTCTTGACGATTTCGCGAACAGCCGCAACGTACGCCTTGGCCAGTTCCGGTGCGCGGCTTCCGGCGCCCTCGATCGGCTTGGTGACGATTTCCACCAGGGGAACACCCGAACGGTTGTAGTCCACCAGCGAGTAGTCGGCGCCCTGGATACGGCCGGCAGCGCCACCCATGTGAGTCAGCTTTCCAGCGTCCTCCTCCATGTGTGCGCGTTCGATCTCCACACGGAAGACCGTGCCGTCCTCCAGCTCGATGTCGAGGTACCCGTCATACGCGATCGGCTCATCGTACTGGGAGGTCTGGAAGTTCTTGGGGGTGTCCGGGTAGAAGTAGTTCTTCCGGGCGAAACGGCATGATTCGGCGATCTTGCAGTTCAGCGCGAGGCCGATCTTGATGGATGACTCCACTGCGGTCTTGTTGACCACCGGGAGGACACCGGGCATGCCGAGGTCTACTTCGTTGACGTTGGTGTTCGGCTCGTCACCGAAAACGTTCGGGGCGGAGGAGAACATTTTCGTCTTGGTGTTGAGCTCCACGTGGACCTCGAACCCCAGGACGGGATCGTACTTCTCCATGGCCTCTTCGAAGCTCAGGGTTGCGTCGACGGACATTAGTTGGAACCTCCGGCGGTAGTTGAAGCTGAACTAAGCTCAGGCGCCTGGGCGAGCATCGGGCCGCCCCACTTTTCTTCAAGGATGGATTCAAGGACCGCACCCACGCGGTACAGGCGGGAATCCTCGCGGGCCGGGGCCAGCAGTTGGATGCCAACAGGCAGGCCGTCTTCGTCAGCCAGGCCGCCCGGCAACGACAGTCCCGGAATGCCGGCCAGGTTGGCCGGAATCGTCGCGACGTCGTTCAGGTACATCGCCAAAGGATCGTCCAGCTTCTCGCCCAGCTTGAACGCCGTGGTGGGCGCCGTCGGAGAGATCAGGACATCGGCCTGGGCAAACGCGGCGTCGAAGTCGCGTTGGATCAGGGTGCGCACCTTCTGGGCCGAACCGTAGTAGGCGTCGTAGTAGCCGGCGCTAAGCGCGTACGTGCCAAGGATGATGCGGCGCTTGGCCTCGTCACCGAAACCTGCAGCGCGGGTGGCAGCCATGACGCGCTCAATGGTCATCGGACCATCCTTGGGGAGAGCCCGCAGGCCGAACCGCACGCCGTCGAACTTGGCCAGGTTGCTGGACACCTCGGAGGGCATGATCAGGTAGTAGGCGCCCAAGGCGTACTTCAGGTTGGGGCAGGAAACCTCAACGATTTCCGCGCCGGCATCCTTGAGGAACTGGAGGGACTCGTTGAAACGGTTCTCGACGCCGGCCTGGTAACCCTCGCCGTGAAGTTCCTTCACAATGCCGATCTTCATGCCTGCAACGTTGCCAATGCGGGCAGCAGCAACCAGGTTGGTGAATGGGTCGGTCAGCGACGTGGAGTCGAAGGGGTCGTGTCCGCCAATGACTTCCTGCAACAAGGCGGAGTCCAGGACGGTGCGTGATACCGGCCCAATCTGGTCCAACGACGACGCCATGGCAATCGCGCCGTAACGGGAAACGGCGCCATACGTCGGCTTCACGCCAACAGTTCCAGTGACGGCGCCGGGCTGGCGGATGGAGCCACCCGTGTCCGTGCCGAGAGCGAGCGGGGCCTCAAAAGCGGCGACGGCGGCCGCTGAGCCACCGCCCGAACCGCCCGGAATGCGGTCAAGGTCCCACGGGTTGCGGGTAGGGCCAAAAGCCGAATGCTCCGTGGAGGAGCCCATGGCGAATTCGTCCAGGTTGGTCTTGCCCAGGATCGGCATCTTGGCTGCGCGCAGCTTCTTCACCACGGTGGCGTCATACGGGCTGTGCCAGCCCTCAAGGATCTTCGAACCAGCGGTGGTGGGCTGGCCGATGGTGACAATCAGGTCCTTGACCGCGATGGGCACGCCGGCGAGGGCGTGGAGTTCCTCAGCGGCGGCACCGCCGGCAGCGCGGGCGGCGTCAACCTCGGCGGCAACTGCCAGGGCTTCCTCGGTGTTGACGTGCAGGAAGGCATGTACCTGGCCATCGACGTCGGCAATCCGGTCGAGGTGCGCCTGCGTCACCTCAACAGCGGATACCTCGCGGGAGGCCAGCTTGGCTGCGAGATCGGCAGCGGAGTGGCGGATGAGTTCGTTCTTTAGCTCAGTCATCAGTAATTAATCCTCATCCAGGATTGCCGGGACCTTGAAACGGTTCTCGAACGCATCCGGAGCGCCGGACAGTGCCTGCTCAGCCGTGAACGTGTGGCCCACAACGTCCTCACGGAACACGTTGGTCAACGGAATCGGGTGCGACGTGGCTGGCACGTCCTCCCCCGCGGCTTCGCTGACGGACTTCACTGAATCGACGATGACAGCGAGCTCGCCGGCCATCCTGTCCAGTTCTTCGGCACTCATTTCAATGTGAGCCAGACGCGCAAGATGCGCGACGTCGTCACGGTTGATCGCAGCCATGGATCTCCCCTGCAAAGTTCAAATGGTTTTCCGAACCAGTCTACTTGGCCGGGCACGCGGCTCGGTCAGCCCTCTGCCGCAACTGCTTCCGCGTCCGGTCCCGGTTCAGGTGCCTGATCCGGTTCCGGCTCGGACAGCGTCTTGTAGACGGTCCATCCAACGGCGGTCACGGGAACGGCGAGCAGTGCACCCACGATTCCGGCGATCATGGTGCCGGCAGCAAGGGCCAGCAGGATCGCCAGGCCGTGAATGCTGAGGACCCTGCCCATCAGGATGGGTTGCAGGAGGTGGTGTTCCAGCTGGTTTGCACCGATGACGACGGCCAGCACAATCAGGGCCGTCACAGGACCATTGGAGATCAGGGCGACGGCGACCGCCAAGGTTCCCGCGGCCGTAGCGCCGATGATCGGGATAAACCCTCCAATGAAGACGAAGGCGCCCAGCGGTAACGCCAAGGGAACGCCCAGGATGGCCAAGGCCACCCCAACAATGATTCCGTCAGTTGCGGCAACGATGGCAGTTCCGCGGACGTAGCCGCCCAGGACGACTGCGCTGCGTTCGATGGCCATGTGCGCTTTGGGGCGGCGTTCGGCGGGCAGGAAGCCGATGAGGAAGTTGCGGATCTTGTGCCCGTCCTTGAGGAAGAAGAACAGGATCACAGCCATCAGCACCATTCCGGCCAGGATTTCCCCCAACGTCCGTGCCCCGGTCAGCGCCTCCGTACCAAACGAGCTGGAGGTAAAGAACCGCTGTACCGATTCGCGGGTGTCGTTGATCTGGGCGTCGCTCACAGGGATTGGTCCGGAGGTCAGGAATTCGTGGAGGTGGTCGAGTCCGGCAACCGCCTTCGCTGTCAGGTCCTTCGACTGTGCCCGGATGAGGAACACGATCCCCGTAACAATCCCGCCGAATACCACGAGGATTCCCACGAACGCGGCCAGCACGGCGAGGGCGCGCGGCCAACCGTGCCGGGCAAGCCAGCGCACCAGCGGCGCGATCGCAGCGGCCAGGATCAGGGCGATCGTGAGCGGGATCAACACCAATGGCACCCGGGTCAGCGCCCAGATAACGGCCCAGGCCAATGCCCCTACCGTCAGGGCCTGGACGGAGCGGATGCTGACACGTCCCAGACCATCGGCCCATATCGCAGGCAGGCCGGTGCGAAGGTCAGGCATGACGATCTCCTTTTCAGCGCCCTCGAAGGTGTTGGGCGTTCAGTTCTTCCAGTTGCTCGTCGGTCAGGTCGTCGAAGCCCCGGGCCTCACGCTTGTCACTGCGCGAAAACCGGATGAACATCAGGATGATGAGCGGCAGGTCCACGATTTCACAGATAAACCACAAGGCATCCCCCGCCAACCGCTGGTCACGCAAGGGATCCGGGAACCAGCCCAACGCCGCCTGCGTCGTCATGACATGATCGAGCACCTGCCCGTTGAGGCGGAGCAGGATGCCGGGGACCGCATCAACCAGGAGCTCGATGAAGACAAAGACGAACTCCAGGGTGATGTAGGCGCTGGACCGCTGGAAGTCGGCTTCCTCAATGATGGGCAGTGCCATGAGAAGGCCCAGCAACGGAATCAGGAAGGTCAGGAGAGCCTGGGCCAAAGGATCGGCCCGCAGGGTGTGGAAGGCAGGGGTCAGGAATGTGGAGAACAGCGCCAAACCCAGGAGCGGCGCGGCCAGCGAGTTGCTGACGAAACGCACGGCGGGATGAGCCAGGACGATGTTCAGCCTCTCAATGCCGCGGGGAGGCAAGGCGGCTCGGGCCAGTGAGATCGGCCTGCCCAATCCGATCAGCAGTGGTACCACGAACAGGAGCAAGGAGACCTTGACCGTGAAGGCCCACCGCAGGTCTGAACCATAGACCCCGAGGAACCCGCAGGTAAGCACAGCCAAGGATCCAAGCCCCAGGACATAGAACGCGACGGTTCGCCAGAGGGGCCAGCGGTGGCCATTGGCCGCGGCAGACTTCAGTCCAAGACCGTAGAGCACGCCGAAAGCACTGATCATGATCACAGCTGCCCAGTCGATCTGCCAGGCGCTGACGAGGACATCAAAGGGCGGCACAGGGAAATGATAGGCACCTATGGGCGCGCTTGGGTATTTCCCAGAATCGCTCAGTAGCATAGGCCCGCCCCCGCCCAGAGGAAAGGCCAGTGCCGTGATCGGTCGCCACGAACGCCCCGCCCCCAACTCACCGGATGGTGATACTCCCCGCTACCCCGGACAAGGAAGCCTCGTAGAGGAAAGTACCGGCGTAGCGCGCCGCAGACGCCCCCGCTGGCTCCGGATTGGGGTCATCGTGGTTGCTGCTGCAGTGGTTGGAATCCTTTGCTTTGGCGGCTACTGGCTGTGGCGGCTTCAGTCGAACATCTCCACTACTTCGCTTGGCGCAGGGGGCCAACGAAGCGAAGGTCCGGTTGATGACAGGAAGGACCGCCTGCAGATTCTGGTGCTGGGAAGTGATACCCGAAGCGGTAAGAACAGCCAGTACGGAACTGCGGACCAGTCCTCCGGCTACGGGCAGTCGGATGTCATGATGCTGGTGGACATTTCCGCGGACAACAACCACGTGAACGTCATCAGTTTTCCCCGGGACCTCCTGGTGGACGTCCCTGCATGCAAGGACCAGGCAAGCAATGAGCAGCACGACGCCCGCCCGGGCGTGATGATCAACAGCGCCATGGCCGAAGCCGGAATCGGCTGCGCTGTTGACACCGTCAACAAGCTCACCGGGCTGGAAGTGGACCATTTCATGATGGCCGATTTCAACGCAGTCAAAGAGCTGACCACCACGGTGGGTGGGTGGACGTGTGCGTCAATTCCGCCGTCGACGATTCCGATTCAGGACTTCACCTCCCCAAGGGGACCTCCCAAGTGCAAGGCGACCAGGCCTTGGCTTTCCTCCGGACGCGCCACGCTTTTGCCGACGGCGGAGATCTGGGCCGCATCAAGGCCCAGCAGTCCTTCCTGGGCTCCCTCACCAGGAAACTGAAGTCCGAGGGGACACTCGGCGACCCCCAGAAGCTGCTGAGCATCGCCGATACGATGACCAAGAACCTGACGGTGGACACGGGCCTGGCCTCGGTTCCTGCCTTGCTGACTATTGGCGACCGGCTCAAGAACATCGACCCCGCCAAGGTGGACTTCATCACCGTGCCCACCGTCCCGGCCCCGTCCGATCCCAACAGGCTCGGACTGGATGAACCCGCGGCGTCGAATCTCTTTGCTGCCCTCAGGAACAGTGCGGACCTTGCCCAAGCCGGAACTCCCTCCCCCACGCCGTCAAGCTCCGCGGCGAAACCTGCCTTTGACAAAGCCCTCCAGCCCATCAGCATTGCCAATGGAACCGGTGTTTCAGGCAGAAGCAACGCAATCGCGGCCTTGGTCACGGCTGCGGGCTACACCAAGACCGTCCGTCTGCAGGGCCAACCCCGTGCCCAGACGATGGTGTACTACCAGGCCGGCTTCGCCGACGTCGCGGCGGACATCGCAGGGATGTTCGGCCTCCCGGCTGCAAACGTCCAGCAGGTGACAGGCATCCAAGGCGTGCAGCTCTATGCCGGTGAAGACTTCGTTTCCGGCGACAAGCCGACCCAAAGCACCACGCAAGGCAACATCCCCGCACAAACGGCAAATGACCAGACCTGCCAGGCTACGAACCCTGCAGGCTGATCATTTTCCGTCAATGTGGGGGCCGGGCAATCCTGCCACCCACGTCGGTCAGCCGATGCCGATGGCTCCGGTCAGGACTCCGACAGCCAGCATCACGATCGAGATGACTGCCGTCCGCCACAGGACCTTCTTGTGGTGGTCACCCAGTTCCACCTTTGCCAGCGACACCAGCAGGAGGATCGCGGGCACCAGCGGGCTCTGCAGATGGAAGGGCTGGCCGGTGATGGAAGCGCGGGCCATGTCCGCTGCGCCCACACCGTAGTGCGCTGCGGTTTCGCTCAGAACAGGCAGGACACCGAAGTAGAACGCGTCGTTGCTCATGAAGAACGTCATCGGGATGCTCAGGACGCCTGTGATGATGGCCATGAACGGACCCATCTCGGCGGGGATGATCTGGACCAGCCACTCGGACATTGCCTTCACCATGCCAGTACCGTTCAGGACACCGGTGAGCACTGCGGCGGCCATGACCATGCTGACCACGGCGACGATGGACGGTGCGTGGGCGATCAGCTGGGCGCCTTGGTCCTTGACCTTGGGGAAGTTGACCAGCAGGGCGATCGCGGAACCGACCATGAAGACGAACGGCAGGGGAACAATGTTGGCGACCAGCGTGACCATAACAGCCACGGTGAGGACCAGGTTGAACCAGAACAGCTTGGGACGCAGGGTCTTGCGGTTGGGGTCCAGGGCGGTGTCGGCCATGGCGGTGTCGTGCTCGTCCACCAGTACTTCGGTGCGTTCCAGGACTGCGACGCCGGAACCTCCGCCGGTGCCAGGCTTGCCGACGGCGGCGGTTGAGCCGGTACGGCCGAATCCGAAACGACCCTTGCCGGAGCCCGGGCCGCCGGCGACAGAACCGCCACGTCCGGTGCCGCCGTCGAACGCGTCAGCAGGATCGGCGATGTCGCCCCAGATCTCCGGAGCGACCGAGCGGAGGCGGTTGCGTTCCTGCAGGCCGAGCAGCCAGGAGAAGACCATCACAACGATCAGTCCAACAATGAGCGAGGGGACCATCGGAACGAAGACGTCGTTGACATCGAGCTTGAGCGCAGTGGCAGCGCGGGCAGTGGGGCCACCCCACGGCAGGATGTTCATGGTTCCGTTGGCGAGGCCGGCTACGCAGGTGAGGACCACGGGGCTCATCTTGAGCCGCAGGTAGACGGGGAGCATCGCGGCGGTGGTGAGGATGAAGGTGGTGGAGCCATCACCATCGAGGGAGACCGCTGCCGCCAGGATCGCAGTGCCCAGGACAACCTTTGCCGGGTCGTTCCCCAGCTTGCGGAGGATGAACTTGACCAGCGGGTCGAAGAGCCCGACGTCGATCATCAACCCGAAGTAGATGATGGCGAACATCAGGAGCGCAGCCGTTGACGTCATGGACTTCATCGAATCCATGACCATGGGCCCGATGCCCAAGCCTGCCCCTGCGAAGAGACCAAAGATGGTGGGGACGATGATCAGCGCCAGAACCGGCGTCAACTTTTTGGTCATGATCAGGACCATGAATACCGCAATCATTGCGAATCCAAGCAAAACCAGCATGGCCGGCTCCTTTACTACTGTGAAGGGCACCACATCGATGTGATGCGCACTACAGACAATAGGGTGGCGCCGATCACGGACCGGGGTTTCGGGGAATTGTTCAGGATAGTGCTCATTGCGCACGTTTTGCGCATTGTGCTCAGTGCTTCAATGGAGCAGGAGGAAAGGAGCGAAGGTGCCGGTTTTCAGCAAGGTGGGTATGCGGTTCTCCACCCAAACCCTCCTCCTCCAACTCGGAGTGGTCCTGCTGGTGGTCCTGCTCAGCGGCGCCGTCCATGCCTGGTTGGTGTACGGACGGATCGGCGACGAAGCCGAAAACCAAGCCCTCACCCTCGCCAGGACAGTAGCGGCGGATCCGGACATCAGGACCAACGTCCAGGAGATCAGCAAGGAAGAAGGCACCCCACCGGCAGGTGTGCTGGCGGTGGGGCCACTCCAGGCTGCGGCCGAAGCGGTGCGGGTGCGCACCGGAGCCCTGTTCGTCGTCATCACGGACGAAACAGGCCTCCGCCTCGCCCACCCCGACCTTGCCCGGCTGGGTGAACGCGTGAGCACCGACCCCTCCGTTGCCCTCGCCGGGAAGGAAATCACCACCCGCAATACGGGCACGCTGGGCCCCTCAGCCGGCGCCAAAGTACCCGTCTACTCGCCAGACGCTGCCGGCACCATCGTGGGCGAAGTCAGCGTCGGCTACTCCATGGAGTCCCTCAGCAACAGCCTGGGACGGGACATCCTGCCCATCGCGTTCACCGCTGGCGGGGCCCTCCTTGCCGGCGTCCTGGCCTCATTCCTCCTTCGCCGCAGGCTCCAAAGACTCACCCTGGGCCTGGAACCCGAAGAGATCAGCACCCTGGTCCACGATCAGGTGGCTGTCCTGCAGGGAGTGGATGACGGCGTGATCGGCATAGCCGCCGATGGGCGGATCTCCGTCTTCAACGCAGCCGCCTCCCGCCTCCTGGACCTCCCCGACGCCACCGGCCAGGACTGGGCCACCGCGGATGTTCCCGAACAGCTCAAGCAGCTGACGCAACCTGCAGCGCGGGATGCCGAGCCCGTCGAGATCGTGGCGGGCGGCAGGGTCTTGGTGGCCAGTGCGCGCAAGGCATGGCATCGGAAAGAGGACCTCGGCTGGGTTGTCATGCTCCGCGACCGTACCGAACTGCAGCAACTGACACGCCAACTGGACGCGGTTGGGACCATGTCCACGGCCCTCCGCGCCCAACGCCACGAGTTCGCCAACCAACTCCACACCATCGCCGGTTTCATGAGCATCGGACAACACGATTCCGCAAAGGAATACCTTGAAAGGATTTCCGCCACCGGTCCCCTGAAATTTCCCGTTGAGCAGGCCGAGCTCCTCCAGGACGCCTACCTGCAGGCCTTTATCGGCGCCAAGGGAGTGGAGGCGTCCGAACGCGGAGTGACCCTGCGCGTCGGGCCGGAGACATTGGTCCGTGGACACGTCGCCGATCCGCAGGACGTCACAACAGTGCTCGGCAACCTGATAGACAACGCGGTGAGTGCCGCCGTCGCCGGTTCCGCCGCGGACCGTTGGGTGGAAGTGGAACTGCTGGACGACCCGGCCGCGGACGGCGGCACCCTGCACCTTGTCGTGGGAGACTCCGGCGACGGTCTGGGAAACCTGGACCCCGAGGAAGTCTTCGCCGAAGGATTCACGACGTCGGCACAACCGGTACGCTCGGGGGCTGGACAAGGATTGGGGCTGGCATTGGTGCGGCAACTCGCGCGGAGGCGCGGAGGCGATGTCCGCGTCCTGGACCGCGGCAGCGAAGGTGGCCCGGGCGCGGTCTTCATGGCCACCATTCCCGGGGTCATGGATGCCGAACGCCCCACAGGCTCAACGGAAAGGGAGGACCTCCGTGGTTGAGGATCTGAGGGTGCTGATCGTCGATGACGACTTCCACGTCGCAAGGCTCCACGCGGCGTACGTCGATTCGGTTGCGGGCTTCATGGCCCTGGCGCCGGCGGGATCGGTATCCCAGGCTCTGCAGGCGATCCACAGCCTGCGCCCGGACTTGGTGCTGCTGGACGTGTACCTGCCCGACGGTTCCGGCCTGGACCTGCTGGGGCAACTGGACGTTGATGCCGTGATGCTGACTGCCGCCTCGGACGCGCAGTCCGTCCGGGTTGCCCTCCGGCGGGGCGCCTTGGGCTACATGCTCAAACCATTCACCGCCGAAACCCTGTCCCAACAGCTTCGGTCCTACGCCCGCTACCGCAGGATCCTCGGACAACAGCCCAGCATTGACCAGGGCACCATCGAACGGGCCAAACGCTCACTCATACCAGGGGACGTGGCGCCGTCGGCCAAACCCCGGTCCGCCACCGAAGCCGCGGTCCTGGAATCCTTGCTTCCAGGCGAACAGTACTCCGCTGCCGAAGTCGCGGAGCGGGTTGGCGTTTCCCGTGCCACGGCCCAAAGGTACCTGTCATCGCTCGCTGATGATGGCGCCGTCGAGATCCAGCTGCGTTACGGAACCACGGGCCGCCCGGAACACCGGTACGGCGTTCCGGGCTGACCCAACCAGGTACGTTCTGCGCCTCAACTGGCCGCGCTATGCGGACTTCTGCGCTACGAGCTCGATCTCCACCAACATTTTCGGGTCCAGGAACGGCAGCACATGGACAAGGGACAGCGTGGGACGGATCTCGCCGAAGACCTCGCCGTGCGCTCGGCCGGCGTCTTCCCACTTGCTGATGTCCGTCAGGTACAGCTTGGACTGGACCACATCCTCATAGGAGAAGCCGGCGTCCTCAAGGACCGAGCCGAGCTTTTCGAGGATGAACCTGGTCTGCGAGTAGAAATCATCGCCGACAATGCCGTTTTCGCCGGAAGCTGCCGTAGCGGAAATGAAGAGGGTGTTGTCCACCTGGACCGCGCGGGAGTAGCCAAGGGTCTGTTCCCAGACCGAACCCGTGCCAAATGTCTTGCGCATGCCGCGCCTTCCTGTCGTTGCGCCCGGCCCGGTGACCGGCGCTTCGAAGGAAACTTTATGACTGCCCGAGCTCGAGCCTGTAAACGAACAGTTTTATGTCGGTGCCGGGCACGAACCAGTCCCGGTGTGGGGCGCGGTCAAAGCCGGTCCGGGCGTAAAGGGCATTGGCACTCTCCCACGTCGCACCCGTGGTCAGGGATACCGCGTTGATCCCTTCCATGGCCTTGGCCTGGTCCACGACAGCCTGGACCAGCGCACGGCCTGCCCCCGAACGCTGGACCGCCGGGTCCACCACGAGGGTGCGGAGTTCCAGTTCGTCCTCCAGCCCGATGTCCGAGAAGCCGCCACCGGCCGGAGCCGCGGTCACGGACCCAATAACCTCTCCGTCACGCTCAGCCACCAGCACGTCGGCGTGCTCTGCCCTGCCGGCCACGTCCCGGAGTTTCTGCAGGTACGGGTGTTCGGCGTCGCCGTAGTACCCCGCGGTGACGTAGGAATCCTGCGTAATGCGGGCAACGGCGTCGTAGTCTTCGGGCAGGGCGGGACGGACGGTAATCGGCGAAAGCACCTACCAATGGTAGTTGGGCAGCATGCATGCCACGCGCCAAACAGCGCTTTCCGTGACGGAACTATCAGTCATGAACAGAAGGCACGACGCCGGTTGCCCGGGTTGCGTCCGCTCCAGCACCTGGACGCCGGGCTTCTGTTGTGTTGCCTTCCGTGGCGTCGAATTGAGCCGGGTTGCGCGCGGTGAACCCCGGTTTCGTGCTGTTGCGGGCACATGTCGGAGCGCTGGCGAAGTCCGTTGGGGGCGTGCTTGAGTTGCCACACACCACAGCCTGCCTCCCCCATCCGGTATGAACCGAGGAGAACCCCATGACTGAACCACAGCGCCACCTTCACCTCAACGCCTTCCTCATGAGCACTGGCCACCACGAAGCATCCTGGCGCCTGCCTGAGAGCGATCCACTGGCCGTCACCAAGGTTGAGCACTACCAGCACCTGGCACGAACAGCCGAACGCGGAAAGCTGGACTCAATCTTCTTCGCCGATTCCCCGGTCCTGTTTGGGGAAGTGGGCCGCCGTCCCGCCGGCAAACTGGAGCCCACGGTATTGCTGACCGCCATTGCGGCGGTCACGCAGAAGATCGGGCTCATCGCCACAGCCTCCACCACCTACAACGACCCCTTCAACCTGGCACGCCGTTTCGCGTCGGTGGACTGGGTCAGCGGTGGCCGGGCAGGCTGGAACGTGGTCACCACTGCCGGACCTGACGCCGCACGCAACTTCGGTGTAGACGATCAACCCGCCCATGCTGTCCGCTACGAACGGGCCGCCGAATTCATCGAGGTGGCCCTGAAACTCTGGGACAGCTGGGAAGACGACGCCGTGCTCGCGGACAAAGCCGGGGGCGTCTGGGGCGACGACACGAAAATCCGGGTCATCGACCACGAAGGGAAGCATTTCCGTGTCCGGGGTCCGCTTAACGTCCCGCGCTCCCCCCAAGGCCACCCCCTGATTGTGCAGGCGGGATCGTCGGAGAACGGCAAAACCCTCGCAGCACAGTACGCGGAAGCGGTCTTCACCGCCCACCAAACCCTCGCCGATGCGCAGGCGTTCTATGCGGACCTGAAAGCACGCACCGCCGCCGTGGGTCGTGACCCCGAGGGCATCAAAATCCTGCCCGGCATCGTCCCGGTGATTGGCTCCACGGAGGCTGAAGCGCTGAAGCTGGAGCGCGAGCTCGACGAACTGATCAAGCCCGAATACGCGCGGGAGCAACTCGCCAAGACCCTGCGGCTGTCCCCCGAAGACCTTCCGCTGGACCGTCAGTTGCCTGCGGACCTTCCCTCCGAAGATGAAATCGAGGGGGCCAAAAGCCGGTACACGTTGATCGTGGAACTGGCCCGCCGTGAGAAACTCACCGTCCGGCAACTGATCGGCCGTCTGGGTGGTGGCCGTGGACACCGCACCTTCTCCGGCACCCCCGAGCAGGTGGCGGACGCCCTCCAGGACTGGTTCTTCGCAGGAGCTGCGGACGGTTTCAACATCATGCCGCCCGTCCTTCCCTCGGGATTGGAGGTCTTCGTGGACCAGGTGGTACCGATCCTTCAGCAGCGTGGCCTCTTCCGCACCGAATACACGGCCTCCACGTTGCGCGGACACTACGGACTGGCGCGGCCGGAAAGCCGGTACGCCCACGCTGAAGCCCACGCACTCACCTCCATCGGATCAGCCTTCTAGACCGGGCCGGCGCACCCTAGCGCTTGGGCCAACTCCACAACGGACCCTCCAGGGAACCCAAACCCTTGATCCTGGTTTCGCCCAGGTCCTTATACAGCTCATGCTCGTGCGCAGCGCCGCTGTCGCGGAGGGCCTTGAGCAGTGCCTCGGAATGGGTCACGACGATCATCTGGCTGCTGGCACTGGCTTGGACAATCAATCCAGCCAGTGCCGGCATCAGGTCCACGTGGAGGCTGGTCTCCGGTTCGTTCAGGACCATCAGTTCCGGCGGCCTCGGCGTCAGGAGGGCTGCCGTGAGCAACAGGAATCGCAACGTACCGTCTGACAGTTCGGCGGCTTTCATGGGCCTCAGCATCCCGGGTTGGCGAAGCTCCACGCCGAATCTGCCGTCGTTAACGGCGATCTCCAGCCGGCTTCCGGGAAAGGCGTGATCGACGGCGGCATCCAACTGCCGCTCGAAGCCCACCTCCCGCAGCGTCTGGAGAGCGGCCGCCAGGTCCCGTCCGCTATGGTGCAACACGGGGGTTCTGGTGCCGATCTGGGCTTGTCGGGCGGGAGCATCTGCGTCGGTGCGGAAATGGTCGTAAAACCGCCAGGATCGAACCGAGTCCCGGACACGCAACACTTCCGGGGCACGGTCCTGGTCGGAGACTTCCGTCAGCATGCTCTGGAAAGTATCGAGCCGCCGTGAAAGCTCGGCCCATTCCCCACCGGGTTCCCGCAGTTTGGCGAGGCTTCCCTTTCGATCAACCAACAGCGAACCCGGCCGTGCCACCGGTCCCGAAAAGATCTGCTCCCTTTTGATCTCGGGGTCCAGGCTGAAGGCCGAGGGCCGGGGCCTGCCGGTGGCTTCATCAAAACCGGAGCCGCTGGCAACCGGCATGCCGAGGTCCACCAAATATCCGAAGTCGTCACCGGAGTACCCCAGTTTCAGGTTCACGGATTCCCGGCGGACCGTTCCCTGGACGGGAACTTCGCCGCGCCGCATGGCGTCGCTGATGGACTCCGGCCCGGCCCACAAAGTGGACGACAAACCACCGTCCCTGGCCAGGGAACCCACCACGTTTCCGGAATCCCCGCCCGCACACTCGGCCAACAGCCGCAAGGCACGGTACAGCGAGGACTTGCCGCTGCCATTGGCTCCCGTCACGACATCCAAGCCGTGCAACTCCATGGCAAGGTCCCGGATGGAACGGTAGTTGGCGATGGCGAGTGTGGTGATCACAGGGCGGTGGTCACAAAGGGAATTTGCCGGACAGTTCCAACGCCCCGGCGCACATCCACGCCGCCAAACGATCCTCGGTGCTGGGTCCGCCGTCGAGCGGGCTCCGAAGCCGTGGCCGCCGCACCCAGCAGCCGGCCTCTTCAGCGATCAGCGCACCCGCCGAGAAGTCGTGCTCGTTGAGCCCACGTTCCCCGTAGGCGTCAAAGGTGCCATCCGCCACCATGCAAAGATCCAGTGCCGCCGACCCCAGGCGCCGGACATCGGCGAACCCGTCCATCACCTCGCCCAGTCCCTCCACCTGGCTAGCACGCGTGGCGGGATCGTAACTGAAACCCGTGGCCAGGATCAGCCCCTTCCGCCCAGGTACCGGACCTTCGAGCCGAGTTGACTGACCAGCGGCTTCAACCCAGGCCCCGTGTCCGCGGGCAGCCGAATAGACCCGGCCCAGCGCTGGCGCGTGCACCACTCCGGCCAGCCACACGCCGTCGGAGTCCGCCACGGCAACGGACGTTGCGTAGTAGACGATGTTGCGGATGAAGTTGGTGGTCCCGTCCAGCGGATCGATGGACCACCGATACCCTGAATGGTCATCGGGCCGGGTGGTTCCGTGCTCCTCCCCCGTCAGCGCATCACGGGGGCGTTCGGCCAGGATAGCGTCGCGGACGGCGTTCTCCGCTGCGACGTCGAAAGCGGTGACCCAGTCACCAGCTTCCCCTTTGTTGGTGGTTTCCAGGCCTTCGCCACCGGTCCCGGTGACGGATCGACGGGCAAGGACAGCTGCGCCGGCAGCAGCGGCGCGTTTGGCCACAGCAAGCAGTTCCAATGCGTCGGTCATTCGGATGCTGCCTCCGCTATCGCTTCAGTGTCCGCTGCGGCTTCAGTGTCCGGGTCCGCTGCCACGTCGTTGTCCGGGTCCGCGTTCGTCGTCGCCGGGCCGTTGGCCAGCAGCTCGCGGAAGCCGTCCTCGTCCAGCACGGGAACGCCCAGCTGTTCAGCCTTGTCCAGCTTGGTTCCTGCACTTTCTCCGGCCACGAGGTAGCTGGTGTTCTTGGAGACGGATCCCGACGCCTTGCCACCGCGGATGATGATCGCTTCCTTGGCCTCGTCCCGGCTGAAGTTCGGAAGCGTTCCGGTGACCACCACGGTGAGGCCTTCAAGTGTCCGCGGCATTGAGGAGTCGCGCTCATCCTCCATCCGGACTCCCGCAGCAGCCCAGCTGTCCACGATTTCGTTGTGCCAGTCCACGGCAAACCACTCCTTGAGGGCCACGGCGATGGTGGGACCCACTCCGTCCACGTGCGCCATTTGCTCTTCGGTGGCGTTACGGATGGCGTCCATGCTGCCGAACGCTGTGGCCAGTGCACGGGAAGCAGTAGGGCCGACGTGCCGGATGGAGAGTGCAACCAGCACGCGCCACAAGGGCTGCTTCTTGGCCTTCTCCAGTTCCACAAAGAGTTTCTCGGTGGTCGCCGTCGGCTTGGACGGGGACTTGGCGGTTCCCTTGGTGTAGAAGTACGGGACGAGTTCGAACTCCCCCGTGCCCACGCCCTTGGAACGCTTTTCCCTGCGGATCAGGACATCGGCAAGGTCCTCGCGCGTCAAGCTGAACAGTCCGGCCTCGCTGGTCAGCGGTGGGGTTTCCGGCTCCGCAGGCTGGGTCAGTGCAACGGCCGCTTCCCAGCCCAGCGCTTCAATGTCGAACGCACCCCTGCTGGCGACGTGGAACACGCGCTCCCGCAACTGGGACGGGCACGACTTGGCGTTGGGGCAGCGGATGTCCACGTCCCCTTCCTTGGACGGGGCCAGGGGCGTGCCGCAGGAAGGGCATTCGGTGGGCATCACGAACTCGCGGACGGGCGGGTCCTGCTTGTCCCGCAAGGCCAGGACGGGGCCAACGATTTCGGGGATGACGTCGCCGGCCTTTCGCAGGATCACGATGTCCCCGATCATGACGCCCTTGGTCTTGACCACATCCTGGTTGTGCAGCGTAGCCATGCCCACCGTGGAACCTGCGACCTTCACCGGCTCCATCAGGCCGAACGGCGTGACCCGCCCTGTCCGGCCGACGTTGACCATGATGTCCAGGAGCTTGGTGTGCACTTCTTCCGGCGGGTATTTGTACGCCGCCGCCCATCTGGGCACCCTGGAGGTGTAGCCAAGGGCGCGCTGGGTGGCGAAATCGTCGATCTTGACTACGATGCCGTCGATCTCGTGAAGGAGGTCGTGGCGGTGCTCGCCGTAGTGCGCAATGAATTCGAGGACGCCTTCGTAAGTGTCCAGCACTTTCGAGTAGGGACTGACCGGCAGCCCCCATTCGGCGAGCAATTGGTACGTTTCCGACTGGCTGGTCGCATCCAGTCCCTCTCGGGCGCCGATGCCGTGGACGAACATGCTCAGCGGACGCTTCGCCGTTTCGGCCGGATCCTTTTGCCGCAGGGAGCCCGCTGCCGCGTTGCGTGGGTTGGCGAGGGGCGCTTTGCCCGCGGCCACAAGGCTCTGGTTGAACTCCGTGAACGCCTTGGACGGGATGAACACTTCACCCCGGATTTCCACTTCCGTCGGGTAACCGGAACCGCTGAGTTCCCGCGGGATCTCCTTGATGGTGAGGACATTGTGAGTGATGTCTTCCCCGGTGGTGCCATCGCCGCGCGTGGCCGCGCGCACCAGCTTGCCGTCCCGATACAGGAGGTTCACGGCGAGGCCATCAATTTTCAACTCGGTCAGCCAGTGGATCGGTGGCACCCTGTCTCCAAGCTTCGCGACAGATGCTTCGGCCTTGCGGACCCATGCTTCCAGTTCGTCCAGCGAAAAGACGTCGTCAAGGCTGTACATCCGCTGCAGGTGCTCCACTGCGGCGAACGCCGATGAGACTTCCCCGCCGACCTCCTGTGTGGGGGAATCGTTGGAGACGAGCTCCGGATGAAGCGCTTCCAGCTCCTCAAGGCGACGGTAGAGTTCATCGAACTCTGCGTCCGAGACCGTGGGTGAGTCTTCCTGGTAATAGGCATACCGGTACTTGCGGACGAGGTCGGCTAATTGCTCATATTCGTCCCGCAACGACCCTGAAGGCGGGGTCCCTTCCGCTTCGACGACGGCGGCTGCCGCACCTTCACCTGTGGTTTCTACCGGATTCGCGATTTCTGGTGTGCTCACAGGTCTATCTTGCCGCAAGCCACCGACATTAAAGCGCTGCTAGTGGGAGGAGAGCCGGTTCTTGCTCCAGAGCGCGAATCCCAATCCGCCCAAGCCCACCAGCAGTACGCCACCGAGGATGCCGAACAAACCCATCAGGTTGGGCCCGGTGAAGGAGTTCGATGCCAACACTGCGGCCTGCGTCGCCCGGCCCTTGTCCACGGGCGTGTTCCAGTTGGAGGACTTGGAGGGACTCGGGCTTGCGGTGCTGGGGCTCGCTGAGGGAGTTGCCGACGGCGTTGCTGACGCCACCGTGGTTTCAGGGGCCTGAGTTGGTTCCGGCGTGCTTTGTACCGGATTGGCCACCTGGGGTGCCACGGTGACGAACTGCGTCACCGGCGGCTGTTGGGGAACCTGCACGGGAGGGGCGGGCGCAACCGGTGGCGGCGCGGGCTGGGTCTCGCGTACACGGGTCGGTTCCGGCTTGGGTGCGGGCTTCTGGTCCAGTTCGGGAGCCAGCCCCGGTTGGGTCGGCGTCGGGCCCTCCACTCCCCCGGTGGGAGCGCAGGTCAACTTCTCTCCGCAGGGGACAGCTTGGGCAGCGGCGGCCGGTGCCAGCAGCAAGCCAGCGGCCAGGAAAACGGCAGGGACAACGGAGTGTCGCATGAAAGTAACCTCAGCTGGGGCGTTGGGGCGCCCCGAAATTGGGGGTGTTTCGAGAAATCCTCCTACATCCTCCTGCGCGTCGGCAAATCCTAGCCCCGATTCTCGGGTGGCATGGCGATCTGGAGCTTGCGTACTTTTCCGCGGCCCACGATGTACCCGCGGCCCGGAATGAAGTCCGGGCTGACACGGCCAAGGGAGGTGTTGAGCAAGGAATCGCCCTCCACGTCTCCCGGGTTCAGCAGCAGCCCGCGACGCCCGGACTTGAACGGCTGGGCGAGGGACCAGGCCTGTGACCAGGTGGACGTTTCGGACTCACCTACCACCCACTGGTCGGCCTTGATCGCCGCAGTCACCAGCCGGCCGACGCCGGACTCGGCCAGAGTATCGGTGAACTCAGTCAGTCCCTCGATGAAAATGGCCATGCTGCCCGGATTGTCGGACACTTTGTCGATGAGGTCGTCAACCACATCCGAGACCTCGTCCGGCCCAACCAAGGACCGGCTCCAAATGTTCAGGTCCGCAACCGCCGAGCGCCGCGAACCTATGTAGATGAGGTCCGTTCGGGGATTGGAGCGGCGCAGCGCATACGCCAGGGTGACCAGCGCCACCGTTCGCCCGGCACCCGGGGGTCCCGCAAGCAGGAGCGAACCCTTGGCCGCAATGGCGGCCGGGCCGAGGGTCTCGTCGTCGACGCCGATGACCGGGTTGTCCGGAGCACCGCCTGGCAGGATGTCCAGGTCCACCAGTTCGGGGAGCCGCTGGATCTGGGGCGCCTGCTCCAGGCCCTGTCGGATCATTGCCTGGCTGAGCTTGGCCACTTCCCGCGCCTGCAGGGCAAGGTTCGAGTTGCCGCCCAGAACGGCAAGCTGGACTTCCAGTCCGTCCAGCAAGCCACGCCCGGGAGGCGAAGCGGCGTTCAGGACGTCCTTGGGAACGTCAAGGGTCATGTAGTCGTCTTCGGAGCTGAGGCGAAGGACCAGCCGCTTCTGGATGGAAGCAAGGAGCGACGCCGGGACGGAGTTGGTGCGGTCACCGCTCACGACCAAGTGGATGCCCAGCGGACGGCCGTCTGTGGCCAGGGTCAGGAAGATGTCCCAGAGCGCGGACAGTTTGCTGTATTCGTACCCTTCACGGAAGGAAGACATACCGTCCACCATGATGAAGATGCGCTTCTCGTCCGGCCTGTTGGCCAGCTCCCGGTATTCGACGATTGTTGAGGCGCGGACCTCCGCAAACCGTGCTGCCCGATCGTCAGCGACTTCCTTGAGCCATCGGAGCAGCCGGCCAACTCTTTCCACGTCGTCGCCGTTGATGATCTCGCCCACGTGTGGAAGACCGTCGAGCATCTTCAGGCCGTTCGAACCACAGTCGATTCCATAAACGTGCACGGGTCCGCCACGGGGTGTGACGGCCGCGGCGATGGCGATGCTGCGCAAAGCTGCCGACTTACCGGATCCGCCCGTACCGTAGACGGCCATGTTGCCGTCCTTGTCCGGCTCGTAGAAAACGGTGGGCTGGTCCTGGTGGGCGGGGTCGTCGGCGACTCCCAGCAGGAGCCGCTCATCGCTTCTCGGGTTCGGGAGCTTGGAGAAGTCGTAGGTGGTAGCGAGTTCGTTGAGCCACGGCTTCCTGGGAGGCTGGATCGACAATACGTCAGCTGCGCGGATGATGTTTCCGGTCATCCTGGCAATGTCGTTGGGGCCGGCAGGCTCGTCCTCTCCGTGCTGGTCCAACGGCGGTTCCCATGCGGGCCCGGACCCGAACGCCATCTCCACAATGTCGATGCGGGGACGCTGCGGCTTCTCCGTGGTCCAACCACCGGCGTAGCCGGTCTGGAAGCCCTGGATGCGTCCCGGGCCTGTCTTCGCGGCTCCACGGCCGGGAATCGAGGGATCAAAGTACGCGGCGGTGGGAACACCCAGGATGTCCACGGCGTCCACTTCGTCCGCCATGCGCAACGCAACCCGGAGATTGGTGTTGGCGCGCAGGTTGTCCTTGATGACGCCGGCGGGCCGCTGGGTGGCGAGGATCAGGTGCAGGCCCAGGGAACGGCCACGCGCGGCGACGTCCACCACGCCGTCGACGAATTCTGGAACTTCGGTGGCGAGTGCCGCGAATTCGTCCACGATGATGATGAGGTACGGCGGCGCTTCGGGGTCTGCTTCGCGTTGCAGCGCCAGCAAATCCTTGGCTTTCTTCCGGTTCAGGAGGCGTTCGCGGTAGTGCAGCTCGGCGCGCAGCGAGGTCAGCGCCCGGCGGACCAGGTGCGGCGAAAGGTCGGTGACCAGGCCTACGGTGTGTGGCAGGTGCAGACAGTCCGCGAACGCCGCGCCGCCCTTGTAGTCAACGAACAGGAAGCTGACACGGTCCGGGCTGTAGGCGGCGGCCATGCCCATGACCCAGGACTGCAGGAACTCGGACTTGCCCGCACCGGTGGTTCCACCTACCAGGGCGTGCGGTCCCTCGTTCTTGAGGTCCAGGTAGAACGGCTCCACGCCCTTGGAACCCACCAGGGCGCGAAGGCTGCCGTTGTCTTTGCGGTTCGGCACGGCGGTGGCGTGGACGGAGTTGTTCTCCTGCCAGCGCTCGGCAACGGCCTGCGGGTTGTCCATCAACTCCTTGCCGATCAACGTGGCGTAGGAGACAGCACGCGGAAGGTCGGAGTCGTCCTCGAGCGGGTTTCCGACGTCCACCAAAGGTGACATCATGCGCGCAAGTTGCGTCGCGAGCTCCGCGTCGACGCTTTCGCAACTGACCGGATAGGTATGGCGTCCCAGGCGGACCTGGCCCGTGGTTGTGCCGTGGTCGCCGTCAACGGAAAGGAAATCGCGGCAGGCCGCCGGCAGGGACTGGACATTCGCGGCAACCCACATGATGTGGACGCCATAGTCAGGGCCCCGTTCCACCAGGCGGGTGAGGCGTCCGCGGTCCACGGGAGCATCGTCCTCCACAACCACCAGAACCGCCGGAACAACGGGACCAGGGAGCTCCTCGTGTTCGTCCTTAAGTCCGGGACGCAATTGCGGACCCGGTTCCTTGGCCATGGACTCGCGTTCTTCAACAAGGTTCTCCAGACGGGACAACAGTGCCGCGCCTGCCCCGGGGCCGGCCGCCAGATGGTCCCCTGAGAGGGGGCTGTGGCCCGAGCCTACGTGCGGGAGCCACTGCAACCAGTCCCAGCGTTCCCGTGAACGGGCCGAGGTCAGCGCCGCCACAACCACCTCCGCCGGTGAGTGCAGGCCTACCAGTTGAAGCACCACGCCGCGTGCGACGTCATCCACCACACTGCGATCGCCCGCTACGCCGAAGGACCCGGAAGTGCGCAGCTGTGAAACGATCGGGACGCCCTCAATAACGCGGACCTGCTGCAGGCACTCCTGGATTTCCCGCATGTACTGGGGTTCGGTTTCGTTCGCGCCGGGTTCCTCGAATTGGATACGGGACGGCGCCGAGCCCAGCCCGAACCGCACGCCCAGGAAATGCTGGTGTTCGGGCCGGTTGGTCCACAGGAGGGGGCCCAGCTTATAGATCGCGTCCACGGTGTCGCTGACGGACGGCGTTTCCTGCAGCCGGACCGCCCGCTCAATGTTCTGCTGCCGGTCGATGTCCTCGCGGAAGGCCAGCATGGCCGCCTTGAACTGTTTGTGGCCTTCCTTGGCCTGGCGCTTGCTTTGCATCTTGTGGTCCACATAGTGGCCGACGATGAAGAGCGGCATCATGGCCATGAACAGCACCGAGAGCAGGTTCTGGGTGACGGCAAAAAGCACACCGCCCATCAGCAGCGGCGCCACCAGCATGATGTACGGAAACGGCTGGTGCTCGGGACGCTTCGGCCCGGCCGGCGGCACACGCTTGGGCGACTCGAACCTGGGCAGCACCCGCGGCGAGCGGTTGAAGTCCACCAGCGGCGAGGAAGGTCCACCACTGTGGTTCCGCGACAAGGCAACCACACCCACGGTGGTGTCACCCAGCGTCACTGTATCGGAGGAACCCAGGGTTGCCCGGGTGACGGGCAACCCGTCCATCAGCAGACCGTTGGCCGAGTTAGTGTCAACGATCTCGACGGTTTCACCCACTGTGACCCGCGCATGGCGCTTTGAAGTGAGCGGATCCGAGAGGCGGATGTCCGCGTCCCGGTCCCGGCCGATGTAGCTGGTGCCGAAAGGCAGCGAAAATTCGCGGCCGACGTCGGGCCCTGACATGACGCGCAACGTTGCCGCCGCCGGTCCCCTGTTGTGGCCGTCGGCGTGCCCGTTGGTAGCGAACTGCTCACTCACCTGCGCAAGGGAGACCTTGGAACCGGGCCGTAGCCCCGACTCCAGCAGGTTGTCGGTTGGCCGCAGGACATGCCCGGAGAGTCCGCCCCCGACGAACGCTTCATCGACGCTGATGGACAGGTTCGACGGCGGTTCGGTCCCCTTGCGCGCGGGGTCCGCAGCCCACAGCTCGGTGGCGATGTCCGCGACGGTGGCGCGGCCATCAACTGTGACAGCGAGGTCCTTGGCTTCCGCCGGGTCACGCCGCAGGGTCAGGCGAAACTTCATGCTTCGTCGGCTCCAGTCATGGTTTCAAGGAGGTGCAGGTCAGCAGCTGTCACCAAGTGTGAGGTCACGGCGTGCTCAACCAGCCGGGCACGGCGGTTAGTGGCGAGTTTCCCGGCTCCACCACGCAAGCCAACCACGCCTACGCGGTCCAGTTTGTCGCACACGTTGTCCAGCTTGCGGTTGAAACGGGTCAGCGCCCACCCCAGCCGTTTAGCAGCCTCCGCGGACGACGGAATGGCGCTGAAACCCGTGCCGTCACGCCGAAGCATGGGCTCGGCCAGCGCAACAATCAGGGCCTTCTGCGAATCGGTAAAAACCACGGGCCCGATGGTGGTGTCGCCCGCCTGGTCCTCTTCGCGTGCCTCGTGGCGGAAGGACGGGGTCTTCAAATGCACGGCAAACTCGTAAGTGGTGGGACCGGCCGTGAAAATCACGTTGGTGTGGCTGAACACCAACGGAATCCGGGCCCCGGGAGCCAACCAGGCCTGCATGCCGCCGGAACCGTCCGCGATGGTGGCGGACAGCATGCTGCCCACGTTGCTGAGCCACCAGATTCCGTCGTAACGGGCAATCTGCAGGAAGCGCCTGTGCAGGTACGGGTTGTCATCGACCTCAAGGTCGCCTTCGCGGCCGATGTCGAACACGTCCTCGTCGGATGGTTCGTACCATTCGCCACAGAAATCTATTGCTAGATCCCCCATGATCTGTGCCTCCTCAGTGGGCAGTGATTTTGTTGCATAAGCCGTCTACTTGTCCAGGCAAGCGATGGAATCTGGTCCTCCGGGTGATGCTGATCCGTCAGCCCTGACAAGGATGACCTGAATACATACCGGTGGTGCGGTGGTACCCGACACCACCGCGTTGGTGGCGAGCGTCGACTCGTAGGGGCCATCGGACTTGGCCGACTTGGTCCGCCATTTGAAGGTGTCCCCGGGCTTCATCTCGACGTGATCCCACCGGAAAATAATGAGTGCGGGTCCCCCGCCACCGGACTGCTTCTCAGCGTGCAAGCCGGTCACTTCAGGAACGCCGCCGTCACCCAATGCGTCCACGGGCGGCTTGCTGCTGGTCTCAGTGGGAGCGGCCTTGGGTTGGGCATTAGCCCCCAGGACCACGCCCACCACAATGGCCACCACCAGGACAGCTGCGCCGGTTGCCGCCAACCACAGGTTCCGTTTGCCGTGGTCGACTGGCTGGGGCTCAACCGGTGAGGCACCCGATGGCGCGCCGGAGCGGCTGACCGTGGCGTCGACGTCGTCGTGTTTGCCGGAGGGCTGCCAGCCGCGGAGGACAGTTGACTCGGCGGTGTCCGGCTCGGCCGGGGCACGGTTGGCCGTGTGGTCCGGAAGCCGGAACTGCGGCGGTGACTGGAAACGGGCAGGCGTCTGCACCGTCTGTGGCGGGTTCTTGGGCTGCACAGGTTGCGGGCTGGTGCCCGGAACCGTGGACGGAAAGGTGCGGGCCGGGAACGTTGGGGCGGATCCGGTCGTGGCAGTTCCCGAAGCGTCGGGATCGATGGAGGCGATGCTCCGGACCCGGGTCTCCTCGAAGTCGTCATCCGGGTGCTCCTCGCCGTGGCCAGGTTCTTCGAGCACTTCGAAGGGCGTGACGGAGAGATTGAGTTCGGTCTGGATCCGTTGCAGCGCGAGGGCGAAGGCATGCGCCGAGGAGTAGCGCGATTCGGGGGACTTCGCCATGGCCGTAGCCAGCACCAACTCAAGCGATTCGGGGACGTCGGCACGGCCCAGGCGCGGAAGGGCCGAGTTGGTAATCCGCGAAATCAGTTCACGCTGCGAGTTGTCCTGGCCCGGGAGGACGAAAGGCGAACGGCCAGCCAGCAACGTGTAGAGGGTGGCGCCCAAAGCCCAGATGTCCACCGGGACACCTTCAACAGCGCCACCGCGGAACTGCTCCGGCGGCGACCACGGAATGGACATGCCGGCGTCGTCCTCGGTGTCGGCACCGATGGTGCCGGAGATGCCGAAGTCCGTCAGCGCCGGCCGGTTGTAATCGGTGACCAGGATGTTGGCTGGCTTGATGTCGCGGTGCACGATGCCTGCGCGGTGCGCGGTCTCGACGGCGGACGCCACCTGGATACCGACGGCAAGGACCTCGTCCACGCTGAAGCGCTGACGGCGGTAGCGGACGTCCAGGCTTGGCCTGGAGCAGTACTCCATGGCGAGGTAGGAATGCCCGTTTTCGGTGATCTCGGCCTCGAAGATCGTCACAATGTAAGGATGTGACGACAACTGCGCCATCAGGTTCGCCTCCGACTCGAAGCGCCGGCGGGCCCCTTCGGTCTTGAGGTCCGACAAAAGCACCTTCACAGCAACTTTTCGGCGCGGCCTGTCCTGCTCGTATAGGTAGACATCCGAGAAGCCACCGGAACCCAGCAGGCTGATGTATTTGAAACCCGGGATGGGTGGAGGCGGCGCGGGGGGCCTCTTGGAACTCAAAGAATCTCCTCGAAACGCAATGAAATATCGTCGCCCAGTTCGGCGATGTCGCCGTCGAGCAGGATGGCCATCTCGTTTTGGGCTAGCCTGCGTGGTGCTTGCCCCTCCCGGATGAGCACGGTCCCGTTGGTGGCCTTCAGGTCACACAGCATGACGTGCCAGCCCTCCAGCCTTACCTCGACGTGCGAGCGGGAAATGTCCCCGCCGGGACTTTCCACCTGGATGAGGCGGGGCATGGTGCCACCCTGGACACGGGAAACCGAAGGCTGCCGGCCGATGATCAGCGACTGGTCAAGGTCGATCAGCTCACCGGTGGAGATCCGCACGCGACCAAGCCTGGGGCGCGGTACGTGGACGGCGTCCCCGGAGAGCGCCACACCGCACACCGAGCACTGCGGGTAGGTTGGCGGGTTGGCATGTCCGGCTGAGCAGACCCTCGCCAGGACACTCGGGCCGTTGACTGTTGCTGCACCTTCACCGGGTTGCTGGGCGGCTGCGTCGTCACCGACGGGAAGGCTGCTCTTCATGATGGTTTGGCCGTCGTGATCCGGGTCCTCGGCCGCGGGCGGCGCCTGCGGCTGCGGTGGCAGGGCCGGCGACCAACCCGTGGGCATTTGAGGGGCCGGCTCGGCCAGCTCGGCCGCTTGCCCGGTGGGCGGCGCGGACTGGGAGCCGACCGCAGTTGACGTACCGGAACTGCTTCGCAGCCACGGAACGGAATCGATGAGGCCCGTGGCCGGTACAGCCTGGACCTGCCCGACGGCGGACTCAGCCGGAGCGGGCCCGCTCGCGGCCGCTGTGGTTTCCGCTGCCGGCGGAGTTGGCGGGGACGGGGCATCTGAAGGGGTGGGTGCGACGGAAGGGGTCGGCGCAACTGAAGGGGCCGGTGCCTCGTGCGCGTTCTCAGCGTCACCGTCGATGCGGACGGCGGCGTCCTCGATGTTCCGCATCACCGTCTTGTCCCACAGGTGGTCGTAGTTGGTGGTGTTCTCCAGCGACGGGACCAAGGGGTCGGTGGTGCTGGTGTGGACGGGAAGCTCCGCGGCCTCCGGCTCGGGCTCTGGCTCCGGTTCTACCTCGGGTATGAGCTCAGGTTCGGGTTCCACCTCGGGTTCGGGCTCCGGCTCCACCTCTACCTCGGGTTCGGGCTCCGGGAAGCCGATCATGGTTTCGTCGGACACCCGCTCGGGGGCCGGGATATAGATCGCTTCGGCCTCCGCCTCGGCTTCGTCTTCAGCAACAGCTTCGGCTGCGGCTTCGGCTCCGGCTCCGGCTGCCGAAGCAACCATCACGACATCAATGGATTCCAGCAGCACCACGCCTTCAGCCAAGGGCAAGGTATTCAGGGCAGCACCCATCAGCGACGGATGCTCCAGCGGTGCAGTGCTGCCGCCGATGCGCACACTGTAAGCCACGGCATCCGCGATACGACGTTCGGTCCAGGTGGTCACGTCCCGCCCGGTGATCCGTTCCTGGCCACCGTCCAGGTGGGCGAGCAATTCGAGCTCGCCCCGGAGGAAAACACGCAGGGCATCCTTGGCGTCGATGATCCCGAAAGGAGGGATCCGGCTGAGCGAGACCCCGAAGGCCTCGGTCACTTCGTGCAGCACCTCGTGGGCTTCGGGCGCAGAGGCGAGCAGCTCCCAGACGGTATCGATGAGTGCGTGTGGGGTGTCCGGGCCAAGGAGCACAACTGTGCCTTCGCGGACCACGCCGAACCACTCACCCTGCTCGTACCGGGCCGGCGAGCGGTGGTTACTGCTTGCCATCGACGCCTTCCTCCTGGTCATTTCCATTCACCCATGCCCTGGGAAGCGTGTCTTCCTCCACCTCGGACGCGACCTCGGGCCTGGGCGCAGTGGTGGCGATACCGGCGTCGTTCAACACGTTCTTGGCGTCAACCACGATCACGGTGACGTTGTCCCGGCCGCCGCTCCGCAAAGCTGCTTGGATCAGTGCGTCCACAGCGTCCTGCGGGTGGGCCACCGTGCTGAGAATGCGGAACATGTGATCATCGCCGAGTTCGCCGTTGAGGCCGTCGGAACAGATCATGATCCGGTCGCCTTCCTGGATGGGAAGCAACCAGAAGTCGGCTTCGGTTTCGTCCCCCGTTCCCAGGGCGCGGGTGACCACGTGGCGGCGCGGGTGCACTGCAGCCTGTTCGGCAGTGATGTCCCCGGAGTCCACCAGTTCCTGTACCTCGGAGTGGTCCACACTGACCTGGGCGAATTCGCCCTGGCTCAGGCGGTAAGTCCTGGAGTCTCCGATGTTCATCACCAGCCAGTACGGCAGGCCCATCTGTTCCACCACCACCACGCCGGACAGGGTGGTTCCTGCGCGGGCTCCTGTGGCGTTCCGGATGGCTGCGTCGGCGTTCAACAGGCAGGCCTGCAGCTCCGCCGCCGAAGCGGTGCGGACACCGGAGGCGAGCTCGGGTGAGCTCCCCAGCGTCCGGACGCACATGCCGCTGGCTATCTCGCCAGCCTCGTGGCCACCCATGCCATCAGCCACGGCAAAGACGGGGTCGGAGGCGATGAACGAATCCTCGTTCAGTTCGCGCCGGAGACCACGGTCGGTTCCGTACCCGTAGCTCAAGAGGTAGGTGGAGGGGGCTGAGGCCTGACCGGCGTCGGCGTTGGCGGGCGTGGACGGCTGTGGATTCATGCTTGTCCTAGGTGGAAGGAACGGTCGCCAAAGTGGACTGTCGAACCGGGACGCACCAGTACGGCGTCGCCGGGGTGGAGCCTGGTCTGGATGCCGTCAGGGGTGGTGACGGCGCTCCCGTTGGTGGAATTGCGGTCGGTGACCCACACGCCGTCGCCATCAACCCGGAGGTGCAGGTGCGTTTTGGAGATGGACCGGCCGGGGTCCGATACCGGCAACAGCTGCTCCACGTTTTCCCCGGGCTGGGGTGCAGGGTTCCGTCCAACGAGGACCGAGCCGCCGAGCTGAACATCCTGGCCGTCGTCGACCGTAATCCTCAGTACCGCCTGGGCCCGGCGGGCCCCGGGTCGCATCTGGGTCCGTTCGACGTCGTCATCCGGGTGGGAGGCAAAACCGTGCTGGTTGTCAGGTTCCGGCCGCTGTACGGGTTGGGCCGCGTGGGGAACGACGGCGGTGGCTTCCGGGTTCACGGACGGTTGCTGTGCCGCTACGGTTGCGGGGCGTGGCGCTGTGGGCGGGCGCCACTGATTGGGGTCGTGCGATGGCTGAACCGTGGGCGTCGGGGTGGACGCGGGAGCTGCCTGTGCTGTGGCAGCGTGCGCATGTTGGGCCGCCCTGCCGCTCGGGACCGGCGACACTACAGGCTGCACGGGCGGAAGGTCCATCGGCGCAAAACTGTACGGACCTTGGATGCCGCCTGTGGTCACGGGATTGCGCCCCGCTCCCACATCGAACACCAGCGTCTTCGCGGCCTTGTCATGCCAGCCGCGCAGCTTGCCGTTCTTATCCCATCCGCTGGAAACGACAACCAGGATGGCCCACACCGCTCCCAGCACCACCAGAGGCAATCCAATCCACAGGGCCGGACCAATGAGGCCGAGGGCAGAGAGGATCACCGAGGCGAGTGCGCCGAGGAGCAGGACACATCCGGTCACGATGCCCCTGACAAAGACCGCACCTGCGCCGGGTGCATAGCCGTCGGAGTCCGTGCTCCGGATACCCATCAGCTTGTTCCCAATGGTGTTCCCGGTTCTGGCTTCCAATCCCAGGAGCACAAACGCGTAAACCACTGTCACTCCCAGGCCTATGCTGCCCAGGAGGACCAACAGCCCGGTGTCATAGACAATGAAGCCGTTCCTACGGGTCTGGGTGATGCCGGCAATGCCAATGGCGAAGGTGGTGGCCAGTACGGCGATGGGACCAAGCCAGTCCAGAACCGCCGCACCGAGTCGCTTCCCGGTAGATGCGGGCACCAATTCCAGCTTGGTGGTCATTGTTGCCCCTCCCCCTGGTCCCGGTCCTGTGCCCGGCGTCGTTGTTGTTCCCATCTGCGCGTGGTGCACCGGCGATGCCGGCGCGGACACTACCGAGATACTACCGGGATCGTTGGGACCTCGCCGGGTGGCAGACTCCAGGGCGGCTTTTTGGGCGTGGTTGATGTTGCCTTCCTTGCGTGCTCCACGGTTGTTCAGCGGAGATCCGCACTGCGTGCAGAATGTCGCCCCCGGACGGACCGGGTGGCGGCAGGCAGGACAAAGTTCCGGCTCACTGTTCATCGGTGGTGTCCTTCGTGCGCTTCATACCGAACCGCCGCTTGCCCGCAGTGGTTGATAACTGTTCCCGACGGCGGATGGCAGCCCTTCCGTCGGACAACAACGACCGCGGGGAGAACCTCGCCTGCTGCCGTTTCCAGAACCCAACGCTTCCAGTGATATCGGTCAGGGACGAATCCACGATCTTCCAGTATTCCTCCACCTCGTCCTCGCTGGGCTGTCCGGCCCCGAAAACGGCAGCATCTGCGCGGTGGGCGAGCATGGTGGTGGTTGTTCCTGTGGAGGGGAATGCGTCGGCGATGACCGTGGCGGACTCGCGGCGGGTGGACTTGGTATCGATGGAGGCACCCAGGTCAGTGGCCAGGCTCAACACTTCATTCCATCCTCCCCCGACCCGCTGGGCCGGGTGGCCATCACGGAAACGTGCCTTACGGCGTCGTGATTTCAGCAGCAGGATCAGCAACAACGGTATGGCCAGGATCCCCAGCGGAATCAGCGCAACACCGATGGCAGAAAGCAGTGGACCCCAAAAGAGCCACGGGTTGTTCTTTTTCTCGTCCGCGTCCAACGCGTCCGGGGTGGAGTCCGGCGGAAGGTCCGCGGGTTCCTGGGGCGGGGGCGGCGGCTGAAGGACCTGCGGCTTGGGCTTTGACTTGTTTTCAGGATCAGGCGGGATGGGCACGTTGTCCTTGGGCGGCGTGGGATCGAAGGACACCCAACCCACCCGGTCGAATGCCACCTCCACCCAGGCGTGCACGTCCTTGCCGGTGATCTTGACATCGCCGGCGCCGTTTTCGGGGCTCTTGGGATCCGGGTAGAACCCCATCACGACGCGGGATGGAATCCCCAGGTGGCGGAGCATGAGCGACATGGAAACGGCGTACTGCTCGTCATCGCCCAGCATCTGCTTGGCCGAGAGCATGTTGCGGACGCGTGCAGCACTGTGGCCGGGAAGGCTCGGAAGCTGGCCGTCGGCTACCAACCCGTTGCTGAAGGCCCCACTCTTTTGGAAGTGGGCCTCGATCTGGCGGACACGATCGATGGCGGTCGGCGCATCGGCGGAAATCTCATTGGCCTGCGACGCCACAACCGGGGGAACTTCCTGGGCATCAGGCAACGTCATCTTTGCAAAGTCGTACTGCGTCAGCTGTCCATGCTCCAAGGTGCCGGGGTCGGAGACCTGGACCGTGTAGTTGTCGCCCTTGGCCATGCCCTTGGTGGTCACTGCGGTGTCTGTTCCGGAGTTGAAATAGAGGCCGGAGGCGGCGCTCGAACCTTCAGCGAAACTCATGCCGGTAGTGTGCCGGCCACCCGGGACGAAGTATCCCTGGTAGTCCTCAATGGTGATGTCCAACGTGTAATTGGTGGCCTTGGCCGGGCTACCGGAGTCAGCCAGCGTGTTGAGGGACTTCGCGTCTCCCACCTTGCTGAAGTTTCCGGAACTGTTCGGGTCCATGGTGTAGTTCATGCCGTTGAAGGCATCCAGGGCCGCGAGCCGGACACGGGCGTCCTTGGGCAGGCCCTTGACCGTAAACAGGGTGTGGTCCTTCTCGTCCTTAACGAAATTCCGGAAGCTCGCCAACGGCGTCACATATTGCCGGGGATCGAAGGGCGGAACGATCGTGTTGCGGAGGACCTTCCGGTCATCGCTGGCGGTCACCAAGGGTGATGCGAGGGCGGTGACGCCAACCGCAACGGCGATCACGGCTGCAGCAGTCCCCAGGCGGCGGAGCTGTCCGCGGCGGGCAGCCCCGGCGTCGGAATTTGGCCTGTTGGCCGACACGGTCCTGGTGCTCCGCTGGCGGAGCACCTCGCGGCGGAACGTCGCCCAGGCGATTGACACGATGGCCAGCGAGACGCCACGCTCCACGTTAAGGAACCCGGCGTTGGTGCTGAACGCGATACCGGTGACGAACAGCACCAGCACCGGAAGCAGCGGCCAGTACGGGCTTTTCAGCCGCCATGTCAGAAGCCCCGCGGCCAGCGCAGTGAGCAGCGAGCTCAGGAATGGCACAATAAGCATGCCGTTCGCCGTCCCCACAGGAACTCCGACCGTCAACATGTCCTTCCACGCAAAGACAACACCCAGGAGCAATGTCCGAAGCGAGTCGAGGCTTGGCAGGAAACCCAGCACGGCAGAATCTGGAACTGCCAGCGCGGTGCCGAACAGCAGATACGTGCCAAGGGCCATGGCGGTAGTGATGAGCATCCCCAGGCGCAGGTGCGCGTTCAGCACAGCAATACCCAGCCCCAGAAGCACGCCACCCAGGCCCGCGAGGAGATAGCTGGGGTCTCCCCCAAAGCTCAGGCTGAAGCCGAGAACGCCAAGCAGCAGCAATACGGTCAACGCGCCGAAGTCGACGGCGAAGTGCCACAGTGGGCGGCCGTCACCAAACAACAGCGACCCTCCACCGATGTTCCTGGTCCGTCCGGCGGATCTGGCCGCCCGGGGCCGGATGCGAACGTTGGGCGCGGAGCTCATGCTGCCGCCTTTCGAAGGACAATGGCCAGATCGTCCAAGTCGCCAACCGTAAGGACAGTCAAGTCCGCAATGTTGGCCCTCGACGGCGCAGCCCCGGGCTGAACCCGCACGGCCAGGCTGCGGACCCCGGGCGGAACAGACGCCGCTGAGGTACGGAGCTGGGTCGCTGTGACGTGGCTGCCCACCACAAAGAACACCACCGAGGCATTCGGGACAGTATCTGCGAGGTTCCGGGCGAGGTCGACGGCGGTCTTTCGCATGGGTGCCCCAACAATCCTGGTGGTGTCGTCCAACAGGTTACGGCCGGTTTCACAGCGGAGCGGCCCCTTCTGGGTCAGGACGTCCAGGTCCCGCTGTTCGCGGATGGCCTGACGGCCGATGGACGCTGCAACAGAAATGGCCATCTCGAACTCGGCTTCAGAATCGTATTCGTCGGTGTTGATCGACAACGCAATAGCGAGGTGGGCGCGGCGGGTTTCTTCGAACTGGCGCACCATGAGCTTGTTGGTACGGGCGGTGGTCTTCCAGTGGATGTGCCGTCGATCGTCCCCGGGGACGTAATCCCGGAGGGCATGGAAGGAAACATCGGCGCTGGAGAGCTCCGTGGTGGGCATCCCTTCAAGGTCGCGAATGAACCCGGCAGCAGAACTACCCAGCGACACTGTCCGCGGGTGCACGAACAAGTCCACGGGCTCGGTCCAAAGCACCCTGCGGCGCAGGAGGTGAAGCGGATCGGCCCGAACCGATCGGACCGGCCCCACCACGATCACAGCGCGACGAGCGGTGGGGATGGTGAAGAGGTCCTCATGAACCTGGGCCGGCTTCATGCGTGGCAAGTGGAAGACGGCAGTATTGGCGCCAACGGGCAACTCCAGCGCTGCGGGCAGGAGGGGCCGGGTGGAAACGTTGGAAACCGCGATGCTCCCTACGGCGTCGTCCCCAACTGCTACGCGGGTGCGGGCAAGGTCCAGGACCACGCCGTATGCGGAGCGGCCAACAATGAACGCAATCGCGAGGACAAACAGGAGGAAAGCGACCAACGCCGCGGACTTGGCCTCCTGCCACCCCCACGCCGCTCCGGCCCACCACAGGCCAATGGCAGCAGCCAGGACAACCCAGCCCAGGAGGCTGACCACGGAAAGGACAGGCCACGCATAGGACAGCCAGGCTTTGCGGACTGTCCGCCACGCCGGCTGCAGGACCTCGACGGCTGTCCCGGCTGCCTCTGCCCACAACGAGGCGGGATGGAGTTTACTGGCCTTGCCGGTATTTCCTCCCCGGCCGGGAGTTTTATCGGCAGGTCTGCGGAGGCCGCGGATGGTGCCGCCAAGCGACGAGGCAGCGCGCTTGAGCGAATCAGCAGCCCTGCCAAGGGGTGTGCTGGAGGACATGTGTGGACCTTTGTTCGTGCCGGAGTTGTTCGTGCCGCAGTTGTTCGTGCCGCAGTGCAGGTGCTGGTGTGCAGGTGCTGGAGTACGGCTAGGCCGTGGCGCGCTGCTGTGGGGCAGCGACATCGGCGAGGACGCGGTTGAGCACGACTTCAGGTGTGGCGCCGGAGAACTCTGCTTCCGGATCCATCACCAACCGGTGCGTCCACACCACCGGCGCGAGTTCCTTAATGTCATCCGGCAACACGAAGTTTCGGCCCTGCCCGGCTGCCCACACTTTCGCGGCCCGGACCATGGCCAAGGCGCCTCGGACGGAAACGCCAAGGCGGGTCTCGGAGGCGTTGCGGGTTTCCTCGCAAAGGCGGGAAATGTACTCGAGCACAGCCGTGTCCACGTGGGTGGTGGCCCCGAGGTCCGCCATGTCAGCCACAGCCTGGGTGGTGATAAGCGGGGTGAGCTCCTTTGAACGGTCCTTCAGGTTGGCCCCGCCCAACAGCCGGACCGTGGACGCGTGGTCCGGGTAGCCGATGGACGTCTTGATCAGGAAGCGGTCAAGCTGGGCCTCGGGCAGCCGGTAGGTGCCTGCCTGCTCGATCGGGTTCTGGGTTGCCAGGACCATGAACGGGCGGCCGGCGTCGTAGGTGGTGCCGTCCACGGTCACCCGTGACTCCTCCATGACTTCGAGCAACGCGGACTGCGTCTTCGGCGAGGCACGGTTAATCTCATCAGCCAGGACGATGTTGTTGAACACCGGGCCCTTGTGAAACTCGAATTTCTGGGTCTTCTGGTCATAGATGGTCACACCAGTCACGTCCGACGGCAGGAGGTCCGGGGTGAACTGAATGCGGTTGTGCGAACCCTGGACCGTCGCGGCAAGTGCCCGGGCCAGCGACGTTTTACCGGTGCCTGGAGCGTCCTCGAACAGGACGTGCCCTTCGGCCAGCATCGCCGTGAAGGTCAGCCGGATGACGTGTTCCTTGCCCAGTACGGCCTGGCCCACGTTGGCAACGAGCTTCTCGAACGTCTCTGCAAACCACGCGGCTTGCTCGTTTGTCATGGTCATCGGTTGATCCTGTTCGTTGTGAAGGGTGATGTTGTTGCTCAGGGCTGACGGTTCGTCAGCAGGGTGGGGGTACGCCGTTGCGGACGTCCACCGTGGTCGACTTGACGAACCAGCCGTCCTTCGGTGAGCCCTTGAGCTTGTACCAAGGAGTGCCGTTGTTGTAGATGTTCTGCCTGCAGGTGACTTCGATCCAACCCCACGAGCGTTCCACCCAGCCAACTCCACACGTGGGACCGCTCGGGTTGTAGGTGTCGGGCAGGCCAGGCTTCCCGGGACATGTGCTGTTGTGGGCCAGGATCTCGGACGGCGCGGGAGGCGGCGGCGGTGGGGTCGGGTCTGCGCCACTGGTGGCGCTCACGTTACCGCTCGCTGGGCCTGCCAAGACAGTGACAGCCCTGACCTTCAGCTGCCGGGTCTTGTCCCAACCGCCACCGGGTGCGTCATAGCTGTTTGCTTTCCCCACTCCGGTCCACCCACCGTTGTCGAGGCTGATCTCATAGTGGTCCAGTGGTCGGCCGTTCATGTTCGGGTTGTTCCACGTCCAGTGGACCTGACCGTCGCCCTTGGCGGACTTGCCGCCGCTGACGTTCGGGGCGTTGGGCGGACCGTACGGGTTGCCGGAGCCGATATTCTTGGCGTCGCCGGCCATGCCGTTCTTGACCGACGTTGCGATGATGTTGACCGCAACGTTGGTCCCGTTGGGTTGGCCTCCGATGTCACCGCCACCGCGTCCGATGGGACCGGAACCGTTGGCTGTCTGCCATCGGTAGGTGATTTCGTTGTCCTGCGAACCGTTCCGCTCGGCGGCGGTAAGCGGCGTGAACGCCACCCGAAGCTGACCACTGGTTCCTGTCGCAGTGACCGAGCCGCTTCCAACGGTTCCCGGCTTGCCTGCGGCCCGGATGCCGGCCGACTGCTGGCTAACCCCACTGACACCCGCCTTGTTCGTGGCCGAAACAGTGAAGGTGTAGTCAGCCTCGGCATTGGCTACGGTGACGTTTTGCGACGTCGCGGCCACAGACTGGGTGCCGACGACGGCGCCACCACGGTAAGTGGTCAACGTATAGGCAGAGATGGCGTCACCGTTGTTGTTGGGTGCCTTCCAGCTGACCTGCAACTGGCTCTGAGTTCCAACGGACCCGGCACCGGAAACGGTCGGCGCCGCAGGTGTGGCCGGAATGCCCGCAGGAGTTTCCGCGGCGGAATAGGGGCTCCACTCCGAAGGCTCCTTGGCATCATTCCGGGCAAGCACCCGCACCTTGTACGCCACGCCGTTGGTCAGGCCCGACCATACATGGCTCGAACCGGTGAGGTTTTGGATCTGCGGGTTCTGACCGGCCGGAGCCGGTGAGATTTCCAGATCGTAGGACTTCACGGGTGAACCCTTGCTGGCCGGCGGAACCCACGCCACGGAGAGCTGCTTGTCGCCGAACTTCAGGGTGGGCGCAACAGGTGTGTCCGGCTTGACGTCGGGGCGGACCTCAGCCGATACCGGTGAACGTTCGGACTCTTTGATGGCATTGGTGGCTGTCACGGCAAAGTGGTACTTCACGTTGTTGGTCAGGCCCGTCAGGGTGCACGTGTTGGCCGGGCAGTCCTGCTTGAACCCGCCCTCGCCGTACACGGTGTACTTGGTAATGGGCGATCCCCGATCGGCGGGTGCGTTCCAGGTGAGCAGGGCCGTTTGATCCCCGATGCTTTGGGCCAGCGGAGTGGTGGGGGCCTCGGGCTTGTCCTTAACCGTGAGGCGCACACGTGCCGTGGCGTAGCGGGACAACTCACCCGTCTTGTCTGAAACGGTGTAGGCAACAACCATGGTGCCGGTGAATCCACCACCGGGCGTCACCGTGACGCTGTCTCCCGCAGGCTCAGCCGAACCTTGGCCGGTCTCCACCACGGCCGAAACGATCTTCAGTGCCGTGTCCGGGAACGGATTCGAATCGTTCGCAAGGACGTTGACGGTCACCGGTTTCCCGGACTGTGCATCCGGTTCCACGTCATCATTGGCTACCGGTTTGGGCCTGTTGGACGCGCTCAACGACAACTTGTAGGTAGCCAGCGCTTCCAGACCGCGGGGATCCTTTGCCTTGACCTGGACAGTGCCGCCCTGTCCGATCTGCACCGAATCGTCGGCAGAAACCTTCAGCGAGTTGCCGTCCACGTTGACCCTGAAGCCATTCGGGGCCGCGCCCACCAGCTCATATTTCATGTTTTGGACGTCGTCAGCATCCGGGTCGGAGGTGAGCTTGCCCAAGTCCAGGCTCGCGGAGTCGCCCTTCGGTACCTCCAGGTCACTTCCCAAAAGCACCGGCGGGTTGTTCTTGTTGGGATCCGGCAGCACCTTGGTGCGGATGCTCAGCGTCGACTTCAGTCCGTTGGGGTCGTCGGGACCAGTACCATCGGTGACTTCGAAGCTGATCGAACCGGGACCAACGTACTCCGCGCCGGCGGTGTATTTGATGGACGTTCCGTTGTTCGCCACAGGATCGCTGCCGTCGGCGCCGATCAGCTTGATGCGGTCCACCTGGGTGAGGCGTGGCGAACGTCCCTCGCGGACCTTCACCCAATCGGCAAGGTCCACAGTCACGGACTGGCCCGAGACGAGTTCTACCACATCGTCCTTGGCCAACGTGGGAACCTGCTGGCCGATGCCAGGTACCCATATGATGGCGGTGGACTTTTGGCCGTCGACGTCTTCCACGGTGTACGGAACCAATTGCGGCTGTTCGGTGAGGTCAACCACTACGTTGCCATCGGATCCTGGCCGGGCCGTTTCCAGGCCGGTAGAGATCTTCAGGTTCTCGCCTACGCCGTCGGGGTCCTCGTCGTTCTTCAGGACCGGTACGTCCACGGCCGTCTTTCCGAGGGTCTGCGCAGACGTTACACGATCATCCCGTGCGATCGGTGCCTGCAGCGGGATGTCGTTCTTGACGATCACACGGATGGTGGCGTTACCCACGGCATCTCGATCATCAGCCACCGAGTAGCGCACGTTGATGGTGCCCTCGACGGCCGGGGCTGTCACCAGGACACGGCCACTGGTCTTGCTGACTTGGGCATCCACGCCCTGGTCAGCTTCAATACTGTCCGTCAGGATACGGATGATGTCGCCATCGGGGTCGGTGTCATTGGCGGTGGCGTCCACGGCGATCTGCCGGCCTGGACGGACCTTGACCTCGTCATCCACCGGTGCCGGTTTCTGGTTGTTTTCCCCACGGGGTGCAACGCCTACCGTCACCGTTCCGGTGTTGACTGCGCCTTGCCGGTCGATCACTTTGTATCGGAACGTATCGGTGCCGGCGCCGTCACCGGCGGCAACGAAGTCGATAAAGCTGCTGCCCGCCGTAGCCGTTCCCATAGTGGGCGTGCTGTCGATACCGGTGAGCTGGACTGAATCGCCGTCGGGGTCTATGCCGTCCAATGGCACCGGAATCCGGACACTGCCACCAGCCACCACCCGGGCCGTCAGGTTTTGCGGCTGTGGGCGCGAGTTCTGTGTGTCCTCCAACGGCAGGATGTGGATGGTGACGGCGGCGGCGCTCTTTTGCCCTTGCGGGTCCACCGCGTTGTAGATTGTCCGCACCGTCTTGGGGGTTGGTCCTGCGATGAAACGGAGGGTCTTCTCGGAAATGAACGCCTTGCCGTCTTCCTCCGGTATCCCCTGGGCCAACACGGGGTCCACGGACAGCTCTTCACCCTGTGGGTGGGTGTCGTTGTCCAGGACAGGAATGGTCACGACGTCGTTGACGCGGACGTTGACCTCGTCAGGTTTCGGTTGCGGAGCCTCGACGACGGCGGGAGCCGGCACCGGGACGACGCCCACCGTACCTGTGGCTGAGGCGCGACCGTTGGACATGGTGTAGCTGAAAACGAAGGGTTCCTTTGCGCCCAGGACGTCCGTGACACGCAGGACGCTGTGGTCAATGACGCTCACAGAAGCGGACGACCCATCCGGGACGGTCACAGACTGCAGGACCAGCACGCCTCCGGAAGGATCGGAGTCGTTGGCCAAGGGGTCCACCAGAACGCTTCCTCCGACGGGCAACAGCGCGACGTCGTGGACGGCCACCGGGGCGCCGGCGTCCTTGCCGGACTCCACGTCCACACGGATCAGGCCTTGGCTGCTCTGGGGGCCATTGCTGGCAATGTACGTCAAGTAGACCGGGCCCGGGGTGTTGCTCCGGAAGGTGAACGTCCCGCCGTCGGTCACTGGCCCAAGTTCAGCCTGTCCAGCGGCCTCGACATGCGCCACCCGCAAGGCACCACCGTTGGGATCAACATCGTTTTTCAAGGGAGCGATCACCAGGTCCTGGCCCACCACCGCAGTGACGTGGTCAGCGTTGACCACCGGGGCGAGGGCACCTGGGGGCTGCACGTTGACCACCACGCGGCCGGTGGTGGTGGCACGCCCGTCCCAGACGGTGATGGATACGTTTTTCTTACCCGGAGCGGCCCCGGAATCCTGGTAGGTGAGGAGGCCGTCGCGGCGCACCTTTACCTGGTCCTGGTCGTTATCCGACTTTGCGTCCAGGAGGACCAGGTCGTCCCCGTCCGGGTCCATCCAGTCAGTCAGGATGTTCTGGCTCACCGATTTGCCTTGTTCCACCAGCATGGTGGTGGGCTCTCCACGTTTGAAGAAGGGCGGCTTGTTCTCGTCCGGCCCCACCACATGAAGTGTCACCTGGCCGCCGGCTGACAGGCCCCTGCCATCGGAGGCGTTGTAGTCGAAGACTTCCGTTCCCGGTTTCGCTTCGGCCGGGACCTTGATTTGGAAGGCCGAGCCACCGTAGATGTTCTCCAGCGCGCCCGCCTTCGGGCCGTTGGCCCCCACAGCAGCGGTGAGGACATCGCCGTCGGGGTCTGAATCGTTGTCCAGGACGCTCAAGATAGATGTCCTGCCCGGGCGGACACCGAACTCATCGGGCTTGGTCTCCGGCGGGCGGTTCGGCTTGGTGCGGTCCGGGAGGACGTTGATGGTGTTGTTGTCCGCCGACTCCTGGTCCTGGTCATCAGACTGGTTCTTGGGAGGGACAACGTCATCCCAGTTGTTGACGAGCTGCATGTTCTGGTTGACCAGCCACACGCTGCCCGAATTCACGTCGTTGAGGACCACGAGATCGCGGTTGACGCGGAACACGTAGCTCGGCGAGGCACTTGCCTTGGGAACATTGTTTTTCTTGTCATCGGCGTCATTATCGCAATCGCGTACGTACTTGTTGGCTCCCGCCCAAGCTGCGTGAACGCACTTACTGACCTGAACCGGCGCTGCCGGAACGCCTTCGCCGTCGGCGTTGACGGTAGCAGCAGTCCCTCCGTCCAGCGGTTGCTTCAAAAGGGCCTTGCGCGTAGCGATGGCCACGTAACTGCTGCCTTCGCTGCTCTGCTGCAGCTTCGCCTCGCGGGCGTCCTGCAGTTGGAGCTTGCGGCCGCCCGGGAGGAAGAGATTCCCCGAATTGGCGTCCAGGAGCACAGGCTTGTCCCCCACAACGGCGATCTGCAGGTCACCGGCACCCTTGAGCCCGTCCACGCTGGTGACCTCGGAGTTGATGCGCTCCCCGTTGGCGTCAACCGTAGTCACGGTGACCTCGCCCTTGCCTGGATCTGCGGTGTAGATGCGGTTGTCAGCCCCGACGGCGGATACCAGGCCCTGGTTTCCGGTCAGGACCGGCTCAGTGCCCTCTTCATCGAAGCCGTTTACTGTGGACGGCGACAACGCCCACACCTTGCCGCGGGCGGGGTCCGTCACAGAGAGAACCGTTGAGCCGTAGCTGACTTGGGAGGATGACGGCAGTTGTTTGTCGCCGCCAAGCTTGAGGTTTGCGGCCGACACCTGGTTGATGGTGGAACCGGATTCGTCGTCCACAAAGACGTTTCCGTCGTGCTGCAGGACATCGAACGTCGTGGTGGCCGGAGTGACGGCACCGTCGAGGACGCGGGAAGGATAGTTCAGCCGACCCACGGCATTCTTGGTCTTGCTCACCACCCAGACGCCGCCGTCGTTCAAGTCCACTTCAGTGGTTTTGAACCCCGGATACAACACAGCGCCGGCCACCAGGACTGCGCCCGCAGCAGTGCCCGCAATGCCCGAAATAAGCTTCCTGTTTTGACGCTTTTTCAGCCCCAGCTTGGCGAAGAAAGTTGTCACAGCCCCAAAATTCCCTTTGTGTACAGCCGCCCACACACAGCGACTTCCAGGCCAACCGGCATGTGCCGGCAGCCGTGCATTCCGCAGTACCCCCATACGGCGGCGGAATTTTCAGTCCCTAAGACTATCCCACGCACCCCACGGCCAACGGAGGAGACCCGAGACCCGGCTATCCATTGGCTTTGACAGCCTACGGCCTCGGCATGCCGTTGCGCGATGGGGACAACTGCCCGGTCTTCCGCCATCATCACGGTCAGCAGAATCAACGCACAGCCTACCGGGTTAATCCATCGAATAGCCAAGCTGTGACTTGAAACGCACCTTCCGAACCGCTAGACACCCACCCCTCTCTCACATTCCACCCCCTTAACCCCGAACGCTCTCTCACTTTCGTCAAGGAAGTGAGAGAGCGTCCGGCGGAATGTGGCGGGATGTGAGAGAGCGTTCGGGTCTGCAGGTCGGAAGGCCGCGGGGGCTTACCGTCAGGCCCTAGTCCAGGACCAGGCCCTTACCCCGGCCGCGGGCCAGCATCACGGGATGGATTTCGCCGAAGCCGCGGACATTCTCTGACTTTTGGGGAACAAGGACAAAGCGGTCGTCCTGTCCCAGGGCCGCGGCCGTCATGGCGTCCACCAAAACCGTTCCGGGCTGGGCCAGGGTGGTGAGCCGGGCTGCAAGGTTCACGGTGGGGCCGTAGATATCGCCGAGCCTGGACAAGATGCGGCCCCACACCATGGAGACGCGGCACTGCGGAAGGATTTCGTCTTCCGTGAACGCCTGCGCCAACGCAAGGGAAATTTCGGCACCGGCTGCGGGTGTTTCAGCGATGTACAGGACTTCGTCGCCGACGGTTTTGACCAGCCGACCGCCGCCCACGGAAATGATTTCGGCGCACTTGTTCTCGAAACGCTGCACCAACTGAGCCAAGGTCTTCTCGTTCATGCGGCGCGAAAGGCTGGTGTAGGAGACGAGGTCCGCGAACCCTACCGCGCGGGCCAGGGGCAACGGTGAATCGTCTTCATCGCCCTCACGGCCTTCCTCGCTGGCCTGCAGGCCAGCTTCCGCGCGAACGGCCAGCCGCTGAACCCCGGCGTTAAGCTGACGGCGGTAGGAGTAGACGAGGATTTCTTCCAGCGAATCAACAAGGGCGGGAAGCTGGGCCACCAGTTGCTTTCGGGCGACGGCGTCGGGAATCCCCTGCTCCGACACCATGTCCTCCACCAGGGCTTCGATTTGCCAGACCACCATACGGTCAGTCATCTGCCCGATGGACCGGGTTACGGAAATCGCGGCCTCTTCAGTCAGGAGGCCCGCCCGCACCAGGTCCAGGATGCTCGACAACGCAGCTTGGTCCCGCTCAGTGAAGGCGACGTCCTCATCGCCAAAGTTCGGGAAGCCGAGCGCGCGCCAAATCTTGCGTGCGGACAGGATGGACACGCCGGCACCGGCGGCAACTTCACGACGTCGGAGCTTGCGTTCGCCGCCCAGCAGCTTTGACTCGAGTGCCTTAATGGCGAGGCGCTCGGCGGACATCACGCCAGTGGGCGGACCGGTGGTCACCGGGGCGGGTCGCGCCTCCGTATCCTCGTCCACGGAAGGCTCGGGTACGGCGTCGAACTCCTGGTCCAGGTCCTCGCCGGACTGCTGATCCTCAACGCTCATCTCTTCCACCTTCTCTCAGCTCCCACGGCAACTCGTCAAAATCCCTCAGCACTTCACCCTCAAAAACCTCACCCTTCGGGAGCTCATCCATCGCGTCAAGAATGAAGCCCCTGAATTTCCCAACCAGGGGGACGTCGTTCAGCACGGCCACTCCTGAGTGCCCGGTATCCAAGGATATATTCCCGGAGTGCAGTGCCCGTTGGACCAATGTCTGGTGAACCCCCACGTTGCGTACGGCCATGAGGGAAACCTGCCAGTCATTGCGTCGAAACATGCCGTACTTGGCAAGTATCCTGCGGCTCGTCAGGATGTATCTGACAGAACGCCAGTGGAGCACACGTTTGAAGCTGTAGGCAAGCAGCAACCACGCGGCAAGAACCATCGCGGCGCCCATGAGCCACGGCGTCCATTCCACTGTAATGAAGGGCGCCAGGCGCTGCGCATTGCCTTTAACCACCCACGCGCAGGCGTAAGCGGCAACAGCGGGGACGACAATGAAAGCCAGCACAGGAAGGAACAGAGAGCGGCCCTGCTGCCGAGTCACGGCAATGACCTGCTCCCCCGGAAGTAACTCTTTACGCATAACCGCTTTCTGTGGCGCGCAAATGCACCACATCCCCGGCTGTAATAACGTGCTCCCTGCCGCCGTGGTCCACCACCAGCAACGAACCGTGCTCATCGAGGCGGGACGCATGCCCTACCAGTTCATTGTCACCCGGCAAGTGGGCCCGGACTTCGCGGCCCAATGTCACCATGGCGGATTCAACGCGCTTATGCAGGGACTGTCCCCCGGCCAGGCCGGCAGCGGGATCACCTTCGGCGTTGCAGAAGCTGCGGTACAACCGCGCAAAACGCGATAGGTAGCTCTTCAGCAGCGCGGTGCGGTCCGTCGTCGTGGCCCCTTCCAGGGCGAGTGACGTGGCCGTGGGCACCGGCAGCTCGTCTTCGGCCAAGGACACATTGAGTCCAACACCCAGGATCACCGCGGGGACTGTCCCGTCCCCCAAGGGCGTCATCTGGGCCAATATCCCTGCGATCTTGCGTCCGTTTACCAGGACATCATTGGGCCATTTGATGTCCGCGGTCACACCGGCCGTTTCCTGCAGGGCTTCGCGCAACGCAACGGCAGCCAGAAGCGAAATCCACGAATAGCTTTGCGTAGGAACCGGCATGCCGTCGGCGGTGACGGGACGCAGCACCATGGACACCGACACCGCGGAGCGTTCCGGCGATTCCCAATGTCTGTCCAGTCGTCCACGGGCAGCAGTCTGGTGTTCTGCCGTCAGGACGGCGAGGTCGGCCCACTTCTTTGGCTCAACAGTGACGGCCCGCAACAGGTCCTGGTTGGTGGAGCCGGTGGACTCCACAATGTTCAGTTGGGAGATGCCCGTTGCCGACAAGAAGTCCGGCTCAAGCAGCGCCTGGCGATCCAACCCGGGCCGGTCACTGGCGGCGGGGGCGACGCGCGGTTCGCTGCTGTCTGGCTGTTCGACATCCATAGCTGAATCCTATCCAGTTGCAGCGGCCCGGGATGCTGCCTGGCACCAAAAGCGTCTGGGAATCCGCCTAGAGAAATATGTCCGGCACCAGTCGGTCTTCGGGCGCGCCGAGGCTGTACGGCGTAAAGTCCGACACGCCGGCGGCACGCAGCACCTGTTCGTCCGTGAAGAAATTACCCGTGGCGCCCGAACCTGTGAGTACGGCGTGAGCGGCGTCGGCCATGATCTCCGGACCCCGCGCCGCCTGCACGATTTGCTGGCCGCCGGGCATGTTCCGGATCGCGGCTGTGTCAATGAGGGTGCAAGGCCAGAGCGAGTTGACCGAAACGCCGTCGTTCTTCAACTCTTCGGCGAGACCGAGGGTGGTGAGGCTCATCCCGTACTTCGCCATCGTGTAGGCCAAGTGCATCCCTGCCCACTTGGGGTCCAGGTTGAGGGGCGGGGACAACGTGAGGATGTGGCCGTGCGCGGACTCCCTCAATGCCGGCAACGCCAGTTTGGAGAGCAGGAATGTGCCACGGACGTTGATGTCCTGCATGAGGTCGTAGCGCTTCATGTCTACGGCGTCGGTTTTGGACAGGTCGATTGCCGAGGCGTTGTTAACAACGACGTCGATCCCTCCGAAACGCTCGACGGCGGCGGCGACCGCTGCGGCAACATCGTCATCGTTGCGGACGTCCCCGACCAGCGGCAGCGCCTGCCCACCCGCGGCGACCAGTTGTTCCGCGGCGGTGAATACTGTCCCTTCAAGTTTGGGGTGCGGGTCGCCCGTCTTTGCCATGAGCACAATGTTGGCGCCATCGCGGGCTGCACGGGTGGCAATGGCCAGTCCGATGCCGCGGCTTCCACCGGACATCAGGATGGTCTTGCCCTTAAGCGATCCGGTAGCCACGTAGGGAGTCTCTGCCTGCGGGAGGGCGCGGGAAGCGTCATTGCTTGAAGTCATGGGGACACTCTAACCCAAGTATGTTACTCGCGGGTAACATAGTGTTGCCTTTGGCTTGGACGCGGAAAATTGTAGGGTTTCTACAGCGGTTCGCGGCAAAGGCGTCACTAGACTGGCCTGCGGGGCCTGTTCTTTGTACGGAAGCTACTTAAGCTTTGCGCCAACACCGAACTGCGCCAGCGAAAATCAGCTACAGAGCCGGAGACACTTGATGAGCCACGATCTGACAACGACAGCGGGAAAGATTGCCGACTTCCGCGACCGCCAGGCACGTGCCGAGCAACCCTCCGGCCCGGAAGCGGTTGAGAAGCAGCACGCACGCGGCAAGAACACCGCCCGCGAACGCATCGACCTCCTGCTTGACCCTGAATCGTTCGTCGAGTTCGACGCCCTCGCAGTGCACCGCTCCACCGCGTTTGGCATGGAAAAGAAGAAGCCCCTGGGTGACGGCGTTGTCTCCGGCTACGGCACCGTGGACGGCCGCCTCGTCGCCATTTACAGCCAGGACTTCAGTGTTTACGGCGGCTCGCTGAGCCAGGTCAACGGCGAGAAGATCGTCAAGGTCCAGGAATTTGCCCTCCGCAACGGCTGCCCGGTTGTGGGCATCAACGACGGCGGCGGCGCGCGTATCCAGGAAGGCGTCGCCTCGCTGGCCATGTTTGCGGACATCTTCCGCAACAACGTCCACGCTTCCGGCGTGGTCCCCCAGATTTCCCTCATCATGGGCCCGTGCGCCGGCGGCGCCGCGTACTCCCCCGCGCTGACCGACTATGTGGTCATGGTGGACAAAACATCCCACATGTTCATCACCGGACCCGACGTCATCAAGACCGTCACGGGTGAGGACGTAGACATGGAAACCCTCGGCGGCGCGCGGCAGCACAACGCCACCACCGGCACCTCCACTTATCTTGCTTCCGACGAAGCAGACGCCATTGAGTTCGTCCGCGAACTCCTTGACTTCCTGCCGTCCAACAACCTGTCCGAGGCCCCCGTTGTGGAGCACGACCAGGAACTGGAAGTCGACGACGACGACCTCGCCCTGGATGGGTTGATCCCCGACTCCGCCAACCAGCCTTATGACATGCGCAAGGTCATCGAGCAGATCGTGGATGACGCCCACTTCCTGGAGATGCAGTCCCTCTACGCCCCCAACGTGATGATCGGTTACGGCCGCGTTGAGGGACACACCGTGGGCATCGTGGCCAACCAGCCCATGCAGTTCGCGGGAACCCTGGACATATCCGCCTCGGAAAAGGCTGCCCGCTTTGTCCGCCACTGCGATGCATTCAACATCCCCATCATCACCCTGGTGGACGTCCCCGGCTTCCTGCCCGGCAAGGACCAGGAGTTCCAGGGCATCATCCGCCGCGGCGCCAAGCTCCTTTACGCCTACGCCGAGGCAACTGTCCCCAAGCTCACCGTCATCACCCGCAAGGCTTACGGGGGCGCGTACATCGTGATGGGCTCCAAGAAGCTCGGCGCAGACCTGAATCTCGCCTGGCCCACCGCCCAGATCGGCGTCATGGGAGCCCAGGGTGCGGTGAACATCCTGTACCGCCGCGATCTCGCTGCGGTGGCCGAAGCCGGCGGTGATGTCGAGGCCAAGCGGGCCGAGATCATCCAGGGCTACGAGGAAGAACTCCTCAACCCCTACCAGGCCGCTGAACTGGGTTACGTTGATGCCGTGATCGCTCCCTCGGATACCCGCGTGCAGATCATTCGCGGCCTGCGCGCCCTTCGCGACAAGCGTGCCAGCCTGCCCACCAAGAAGCACGGAAACATCCCGCTGTGAGCACGCCGAAGCACCGCGCCGATACGGCTCCCGATCAAGAACCGGCCACCCCGCTGTTCTCGGTGGTCAAGGGCGAACCGACGGCCGAAGAGCTCGCGGCGATTGCCGCCGTCGTGGTTTCCCTTGGGACACCGCAGGAAGCGGCCCCAACCAAGCCGAACGTCCGTCACTGGGTCCGTCGCCAACAACTGCGCCTGGATCCCAGCCCGGGTCCGGGTGCATGGAAGCGCAGCCGCGGCTAATTTTCCCGCTCGTAGAAAAGTTCAACAACCCTTTCACGTAAGCGGCGTCGCGGATAGGCTCTGTGGGTGACTACTGCAAACACCCCCGTACGCCCGAAGTCCGCCATCGATGCCGTCGCTGACGCGTACACAGAAAAGCTGATCGAACTCAATCCCAGCTTCGCCACCACACTTGGACTGCCGGGACACGAAACCGAATACCAGGACTATTCGCCCGCCGGTGCCGAGGCTCATGCGGAGGCCACACGGTTGGCATTGGACGCCCTGGCCGGCCTTGAGCCTTCGGATGACGTGGACGCCGTCACCCTGGATGCCATGCGCGAGCGGCTCGGACTGGAGCTGGAGATCCACGAGTCGGGTTGGGACGCCGCCGACCTCAACAACATCGCCTCACCGGCCCAGGACATTCGTGCGATCTTCGACCTCATGCCCACGGACACGGTGGAACAGTGGGAGCACATCGCCGGCCGTGCAGCGAATGTTCCCGGGGCGATTGAGGGGTACATCGTTTCCCTCCGGACCGCCGCTGACGCCGGAAAAGTAGCCGCCGCCCGCCAAGTCCGGATTGTCATCGAGCAGACCGGCCGATACGCAGCCGAGGACGGATTCTTCGCCAAGATGGCTTCATCGGCCGCCCTTAATGGCCAGCCGCTGCCCGCCGATGTTCAGGACAGGCTCGACGCGGGGACTGCAGCCGCGCGTTCTGCGTACAGCGCCCTGGGCGATTTTCTTCGGGACGAGCTCCTCCCCCTTGCACCGGAGAAGGACGCGGTCGGGCGCGAACGCTACGCGCTGGCCTCGCGTTCATTCGTTGGCGCACAAATCGATCTGGAAGAGACGTACTCCTGGGGCGTTCAGGAGCTCGAGAGGCTTATCGGCGAGCAGGAAAAGGTCGCGGCGCAGATCAAGCCCGGCGCATCCATTGAAGAAGCCAAGGCCATCCTCAACAGCGACCCCGCGCGCCAGATCAAGGGCACCGACGCACTCAAAGCGTGGATGCAGGAACTCTCCGACCGTGCCGTGTCCGAGCTCGCCGACGTCCACTTCGATATTCCCGACGTCATGAAAACCCTCGAGTGCATGATCGCCCCTACCGACGAGGGTGGCATCTACTACACCGGCCCCTCCGACGACTTCTCCCGGCCCGGACGTATGTGGTGGTCAGTGCCGGCAGGCGAAGACACCTTCACCACGTGGTCCGAAACCACCACCGTTTTCCACGAAGGGGTGCCCGGCCACCACCTCCAGGTCGCCACGGCAACTTACCGCCGTGAGCTCCTGAACAACTGGCGGCGGAACGTCTGCTGGGTCTCCGGCCACGGCGAAGGCTGGGCGCTCTACGCCGAGCAGCTCATGCTGGAACTTGGCTACCTCAAAGACCCGGGTGACCACATGGGCATGCTCGATGGCCAGCGGATGCGGGCAGCCCGCGTGGTGTTCGATATCGGTGTGCACTTGGAACTGCCCGTCCCTGAACGCTGGGGCACCGGCACCTGGACACCCGAAAAAGGCTTCGACTTCCTCAAAGCCAACCTCGATATCAGCGAAGGCCAGCTTCAGTTCGAATTTACCCGCTACCTGGGCTGGCCGGGACAAGCTCCGTCGTACAAGGTGGGGCAGCGCCTGTGGGAACAGATCCGTGCCGAGCTGGAGGGGCGCGACGGCTTTGACCTGAAGTCCTTCCACAGCAAGGCACTGAACATCGGCTCAGTTGGTTTGGACGTGCTGCGGCGGGCGTTGCTGGGCTGATCTGCTTGAGACCCCCCGGCCAGAGGCCGGGGGGTCTGGGTGTGCCGCAACGGTGGTTCAGTCAAACTCTATGGATCAGGTTTGAGCCAGGGAAACCCTCATCGAGGTGTTTCATTCGCTGCGCCTTGCTCAAACTCAATCAAGTCTTCGCACCATAGCCCGCATCAATGTCCCAGCAAGCAATATCGTCGGAATCCACCCGCCGTACGAACGGAACGAGTATACGAGAGGGATACCGCTCTCTTAATCCCACCGCTCGCTGTGTCAGTAAATGATCATGAAGTATTCGCCAAGGTTCGAGATTGGTGAGATTTAGCTCAACAAGATTTCTGTAGAAGCTGGGATTTTCAAAATTACTCGATAAATAGTGATGCGAAAGAATAGCGTCCACTAAAGTCACCCAGAACGACCAGTAGCGACGACATCAATCGCCACCGCACGGAGTCCACGCAGCAACTTCGTAAGTTGGTTGTTGACTTCGCCCTCGGCTTTGCCATCAACCATGATCACGAGGTCGTTCAAACTGCCCATGCCGCGGAAAGTGCTCAGAATGTCCCTCGCAATATCTTTCCGGACGTCGGGAGAATTCTCCGCTGCACGGAGTTCCCACAGCATCCCCTCGAAGAATCGGGCTTCGGGCTCATAGGAGAATTGGCGCATAAGTGCTGCCAGTTCTTCGGTGACCGGCTCCAATCGTGACGTCATTTGAGGCTCCAAGAATCAGGAACAGTCACGTCCTCGAGAGTCCACGGCTGCTCAATCATTATCCGACGCCCTCAGACAAGTCGGTCGTTCCGCAGGTCTTTGCAGTTACCGACTTGGGCACCCGCCGTCAAAACCATCTGTCCCGTAAGCCGCTGCCCTTAGACGAAGCCCAAGTTTACGGGAACCCAGCCGCGACGATTAGCGCGGTCGGATACTCAACCCAATCTCCGTGTCTGCCCTCTCGATACAGTCGGTCCGCAGTTCGCTGGCACTCCTGCAAGTCGTTCCATGGCCCGCGCGGATCCACTCCAACAACCCCTGCCAATTCCTTTGCTGACACAACGCTTGGGCGTCCGAGGTCTTTCATCACCTCATACATATGATCCCCCCGGACGAATAGCCCCTTGCGATCTGGGACAGCTACCAAACGCAGATATGTGTTTCCATCGATGTTCATCATCGTCCCTACCGCAGATCCCACAGTGGTTGCAGATCCTGACTATAGCCAGGGTATCCAGCTACCTGTGCCTGCTCCATGTCGTAGTAATTGCTGGCGGGCAAAGCGCCCGGACATTTCAGGGCAGGGCTCGACGCCCCAAAGCACAACTTGCGCTACACCGCGTATCCGCCCCTGCCCGTGGGGTCCGTGATAACCACCCTGCGGCCGGGAAGGTCGCGTTCGACGTCGCCGATCAGGGCACCGTCCACCGACGTGGACGCTTCCCGCCCCGCAGCGTCCTAGCTCCAGTAGTCGTGTGCCCGCCAGTGTCCGTCTGGGAGAGCTGCCACCCGCCGGGTCATACGTGGCGGTAGTGACACGCCTAAAACACCGCAGAGGTGTACAAGCCGCGACAACCCCGTCAGAAAGTGCAGATCGCTAAACCGTAAACTGCCCACCGGGATGAAACCGCTCACCTCATTCGGCCCTTTGGACTGAATAGACACTGGGAGTTATGCGGAAGAACTGATACAGGTCCCACATCGCGTGCTCTGTCGCTCCGACCTGTAACAAGAACCGTCGACCCGGCGTAATTTCTGCCGCCACGGCATCCCGGTTCGACTCCGAGATACCCTTGGTCATCGTCAGGGTCCCGCAATCAGAGGTAAGGATCTGCACCCGCGACCACGTCCCGCCCCCTGAAGCGAGGCCACCTTTCGCGCCCGTGACCGTACATTCAATCGCAACATGGTGAGTCTCGTCATACGCAAGAGTAACTATAGGAACAACCAAGAGCCCTACAGTTACCAACAGGAGTCCGCATCCAAGGGCCAACAGAAACAAGCGATCCTTCCGCAATTGCTTCCCCGACTTCCCAGACGCATGTCTGGAAATGTCCCACTCAGGCGTTGCGGTCATGTCCCCTTCTTTAGGTACATATCGTATTCATTGGCGATTAGCCCTACTGCGGCAGCTGGTATCGGGTCAGCCAACCAAATTGCTGAATCGGCCCTATAGAAGACGACCCCAAGCGATTGGGCAACGTCTGTGGCAATCGTGAGGACAACGGGATGCTTGTCCTTCCTCTTACCAACGGCTGTGGCCTGTTCGACTGTTTCTGCCAGATGAACATATTGCCGTTGCATAGGTAAGATTCCTGACGCTTCTATCAGAGGAACACTGGCGGGAGCCGTCCCATGGAAAAGCACCGGCGGCGGCTGACTCGGCTTGTGCGATGCGGCCACGGGAACAGAGTGGCCATGCAGTGCTCTTATCCGGCCATCTACCATCTGGTGACGCTTCTTCTCTGCGGTTTCCAGCACCTCATTAAGTGTCTTCTCGTCTACAGATTCCCATCTATGTCCTAGCCCACGCATAGCACCAAGTAGCTCGCTTACCGACACCCACCCTTCCCTATCCAGCACCAAGGAATACTCCCCCGGTGCATGACGGAGCGCATGGGACAATACTCGGCTGATTTCTGAAGGGCTTGGTCGACAGTTCATCTTTCCTCACGGGTCCACAATTGCAGTAACTATGTCCGCCGGCCCTCGGTTGGATCCTACCGATCATAGGGTCGGGTTTGGTTGGCTCACCTGTTACACGGGCAGGCTATCTATTGTGAATTGGCAGTTCAATCGAATTCAATAAAGTCCCGTATTGCCGCGATCAACCATTCCTCCATTGAAGCGTATTCCGTTGCCGAGTGACGTACAGCCGCCCCAGTAGCGTCCCTCAACACGTCGTAGTCATCGACAACTACGACGTGTTGGCCCGTCCAGCAGGCCACATCATCATTGTCGGTCCTCCGTGCTATGGGAACCAGGCTCCATCCCGGAAAAACCCTCTCAAGGTGCTGCATACGCTGCACCTGCTCTGCCCCGCGTAAAAGTTCCCACGGTTCCAGATCGACCATCCCACACTCAATCATCCGATCATAGAGAGCAGGCAGCACAACATTCTTCGTCAATGGTTTTCCTCCCAATTGTCATCAATCCCCGGCCCACCCTATGAACGGTGACCCGTGCGGGTAGGTTCTACGGAAAGCCGCGCCTTGTTTTCCAATCCTGTTTTCAATGGCTTCACCCCAGGTCTCTGCGAGTTGACCTTTGTTCGGCCCCCGCGCGGCCGTGAAACGTTCCCTTACAGCCGGGTCCTCGATGATGTCCGTATAGTGATGCACATTAGCTAGCACCGGATTGTCCGTGTAGCCGGCGGCAAGTACCCGCCTGTTGTCAAGGGTTGTATAGAGACCATCATTCATCACTACAACGTCTGCAGGGTCAAAGCCAGACCAGCCGCGGGCAGCCATGGTGTCGATGCGCGACTGCAGGTCGGTGACACTTCGTTGACTGAAACGTACTTCGGACGCATTGAGCACCGTAGGGCTAGGCAAAAGATCGCCGAGCCGGGTCGTTGCCGAAGCCGGTAGGTCGACTCTGCTGGCGGCTCCGCCGATGGGGAGTGCACCTGTTCCACCGCCGAGGGCCGTTGCGCCCAGGAGGCCCGTTGGGGTGTGGGGTCCTGGTCCGGTGAGGTAGCCCCCAGCTCCGCTGATCGCCCCTTCGACGCCGTTCTCGACGGCCATCCGGGCCACGGGGTTGTTAACGAGTTTGCCCGCCATCATCCCGACTCCGCCGCCGATCATGCCGAGGCCGCCGGAGATAGCTGCTTGGCCCCAGTTGACTTCGCCGGTGGTTGCTTTTTGGATGACGACGTCGGCGCCGAAGCTCATCAATCCCATGCCCGCGACTTGGCCGCCGGGGACGAACATCAACACGGCCCCGCCCACCACAGCAGCGCCGCCGACGACGTATTCCCAGTTGTTGCCGAGCCAGTCTCCTGCTGCGGCGAGGGCGCCGCGGGAGGAGCCGTCGTAGGCTTTCAGGTCGGCGTCGGTCAGGGGTCGCAGGCCGGTGGGGTCGGTGGTGTTGAGGGGGTTGTTCCCGGCGTAGGAGTAGGGGTTGCCGTCCCAGCCCGCGCCGAGGACAGGGGCGAGAGGGTCGGTGGAAAGGAAGCCCCGGGTAGCCGGGTCGTAGGCCCTGGCACCAAGCCATTCCAGTCCCGCGATGTCGACACCGCCGCCTGCGGTCAGGGCGATCCCGGCGGGCAACACACCACCCACACCCACCCCGGCACCAGCTCCTGCACCGTTTGTTGTGGTGGCGCCCGGGGCGGGGGTGGTGGGGGTGCCGAGGACGGCCCAGGGGTCGTGTTGGTCGGTGGGGCGGGCGGCACGCCAGCCCGGCGCGGTCCACGCGTCGCCGGTGCCGGAGACTCCGCCGGGCAGGGACAGCACCTGGGTCGTCTCTATACCGGCGAGGGTCGGGACGGGTGCGGCGGTGTCCCACCACAACAACGTCCCGTCCACGGTGGCGAGTTCACCGAGCGCGTCCACGTGGAGCCGGTGCCGGGACACCTCTGCCCCGTCCCGATCCTTCTCGATGGTCCCGGTGAGGTACCCGGTGGGGCCCCAGGCGTATTCGGTCCAGGACCCGTCCGCCCCGATCACCCGGACCCGGCGTCCCAACCCGTCATACACATACTCGGTCCGGGCACCATCAGGTTCCGTGAGAGTAAGAAGCTGCCCTGCGGCGTCATAGGCGAAGGTGCGCGCCCCGGCCGGGGTGGTTTCGCGGAGCAGCCGCCCACCGGCGTCGTACTCCCACCCCAACACCGAAGGCGAGGCCTCCGAGTCAGTCACGGTGCTGGTGGTGGTGGCGGAGGTCAGTTGCCCGGCGGTGTCGTACCCGTACCGGGTCACTGCCCCGTTCCGGGTCAGGGCGGTGATCCGCCCGCTCCCGGGCTCGCGGCCGATCAGGGTCACATCCGCTGTGCCCGGGTCATCGGTGTGGGTGCGGGTGTGCTCTGCAAGGGCCCCGTCCCGGTACGACCATTCCTGGGTGTATTGGCCGGCGGTCGCGGAGGTGATCCGTCCGGAGGGGTCGTGGGTGAAGGCGGCGTCCCCGAGCGACGGGTTGGAGACCTTCACAACCCGGCCTGCGGGGTCGCGGGTGTAACGGGTGGTGCCGGCCGCGGTGGTGAATCCGGTGCGGTTCCCGTCGGCGTCGTACTCCCACAACAGTGTCCGGTTCCCGTTGGACTTTCGGGTGAGGAGGCCGCGCCGGTCAAAGCACAACTCGTGCTCCACCGCGTACCCGGCCCCGGCTGTGTGGTCGGTGATGACCGCCCTGCGGCCGGGAAGGTCACGTTCGATAGCGGCGATCAGTGCACCGTCCACCGACGTCGACGCTTCCCGGCCGGCGGTGTCGTAGGTCCAGGTGGTGGTGTGCCCGTCCGGGTCCGTCTGGGACAACTGCCGGCCCGCCGGATCATACGTCGCGGTCGTAACCCGCCCGAGCGGGTCCGTGACACTATCGACCTGGTCCGTGGCCGTATACGTCCGGGTGGTCACCCCACCCACAGGGTCGGTGATGCGGGTGAGGCGGCCGCGGGTGTCGTACTCGAACCGGGTCCGACCCCCCACCCCGTTGATGGTCCCGGTCAGTTCCCCGGCAAGGTTGTATTCAAAGCGGCGGGTCCCGTACCAGGAATCCTGGGCGAAGCTCAGCCGCCCGACCTTGTCGTACCCGTACCGGGCCGTCCCCTCCCCCGGAGAGTGCTTCGCGGTCAACCTGCCGCACGCGTCGTAGGCGAACGTTTCGACCTCCCCGCCCGGCAGTCTCCTCGCGATGAGGCGCTGATCGGGGTCGTAGGACAGTTCCGTGACCGCCCCGACCGGGTCAATGGACTTCCATGGGCGGCCGCAGTGGTCGTACTCGAACCGGGTCACCGCCCCCGTGGGTGAGGTGATCGAGGTGATCCTCCCCGCCGGGTCACGGCCCAGGACCGTCAACCCGCCCTCACCATCGACCAACTCGACCGGGTTCCCCGCCGCGTCATACGAGACCAGCTCCGCGGAACCGTCCACGGACTCCCTCTTCGTGGGGCGGCCGTACTCATCAAAACTGTACGTGTTCGTAGCGAAGGCGTCGGTCAGGGTCGCGGTGCCGTTGGTCCGGTCGGTGACCGCCCCTGTCCGGACACCGGTCGGATCCACGACGGCGGTGAGGTCCCCGACCGTGTCGTACTCCCGCACCCAATCATGCCCGCCCGGGTCCGTGATCCCGGTGAGCCGGGAGAGGTTGTCGTGGGTGAAGCCCCACTTCGCCCCGTCCGGCAGCACCGCGGCGGTGAGGTTCCCGAGCTCATCAACCACCCGCTCGATACTGCGCCCGAGCGGGTCCGTGGTGCGGGCCAGTTCCCCGTTGGGGGCGTACTCGAACACCGTCCTTCCCCCATCAGGGGCAACCATCGCGGTGATCCGGCCCGCGGTGTCGTGCTCAAAAGCCCACACCGCCCCGTCCGGATCCACCCGGCGCACCAACACCCCGGCAGCGTCATAGGCGAACCGGGTCACGGCCCCCGACGGGGTGAACGCCGTGACCGGCCTGCCCGCCTGGTCCCGCACGATCCTCGCGGTCTCCCCGGCAGCGTTGCGGGTTCCGATGAGGTCCCCGAACGTGTCGTACTCAAAACCAATGCTGACCCCGACCGGGTCCGTCACCTGAGTCAGGAGCCCGTCCCGCCACTGCAGCTCGGTCCGGCCGCCCAGCGGGTCCACCACCACCGACGGGTCCCGGGACAGCTCATCAGCATACTCATACGTCACGGTCGCACCGGTAGCGGCCACCAAAGTGGTGATCCGGTCCCGCTCGTCCCACCCATAGCTCAGGTCCGCGCCTTCCGGGGTCACCGTGCGGATCTTCCGGCCCCGCGCGTCATAGCCATGGACCGTGACCGCACCATCACGCTCGGTCAACGACACCAGATTCCCATGCCCGTCATAAGACATCGACTGGCGCCGGTCCTCAGCATCCAACACCCCCACAAGGCGGCCCTTGGAATCCGCAACCCACGAATTCGACCGGGACCCGTCCTCATCGGAGACCACCGTGACCCGGCCCGGTAAATACGCGAACCTCGTCCGCCGCCCATGCGCCGTGACCTGCAAAACCACACGTCCGTGCTCGTCATACGTGTTTTCGGCCTCGACCACCCCCGCAGCCGAGACCACCGAACCGATGAGGCCCTGCTCGTTCCACCGATACGTGCGGGTGCCGGTCTCCGTACCCACCGTGACCAGGCGGCCCTCGGCGTCGTACCCGTACTGCACCCGGCGCCCGTCCGAGGAACGCACCACACCAACCACACCGTCGACGTAGTCGATCTCCACGAACCGGCCCCGCGCATGCACCAACCGGACAACCACACCCGCCCCACCGTCAACCGCTTCACTGCCTGCAGCCGCACGGGCCTCCGTGCTTTCAGACGCCACAGCCTCTGACGGAATCTGCGCTCCAGGCACCCCGTCACTGCGGTGGGCGGAGATGGTCCGGCCGGGCCCGTTCCCGGTCCCGAGCCACACCCCGCCGGTCGTGTAAGCCCACCAGGTGCCCTGGTTATCGGTCACGACCAACACCTCGGACACACCCGCAGGGATGGAGGTCAGCTCCGCCAGGCGCGGCGCGCCGGCCGGTTCCCGGGTGAGCCAGTAGTTCTCCCCGACCGCGCGGGCCCAGCCGGTCCCCTCGCGGGGGAAGTCCACCGCCCGGCCGTCGGCCATCACCCACCGGCACCGTTCATCGGAGAAGGCCAGTTGCTGGTCCAGGACCGAGGCCCAACCCGGGCCAAACACCCCAACATCCTCCAGGCCGGAGCCGAGGGAGTTATACATCCGGGTCACCGCCAGGTCAGCTCCCGCCCCAGCGAACCCCAAATCGGTTTCGGGTTCAATGAAGTTGCCCGTGGCCGTGTTCACCGGATCGTTCGCATACCCGCTCGTGGGCATCGCCCCCGCCGCGGTGGGCGGGTCAATGACCAACCCGGTCCGGGTCCCGGACACCCCCGCCGCGGCCAACGCCTCACCCACCGCCGCGTCCGACAGGGTCGACACCGCACCCTCACTACCGGCGGCAGCGAACGCGTCCGCGACCACCACCGCCCACGCCGCGTCCGCCTCATTCAACCGCAAATACTCCCGGAACGCCGTCACCACACCAGCGGCGTCGATCCGGCCCCAGGAACACTGCCCCGCGAACGAAGACAACTCCCCCTCCAACGAACCCGGCACCGACACGATCCCCTCATCCAGGCCACGGGACCCTGCCGCGAAGCTCCGCAACGACTCCGGACGGGCCGAAGACGTCCCGCCCCCGTACCCGCCACCCGGGCCCGGGGTTTCCCGCGACCCCGACGACGCAGACGCCGACGGGAACGACGGCGCGTTCCCCGGCTCCATATTCGGCCGGGCCTCCTCACCCCAAATGTTGTCCCAGCCCTCTTCGAACCAGTTCCGGTTGTTATGCCGCCGCACCCACTCGTTGTTCTCCCGACGCCGGGCATCCTCCTCCCGCGCCGCCTCGATCATGGTCCCCACATACCCGGCCACCGTCCGCAACGCCGACGCCAGGGACTCCGCATCCCGGGCCGCCGTGGCCGCGTTCGCGGCGAACACCTCCGAAAAATGCCCCCGGAAATCCTCCCCCGCCGCGGACACCAACGGCGTCCGCGACCCCGAATGCTCCAGAACCCGCGACGCTGCGGACTCAAAAGCACCCTTCACCGACTCCGCAACCCCATACACAAACCGGCCACCATGACCAACACCGGAATCCGGCAACAACGGCATCTCAACGAACTCGGTCACAACCACAGCCCCCCCCACAGAACAAGAACGCGAACAAAACCAACAACCCACACAAACCCGGCACCACACGAGCAGACACCAACAGACAGCGCAACGGCCGGGCAACCACACCACGCATCAACGTGGCACGATCACCCGGCCCTCACACCCGAATCAAGAAACGGGGAATCAGGCCCCGCCACCAGCAGAGAAAATATCCTGCGAAATCTTCTGCAATTGACCCCGCAACTGCTCCAACTCCTCCTTGGCCTTGTCCAACGCAGCCTTCGTCTCCGGCCACGTCGAACCACGGAACTCAGCAGCCAACGGCCCATCCCACACATTCGGATCCGACAAAACACGACCCTGCGCATCCAACGCAGAAATCTGATCCGTAAACCCACCAGTAATAATCGACTGCACCTGACCAATAGCAGCCTTGGCCTGCTCAGTAGACAACACACGCGACATAGAACTTCCCTCCCAATAAGAACAATCGCTTCACAACCAAACCCAAGGCCCGGTAACAGACGCCACCAAACTACCAACCCCAACCAATAAATCCAACAAACTGATAAAAACTTGTGGATAGGTTGGCGTCCCTATCCGCAGTGAGGACTGCCAGCTGAGGCCAACGTCACAGGAGCGGTAGGAATAACTTTTACGCACGTAACATTTCTCAACGTCCGTTCGCTATGTTATTGGCCAGACACCTAACGTGTTCCGGTGAGCACCTCAACCAACACTTCCCCAGCAGCTGGCAAGCCCGGCTTCCGGCTCCCCAAGTGGGCCGGTTCCTTCGGCGTCCAGATCATCGCAGCCCTCATTGTGGGCCTCGTCCTTGGCCTCATCGCCAAGTACACAGGCAGCACCAAGACAGCCCCCAACGGCCTTGGCGCAACCCTCCAGACGATCGGGTCCAGCTACGTCTCGTTGCTGCAGACCGCCGTCGTTCCTTTGATCTTCACCGCTGTGGTGAGCTCGATCGCCAACCTGCGGCAGGTCTCCAACGCTGCCCGTCTGGCCTGGAACACTCTGCTCTGGTTCGCCATCACGTCGCTGGTTTCGGTATTGATCGGCATCGGCCTGGGCGTGCTCCTGCAGCCCGGGGCAGCCACTGGCATTACCCAGAAAGCTGAATACGCTGGCAAGACCGGCGACTGGTGGGCCTTCCTGATCGGCCTTTTCCCCAAGAACTTCCTCGGCCTCGGCGCCAGCTCTACCGTGACCGAAAGCGCCAACGCTGCCACAACGGTCAGCACTTCCGTCAGCTTCAACGTGCTCCAGATCCTTGTGGTCGCCATCGCCGTCGGCATCGCCGCACTCAAGGTAGGCAAGCAGGCTGAGGCATTCCTGACCTTCAACGCTTCCGCACTGGCCGTTATCCAGAAGGTCCTCTGGTGGATCATCCGGATCGCCCCGCTGGGCACCGTGGGCCTGATCGGCAACGCTGTGGCCATCTACGGCTGGGACACCATCGGTTCGCTGGGCAAGTTCACGGCCGCCATCTACATCGGCCTGGCACTGGTGCTCTTTGTGCTGTACCCGATCCTGGTCCGCGTCCACGGATTGTCAGTCAAGCAGTACTTCTCCGGTGTTTGGCCCGCGGTCCAACTGGCGTTCGTCTCCCGCTCCTCGATCGGCACGCTGCCGCTCACGCAGCGCGTCACTGAACGGAACCTGGGCGTCCCCTCCGGCTACGCTTCCTTCGCCGTGCCGCTGGGCGCCACCACCAAGATGGACGGCTGCGCAGCAATTTACCCGGCTATCGCAGCGATCTTTGTGGCGCAGTTCTTCGGCATCAACCTGGACTTCAGCCAGTACCTGTTGATCGTGCTGGTCTCCGTCCTCGGTTCCGCTGCAACGGCCGGCACCACCGGCGCAGTGGTCATGCTCACCCTGACCCTGTCCACGCTGGGACTGCCGCTTGCCGGCGTCGGCCTCCTGCTGGCGATCGATCCCATCCTGGACATGGGCCGTACCGCCGTCAACGTTGCGGGCCAGGCTTTGATCCCCGCCATCGTGGCAAAGCGCCAGGGCATCCTGGACGAGTCGCTCTACAACGCACCCCGCAACGGTGCAGCGTTTGCGGACGAGTACGCTGCCGACAAAGCCGCTGCTGAAGCGGATGAACGGGAACTCGCGGGAACGAAAGCCTAATTCCAGCCCGTGTTAGAACGGCGTAGATCCCCTGGGGAGTTCTCCCCGGGGGATCTCCCTGTTAAAGGGCCCAAAGCTGGATAGGCTCTGAGCATGCTGATCGTCACATCAAATGAAATTCCGGGCCACCGGATCGACGCCGTGTTCGGCGAAGTCATGGGCCTCACTGTCCGTTCACGGGACATCGGTTCGCAGATGCTTGCCGGATTCCGCTCCCTCGGCGGCGGAGAGCTGCCCGAAATGACCAAGGCACTCTACGAAAGCCGCCAGGAAGTCATGGCCCGAATGGTCAACGAAGCGCAGCAACGTGGCGCCAATGCCATCGTCGCCATGCGGTTCGACACCTCCGAAATGGGCACCAACTGGACCGAAGTCTGCGCTTACGGCACCGCCGTCTACGTGCTGCCCCTCGGCGAAGGCGAGCCCGGGGCCACGGGGCAGTCGATCTACCTGACCAATACCGCCGCCCAGCAGCAGTCCGCTCCCCCCGCGCACCCCCAGCAACCTGCGCAGCCCCAGCAACCCGCCCAACCCACGCAACCCGCCCAGCCCACGCCTCCGCAGCAGTTCTGATTCGGAGACTATCCAAAGCCCTTACTGAGTCCCGCTCTCGTTCGTCCAACCCGCCCTCTATGGGCGGGCGAGGCGAACAAGAGCGGGACTCTTCCGTTCCGCTCCAAGAGAGTCAAATTGCGCAGAGTGCAAAGTTGCACTTAGTGTAATTACGTGACCACAACGAGTACCCAGGAGCCGTCCCCGGAGCCGCTCCTTTCCGAGCCGAGCGCGCCCTCCCGGCGCGAGCTCAACAAGGCGGCCACCCGCAGCTCCATCGCGTCCGCCGCCCTGGACCTGTTGCGCAGCAACGGCTCCGGCAATTTCACCGTCGAGGACATCGCCGCCAGCGCAGGGGTTTCCCGGCGAACCTTCTTCAACTATTTCCCCAGCCTCGAAGCGGCCCTGGCATCAGTAGCCGACGGCTTCATGGACCATGCCCTGGAACAGTTCCGCCTGCGTCCCGCAGAGGAATCCATCCTCGAATCCGCGCAGGCCGCCCTCATGGCCCTCGCAGACCCGATGTCCGTGGCACCCATGGCCGAGCTGTTCAGCCTCACCCAAGACAACCGCTCGTTGGCCCGCTCCGAGCTTGAAGCCTGGGAACACTGCACCGGGCAAATCATTGACGCTGCCCGCAGTCGTTTAGGAGAAGGCATCAGCGAGCTGTATTTGCATGCGTTGGCCGGGTCGGTGATCTCCTGCGGCAAGGCGGCCATGACCGTGTGGTTCGTCGAGCGCGGACCCGACCTCTCCGCGGAATCCCTCGCCGTCCTACGGCAGCACCTCATCGATGCGATGGGCCTCCTCGGCGCCGGCTTCGCGCCGCCGTCGGACGCTTCAGCGCCGCAATCGCCGGCATCAGCCGCACCCTCTGTTCCAACCACCAAAGATCGGTTCTGACATGGCTTCGTTTCTCTACCGGCTCGGCAAATTCTCGTACCGGCGCCGCTGGCTGGTGATCTCCATCTGGCTGGCCGTCATGGTGGCAGTGGGCGGTTCAGCCGCAGCTTTCCACGGCACCATGTCCAACAACTTCACCATCCCCGGCACCGAAACCCAGCGGATGGCGGACAAGCTCAAGGAAGCCCTTCCGGATTCGTCGGGCGGCTCCGCCAGCGTAGTTTTCGACGCCGGCGACGCCGGTTTCGACCAGGCCAAGAAGGATGCCGTCGCGGCCGCCCTCGACAAACTGCAGGACATGCCCGACATCCAAGGGACGGTGAACCCGTTCACCACGCAAGAACAGCTGGATTCCGCGGCCAGCCAGATCGCCGACGGTGAAGCCAAGGCGGCGGCAGGCCAGGCCCAGCTGGATGCCTCCCGCGCGCAGCTGGAAGCCGGCGAGGCGCAGCTCGCCGGGGTGGAACAGCAGCTCGCTGCTTCAGGCCTGACACCCGCCCAGATTGAGGCGCAGTTGGCGCCGCAGCGCGCCGAATTTGCTGCGAACAGGGAAAAACTCGACGCCGGAGCCAAGGAAGCTGCCGACGGCGCCACCACCTTGGCCCTCTCGAAGCGGCAGGCTGCTGCCTCGGAGGGGCTCCGGTTCGTCTCCAGCGACAACAAAGCAGCAATCGCCCAGGTCCAGTTCAAGACCTCCATCAACGCAGTGGATCCAGCCGTCCGCAAACAAGTACAGGACATCGTTCACGAGGTCTCCTCCGCAGGCGTCACGGCTTACGCCAGCAAGGAAATCACTGAGGACGTCTCCCAGATCTTTGGCATTGCCGAAATCGTGGGCGTGGCCGTTGCCGCGTTGGTTCTGATCCTTATGCTCGGCACCCTGGTCGCGGCCGGCCTTCCGCTGGTGATGGCTTTGATCGGTGTCGCGGTAGGCGTCGGTGGCACGTTCGCGCTCACCAGCGTGATCGACATGAGCTCCATCTCCCCGATGCTCGCCCTGATGCTGGGCCTTGCGGTGGGTATCGACTACTCACTGTTCATCGTCAACCGCCACCGCGGCCAACTGTTGGCAGGCATGGACGGCGAAGAGTCCGCGGCCCTCGCCACGGGCACCTCCGGCAACGCTGTGTTGTTCGCGGGCCTCACCGTCATCATCGCGCTGGCTGCACTGGTGGTCCCCGGACTTCCCTTCCTCGCAGTCATGGGTGTCGCCGCCGCGGCGACAGTGGCGGTCGCCGTCGTCGTCGCTTTGACCCTGACGCCCGCCATCCTGGCGCTGATCGGCCGCCGGCTCATCTCCAAGCGCGCCTGGGCCAAGGCCGCCAAGCACAATGCCGAACCGGGCCACGAAGCGGCCGACCGCGCCCTCGAAGAGAAGCGCAGCAGCGGTGGCTGGGGCGGCCTTGTTACCCGGCACCCGTGGTTCGCGCTCGTGGCCAGCGTCGTGCTTCTTGGCGCCCTGGCACTACCGGCTTCCCAGTTGCGGCTTGCACTGCCCGACGGCGGGTCCGAACCTGTCGATTCACAGGCGTTCAAGGCCTATGACCTCACCCGCAGCAGCTTCGGCGAAGGCATGACGGGCCCGATCATCGTGGTCGCCGAGTTCCCTGAAGGGCTGAGCGAAAACGACGCCAAGAACAAGCAGTACGATGTCGCCGATAAGCTGCGGGGCGTGGACAACGTGATCGCCGCAGTGCCCGTGGCCCTGAGCGATGACCTCCGAACGGCCGTTTACCAGGTCATCCCGAAGGAAGGCCCCGCCAGCGCCAGCACCGTCCAGGTGGTTTCCGATGTCCGCGCCAAGGGCACGGACATCCGTGAACAGAACGATGTGACCATCGGACTGACCGGCCAGACTGCAGGCAACATCGATGTGTCCGCCAAGCTTGGTGCCGCTTTGCCGCCTTATCTGGCGATCGTTGTGGGCCTCTCGCTGATCCTGCTCCTGCTGGTGTTCCGCTCCATCGTTGTTCCACTGTTGGCTACCGGTGGCTTCCTGCTCTCGCTGGCTGCTGCCTTCGGTGCCGTAGTGGCCGTGTACCAGTGGGGCTGGTTGGGTGGGATCTTCGACGTCGCCAACCCCGGCGCCGTCCTGAGCTTCCTCCCCATCATTTTGATCGGTGTGCTGTTCGGTTTGGCCATGGACTACCAGGTGTTCATCACGTCCGGCATGCGCGAATCGTTCATGCACGGCGAGTCCGCCAAGCACGCAGTACGCTCCGGGTTCAGCCACGCAGCGGCAGTGGTCACCGCCGCAGCCATCATCATGGTCAGCGTGTTCTCCGGCTTCATCTTCAGCCACCTCACCATGGTCCGGCCGCTGGGCTTCGCAATGGCGTTCGGTGTGCTCATCGATGCGTTCGTGGTCCGCATGACCATCGTTCCCGCTGTGATGTATCTTTTGGGCGAGAAGGCCTGGTGGCTGCCCAAGTGGCTCCAGCGGATCCTCCCGGACGTGGACGTCGAAGGCGCCAAGCTCACCCGCAGCGACCGCCCCAAGGCCGGATCCGAGGAACTGGTCCACTAACGCTCTCTCACATCACCGTATAAATACCCCGACGCTCTCTCACTTGCTTCACGCAAGTGAGAGAGCGTCGGGGGTTAAGGGGTGGGACGTGAAGGAGGGTCGGCGGGAAGCAGGCGGAAGGTGAGAGAGCGTTGGTACTAGGCTGGGGACCGTGACCCGATTGATCCTCGCCTCCCAGTCCCCCGCCCGCACCAAGCTGCTCACTGAGGCGGGCATCCAGCATGACGTCCTCGTGTCGGACGTCGATGAGGACGCGGTCCAGGCGAAGTACGGTGTGACAGACGCGCATGACACCGCACTCTTGTTGGCCCGCGCGAAAGCGGAAGCCGTTGCAGCCCTCCCCGAAGCTGAAGGCGCGCTGGTGATCGGGTGCGACTCTGTCTTCGAATTCGACGGCGAGTCCCACGGCAAGCCCTACACCCCGGAGGTTGCCCGGGAGCGGATGCTGCGGATGAGCGGTTCACAGGGAGTACTTCACACAGGGCACTGGCTGGTTGACTGCCGGGATACCGCAGCGGACGCGGACCAGGATGAAGCCGTCGACGAGGCTCCGGACGGCACGGGCGCCACCGTGGGCGCGGTCTCCAGCGCGGAAGTGCACTTCGCGCGGATGTCCGAAAACGAGATCGACGCCTACATCGCCACCGGCGAGCCTCTGCACTGCGCCGGCTCGTTCACCATCGACGGCTTGGGCGGGGCCTTCATCCGCAAGGTCGACGGCGACCCGCACGCCGTCGTCGGGCTTTCCATCTCCACCCTCCGCGACCTGCTGGTCCACGCAAGCGTGGGCATCACGGAGCTTTGGAACCCGACCAACCAGTAGAAGCAGTTTGTAGCAACCCTACAAAGGAACACCGCCTCACACACGGAATCCCCCATCAATATGGGCGGAACCCTCACAATCACGCTAGGCTCCCTGAAGGACAGAAGGAGTCAACAACTTGTCAGCTAACCCGGCGCAGCCCATTTCCAGCCCTCTTACCAAGGTCTTGATTGCCAACCGCGGCGAAATCGCGGTCCGCATCATCCGAGCCGCCCGGGACGAAGGCATTGCCTCCGTGGCGGTCTACGCCGACCCTGACCGGGACGCCCTCCACGTCCGCCTTGCGGACGAAGCCTATGCCTTGGGCGGCAACACCGCCGCTGAGTCGTACCTGGTGATGGACAAGATCATTGAGGTTGCCAAGCAGGCTGGCGCCGACGGCATCCACCCGGGTTACGGCTTCCTGGCCGAGAACGCCGAGTTTGCCGCGAAGGTCATCGACGCCGGCATCACCTGGATCGGCCCCTCCCCCGAGGCAATCTCGGCTTTGGGCGACAAAGTCCAAGCCCGCCACATCGCCGAAAAGGTGGGGGCTCCGTTGGTCCCCGGTACGGCTGACCCCGTGGAGTCCGCAGAGGAAATCCTGAAGTTTGCCGAGGAGTTCGGGCTTCCCGTTGCCATCAAGGCTGCCTTTGGCGGTGGCGGACGTGGCATCAAGGTGGCCCGCACCATGGACGAAATCCCTGAACTGTATGAGTCTGCCGTCCGCGAAGCCACCGCTGCTTTCGGCCGTGGCGAATGCTTCATCGAGCGCTTCCTCGATGCACCGCGCCACGTTGAGACGCAGTGCCTGGCCGACGCTTTCGGCAACGTAGTTGTTGTCTCCACCCGCGACTGCTCCCTTCAGCGCCGCAACCAGAAGCTCGTCGAGGAAGCCCCGGCACCCTACCTGAGCGAAGAGCAGGTCAAGCGCCTCTACGAATCCTCCAAGGCCATCCTCAAGGAAGCCAACTACCTTGGCGCCGGCACCTGCGAGTTCCTGGTGGGCCAGGACGGCACCATCTCCTTCCTCGAGGTGAACACCCGGCTCCAGGTGGAGCACTGCGTCTCCGAAGAAGTCACGGGCATCGACCTGGTCCGCGAGCAGTTCCGCATCGCCCGCGGTGAAGCCCTCGGCTACGAGGACCCCGAGGTCCGTGGCCACTCCTTCGAGTTCCGCATCACCGGCGAAGACCCGGGCCGCAACTTCATGCCCGCCCCGGGCACCATCACCACCCTGAAGAACCCGACCGGACCCGGCGTCCGGATCGATTCCGGCGTGGATCAGGGCGACGTCATCAGTGGCAATTTCGACTCCATGCTCTCCAAGCTGATCGTCACCGGCGCTACCCGCGAGCAGGCCCTGCAGCGTTCACGCCGCGCTTTGGAAGAGATGGTTGTGGAGGGTATCCCCACAGTTATTCCTTTCGACCTGGCAGTGGTCACCGACCCCGATTTCGCCCCGGCTGAGGGTCCGTTCAAGGTTCACACCCGCTGGATTGAAACTGAGTTCGTCAACAGCATCCCAGCATGGTCGGCCAGCTCTGCCGGCGTAGAAAACGACGACGCCGGTGAGCGCCAGCGCGTCATTGTCGAGGTTGGAGGCAAGCGCCTTGAAGTCGTCCTGCCATCCGGTCTGGGCGGCGGAGTGGCTGCTGTTTCCAGCGGCTCCGGCTCCAAGTCCGGGAAGTCCAAGAAGCGCTCCCGTTCCGCTGGTGCGACGGCCGCTGCGGCTGGCGGCGACGCCCTGACGTCGCCCATGCAGGGCACCATCGTCAAGGTGGCAGCCGCTGAAGGCGACGTCGTGGCGGAGGGCGATCTGATCGTCGTCCTTGAAGCCATGAAGATGGAGCAGCCCCTCACGGCACACAAGGCTGGCACCGTTCGCGGCTTGTCCGCTACGGCAGGCGAGACCGTCGCCGCTGGGGCCGTTATCGCCACCATCGAGGACTAGGAACACGTCAATAAACGACGGCGGCTCCGCACCGGAAAGGTGCGGAGCCGCCGTCGTTAAGGGCTGCTTAGGCTACGTTGTTTTCGTAGTCGGTGTCCTTGGTTTCACGGGTCAACCACAGGGCAATGAACGTAACCACGGCCGCGGCAGCCATGTAGGCACCCACCAACCACGTGCTTCCGTTCGCTGCCGACCAGAGTGCGATGGCCACGAACGATGCCGGGGCTGCGCCGATCATGGACGACAGGTTGTAGGCGACCGCGGAACCCGTGTAGCGGACGTTTGCCGGGAACAGTTCGGGCAGGATGGCGGCCATGGGACCGAAGGTCAGGCCCATGAGCGTGAAGCCGACAATGAGGCCAACCATGGCGGCAGCCTGGCCGGGGCCGAACATGGTGAACCAGAGCGCACCGAAGACAAAGATGCCGGCGGTGACGCCCAGCAGGAACTTCCGGCGGCCCCACCTCTCAGCCAGAGGCCCGGAAACCACCGTGAAGATACCGAAGAAGACCACGCCGATGATCAGCATCCACAGGAAGTCGGACCGGGTAATGCCCAAGCCGGGAACGAACGCTGCGATTTGGTCGGCCGTCATGGGCTTGCCGGCCTTTTCAGCCGCTGCCTGGGCACCTGCCAGAGTTGGCTTGGTGCCGTAGGACAGAGTGAACGTAGTCATGATGTAGAAGAGCACGTAGGTGGCAAACATGATGAACGTGCCGGCCACCACGGGCCGCCAGTGGCTCTTGAGCGTGGCTGCGAGGGGCAGCTTCTGGACCTTCTCCTGCTGGATGACCTTGGTGAAGGACACGCTTTCCACCAGTTTCAGGCGGACGTAGAGGCCCACGATGACCAGCACTGCACTGAGGATGAACGGAACCCGCCAGCCCCATGCGAGGAATTCTTCGGCGCTCAGGGCCACGTTCATCCAAATGAAGATGACGTTGGCAATGATGAAGCCGATCGGGGCACCAAGTTGCGGGAACGTCCCGTAGATGGCGCGCTTGCCTTCCGGGGCGTTTTCGGTGGCGAGCAAGGCCGCACCGGACCATTCCCCTCCCAGAGCGAGACCCTGGAAGAAGCGGAGCACCACCAGGAGGATGGGCGCCAGGATAGCCCAACCCGGCATCGAGGCCGTGGGCAGGAGTCCGATCAGGAACGTGGCAATACCCATGGTCAGCAACGAAGCGACCAGGGTGCCCTTGCGGCCGATCTTGTCACCGAAGTGTCCGAAGACCACGGCGCCGATCGGACGGGCGAAGAAGGCGACGCCGAAGATGGCAAACGCACTGAGCAACGCGTTGATGTCAGTGGCGTCCGGGAAGAAGAGCTTCGGGAAGACGAGTACCGACGCGGTGGCATAGGCGTAGAAGTCGTAGAACTCGATCGTCGTGCCGATCAGGCTGGCGAAGATCACTTTGCCCCGCGAGTTCACCGGCTGAGTGGACTCGCCTTCCTTGGATGGTGCGGTGGAAGACATGTAGTTGCAGCTTTCGTTCACGCCGGCCGATGCCCCAGGAGACGACCCCGGCGATGGATTATTCGAGAGTTCAATAATAGTTCCCGCTGTCCATTGACTGGACAACCAAGTCCAACATGCGGACAGCCGCAGAAATCCCACGATGTGGTCTGCGCCACAATACCTCACCACGGCCTCACGCGCCGGTGACCCCGCCGATAGGGAAATGTCACAGGGCGTTTACAAACAGCGTCCGTCCGTGAAATGCGCCAAACCTACCTTGGAAGAACAACGTCCCCCACCAAGGAGGCACTCCCGTGACTGTTGATAGCACCGCAGATGCACTGGTTCCCGTCCAGTCCACTGCTGCCGCCACCCCCACCCTTGAACACCGCCCCGGCCGCTGGATCGCCAACTGGGATGCCGAGGACAAGGGCCAGTGGGAAGCCGAAGGCCGGTCCATCGCCAAGCGAAACCTCTACTGGTCCATCTTCGCCGAATTCCTCGGATTCGTTGTCTGGCAGCTGTGGTCCATCGTGGTCGTCCAGCTCCCAGCTGCCGGTTTCGCGTTCGACTCCAACCAGATCTTCTGGCTCATCTCCATTCCCAGCCTCGTAGGCGCAACACTCCGAATCCCCTACACCTTCATGGTTCCGAAGTTCGGTGGCCGGAACTGGACCATCGTCTCGGCACTCCTGCTCCTGATCCCCACCACGGGATTGGCGATCTGCGTCTCCAACCCGGAAACGCCGTTCGGTGTCATGCTTCTCATCGCCGCCCTTGCAGGCTTCGGTGGCGGCAACTTCGCCAGCTCCATGGCCAACATCACCTTCTTCTACCCGGCCCGCGAAAAGGGTTGGGCGCTGGGCCTGAACGCCGCCGGCGGAAACCTGGGTGCCGCCGTCGCGCAGCTTGTTGTTCCGATCGCCATCACGCTCCTGGCGGCGGGAACCGTCAACCTTCCCATGGCCGGCATCATCTGGATTCCGCTGATCCTCATCGCCGCCTTCGGCGCCTGGAAGTACATGAACAACCTCACCAGCGCCAAAGGCGATGTGGCCGGCTCGCTGGCCGCCCTCAAGGAACCGCATCTGTGGGTCATGGCGTTCCTGTATATCGGTACCTTCGGTTCCTTCATCGGCTTTGCGGGCGTCTTCCCCAAACTGATCAAGGACTACTTCCCGGACTTCTCCTCCATCCACGTCGGCGCAGTTGCGCTCTCACTTGCCTTCCTCGGCCCGCTTGTCGGCTCCCTGGCCCGCCCCTACGGCGGACGCATGGCCGACCGGATGGGCGGGGCGCGAATGACCATTGCCTCCTTTGCTTCCATGGCCGTCATCACCCTCACCATGATCTGGACGTTGCCGCTGAAGAACTTCTGGCTCTTCCTCACCCTGTTCCTGCTCCTCTTCCTGGCGAGCGGCTTTGGTAACGGCGCAACGTACCGCATGATCCCGGTCATCTTCGCCACCTCCAGCAGGGCTGCACGGAGCGGGGCCAGTAGCGCGGCCACCGCCCGGCTTGCAGCATCCTCACTGGGCCTGATCTCTGCAATCGGCGCCTATGGCGGCTTCGTGATCCCGCAGGTGCTCAACGCCTCCAACACCACCGCAGGTTCCTACACCCCGGCGTTCTACGGATTCGTGGGAGCGTACGTCCTGATGCTCACCGTCTGCTGGGTCTGCTACATCCGCCCGGCCCGGAAGCGCAACACGATCGGACACATCTAGATGCCCAACGGCGCCGATACCCACTGCCCCTACTGCGCGCTCCAGTGCGCCATGACGCTGACCCCGACCGCGACGGACTCCGCCGCGCCGGGGCCGGCGCCCGCACCCACCGCAGAACCGGCCCAGCCAGCCGCGCCCCTGGAGGTCTCCGGGCGCGACTTCCCCACCAACCGGGGCGGGCTGTGCCGCAAAGGCTGGACATCGGCGTCGTTGTTGCATCACAACGGCCGGGTCACCGAACCGCTCCTCAAGGGATCGGACGGCGTCCACCAACCGATCTCCTGGGACCAAGCGCTCATGCTCATCGCAGCGGCCGTCAAGGACACCCAAAAGCAACACGGAAACGATGCGGTGGGCGTCTTCGGGGGCGGCGGCCTCACCAACGAGAAGGCGTACCTGCTGGGCAAGTTCGCGCGCCTGGCGCTGAGGACTTCCCGCATCGACTACAACGGCCGGTTCTGCATGTCCTCGGCTGCTGCGGCAGGCAACCGTGCGTTCGGTGTGGACCGCGGCCTCCCCTTCCCGGTAACGGACCTGGACACCGCGTCCGTCATCCTCATGCTCGGTTCCAACGTTGCCGAGACCATGCCACCTTTCGTCCCGCACCTGCAGGGCGCCCGCGACGCCGGCGGCCTGATCGTGGTGGATCCGCGCCGCTCGGCTACTGCTGCGTTGACGTCCGACGGCGGCGGCCTCCACCTGCAGCCGACGCCCGGTACCGATTTGGCCCTCCTTTTGGGCATCTCCCATGTGGTGGTGCACGAGGGCCTGGTGGATGCGGAGTTCATTGCTGCCAAGACCACGGGTTACGCGGCGGTGGTGCGCAGCCTGAACGCCTTCTGGCCCGAACGCGTCCAGACCATCACCGGCGTTCCCGCGAACCTCATCCGCGAGACCGCCCGGCGGCTGGTTCACGGTGCCCGTACCGGCGGCAGTTACATCCTGAGTGGTCGCGGCGTGGAACAGCACGTGGACGGCACGGACACGGCCACCGCTGCGATCAACCTCAGCCTCCTGCTCGGGCTGCCCGGTTCGGCGCGCAGCGGCTACGGCACACTCACCGGGCAGGGCAACGGCCAGGGCGGCCGGGAACACGGACAGAAGTCCGACCAGCTGCCCGGTTACCGCAAGATCACCGATCCCGCCGCCCGCGCCCACATCGCCCAGGTGTGGGGAATTGATGAGTCGCTGATCCCCGGACCGGGACTACCCGCCGTCGAACTCCTGAAGTCGCTCGGGAAGCCCGACGGCGTCCGTTGCCTTTTCGTGCACGGCGCCAACGTCGTGGTGTCAGCGCCTGATACCAACGCCGTGACCGCCGGGCTGCGGGCTCTCGACTTTCTGGTTGTCTGTGATTTCTTCATGTCAGAGACGGCCGCCGAAGCGGATCTGGTCCTGCCTGTCACGCAGTGGGCCGAGGAGGAGGGCACGCTGACCAACCTGGAGGGTCGGGTGATCCGCCGTCGCAAGGCGCTCAATCCTCCCCCGGGTGTGCGGAGCGAGTTGTGGCTCATGGCCCGGCTGGCTGAAATCCTGGAAGCCCCTTCCACGTTCAGCGACGACCCAGAGACGGTGTTCGAGGAACTTCGTCTGGCTTCCGCTGGCGGCTTGGCCGATTACTCGGGCATCGACTACGCCATGCTGGACCGCGGGGAGGCTGCCTACTGGCCCTTCCCCGTTGGCAGCGCCGGCACTCCGAGGCTTTTCGGCGATGGCTTCGCCCACGCTGATGGCAGGGCAGTCATGGTGCCCGTGACGCCGTCCAGACGGGCTGATCGTTCTTTTGCCGACGAGTCGCTGGCCCTGGCTACCGGCCGGCTGCTGGAGCACTACCAGTCCGGGTCCCAGACCCGACGGGTCGAGGCGTTGATGGCCTCGCAGCCGCAGGCACGGCTTCTGATCCATCCCGGAACCGCGGCTTCGCGTGGGATTGCGGACGGCGAGTACGCCACCGTCACGAACGAGCGCGGCGAGGTCCTTTGCCGCGCCGAGCTCAGCAACTCTGTCCGGCCTGACACCGTTTTCCTGCCGTTCCACTTCCCCGGCCAGGAGAACGCCAACCGCCTCACGGAGGCGGCCACGGATCCCATCTCCGGCATGCCGGAGTTCAAGACCAGCCGGGTGTGGGTTAAGAAGGCAGCGGCAACCCCGGTGGCAGCAACCGCCGTCGGGGTTCGAATGCTGGTAAACGTCAAGGAGGCTTTATGAGCGAGCGGATTGTCGTAGTAGGTTTCGGTCCCGTTGCCGCGCGGCTCGTGGACGAAATCCTCCCCGCTGTACGTTCGGGCCTGGTCCAGCTGATGGTGGTTGGACAGGAGCCGGAAGCTGCCTACAACCGCGTGATGGTTGCTGAACTGGGCGTGGGTCGGACCACTGCCGAGGCCCTCGCCATGGCTGACGCAGCAGAATTGATTGCCGACGGCGTCGACGTCAGGTTGGGCGTGAAGGTCAAAAGGATCGACCGGGCACGCCAGCACGTAGTGCTTTCCGATGGCAGCTCCGAGCATTATGACCGATTGGTGTTCGCCACTGGTTCCCGTCCCGTGATTCCCAACCTCACCGGCCTCAACCCCGACCCTGCCGGACCTGTGCTTCCGGCGGGAGTGACGGCGTTGCGCGATCTAAGGGACGCCGCCGTCCTCCGTGCTGCCGTGGCAGGTGGCAAGCGCGTGGTGGTACTGGGCGGTGGTGTCCTGGGCTTGGAGACGGCGCTGGCTGCCGCCGAAGAAGGCGCCCTGGCTACAGTCGTCCACAACGGCCCCTTCCCTTTGGGCCGCAGCATCGACCGCGGCAGCGGCTCCGTGCTCACCAACAGCTTGCGTTTGGGCGGAGTCAGGATGGCGGGCAACGCCCGCTCCACCGGTGTAGAGACTGCCGGGCCGGGTGGTTCCTTCTCTGCCCTGCTTCTTGACGATGGATCGGCCATTGACGGGGACTTGCTGGTGCTCTCCTGTGGTGTCCGCCCCCGGATAGAACTGGCCGAGGGTTGCGGCCTGCCGGTGGGCTCCGGAATCCTGGTGGACCACCACCTCCGGACCTTTCACGAGCCCCACATGTTCGCGATCGGTGACTGTGCGGAAGTGCGCTGCCCGGACGCTGCATGCCTCGATTGCCGGAGCGCCCCTGGTCCGTCCGGCCTGATTGGTCCGGGCTGGCGGCAGGCCGAATGGTTGGCCGAGTACCTCGTGGTACTGGCCCGCGACGGACAGGACGCAGCGGATGCCCTGGAAGCGCTCCCCCCGGAAAAGCCCGGTGTGGTGGTCCTGAAGGCGCGCGGCATCAACCTTGCCGTGGCGGGCGACAACCAGGCGGATCCCTGGGATGAAGAGCTATTGGAAGCCGGTGCTGCTTCCGGGCGCCCGCGGCGGCAGGTCTCGCAGTGGGCCGATCCCGAGCACGGCCGCTACGTAAAGATGACCACCCGGGGCGGTGTGCTGGAGGGCTTGGTGTCTGTGGGCATGCCCCGTACTGCTGCCGAACTGGTGGTCTTGTTTGAGCGCTCTTCCGAACTCCCCGCGGACCGGTCCTTGCTGCTGCGCCTGGATGGCCCGGACCAGCTGAACAGCGGCGCCACCAGCACCGACCCGCAACGGACCGTTTGCCGTTGCGCCGGGGTCAGCGCGGCCAGCATTGAAGATTCCATACTTGAGGGCTGCGACACGCTTGGCGAGGTTTCAAAGGCCACCCGCGCCGGAACAGGCTGCGGAGGCTGCCACGATGACATCAAAGGCATCATCGAGAAACACTTCCAGGCCGCCGCGGCCTAGAATTCCGGGGTGAAGATCTCTGAACCAGCTCCCGGAGTGCACTTCGTGGAAGGGCCCGCGTCCAATTGGCTCATTGTCCGTGACGATTCAGGCTTCCTGCTGATCGACGGCGGGTACCCGGCGGACCGCGATCTGGTGCTGGAGTCTGTCCGGCACCTGGGGCTGGACCCAGCCGATGCCAAGGCCATGCTCATCACGCACGGGCATGTGGACCACACGGGTTCGGCCGCGTATTTTTCGCAGACCTTCGGCACGCCTATCCTCTGTTCTCCCGAGGAGTTGGCGCACGTCCAGGGCCGGGAGAAGCACCAAGTCACGTTTGGGCAGGTGCTGGCGAGGGCCTGGCGTCCCCGCGTCTTCCGCTGGATGGTGCATGTCATCAACGCCAAAGCCCTCCAAGCGGAAGCTGCCACACGGGCGGAGGCCTGGACCGAGGAGAAGCTCCAAGGCCTGCCGGGACGCCCAACCGCGATCCTGCTCCCCGGGCACACCCCAGGCAACGCAGCTCTGCTGCTGCCCGGTGCCGGGGCGATCGCCGTGGGTGACTCTCTGGTCAGCGGACATCCGATCAGCCTGAAGTCCGGGCCGCAGATGCTGCACAGGATGTACCACTGGGACGCCCCGGCCGCGCTCGAAGCAACCCGCCGGTTGAGGAGCGTCCGGGCCAACGTGGTCCTGCCAGGCCACGGACCCGCGTTGCACATGTCTTTGGCTCAAGCTGTGCAGGCACTCAGCCAATAGGCGTTGGCGCTACATGTGAACGTGCAGGCGCCGCGCAGCTTCCGAGATGGATCCCGTCAGGGACGGGTACACCGTGAAAGCGCTGGCCACGTCATCGACGTGCAGCTTCTGGGTGACGGCAACCGAGATCGGGAAGATGAGCTCGGAGGCATTCGGGCCAACCACCACGCCACCGATCACTGTGCCGGATCCCTTGCGGGCGATGATCTTGACGAAGCCATCCTTGGTGTTGCGCATCTTGGCGCGGGCGTTGCTGAGCAGGGACAGCATCACAACATCGCCCTGGTATTTGCCCGACGCGAGGTCGGCCTCGGAAACGCCCACGGATGCGATTTCCGGGGAGGTGAAGATGTTGGACGCAACCTGGTTGAGCTTGAGGGGCTTCACGCCGTCACCCATGAAGTGGGCGATCGCAATCCGGCCCTGCATGGCTGCCACGGATGCGAGGGCGAACACACCGGTGCAGTCGCCGGCCGCGTAGATGTTGGGGGCAGTGGTGCGGGAAACGCCGTCCACCTTGATGTGGCCGGATTCCGTGAGTGTCACGCCCGCTTCTTCAAGGCCGATTCCAGCGGTGTTGGGAATGGACCCAACACACACCAGGCAGTGCGTACCTGTCACGATCGATCCGTCACCCAAGGTGACCTTCACGCCGTCGTCGGTCCGCTCCACCGCGTTCGCGCGGGACTTCGACAAAACACGTACGCCGCGGCGCTCAAAGACACCTTCCAGCAGCTTGGCCGCGTCAGTATCCTCGCCGGGAAGGACCTGGTCGCGGCTGGAGATGAGGGTGACCTTGGAGCCCAGGCCGTTGTAGGCGGAGGCGAACTCGGCGCCGGTCACACCGGAACCAACCACGATCAGTTCCTCGGGAAGTTCGTCCAGGTTGTAGATCTGGGCCCAGTTGAGGATGCGTTCGCCGTCGGGCTTGGCCGTGGGGAGTTCGCGCGGGTGGGCGCCGACAGCCAACAGGATTGCGTCGGCGTCAATGGTGCGGGTGCCGTCGATGGTCAGGACCTCGATGGTGTTGTTGTCCAGCAGCTTGCCGGAACCAATGACGATCTCCACGCCCAGGCGCTCAAGTCCTGCACGGATGTCCTCAGACTGTCCATGGGCCAGATTCAGCACGCGGTCGTTGATGTGTTTGAGGTCGGCGCGGGGTTTGGAGGCCGTACCGTCGCCGTCGAACTTCACTCCCAGCTCGTCCGCCTCACCGACGCGGGTCATGAGGTCAGCGGTGGCAATAAGGGTTTTGGACGGCACGACGTCGGTCAGCACGGCTGAGCCGCCGAGGCCTGCCCGCTCAACGATGGTGACGTGGGCGCCGAGTGAAGCGGCCACCATGGCAGCTTCATATCCGCCGGGACCACCTCCCAGGATCGCGATACGGGGGGCACTGAAGTCAACTTGGGTGGTCACAGTCCTCAATTCTCTCTCATTGGCACGCCGGCTGCCACTCAGCCCACCCTCACCCGGCCCTCGGTGCCTACCAAAGTCCGGTGGCCGCAAGGTAGCTTGTACCAGTGAGTAACACTGAGCTGATGAACACAGACCCCTTCGAAGCCGCCCAGGCCGCTGCAGACTTCATTGCCGCGGAAACCGGCATTGAGTCCCACGACGTAGCACTGGTGCTGGGATCCGGCTGGGCGGAGGCCGCCGATCTGATTGGCGAAACTACCGCCACCCTTAACGCCTCGGAGGTTCCCGGCTTCCACAAACCCGCGGTGGTGGGCCACGTCGGAACCATCCGCTCCGTCCTGACCAAAGAGGGCAAGCGGGCTTTGGTGCTCGGCGCAAGGACGCACTACTACGAAGGCAGGGGCGTCCGATCCGTAGTGCATGGCGTCCGCACTGCAGCGGCTGCCGGGTGCAAGACACTGGTCCTCACCAACGGCTGCGGCGGTCTCAATGAGGACTGGACGCCGGGCACGCCCGTGCTCATCAGCGACCACATCAACCTGACTGCCACCTCACCGCTTGAGGGCGCTACGTTCGTTGACCTCACCGATCTTTACTCCTCGCGTATCCGGGATCTTGCCCGCGAAGTGGATCCGTCCCTGCAGGAGGGTGTGTACGCGCAGTTCACCGGCCCGCACTACGAAACGCCGGCAGAGGTCCAGTACGCCAAGCGCATCGGCGCGGACCTCGTTGGCATGTCTACCGCGTTGGAAGCGATCGCAGGCCGCCATGCAGGCATGGAAGTCTTCGGCATTTCGCTGGTCACCAACCTCGCAGCGGGCATCAGCCCGGTTCCCTTGAGCCACGCGGAAGTCCTGGAAGCCGGCCAGGCTGCGGGCAAGCGGATCTCCAAGCTGCTGGCTGAGATTATCGCGAAGCTCTAAGGTTTTCGCCGCAATCAATGCGTGGTCACCGTCCGGTGGCCACGCATTGCTGCTTTAAGCAGGCACTTCATGGTGCGCGCTAACAACTCTTCCGGCATGTAAACGCACAGTAAATTCTCAGAATAAATAAGATTTATGCCGAAACATTTGACCCGCTTCCCGCGAATATGCCACGCGCGCATGTTGACAATGTAAGCGCTTGCGCATCTACCGGCGGGTAGCTTTTTGGGCGGCCGAAACGTCCTTTGATTTGCCACCTAACACGTGTCTAGCGTGGGAGCGTTCCGGTAAGTCGACGTGCCGGAGCGCGCCGCGGCGAGTCCCCCAACCGGGCCTCACCGCACTCCCGAAACGATGGCGTCCCTCGATGACGCCTCCCGCGGATCGACGGACGCCGGAGCAGGGAACCCCTCACCAGGAGACCAGGGCATGCGCCCCACTCCACGAAGTCCAACACTCCGCGAGAAGAGCAAGCATGAACACGCACTCAACCCCTCAACGGCCACGCCGGCGTCTGCGACGGGCAGTAGCCGTCGCAGCCGCAGCCAGCGTGGCAGGCAGCATCCTGCTGCTCACGCCGGCTGCGCAGGCCAACCTGCCAGCCGACCCGCCGTCCAGCACCATGCCGGCGCCAACGCCCGGCTTCCCCCTGCCGAGCCTGCACACCCAGCAGGCCTATGACCCCGCCGCGAACTTCACCTCCAAGTGGACGCGCGCGGATGCCAAACAGATCATGGCCCAGAGCAACCCCAACGTTGCGCCCGGACAGAACTCCATGAGCCCCAACGTCACCATGCCGGAAATCCCCGAGGACTTCCCCGCCATGAACGACGACGTCTGGGTCTGGGACACCTGGTCCCTGACAGACGAGAACGCCAACCAGGTCAGCTACAAGGGATGGGACGTGATCTTCTCCCTCGTGGCCGACCGCCACGCAGGCTACGGCTTCGACCAGCGTCACTGGAACGCCCGGATCGGCTACTTCTTCCGCAAGACCAACGCCGACCCCGCCAAGGACAAGTGGAACTACGGCGGCCATCTGTTCCTGGACAACACCTCCATCGGCAACACGGAATGGTCCGGCTCCACGCGCCTCATGCAAGGCAACAAGATCAATGTGTTCTATACGGCCACCACGTTCTACGACGTCGCCGAGCGCAACGCAGGAGGTGGCGGTATCGCCCCGGATGCGGCAATCGCAAAGGCCCTGGGCACCATCCACGCGGATAAGAACGGCGTGACCTTCGATGGTTTCCAGCACACCAAGCTGCTGGAACCGGACGGAAAGCTATACCAGAACAAGGCCCAGAACCCGGGCTTCGCCTTCCGTGATCCCTACACGTTCGCGGACCCCGCACACCCCGGCAAGACCTTCATGGTGTTCGAAGGCAACACCGGTGGCACCCGCGGCTCCTACAAGTGCAAGCAGGAAGACCTGGGCTACCGTCCGGGCGATCCGCACGCTGAGACGGTGGACCAGGTCAACAGCACCACGGGCGCCTGGTACCAGACCGCCAACGTGGGTCTGGCCGTGGCAGACAACAAGGACCTCACAAAGTGGAGCTTCCTCCCGCCGGTCCTGTCCGCCAACTGCGTCAACGACCAGACCGAGCGCCCGCAGATCTACATCCAAAACGAGAATGGCAAGAACAAGTACTACCTGTTCACCATCAGCCACCAGTTCACCTATGCCGACGGTATGCGCGGCCCCGACGGCGTCTACGGCTTCGTAGGCGACGGCGTTCGTTCGGACTACCAGCCGGTCAACAACAGCGGCCTGGCTTTGGGCTCCCCCACGGACCTGAACATGCCGGCCAACGCGCCGGAAGGTCCGGATCCTCGCCAGAACGGGCGCCAGTTCCAGGCCTACTCCCACTACGTCCAACCGGGCGGCCTCGTCCAGTCGTTCATCGACAACGTCGATGGCGTCCGCGGCGGTTCGCTCTCACCCACCGTGAAGATGAACTTCAAGGGCGGCGTGACCCAGGTTGACCGCAGCTTCGGCCAGAACGGCCTCGGCCCGTTCGGTTACCTGCCCACCAACGTCCGTGTTGGTGGCGAGGGCCTCTACAAATAACACCCCAGGCCGTCAGGCCACGGCGGGGGTGCCGGCTCCAGACGTGTTGGCACCCCCGCCACCCCAACCTCCCAGGATTCTTCCCATGACTCTTCCCAACCCCCACCTGTCCCGCCGCCACCTGCTGGCCGCGAGCGCCGCCGTCGTGGTTGGTTTTTCAGCCGCTGCCTGCACCCCGGATGAAAGCCCGACGCCGGCCCCCACCCTCGCGGCCAACGCACCCACCGCTTCGGATCCCTGGCGGCCGGCCGCCCACCTGACGGCAGCGAGGAACTGGCTCAACGACCCCAACGGGCTGGTCTTCCACGATGGGACATACCACGCCTTCTACCAGTACAACCCGCGCGGAAACTCATGGGGAAACATGTCATGGGGCCACTCAACCAGCACCGACCTGGTGCACTGGGAACAGCAGCCCGTAGCCATGGAAGCCAGCCCGGAGGAAGAGATCTTCTCTGGCTGCATCGTGATGGACACCAACAACGCATCCGGCCTCGGATCAGCCGGAAACCCGCCCATGGTTGCCCTCTACACCAGCGCCTACGGCAAGAACGGCGCGCTCCCCCAAGGCGCCCAGGCCCAGTCGGTGGCATTCAGCCTGGATAAGGGCACCACATGGGAGAAGTACCAGGGCAACCCCGTGCTCAACCTCGCGCCCACCAACAACAACTTCCGCGATCCCAAAATCACCTGGTACGAGCCCGGCCGATACTGGGTGATGTCCACGGTTGTGGCCGACGCCCAGGTAGTCAAACTCTTCAAATCCACTGATCTGCTCCACTGGGACTTCCTGAGTGATTTCTCCGGAGCCGGCGCGCAGGGAGGGCTGTGGGAAGTACCCGAGCTGATCCAGATGGGCGTTGAGGGTTCCACCGATAAGAAGTGGGTCATGCTGCTAAGCATCAATCCCGGTGGCATCGCCGGCGGATCGGGCATGCAGTACTTCGTGGGGGACTTCGACGGAACCCGGTTTGTTGCCGAGGACGCGGCGGCACCGGATGCACCACTCGCCGAATCTCAGTGGCTGGATCGCGGCGCCGACTACTACGCGGCGAACTCCATCTCCGGTGCACCCGGTGGCAAGCCTGTGCTCCTCGGCTGGATGGGCAACTGGGACTACGCCCAGCACGTTCCCACCACTCCCTGGCGCGGATCCATGGCCATCCCGCGCGAGCTCACACTGGTCCGCGGCGAGCACCGCCTCGAGCTGCGGTCGGCCATTGCCACGGTTGCACGGGAGGCTCTTGAGCGCGCTGGCAGTGCGGTGCAAGTCAAAAACCTCACCGTCGGCTCCGGGCTACAGCACCTGGTCGACGATTTCACCGCGCGGGCGCAGCTGCTTGAGGTGGAGATGGAGCTGACGTCGGCCCGCGAGGCAGGCTTGAACCTCCGTGCCTCGGCCGACGGAAAGTCCGCACTGCGGATCACTTACACCAAGGACACGCGCACGGTGAAAGTAGACCGTTCGAACGCCGGAACCACCAACTTTTCCGAGAAGTTCAGCCCGTACCACCAGGCCACGTTGCCTTCCTCCAGTAACGACGCCAAGGTCCGCCTCCAGATACTCCTGGATTCCTCGTCCGTGGAAGTCTTCGCAGGGGACGGCGCCATCGTCATCTCAGATACCTTCTTTCCTGACTGGGATGCCACGGGAACTTCAGCGTTCAGCACAGACGGGGACACGCGGTTTACGGTGCAAACGCGTAAGTTTTAGCTCGCAAGTGGGCGCGATCCCACCCTTTACGACCCCCTGGGTGACGGGATCCCACCCCTCGTTGCGCCCTACTCCTCCATTTGAGGATAGTTTTGTCCCTATGACATCCAACGATGCCGCCTTTGAACAGCTGCTCACCGACGCCCGCCTGTGGGCCTCCCAAGACCCGGACCCGGCAACGTCGGCCGAGCTCACCGAGCTCGTCGAACTCGCCGGAGGCGGCGACGCGGGAGCAGTCCAGGAACTGGGCGACAGCTTCAACGGCACCCTGCAATTCGGCACTGCCGGCCTTCGCGCCGCCCTCGGTCCTGGTCCCAACCGGATGAACCGCGTGGTGGTGCGCCGGGCAGCGGCAGGCTTGGCCGCCTTCCTGACCGAAGCGGTGGAGGCGGCTTCGCCCGGAACGCGGCCCCGCGCCGTCGTCGGCTTCGATGCACGCTACAACTCGGACATCTTTGCCCAGGAAACGGCCGCAATTTTCACCGCGGCAGGCATCGATACATTCCTCATGCCGTCAGCACTTCCGACCCCGTTGCTCGCCTACGCGGTCAGGAACCTGGATTGTGACGGCGGCGTGATGGTCACCGCGAGCCATAACCCCCCGCAGGACAACGGTTACAAGGTCTACCTGGGACGGCACGCCGTGGCTGAAAGCGGCCGCGGCTCACAGATCGTAGCCCCATATGACGCCGAGATCGCCGAAAAGATCCACGCAGTGGGCGCACTGGAATCAATCGAACTGGCCGACGGCGGCTGGACGGTCCTGCCCACCTCCATCGCGTCCGACTACGAAGCCGCCATGGCTGGCCTGGTGGATCGGGAGCACTTCCCCGCCCGGGACCTCAAGATCGTCTTGACGCCCATGCACGGAGTCGGCGGCGAAACGGCCGTTTCCGTCCTGAAGGCAGCAGGATTCACCGATGTGACCCTCGTGGCCGAACAGGCTCAGCCGGACCCGGACTTCCCCACCGTCGCCTTCCCCAACCCGGAAGAACCCGGCGCCTTGGACCTGGCCCTCGCAGCAGCCGCGGAATCAGGGGCGGACATCGTTTTGGCCAACGATCCCGACGCCGATCGGGCAGCGGTTGCAGCCCTGGACCCGGACACTGGAGCGTGGCGGATGCTGCGCGGCGACGAGGTAGGCGCACTCCTGGGGGCACACGTCGTAGCGCGTTTGACGGCCAGTACCGGCGACGAGCCGCAGGCCGGAGTCTTCGCCAACTCGATCGTTTCCTCGCGGCTGCTCTCGCGTATTGCCGCAACGGCCGGGTACGCGCACGAGGAAACACTCACGGGCTTCAAATGGATTTCACGCGTTCCAGGACTCATCTACGGGTACGAGGAAGCGTTGGGCTACTGTGTGGCTCCGGAGTTGGTGCGCGACAAGGACGGCATCTCGGCGGCGGTGCTGATCGCTGAATTCGCCGCAGCTGCGAAAGCCGAAGGCAGGACGATCTTCGACACCCTGGACGATCTCTACCTGGTACATGGACTGCATGCCAGCGACCAGCTGAGCATCCGGGTGGCGGATTTGGGACTTCTCGATGCCATGATGAACCGCTTGCGGGTCAACCCGCCCGAAGCCTTCGGGGGCTCCGCCGTGGAGGTCTTCACTGATCTGGCCGAGGGAAGCGACGCGTTGCCTCCCACCGACGGGCTGCAGTACCTGACCCGCGACCTCACCCGCGTGATCATCCGGCCCAGTGGCACGGAACCGAAGCTGAAGTGCTACCTGGAAGTCATCCAGGCTGTGGAATCCGCAGCGGAACTTCCCGCTGCGCGCCAAGCAGCGCGGACATCCTTGGACGAGGTCCTCGGGGACGTCCGCGAAGCGCTGGGCTTGTAAAACTCCTAGACCTCAACCTCGATGAAGCCATCCACCAAACGGGTGCGGAAAGCGTCGAGGCGGAGGTCGGGGTTGGTGAAGCACTCACCGGTTTCGAGGTCGTAGACCTCTTTGTGCAGGGGCGAGGCGATGGTCGGCCGGCTACCCCTGGACCCGATGATCCCGCGTGCCATGACGTTCGCGAGGGTCGCCGGGTCCTGCTGGTTCACGGCGAAAACCTCGGTGGCCGAGGTGCGGAAGAGTGCAATCTGCCGACCGCCGATCAACGCGGCTTCGCCCCAGGCCAATTCGAGCTCGTCCACCGGGCAAACACGCTGCCACGTAGCTGCGGCGCGCAGGTCACGCTCAAGAATGTCGGTAACGTCCAGAATTACGGTCATGTCAGCCCCTCTCACTGTGTCCGGGTGCTGGCAGTTTCCGCCGTCACTCCCCCGGACAGGGCCGCGCTTGCGGCCACTCCTCCACGCTAAAACCCGGGTGTTTCATCAGGGGGCGCGGATTGTGTCCACCTCGTAAAAGAGACCTCACACCCCAGGAAATGTCCTCGTGATGCAGAAGTTAAGATCACGAAACAAACGGGAAACTGAAGCGAAACTGCCCGTCCCTAGGCTGGAACCACAAGTTGCGACAGATCCGTTGGCAACATCTGCGAAAGGCCCACAGTGACCGGACACACTTCAAGTACAGAGAACCCGCGCCGCATCGTCGTCGTCGGCGGTGGTCCCGCCGCCCACCGCTTTGCTGATGCCATGTTCAACCGCGGACTTGAAGGTTGGCAGGTTACGGTGCTGACCGAAGAGGCCCACCTCCCTTACGACCGCGTGGCATTGAGCAAGGCGCTCACCGAAACCGGCGTGGACCTCACCCTGGGCGACGCTTCCATGTGGGAGCACGAAGCAATCACCCTCAAGACCGGCGAGCGCGCCGTCAAGATCGACTCCGCGGCCAAGAGCGTCCTCACTGCTGCCGGTAACAAGTACGAATACGACCACCTGGTGGTCGCCACGGGTTCGGATGCAGCCCGGCTGCCGATCCCCGGCGCTGAGCATACCCACGTTTACCGGACGCTCGAAGACGTATGGGCAATCAACCAGGCCATAGCCGGGCTGACGGAGAAGCTGGGACGCAAAGTCAGCGCCGTCACCATCGGTGGTGGCCTGCTGGGGCTTGAATCCGCAGCCGGCACCGAACAACTGGGAGCTACCCCGGTTGTCATCAACGGCTCGCCCTGGCTCATGAACACCCAGCTGGACGAAGGCGCAGGACAGGCCCTTGGCCGGCTCATCGAAGCCAAGGGCTTCACGGTCCACGGTGGCGTCTTCCCCTCCGAGGTGGTTACGGACGACGACGGTAATGTCACCGGAGTCCTTATGGCCGACGGCCGCACCATCGCAGCCGACATCGTGATCGTCGCAATTGGCGTCAGGCCCCGCGATGATCTCTTCCGCGCTGCGGAGGGCGAAGAGCAGCTCTTCAGCCTGGGCCAGCGTGGCGGTGTGGTGATCAACGATTTCTGCGCCACCGAGGTGGAGGGCATTTGGGCCATCGGTGAAGTAGCCAACTTCAACGGCATGTGCCTGGGCCTCGTTGCTCCGGCCAACACCATGGCCGAAATTGTTGCCGACCGCCTGCACGGCGGGGAAGCAACGTTCCCCGGCTTCGACACCGCCACCAAGCTCAAGCTCTCCGGTGTGGACGTCGCCAGCTTCGGCGACGCGTTCGCGAGGACTGAGCACGCCCTCGAAATCGTTTATGCCGACCCGGCGCGGGGCGTGTACCAAAAGATCGTCACCACCGACGATGCCAAGACTCTCCTGGGCGGCATTTTCGTGGGCGACGCCTCCCCGTACATGAGCCTGCGCCCCCTCCTGGGCCGGGAACTCCCTGCAGAACCCGGCGCTTACCTGAGCGCGGCCGGCGGAGGAGAAGCCCCGGAGACCGAACTCCCGGACGACGCCATCCTCTGCTCGTGCAACAACGTGGCCGCCGGCGCCATCCGTGATGCCATTAATGGGTGCGGCGCATGCGAAGGCAACGCTCCCGTACAAGAACTCGGCGAGCTCAAGGGGTGCACCCGTGCCGGAACCCAGTGTGGGTCCTGCGTTCCCATGCTGAAGAAGCTCCTCGAAGGCGAACTGACCAAGTCCGGTATTGAGGTCTCCAAGGCCCTCTGCGAGCACATCAGCCTCTCCCGCCAGGAACTCTTCGACGCTATCCGGGTGCTGGAGCTGACGTCCTTCGAAGACATCATGGCCAAGTACGGCACCGGCGCAGGTTGCGATATCTGCAAGCCGACCATCGCCTCCATCCTTGCCAGCCAGCACTCCGCCTACGTCCTGGACGCCGGCCGCGGTGCCCTGCAGGACACCAACGACCGCGCCCTGGCCAACATGCAGAAGGACGGCACCTACTCGGTGGTTCCGCGCATCGCCGGCGGTGAGATCACTCCCAAGGGGCTGGGCGTCATTGCTGCGGTGGCTGAGAAGTACAACCTCTACACCAAGATCACCGGTGGCCAGCGCATCGACATGTTCGGTGCCCGCCTGGAGCAGCTGCCGGATATCTGGAAGGAATTGGTTGATGCGGGCTTCGAGTCCGGGCAGGCCTACGGCAAGAGCCTCCGCACGGTGAAGTCCTGTGTGGGGTCCACCTGGTGCCGCTTCGGTGTCCAGGATTCCGTGGCCATGGCGATCGCTTTGGAGCTGCGCTACCGCGGCCTTCGCAGCCCGCACAAACTGAAGATGGGCGTCTCCGGTTGTGCCCGCGAATGTGCGGAAGCGCGTGGCAAGGATGTCGGTGTGATCGCCACCGCCGACGGTTGGAACCTCTACGTGGGAGGTAACGGCGGCGCCACCCCGGCGCACGCCAAGCTCCTCGCCAAGGACCTGGACGACGAAACGCTGCTGAAGTACATTGACCGCTACTTGATGTACTACATCCGCACCGCCGACCGGCTGCAGCGCACTGCTCGGTGGCAGGAAGAGCTTGATGGCGACATCAAGCACGTCGAGGACGTTGTGGTGCACGATTCCCTGGGCATCGCCGACGAGCTCGAAGCGGCCATGGCCAAGCACATCGACACCTACGAAGACGAGTGGGCCGAGACGTTGAAGGATCCGGAGCGCCTCCGCCGGTTCCGTTCGTTCGTCAACGCCCCCGACCAGAAGGACGAGTCCATCTCCTTCGTTCCGGAGCGTGGCCAGATCCGTCCGGCTACGAACGAAGAAAAGGGCGGCGTGCTCATCGCTTCCACCATCCCGGTCCGCAGCGACACCGTCAGCGCAGAAAACTAGGGGTCCCCCATGCAGCTCACCATTGATCTCACCGGACGCGATGTCCTGGTTGCCGGCTCCGAAAAGTCTGCCCGCCAAGCAATCCGCCGCTACCAGGACGCCGGAGCCCACGTGTTCCGGCTGAGCACACCCGAAGACGTCCCAAGTGACGGCCAACTCCCGGAGCGCCCGTTCCTGGTGGCGGTGGTGGACGACGGCGAGGCTGGTTGGCTCGGGCTGGTGGAACGCTGCCGCGATGCCGGAATCCCGGTAGCGTTCGAGCCCGCACCGGGCGTCGAAGGCCACGTCACCCTGGTGGGCGGTGGTCCGGGCGCCCTTGACCTGCTCACGGTCGGTGCGGTGGAAGCCCTGCGCGACGCCGACGTAGTGTTCTACGACCGGTTGGCTCCCTACCAGGAGTTGGCTTCCCTTACTTCTGCCGAGCTGGTTGACGTGGGGAAGCAGCCCGGCCTCCATAAGGTCACGCAACGCGACATCGAGAAACTCATGGTTGAAGCTGCTCTGCTGGGCAAGAACGTAGTCAGGCTCAAGGGCGGCGATCCCTATGTATTCGGACGCGGCGGCGAAGAGGTGGCGGCCTGCGTTGCGGCCGGCGTGCCGGTGCGTGTCATCTCCGGAGTCACCAGCGCCATTTCCGTACCAGCCGCAGCCGGAATTCCTGTAACGCACCGCGAAGTAAGCCACATGTTCACGGTTGTCTCCGGCCACGCTCCCCTGACCGAGAAAGAACACACCCACCTTGCCGGCCTGGGCGGAACGATCGTGGTCCTCATGGGCATAGGCACCCTGCCCCAACTTGCCGCGGGCCTTCGCCGGGCGGGGATGAGTCCGGACATGCCGATGGCCGTGGTGGAACGCGGATACCGTCCCGGGCAGCGCACCACCATCGCCGAACTCGGTACGATCGAAACTGCAGCCACCGGTTGCAGCAACCCTGCCGTGCTGGTCATCGGAGAGGTGGTCAGGGTGGCTGAAACCAACCGGAACCACGCCGAAGCATCCGCCGAACTGAGCCGACTCGCGGCTTCGCTCCTTGAAGCCTGAAGGTAAAAACACATGACTGTTGCACGTGCCATCGAAGTCCAGGAAGCCACTGCAGCTCCGGAAGCAACCGAAGCCGCAGATGCTCCGCTGGACGGATTCCGTATAGGCGTTACCTCGCACCGCCGTTCCCGTGACCTCATCGAGGCACTGGAGCGTCGCGGTGCGAGCGTGTTGCACGCCCCTGCCTTGAAGATCGCCCCTGTGCAGGAAGACATGGTCCTCATCGAGGACACCCGGACCATCATCGCTGCCCGGCCGGATATCTGTATCGCCACCACCGCCTACGGTATGCGCCGTTGGTGCGAAGCCGCTGATTCCTTTGGCATTGGCGAGCAGCTCCTGGAAGCGCTGTCTGCCTGCCGCATGTTTGTCCGGGGGCCCAAAGCCCGCGGTGCCGTGCGCGCGGCAGGACTTGCCGACGTCGGAATCAGCAGCGATGAAACCACCGCAACGCTGGTGGACATGCTGTTGGCTGAGGGCGTGCGGGGAAAGACTGTGGCCGTGCAGTTGCACGGGTACACGGATGTCCGCCAGCTAGAACGGCTCCGCATGTCCGGTGCCACCGTCCTGACCGTGACCCCGTACCGCTGGGTCAAACCCGACGGCGAAGACAAACTGCCTCGCCTGATCGAAGCGGTGGTTGGCGGGAACCTGGACGTCCTCACGTTCACCAGCGCCCCGGCAGTGGACGCCATGTGGAGCACCGCGCATGAAATGGGCTTGTACCGGTCCCTCATCGAAGCCCTTAAGGGACCCGTGACGGTCGCGGCTGTTGGGCCCGTCACTGCGCAGCCACTTGTGGACGCCGGCCTCACACCCCTCATTCCTGACAGGTACCGTATGGGTGCGTTGATCCGCCTTGTGACGGAGCACCTGTCCCTGAACCATGTGCGGCGGTTGGAGACAACGAGCGCCACGATTGAGCTGCGGGGTCGCTGCTTGCGGATCAATGGTGAGGTGGTGGACTTGGCTCCTGCGCCCCTGCTGCTGCTGCGGGCGCTGCTCGGCGCTGGTGGAGCTGTCCTGTCCCGGGAAGCGCTCTCGGACTTGTTGGACCTGCGCGGATCCGTCCATGCTTTGGATATGACGGTCAGCAGGCTGCGCTCCTCCCTTCCCGACGGCAAGCTTGTGGAGACAGTCGTCAAGCGGGGCTACCGCTTGAGGGCATAGGTTTCCCGACACTGGCCAACCCCGAGGCGCCCACCGCCGACATCGGTCCTTGCTTCGCGAACTCTTACGTCCCGGGCGTCTTTCCCCTCGGCGGCGAGGACTTGAAGGAAGAGGTCCAGGGCCGGACCGCTGTTTGGGCAGCCCTGGATAGTGCGTAGTTCGTAGTTCACGGCTCAGTCGATCCTGGGGTTCAACGAGAGGCTGAGAGCCTTCGGTTCAGGCGTGGAACCACATCCTTCGCAGCAGCCGGGAGTCTTGCCTTCTTCAGCGTTCCCGTTCCTTGGTAATGCCGCGTCCGAATCAACTTCGCCGCTGTCGTGGCCCGTCCCTTCGCCCGTTTCCGCAACGGAGCAGCAATCGTCCGCTTCTGAGCCATGCGCGTCGCCGGTCGCACCGGGGAGGGTGCAGCACACGTCTCCGCGCCAGGCATTGATGCCCTCACGGACCGCGATCGCTGCGATAACCAGCGCGGCGCCGGCGTCGGCCCACCACCAGCCCAAGGTGCTGTTCAAGACCAGACCAACCAGCAACACCGCTGACAGGTAAGTGCAGAGCAGCGTCTGTTTGGAATCCGCCACCGCCGTTTTGGAGCCGAACTCACGGCCGGCACACCGCTGAGCCCAAGACAACACCGGCATGATCGCCAAACTCAACGCGGCGACAACAATGCCCGGTGTTGAATGCTGGGCTTCGCCGGCACCGGTCAGTGAGCGGACAGCGTCCACGGCCACGAACGCAGCCAGAGCGAAGAAGGAGATAGCGATGATCCGCAACGTCAGGTGCTCGCGTCGTTCAGGGTCCTTGGCAGAGAATTGCCAGGACAAGGCAAGAGCCGAGGTCACCTCGATCACCGAATCCATTCCGAAGCCGATCAAAGCGGAGGAGTCAGCGACCCCTCCCGCCCACAGTGCCACAACTGCCTCGATGATGTTATAGGTGATGGTCGCCGCGGCGAAGAGCCTGATCCTGCGGCTGAGGACCGCGCGGCGATCCGAAGTCGGTTCATTCAGGAGGGCGGTCATGCGAAGCACTCTCCGTCCGGGGCGCAGCAGGCAGGGTCCACTGCGAGGACCACACAGAGCAGGTCCTTGATCGCATGCCCAAGCCGGCCGTCAGCCAGCTCATAGCGTGTCCGCCGCCCGTCCGGCACGGCGACCACAAGGCCGCAGCCGCGCAAGCAGGTCAGGTGGTTGGACATACTCTGCCGGGACACCCCAATCGAATCCGCCAAATCGGACGGGTAAGACGGGGCGTCGGCCAGACGCAAAAGAACCTGGGCCCTGGTCGGATCAGAGACCGCGTAACCGAACCGGGCCAGCACCGGTGCATGCGTAAGGGTTTCCATGGATCCAGAGTACATTGATTGCTGTATTCAGTTAGTTCTGTACTCAGGGGCTTATTCCTGTGCATGGCCCGATTGAAACGTGGTTGAGGACCCGTTGCGAACACAACTGCCACAGTTGATGTCGGAGGCTGTCCGTTAGAAAGCTATGGCGCACGTTACTGTTACCCCCGGGCCATGGACATCCCGGGAATCGCTGGCCGCACTGCGCTATTCCTTGACGCCGCCCACACTGTAGGTGACGTGGGTGACCAGTCCGGTACCGCTGACGGACGTTGGTTCGAGCTCAAGGTTCCCCACGCCGTCGAGCAGCCGCTCCCCGCCACCCAGGATTACGGGAGCTATGTGGAGGCGCAGTTCGTCGATCAGCCCGGCCGACAGGAATTGCCGCGCAGTCGACGCGCCCCCGGCAATGGCCACGTCCTTCGCCCCCGCAGCGTTCCGTGCCAAGGCCAGCGCAGCTTCGATTCCATCGTTGATGAAGTGGAACGTGGTACCACCCTGCATTTCCAGGGGCTCGCGAACATGGTGGGTCAGCACATACACCGGCGCGCGATAGGGCGGCTCCTCGTCCCACCAACCGCGCCATTCGGCGTCCCAAGGGCCCGGGCCCGGTCCGGCAAACATATTCCTGCCCATGATGAAGGCCCCGGCAGCCAGGATCCCCTCCACCTGGGCGGCGTTGGCTTCCCGTTCCTCGAACTGCCAGCGGTGCAGGGTCTCGCCCCGCTCCCCCAACGGCATCTGCAGGCTTTGGTGGGGACCGGCAACGAAGCCGTCGAGGGACACGGTGAGGTCGCATGTGACTCGGCTCATGCGCCCATCATTGCATCCCACACCCTGAAGTGGTGCCAACCCCTCGCCAAACCACCACAGCTAGGCGGACACTGGGGCTAAACCTTCAGGAGGATCCCATGGCACGTGCAGCAAACCTGGAGCAACTTGGCATCCTGGTGGGCGAGTGGGAAACCACCGTCCCAGGGCGGGAGGTGAAGGGCCGGACGACGTTCGAGTGGCTCGAAAACGGCGGCTTCCTCATCCAACACTCCACGGTGCAGCAGCCGGACTATCCCAACTCGGTCAGCATCATCGGCGCCACGGGCTCCGACGGGGCATTCCAGCAGCACTACTTCGATTCCCGCGGCGTCGCACGAATTTACGACATGATCCTCGAAGACAAGGTGTTGACGCTTTTCAGGGACGGTCCGGACTGGCCTCAGCGGTTCGTGGGACGGTTCAGCGACGATGGCAACACCATCAACGCACGCCTGGAACGCGGCACGTACCCCGGCGGGCCACTGGAGCACGACTTCGACATGGTCTACACACGGATACGCTGACACCCGCCGGGCACCAGCCAGTTACTCCACCTCATTTACAGAACCCTTGCCCGGTGGGAACATAAGGCCCATAGTCCGCGGAGGCATCGCCCGGCCACACCCGGCGACCCCCACCCGCGACGCAGCGAAAGCTCTCCCTCGAGAGGAACGGCCATGGGTCGTCTGGGAACCGGAAACGGCGGAGATACGGGTTCTGAGCCCGCTACTGCTCCGGTACGCCACACTTCGAACGGTATTGAGAAAGTTGATGCCGTGGTGGTCGGTTCCGGATTCGGCGGTTCCGTAGCCGCCCTCCGGCTGGCCGAGGCGGGCCAATCCGTGGTGCTCATGGAGCGCGGCAAGCCTTATCCGCCAGGCAGTTTCGCGCGCTCGCCGTCTGAGATGGGCCGGAACTTCTGGGATCCGGACCGCGGCCTATACGGCCTCTTCGATGCCTGGACGTTCCGCGGCACTGAGGGGCTTGTATCCAGCGGGCTCGGCGGCGGTTCGCTGATCTACGCCAATGTCCTTCTGCGCAAGGACGAGAAGTGGTTCGTCAACGAGTCCCCCATCCCCGGTGGCGGCTACGAGAACTGGCCCTTCACGCGGGCAGACCTGGACCCCTACTATGACGCCGCCGAAGCCATGCTCCAGCCGGTCCCCTACCCTTACCGGGACACGGCCAAGACCATGGCCATGGAAAAGTCTGCCGCCAACCTGGGCCTCTCCATCACCAGGCCACCCATTGCGGTGACGTTCGCGGCAGGACCGGGGCAGGAACCAGCCACCAACCGGGCGCTTCCCCTGCCCGCATACGGCAGCATCCATGGCCCAAACACGGTCAGGACCACATGCACGCTCAGCGGCGAATGCGACATCGGCTGCAACGCCGGTGCCAAGAACACCCTGGACCACAATTACGTCTCCGCCGCCGCCTTCAAAGGAGCCGATGTCCGCACTTTCCATGACGTCCGCGGCATCCGGCCCCTGGATCAGGGCGGCTATGAGGTCCGTTACGTGGTCCACCAGCCCGATCGCCAGGGCGAACTTCTCACCGAGCGCATCATCCACTGCCGCCGGCTCCTCCTCGGTGCAGGAACGTTTGGCACCAACTTCCTCCTGCTCCGCAACCGTGGCTCCCTCCCCGCCCTCAGCGACGCCATGGGGACCCGGTTCAGCGGTAACGGCGACCTCCTGACGTTCATCATGGCCGCGAAGACCCCGGCCACCAACGGCGGACGGCCGGGAGTCCGCACGTTGACCGGCAGCAAAGGTCCCGTGATCACCACGGCGATCAGGGTTCCGGATTCGAACGACGACGACGGCGACGGCCGCGGCTACTACGTTGAGGACGCCGGGTATCCGGCCTTCATGAACTGGCTCATCGAAACCGCGCAGTTGCGAACCACCATCAAACGCACCGCAAAAGTTGCTGGGCAGCTGTTCAAGGACAGGCTGTTCGACGCCGGCCGCTCCAACGTCTCAGCCGACCTCGCCGCAGCCCTGGGCGACGGACACTTGTCCTCCAGTTCGGTTCCGCTGCTCGGCATGGGCCGGGACATTCCCGACGGCGTCATGACACTTCGCGACGGACGCCTCGCCATCGCGTGGACCATGGCAACCTCGCAGGAATACTTCGGCCGGGTCCGCAGGACCATGGAATTGATCGCCAAGGACCTCGATGGCGACTTCGTTGACAACCCGCTCTGGTGGGTCAAACGCGTCATCACCGTCCACCCCATCGGTGGTGCTCCGGCCGGACGGCATCCGGGCGAAGCGGTTTGCGACCCTTACGGGGAGGTCTTCGGCTACCCGGGGTTGTTCGTGGTGGATGGGTCCGCGATGCCTGGCCCCGTGGGCGCGAATCCGTCGCTGACCATTGCCGCCTTCGCGGAACGCACGTGTGCGCGCATCAACGAACAAAACGAACAAGCGGACAGGGCGGGCCGTGGCGGCATCAACCCCGGCGACGCCGCAGGCGCACAGCGGGAGGCGGCTGGCGCCGTCGTCGACGTCGGTTCCGTGGCACCGCGCGCCCTGGCGCCGGACGCAACCAAAGGCAAGGCCGCGCCACCAGAGCAGCCCGCGAGCGCTTCCCCGGAAACGGCGAGCCGCAGCCTGGGTGCCCCGGAAAATGCCACATCCAGCAGCAAGGCGACATCCGTGCGTTTCACCGAACAGATGCACGGTTGGTTCAGTCCGGGCGTGACGGATCCGGAACGGGGCCGGAGCCTGGGCCGGGATCGCAGCCGGAAGATCATGTTCGAACTGACCATTATCGCGGAGGACATCGACGCGTTCGTCGCAGATCCTGCCCATCCTGCCAAGGCCGAGGGCTACGTGCTGGCCGACTACTTTGGCGGCCGGATGCCTGTGGAACGTGGCTGGTTCAACCTGTTCGTGAAGGACAAGTCCGACGACGGCGTGCCGGCCAGGCGCATGCTGTACAGGCTGTGGCTCCGCGACCCTGGCGGCACGCCATTCACCTTCACCGGTCACAAGCTGATCCATCACGAAACAGGGCTCGACGTCTGGCCGGACACCACCACCCTCTACGCGACCATCCTGCGCGGACACGTGCCTCCGGGGGCCGCAGAACCCGATCCCGATGGCGTGGCAGGCGCGGGGATCCTCTACATCCGACCCCTGGACTTCGCAAGGCAGCTCACCACGTTCCGTGCCGAGGGCCCGTCTCCGGCGGCGGGGTTGCTGGCTTTCGGAACGTTGTTCGGCGGCGAGCTGTGGCAGGTCTACGGCCGTTCCCTGGCTCGCGTCCCGTTCCCCCTCAAGCCGAAGCGATGAAAAGCCGGGAGCTCGCGCAACACCACGCAGTCCTGGGCTTCACTCCCCAGGAGGCGGTTCGTTGGCTCTCACCCATGTCTTTGGCGAGGACTGCGCTGAAGGTCATGGCGGCCACCGTCTTTGCCGACTTCGGGGACAAGCGTGAGCTGGAGGGAGGTTTCCCGGCCGATCCCCTGCGCCTGGACAAACTCCCGGTGCCGGGCCAACCAGCGCAGCCATCCGTCAGCAGCAGGGGCCTTCCATTACCGGGCGAGTTGCCGGGCGAGCTACCGGGCGAGCCAAGGGAAACCGTCCCAGCAGCGACGGACATGTGGCTCGACTACACGGCGGATCTCGGCGATGGGTTCGATGCCACCTACACGGTGGCGTCCCTGCTGGCCCAAGACTCCCTGAGCGTAAACGGCCGTGAACTCCCCCGCGGCAGGGTGCTGGTCCTCGGCGGGGACGAGGTCTATCCGGTGGCGTCCCCGGCAGCGTACGAGAACCGGATGACCGGCCCGTACCGGATGGCGTTTCCGAAGCGAAAGGTTGCGTTGCGAGGCCCGCAGAGCACGGTAAGCGGCCAAGATAGCCTGCAGAGCGGGCCTCACAGCGAGACCCCGATCATGCTCGCCCTGCCCGGGAACCACGACTGGTACGACGGCCTCACCTCCTTTATCCGGACGTTCACCCGGCAAAGAAGCATCGGCAGGTGGCGGACCATCCAGACGCGAAGCTACTTCGCGGTCCGGCTCTCGGGCGAACCACCCGGCCGCGACGGCAAAGGCACGCCGGGCTGGTGGCTCCTGGGATTGGACAGCCAACTGGGGCAGTACATCGACGAGCCCCAACTGGACTACTTCTACCGGAACGTCACACTCCAACTGCAGCGCGGTGATGCGATCATCCTGTGCGTCGCTTCGCCCTTCTGGGTCAAAGCCGCCGAACCCGGGCTCAACGCCTTCCGGCAGGTCAACTTCTTCGAACAGGACTACCTTCGCCGCCGTTTCGACCCCGAAACTCAGACGTTTCAACCCACCGGCGCCAGTGTCCGGCTGTGGCTCACCGGCGACCTGCACCACTACGCACGGTACGAACAGCGAGGACCCGGCGAACCCCGGAACCTCCCCGCGGATCCCACCAGGACCCAATTGGTTACGTGCGGCCTGGGTGGGGCCTACCTTTCCGACGCCCACTGGCTCCCCGACGATCTGATCCTCCCAGCACCGTCCAACCTTCCCGGGGAGCCCACCGTTCCCAGGGAGTCCAACCTTCCCGAACAGTCCACCGGCGGACGCGACACCACCACAACGCCCCGACGATTCGCTCGGATGCCCGCGGTCTATCCCGGCCCCGCCGATTCCCGGCAATTGGGTCGCCGCCTCGCGAACCCCCTCTCCCCGTTCTGGCTACCGGTCCGCAACCCCGGGTTCGGGCCTTCCCTAGGCCTGGTGCACATCGCGGCGGCCCTGACCCTGTGGACTGTCTTCAGCGCATTCCGCGGCGAATCGTTCGTTGACAGTTTGCGCAGCCTCAGGGAGGGGAACACTGCCCTGCTGGTGGTCTGGGTGGTGCTGGCCATGCCGCTCCTGCTGGCCGTCGTAGCCCTCACCGCCCGCGCACTGGGCCTTGCAACATCCGGCCTTGTCGTCTTTGCCCGGGGTGCGCTCTACCAGCTGTCCGCGCTCGCGGTCAGTGCCGTCGTCGTGATCCTGGTTCCTTGGCCGGACTGGCCGGATGTCGTCATCCTGCTCCTCGCGGTCACGCTGGCGTACCTGGGCGGGTGGGCTGTTGGCAGCGAAGCTTTCGCCCTGTTTATCCTGGCGACCCCCGCCGGGGAAGTGTCGTCGTGGAAGATGTCCGGGCAGTCCATTGAGGACCACAAGGGGTTCCTCCGCATGCATCTGACCCCCGACGGCGACCTCACCATCTACCCCCTCATGGTGGACACGGTCAGCCGGGACTGGCACCTGGCAACCAACGACGACGGCGCGCGGCTGGTTCCAGCCAACGGCCTGCCAACCGTTCGGCTGCTTGAACAACCCATCACCATCGCACGGAAGGGAAGCACCCCATGATCATCACCCGTGCCGAGCACAGGACCGAGGTCATCCCGATCCGTGCCCGGGACAACACACCGCTCAGCCTGGTCCACGTCACGTCCCCGGCGGAGGCCACGAAAGGACCGGTGATCCTGGTCCACGGCTCCGGCGTCCGTGCGGAGCTGTTCCGGCCGCCAGTCAGGACCACGATCGTCGATGCCCTCCTTGAGGACGGGTGGGATGTGTGGATGCTGAATTGGCGGGCTTCGATCGACCTTGATCCCCTGTCCTGGACGCTTGCCGACGCCGCCGTGTACGACCATCCCGCCGCCGTCGAGCATGTCCTGGCCGCTACCGGTGCGGAGACCACGAAGGCCGTGATCCACTGCCAGGGGTCCACCTCCTTCACCATGTCCGCAGTGGCAGGCCTGCTGCCCCAAGTGGACACCATCGTTTCCAACGCTGTTTCCCTGCACCCAGTGGTCCCCGCATTTTCGAGACTGAAGATCGACTACCTGACGCCGCTGGTTAAGGTCTTCACCCCGTACCTTTCACCCGCGTGGGGCTACAAGTCACAGGGCTACTTCACCCGGGCCATCCGCGGCCTGGTCAAAGCCACCCACCACGAATGCGACAACACCATCTGCAAAATGGTCAGCTTCACCTACGGCAGCGGCCGTCCTGCCCTGTGGTCCCATGAAAACCTCGACGACGCCACCCACCAATGGCTGAGCGGCGAGTTCGCCGAGGTCCCCGTGACGTTCTTCGAGGAAATGGGCCGCAGCATCAAAGCCGGGCACCTGGTGGCCGCCGGCAACCATCCGGAACTTCCACCCAACCTGGTAGCCGAAGCCCCCCAAACCGACGCGAGATTTGCTTTCATCGCAGGCCTGGACAACCTGTGCTTCCTCCCCGAAAGCCAGCAACGCACCTATGCGTTCTTCCAACAGCACCGTCCAGGCAAAGACTCCCTCCACCTCATCCCCGGCTACGGCCATTTGGACGTCTTCTTTGGCGACCACGCCTGGCAGGACACCTTTCCGGTCATCCTCCAGGAGCTGAACGGAACACAGACAACCAGTACAGCCCAGGAGCCAAGGTCATGAAATCCCTTACCGAGCTGGTCACGCCGTTGCTCAAGCTCATGCCATCGCCGGTCCCCCGCAGGCAGGAGCGGCTCCGTGGACAGCATGCCTACGCCGATGGCATCAAGTACGTGATGCCGGTCAATTCAGACGACTCCCCCGTCCTCATGGCCGCCTTTCCCATCGACAAGCGGGCCGCAGCGGCCGCACTCCCAGGTTCCGAAATGCGGCCCTTCAGCCTTGGCGGCAAAGGACTGCTGGTGGTCACTGTGGTCAACTACAAATCCACGGACATCGGGAAGTACATCGAATACTCCCTGGCAATCGCCATCACCCACGGGAGCCGGCCCGCACCGCCCATCCTTCCCCTGCTGTTCCAGAAGACCTTCAAACTGGGCCAGTTCGTGGTGGACCTGCCCGTGAGTACCGAAGTGTCAGTCAAGGGTGGCAAGGGAATCTGGGGCATGCCCAAGCATCAGGCGAACCTGGACTTCGTGGTCACCGACTCCACGGTGTCGGCGCAGTACGACAAGGACGGCCAACTGGGCTGCTACATCGAAATCGAACGGCCCCGCCCCCCAGAGGCAAGCCCGCTGCCGCTCAAACTGGCTGCTTCCAACTACTGCGTCTTCCGGAACATGCTCTGGAAATCGGACATCTATTTCGAAGCCTCGGGAGACATCGCACTCGGAGCGCAGGCCAAGGCCCGACTCATCCTCGGTGACGCGCCCGGCGTCGAACCCCTCAAGAACCTGCACGTGGGGAGCAAACCGGTGTTCACCGCCTGGCTGCCCGAGGCCCACGGAGTCCTGGATGACCACTTCGAAGCTTGGTTCCTTACCGCTCCCACCGAAGCCGGAGCCTCAACGCTGAAAGGCGGAGACATGATGGACAGCGTGGCGGACCTTGGCCAAAGCCAGGAGTGGCTTGCCCCGCCGGACCGGAGCCGGATTTCCGGCGCTCCCGCAGGAAACACCCCATGAACTGGTTACTCCTCCTCAACGCCCTCTATTTCCTCTTCGGCGCCACCATGTACGTGGGCACCATGTGGGTCCTGAAATTCTTCCTCTACCCCACTTGGCACGGACTGGCACGCGACAACGTGGACATGCACTTCGGCATCCCCACGCGGGCCGCCACCAAGTTCTTCACCGTGGTGGTGCCCATCATGTTCATCTCCGGCGGCATCCTGGTGTGGTCCGAGTGGGGCACCATCCGGGTCATCCCAGCAATCATCTGCCTGCTGGGAATCATCGTCCTGACCTGGGTAGGGCAAGGGATCATCATTCCCATCAACATCCGGATCCGTGGCGGCGACTTCGCTGACGACGCCGAACTCCGCGCCCTGCTTAAACGCTGGATGATGCTCAACGACATCCGCTTCTATGTCTCCACCCTGACCTGGGCCTCTATGGTGTGGTTGCTGGTGGACCGTGGCCGCCTGCTGGAATCCTTCGCATGACCGCGAACCAGCACGCTTCCCGGAAACCCCACCCTCCCGGGACGTTGGCGTGGGCCGCAGCCGATCCGCTGAGGGCTGTCCTGGCCGCGATCGCCATCATCACCATCCTGACGGGCGCCATCCAGGTCCCGTTCGGCGGCCCGGTCCTCCAAATCATCGGCGCCGACTCCACGCGCGGAACCCGGCAGCTCTTCGGCACAGTGGGGATGTTCATGGTGGTAGTAGGTGGGCTTCTCCTCCACACCCTGCTCAACGCGGTCCCCGCACCCGAAGTGGTGCTCTGGTCCGGGGTTCAGAAGGCCGGGGCCTTCGGGGCGGTCGGTATTGGCGTGCTCAATGGCGTCTTCGCACCGCTCGCACTGCTGGTCACCTTCTTCGACCTCGCGACGGCGGTACTGCTGTTCATCTACTGGCGCCGTATCCCGGCGCCGCCGCTGGATGCCCGGCCCGCCCGATGAAACGCTCACTGGTCCTCGCCGGAGGGGGGATGCGTGTGGCGTGGCAAGCCGGAGTGATGAAAGCCCTCGCCGAAGAGGGCCTGGAATTCCAGCATGTCGATGGCACCTCCGGCGGGATCCTCACTGCCGGGATGCTGCTCTCCGGGGTCCCGCCCGAGGAACTGTGCACCCGATGGTCCGGAGTGGACGTCAAGGACTTCGGCTCCGCGCTACCGACGGGTGACTACCTGAAAGGACCCTGGTCCCTTCCCGCCATCGGGGATGCCGACGGCATCCTCAACAAAGTCTTCCCTGCCCTGGGGATCAACGACGCCACCATCCGGGCACGCGCAGCGGAACCGGACGCCGTCGAGGGTTCCTTCAACGTCGTGGAATTCACCGGAAAACAGTGCCACGCCATCGACGCAACAGCCATCGACGCCCAACTGATGGCTGCTGGGATGTCCTTGCCCATCTTCCTGGCTCCCCTGCGCCGGGACGGGCAGGTCTGGACCGACGCTGTCTGGGTCAGGGACGCCAACGTGGCCGAAGCCCTGAGGCGCGGCGCCGATGAGGTGTGGCTGATCTGGTGCATCGGCAACTCGCCCTATTGGGGTGATGGGCCGTTGGAGCAGTACGTGCACATGATCGAAATGAGCGCCATGGGCGCGTTGCTGGCGGATTTTGAGGCCGCCAAAGCTGCTGGACGCGAATTCGTGCTGCACGTGGTCCGGCCCGAACATCCGCTCCCCCTTGACCCAGAGTTCTACCTGGGCCGGATTGACGCGGACACCCTGGTGGGCATGGGTTACCGCGATGCCCGTAACTACCTTGCCACTATGGACCCCGCAGGACTGCCCAAGGATTCCACCTGCACGGCCATGACCGAGCCTGCGCCGGGGGTGCGCTTCAACGACACCCTCCGCGGCGAACTGGACGGCTCGTCGCTGACGTTCCGGGCTGCCGTGGTGCTGCCATCGGTCCGGGGACATGCGGCGCCCCAGCTCACCGGCTACCTTGAACATGCACGGTTCGGTCGCGCGTTCCTGGCGGAAGGGCAGGTGGAGACCCACGGCGACGACGTCAGCTACCGGGCACGGATCAGGCTCGACGGCGGGTGGCAGGACTTGTCGGTGACGCGGACCCTGCGGGACGACCCCGGACCGGACGCCTGGGCCGACTCCCGGCGGGCCCGGATTGAAGTGGGCGGGTTGGCTGCCGATCTGACAATGAGCCTGCCCGATGCTGCCGGGCTCCTGGCATCGGTTGAACCAGTCGGCGCCCACGGATTCGTTGACCGGGCCGATGCAGTGGCGGGCTTCGCCAGGAACGGCTTCCGTGAACTCTTGCGACGTTACTGACCCGGACCCGAAACCCGATGTGACGCACGTTATTACCGGCTGGTAAACAACACGCTACGGATCAGCCAAAGATGGCAACAGCGGGGAAACACCCGCGAAAAACCGGACGCCTACGCTGATGATCAACAGCACCAAGCAGGTCATCAGCGAAAGGGCCAAACATGTCCGCCACCCCGTCCGCAGCATCCCTCCACATCGTCATCGCAGGCGCAGGCCCAGCAGCCCAGGCTTTGGTGCGGCGGCTGGCAGGCACGGCCGATACCAGGCAGCAGCGTCCCTTCGGCGGCACCATCACCGTGCTCAGCAACCGCGACGACTGCCCGGACGCGCTCCTCGAACTGGCAGAACTTCCCCAGGTCTCCGTGCGGTTCGGGCAGGCCGCCAGCTTCATCGACCCGGACGCCAAAGTTGTGACCACGGTGGACGGCATGGACTTCTCCTACGACCAGTTGGTCATTGCGACCGGATCCGCCCCGGCCCTCCCACCCGTCGCCGGCTCCGAAGCCAGCCTCAGCTACTCCACCATCGATGACGCCGCCAACATCGGCGAAGCCGTCCACGATGTCGCCCGGATCGTTGGGCGCCGCCCGCTTGGAATCCTCGTGGGCAACGGTCCTGCTGCCGGCCAGGCAGAGGCTGTGCTCCGGGCCCGTGGAGTCCGTCCCGTCCGCACCACCCTCCGCCCGGCCGCCGTCGTGCGTTCCATCGCCGGTTCCCCCTTGCCCGCAACCGGCATCGTGTTCGAGGACGGCAGCAGCATGAACGGAGACCTTGTGGTCCTGGCCGAGGAGCGTACGGCCCGCAACGACCTCGCCGAGAGCGCCGGGCTCCTGATTGGGTCCGACGGCGGCATCGCGGTGGGCCGCGACCTCGCCACCTCCGTCCCGGGCATCTGGGCAATTGGCGATGCAGCGTCCTGCGACGGCCTCCGCTTGGGGCTTCTCCTTTCCGCCGAATCCTCCGCGATGCTGTGCGCATCCGGCATGTTGCTCGGAGTGGTGACCAGCGATCAGTTGGCCCCGTTGGCGGCCTAGCTCTTGTGGCAAGATGGTCCTTTGACGGGCAGTGACAACCCTGCGGCCACCGGGCCGGCCACGCCCTGCACGGAAGGATCCCATGAGCAACGAAGCCGCCACCCCGGCACACATCGCCTCCTACATCGACCACACCCTGTTGAAGCCCGAGGCCAGCGAGGCGGACATCCTCAAAGTGTGCGCCGAAGCCGTCGAATACAAGTTCAAATCGGTGTGCGTGAATCCCCTTTGGGTCAAGACCGTCGCCAAAGCCCTCAAGGGCTCAGGCGTCCTGACATGCTCCGTGGTCGGCTTCCCGATGGGCGCCACGCCGAGCGACGTCAAGGCATTCGAGGCCCGCGGCGCCGTTCTTGATGGGGCCGACGAAATCGACATGGTGATCAACATGGCTGCTGCGCGCGCTGCAGACAAGGGCGCCCTGGTGGACGACATCCGGACAGTCGCGGAAACCGTGCACGCCGGTGAAGCAATCCTCAAGGTCATCATCGAGACCTCCATGCTGGACGACGAGCAGAAGGTCATCGCCTGCGAGGCCGCCGTCGAAGCTGGCGCGGACTTCGTCAAGACCTCCACCGGGTTCAACGGTGGCGGAGCCACTGCCGAAGACGTCGCCCTGATGCGCAAGACAGTCGGACCGGAGCTGGGCGTCAAAGCCTCTGGCGGAGTGCGGTCGCTGGCCGATGCACAGGCTATGATTGCAGCTGGTGCAACACGTATCGGAGCGAGTTCCGGAATTGCAATCGTCAAGGGTGAACAAGGTTCATCAGCCTACTGAGGCTTCCCGACCGCCAGAGATTTTGAGCCCTGCGGGGCCGAGGAGGAACGAATGTCCAAGAACGCAACCAGCGCCCCCATCGAGCGTGAGAACAACCTGGGCCAGAGCATTGTCCTGTTCCTGGTGATGATTGTGCTCTTCCTGGGCGCTATCTACTCGCTGTCCTTCCTCAGCCTCGAAAACCCGTGGCCGATGGCTGTCTGCCTGGGCCTTTTCGCCCTCGCCTTCTGGATCCCGCAGACCATCCTGGGCCGCTCGGATTCCGCTGGCGAAAGCTAAACCCCCTACTTCCCAAGAATGGCCCGGGCATCTGCCCGGGCCATTCTTGTCTGGCGGCCCTGGCGGCCCTGGCCGCGCATCGCCTCGCAGAAAAGGTTTGTCCTCTCAGGGCATCGGCAGGACGCCTCCAAACGCCGCGAGCATGCCGGGCCAGTGCTCTTGAGCCAGGGTCCAGGCCGCTACGCCCATCCCCACCATGGCATAGCCGCTCACCGGAATCAGCACAAGCCATTCCCTCCGCGAACCGGCCCGGCCCAGCAGGGGAATCGAAAACGCGCCGTTGGCCCGCCAAATTCCGCTGACCAGGGATCTCCGCAGGAATTTGGGAGGCTTGATCACTATCGGCCACAAGAGCGGTACGCCTCCCACGGTGATCATGTCGCCCACAATGTGGATCACGACGCCGGTGAGCATGGAGAGCGGCAACCATCCCCACTGGTCCGGCGCAAACCAGGTCACCAAGCCCGCCATCGCCACAGCGAAAAGCCAGTTGGTTATCCAGCCGGATTTGGGAAACAGGTTCAAGGCCTTCGCCGCGAGGTTAATCATGAACATGCACAGCAACCCGGCGCCGATCGAGAGTTTTCCCACGGGTGTCACCATCTGGAACTGCGCCGCCATCGCCGCGAGGACCACGAACGCCGAAGCACCAAGCAGCGAATGGGTCCCCTGCCGGTGCCCGCCGCTGGCCTTTTCGATCCCCACCGCGATCACATTGGACAGCGGTGGCAGCGAATTCGCGATGGTGCTGTGCCGGTGGTCCCAGTCGCACACAAGCGCAGTTCCCGCCGTCGCCATGGCTCCAATGAGGATTCCTGTGGAATCGAGCGGGTACCAGCCCAGGGCGTAAGGGCCGGTCGAGGCAATAGCTATCCACGCCGCGGCTCCTGACGCGGCGTGGTGTCCTCCCATCATCCGGTTAGCCTGCCTTAACGGGCACGTCGGTGAAGATCGCTTCGATGACTGTATTGGCCCATTGCAGGATGTCGGCGTCCTGGAGGTCCCGCCCGCCGATCCTGGCCGTCTTCGGCTTCGGAATGAGCACGGCGTCCAGTGCAGGCTTGACCTGCGAACCTGGGTACATCCGGTTCAGGCGCATCGTCTTGGACTCAGGCAGTTGCGCCGGCGAGAAGCGGATGAAGTTTCCCTGGAGCGCGACGTCGGACAGCCCGGCTTCGCGGGCGCCGACGCGGAAGCGGGCCACGGCAATGAGGTTTTGGACAGGCAACGGAGGCTCGCCGTACCGGTCAACGAGCTCAGCCAGGACCTCATCGATGGCTTCGTAAGTGATGGCCGAAGCCAGCTTGCGGTAGGCCTCCAGGCGCAGCCTTTCGCCGGGCACGTAGTCGTGCGGCAGGTGGGCGTTGACCGGCAGCTCGATCTTCATCTCGGCGGCCTTCTCTTCGGCCTCGCCGCGGTACTCGGCCACAGCCTCGCCCACCAGGCGGATGTAGAGGTCGAAGCCCACCCCTTGGATGTGGCCTGATTGCTCGCCGCCGAGCAGGTTGCCGGCCCCGCGGATTTCGAGGTCCTTCATGGCCAACTGCATGCCCGCACCGAGCTCGTTGTGCGCCGCCACGGCTTTCAGGCGCTCCAAGGCAACCTCGCCCAGCGGCTTCTCCGAAGGGTAGAGGAAATAGGCGTAGGCACGTTCGCGGCCACGGCCAACACGGCCACGCAGCTGGTGCAGCTGCGAGAGGCCGTACTTGTCCGCGCCATCAACAATCAGGGTGTTCGCGTTGGAGATGTCCAGGCCGGTCTCGATGATGGTGGTGCAGACCAGTACGTCGAACCGTTTCTCCCAGAAGTCCACGATGATCTTCTCGAGGCGGCTTTCGGACATTTGGCCGTGCGCCACTTCCACGCGGGCTTCCGGTACCAGCTCGCGGATCTGGGCAGCGATCCGCTCGATCGAGGACACCCGGTTGTGGACGAAGAACACCTGTCCTTCGCGCATGAGTTCACGGCGGATGGCGGCGGAGGTCTGCTTGTTGGTGTACGGACCAACATATGTCAGCACCGGGTGCCGCTCTTCGGGCGGGGTGGCAAGGGTGGAGGTTTCCCGGATGCCTGTCAGCGACATTTCCAGGGTTCGTGGGATGGGGGTGGCACTCATGGCAAGGACATCCACGTTGGTGCGCATTTTCTTGAGCGCTTCCTTGTGCTCCACCCCGAAACGCTGTTCTTCGTCCACGATCACCAGGCCCAGGTCCTTGAACTCGAAGTCCTTGGACAGGAGACGGTGGGTGCCGATCACCACGTCCACGGCACCGCTCTTGACCCCCTCCGCCGTTTCCTTGGCTTCCTTGGTGCTCTGGAAACGGGACAGCGGCTTCACGCGCAACGGGAAACCCGAGAAGCGTTCAGTGAACGTTTCGTAGTGCTGCTGGGCCAGGAGCGTGGTGGGCACCAGAACGGCAACCTGCTTGCCGTCCTGCACCGCTTTGAATGCAGCACGGACGGCGATCTCGGTCTTGCCGTAGCCCACGTCGCCGGAAACCAGCCGGTCCATGGGGATCTCCCGTTCCATGTCGGCCTTGACCTCGTTGATGGTAGTCAGCTGGTCCGGCGTTTCGACGTACGGGAAAGCTTCTTCGAGTTCGCGTTGCCATGGAGTGTCCGGGGCAAAGGCATGCCCGCGTGATGCCATGCGGGCAGAGTACAACCGGATCAGCTCGCCGGCGATTTCCTTGACGGCCTTGCGGGCCTTGGATTTGGTGCTCGCCCAGTCAGCACCGCCCATCTTGCTCAGTGCCGGCGCATCGCCGCCGACGTAGCGGGTCACCTGGTCCAGCTGGTCGGTGGGAACGAAGAGCCGGTCGCCCGGGGCGCCGCGCTTGGACGGTGCGTACTCGAGCACCAAATACTCGCGAAGCCCGGCGTCGGAGGAAGACGTGCCAACCACCTTGCGCTGGATCAGCTCCACGAACCGGCCAATGCCGTGCTGCTCGTGCACCACGAAATCGCCCGCATGAAGCTGCAGCGGGTCCACTGCGTTCCGTCGCTTGGAGGGCATGCGCCGCATGTCCTTGGTGGAACCCGCGGTGGCGCGCCCCAGCAGGTCGGCTTCGGTCAGCAAGCCCAGTTTCAGGCCGTCAAGGACAAAGCCACGTCCGACGGCGGCCGTGGTCACCTCGATGATGCCCGGCTGGGGTTCCTTGTCCAGGGAGTCCACGCGGGAGCAGGGAATTTCGGCGTCGTGGAACAGCTCGGCGAGGCGCTGGGCGGGGCCGGGGCCATCGGTGACCACCACAACACGCCACTGCTCGCGGACACGTGAGCCGATGAACTCCAGCATTTCGGCCACGTCACCCTGGTACCCGCGTGGTTCGCGGGCACGCATGTTGAGTACGTCAATATCCAGGACCAGGTCCTCGTCCGACGCCAGCGAGGTGATGGACCACCAGGACACGCCATGTGCAAGGGCCGCCGAGCGGGTGTCGGTCAGGGACCGGAAACTGGCAGCGTGCAGGTCGGTGGAGGCCTGGGAGGACAGGTCAAGGGGGGCCGCACCGCCGTCGGACGCCGTTGACCAAGCAGCTTCCAGGAACTCTTCGTTGGTAGCCGCGAGGTCGTGCGCGCGGGTGCGCACCTTCTCCGGTTCGATGACTACCGACAGGGAACCTGCCGGTAGCTGGTCCACAAACGGGACCATGGCGTCCACCAGCACGGGAGCCAGGGATTCCATACCCTCCACCGCGATGCCACCGGCGATCTTCTCCAGCATGTCGGCCGCGGCGGGCATGTCCGCTTTGAGCTTGGCGGCCCTGGACATCACCGAGGGCGTAATGAGGATCTCCCGGCACGGCGGGGCATGGAGTTCCGTTGGGTGGTGGATGCCAGGCGCGGACAGCGAGCGCTGGTCGGCCACGGCGAACCACCGCATCTGGTCTACTTCGTCGCCGAAGAACTCCACCCGGATGGGGTGGTCCTCTGTGGGCGGGAAAACGTCAATGATGCCGCCGCGGACGGCGAACTCGCCCCGGTGCGTCACCATATCCACCCGGGCATAGGCGGCATCGGAAAGTGCCCGGACCACCTCGGTGAAGGAGCGATCCTGCCCCACCTGCAGCGTCACGGGCACCAGGTCACCCAGGCCGGCCACGATGGGCTGGACCACGGCGCGGACCGGGGCAACCACTACACGCAACGGGGCCGCCGTCGAGGTTTCGGGGTGGGTCAGGCGGCGCAGGACCGAGAGGCGCCGGCCCACGGTGTCCGATCGCGGCGAAAGCCGCTCGTGCGGGAGGGTCTCCCAGCTGGGGAAGGTGGCCACCGTTTCGACGGGAAGGTAGGAACCGAGCGCTGCGGTGAGGTCTTCGGCTTCGCGGCCCGTCGCGGTGACGGCGAGTACCACCGGAGCGCCGGCGCCATCGGCAGCAGTCTGGGCCAGGGCATCGGCCATTTCGGCGAGGAGGACCGCACGCATGCCGGTAGGCGCGCTGATCTGGTAGTCGCTGTTGCGCTCGGAAAAGTCCCGCTGCGCCTCCGTTCGCACGCGCGCAAAAGTCTTGTCCTCCGCCAGTGCGCGGCGCAGACCGTTGAGGCTCATGGCAGAAACTCCTAGGGTGGGTCCAAGGGCAGGCAACACAAATGCCCGGAAATTCACATGAACGCCGGGTCATTCCAGCCTACCTCCTACCCCCAGCCCCAGGAGTTCCTTTGCAGCCTTCCGAATCCACCCATTCGAACACTCCGGAGAACACCAGGACGGTCCTGGTGACCGGTGCTACCGGCTACATTGGCGGCCGCCTTGTCCCCCGGCTCCTCCAAGCGGGCCACCGGGTCAAAGTCCTGGTCCGTACGCCGCAAAAGATCGCGGACGTGCCTTGGCATGACGACGTCGAAATCATCGAGAACAGCCTGTCCGACGCCGAGGGACTCACCGAGGCTTTGAGCGGCGTCGACGTCCTGTATTACCTGGTGCATTCCATGGCCTCGGGCAGCGATTTCGAAGCCAAGGAAGAAGCCATGGCGCGGCTCGTCGCAGGAGCAGCCGCGGAGGCTGGCGTGGACAGGATCGTGTACTTGGGCGGCCTGCACCCGGAGAGCACGGAACTTTCAACCCACATGCGTTCGCGGGAGACCGTGGGCAAGGTGTTCCTCGAATCCCCGGTCAATGCGATCGTGTTCCAGGCCGGTGTGGTGATCGGTTCGGGGTCCGCCTCCTTTGAAATGATCCGGCACCTCGCCGACACCCTGCCTGTCATGCCCGCACCAAGCTGGGTCAACAACCGCATCGAAGCCATAGCGGTCCGGGATGTCCTGCATTACCTGGTAGCGGCCGCCGCCCTCCCGGAGCACCTGAACCGTTCCTTCGACATCGGTTCGCGCGATGTCCTGAAGTACAAGGAGATGATGAACGAGTACGCCGTGGAACGCGGGCTCCCCCGCCGTCTGGTCATCGCGCTCCCTGTTCCAGCACCCAAGCTTGCCGGGCTGTGGGTTGCGCTGGTAACCCCCATTCCGCTGTCCATGTCCCTGCCGTTGGTGCAGTCGCTGCAGCATGACGCAGTGTCCCGGGAGCACGACGTCGACCATTACATTCCGCAGCCCGACGGCGGACTGACGCCTTACCGGCGTGCCGTCGCTTTGGCGCTGGGGAAGGAAAGGGACGGGCAGGTGGAGACCACCTGGGCCAATGCGGGTATCGACGCGGACCCGTTGCCGAGCGACCCCAACTGGGCCGGTTACAAAGTATTCCTGGACGAGCGGACGTTCCACAGCGAAGCCAAACCGGAACACGTATGGACCATCATTGAGGGCATCGGCGGCAAGAACGGCTGGTACTCGCTGCCCTTGGCGTGGCGCGTCCGCGGTTGGCTGGACAAGCTGCAGGGCGGGGCCGGGCTGCTACGTGGCCGACGGCACCCGAAAACACTGAACACAGGCGAGGTGGTGGATTGGTGGCGCGTCGAAGCCATCGACCGCGGGCATTTGCTCCGCCTGCGGGCTGAAATGCGAGCTCCGGGCGGCGCCTGGCTGGAGTTGGGCGTGGAACCCGACGGCGACGGCAGTCTCTACAAGCAGCGCGCCATCTTCTTCCCCCGCGGTTTGGCGGGCCGGCTGTACTGGCTGGGTGTATACCCGTTCCACGGGTTCATCTTCCCGTCCATGGCCCGCAACATTTCGGCGGCCGCAACAACGCTCCAGGACGCCGGGCAGGAGCAGGGTTCAGGGGTGTCCACCCAGACCCCGTAGGATGTTTGGGAGCTAAGAAGCTTCACCAACACCATCCACGGAGGACCCATGGCCCTGAGTGCATCCACCACCCTGCCGCACAGTGTCGACCGCGTAGCGGCCGTATTCATCGACGAGGATTTCCTGCGCCACACCAGTGAACTGGTTGGCGGCTCCCTGGAATCGTTCACCATCGAAGGCGACCCCGCAGGTGCGTTCAACACCACCACGGTCCGCACCCTGCCCACCACCCGCCTGCCGGACATTGCCCGCAAGTTCGTTGGCGAAACCCTGACGGTCACCCAGAAGGAACAGTGGGAAGCTCCTGCTGCTGACGGCTCACGCTCCAGCAACATCGCGCTGAAGATCTCCGGTGCTCCCCTTGACGTGACCGCCGTCCAGCGCCTGGTGGCCGACGGCACCAGCACGCGTATCGAACTCGATGGCACCGTGTCCTCTTCGGTGCCGTTCCTGGGTGGAAAGATCGCCGACGCAGCGGAGCCCATGGTGGGCAAGGCCCTGAACATCCAGTCGCAGCAGGCCCAGGCCTGGCTCGAAAGCCACTAGCGTGGAGATTCCGGCGATCCTGGCCGTTGTCTTGATCGTTGCCGGCGTCTGGTCCTTGGCTGTCTGGCCGCAGTTCCTGAAGCGCGTCATGAAGGACCCCCGCGCCCGGGACGCTGCCGGCAAGGCCACCAAGTTCCTCACGGTCCACGTCGTGCTGGTCACCATCTCCATGGTGCTTGGCCTCGCCACCGCGGCCATTGGCGTCGCAGGCCTGGTCGCCTAACGCCTCCCCCACCCAACTAGGGGACAGCACATGCTCCATTGAGTCCTCAGTGGAGCATTTGCTGTCCCCTAGTTGGGTAAGATGGATATTGGTGTGCCGGGAAGTCTGGTCGGCGGAGTCATTGTGCTCCCCTTTGACCGACTGATTCCCGCGAGTTAAGGAGCCCTTCGTGGCCCAGAAACCCCCCGCAGCCCCCCGGCAGCCCAGCAAAGTCTTTGCCCGGTCCAGTTACCCTGAGTACCGGCGCATCCTTTCCATCCTCCGCACCGAAACCGTCGGCGGCGCCCTGCTCCTGGCAGCCACAGTGGTTGCGCTCATCTGGGCGAACTCCCCCGCAGCGGACGGTTACTTCGCCCTCCGCGACTTTAAGATCGGCTTCGAACCCTGGCACCTTGAACTCAGCCTCGGCCACTGGGCCTCGGATGGACTGCTGGCCGTGTTCTTCTTCCTCGCCGGCCTTGAGCTGAAGCGCGAATTCGTTGCCGGTGAACTCCGCAAACCGGCCCGGGCAGTGGTCCCGGTGGCAGCAGCTGTCGGTGGCGTGTTGGTCCCGGCCCTGATCTATGTCCTCTTCAACCTCAGCAGCCCGGAAACCCTCCAGGGCTGGGCGATTCCCACAGCCACTGACATTGCGTTCGCCTTGGCCGTCCTTGCTGTGATCAACACGCACCTCCCCGCGGCGCTACGCACATTCCTGCTGACACTGGCCGTGGTGGACGACCTCATCGCCATCGGCATCATCGCGTTCTTCTACTCAACAGGACTTCAGCCGCTCATGCTGGTGGCGGCACTGGTGCCCCTTGGCCTGTTCGCGTTCCTCGTCCAGAAGCGGATCCGCAATTGGTACCTCCTGCTCCCTCTGGCTCTCGCCACCTGGGGCTTCGTCCACGCCTCCGGTATCCATGCCACTGTTGCCGGAGTCCTGCTGGGCTTCGCCGTTCCCGTCCTTGCCAGCGGAAAGAAGGGTGAACCCGCCGAAGGCTTGGCCGAGCACATCGAACACAAGCTCAGGCCCTTCTCCGCAGGATTCGCGGTGCCTGTCTTTGCGTTCTTCTCCGCTGGCGTAGCCCTGGGCGGACTCGACGGGATGGGTGCGGCGCTTAAGGACCCGGTTGCCCTGGGCATCGTGGCAGCCCTGGTGGTGGGCAAGGCCGTGGGCGTCTTCGGAACCACGTTCCTGGTCACCAAGACCACGCGCGCAAGCCTGGACTCGGGCATTGCGTGGATCGACCTCTTCGGGCTCGCTCTGCTCGCCGGGATCGGGTTTACCGTCTCGCTCCTGATCGGCGAGCTGAGTTTCGGTGCCGGATCCGCGCACAACGACCACGCCAAGGTGGCCATCCTGGCAGGTTCCCTGATCTCGGCGCTGCTGGCCGCCGTCGTCCTTAAGGCCCGCAACCGGCGGTACCGCCAGATCCAGTTGGACGAAGAACGGGACGACGACGGCGACGGCGTGCCTGACGTCTTCGCCCGCACCTGAGTGCGGGGCCGCTGCGGCGGATGGCTAGGTGGTGGTGGCCTGGTTGAGGGCGTCCTCGGCCGCGACCCAGGAGATCATGGCGCACTTGACGCGGGCCGCGTAGCGTGCGACGCCTTCAAACGCGGCGGCATCGCCCAGGATCTCGGGGTCGGCCTGGACTTTTCCGCGCGAACGGAGGACCTCCCGGAAATTCTCGATCACCGAGTGCAGCTCGTCTACCGACATGCCCTCACCCATATCGCTGAGCACCGAAGCAGAGGCCATGGAGATGGAGCAACCCGCGCCGTCCCACCTGATCTGCTGAACGGTTCCGTCCGACACAGCGAGCCGCAACGTGACCTCGTCCCCGCAGACCGGGTTCAGCTGATGCGACTGTCCGGTGGTGGCGCCGGCCGGAGCTGGAGTTTCCGCGAGCCCGATGCCGTGCCGTTGCTTGGAGTGGTCCAGGATGATCTGTTGGTACAACTGGTCAAGACTCATGATGCGCTGATGCCTAACTAAGTATCTGGGGGGAAACCCGGTATTCAGGCCTGGAAGTAGGCCCGGACCCCGGAAACGGCGTCAAGGAAAGCATCGACGTCGTCCGTGGTGTTGTAGAGGTAAGTGCTTGCGCGGGTGGTGGCCGTCAAACCCAGGCGGCGGTGGAGGGGCTGCGCGCAGTGATGGCCGACGCGAACCGCGATTCCGCGATCATCAAGGAACTGGCCGACGTCGTGGGCATGCACGCCGGCGACGTCGAAGGCGGCCAGCCCGATGCGCTCAGCGCCGGAAGCAGGGCCCACAACGCGGATGCCGTCGATGCTCTTGAGCCCCTTGACCAGCCGTTGGCCCAGGGTCGATTCCCAGGCGTGGATGCGGTCGATGCCGGTTTCGGAGAGATAGTTCACGGCCGTTGCCAGGGCTACGGCCTGCGAGATGCGTTGGGTTCCGGCTTCGAACCGCTGCGGGGCGGGCAGGTACTCGGCCCGTTCCATGGTGACCGTGGTGATCATGGAACCCCCGGTCAGGAACGGTGGCAGGACATCCAGGAGTTCCTGCTTGCCGTACAGGACGCCGACGCCCGTCGGTGCCAGCATCTTGTGACCGGAGAACACAGCGAAGTCGACGTCCAGGGCCTTGACGTCGACCGCCATGTGCGGCACTGACTGGCAGGCATCGAGCACTGCCAAAGCACCGACGCGACGAGCCAGGGCCACGAGCTCCGCCACAGGATTGATGGTGCCCAGGACGTTGGAGGCATGCGAGAACGCCAGCACCTTGGTCCGCTCCCCCACGATTTCCGCCGCAACATCCAGGCGGAGCGCGCCGTCGTCGGTGATGGGGATGTATTTGAGCGTGGCGCCCGTCCGGAAGGCGAGTTCCTGCCACGGGATCAGGTTGGCGTGGTGCTCCATCTCGGTGACCACGATCTCGTCCCCAGGGCCAACGGCGAGTTCCTTCAGGGCAGAACCACCACGCCCCTGGGCTGCCCACAACGCGGCATTGGAGAGGGCGTAGCTGACCAGGTTGAGGCCTTCGGTGGCGTTGGACGTCCACACTGTTTCTTCATAGTTGGCGCCGATGAAGTCCGCGACAGTCTGCCGGGCATCCTCGAACACTTCCGTGGCTTCGACAGCCAGGTGGTGCGCCCCACGATGAACGGCGGCATTGCGTTGCTCGTAGTATTCCTGCTCGGCCTCGATCACGCTGAGCGGGTTCTGCGACGTGGCCCCGGAATCGAGGTAGATCAAGGGCTTGCCGTTGACCAACTGATCCAGCACCGGGAAGTCGTTCCGGATCCGCAACACCTCCGCATTGTCCATGGCAGGCACGGACCGTAGAAGTGAGGCGGGGGTTGATACGGCAGTCAAGGGACGCTCCTTGGAAATCCTTCAGGGACTCCCCATTATCCCACGGAGACCTCCGGCGTGCGGTGCAGCAGGTGTGCCTTACAGCACGTCAGCTGCCGGCCCTCCCCGGTACCCACCCCAGCGGCGGAACAACACCGCTGTCAAAAGCAATGAGCAACCTGTTGACCAGCATCGTGGCGCGGCGGCTGGCCGCACTTCGGGTCTTTGCCTCGTAGCCGCGCGCGGCCCGCGAATAGCTCATGGCGGCGTGCGCAAACAGGCGATCGGCCGATAGGCTGCGGCCCGCTGCCTCAAGCAACTTGGGCTCGTCACCCAGCAACGCTGTGGCAAACGTCCCCAACGAGGCACCCGCCGCCCCATGGAGGGCTGCGACTGCCTCGGCCAGCTGCCGCTGGATTACCAGATCGTCGACGGCGGTACTGTTTGGGTCCAGCGTCATGAGGGAGAACGCCTCGGCTTCGATCAAAAAGGCCCCCTCGCGGTGGCTCTCTCCTGCGAGTTGGAGCAAGTGCGCTGACTGGCCGGAGGCGTGATCCCGCCCGGAGACGCAATCCCGGGCCGCAGCGACGTAGAGTGCGCTGAGCCGGGGCAGCAACTCCTCGGGGTCGTGCCCGGTAAGCGCGGCCCCGCTTTGCGCGGCCCGTTCCAAGGCCGCCTCCGGATTGCCGCACAGGGCCTCCGAGTAGGCCAGCAACGCGGCGGCCAGCGAGAGTACCGGGGGCAGGCCGGCGTCGGACAATTCTGCCAGCACTGGCCTCAAGGTGCTTCGCGCTGCACGGGCAAGGCCCTGGCCCAGCTGCGCGTATCCACGGGCCACGTCCATGCACAGGGCCAGATTTGCCGGCAGGGCGTAGGGGGTGGGGCATTTCAGGAGTGCGTCGATGTTGTCCCACGCCAGGTTGTAGCGCAGGCACATCACGTGGCGGAGCAGAACCGCGGGCCGGAACATCGCCAAGGCCGGGTCCGCGTCGAGTGCCGCCATCGCAGCTACGGACCGTTCAAGTGCCTCCGGCGCGGCTCCGGCGAGCAAGAGCCGTTCGGCGTCCCGGACGTTGCCGGTGATCAGGGACCACGGTTCCGCGGCGTCCACGGCCGCCGGCCCGTGGACCGGAACGGCCCCCAGGAGGTCCAGTGCCATGAGGTGGTGCGTGGCGTCGGACTGCACGGCCGCCGACTCCCCGCCTTCAGCCAGTTCACGAAGTTCGGGAGCGGCCTCGCGAAGCTGGCCCTCGGCGAGCAGCGCCCTGGCCCTCAGGAGCCTCGCTTCGTCGCGGTGGCCGGGTCCCGTCACAGCCGCCGCAGCCCGCATGGCAAGTTCCGCCGTCGACGGCTTGTCAGCAGCAGGCGCCGCCGCCAGGAGAAGTTCATCCGAAAGGGTCAGTCCACAGTCCAGCGTCCACGTCATCCACCGCAGCAGGGTGGGTGCGGATTCCCTGGTGAGCGCCGGCTCCTCGATTCCCAGGCGCAACGCCAGGCTCCGGGACCGGGGAACCGACAGTCGGGTCGCCTCACCGCGCAGCCACGAACTTGTGCGGAGCAGAGGGGGGCTGCCGGCCAGCATCCTGATGTACTGCATGGCGAGGAGGTGCTCCACGGCCCGTTGCCCAAAGTGCCGCTCCACGACGTCCAGTCCCACCGGTTCGGCGAGCGCAATGAGTTCCAGCGCCTGCCGTTCTTCGGAAGTCCTCGCAGCATTTTCCGTGCGGACATGGTCAACAACCCGAGGCCACTCGCAGTGTGCGCGGACGTTGATGGTCCAGAAGCCCTCCCGCTGCACCAGTAGTCGGGCGCTTCGGGCGTCATCAATCGCCAGGCAGAGCAGCCCCGCATTGAAACCACTCATGGCTGACAGCAGGCTGCTGGCCCGTCGCTGGACCTGCCCGCCGAGTACCGCCTCGCACAGGGCGTGCGCTTCGCTGAATGTGAAGGGGGGAAGGAAGTACTGCTCCAGGAAGCCGTCCTCCCAGAGCTGGTAGAGATCCTGGGGCAGCGGACGGCGGCTGTCGGCGGTTGCAACCAAGGTGGCCCCGAAGCCCGGAATGAGCTGCAACAAGACCGCCAACGACGCCGGGTCGATGTAGTGGATGTCGTCCACCAACAGGACCAGCGGTGGCCGTGCCTGCTTCTTGTTCCGGCGTCGTCCGGGAGGAGGGGTGTACAGGTGCTCGGCTGGTCCCAGCGAACTGGTGAGGGCCCTGAGGACGTGCAGGCCCGGCGGAACGGAGTCCCCGCCGTCAGCTTCGAAGACCCCCAACGCGCCATACCGGATGGTCTTCAATTCAGGCTTGCCCGCAAATGTACGGACATCCATGGTCTCGGGTAGTCCTGCCTTGACGGAGAGCAGCAAGTGGGTCTTTCCCGATCCCCTGTCGCCTGCAACTACTATCCCGTTGGTGGATGGCGAGGGTACTGAGGAAAGAATGATGTCCAACAACTGTGTGCGGTCCGGGAAAGGCGATGGCCGCAGTCCGGCTGTGACGGTCTCTTCGTCCAGCCAAGGATCCGGCAGCATGCACACTCCACTAGAAGCAGTCCCATGGTCCGGGAAGTTTGGGGTTTCCGCGATTCGCGGGTCCCTGGCCTAGAAGCCGGCGACGGCTGGGGGGAGAGTCTCGGTCTCAGAAGACTCTGTCGCCGCCGGCTTCGTCCAGGGCCGAACCACCTTGCGGTGGCCGGAGCATCGGCTCTAGAGACCACCGATGCGGATGATGCGACTTTCGGAATCCCGGTGATGCTTGGGGCTGAACCGTTCTTCCAAGATCAATACTGCCGGGACCGGAAATCCCGTACATCAGTAGTTGGTACTCGAATAGTTGGGGGCTTTTAGGACCCCGATACTGTGTTGTACTCAGTCCCTTGGGTGGGCACTACTTGGTTTGGGCGCGGGACATCCGCGTATTACTCCAGTGAATGGTTAAATGCGGCAGGATCCCGGCGTAAGTAGCGCGGGATCCTGCATGCGGGTACTCGGTCGGGTCCGCTCAGGGACGGACGGCAGCACCCAGGTCTTCGCGCCGGCGGATACCCAACTTGGCGTAGCTCCGGTACAGGTGCCCTTCAACGGTACGCACCGAAACCATCAGCTTCTCGGCGATCTGCCGGTCAGTCAGTCCGGAGACGGCCAACGCAACGATGTCCTGCTCGCGTCGCGTCAGCGGGACCGACCGGTCAGCGTCGGCATGTGGATCGTGGACCAGTGCGTCACCGAGGTTTGCCTCGCTGGCGTCCCGCAGGACCGCCGCTTGCCTGGCCTCGGGGCGTTTGCCCTCGGCATCGAACGTTGCCGCAGCCTTGTCGAAAGCAACAGCTGCGGGGCCCGGCATTCCGCCAGCGGCCAACAGGTTTCCCGCGTTAACGAACCCTTGGCCTGTACCGTCCAGGTCGGCTGCGGCCAAAGAATGCCAGCCGGCCGCCCAAGCCCCCGCCATCGATGACGCCGTTTCCCTTATGGACTCCATGGCCTGCACGTCCCCGAGTTCCGCCCTGAGGACCAGGTTCTGGAGCAAGACCCCTGGCAGGCCGTGTACTGGCTTGGACCCGGGGAGCTCCTTCAGTGCCGGCAGGCCGGAGCCCTCCTCAACGAGTTCCTTGCCGGCCAGCCTGAAGGTCTCGGCCAGTGCGTCCACATATGCGCCTCCCGACCCGTTGGTGTCCTGCTCCCCTGCCACACGCTGGGCGAGGGCGGTATCACTGGACCTGGCCGCGGCATACATCGCCAGGGCGACGCCCAATCCACCCAGGCGTTGAGGATCAGAAACCCTGAGGGCCTCCACCGCCGGGGTCAGAAGCTCAGTAGCCTGCTCCAACCGGCCCTGCCGAAGCAACGACAACCCCTTGAGGGCCTGGATGCCCCCGCCAAAAACAATGAGACCCATGGCCGAGCTTGCGGCGTAAAGGTCAAGCGCAGAGTTGGCCGCATCCCAGTCGCCGGACTCCAGGGCCGCGAACACATAGCGGACCACCACGAAGTCGCGGAAGTAGAGGAGGTCCTCCGCACGCCCGTCCAGGAGCGACAACGCCTCCCGACCCGCCTCCATTGCCTGTACAGCCTGGCCTTCGGCAGTCAGTAATTCACACTGCATGGCCAGCAGGAAGATCCGGTTCATGACGAAATCCTGCTGATCCGATTCCAGGCCCACCTCAAAGTGTTCCAAACCTTCGCGGAGTTCCTGATACAGCCCGTCATAGGCCAGTGCGGCCAACTCCAGCACCCGTGCCTGCCTGCCGACATGCCCGATCATGGCCTCAGGCAGCCCCTTCACCAGGGCCTCCGCAGCGGACCGGGCCTCAGCCACGATCGACTCAGAAGAATCCCCGGCTGCCGTCCTGGCTGCGGCCCACAACAGGCCGGCTCCCAGGGGTCCCGACGGGTCGGCGTCCAGGAACCCGGAGTCCACTTCCAACAAGCGCGCGGCGCTGCGGAAGTCGCCGTCGTTGTAGTGGACCATCGCCATCACCGCTCGTGCCCGCGGCTGCAGCGCGTCCGAACGGACTTTGCGGGCTGCAGCCATGGCCAATGGTTTTTGGAGCAGTTTGGCTGCGAGGAAGGCAGCCTGAAGCAACTGTTCATCCTCGACGTCGGCGCCGCAGTCCAGCGCCCAGCTCACCATGCGGAGCAAGCCCTCAGCCGTGGGCGGCTCCGAGGGCAGGTGCTGCACCATCCGCTGGCGGATCTGCAGGCTGCGGGCCGGCGAGACGATCTGGCGAAGAGCCTCGCTGTACATGGGATGCCACATTTTGAGCGGGCTGCCGGGCCCATTGGTTGATACCACCAGGCGGTTGTCCACCAACGCCCTCACAGTGTCCCTGCCAACCTGTGCATCCAACACCGAGGCAGGGACGGGTTCGGACAGGGCAATGACGTACATAGCCTCCCGTTCAGCCTCGCTGGTCCGCAGGACCCTGTTCCGCACAACCTCGGCCAAGCCTTCGCCGCTCCCGGTGAGGGCGCGCGTCAGGAACCAGATACCGTTCCGGCGCACCAGGTTCCCGTCGGCCCGGGAATCGTCCAGCAAGCAACGCAGCAGCAAGGGGTTTCCCTCGGAGAGGGTGTGCAGCACCTCAGCGACGCTTGCCATGACTGTTCCACCGAGTGTCTTCTCGGCGAGTTCAGTGACCTTGTCCTTCTCCAAGGGATGCAGTTCCAACCGCTCGGCCAGTCCGTCATACCAAAGCTGGAGCAACGCCGGCGGCAAGCCAGGACGCGGCCTGCTGGTAGCAACCAGCCGGGCCCATCCTGCCGTCACCAGCTCGGCCAGGATCTGGGTACTGCCTTCATCGAGGTCATGGGCGTCATCGACGATCAACAGCAGGCGGGCACCTTCCCCACCACGGCGCCTCTCGAACTGCGACCAGAACTCGCGGAGGATCGCCACCGGGGACGTGGCCTGCCCTACCGGGAGGTCCAGCAGGTATGGAGCGAGGACACCATAGGGAACAGCGGACAGTGCGGGACTACCGTGAATCCGCATCACCACCATTTCCCCGGCGAGGCGGGCAGCGATTTCGGCTGCCAAGGCAGTCTTGCCAATACCGGGATCCGCGACCAGGAGCACCGCCCCCGCACCCTCTTGGCGTAATATCTCCGTGGCCAGGGCAAGCTCTGAGTCCCGGCCTACAAGGTGCTCAGCCTGCATGGGCAATCCGTGCCGGCCTTACGGGGTTTCCTGGTCCAACCTCACAGCAGCCCATTGAGCTCGCCTCGAGACGAAACACCAAGCTTGGTGAACACCTGGTACAGGTGGCCTTCCACAGTTCGCACAGACACCCCAATATCCATCGCGATTTCGCGATTGCTGACACCTTTTCCCGCGAGTTTAGCAATTTGGCGTTCCCGCTCCGTCAACACCGGCGCGTCGCTACGTGGTTGGATGGGCAGCGCCGAAACCGAGTGCTCCAACCGTTCGAGCCTCAACTGGGCTGTCCGGGCAGCAGTCGACTCGCCGGCGTCGCGTGCAAAGTCCAGGGCCATGGCCACGCAGCGCGCTTCGACAACCAGCAGGTCCAGCGCCGAGGCTGCGTCTGCGGCGGCAAGCATCGACTTCGAGCTCTTGTTCAGCGCTCCGCGCGCCAGGTCCGCTGAGATTCTGGCCAGCGGCCCTTGGCGGCGGGTAGCAATGTCCTCCAGGAGGCGGTATTCCTCGTCCGTGCCTTCCACTGTTGCACCGAAGAGGCAGATGCCGGCTGTGGTGTACCGCTGGTTTTCCATGTCGTTGCGGACCCGGGCCAGGAGCCGCTGCTTGACGTCCCGGTCCCCCATCCACCGCCCTGCCATCTCAGCGCAGAACTCGGCCACGGACTCCGAAAAGTAGGTTCCAACACCACGGCAGGTGCGGTAAAGGTCCAGGTACCGGCCCGCCTCCACCGAATTGCCCAGTTGGGCGTAGGCGAATGCGGTGGCCGCATAACCCACCTTGTTCATGTTCATGGCCGGGCGCAGCTCCAATTGCGCAACGGCGGACCGCAGGGGTTCGATCGCGCTGGCTGGCTTGCCGGCGTAAGCGTAGGCCAATCCGATCCCCAATTCAGTGAGCGCACCCCTGTACTGCAGGCGGGAAGATCGCGAGGGGGTGCGGCGCATGAGCTCTATGCATTGCCGCCACTGTCCGGAGAGCAACAGGACCAGGAACGCGTGCCTGGCGAAGGCTTCCTCGAGCTGGGCGGGCCGGTCCGTGTCGCCAAGCTGCCGCGAAACGGTCCGGGCAAGCTCCTGGGCGTCAAGCTCCCTGCCCAGCATGCAGCGGGCCTCCACCAGGAACAGGGACGACCGCAGCCAGTGCTCGTGGTCCTCGGCGGGGTCCTTGGCCAGCTCCTCTTCCAGGGAATCGATCATGGCCGCATATTCACCCATGTAGGTGTTGTACTCGTAGCTGCAAAGCTGGAGCCGGTTGCGTGCCCGGCCCATGGTCCCTGCCGGGTGTGAGCCGTCCATGGCTTCCAGCGTTTGCTGCCCGTCCGCGATGACGCCGGGAACCAGAGCCGACCGGCCATCGATCCACGTCATGGCCTGGCACTTGGACGCCGTGAATTCAGCGAACTCCAGCGGGTCCAGGGCAGCAACATGCGGCTCTGAGACTTCATCCAGTGCCTGCGCTGCGTGCAGGGGAAGGTCCAGCATGAGGTAGGCAGCAGCTTTCAGGCGCTGTCCGGGAACCCACTCACTGTCCTTCGGGTCAAGGGACTGCGTGCACTGGATCGCGAAGTTGGGGTCGTAGTCGTCCAAAGCCGCCCTGCCTGCGGCCAGGGCCAAGGAAGGAGAGGGCATGGGCTCGTCCTCGGAGGCGTGCATCCAGGCCGCGTAGCTCAGCAGGTCCTGGGGGGCCAGCCCCTGAAGCTCAGGCTCTTTGGGGCCGTGGAGCATCAGCCGCAGCTCCCTCATCCGGCGGGTGTTGAGCCACCCCCGGACAACCTCTCCCACATACGGGTCCCGCAGCGAGACCCAGTGTGCCTCCCCGCGTTCGACTGTGAGCAGCCCACGCTCTTCCATGTCCACCAGGACTTCGGTGTCAAAGAGTGCTGCCAGGTCCACGAGTGTTGCGCGCTTTGCGCAAGCCAGGATTTCGACGACGGTCCTGCTGGCTTGCGGTTCGCGCGCCAGCCTGGAACGGACGAAGTCCTCCACCACCGTTGCGCCTTCGAGCTTGATCCGGTCGCGGAGCGTCCACACGGAATCATTGAGGACCAGGTTGCCGGTATGCCGTTGCTCCTCCAGAAGGGCGTGCAGCAGCATCGGGTTACCACCCACGGCAGAGTGCAGCGACCCTACCAAGGTGGAAGAGACGTAGTGGCCAAGGACGGAACCGAGCACCTGCTTGGTCTGTTCTTCGCTGAGCGTGTTCAAATGAACTTCGGCCAACTCGCCCTCAAGGACCAGCCGGTGGAAGTCGGCCGGGAGTTCGCTTGCGCGCTGCACGGTGGCGATCACCTTGGCGGTTCCGGTGGCCATGAGGTTCAACAGGACCCCTGTGCTCATGGGATCCATGCCGCCGGCGTTGTCCACGATGAAGACTGTGTCCCGGCCTGCGGCTTCGGTGCGGATCAGGTTGGTCACGGCGTGCAGGATGCCCGTTGGCGAACTGACGGCTTCGGAAGGCAAACGCGCCAGGAGGAAGCCCAGGCATCCGTAGGGGGTTTGGCCGCCAGCCACGGTATTGCGAAGTTGCAGGCTGTGGACCTTGGGCCCCAGCGATGAGACAACCGCCCGTGCGACGCCGGATTTGCCGATCCCCCGCTCACCGGTCAGGACCACGCCGAAGGATTCCGGGGACTCCAGGACCTTTGCGGCCCTGGACACATCGTGGCTTCGCGCCAGGAGCGACCACGTTTGCCGATCCGTCGCGCCGCCCACAAGATCAGGAGCCGCAGCCCTCGCTGCGCCTCCACCGCTCCTGTTTAGCAACTCCGCCGACATCCGCATCCTTAGCTACACATCCGCGACAGTCCCCCACCGCTTTTCTGCGTACCATGCACACTACCTTCGGGCGCCGACAGTGTGTAGGCCTTAAGGTCCTGGGGACCGTCAGGCTTTGATCAGGCTTTCCTCAAGATTTGCTCAAGTTTTGGCGGGGTGGTGTTTCTGCTGCGCCGCCATCAACCCCTGGTCCATGAGCAACTCCACGGCGTCGGCTGCTTCGTCCAGGAGGAACGGGAGATCCTTCTTTTCCGCAGTGCCGAAATCGCGCAGTACGTAGTCGGCGGTTTCCATTCGTCCCGGCGGCCTTCCGACACCCACCCGAACGCGGTAGTAGTCCTTGGTGCCGAGGGCTTTGGAGATGTCCCGAAGGCCGTTATGTCCGCCTTCACCGCCACCCGTTTTTAGCTTGACTGTGTTAAAAGGGATGTCGATCTCGTCGTGGACAGCGATGACGTGGTCCGGGGCGATGTCGAAAAAGTTGCACAATCCGGCGACCGGGCCGCCGGAGACATTCATGTACGTCATGGGCTTGGCCAACACCACCCGCGGTCCGCCAATGCCAAGCCGGCCCTCCACCACCTGGGCCCGCGCTTTATGGGTCTTGAACTTCCCGCCCATGCGTGAGGCCAGCTCATCCAACACCATCTGGCCCACATTGTGCCGGTTGTTGCTGTACTCGCTGCCGGGGTTGCCGAGGCCGACAATCAGCCAGGTGTCAGTCATGATCCCATCCTAGGAAAGCGTCACGGTCCGTGTTCAAGGGCAAAGGCAAATGGCCGGGACCCCAATGGGGACCCGGCCATTTGAAGGCAGGAGCCTCAAGCAGTCAAAGACTACTCAGCAGCTGCTTCCGTGGTCTCTTCGTCCTCAGCTGCGGAAGCTTCCTCAGCGATGCGGACCACCAGGGTGTCACCTTCGGTGAGCAGGGTGGAACCCTTCGGCAGTTCGAGGTCCGAAGCGTGGATGTTCTCGCCGGCCTTACGGCCTTCGATGCTGACCTCGACGGCGGTGGGAACGTGGGTTGCCTCAGCTTCGAGGGAAACCGTGGTGGCTTCGAGGCTGGCGACAGCACCCGGAACAACTTCACCGGAAACGTGGATGGCGATGTCGACGGTAACCTTCTCGCCGGCCTTCACGGTCTGGAGGTCAACGTGCTCGATGATCTGCTTTACGGGATCGCGCTGGATGTCCTTGACGAGCGTCAGGTGCTGCTCGCCGTCGACGTCGATCGCGAGGAGGGCGTTGGAAACGCGTACTGCCAGCGTGGTGGCGCGGCCGGGCAGGTTGATGTGGATCGGCTCTGCTCCGTGGCCGTAGATGACAGCCGGGATCTGGCCGGCCATGCGTGCACGGCGGGCGAAACCCTTGCCGAATTCGGTGCGCAGTTCTGCGGTGAGCTTCTGCTCAGACATGTGTACTCCTTGATTACTGTGGCGTCCGGCTCAGCCGGACTGGTCTATCAGCAAGGGCGGAGGTCTGGAGACCTTCTACGCCCAGCTGAAGCCGGCCGCGGAGCAGCCGTTCTGCCTGTGTTGAAGGAGATGCAGACCCAGTCGATAACGGAGACCCGCAACCCTGGTTCACACTGATGCGAACCGGATGTGCTCTCCCTCGCCAAGGTATCCCCAAGAGTTTACCAGTGGAACGTCCGGATACTGAAAACGGGCCACCTGCTCGCACGGAGGCGGCAGGTGGCCCGTTTCATGGGGCTTTGGTATCAGGCCTTGCCGTCGAACAGGCTGGTGACCGAACCGTCGTCGAACACTTCACGGATGGCGCGAGCAATCAACGGCGCGATCGACAACACGGTCAGCGACGGGAAGCGCTTCTCGGCCGGGATGGGCAGCGTGTTGGTGACAACCACCTCGCGTGCGCCGGAGTCAGCGAGCCGCTGGGCTGCGGGATCGGAGAAGACTGCGTGCGTGCAGGCAATGATGACGTCCTTGGCGCCGGCATTCTTCAGCACCTGGACGGCGCCGGAGATGGTTCCGCCGGTGTCGATCATGTCGTCGATGAGCACGCAGGTGCGTCCCTCAACCTGGCCAACAACGGTCTTGGAAACAGCCTGGTTCGGCACGGTAAGGTCGCGGCTCTTGTGCACGAAGGCCAGCGGGGCACCGCCCAGGCGCTCGGCCCACTGCTCTGCCACCCGGACACGGCCGGTGTCGGGCGAAACAACGGTGATGTTGTCAGCCTCAACCTTGGTGCGGATGTAGTCAGCCAGCAGCGGGATGGCCATCAGGTGGTCGACGGGGCCGTCGAAGAAGCCCTGGATCTGCGAGGTGTGCAGGTCCACGGACATGATGCGGTCCGCACCGGCCGTCTTGTAGAGGTCGGCAACCAGGCGGGCGGAGATGGGCTCGCGGCCACGGCCCTTCTTGTCCTGGCGGGAGTACGGGTAGAACGGCGAAACAACCGTGATCCTCTTGGCAGAGGCCCTCTTGAGGGAGTCGATCATGATCAACTGCTCCATGAGCCAGTTGTTCAACGGCGCCGGGTGGGCCTGGATGACGAAGGCGTCAGTGCCTCGCACGCTCTCGGCCGAACGGACGTAGATTTCCCCATTGGCGAAGTCGTAGGCATCGATGGGCAGGAGCTCGGTTTCCAGCTCCTTCGCGATTTCCTGCGCCAGCTCCGGATGCGCCCTTCCGGCGGCGAGAATCAGTTTCTTCTCGCCGTGTGCGGTAATTTCGCTCATGCCTATTTGCCCTCTTCTATGGTTGCCGGGGATTGTGAAGATGTGGAGGCCTGCGCGGCCTGGGCCAGCTGTGCGGAGGCAGTTCCTGGGCGGTTGGAGATAACCCAGTCTTCGGCGTTCCGCTGCGCGGCCAGGCTCACGGCGAGTGCACCTGCGGGAACATCCTTGCGGATGACTGCCCCGGCGCCGCTGTACGCACCGTCGCCTACTGTCACGGGGGCTACGAACACCGTGTTGGAACCCGTGCGGACGCCAGAGCCGATTACCGTACGGTGCTTCTTCTCGCCGTCGTAGTTTGCGGTGATGTTGCCGCAACCGATGTTGGTGTCCTCGCCGATCTCGGCGTCGCCGGCGTAGCCCAGGTGCGAGAGCTTGGAACCACGGCCGATGGTCACGTTCTTGGTCTCGTAGAACGCACCGATCTTGCCGGTCTCCCCCAGCACCGTGCCTGGACGCAGGTACGTGAACGGTCCCACGCTCGCCTTGGCACCAATCGTGGAACCGGAGCCGTGCGTGCGGGTCACTTTCGCGCCTTCGCCGATGGTGACATCGGTCAAGGTGGTGTCCGGACCCACGACGGCGTCGCGCGCCACTGTGGTGGAACCGTGCAGTTGCGTATTGGGCAGGAGACGGACGTCTTCGTCCAGGGTGACGGTGGAGTCGATCCAGGTGGTGTTCGGATCCACGACGGTCACGCCCGCGCGCATCCAGGCCTCGACGATGCGGCGGTTGTGCTCTGCGCCCAGCGCCGACAACTGGATGCGGTCGTTGGCACCCTCAACCTGCCAGCGGTCTTCAGTAACGACGGCGGCAACCCGGCCGCCGGCGTCGCGCGCCAAACCGAGGACATCGGTCAGGTACATCTCGCCCTGGGCGTTGTCCGTGGTGACCTTCGAGAGGGCGGTCCTCAGCACGGCAGCGTCGAAAGCGTAGATACCGGAGTTGACCTCGCGGATGCTGCGCTCGGAATCGCTTGCGTCTTTGTGTTCGCGGATGCCCGTGACGGTGCCATCCTCGGCGCGAAGGATCCGGCCATAACCGGTGGCGTCGTCCAGTACTGCGGTGAGTACCGTAACGGCGTTGCCTTCAGCCTCATGGGTGGTGACGAGCTCGCCGAGCAATTCACCCGTCAACAGGGGAACATCGCCGTAGGTGACAACAACGGTGCCGGAAAGTTCGGCGGCGGCGTCGAGTGCGTTGAGCGCTACCTCCACTGCGCGGCCCGTACCGGGTACGTCGTCCTGGTCAACGATCAGGGCTTCCGGGTCCAGGGCGGTAACGTGCTCGGCCACACGGTCGCGCTCGTGGCGGACAACAAGGGCCAGCTGCAGCGGGTTGATGGCCCGGGCAGCCAACAGGGCGTGGCCCACCATGGAGCGGCCGCCGATTTCGTGGAGAATCTTAGGAGTCCGCGACTTCATGCGCGTTCCGGCACCGGCGGCCAGAACAATGACCGCTGCGGGACCGGTGGTTTCGGGGCTCACGTACTGGCTCTCCTTGCTCGGTATGTCCCGGGTAACCCGGCTTCGGAATGCTGCCATCCAACAATGGACCCAGGCACCGTTCGAGCCGTTCCAGGTACAGAGAGGAGCGCATTTTCCGACCGTTCCGCCCATAGGATTCGAACCTATACTCCACGGCTCCAAAGGCCGGGGTGCTGCCATTACACCAGAGCGGACCGTGCATGATTCACACCTCCAGGCGGCAGGGCCCGGGGGCTTCCCGACTCACCGGGATGCACACACAAGAATCTAGTTTGCCATGACCTTTGCGTGGTTCGCGACTTGGCTGCCCGCCACCACTTCGCCGACGCACCAATGGACACCGCCTTGGCCCTCACCGGCTGGCACCTGAGGCATGATGGTCACGTGAGCAAGCGCACTGAAATCCCCCTGCCCGCAGCCGCCATCGAGCCTGTGGAGGCTGCCCACAACGGCCCGGTAGTGCGCGTTCGGATGACTGGGCAGCAGCGGAAATTGCAGCTCATTGGCATCGGCCGTGCACTCTTCGCGGCCCGCGGACTGGATGGCACCACCATCGAGGAAATCGCAGCAACGGCCGGTGTGTCCAAGCCGGTCATATACGAACATTTCGGGTCGAAGGAGGGGCTGTACCGGCAGGTCGTTGAGACCGAATTCCGGATTCTCCTGGACTCCATTACCGAGGCACTGAGCACCGACGCCAAGCCCCGCGTCCTGGTGGAGCGTGCCGCGCTTGCCCTTCTTGGCTACATCGAAGACCGCACGGACGGCTTCAGGATCCTCATGCGGGATGCCCCACCCTCCCAGCCCGAGGGTGCCTTCTCAACCCTGCTCTCGCATGTGACAGCGCGCGTCGAGCACCTGCTTTCGGACGAATTTGCCCGCCGGGGTTTCAGCGCAGCCGATGGCGCCATGTACGCGCAAATGCTCGTAGGCATGGTGGCCATGACGGGCCAATGGTGGCTCGACAGCCGCCAACCCGACAAACGTGCGGTTGCAGCCCACTTGGTGAACCTCGCCTGGAACGGGCTCACCGGATTGCAGAAAGAGCCGGAGCTGCGTTCCGAAGGCTGAGCCCGGTTCTCCCCTAGTTCCGTCGCCAACCCGCAATTGCGTCGCTGGGCAACGACGGAGAAGCGGGCCCACGACGTGTCAGCGCAGGAGAAACCTGGCCGTGTTCGTAGGATTTGCCCATGACAGCACCCGAGATCTATGTCCTCTTCCCAGGTACTGCCCGCGAAGCCTTGGGTTTCTACGCGAAAATCTTTGGCGGAGACCTAACCCTTCACTCTTATCAAGACTTCTCACGCACTGACGGACCGGCAGACGCCATCGCCCATGGGGTCCTGAGCGGAGTAGTTGCCGTGGCCGGCGCCGACGCAGCGACGGGTGAGAAGAGCGTCCGCATGGAAGGCGCCATGCTTAGCTTGCTCGGAGCGGCCGAGCCTGCGGTCCTCCATGAGTGGTTCGACAAGCTTGCCGACGGCGGCCGCATCGTCGACCCCCTGGCACAGAAGCCGTGGGGCGCGTCAGACGGCCAGGTTATCGACCGCCACGGTTTGCATTGGCTCCTGGGCTACGAGGCCGCCAAATAGCACGCGTGAAGTGAGCGAGCGTCTGCGGGAAAGCTACGGGACGTGAGCGAGCGTGGGAGCAGCGGCGGGCATCCGGCAGCGTGCGTCAAAGCGACGAAGGAGCAGCACGCAGAGGATGCGCGCCGCTGCGTCCCCACCAGCAGCACGCAGAGGATGCGCGCGCTGCGCCGCCACCAGCACCCAGAGGATGCGCCGCTGCGGCGCCCCCACCAGCCCGAGCTACTCGCCCAGGATTTCGGCAGCCTCCAGCCACTCGAGCTCCAGGCCCTCTTTCTCGTCGAGCAATTCGCGGAGCTTGCCGTTGAGTTCGCCGAGTGCGTCGAAGTCGCCGGATTCGGATTTCGCAGCCATCTGGGTGTGGAGCTTTTCTTCCTGCTGGGCGATCTTGCCGAGTTGGCGGTCGATCCTGTTGAGGTCCTTGCGGGCTTCGCGTTTTTCGGCCTCGCTGGCACCTGATGCACCAGTGGATGCAGAGGACCCACTGGCGGAAGTCGGCGCGCCGGATCCCCCGCCGACGGCGCCGGAAGCAAGTGCGGCTTCGCGCAGTTCGAGGTATTGGTCCACGCCGCCGGGCAGGCCACGGAGTTTGCCGTCTCCCAGCAGCGCCATTTGGTTGTCGGTGACGCGTTCCAGGAGGTAGCGGTCGTGGCTGACCACCACGAGCGTCCCGGGCCAACCGTCAAGGACGTCTTCGACGGCGGCAAGGGTGTCGGTGTCGAGGTCGTTGGTGGGTTCGTCGAGCATGAGGACGTTGGGCTCACCGACCAGGAGGCGCAGGAGCTGGAGTCGTCGGCGTTCGCCACCGGAAAGGTCGGAGACCGGGGTCCACTGCTTTTCCTTGGTGAACCCGAGCTGTTCCACGAGCTGTCCTGCGGTGAATTCCTTGCCGCCGACGCTGAAGGACCGCTTTTCGCGTTCAATGACTTCAATGACGCGCAGGTCCGAGACGTCGTCGAGTTCTTTGACGTCCTGGGTGAGCACGGCGGTGACCACGGTCTTGCCGCGCTTCACTTTCCCGGACGTGGGCTGGATTTCGCCGTTGAGCAGCTTCAGCAGGGTGGATTTCCCGGCACCGTTGACGCCCACGAGTCCCAGGCGTTCGCCCGGCGCGAGCCGGAGGGTGATGTTGTCGAAGAGTTTCTGTCCCTCGTCGCCGTCGAGGAAATCGAGGGTCACATTCTCGAGGTCCAGCACGTCCTTGCCCAGCCGGGCCGTGGCCATCTTGCTGAGGGCCACCGAATCGCGGGGATCCGGTACATCGGCGATGAGGTCGTTGGCGGCTTCGATGCGGAATTTCGGCTTGGCGGTCCGGGCGGGGGCGCCGCGGCGAAGCCAGGCCAGCTCCTTTTTGACCAGTTGCTGGCGCTTGCCTTCGACGACGGCGGCCATCCGGTCACGCTCGGCGCGTGCCAAAACGTAGGCGGCATATCCGCCGTCGAACATGTCCACCATGGCATCGTGGACTTCCCAGGTGTAGTTGCAGACTTCGTCCAGGAACCAACGGTCGTGGGTGACCACCAGGAACGCGCCCTGGTTGGCGCGCCAGCGGGTCTTCAAGTGCCGGGCCAGCCAGGCGACGCCTTCGACGTCGAGGTGGTTGGTGGGCTCGTCCAACATGATGACGTCGTGGTCTTCGATCAGTAGCTTGGCCAACGCGACACGGCGTTTCTGTCCACCGGAGAGGGCGTGGACGTTGGCGTGCCAGTCGACGTCGCCCACCAATCCGCCCATGACTTCGCGGATTTTGGCGTTGGCAGCCCATTCGTGGTCCGCGCGGTCGCCGACGATCGCAGCGCCAACTGTGAGGTCGCCGTCGAGCACATCGCCTTGGTCGAGGTAGCCGACGGTCACGTCGCCGCGTTTGGTGACGCGACCGGAATCCGGCGTTGAGCGCAAGGCGAGCAGGCGCATGAGGGTTGATTTGCCGTCGCCGTTGCGGCCCACCATGCCGATGCGGTCACCGTCCTCCAAACCGAGGGTGACGCCGTCGAGGACAGTGCGGGTCGCGAACGAAACGGTGAGGTTTTCGCCGCCGAGCAGGTGGGCCAATGGGTACTACTTTCTACTGCTGGAATGCGGGAGTACAGAAGCTGGAGGGGTACTACAGGAGGGTATCGGAGATGATCCGGGCACCGGGAACGGGACCGTGCACCGCTACGGCGGTGTGGCCCCGGTGGGTCAGTTCTTCGGCGAGGACGCCGGCCGAGACGGCGTCCCGGGCCAGCAACGCAATGGTGGGGCCGGAACCAGACACCATTCCGGCCAACGCGCCGCGTGCTTCGCCCAGTCCGATGGTGTCGCGCAGTTGTGGGGCGAGGGTGATGGAGGCTCGCTGGAGGTCGTTGATGAGGACCCGGCTGAGGGTCTCGGGGTCGCCGTGGCGGAGGGCTTGGAGAATGGTGGGATCCACGTCCACGGGCTCCGGGATGTCCACCCCTTCGGAATCCCGGAGGCCATCGAGGGCGCGGAAGACGTCCGGCGTTGACAGACCGTAGTCGGCGAAGACCAGTACCCAGTCCGTTTGCGCCTTGGCCAGTGCGGGCGAGAGTTTATCTCCCACGCCAAGCCCAACGGCGGTGCCGCCTAAGAGGGAGAAGGGCACGTCTGCACCCAGTTCTGCTGCCAAGTGCGCGAGCTCCTCGCGGGAAAGGCCGCTGTTCCACAGGGCATCGCACGCGAGCAGCGTGGCCGCGGCGTCCGCGGAACCTCCGCCCATGCCACCCGCAACCGGCACGCGCTTGGTGATTTCCAGGTGCACGCCAGTGGGCTTCTCGGACATTTCTGCCATGATGGCGGCGGCCTTGTAGGCGAGGTTGCGTTCGTCCAGCGGTATCTCGACGCCGTCGAGGTCCAGGGTGCTGTCCGGGCTGATGCTGACGGTGATTCCCTCAGCCTCGGTACTGGTTGCCGCTACTTCCTCGTAGAGGGAAACGGCGAGGTAGACGCTGGCCACCGAATGGTAGCCGTCGGCGCGCAGGGGGCCCACGCTCAGGGAGACGTTGACCTTTCCGGGAGCTTTGACCCGCACTGTCCGGGCATGGAAGCGGTCCCCCACGAACGGCAGGCTGCTCGGCTTACGGGTGCCCGGCGTCATGCGTCCACGGGGTGGCGGGCTTCGGCGATTTTGACGTACGCGGAAATATCCAGGACTTCACCGCGGGCAGTCGGGTCCACTCCGGCAGCAACGAGGCAACGCTCCGCTTCTGCTGCGCTCCCTGCCCAACCGGCCAGGGCTGCGCGAAGGGTCTTGCGCCTCTGGGCGAACGCTGCGTCGATGACGGCGAATACCTGTTCCCGGGTGGCGTGCGTCTGCGGCGGGTCATGGCGGGTGAACGCGACGAGTCCTGAGTGTATTTTGGGCGCGGGCCAAAACACGTTCATGCCGATGACACCTGCCTTGCGCATGTGCCCGTACCAGGCGGCCTTCACGGACGGCACCCCGTAGATCTTGGATCCCGGAGTTGCTGCCAGGCGGTCGGCTACCTCGTCCTGCACCATGACCAGGCCGTGCTGCAGGCTCGGGAAATGCTGGAGCAGGTGCAGCACCACGGGCACGGCAACGTTGTAGGGCAGGTTGGCCACCAGTGCCGTGGGAGGCACGGGCAGTTCGGTAACCTTCATGGCGTCCGAGAGCACCAGGTGGAAGTTCTCCTCGGCGTGCGGCCGCCAAGCCCGAACGGTTTCCGGCAACTTCCTGGCCAGGACGGGGTCGATTTCCACAGCCACCACCGATTTGGCCGCGTCCAGCAGGCCCAAGGTGAGGGAACCCAGCCCGGGGCCGACCTCCAACACGGTCTCGCCGGCGTCGATATTGGCGGCGGACACGATCCTGCGGATCGTGTTGCCGTCAATCACAAAGTTCTGGCCCAGGGTTTTTGTAGGGCGTACACCGATTTCCTCGGCGAGCCGTCGGATGTCTGTGGCGCCCAGCAAAGGCGCGACGGCGGCGGGATCGGAATTCGGTTCAGTCACCTAGGTATCGTATCGCCTGTGCGGGCCTAGGCTGCGTGCGCGCAGCCCCAGTCGCTGAGGCCGTTCTTTGCGTAGAGGCGGTTGGCGATCTCGATTTGCTGCGCCTTGGTGGCGAGGCTGGCGTTGGCAGCGTAAGCGCCACCACCGTTGGCCAACCAGGTAGGACCGGAGAACTGGAGGCCGCCGTAGTAGCCGTTACCGCTGTTGATGGACCAGTTTCCGCCGGATTCACACTGGGCGATCCTGTCCCACATTGCCTCGTTCGGGGCGCCGGTGGGGCCACTGGACGTTGGTGCCGCTGCGGTGGCCTTGGCCGGTGTGGCGACAGGGCGTGCCTTGGTTCCTACGCTGACCTGCTCGGTAACGGGTTTGGTGGTGACGTCGCTGGAAACCAGCGTGCGGGACGCCTCGCGGCCATCAACCATGACCAACTTGAAGTTCTTCGTCAGTGCGCCGGGAACGCCCTTCTGGGTGACCTTCTCTTCGCCCTTGAACAGGTCTGCGGAGTCGGTCTTCACGCTTTCGAAAGGAACTTCCTCGGTAGCCTGGGCGGTCTTGCTGGTGTCCACCCGGGAAACCTTGATCACCATGTCCTGGATGACGGGGGCGTTGCCGGGCTGGGAGACACGGTCGTTGGCGCCCACGGCGATGCCGGCGTCCTTGAGAACAGTGGCGACGTCGGGCGCCGTCGTGGTGGTGCTGGTGTCCTTGCCGTCAGCGACGAGGCTGATGGTCTTCGGAGTGGAGATCGAAACGAAGGAGCCGGTCACCTGGAGGGAGGCTTCCTTGGGCTGGGACACCTCGGAGGAACTGGCCACTCCGAGTTCGCTCACCAGCCCAGCCACGTCCGGAGCGGTGGTGTTGACGGTCTTCCGGGCACCGTCCAGCTCAATGGAGACAGCCTTGGCCAGGTTGACGTTGACCACCGAGCCGTTCTCGACCTTGCTGTCCAATGCAGGGGAAACACGGTCTGCGTCCTTCAACTCGACCTTGGCTGCCTTGACCACCTGGTCTACGGTGCCACCGAAGGTCTGGATGGAGCTCACTTTGCCGTCGACGTTAAGGGTGACCGTCTTGTTGTTGCCCACGAAGGCGACGACACCTACAACCAGCGCTGCAACAACCAGCAACTGGGTCCCGACTTTGAGGAAGCTGAACTTGCCATCCGTTGTGAAGAACTTGATCACGATTGCCCATTACTCTCAGACCATCCGGGCACGGGGAAAAGCACAGAAGAAATGCCAGCCGCAAAACGGAGGGGCCAGACTACAAGCCTGGTCCCACTCATGCTGCCGGCATCTGCGCCGCCAAAATCATTCAACTTGTGGGCACGGAATCAACCCGCCCAGTTGTCCGAAGGCCTTCCCCGACCCCGGCTACTTGTTTAACACAGTAACCGATCTGTTATAAAGCGGCCAAGACATCTGCATACCCGGTATCCATCAGAAAGGCCTCCAAGGGGAACTCAAACCGGCATCAGGCCCATGATCCGTAGGCCCGCAGCGTGTTTTCGGCCAATCGCGAACACAGCTCGGAAAGGTCATTTCCTGTCACTTCCGCCATGGAACGGACCGTGTACGGAACCATGTAGCTTGCGTTTGGCCGTCCTCGATGCGGGTGGGGAGTCAGGAAAGGCGAATCCGTTTCCACCAGGATCCTGCTGGGCTCGGCGATGGCCAACGCCTCCCGGAGATTCCCTGCGTTCTTGAAGGTCATGGTGCCGGCGAAAGACATGTACCAGCCGTTGTCGTTACAGATCCGGGCAAGCTCCGCGTCGCCTGAGAAACAATGGAAAACCACCCGCTCCGGTGCCCCCTCCTCCCCCAGCACCTGCACCACGTCATCATGGGCGTCACGGTCGTGGATCTGCAGGGTCAGACCCAGCCGCTTTGCTATGTCGATGTGGCGCCTGAAGGAGTATCGCTGATGGGCCAACCCTTCCCCGTGGGTCCGGAAAAAATCCAACCCGGTCTCTCCGATGGCGCGGACGCGCGGGTGGGATGCCAATTCCTCGATCTCTGCGAGCGCCGACTCCAGCTCCCCGCGCCCTGCATAGATGGGCGCGTCGTTGGGGTGGATGGCCACGGCTCCCAGCAGGCGCGCATCGGCTTCCACGGCCTGCACGGTGAACCGGGAGGATTCAAGGTCGCAGCCCACCTGCACGGCGCCCTGTACGCCCACGGCCTCGGCTGAGTCCATGGCGTCCCGGACCGAGACCTCGATCAGGCCGTGCCGGAAGTCCAGATGGGTGTGGTTGTCCATGACCGGCACGGGCAGTGGTTCTGGCGCCGGCGGATATTCCTTCCGGGCTTCTGTGGGTTCAGTTGCATCGGCTGGCGCGCGGTACGGAGCAGGGGCGAGGGAGTTGCACATCTTTCCACCTTAATCGGACCGCGGTCCTTGGAACGGAGGCGATAAATTCCAGATGGCACATAAATTCCCGAAGCACTATGTCAGGGACGGCCAAAGTCTGGGTAGTCTGGAACGGAAAGGCGCCAGCACCAGCAGGTTTGCTGTTGTGTAGCCACGGCTGAAGGGCAATCCATGGAGTCCAAGCGACAAGTCACTGTTGAACCCTCGCCCCTCCATGGCGAGGCCTACAGTGAGCGCCCCCATGATGGTGCTGCCCTCAATGGGCACAGGCCGCAGGTCATGGACGCGGACCGGTTCCACGACGCCAGTGAACGCATCCTGGCCTCCATCAACCAGGTCATCGACGGGAAAGCGGACGCCGCCAAGCTGGCACTGACTGTCCTGCTGGCCCAGGGACACCTTCTGTTGGAGGACGTACCCGGCGTCGGAAAGACCCTCTTGGCCAAGACGTTGGCCCGTACCGTGGACTGCACGGTCTCACGCATCCAGTTCACCCCGGACCTCCTGCCCTCGGACGTCACGGGCGTGTCCATCTATAACCAGTCCTCGCGGCAATTCGAGTTCCGCCCGGGCGCCGTGTTCGCGAACATCGTGATCGGCGATGAAATCAACCGCGCGTCTGCCAAGACCCAGTCGGCCCTCCTGGAGTGCATGGAGGAGCACCAGGTCACCGTAGACGGCCATTCCTACCAGCTGGGTCTCCCATTCATGGTGGTGGCTACGCAGAACCCCATCGAAATGGAGGGCACGTACCCGCTGCCCGAAGCGCAACGCGACCGGTTCATGGCCAGGATCTCCATGGGCTACCCGGACAAGGAAGCCGAGATCGAGATGCTTGAAACGCACCAGGCATCTTCACCGTTGGTCAAGGTGACGCCGGTGGTGACGGCCAATGATGTTGCTGCCATGATTGCCACCGTCCAGCAGGTTTATGTGTCCACGGCCATCAAGGAATACACGGTGGCGATCGGTCGGGCTACCCGCGACAGCGCCCGTCTGCGTCTGGGTGCGAGCCCGCGGTCCTTGCTGCAGCTGTTGCGGGCCGCGAAGGCCACAGCGGCCCTCGACGGCCGGGACTTCGTCCTCCCGGATGACGTCGTGGATGTGGCCGAGTCGGTGCTGGCGCACCGGATCATCCTGGACCGCAAGGCTGCGAGTTCGGGCGACACACCGCAAAGCATCCTCCGGGGCATCCTCGCCTCCCTGCCGGTGGCGCAGGAAACGCCCGGCGCGGGTCGCAGGGACCGGCACACCGCTTAGGAGGCGGGCACATGGCACTCGTGGATCGGCTTCCCAAGCACTTGTTCACTAATCGCGGCTGGGGACTGCTGGCCGCCGGGGCACTGGCCCTCGGGTGTGCGTATGTCATGGGCAGGCGCGACCTCCTGACGTTGGCGGTCCTCTTGCTTGCCCTGCCGTTGGTCTCGCTGGCCGGCGTCCGGGTGCTCAAACCGAAGTTCCAGGTGTATCGGGAGTTCAATCCCTCCACAGTGGAAACGGCCAATACGACCACGGTCCGCCTGGCCGTTGCCCGGTCCTCCTACTCCAGCGGCCACGTGATCATGGAAGAGCAACTCCCTCCCCGGTTCGGCGAACCTCCCGCTTTCCGGTTCCCGGCCCGGTCGGCTTCCGGCGGCACCAGCCGCTATGAATACCATTTGCGTTCGGGCAAGCGGGGCCAGTTCCGGATCGGTCCGGTCACCGCTGAGTTCAGTGACCCTTTCGGTTTGTCGTTGCGCCGCCATTCAATAGACGACGGCGACATCCTCACCGTGACGCCCGCCGCCGTCGAACTTCCCGTCACCGGCCTGGCAGGGGCGCGTGGCAATGACGGCGTGACGGCGACCCGGATCCGGGCCAACCCCAGCGACGACGACATCATGACCCGCGAGTACAGGCACGGCGACCCGATGCGCCGCGTCCACTGGGCTGCCACCGCACGCCACGGCCAGCTCATGGTGCGGCAGGAGGAGTCAGTCACCACCCCGGAAGCCACGCTCGTCCTGGACCAGCGCTTCACCGCGTTTTCGGGTGGACCGGTCTCTGTGTTCGGGGGCCACGACGACGACTCGGACCTGGTGACCAGCCCTAACTTTGAGTGGATGGTTACCGCTGCCATGTCCATCGCCGCGCACCTGGCGGAGCGTAACTATTCGCTGAGGGTGCTGGATTCCTTTGGCGCCCCGGCGTTCCTCCGTTCGCGTTCGGCACCGGAGCCGGACACGGAGGAGTTTGCAGGTGCTGGCGGCTTGCATGCCGTCGCGGAAGGGCTGGCGGCGATAGAGCTCAGCGGCCCCAGGCATGCCCGGGGCGACCACCATCGGGGCGAGCATCCACGCGCGGACCACGGCGCCCAGGGAAACCACAGCCCTGACCACCGCGAGTCCGGTGCCGGCGCAGAGGATTCCGTCTTCGATGACCGGCTCATGGACAAGCTCGCGGCCCACCGCCTGCGGGGCCCGTTGCTGGCCTTGGTCGGGCAAATGACTGCGGCCGAGGCGCGGTCCCTCGCCCCGGCCGCCGCCTATGGAGCGAACGCTTTTGCCCTGGTCATGACGGACGCTTCCCGGAGCAACGACGAGGTGTTGGAGATCCTGCGGCAGGCCGGTTGGCGGGTTGCCGCCGTCACGTCCAAGACGTCCCTTGCTGCCTCGTGGTCCTCATTCGATGAAGGTGGCATCGTCGCGGCCGCAGGAGCAGCCATGGATGTGCGGCGCGGGGCCGCGGTGCCCCGATGACTGCCACTTCGCACCGCTCCCCTAGCGCCACCACCCAACCCGGCGGAACGCCCGGCCAGGACCAGCCCAGGAGGGCCCAGCCGCAGAGGCCTGGGCCTGGGCTGTACCCATGGGTCATGGCGGGATCCATCGCAGTGGCTGTCCTTGGAGCTGCACTTTCCCTGAATGGGGTGCTGAGGGGCTGGGCCTGGTTCATGCCGCTCATCACCACGGTCGCGGTGGTTTCGCTGACCCTGGCCGGGCTACGGGCCCTGCGTGCCCAGCCCATGCTGGCCACGTTGGGCTCGTTGGCGAGCCTCACGGGGGTGCTGAGCTTCGTTTTCTGCCGCCAGGACAGCCTCGCCGGTTTCATCCCCACTCCCGGGACCTTGACCGCCGTCGGACGCCTCATCAAGCGCGCCGGGGAAACGGTAGTCTCCGAGAGTGCGCCGGTAGCGCCCAACGCGGGCATCGTCTTCGTGATGTGCGCTTGCCTTGGCCTCCTGGTGATCCTGGTTGACGCCCTGGCTGTTCCGCTGGCCATGCCGGCTGCCAGTGGAATCGGTCTGATTGCCATCATGGTGGTTCCAGCTACCATCAAGCCCCAGAGCGTGGGTATGCCCGGGTTCCTCGGCGCGGCCGTGGGGTATCTCCTCATCCTCGGGTGCAGCCACTGGTTCGCCCCCGATGCCCGGCTCCAGTCCGGGACCGGGCGCGGTTCCGGCCAGTTCCGTCGATCCGTGGTCACGGGCGGGCTGGCGCTTGCTTTGGCCATGGTGGTTCCGCTGGCCATCCCGGGCTTTGAGACGGGCACGTTCCCGCAGGGATCGAGGTTGAGCCCGTGGGGTACCTCCAACGGGCTGAACCCCATGATCACGTTGGGCAACAGCCTCCGCAGCCCCATCGGTTCGGGTCGGATAACGTACGCCACGAGTTCCAGCACGCCGCTGTATCTGCGCTCGGTCACCATTGACCATTTCGACGGCGAGACCTGGGCCCCGGACGACCGCACCGCCCAGAGGCGCACCGGCGCCGACAGGATCGAGACCGGCTACTCAGTCCAGGGCGACATCGTCAACGCCGTGACATCAGTCAACGCGGGCCTGTTCACCAGCCCCTACCTCCCGGCGCCCTTCGCGCCGGCATCAGTGAACGGGCTCAACGGAAACTGGACCTGGGACCCGGCGACCCTCAGCATCATGAGCACGGAGACCACCACCCGCGCCCAGCGCTACGTCGTCTTCTCCGCCGCGCCCAAGGTGACGGCGCAAGCTTTGGCCCAGGCGTCCCCCACGCCGAGGGGCATCTCCGATGACTTCCTGCGGATCCCCAACGGCCTGCCGGAAATCGTCCGCCAGACCGCGGACTCGGTCACACGCCCTGCCGGGAACAACTACGCCAAGGCGTTGGCCATCCAGAAATACCTGCGCTCCGGTGAGTTTACGTACTCGCTGCAGGCCCCCGTCCAGAACGGTTACGACGGAAACGGCCTCTCGGTACTGGCTGACTTCCTTGCAGTGAAGAGCGGGTACTGCGTGCATTTCGCATCAGCCATGGCCGTGATGGCGCGGGCTGAGGGCATCCCGAGCCGGATCGCCGTGGGGTACGCGCCCGGCCGTCTCACCGGCGAGTCTGTTGCCTTGGTGGGCCAGGGCTCCTTCCCGGAGTACGAAGTTGACGCCCGGGACGCACACGCCTGGCCGGAACTGTACTTTGAAGGCCTCGGGTGGGTTCCTTTTGAACCAACACCGTCGCGGGGTGTCGTCCCCGAGTACGCTACGGAAAACTCCTCCACGGGAAACCTCAGCACCAACGCGGACGAGAAAGATGTCCCAACCACGGCGGCACCGCCGGCCATCACCCCCGTTCCCCTGCCCGGCGTTGACACACCGGCAACGACCACGGCCAGCGTCAACCCCTACCCCGCCATGGCTGCCATCGCGGCCGGGGTCCTGCTGTTGATCGGCTTCCTGTGGTCGCCCCGGCTGAGCAGGACAATGCTCCGCAGGCGACGGCTCAACCGGAAGCCCCCGGTTGATGCCCACGGTGTCCCGCCCGGTTCTGTTGATGAGGCTCCGCAGTTGGCCTGGGATGAACTGCAGGACCTCGCTACGGATTACGGGGTGCCGTCAACGCCCAGCGAGACGCCCAGGCACTTCTCCGCCAGGCTCCGCTCAAGTCCCGCTTTGGGTGAAGTGGGCGGGATGGACGACGCCGCGCACGCCGCCGTCGCATCGCTCACCTCGGACTTCGAACGGCAGCGCTATGGTCGCCCCGCGGAGGCCGCCCCACCGGCGGCGACGCGCATCGCCGTCGTCCGTGAATCGTTGCGAAACAACTCACCGTGGTTGGTCCGCTTCCGCGCGGACTGGCTGCCGCCGTCGATGATGCGCCGCTGGGTCCGCGCCCTGGGTGCGCCGTTCCGGGCTGTTGGGGCACTGGGAAAGTGGCTCGGATGGGCGGCCGCCCGGTGGTGGCGGGCGCTCCGGGGGCTGCTGCCCGAGCGCCGCTGACGCTGCCGGATCCAGCGCCACCCCACCATTCGTCGCAGGACAGCAAAAGGCCCGACGCCGGAACTTGTGGTTCCGGGGCCGGGCCCCTGCATGTGTCAGCCGTTCTTGTTGCGAGAGCGGCGGACCGGGCTCCTTGGTGGAAAGAGCAGCATTAGTCGGCGTACGGGTCCGCGATACCTACGTACTGGGTGTAGAGGTACTCTTCGATGCCTTCGGAGCCGCCTTCGCGGCCCAGTCCGGACTGCTTGACACCACCGAACGGAGCGGCGGCGTTGGAGATCACACCGGCGTTCAGGCCAAGCATGCCGGTTTCAAGGCGTTCGCTGATCCGCAGGCCACGGTTGAGGTCCTTGGTGAAGACGTAGGCAACCAGGCCGTATTCGGTGTTGTTGGCCAGGCGAACGGCGTCGTCCTCGGTGGAGAACGTGATGATCGGGGCAACCGGTCCAAAGATTTCTTCCCGCAGGATGCGGGCGTCCGCGGCGACGTTCTTCAACACGGTGGGCTGGTAGAAGTAACCGGGACCGTCCACTGCGGCACCACCGGTGACTGCCTCTGCGCCACCTTCCACAGCTTCAGTGACCAGGGCGTGCACGCCGTCGCGGGCCTTGCCGTCGATCAACGGACCAACCTTGGACTCCGCTTCGGTGCCGCGGGCCGTGGTCAGTGCGCCGATCCTGGCGGCGAGCTTCTCCGCGAAGGAGTCGGCGATGGACTCGTGCACAATGAAGCGGTTGGCTGCGGTGCAGGCCTCGCCCATGTTGCGCATCTTCGCAGCGATGGCACCTTCAACGGCCTTGTCCAGGTCAGCGTCCTCGAAGACCACGAACGGGGCGTTGCCGCCAAGTTCCATGGAGGTGCGCAGGACCTTGTCCGCGGCTTCGCGGATGAGGGCCTGGCCCACCGGCGTGGAACCGGTGAAGGAGATCTTGCGGAGCCGGTCGTCCTTGATCAGCGGGCCGGTAACGGCACCCGCCGTGGAAGTCTGGATGACGTTCAGGACACCAGCGGGGAGCCCGGCCTCCTGCATGACCTGCGCGAACAGCAGGCTGGTCAGCGGGGTGAGGTTGGCCGGCTTGAGGACCATGGTGCAGCCAGCGGCGACGGCGGGGGCTACCTTGCGGGTGGCCATGGCCAGTGGGAAGTTCCACGGGGTGATCAACAAGCAGGGGCCCACCGGCTTCTTCTGCACGAGCAGGCGGTTCTTGCCGTCCGGTGCTGCAGAGTAGCGGCCCGAGACACGGACGGCTTCCTCGGAGAACCAGCGCAGGAATTCCGCACCGTAGGTGACTTCGCCGCGGGCTTCGGCCAGGGGCTTACCCATTTCCAGGGTCATCAGGAGTGCGAAGTCTTCGGCACGCTCGGTCACGAGCTCGAAGGCACGGCGCAGGATCTCGCCGCGTTCGCGCGGGGCGGTGCGGGCCCAATCAGCCTGGGCGGCAGCAGCGGCGTCCAGGGCCGCGGCGCCATCCTCGGCACCGGCGTCGGAGATGCTGAGAAGGACCTTGCCCGTAGCGGGGTCCTCAACATCAAAGGTCTTTCCGGATCCTGCCGGGCGCCACTGACCGTTGATCAGCAGGCCGGTGGGAACGGAAGCCAGCAGTTCGCTTTCGCGTTCAACCGTGACAGTCATGGCGACTCCTTCGTCTTGGGTGCTTTGTAGTGTTGCACCACTAGGGTTCCTTGCCAGAAGTGGCTTGAATTACTGCCACGGTACTGCCCAGCCGGAAGGAGTGTCTACGCCTTCGCGCACTGCCAAGCAGGCGCCTATTTGTGCAGCTGCACAGCAACGATCAACGGGCTGCCAGGACCGCCGAGTACAGTTCCCGTTTGCTGACGCGTGCATCCTCAGCCACCGCTGCCACGGCTTCCTTCAGGCGGATACCTTGGGAAATGAGCTCGTTGACGGCTGCAACGTGGTCCTCCGGCTTGCCGGGTTCCTGTTCAGGCGCACCACCGACAACCACGGCGATTTCGCCGCGGACCTCGTTGTTTTCGGCCCATTCAAGGAGTTCACGGAGGCTACCGCGGATGACTTCTTCGTAGGTCTTGGTCAGTTCCCGGCAGACGGCTGCCCGACGGTCGGCGCCGAAGCGCTCATGCAACGCCCGGAGCATTACTTCGAGCCGGTGCGGGGCCTCGAAAAAGACCATGGTGCGGCGCTCGTCGGCGAGGTCCACCAGGCGGGAGTTCCGCTCCCCGGACTTGCGCGGCAGGAAACCTTCGAAGCAGAAACGGTCAGTTGGCAAGCCGGAGAGGGCCAGCGCGGTGAGCACTGCGGAGGGTCCGGGAACCGCGGTAACGGTCAGTCCGGCCGCGACGGCTCCTTCAACCAGACGGAAGCCGGGATCCGAGACCGCCGGCATGCCGGCGTCGCTGACCATGAGGATGGTCTTGCCTGCACGTACGTGGTCCAGGAGTTCGCCGGTCTTGGCCACCTCGTTGTGCTCGTGGTAACTGATGACCCGGCCGGTAACTTCCACGCCCAGTGCTGTCACCAGCCGGTGCAGGCGGCGGGTGTCCTCCGCTGCGACGATGTCAGAGGTCCCAAGGAGTTCAATCAGGCGGGCCGATGCGTCGCCTACGTTGCCGATCGGGGTCGCCGCCAGCACGATCCTGCCGACCCCCGGGGTTCCGTTGGACTGTGGACCGTCGGCGAGGGGTGCCTCGTCCACTTCTTCTTCGCTGAAAGGAGCCGGGTCCGGGGTGTTGCGTTGTTCGTCCACCTGCCAAGCCTAATGCCGCACGGCCCTCCACGCCGCACCTCAACGCCGGCATAAGGATGGAAAGGTAGCATGGGCGGGTGAACCAGTCGCCCGTTCCTGCCACAGCTTCCGGCACTCCTGAGGCGTCTTCCGCGACCGCCGAAACAAACGGCGCAGCGGCCCGCGGGACCCCTGCGCTGCCCGGCACTGCGGGCCACGCGGGAACGCCAGCCCATGACGGGCCAAAAGCGTCCGCCCCGCGAGGCCCAAGCGCTCCCTTGCCTGGCCGCGGGTTGGAACGCCACAAGTGGATAGCCCGGCCGGCGGAAGCCTTCACCGCCACCGCCCTGCGGGCCCGGCTCATCGGCGAGGTGCAAAGCTGGCGCGACTACCCGGCGTCGTTGCGTTTGTGGTTCTGGCTGATCCCAACCATCACGGCGATACTGGGCGGAATCCTGCGTTTCTTCCGCCTCGGGGAGCCTCACAGCCTGGTTTTCGACGAAACGTATTACGTCAAGGACGCCTACTCCTACCTGGTGAGCGGCTACGAGCGCAGCTGGCCGGCCCAGGCCAATGACTCATTCAACGCCGGCAACCCGAATGTCCTGCTCAACACTCCCGAATACGTGGTCCACCCACCTGTGGGCAAATGGATGATCGCGTTTGGGATGTGGCTCTTCGGCGGCGACAATCCGTTCGGCTGGCGTTTCAGCGCAGCGCTGACGGGCACACTGATGGTGTTCCTCGTCTCGCTCATAGCGCTCAAGCTCTTCCGCTCCCACACCCTGGGCGCCGTGGCCGGACTCCTTCTTGCGATCGACGGCCACCATCTGGTGCTCTCGCGGACCTCACTCCTGGACATCTTCCTGGCGTTCTGGATCCTCGCCGCTTTCGGCGCCCTGCTGTTGGACCGCGACGACGGCCGCCGCCGGCTGGCTGCACGGCTCGCCGCCCAGGCGGCTGCTTCGCCGGGCCGTATGCCAACACCCACCCAACTCGTCGCTGGCCCTTGGCTTGGAATGCGCTGGTGGCGGCTCGTCGCCGGCTTGTGCCTTGGCTTGGCGGTGGGCACCAAATGGTCGGCCCTTTTCTTCGTTGCCGCCTTCGGCCTGATGACGGTCCTTTGGGACATGAGCGCCCGCCGTATCGCCGGTATCCGCAGTTGGTTCAGCGCTGGGATCATCAAGGACGGACTGCCTGCTTTTGCGACCATCGTCCCGGTCGCCGCCCTCACCTATGTGGCCACATGGACGGGATGGTTCCTCTCCAAGGACGCCTACTACCGCCAGTGGGCAGCAACCAACCCGGCCCCCGGCTGGGATTGGTTGCCGAACTCTGTCCGGTCCCTGGCGCACTACCACCTGGAGGCGTACAAGTTCCACCAGGGCCTCAGCGCCGACCACCCGTACGAGTCGAGCCCGTGGACATGGCTGGTCATGGGGCGGCCTACGTCTTTCTACTACCAGTCACCGAAGCAGGGCACCGCCGGCTGCGTCGTGGACACCTGTTCCTCGGCCATCCTCCCCGTGGGGAATCCGGTGGTCTGGTGGGGTGGGACCATCGCCCTGGTCATCCTGCTGTTCTGGTGGGCCGGACGCCGTGACTGGCGCGCGGGAGCCATCCTTGCCGGGGTGGCAGCCGGTTATCTGCCCTGGTTCATGTACCCGGAACGCACCATGTTCATCTTCTATGCGGTGTCATTCGAGCCGTTCCTGGTACTGGCCTTGGCCTATGTGCTTGGTTTGGTTCTGGGGCGCAGCAGCGACCCTCCGTGGCGGAGGCGATCGGGGCTCTACATTGTGGGTTTGGTGATGGTGTTGGCAGTTCTTGCAACCGCGTTCTTCTACCCGGTGCTGACTGCTGAGGTGATCAGCTACCAGGAGTGGCGGATGAGAATGTGGATGCCGTCGTGGATTTAGGAGGCAAGAAGTGAGGGAAGCAACCACGGAGCTTCTGGTGGAGGCCGATCCCAACACCAACGTGACGGACCTCCTCCTGGAACGCTGTGCCAAGGATCCATTCGGCATCCTCTATGCCCACAACACTCCCAACGGCTGGCTGAACGTGTCAGCAGCCAGGTTCCTCGCCGACGTCACGGCACTGGCCAAGGGGCTGATCGCCGGCGGCCTGAACCCCGGCGACCCCGTGGCTGTACTCTCGCGGTCAAGCTTCGAGTGGACACTGGTGGACTTCGCCATTTGGATGGCCGGCGGGGTCACCGTGCCCATATACGAGACGTCCTCTGCCAGCCAGATCGAATGGATACTGGCCGATTCCGGGGCACGACGGATCTTTGTGGAGGACACAGATAAGGCCAACCTCGTCCACGCCCTGGTGGACAAATCACCGTCGCTGGGAGACGACCCAGTCACGATTGTGCGGATGGAGCACGACGGCGACGCCCCCAACCTGACCAGCGTGTCCGCCGTCGGCGTCGGAATTATGGACGCCGAGCTGGAGCGGCAGCGCAACGCCGCGACGCTCGCCGACGTCGCCTCCATCGTCTATACCTCCGGAACCACGGGCAAGCCGAAGGGCTGCGAGATCACCCATGGCAACTTTGTCCTGGTGGCACGCAACGTGATCCCTTTCCTTCCCGAATTGTTGATGCAGCAAGGCGCCAGGACGTTGATGTTCCTGCCCTTGGCCCATGTACTCGCACGGGCTGTCCAGGTGGTCTGCCTCACGGCGGGCATCACCCTGGGGCACAGCGCCGGCGCCAGCGGGCTCATGGCCGACCTCGGAACCTTCAAACCCACGTTCTTGCTGGCGGTCCCCCGCATCTTCGAGAAGGTCTACGCCGGTGCGGGACACAAAGCTGCCATGAGCGGCAAGTCCGCACTCTTTTCCGCGGCTTCGGCAACCGCTGTTGAATATTCGACGGCGGTGGACCTCGCCTCGCGCGGCAAGGGGCCTGGTCCGGGTTGGCTCCTGAACCTCAAGCACAGCACCTTCGACAAGCTCCTCTACCCGAAGGTCCGTGAGGTATTCGGCGGCCAAGTGGGTTACACGGTGTCCGGCGCCAGTCCCCTGAGCCTGCGCGAGAACCACTTCTTCCACGGCGCAGGCGTCCCCGTGCTGGAAGGTTACGGCCTGACCGAGACCACTGCACCGTGCACGGTCAATACGCCCAGCATGACCAGGATCGGCACGGTGGGGATTCCCTTGCCCGGGACCACCGTGAGGGTGGCCGCGGACGGCGAAATCCTGGTCAAGGGAATCGGTGTGTTCAAGGGCTACCACGGCAATCCCCGTGCCACTGCCGAAGCCTTCGTGGACGGGTTCTTCCGGACGGGCGATCTCGGCGAACTGGACGAGGACGGCTTCCTGACCATCACGGGACGGAAAAAGGACCTCCTGGTCACGGCCGGCGGGAAGAACGTGGCTCCGGCTCCCTTGGAGGAGAAGCTCCGCGAACACCCCTTGGTGGGCCAGGCAGTGGTAGTGGGCGACGGCAGGCCGTTTGTCGCAGCACTGGTGAGCCTGGACCCTGAAGGGCTCGCCGACTGGTGTGCCGTAAACAAGGTGTCCCTCTCCTTCGAGGAAGCGGCCGGGGACAGCCGGGTGCAGGCCGCGGTTCAGTCCGCAGTGGACGAGGCTAACAAGCTCGTCTCCGAAGCCGAGTCCATCCGGAAGTTTGCCTTCATCAAAGCCGAGCTCAGCGTCGAGTCCGGGCACCTGACGCCGTCGCTGAAGCTCAAGCGGGCCGCCGTCGTCAGCGACTTCGCGCCCATCGTGGAGAAGCTCTACGCAAAGTAGGGGGCCGGCATCGGACAACAAAAACGGACCCCAACCGGGGTCCGTTTTCGTGTGGCTTAGCGGGCAGCGCCGTTCGCGTTCTCGCGAACGTCAACAGCTTCGGAATCGTCGTCCGCTGCCTCCGTGGTCATTTCCAGGTTGTCGTCAGCGGGTGTGGAAGCGATGCCCGCGCGACGCCGCTTTGTCGGCCAGGTGAAGATGAACGTCAGCGTCGCCACCAGGAACACCAGGGCACCGATAACGATCCCGGCATCCACCCAGAACTGTCCCGGGAAGAGCCGGATGAGGGTGTCATCCAGGGAGAACGTCCACGTCCCGTTGGCGAAGAAGATCCTGTGGAACTCGGTAAAGAACTGCTGCCAGCTCAACGCGGCCAGGACGGCGAGGCCAATGATGATGACCAACGTGACAATTGATCCCGCGAACAGGCCGCGGCGGATTCCGCCGTTGCTTCGCTTACGCAGGTACAGGATGCCGATGATGCTGAGGATGATCAGCAACAGACCAGCCGCGAAGGAGGTCAGGATGACCACTTTCACATCAGCCATGTGTGCCACTTCGCTGTCCTTGAACAGCTTGGTCCCGTCCTGGTTCACCAAGCCGCCCAGGTACCGCGGACCGGCCCAGTTGCTGAGGTAGTCCACGGCATACGAACCATAGGTCATCCGGTCATCGGTGCTGAAACCGTAGCCATCGCCAGGGAAGCCGGGGCGGTTGTACTCCACCCACAGGAACAGCGGGCTGGTCACGGCCCTCACGGCGAGCACCAGGAGGATCACCGGGTAGAAGACCGCCAACAACACCTGGAAGATCCGGGGACCCACAGGCTTGACCTTCGCCGCCTGCTCGCGTTCGGCATTGCGCCGGGCTACTTCGTCTTCGGGCGGTCGGACCTGGAGGGCCGACGTCGGCAAGGGTTCCGAATAGTGCGACGGCTCCTTATCCGCTGAAGTACTCGCAAGCGTGTCGGCAAAAAGCGGCGGTTCAGGCTCGGCGTCGGCCGCTTCGGCGGCCTTCCGGTCTGCCCGGCTCCCGGGCTGGCCCGTGCTTGCTGAGGCGGTGGGAGTGGCGCCCGTGGTGCTAGCGTGCGCCGGCTGGGCATCGTTGGGAGTGGGGGCTGCCGTGGTTTCGGAGGTCGCTGCGGAAGCACCGGCGGACGTCTTTGGCTTCATCCAGTCGAATGCCGGTTCGTTGGGGTCCTCAGGGACGTCCGTGTCAGGCTCTTGTGGTTTTGGGCTCTTGTCGCTCACAGCGGGTTCACTTCCGTAGGCATGCACCGGCGGTTGGGGACTGCCGGCTCTCTTGTCTGCATTCGAGCCTACCGCCCGGCATGACGCAGACACGCGGAGCCACCCCGCCTGCGACCAGATCGCAACGCAACCGTAAGGTCTAGGCTGCGATACTCCGGTAACCGGCGTCGCGTGCGTCCAAATCGCCTGTGACACCGGACCGGACCGCCTTCCGGCCCAGAATCAGCGTGTACGCCCAATAGGCAGCCAAAACGAACGCGCCGATGCCGATCTTGGCCCAGACCGGCAGTTGGCTGGGCGTCACGAAACCTTCCACGATCCCGGATACCAGCAGGACCAGCACCAGGCCCAACGCAATGGTGATCAGGGAACGGCCCTCATCGGCGACCGCCTGCAGCCGTGTCCGCGGACCGGGCCGTACCATCGCCCAAAAGATCTTCAGCCCTGCCGCACAGGCGATGAAAACGGCGGTAAGTTCCATGAGCCCATGCGGAAGGATGTAGCTGAAGAAAACGTCCATTTTTCCGGTCGCCAGGAAGAGTCCGGCGGCTATGCCCACTCCCTGCGCATTCATGAACAGAATGAAGGGAACCCAGAAACCCGTTACACCGAAAGCGACTGCCTGGGCTGAAATCCAGGCGTTGTTGGTCCACACCGCGCCGGCGAACGAGGCTGCGGGATTCTCCGAGTAGTAGTCAATGAAGTCCTCCTCCACGTACTGCTTCACCTTCGCGTCGCTTGCCACAGCCCTCAATGCTTCCGGGGATGTGCCTATCCAGAGTGCATAAGCCCCTGCCACCAGCACGAAGGCGAGCCCGCACCACACCGTCAGCCAACGGATCCGGTAAAAGGCGGCCGGCAGGGCGATGACGAAAAAGCGTGCCAGGTCTTCCATGAAATTCGAGCGGGCACCGGTGAACCTGGTCCGGGCCTGCGCCAACGCTGCAGAAAGGGACGCTGACTGCCCGGACTCGGGCGCCACCGACCTGATCAGCGACAAGTGCGAGGACACGGTTTGGTACAGGCGAAGGAGTTCGTCCGCCTCAACCCCTGTGAGCCGGCGTTTATGCGCGAGGAAGTGAAGCCGCGCCCATTTGTCCCCATGCACGGCCGAGAAGGCATCGATGTCCACGGCACCACCCTAGCGCCCTTGTCCGCCCACCGGACCTGAACCGCCGTTAGACTCATTGGTGCGGGCACGCAGCCCGCAGCATGGGGGGCAGTCTTGAGTTCCATCATCACTGGCGAGGCAGTTGTCCTTGAGTTGCGCCCAGCGTCCTTCGCCTCCCGGGCGCTGGGGCTCATCCTGGACGTCATCTCACAGGTGGTCCTCGCGATCCTGCTGATCATCCTGGTCTCCGCCGCCTCCCGGGACCTCGACGAAGCTGCCATCCGGGCCCTGATCCTCAGCAGCGTAATCTTCTCCGTCATCGTTGTACCCGTAACCGTCGAAACGCTCACCCGTGGGCGATCCCTGGGAAAGCTCGCTGCAGGGCTTCGCATAGTGCGCGACGACGGCGGCGCCATCCGGTTCCGGCACGCCCTCATCCGCGGACTCCTTGGCTTCCTGGAGATCTACCTGACCTTTGGTGGCCTCGCCATTTTCGTGGCCCTGTTCAACGAAAAATCCAAACGCCTCGGGGACATCGTCGCCGGCACCTACTCCCTCCGGCAACGCGTCAACTCAAAGCCGCGCATCATGCCCGTGGCACCGCCCTACCTGCAGGCGTGGATAGCCATGGCAGACATCGGCAGGGTGCCCGACGCCACGGCACGCCGTGCCGGAACCTTCGTACAGCAGGCCTACCTGATGGCCCCTGCCTCACGCATCAACATGGCCGCATCGCTGGCCTCGGAACTCACCCGCTACGTGGCACCGCCTCCGCCCGCCGGGACCATTCCCGAGGACTACATCGGCGCGGTCCTCGGCGAGCGGCGCAACCGCGAACTGGCACGCCTCCGCCAGGCCGAAATACGGAACCGCGCCACCGGCGAAAGGCTCCGTAAACTGCCCTTCACCAGTAACTAACCGGCCCCGGGGCCGACACCCTCCGCGTGCTCGTGCCCCGCTTGGACGCACGCTGCCGGATGTCGCCCCGGGCTCGTTGGGGTGGCCGCTTAGAGCCAGTGGTCCGGTCTTGAGAGCCGCGTTGGTAAGTGCGTGTCGGAGTTGCCTTCGGCGGCGTTCATTTGCGGCTGGGTCACGTAAAGGGCGCTTGAGAGGTCCGCGCCGTGGAGTTGTGCTCCGCGCAGGTCGGCTCCCAGCATGTCCGCCGCTGCCAGGTCACTCCCCCGCAGGTCCGCCCCAATCAGATAGGCGCCACGGAGGTCCACCCCGCAGAGGCGCCGGTTCGCCAGGGCGGCACCCATGAGGTCGGCACCCGGGCGGAGGCCACCGTCGAGCGTTGCGGTTCCTTCGGCACCGTACGAACCGCGGACTTCCCCGCTGACCTCCATCAGGAGGTTCCGCACCTCGCCATGGAGGAGTTCGACGTCGGCGCCCAGCACCGCCGACGCGTCGCCTTGGGCGATGGTTGCGATGCGGCCGGACAGGAGGGCTGCCTCGCCGGCGAGCTCAGGATCGAAAGTGCGCCGCCCCGCTTCGTCCAGGTACCACAGCATCTCGTGCAGTTGCTTAACTGTTTTGAAAACGGCGAACATCGAGTGCCTGGACGACGGATCTTCGGCCCAGCTGATGCCTCCGAAGGTGTGCTGGGATACGGCTTGGCCTGCCCCGAAACAGTCAAAGACCGTGCATCCGCGGAAGCCCCGGGGGCGCAGGCGTTGGTGGATGGTGCAGGAAAAGTCGCCGGCGAGGTTGGGGCATGGCGCAGCCGCAGGTTTGTCGATGGCGAAGTCCGCCGAGCGGGCGAAGCCGAGGGCGGTACAGCAGAGCGCAAAACAGCTGCCGCAATCAGGGCGAAGGGTTGGTGAAATAGTCACATGTGCTCCAAGTGGGGAAAAGGGGTCCGGTAGGGAGGGCCGGGGAACCCGTGGACGGGTTCCCCGTAGGGACTCCCGGAATCACCACAAAGGGCAGCACAAAAGAGAGGGCCAACGAAGGGTGGGCGCCTAAGGAATGGGTCAAAGCATGCAGGAAATAATCACTGCCTTGATCCTACAACCGGAACTATCGCTGGGCGTAGCTGGCCCAAGGGATGTTCCAGTCCCCGAAGCCTTCCAAAGGCTCCACGGCAGGTGCCCCGGTGTTCAGGATCTGGACAACATCTCCGGTCTTCATGTTGTTGAAGAACCAAGCGGCATCATCCGGCAACAAACCGACGCAGCCGTGGGAGACGTTCACTCGGCCTATGGCGCCCCAAGCAGCTTCGAGCGCTTGGTGTACGTATACGCCGGACCAGGTGAGGCGGTTGGCGTAGTCCACCACCATGGGCGCGTAGTAGCCCTTGTCCCCGGGCTTCAGGCCGATGCTGCCGGCGTTGAAGTTGGATTTGCGTTCCTGTTCCAGGATGACGGCGTACCCCGTGGGCGACAACCAGTCTTCGCCGCCCAGGGAGACCGGTGCTGTGTGCACCAACTGTCCATCCGAATAGACATTCATGGTTTTGGTGGTGTCGTCCACCACGGCAACACGCTGGGGGCCGGTGGTGAACGTGGACACGACGTTCCCGTTGCCGATCATCTTGTTGCCAAAATCGACGCCCAGCAGCTTCATGTCGACGGTGACAGTGCTGCCGGAGGCCCAAAAAGCCTCCGGACGGATCCGGACCTTCTTGTCCGAGTACCAGTGCCACGCGACAGGCTGGCCCGAGGACACTGTGATGGCAACCCGTTTCTCCATGGCTGCCTTGTCCAGGACCGGCTCGCTGAAGTTGATTTCGATCGGCTGGCCGGACCCGGCCGTGGTGCCGTTGCGGGGGTAGATGGACGCGTCGGCCTCATAGGCCGCGGAAACCGTGGTGAAGGTCTGGGTCTTCTTGGTCTCCTTGCCGGCTGTATCCACCACGGTGAAGGAATAGGTGTACTGGGTCTTGAACTTCAGGACCTCAAGCGTGGTCCATGTGCTGCCGTCCGGGCTGGTCTTCCCTTGCACCGGCGCGCCACCGCCAACCGGAGTGAGCACCACGTCCTTGACCTTGCCGTTGACTGCCTTGATCTGCGGTCCAACCACAGGGTTCCATTCAACGGCGCCGTCCAGGGGCGTGATTCCCAGCTCCACGGGCTTGGCTTCAACTGTGGGAGTGGGTGACGGCGCGGCTCCGGCATCCTGGCTGGATCCAGCCAGCAACCCTGGAACGGTTGCCACGCCAATCCCGCCCACGGCGATAGCGGCGCAGATCCCTGCAATGGCAAGGATCTTGCCCGTCTTCCGTTTGGCGACTTCCGTCATGGTTCCCGTCTTCCTGTCCCCCGGCAAGCAATACTGAACACCCAATTCTAGCCGAAAGGCCGGCCACGCTGGACGCGTGCCGACCTTTCAACAGTGAGGTGGTGACCCAAGCACCGCTTAGTAGCGGTAGTGCTCCGGCTTGTAGGGGCCGGCTACGTCCAGGTCGAGGTAGTCAGCCTGGTCCTTGCTCAGTTCGGTCAGTTCAACGCCCAGGGCATCCAGGTGGAGGCGGGCAACCTTCTCGTCCAGGATCTTCGGAAGGACGTAGACCTGCTTCTGGTATTCGCGCTCCCCGGCAGGCTGGTCCTTCTTGGTCCAGAGCTCAATCTGGGCGATGGTCTGGTTCGCGAAGGAGTTGCTCATCACGAAGGACGGGTGGCCGGTCGCGTTGCCCAGGTTGAGGAGGCGGCCCTCGGAAAGGACAATGATGGAGCGCTCCGCGCCGGTGCCGGCCTCGAAGACCCACTCGTGGACCTGCGGCTTGATCTCGACCTTCTTGACGCCTGGAATCTTGGCCAGCCCCGCAATGTCGATCTCGTTGTCGAAGTGGCCGATGTTGCCCACAATGGCCTTGTTCTTCATGCCCAGCATGTGCTCGGCCAGGATCACGTCTTTGTTGCCCGTGGTGGTGATGAAGATGTCACCCTGCGCGAGCACCGATTCCAGCTTTGCCACCTGGTAACCGTCCATGGCTGCCTGCAGGGCACAAATGGGGTCGATCTCCGTGACGATGACCCGCGAACCCTGCCCGCGCAGCGCCTCCGCGGCGCCCTTACCGACGTCGCCGTAACCGCAAACCACGGCAACCTTGCCGCCCATGAGGACATCGGTGGCACGGTTGATTCCGTCCGGGAGGGAGTGGCGGATCCCGTACTTGTTATCGAACTTGCTCTTGGTGACGGAGTCGTTGACGTTGATGGCCGGGAACAGCAACTTGCCCTGCTCTGCCAACTGGTACAGGCGGTGCACGCCGGTAGTGGTTTCCTCAGTGACACCCTCGATCCTGGCTGCCAGGCGGGTCCATTTCTGCGGATCGGCTTCGAGGGTCCGGCGGAGGAGGTCAAGGATGAGGACGTATTCCTCGGGGTCATCCTCCGTGGCGGTGGGGACAGCGCCCGCCGCTTCGAATTCGACGCCCTTGTGCAGCAGCAACGTGGCGTCGCCGCCGTCGTCGAGGATCATGTTGGGACCCAACTCCGGGTTGGTTTCCGCGCCGGGCCAGGTAAGGATCTGCTCGGCAGTCCACCAGTATTCCTCGAGCGTTTCGCCCTTCCACGCGAAGACCGGGACACCCTGCGGGTCTTCCGGCGTGCCTTTACCGACGACGACGGCGGCGGCTGCTTCGTCCTGGGTGGAGAAGATGTTGCAGGAAGCCCAGCGAACCTCGGCGCCCAAGGCTGTGAGGGTCTCAATGAGCACAGCCGTCTGCACGGTCATGTGCAACGACCCTGCGATGCGTGCGCCCTTCAGCGGCTGGGAAGCCCCGAATTCCTCCCGAAGAGACATAAGCCCGGGCATTTCATGCTCGGCGAGGCGGATCTGGTGGCGACCTGCCTCCGCGAGGGTGATGTCGGCCACTTTGAAATCAAAAGTCATGGAAATCCTTTGGGTACCGTGCGGGTTTGGTGAAAAGAGGGTATTACGCCTTGGAATCGTGCTGGCCGGAAGTCGCTGCGTGGGCAGCGGCCAACAATTCCGGCGGCAGGAGAAGCGGAATGCCGTCCTCGATCGAGTAGCGGAGCTTTTCGCCGTCCGCCGCGGCGACGGAGGCAACCAACTCGTCGCCCTCCTGGACCAGCGGTGAACCCGTCACGGGACAGCGCAGGATGGACAACAGTTCAGGACTGACCTTTGGCATGAATGATGCTCCCTGGGTGGCGCCGCCCGGCGCCGCTGGCTGGTTAATCTGCAGATTCCAGACTACCGCGCACGTTCGTGCCGTCTGGAGCACCGCGACGATTTGCGACCCCTGCCTTGGGGTGCCCGATCAGGACGGTTCGCGAAGGATCCGCAGGTGACCGCGTCGTGTGCCTTCGGTACCGGCAGGTGGCTCCATGTGCGCATGGTTGTGCCGCACGGGAGCTTCCGGAGCTGCGGAGGCTGCTTCGCGAACAGCGTTGGCGAGTGCGAGCAAGTCGTCGGGCCCGGGCTCAGGGGGCGAGCTGGGCATGGCCAGCCGAAGCACTTCCCATCCCCGCGGGACAGTCAGGCTTTCCGCGTGCTGCGAGCACAGGTCATAGGCGTGGGGCTCGGCATAGGTGGCCAGCGGACCGAGGACCGCTGTCGAATCCGCGTATACGTACGTCAAAGTAGCCACCGCGGACTGGCGGCAGGCCGACCTGGAACATTGACGAATAGCACCCACAACATCCCAGAGTAGCGCCTCGTGCCACCCAAAGTGCGCATTGGCCGTCCGTGGCCCACCACATCCGTTTATCGGGAACAGCTGCGGCGCGCTGGGGGCGGTGATGTCGCGCTGGCGGTCGCCCGGTACTAAAGTCGATATATGCAGTCACAGCCACATATCCCCGGTTTCACCATCCGGTGGACTGACGCGGATGGCGACCAGGCCGGGGAACACGCAGGCACGGGCGGGCGGAGCTTTCGGCGCCGCAGGCGCAACCGCCACGGACGGGGGCTGCGCGGAGAACTGATGCTTGCCAACCTGCCCGGGTTCCGTACCCGTTCAGAGCGTTTTGACGACATGGTGCTGGACTCCGCGGAACGGCTCCAGGACATGTGGGGCAAGCAGTTGGACGGCGTGCTCTTCGCAGTCGATGAAATCCCACCGGATCTGGAGCAACTGGTCGCCACGGGAGGCACCGCGCCCATGGGCTCGTATACGCCCGGTGGCCGTGGCGAAGCACCCATGATCACCATCTACCGCAGGGTTGTGGTGCAGGGCGCCAACACACGGGAGGAACTCCAGGACCTGGTGCACGACGTCGTGGTGGAATACACGGCTGAGATGCTCGGTGTGCCACCGGAAACGCTGGACCCGGTCTACCGCCGTCGCTATCAATAACGACGGCGGCCGACCCGGGAACGCTGGCTAGTAACCCACCGAAACGGGAACCTTTTCAAGTCCCGCCGCTGCGTCCTGGATCGCCACGACCGATACGTCCGGACGTCCCTGCTTTCCCAGGACAAGGGCACCGTAGACGGGATCCCCGGAAGCCGAAACAACATATCCGGCCACGATGGCGTCGCCGGACTTCGCCGGGAGCTCGATCACGGACGTGGTTCCGCCGCTCATGTCCACATCCACGGCCTTGCCGATTTTACCGTCGGCCGTCACGGGGGCGTAGCTCACTGTGGCACGGCCGACGGGCACGCCGAAGCTCAGCAACCGTTGACCATCACGGGGAATGGCAACCAGGTGCTGGCTTCCCAGGCGGGCTGAGGCCGGCGACCAGGCGAAGTCTGTAGCGTCCTCCGGCTTGGCGCCGCGGGTGATCCTGGTCGATGCCACGAACGACACGTCGGAGCTGGCCTTGACGGTGTAACTGCCGGCAGGAACGCCGTCAAGGTTCAGCGTGGCCACGGAACCGCCCTTGACCGTCACTACTCCCCCGTTGGGTACCTTGCGTTCACCGTTGGCTCCGTAGAGACTGACCTGCACCACGGCATCGGTGGAACCCGGAACAGCTATTTGGAGGGCCGGCACGGCATCGGCAAACCCCGACTTCCCGGCCAGCGCTTTGGTAGCCGCCGGGTCCTGGATGTCGACGCCGGACATGACCTGCAGGTTCGACGGCCCGGTTCCGGGAGAGAGGTATTCAACCCCGCCCGGAGCGAGCCCCCGCAGCACACTTTGCTGGATGGTCCCTGCCACCGGACCGCCCGTACTGCGCACATGGACAGCCAGTTGCGATTCACCCGGAGCGAGGCCGGCCAGGTTGACAGAACGGGTTGTTCCCGGAGCTACCAGGAGTCCACGAGCTCCCGGCGCCTGGATTTGACCCTTGTAGCCGAAGAGCTCCAGGTTCACCGTTGCGGGGGTTTCGGAGGCATTGCTCAGGTTCAGGACGGCGGTGCGTCCCACAGCGGTGTTGGCCCCCAGCAGCCAGGCATCATTTCCAGGCGGCTGGCATTGGGCTGAGGCCAGTCCACGGAGGTCACCGTCTGCGGCCGAATAGCTGAGATTTGCGGCCAAGGAGGCCTGTTCGTTCCCCAACGCATCCGCAGCCACCACTGACGGTCCCGTGACCGGGCTGATGGAGGCTACGCCCGCGGACAATACCGGCGGACCGGATGTGGGCGTGGGAGTGCTGGTGGGCGCCTTGGCGATCTCAGCCACCGTGCCGCCGCCAAGCGATGTCACCGTGCTTCCGGGAACGGTTCCCGCCGGATTGCTCAGCACTACGGCGTTCAGCGCGCTGGTGGCGGTGGTGGACACCGGGCTGAAGTCCGCATCCGTGCCCACTACAGTTCCGTTGACCAACCGGGCCGGTTCAGGGCAGACACCAAGGGCGCGCCCCGCGGGGACATCAGCCTGCCGGATGCCCATGGTTGTGCCGCCGGAAGGCTCGGGCACCATCGACGCAGCAGCAACCGCGCCACCGCCGGCGGCCAGGATGACCACGGCGGAGAGCGCACCGGTGACGACGCCCTTCCGGGAGCTTCGGCTGCCCTTGCCGGCGCTGCGGGAGCTGCCGGCGTCGCCGCCCTTTTCGCCGCGGGAACTGCCGGCGTCACCGCCCTTGGTGGCGCGGGACTTCCGGGGCACCGGGACTTCAGTGGCTTCGTCAGGCACTTTCTTCCGGTCGTCAGACACTGCTGTACTCCTTACGGAGGGAAACTTCGTCCCTCGACATGCCGGTTCGGGTGCGGCGGGCGGGCATCGGCACAGCAAGCAGGAGCGTCAAGCCGATCACCACTGCCTGCAGGATCCCGAACCATACAGCCCACGGATTCGTGTAACGGACTTCGAGGTTTCCGCCAGTGGCCGGAAGGTCGAAAGCCTGCGACCAGCCCGAGGTCGTGGAGGTCAACTCGCGGCCGTCCAGCCAAGCGGACCAGCCGGGATCGGCACGTTCAGCCAGCACCACTTTGCGCCCCTCGTCACCTGGCGCCACATCGGCGTCAACGGAGACCTCTTCGGAGGGCAGGGAACCGGTTACTGCCCCTTGCGCGTCGAGAATCCTGACCCGGTGTGTCGTGTCCGCTGCAGTAGCCGCCGGCTGGTTCCGCGGCGTGACGCGCCACAACCACCCGGCGTCGGTCTGCCCGACAGCAACGAGGCCGGGAACGGCGTCGATCCTGCTGGCAGTGAGCTGGGCTGCATTGTCGGCAACCTTCAGGACGACGAAACCGGCACCAAGCTGTTCCAGGTCTGCCCGCGGATCCACTCCGGTGCTCGCCACGATGGTGGCAACCGCCCTGCGGAGGGACGTGGTGGCGGGGTCGTCGGCGGTGATCTCCTCGCGCCCCGGAGCACCAATGATGGTTCGGGCCGAAGCGATGGTGGACAGGCTGTCCAAGGTGGTTCCCGCACCGCGCATCAGTGATGACGTGAAGGCGCCCTGCTCACCGCTGGTGATAACCAGGGTGCGCGTCCGTTCGGGACCCATCCCGCGGTCGACGGCGGTGGCCGGCAGCGTGCCGGTATCCACCGGCCGAACCTGGCGGCTGGAGCCCAATGCCGACGTCGGTTGTTCAGTCGCGGGTGGTCCCGCCTCGCCTGCTACGGGTGAGGGCTGGAGGACGTTCTGGGAAACCCATGCACCCAGGCCCGCCAACGGGCCGGCAACGAGGAGCGTCATCACCACAGCGGACGCAACCCGGCGCAACGGAAGCTTCGCCCGCTGTGTATCCGGAGTCCGGCGGCTGGCTGTGAAGAGTTTGTCGGCACCGATGATCCCGGCGCCGAGCAACAGCATCCCCGCAGCGGAGACGGCCGGCCCGGTGAATGGGCCGACCATCACGTTGCCATTGACCCCGGTGGCGACATGCCCAACCAGCCAACTGCCCGCCAGGGTAGCCAGGGCCGCCAGCCAGAAGACCCTGGCCATGGCGGTCCGTTTGCCGGGAAGGAACAGGGCTGTCACAGCGAGGATAAGGATGGGCGCACTGACGAGCAGTGCCAGGATCAGCGCCCACGGCACAGCGCCTGGACCGAAGAAAGCCAAGCCGTTCAGGCCGCCGTCGATGCTGAACGCCAGCGGTTGGCCCAGAAGCTGCTGCCACAGCGGTGCCGCTTCAAAGGTGAGGGGCAGGCCGGGGTCGGCGAGCAAGGAACGGGGCCTGTCCAGAACGGAAATGCCGTAGGGCAGGAACAAGGCAATGGTTGGAAGGAGCGACCACCACAGCGTCTTGCCCCGCTGCCCCAGAACCACGGCTGCGAGAATCACGGCGACGGCGATGGGACCCAGGAGCGAGGGTGCCGATGAGGTGACCACTGCCATTGCCAGGCCTGCGGCTGCGGCAGCGGTCCACGACGGCGTTCCGTTGATTCCGGGCTTACCCAGGATCGGAGCGGGCCGTCGACTGAGTGCGGAGCTGCCAGTGGGCCCTTGGCCGATGGCGGATCCGGAAGCACGCAAGAGCGCCAGGAGCAGCAGGGGCATCATCACGTGCACCACCAAGGCACCGATTCGGCCCTCGTTGATGGCGATCAGGAGGGCAGGTGCGGCGGACCAAGCCAGTGCGGCCACGGTGCGGAAACGACGTTTGGCCGTCAGGGCGCCAGCGGCGAACCAAGCTCCCACCGCGGAGAGCGGCATGGCCAGGATGAGCAGCCAGACCATGGCGACGTTTCCATCCCCGCCACCGAACAGCGACAACAGCCACAACACGTATCCGAACGGATCGCCATGCCCGGGCAAGCCTGCCCCCAGGGAGATCCACCAGGTGGACGCGTTGGCCCAGATGTCTCCTGGGGAGGCGGACAGGGGAAGAAGGCCCCCACCGGTCACTGAGCCGGAGCGCAGCAAACCGAGGAGTCCTACCAGGGCTGCGGCAAGGGCCAGGACCGCGGCTGCGACTGCGCCCGTGCCCACCCAGCCGCGTTCATTGGTTGCCAGTGCCGCGAAGTCGTCTGCGGCATCGCCACTTGGCTCCGGTGCCAGGAGGTCGGAGGTGGCGGAGGATTCTTCACTGGGACGGATGGCCTCCAGCAGTGAGCGCCGGTTTGCCCGGACTTCGCGCGTGGATGTTTGCAGGCCACGGATGACGGAGCGGTGCACTCGCCGCGTCCCGGCCGCTACCCGGCGGCCCCTCGCAATTGCGCCCGGGCGGAACAAGGCAGCCACCGTGGAGGTGAACTGGGAGAAACCGTAACCCGGCTCCTTGACCAGGATGCTGAGCAGCAACCGGACCACCGCACCGAACAAGGCGCCGATTGCCTGGAACGGCACGTTCCACCACGGGGTGTGCTTGAGCCGTAAGTGGATCTGCGCTTTCCGGGCCGCGGAGGAAGTACCCAAACCGTGCGGCCTGTGCTCCACGTGGAACATGCGGGCGCTGGGGACCACCACAACACGGTTGCCTGCGAGCCAGTTGCGCCAGCAGAAGTCGACGTCGTCCCCGCTGCCCGGGAGGGCGGGGTCGAAGCCCTGCAACTGCTCCCAGACGTCACGGCGGATCAGCATGCCGGCAGAATTGACGGCGAACGTGTCAGTGCGCGCGTCGTATTGCCCTTGGTCCACTTCATCGGCGTCGATCAATGTGAGGCGTTCGGCCCAGCGGCTGGTCGACAGACCCACATCCACCAGGTGCCGTTCGTTATCCCAGCCGAGCTGCTTGCAGCCGGCCACCGTTACGGACGGGGCGCGTTCCACGGCGTGGAGTAGTTCCGCCAACGCATCCGGCGCCGGCGCGGCGTCGTCGTGAAGGAGCCAGATCCACTGGACGGACGCCGGGGTGCTGCCTTCGGCTGCGCCCTGGGCGGGGGCAAGCTCGTGCAAGCCCGCCTGGACGGCCGCGCCGAAGCCGGACTTCGGGTGCGTGAAGGTAGTGACGTTGCCTGTTCCGAACGATTCGCGGAGCAACGCCTGCGAGTTATCGGTGGAACCTGTATCAATGCCAATGGCGGCATCTGCCGAACGCGTCTGGTTCGACAATGCCGCCAAGGTCCTGGGGAGATAGTTTCCGCCGTCGTGGGCAACCACGACGGCGGTAACATGCACTTCCTTGAGAATTAGACCGCTCGCTTCCTTAGCCGACGACGTTCCCGCTCAGAGAGGCCGCCCCAAATACCGAACCGTTCGTCGTTTGCCAGGGCGTATTCCAGGCACTGCGAGCGGACATTACACGCCCCGCAGACCTTTTTGGCATCCCTCGTCGATCCACCCTTCTCGGGGAAGAACGCTTCAGGATCGGTTTGCGCACACAGCGCGTCTGTCTGCCAGCCGAGCTCTCCTTCGTCATCGAAGTCACCCTGGCTGGGAAGGCCGATCCACACGGGCTGCCCCGGTGTTTCCAGCGGACGACGCAGCTCCATGGGAGGGTCGTCAACGTCATCGTCCGGCCCCGCGGGCAGATCACCGATCAATGCCTCATGTGCTGCCAGGAGGGCAGTTGCCTGATCCTCCAGAGACTGCTGCACATTCTGGTTGTAGCGGTCTGCCGCTTCCGGATCCGCAGGATCGACGTACCAGTCTCCCGGTACTTCCCGCGAACGGTATTTCACCGACGCATGTTCTGCGACGACTGCATCTTCCTGGATACGCAACGCTTGCCCCATGGCGTCCCTCCTGAGTTTGCAGCTGCTGCTTGGATGTATTTCCGATTCCCGGTGGCGTTCCGGTCCTCTGTGCAGCGGCGTTGATTACTAATTACACGCGTGTAACTACCGACAGTCAAGCCGCGCCGGAATAATAATCAAGAATCTGTAGAAACGTGGGATGCGCCACGCCCAACATTTTCGCCGCGTCGCCGCGTGTTGCGGCGGAAAACGGGAGCCTTGGATCGATTTACGTGAACTTTCATTGAATTTATGCGGAATTTCGCCCGCCCCCGGAGCGTCAACCACCGCCCCACACGGGGCTGGCGTGTTTCATTTCACAATGGCTGGCGACCGCCCAATCGCAGCGTGGCAAGATGGGCCTATGACTATCCCGGCAGCGAACCTGATGACGGCCCTGAGGTCCGGACACGCAACTTCACCACGGCTTACCTGGTACGGACCGGACTCAGAGCGCGTTGAACTTTCGGGCCGCGTTTTGGACAACTGGGTGGCCAAGACCAGCAACCTGCTGCAGGACGAGCTGGACGCCGAACCAGGGATGGCAGTCCGACTGGACCTCCCCGCGCACTGGAAGTCATTCGTGTGGGCCTTGGCGGCCTGGCAGCTTGGACTGGAAGTGGTGTTCGACGACTCGTCAGCGGACCTTCTTGTCACGGACAAGCCCGACGACGGCGGCGGGGCCGGCTTCGACGCCGTCGTGGCCGTGCCATTGGCCGCACTCGCTATGCGTTGGCCCGGCGAGTTGCCGGCCGGCGTCGTGGACTATGCCGCGGAAGTCCGCTCCCACGGTGACGTTTTCATGGCGCATAACGAACCCGAAGGTGATTTGCCCGCAGTCCGAAGCACCACCGCTCATGCGCACGACGCGCTGATGGACGGGTTTGCTGCCGCCCAGGAGCCAGGGGTGCGCCTTTTGGTACGCGCCGCCGACGGTTTGGAAGAGGGCTTGGCGGCGTCGTTGGGTGCCTGGAAGCAGGACGGTTCAGTGGTCCTGGTGCACCCTGCACTGGACGTCACCGAACACCTTCTGGAGAACGAGCGCGTCACCCGTCGCTGATGTCAGTGGAGGTGCTGGTCAGACGTTCTTGATGGGGAGTTCGCCGGTGGCAGGGCTGCCGGTCTCGCCGTTCCTGGGCTTGTGGTGTCCCTCGAGGATCTCGTGGTCGTGCGAGAACTCCGGCTCGGCGTCCAGTTCCTCGTTGAAGACCCAGAAGCGGTAGGCGAAGAAGCGGAAGATGGTACCCAGGATGAGGCCCACAACACTGCCGGCAATGAACAATGACGGCTTGTCGTTCAGGTCCAGGATGTACTTGGCGAACCACACACATCCGGAAGCGATCAAGAGCCCGACCACGTTCATGACGGCAAACAACACGGCTTCGCGGACCACGTTGGCCTGCTTGCGGTGGCGGAAAGTCCAGAAGCGGTTGGCTACCCAGGAGAACACACTTGCAACAATGGTGGCGAGTGCCTTGGCCCACACTTCGCTGCCGTGCATCGGGCCCGAAAAGAGCCAGATGAAGACAGCCGAGTCAATGACGAAGGCAACACCGCCGACGGCGCCGAACTTGGCTACCTCGCGCCAGAAAAGCGAGGCAAGTCCGCGGATGCGATCTGCAAGTGTGGTGATCATGACCCTCCATGGCCGTTGAAGATGGGCCGATGGGCCAAATTTATTTTAGCGCCGATTTCGCGGCGTTGCCCGGGAACAGCCTGTGAGAACACCCATAGAAGGCAGGGCACACCGCAAAAAGGCAGGGAAAGAGCGCCAGAATCAGTGATCCCGCCGCCGGTTCGGTAGGCTGAACATTGTGACTTTTCCAGTAATTGGCGTTGTTGGCGGCGGCCAACTCGCCCGAATGATGGCTCCGCCCGCTACCGCACTGGGCTTCGAACTCCGCGTTTTGGCCGAAGGCGAGGACGTTTCTGCCGTGGCCGCGGTGGCCTCGTCCCCTGTCGGCGACTACAAGGACCTGGACACTCTCCTCGAGTTCTCCAAGGGCGTGGACGTGCTGACCTTTGACCACGAGCACGTTCCTACCGGTCACCTCCAGGCGTTGCTGGACGCCGGCGTCAATGTCCAGCCGGGACCGGATGCCCTGGTGAACGCCCAGGACAAGCTCGTGATGCGGGCCGCCATTGATCGGCTTGGACTGCCCAACCCCGAATGGTCCGCCGTTCACACACCCGACGAGCTGGTGGCTTTCGGTGACCGCATCGGCTGGCCCGTGGTCCTGAAAACACCCCGGGGCGGATACGACGGCAAGGGCGTCAGAATCATCGGCTCGGCGGACGAAGCCCAGGAGACCGGCGACTGGTTCCAGGCCATGAGCCCACTGCTGGCCGAAGCCAAGGTGGAATTCAGCCGCGAACTCTCCGCACTGGTCGCCCGCACCCCCAGCGGCGAGTCCCGGGCATGGCCCGTAGTCCACACCATCCAGGTGGATGGCGTCTGCGACGAAGTGATCGCACCGGCCCAGGACATTTCCGTTGAGGTGGCTGCCGCCGCCGAGGAAGCTGCACTTCGCATTGCCAACGAACTCGGCGTCACAGGCGTCATGGCGGCCGAACTGTTTGAAACACCCGGAGTGGGGGCAGGCTTCCTCATCAACGAACTGGCCATGCGCCCCCACAACACGGGGCACTGGACGCAGGATGGCTCCATCACCAGCCAATTCGAACAGCACTTGCGGGCGGTCCTGGATCTTCCCCTTGGCGCTACGGATGCATTGGCCCCGGTTACGGTCATGAAGAACTTCCTGGGCGGCGACAACCAGGATCTCTTCAACGCCTTCCCCATGGCCCTCGCCTACGAGCCTGCAGCCAAGGTCCACGCCTATGGCAAGTCCGTCCGGCCCGGCCGGAAGATCGGGCATGTCAACCTCGTCGGTACGTCGATCTCCGACGTCGACTCCGTCCGCCAGCGTGCCACGGCCGTGGCCAACATCATCCGCGACGGCCGCAAACCCGAGCCGACATCCTTGGAGGAAACCGTATGACGACTGGAACAACTGCCCCACTGGTCGGGCTCGTCATGGGCTCCGACTCGGACTGGCCCGTCATGGAGGCTGCCGCTGACGCCCTTGCCGAATTTGGCATCCCGTTCGAGGCAGACGTCGTCTCGGCGCACCGCATGCCAACCGAAATGATCCGGTACGGCCAAACGGCCCACGAACGCGGCCTACGGGTCATCATTGCCGGTGCCGGTGGCGCTGCGCACTTGCCCGGCATGCTGGCATCGGTAACCCCCCTGCCTGTGATCGGCGTACCTGTCCCCCTGAAAACGCTCGACGGCATGGACTCCCTGCTGTCCATCGTGCAAATGCCCGCGGGCGTTCCCGTTGCCACGGTGTCCATCGCAGGAGCCCGCAACGCCGGACTCCTGGCGGTGCGCATGCTGGCATCGGGTACGGACGAGCTCGCATCCAAGCTCCGTGCAGACCTGTTGGCCTTCGCCCAGGAGCTGAACGACGTCGCCACCAAGAAGGGTGAAAACCTGCGCCACAAAGTGGAAGAGGTCTTCTCCCCCGCCAACGCTTCAGCCCGGAGCATCCGCTAGGAAGGCAGCGGATGACTACCATGCACAAGACTCCGAATCAGCCCGGTGCTGCACTGACTGATCCTGTCCGCTACCCCTCCGGAGCCAGTGCTCCGGTACGGACCAAACGCGCCTTCGTGCTGGTACTCCTGACTCTCTTCATCCCCGGCAGCGCGCAGATTGTCGCTGGTGACCGCAAACTGGGCCGCAGGGCGTTGCGCGTTACCCTGACGGTCTGGGCCTTGGCGCTGCTGACCCTCATCATTGCCCTGGTAAACCGGACCATGCTGCTGAGCATCGTCACGCACCCTGTTGGTTCTCTGGTGGTCATCGTGCTGCTGGTGGCCCTGGCGCTGGGCTGGGCCTATTTGTTCCTCAACACGCTGAGGATCATCAGGCCCAATCTCCTGGCACCTGGGATGCGGCCCATCATCGCCGTTGTCCTTGCCGTGTCCACGGTCCTGGCCAGTGGATCCCTGGGTTACATCGCGTACGTCCTGAACGTGAGCCGCAACGCGATCGGCAGCATCTTCGACGCCGGTCCCGCCATCGATCCCGTGGACGGACGCTACAACTTCCTGATGATGGGCGGGGATGCCGGGGATGACCGGACGGGCCGCCGCCCGGACAGCCTCTCGGTCATCAGCGTCGACGCGAAGACGGGCGAAAGCGCCATCATCTCGGTCCCCCGGAACCTGCAGAACGCGCAGTTCAGCGAGGGCTCGCCGATGCGCAAAATCTACCCCGATGGCTACAACTGCGGCGACGAGTGCCTCATCAACGCCGTCAACACCGAAGTCACCAACAACCACCAGGACCTGTACCCAGGCGTAGCAGACCCCGGCGCACAAGCCACCCTGGAGGCAGTATCCGGAACGTTGGGCATTACCGTACAGGCCTATGTGCTGGTGGACATGGATGGGTTCGCCAAACTTATCGACGCCATGGGTGGAATCCGCATCAAGGCCGGAGGCTGGGTGCCCATCAGTGGCCCCGTCACCGATGAGGCCCACGGCATCCACGGCATGCCCGATGGCTGGATCCCTGCCGGAGACCAGCACCTCGATGGCTTCCATGCCCTGTGGTACGGGCGGTCCCGCGAATTCGTGGACGACTACGCCCGGATCGCACGCCAACAGTGCGTGCAACAGGCCATGCTCAAGCAACTGGACCCGGCCACTCTGCTCACCAAATTCGAGGACATCGCCAACGCCGGCACCAAAGTGGTGGACTCGAACATTTCCTCCAACCAGCTGGGCAGCTTCGTTGACCTTGCGCTGAAGTCCAAGAACCAGCCCGTCAAACGGCTCACCATCGGCCCTCCCGACTTCGATGCGTCGTTCTCCACCGTTCCCGATTTCGACCTGATCCACGCAAAGGTCCAGGAGCTCCTGAAGTCCGCCAACAGCCCCAAAGCGGATGACGCCGTCGTCTCCCCGGCCGGCACCCCTGCAGGTGCGACCGCAGCAGCGGGCCCGGTATCCGGGCGCCTGCCGGCAAGCCAGCTCCCATCGCCGTCGGCGGATTTCACGCCGGTGACCACCACCCCGGACGGCACGCCTATCACCATTGAATTGTTGAACGGCCTCAAGGCCCAGGGCGATGAGCAGGGCATCCGTGACCTCGTGGCCACCAACGGGCAATGCGCACCGCTCTAAGCCCGGCTGTCGTCCAACCACCACGTCCAGCGCAACGATAAGGACCTTCTTTCGTGTACCAGATTGAGAATGTTTTGCGGCCCTACGTCTGGGGGTCGACGACGGCGATCGCCGACTTGCTGGGTCGGCCGGCCTCGGGTGGACCGGAAGCGGAATTGTGGATCGGGGCGCACCCGGATTCACCCTCGACGGCCATCCACCCGAATGGCGTCACTGAACCCTTGGATGCTTTGATCGCGTCCGATCCCCGGCATTTCCTGGGAGCAGAAAGCCTCGAAGCGTTCGGGCCGCGGCTTCCGTTCCTGACCAAGCTCCTGGCCGCGGAACAGCCGCTGTCCCTGCAAGTCCACCCCAGCCTTGAGCAAGCCCGTGAGGGCTACGAGCGCGAAAATGCGGCCGGACTGCCAGCCGATTCCGCCGAACGGAACTACCGGGACGACAACCACAAACCGGAACTGATCTTTGCCTTGACTCCGTTCCGGGCACTGTGCGGATTCAGGTCCGCTGCGGCCGCCAAGCAGGTTTTCGAGCACCTTTCAGCGTCGATGGACTCCGCCGCAATGGATGTCCCGGACATCATCACGGGGGTCATTGCCGACCTCAGCCAGGCCGATGAACCGGCAGCACTGAAGGCCGCCTTTACCCGCCTGATCGAAGGTGGCCGGAAGGTTTCGGAGGCTGTTGTCGAAGTCGAAGCAGTGCTCCGCTCGGGTGCGCCCAAGGAACCCCACGAGGACGTGCTAAGTGCGCTCCTTGACATCAACGAGGCCTTCCCCGGGGATCCCGGGGTGCTCATTTCGCTCCTCCTGAACCTCGTTTCGCTGGAGCCCGGCGAGGTGGTCTACCTGCCTGCCGGGAACGTCCACGCCTACCTCCATGGCCTGGGGGTGGAAGTGATGGCGTCCTCGGACAATGTGCTGCGCGGTGGCCTGACCCCCAAGCATGTCGATGTCCCCGAGCTGCTGAAGACCGTCCGATTCGAGGCACTTGGCGTGCCCCGCGTCGAGGCTAGTGGCACAGAATTCGGGCAGGAACTCTACCGGCCGCCGTTCACGGAATTCCAGTTGCAGCGCATTGAACTCGCTCCGGGAGCAGAACCGGTGCCCCTGGCGCAGGCCGGGCCCGCCGTCGTCGTGGTTGTTGCCGGCGACGTGCTGCTGGACTCCCCCAAGAGCGATCTCCAGCTCCACCGCGGTGCTGCCGCCTTCATTCCCGACATCGAGGCGCCCGTCAACGTGCACCCGGTGCAGGGCGCCACGGAAACCAGCGTTGCCTTCGCCGTCACCACAGGGCTGGGGAACTGATCCATGGAGTTTTTCCTGCAAACCCCCGCGTGGGCCGATGTCCAGCGCGCCCTCGGTCGCCGCGTCCATCAGCAGTCCGGCCCGGGCTGGAGCTTCCTCGCCATTGAGGAGAAGAACCCCGCGGGCAAGGTCATTTACTCCCCGTACGGCCCGGTCGCCGAGTCAGTGGAAGCTTTCGATGCCGCAACTGAGGCCCTGGTGGCCTTGGCCAAGAGGGAGCATGCGGTCTTCGTCCGCATGGAGCCCGCTGCCGCCGGTTTTACAGCGTCCGACGCCGGCGCCCTCCTTCGCGCACGCGGCTTGCGGCCGGCTCCGGTCAACCAGCAACCGGAACTCAGCTGGGTGGTGGACCTCGAGGGTGACTTCAAGGATGTCCTGGCCGGGATGAAGCCGACCAACCGGAACCTGTACCGGAACATCCACAAAAAGGGTGTGACCTTCCGGGCTTCCCAGGATCCCGCCGACATTTCGGTGCTCCTCCACTTCCTCCACCTGACGGCGGCCCGCAACGGCTTCAAACCGCAAAGCGACGAGTACCTCACCCAGGTGGCAGCGTCGTTGCTCCCCGTAGGCGCCGGAACGTTATTCATCGCGGAGTTGGAGGGCGAGCCGATCGCCGCGGCTTTCGCCTACGATTCGTCAGACACCCGCGTGTACGCCCACGCAGCCTTGGACGATACCCACCGCAAGCTCAGCGCCGGGATCCCGCTCCTGGTTACCTTAATGGCAGATGCCAAGGAGAAGGGCCTCAAGCACGTAGACCTGTGGGGCGTGGCGCCCGAGGACCAGCCGGACCATAAATGGGCGGGCTTCACGTCCTTCAAGAAGTCCTTCGGTGGCCGCGAAGTTTCCTACCCGGGCACCTGGGACCTCCCGTTGAACAAACTCCGCTACGGTGCCTACCAGCTGGCCCGAAAGCTCCGCGACAAAATCCGCTAGGCCTTTCCCCGCGATCCGCCCGTACCGCCACCACCCACTTTGAGCCCGGGGCACTCTGACACGCCGTGGATCACGGTGTGTCGGCAGGGTTACCAAATCAAAGTGGGTGGTGAAGGCACACCTCGCGCTCTGCCGTACCAACCCCACAACAGCGGGAAGCCGGAAGCCGCGGCACCATCGCATCCGGACAGCGAAAAGCGCCCTATCGCGTCAGCGGCATCAAATCGACGAGGTACGAGGAGATAGCCGCAGAGCGATAGGGCGCTTTTCGCGTCAAAGACGCGACAGCAACGGGGTGGTTACGCCTTGCGCGCGTACGTCTCCCACTTGGATGCGTGGTGCTCAGCATCCACGAAGCGCACGGTCCCGGACTTGGATCGCATCACGATGGACTGCGTGAGGACGCGGTCCTTCTGGTAGCGCACGCCGTGGAGGAGGTCGCCGTCGGTGATTCCGGTGGCTGCGAAGTAGCAGTTGTCCGAGGTGACGAGGTCGTTGGTGGACAGGACGCGGTCGAGGTCGTGTCCGGCGTCGATGGCCTTCTGCTTCTCGTCGTCCGACGTCGGCCACAGCCGGCCCTGGATCACGCCGCCGAGTGACTTGATGGCGCAGGCAGCGACAATGCCTTCCGGGGTTCCGCCGATGCCCATGAGCGCGTCAACGCCGGTACCGGTCCGGGCTGCTGCGATGGCACCTGCGACGTCGCCGTCCATGATGAACTTGGTGCGCGCTCCGGCTTCGCGGATTTCTTCCACGAGGGGACGGTGGCGGTCGCGGTCCAGGATCATGACGTTGAGCTGGTTGACCTTGACGCCCTTGGCCTTGGCGATCAGGTGCAGGTTCTGCTTGACGGGAAGGCGCAGGTCCACCATGTCAGCGGCTTCGGGACCGGTGACGAGCTTCTCCATGTAGAAGACAGCGGAGGGGTCGAACATGGAGCCACGCTCGGCTACTGCCAGTACTGCGAGGGCGTTGTTGATGCCCAGGGCGGTGAGGCGGGTTCCATCGATGGGGTCGACGGCGACGTCGCACTCCGGCCCGGTGCCGTCGCCAACCTGTTCGCCGTTGAACAGCATGGGGGCTTCATCTTTTTCGCCTTCACCAATCACCACGACGCCATTGAAGTGGACGGTGTGAAGGAACGAACGCATGGCGTCGACGGCCGCGCCGTCTGCCTTGTTCTTATCGCCGAAACCTACCCAGTGGCCGCCGGCAATTGCCGCGGCTTCGGTGACGCGGACGAGTTCAAGCGCAAGGTTGCGGTCGGGTTCGTCGATGCCGACGGCGAGCGACGGCGAAATCGTGGAATACTGCTGGGTCATTGGTGCAGGAGACACTTGAACCTCTTCTTCGAGTGACGATTCACGGGACCGGACATGGTTGCGCGGGGCAACCCGGGGTTCCTCTACCAACGATCATAGTCGCCGCATCCACTTGCGGTCGTTGAATGACCACCGACCGCAATAACAGTGGTGAGGTGCCCGGATGTGTGTTCCCTGCCCCGATAAGGGATCATGGAGTGGTGAGCGAAACGCAGGACAAGCCCGCAGCGGACAACCCTTCCAATGCTGCAGAGGCCAACCACACCCATGACCAGGCCGCCCCTGATGCACCGTACAAACCCGTCATCGCGGCGAAAGCTGCCAAGCGGGCCAACGCTTCGGTCATCGGTATGGTCATTGCCCTGCTGGTCTGCGTCCTGGCATTCCTTCCGATCGTCCTGATGAACCCGGCACCGAAAGGCGAAGGCTTCAGGCCGCCTGTGGACGTTGCATCCATCGCCAAGAACGCAACGGATGTGGCGGGATTCACACCAGTTACGCCGGATACCGGCGACACATTCACCCCTAACTACGCCAGGTGGGAGTCCGGTACGGGCAGCGGAGTTCCCACGTGGGAAGTGGGCTACCTGACTCCCAAGGAGGCTTTCATCGGCCTCACCCAGACCAAACAGGCCAACCCCACCTGGATTTTGCAGCAGACGGGCAACCTGCCGGTCACCGGTACACGCAACGCAGGCGGGCAGGACTGGGAACTGCGGGACTCCGGGAAGGACAAGCGCAGCATGGTGCTGGAATACCGCGGCACCACGCTGATCCTGAGCGGCACAGCCAGCCTTGACGAATTCGCAACGCTCGCAGCCGCCGTCGTTAAATCCGCCGACCAGGCGCCGGCACCCACCGTGTCCGCCCAGCCGTAGGATTAGCGCCAAACAGCGCAACAGTTTCGCAGCCCGCGACACCGGCACCGTAAGGTAATAAGGTGCCTACTAAACTGACTCCAGCCCTGGCTTGGCAACGCCTCCGCGAGGGCAATGAACGCTTTGTATCGGGCGAGTCACGCCATCCCAACCAGGATGCCTCCCGCCGCTCGTCGCTCCTTGAGGGCCAGAATCCTTTCGCGGTCATTTTTGGTTGCGCGGATTCCCGCCTGGCTGCTGAAATCATTTTCGACCTCGGTCTTGGCGATGCCTTCGTGGTCCGCACGGCCGGGCAGGTGATTGATGACGCGGTCCTGGGTTCGCTCGAGTACAGCATCAGCGAACTCAAAGTTCCCCTGATCGCCATCCTTGGCCACGACAGCTGCGGAGCTGTGACGGCTACCAAGGCCGCGGTGGAAACAGGCGAGATGCCGCCAGGCTTCATCCGGGACCTCGTCGAACGCATCACCCCCTCGGTGCTCACGGCCAAGCGCAACGGCCAGGAGGACGTCAACGACATGGTGGTGGAACACGTCAAGCAAACTGCCGACCGCCTGGCCGACAGCTCGCGTGTGATTTCGGACGCCATTGAGGAAGGTCGCGTCGCTGTCATCGGCCTTTCCTACAAGCTTGGCGACGGCCAGGCGGCCCTTGTTTCCGCCATCGGCGAGCTGTAGCACAGCGTGCCCCGGCCAGGTGGCCGGGGCACGTAGCACTCCCCAGCGGGTTTTCGGTGAGGCGTCCAATCGCCATAAGCTAGCCCCATGACTTCCACCACTGAGTTCCGTATTGAACATGACACGATGGGCGAAGTTCGCGTCCCCGTGAACGCCCTGTACCGCGCCCAGACGCAGCGTGCTGTGGAGAACTTCCCGATCTCCGGCAAGACGCTCGAGCGCACCCACATCGAAGCCCTGGCCCGCGTGAAGAAGGCCGCTGCACTGGCGAACGCCGAACTGGGGGTGCTCGATGGTGAGCTCGCCGAGGCCATCGCTGCCGCTGCCGATGAGGTTGCCACCGGCAAGTACGACGGCGACTTCCCGATTGACGTCTTCCAGACCGGCTCGGGCACGTCCTCCAACATGAACACCAACGAGGTCATCGCCGAGCTCGCTTCACGCTCCCTCGCAGCAGCCGGGAGTGACAAAGTCGTCCACCCGAACGACCATGTGAACGCGTCGCAGTCCTCCAACGACGTCTTCCCGACGTCCGTGCACGTTGCCGCCACCTCGGCCCTGATCAACGACCTGATCCCGGCCCTCGAGTACCTGGCAGCATCCCTGGACCGCAAGGCTGTTGAGTTCAAGGACGTCGTCAAGTCCGGCCGCACCCACCTCATGGACGCTACGCCGGTCATGCTGGGCCAGGAGTTCGGTGGTTACGCCGCCCAGGTCCGCTACGGCATCGAACGCATCAACGCAGCACTCCCCCGCGTGGCAGAGGTTCCCCTCGGTGGCACCGCCGTTGGTACGGGCATCAACACGCCTGCCGGCTTCCCGGAGCGCGTCATCGAACTCCTCGCAGCCGACACCGGCCTGCCGCTGACCGAAGCCCGCGACCACTTTGAAGCACAGGCGAACCGCGATGGCCTCATCGAGGGTTCCAGCCAGCTGCGCAACATTGCGATCTCCTTCATGAAGATCAACAACGACCTCCGCTGGATGGGCTCGGGCCCCAACACGGGCCTCGGCGAGATCGCCATTCCGGACCTTCAGCCGGGTTCATCGATCATGCCGGGCAAGGTCAACCCGGTCATCTGCGAAGCTTCCATCATGGTCTGCGCCCAGGTCATCGGCAACGACACCGCCATCGCCTGGTCCGGCACCAACGGCGCCTTCGAACTGAACGTCGGCATCCCCGTCATGGCCGCGAACCTGCTGGAGTCCATCCGCCTGCTGGCCAACACCAGCCGCGTCATGGCCGACAAGATGATCGACGGCATCACCGCCAATGTTGAGCGCGCACGCTTCCTCGCTGAGGCTTCCCCGTCCATCGTGACGCCGCTGAACAAGTACATCGGCTACGAGAACGCAGCCAAGATCGCCAAGATCGCCGTCAAGGAAGGCCTGACCATCCGCCAGGCAACCGAGAAGCTCGGCTTCGTTGGCGAGGGTGAAGGCAAGGTCTCTGAGGCTGACCTCGACAAGGCCCTGGATGTCACCACCATGACGTCGCCTGCACACAAGAACTAAACACAAAGCACGACGACGGCCGGTACCTTTCGCACGAAAGGTGCCGGCCGTCGTCGTACCCGGATTAAGTGAGAGATGACACAGGGCGATCTTTTTGCACTTTCTAATCATGAGTGCAAAACTTTACTTTGTGAGCAATAGTGCAAATATCGATGGGGGTCTCCGCGAGCGCAAACGGGCCGCCACAAGGCTGGCCATCACCGCAGTCGCACGTACCCTGACCGCCGAGCACGGCCTCAATGGCTACACCGTGGAGGAAGTGTGCGAAGCGGCGGGCATCTCCCGCAGGACCTTCTTCAACTACTTCCATTCCAAGGAAGACGCAGTGATCGGAGCTTTCTCCGACGACCTGCCCCAGGATGCGCTGGACGAGTTCAACCGCGATCCGAAGAGGCTGCCGGATGGCATTTCCGCCACCCTGCTCGCCGCCCTCTACCACCTCACTGTGGACATCGTGGAGCGTTCCACCATCAGCCGCGCCGAAATCCACCAACTGATCGCCGCCATCAAAGCCGAGCCCCAGCTCCTGGGCCGCATGACATTGGAAGGCGAGGCCAGGGAACGGCAGTTCATGGAACTGGTTGCCGCCCGTGAAGGCCTCTCCCCCGACCACCCGGAGGTCATCATGGCCTCAGTGGTCTTTGGTGCCGTTTCCAAGAAAACCTCCCATCAGTTCTTCTCCGAGGACAACGCCCGGCCCTACCGCGAGCTCCTGGAGGAGAACCTCGCCGCAGCCCGGAAACTCTTTTCGCAACCGCTGGACTCCACTCCTGCACAGACACCGAAGGAACCCGCATGAGTACACTCTCGAAAGCAGCAGAACCCTTGCTGCTGACCCAGAAGAGAATCTGGATCATCTTCTCTGCGCTGATCGCAGGCATGCTCCTGTCCAGCCTCGACCAAACCATCGTCTCCACCGCCATGCCCACCATCGTGGGCAAGCTCGGCGGCGTCGAGCACCAGGCATGGATCACCACCGCCTACCTTTTGGCAACCACCATCGTGATGCCGATCTACGGCAAGTTCGGTGACATCCTGGGACGTCGGAATCTGTTCCTGGTTGCCATCGCCCTGTTCACCCTCGCTTCCGTGGGCTGCGCGTTCGCCACCGACTTCTGGGGCTTCGTGATCTTCCGTGCCATCCAAGGCCTGGGTGGCGGTGGCCTCATGATCCTCTCGCAGGCCATCATCGCCGACATCGTTCCCGCCAAGGAACGCGGTAAGTACATGGGCCCGCTGGGTGCCATCTTCGGCCTCTCCGCTGTGGCCGGTCCGCTCCTGGGCGGCTTCTTCGTGGACCACCTCACCTGGGAATGGGCTTTCTACATCAACATCCCCATCGGCATCGCCGCCTTCATCACGGCCTGGTTCACCCTGACGCTGCCGAACAAGAAGGCCGAAAAGAAGATCGACATCCTTGGTGTCGTGTTCCTTTCCGCGGCCACCACCTGCCTGATCTTCTTCACCGACTTTGGCGGCAAGAAGGACGAAGGCTGGGATTCCCCGCTCACGTGGGCTTTCGGTGCCGGCATGGTCCTGGCAGCAGTAGCGTTCGTGATGACTGAACGTCGCGCAGAGGACCCCATCATTCCGCTCAGCCTCTTCAAGAACCCCATCTTCATCAACGCAACCGCCATCGGCTTCACCCTGGGCCTGGGCATGTTCGCGGCGATCGCCTTCGTCCCCACGTTCCTGCAGATGTCCTCCGGGACCTCCGCCGCCGAATCCGGCCTCCTGATGCTGCCCATGATGGTGGGCCTGATGGGCACCTCCATCTACTCCGGTATTAGGATTTCCAAAACCGGCAAGTACAAGATGTTCCCCATCCTCGGCGCATCCCTGACCATCGCGGCCATGCTGTGGTTGACCACCCTCACGGCTGAAACACCCATCTGGGTCATCTGCGTTCAACTCTTCATCTTCGGCGCCGGGCTGGGCCTGATCATGCAGGTCATTGTCCTGGTGGTGCAGAACTCCGTTCCGGCTGACCAAATCGGTACGGCAACAAGCACCAACAACTACTTCCGTGAAGTAGGCGCCTCATTGGGTGTGGCTGTCTTTGGCTCCATCTTCACCAACCGCCTGGCAGAGTCCCTTACCAAGGCCTTTACCGGGGCCGGTGCGTCTGCCGAGCAGGCGTCGCAGTCCACCAGCACCCTGGATCCGCAGGCACTGGCACAGCTGCCCGAGCAGTTGCGCGACGCAATCGTCAACGCTTATGCGAACTCGCTGGCTCCCGTGTTCTGGTACCTCGTGCCGTTCATCGCCATCGCCCTGCTCCTGGCCATCACGTTGAAGCAGATTCCCCTTTCGGACACCGCCGGCATGGTGGCCCGTGGAGAGGCTGTGGGCGGCGCCGAGGCTGAAAGGCTCGAGGCGGAGCGCTTGGAGGCCGCCCAGTTGGAAGCCAGCCTGACGGCTTCCGCAGAGCTCGACGACGTTCGTCCCACGGCCGATGCGGGCCGTCAGTAGTCCTCGTCCTCCAGTTGGTACGCCACGGGGCCTTCGGGCTCCGTGGCAAGCCTGATGGCTTCAAGGTTCCCGGCGCTCATGTCCGGGAGGTCATCCAAGGCGAACCACCCGACGGCAAGTGATTCGTCGTCGTTCACACGCGCTTCTCCTGACACGTATCTGCAGCGGAACGTGATGTCCAAAAAGTCGCAGACATCGCCGTTGGGGAACGTTATTGGCCCCACTACGCCTACGCCGATGATTCGCTCGGTCCGGGCCACTACCGCCGTTTCCTCGAAGATCTCGCGCACCAGGCCGGGCGCAGGATGTTCGCCGGGTTCCAGCATGCCGGTGATGAGGGCCCAGTGCCCATTATCGGCACGCTGGCCGAGCAGCACCTGTCCGTCGTCGTCGAAAACCACTCCGCGGACGGCGGGAAGCCAAAGGGCGTCGTTGCCGATCTTTTCCCTCAGCTTGAGCACGAACTCGGGTGCACCCATGGTCCCAGCTCCTCATGAACAGGTTTCAGTTTCACGCGTTGTTGCCTTTGCAGACAGGCTAGCCTCAGGCGGGCAACAGCACCATGGCGGCCACGGCACCGGCGAGCATGAACGGCCCAAAAGGGATGGCCGAACGCAGGGTTCCCTTCCGCGTTGATAGGATGGCCAGGCTCCAGAGCCCTCCCAGCAGGAATGCCGCGAACGTTCCCGCGAAGAGGTGCGTCCATCCCAGGTAGCCCAGGTAGAGGCCAAGCACCCCTGCGAGCTTGACGTCCCCGAACCCCATCCCGGGCGGGTGGATCAGCCGGAGCACAAAGTAGAACAGCCAGAGCCCAACTCCGCCAGCCAGTACCCCGAGCCCTGGCACTCCCAGAAGGGCGCCTGCGGGTTCAGGGGCCGCGCCGGCCATGGATGCTGCGAGGGCTGCCGTCAGCAGGAGCACCCCGGCCACGGCGTAGGACGGGAACACGATGCGGTTGGGCAGCAGGTGGCTCTGGACGTCAATCACTGTGAGCCGCACGGCCATCACCAGGAAGTACAGGCATGCGACGGCGACCAGCCAGAAGCCCAGCGGGCTGTCGTACCAGAGGTCAGAGAGTCGTCGGATCACCTTCGGATGCTATCCCGTTTTGGTTTCCCGAACCGTGTGGACGCCTAGGTAAACTGTGGATATGGGGCGATACAGTGCAGGCGGACAGGCTTCTGACATGTCCTCCACATTCCGGAACCTTTGCCGTTCTTCGCCGTGGAAGTGGACCACCCTCCGTTTCGAATACCTTGAGCGGCCAGGGACCGGGGCCACCATGGTCCGGGCCTGGCTTCGGCGTCCGGGTGCCCTCCGCCTTGAAACTCCTGACGGCCAGTTGCTGCACAGCACCACGGGCATCAACGATTCCCGGGATGGCTTTTACGTCAGCGCCACCCGCCGCTCGTGGCTGCTCCCACCCCACCTTGTTACGCCGGTCTATGACGACGTCGGTTTGGTCCGGCGACGCCCTGAGGCGGCGTACGGTGAGCCTGCGTTTGGAAATGGCCGGCTCGCCGCTGCGCTCGACCCCGTGGAACTTGCCGGCAATTCGCCGGTTCCGATCGAGTTCCCCGATACCAACAGGGTCTTCATGGAAGAGCCGCGTGAGGTGGATCATGAGGGCCGGCCGGCATTGGAAACGATCGTCACGCCCAGCCGGGCCTACGTCCCTTCAGACCCCAAGGAGCCACTGGTTCACCCGGGACGGACACTGCTAAGGATCGACGCCGGTACGGGAGTTTGTGTTGCAAGCCAGAGTTTGGACGGGGACACGTCCGGCAAGGGACACTGGCTCAAGATCCTGGGCGTCGATGAGTACATGTTGGACGACCTGTTCCTGGCGGAGTCCATGAACCTCACCGACGTGAGGCGCCACATTCCCTGGGACATCGGCCCCGCTGCCTGAACCAGGGGCTTGACTCGCCCATGCCCACCCGGCGGGCTAAGCTACGGCGATGACATCGCTGGCAAACATCTGGCCCCCGTTCGGACTCATCCTCACCACCCCGAGGCTCACCCTGCGCGCCGTTCTCGACGCGGATATCCCCTCCGCTGTGGCTGCCGCCCGCTCCGGCGTCCACGAGCCCGGCAAGAGCCCCTTCAGCACCCCATGGGCCGAACTGCCGGAGGACGAGCTGGCGCCCAACATGGCCCAGTGGTACTGGCGGTGCCGTGCCAACTTCACGCCGGCTTCGTGGACGCTGCTGCTCGCCGTTTGGCATGAGGACGAACTCCTCGGAGTCCAGGACATCGGCGCCAAGGACTTCGCCACTCTGAAAACAGTCAGCACGGGCTCCTGGCTCAAGCAGTCCGCGCAGGGCCGGGGCTTCGGCAAGGAGATGCGTGCCGCCGTCGTGGGTTACGCCTTTGACTACTTGAACGCGGAGGTTGCCGAGTCCGAAGCCGCGGGCTGGAACAAACAGTCCCTGGGCGTCTCCACCGCCTTGGGCTACGAACCCAACGGCATCTCCCGCCATGCCTGGGGAGAAAAAGTCGAAGAAGTCCAAAAAGTCAGGCTCACTCCCACCACATTCAAGCGCCCCGACTGGACCCTCAAAGTCCAAGGCCACGAAGAGCTGAAAACGTACTTGGGTCTCTGACGGGAGGCACCAGCGCGACGGCGAAGGGCCGTGGCCCGGCGAACCGGACCACGGCCCCAGACCAAGGAAACGCTTAGATTTCAGCCCCTTCGAGCAATTCCGTCACAAGGGCAGCAATCGGCGAGCGCTCGGACCGCGTCAAGGTAATGTGCCCGAACAACGGATGACCCTTGAGCGTCTCCACGACGGCCGCGACACCGTCGTGCCTGCCGACACGGAGGTTGTCGCGCTGGGCTACATCATGGGTCAGGACGATCTTGGAGTTTTGACCGATCCTGCTCATGACGGTGAGCAGGACGTTCTTCTCCAAGGACTGGGCTTCGTCGACGATCACGAAGGCATCGTGCAGCGAGCGTCCGCGGATGTGGGTCAGGGGAAGGACCTCGAGCATGCCCCGGTCCATGACTTCTTCCACCACTTCCTGGCTGACCAGGGCTCCCAGGGTGTCAAACACAGCCTGCGCCCAGGGGTTCATTTTCTCGGACTCGGACCCGGGGAGGTAGCCAAGTTCCTGGCCACCTACTGCGTACAGGGGCCGGAACACGACTACCTTTCGGTGTTCGCGGCGCTCAAGCACGGCTTCCAGGCCCGCACAGAGCGCCAACGCCGACTTGCCGGTTCCTGCCCGGCCGCCGATGGAGACGATGCCCACCGATGGGTCCATGAGCATGTCGATGGCTAGCCGCTGCTCGGCTGAGCGTCCGTGGAGTCCAAAGACGTCGCGGTCGCCCTTGACCAGCCGGACCTGCTTGTCGGCGCCTACGCGGCCAAGCGCGGAGCCGCGGTTGGAGAGCAGGACCAATCCGGTGTTGACGGGGAGTTCCGCCGCTGCGGGGATGAAGACGGGCTCGTGTCCGTAGAGCGTGGTGATTTCGTCATCGTTGGCTTCCACCTCGGCCATGCCTGTCCAGCCGGAGTCTTTGACCAGTTCGTTGCGGTACTCGTCGGCATGGAGACCCATGGCGGAGGCTTTCACGCGCATCGGCAGGTCTTTGGAGACAACCGTGACGTTATGGCCTTCGTTAGCCAGGTTCTTCGCAACGGCCAGGATGCGGCTGTCGTTGTCTCCCCCACGGAACCCTGCAGGGAGGACGTCCGGGGAGATGTGGTTCATTTCCACCCGGAGGATTCCACCGTCGGGTCCAAGGGGGAAGGGGTGGTCCAAGCCTCCGTGTTCGATCCGGAGGTCATCCAGGAGCCTGAGCGCTTTTCGGGCGAAGTAGCCCAATTCGGGGTCGTGCCGTTTTCCTTCTAGTTCGCTGATGACAACGATCGGAACGATGACTTCGTGTTCGGCAAAGCGCAACAACGCGTGTGGGTCGGATAGCAGGACCGAGGTATCGATCACATAGCTGCGGCCTGTGGCGGACGTGAGGGTCCGCTCTTTTTGTGGGACCCGCTTGGCGCGAGAGGTAGCTGCACTTTCCCCGTCGGAAACCACTGCGGGCAGTTGCTCAGAAATAGCCACATCGACTCCAGCCCCGGGCGGTCGCCCGGCCTAATGGTGAAGCGGCTCGGCCGGAAGGCCGGGCGTGGCCTCCCATGTAACTGGTGCGATGATCCGCTCCATGTACTGGCCTCCCCGATCAGCGGGCGGTTTTGCCTGCTGATGGGATTAACGTAATCCCGGACACATTCATTTCCGCAATCCGTCGTCGGCAAGTCGCATGTCCGGCTCGTTAATTTTCGGCGAACCGGACCAGGGCTAGGTTCCGTAGCGGCGCTGCCGCCCGGCATAATCCCTGAGCGCACGCAGGAAATCGACCTTGCGGAACGCGGGCCACAGGGCTTCGCAAAAATAGAACTCACTGTAGGCGCTTTGCCACATGAGGAAGCCGGAGAGCCGCTGCTCTCCGGAAGTGCGGATCACCAGGTCCGGATCGGGCTGGCCCCGGGTGTAAAGGAAGCGCGAGATGTCGTCCACCGAAAGTTCATCTGCGACCTCCGTCATGGAGCGTCCCTTGGCGGCAGCATCGTGCAGGAGTTCCCGCACGGCGTCGACGATTTCCCGGCGCCCTCCATAACCAACTGCTACGTTGACGTGGATCTTTTCATGGACTGGCGTGCGGGACGTCAGCTTGTTGAGTCGTTCGGCTAGGTAGTCCGGGAGGAGCTCGGGTGCGCCCATTGCGTGGACCGAGACGTCTTCGTCCTCATCGAGGCGGTCCATGGTGTTGGCGATGATGCCCATGAGCAGGTCCAGTTCCTCACCGGAGCGGTTCATGTTGTCGGTGGAGAGCATGTAGAGCGTCACAACTTTGACGCCGAGCTCCTGGCACCAGCCCAGGAATTCGTGGATCTTGTCCGCGCCGGCTTGATGACCCTGGCTGGTGGGAGCGTTGAACTGGCGGGCCCACCTGCGGTTACCGTCCACCATTACGCCAATATGTCGCGGGATCTGGTCCTGCTTGAGTGAGCGCAGCAGCTTGCGCTCGTAAAAGCCATAGAGGAAACCGGGCAGCTCCACCGGACTCTCACCTGACTTCCTTGCTTGTACGACGACGGCGCACATCCAAGGCTACCTGCCCGAGCCGTCAAGCCGGTGCAGTCCCCAGTCAAATTCCATCCTGCATCGGTTACCCTGCAGTAACTTACCGGAACGTAAGTTATTCTTGAACCATGGCTGAGCTCCTCGAAACCAAGCCCCTCTGGCGTGGGTGGATCCACGCCGTCGCTGCTCCTTTCGCGCTGGCTGCCGGGATTCTTTTGGTGGCAGTCGCACCCACTCCGGACCGCAAGGTCACCTCCGCCATCTATGCGCTGACTGGATTCCTGCTCTTTGGCGTCAGTGCCGTCTACCACCGCGGCAACTGGTCGCCCCGGGTCAGGATGATCCTCAAGCGGCTGGACCACACCAACATCATGCTGGTAATCGCGGGCAGCTACACCCCATTGGCCTGGTCCCTCCTGGGCCGCTCCGAGGCTGTAACCCTGTTGTGGCTCGTGTGGTCCGGGGCGATCGTCGGCGTGCTCTTCAGGATTCTCTGGACACACGCTCCGCGCTGGCTGTACGTCCCCGTCTACATCGCGTTGGGGTGCGGAGCCTTGTTCTACCTGCCGCAGTTTTTTGCGGCCAACGCCGCCGCGGCGGTCCTTATTTGCGTCGGTGGTGCGCTCTATATCGCCGGGGCCGTGTTCTACGGCATCAAGAAGCCGAACTTCAGTTCCACCCACTTCGGCTTCCATGAGCTCTTCCACGCCTTCACGGTGCTGGCCTTCGCGGCACACTTCATCGCCATCATGATGGCGGTCCTGAGCTAACTGGCGGACTGACTGCTTGAAGCCATCGCCGCCAGCCGCGCCAGTATCGCCGGCACGTCGCCCAGGGGCCGTTCACACACCATCCCGTGGCACAAGTAGACCAACGGTTCCCCTTCCGGGCCTCCGGCCCTCTGGAGCAGCAACGGAACGTCGACTATGCCGCCCTCCGGGGACGCGCCGTCGGGGTCCGGCTGCAAAGCGACCACCAGCCCGGGGCTGGGCGACTTCAACAGCGCCAGGTGCAGTTCGCGCCGGAGGGGTGATTCAGGACCTGCGACTGCGGCCTCCACCGGCCCGGCCAGGGCGGCTTGGGCGGTGGCCAGCAGCCATCCGGCAACCCGGGGCGCCTGGGTGGCCAGCGGCGGGAGCAAGCCCAGGATATTACCTCCCATGACCCGGTGATCGTGCGAGCCTGAGTAGGCGGCGTAGGACAGCAGCGCACCGGCGAAGGCGGAGGCGCCACTGGGCGTGGCGTTATCAAAAGGGTCAAGCGACGGGAGCTGGCCCTGCGCGTTGAATACCTGCGCGGACTCCCCTGTCGAGTCAGACAGGTTACCGTTTTCGGTGAACCGCGTGCAGGCAGCGCGAATGATGTCCTCCGCAGCCGCGTACCAGCAGCTGTGCCCCGTCACGGCGTACAGCGCAAGGAGACCGTCAGCGCAGAACGCATAGTCCTCCAGGAGGCCGCCGATGCCGCGCGCCTTCGAGTCGTGCGAAACGCGCACCAACTGCCGTGCCCCGCTGTCCCAGTGGACGTCGACCAGGTACCGGGCAACAGCTTCAGCGGCCTGCACCAGGTCCGGGCGGTCCAGGACTGCACCTGCCTCGGCAAGTGCCGCTACGGCGATCCCATTCCAGCCTGCCACCACTTTGTCGTCCCGGGCCGGCTGGCTCCTGAGGTCGCGGGCGGCGAGCAGCCGCGGGCGGACACGCTCCCAGAGCTGTGCCTCGGCGTGGGTCAATGATCGCCCTGGGTGCAGCGGGGATCCGAGGGTGGACACGGTCCCCCGCGCACCGATATTCATGATGGCAGCGACGGCCAGGGCATCGCCGGGCCCAAGGGCGTCCATCAGCGCCTCGTTGGTCCACAGGTAGGTGGCACCCTCGTGGTGCACGCCATCCACCACGGTGTCGGCGTCCAAGGACGATGCCAGGCCGCCGCCCGCGAGCAACAGCGAGTCCAGCATCCAGTCCGCGCACCGTGACGCGACAGCGGCGCCCTCCTCGGCCGTAAAGACCTCATCACCGCCCCGGCGAACCCAGTGTGCGTACACCCGCAGCAGCTGGGCGTTGTCGTAGAGCATCTTCTCGAAGTGCGGTACGGACCAGTCCGCCGTCACCGAATACCTGGCGAATCCACCGTCGAGCTGGTCGCACAGAGCCGAGCGGGCCATGCCGGCAAGGGCGCGTCCCGCCATGTCGCGCGCGGCGTCCGCCGTATCCGAAGGTACGGTCGAGTGCCGGATCAAGAACTCAAGCACCGCCGACGGCGGGAACTTGGGTGCGTTGCCGAAGCCGCCGGCGTCGGGGTCCTCGGAGCGGGCAAGAAGCCGGACGGCCTCGGCGAGAACCGCGGGATCCAGCAGTTCAGGAGGCCCGTCGAGCCGAACAGCCGCCGCCATCTGGGTGTTGGCCATGGTGGCTGCCAACCCCCTGGCGTTCTGTTCCACCCCATCGCGGCGTTCCATCCAGGCGTCATGGACAGCTTCCAGGACATTCCGGAAGGACGGCCTGCCGGGTAGCGGGGTGGGCGGAAAGTAGGTGCCCGCATGGAAGGCAAGGCCTTCCGGTGTGAGGAACACGGACATCGGCCAGCCACCCTCGCCGCTGATGGCTTGGGTTGCTGCCATGTACACGGAGTCGACGTCGGGCCGCTCTTCGCGGTCCACCTTGACCGGCACGAAGTGTGCGTTCAGGTAGTCGGCAATTTCCTGGTCCTCGAAGGACTCGTGGGCCATGACGTGGCACCAGTGGCAGGCGGCGTAGCCGATGGAAAGAAAGACCGGCACGTCGCGCTCGGCAGCGAAGGCGAAAGCCTCATCACCGAAAGGCCGCCAGAACACAGGGTTGTTCGCATGCTGCCGCAGGTAGGCAGAGGGCTCCGAGCCAAGGGCGTTTCCCGCCCCTGGCCAGTTGTGCCCGCCGGGGTCAGCGGGTCCCGGGTCCGGCATCGCCGTTCTCATCCGAGCGGTCGCCGGCTTGCGCAGGCTCACCGGCTTGCGCGGACTCGCCGGTTCCCGTGGGCTCGCCGGCTTCGGCAGCCAGGCGGGCTTCCTCCACCTGCGCCCGGTAGCGGACACGACGGATACGCCGCACCATGTCCACAATGAGGAACGTCGTGAGGATCACGATGAAGGCCGTCAGGACGAAGCCCCAGGTACCTGGCGTCACCTGATCCTCGGACAGGCCGGGCCGCAGCGTGCCCGTGGGATCGGGCGACGGGGTAACGGTCAGGGCGAGTAGCAAGTGGTGCACGTTCAAACCTTCTATGGGAGCTGATGCAATTTCTACGAGCGATAGAAACTACCGGCGTTCCTATCTTATCCCCGCGAAGAGGTCCTTCTCCGGCAGTTCGGAGGGGACCCGCGAGGTGACCAAGGTGTAGTCCTCCCATGGCCACACCGTTCGCTGCAGCTCCGGTGACACAGCGAAGAAGAACCCCAGCGGGTCGATCTGGGTCCGGTGTGCCCGCAAGGCGTCGTCCCTGGCCTCGAAAAAGTCCCCGCAATCCACCTGGGTGGTTGTCTGGTGCGCAGGGACCGGCGGGGTGTGGCCCTCGGCGTCGGCTTCCAGCCACGCAGCGAGCCGTTCGGCGTAGGGCGATTGCAGGCCGGCTTCTTCCAAGGCGAAGTGCAGGGCACGGAACCGTTCGGGGCTGAATGCGCGGTCGTAGTAGAGCTTGCTCGGGGCCCAAGGCTCCCCGAGTCCGGGGTACCGATCAGCATCCCCTGCGGCTTCGAAGGCTTCCACCGCCACCTTGTGGGCCATGATGTGGTCCGGGTGCGGGTACCCTCCATTTTCGTCATAACTCAGGATGACGTGGGGCTTGAAGTTCCGGACCAAGCGGACCAGCGGCGCCGTTGCCCGCTCCAATGGCTGCAAGGCGAAGCAACCCGCGGGCAGCGAAGGGAGCGGATCCCCCTCGGGCAGCCCTGAGTCCACGAAACCCAGCCACCGCTGCTTGATACCGAGGACGGCCGCTGCGTTGGCCATCTCCAGGCGCCGTGCACCAGCCATGTCGCGCTTGGGGTGCGGGGCATCCTCCATGGCCGGATTCTGGATGTCGCCGCGCGACCCGTCCGTGCACGTGGCAACCATGACGTCCACTCCAGCCGCGGCATACATTGCCATGGTCGCCGCACCCTTGCTGGACTCATCGTCCGGGTGGGCGTGGACGGCGAGCAGCCTCAGCTGCTGGTCGGAACTGCGGGACGCTGTCACGTGACGGCTCCTCTTTCGTGTAACGGGTTTGTGTAACGGGCATGCGGGGCGGTGAGCGGGCGCCGGGATCGGCACTAAACTGGATGGGTGACTTCAGAGGACCTATCGGCCACCCACGTACCGGCAAGCACCAGCCTAGCCAATCGCTACGGCGGCCAAAAGCACGCCATGACCCGCAAAACCAAGCGGATCATCGTCCTCGTGGCACTGATCGTGGGTATTGCGTTCGCGGCGTGGGTTGCTACGTCCTCGGCCCAAGCCCCCGTCACCTTCAAAGATATCGGGTACAGCACCGTGGATGGCACCCAAGCGGAAGTGGACTACCAGGTCACCAAATATCCCGGCGCAACAGCAAAGTGCGCCATCAAGGCCATGGATTCCAAGTTCGCCGTGGTGGGCTGGAAAGTGGTGGAAATCGGCCCCAACCAGCCCGAACAGAGCGCCGACGGCGGCCGGACCACTGCACAGCGTACCGTCCTGCGCACCGAGTCCCCGGCAGTTTCCGGCGTGGTGGACAGCTGCTGGATCGTGGACAGCGGAAAATAACAATCATGTGACCCACGACTCAAGCGGTTTGGGTTCGTCCAGAGGATTTACTACAATGGATGAAACCTTCACCCCGTTAAGTTGGTTACTGAGTTTCATGAGTGGCCACCTAGGCGGGGTCTTTTGCATTGTCAGATCAAGAGGAGAAATCCGTGTCTACCACCAACAGCGCCACTGCAGCTTGGCTTACCCAGGAAGCATTCGATCGCTTGACGGCTGAGCTGGACCACCTTTCCGGCGCTGGCCGGGCGGATATCGTCCAGAAGATCGAAGCTGCCCGCCAGGAGGGCGACCTCAAGGAGAACGGCGGCTACCACGCAGCCAAGGAGGAGCAGGGCAAGATTGAGGCCCGCATCCGTCAACTCACTGCACTTCTGCGCGATGCCCAGGTGGGCGAAGCACCTGCCGACGACGGCATCGTTGAACCCGGCATGCTGGTTGTTGCCCGCATCGCCGGCGACGAAGAGAAGTTCCTGCTCGGCTCCCGCGAAATCGCCGGGGATTCCGATATTGATGTCTTCAGCGAGAAGTCCCCATTGGGCGCCGCCATCATCGGCCACAAAGAGGGCGACAAGCTGAGCTACGTTGCCCCCAACGGTAAGGAAATCCCGGTGGAGATCGTTTCCGCGAAGCCCTACGCCGGCTAAGCTGCAACGCCTTTAACCAACGACGCCGGTCCGCCCCTTCAGGGGGCGGGCCGGCGTTTTCTGTGTTGGGTCAGAAGGTAGCGGCGGGTTGGGGTTTAGGGCGCAGGAGGACGGCGGCGATGACGCCACCAACAGCTCCGCCGAGGTGTGCCTGCCAGGAGATGTAGCCCATGACCGTGGGCAGCACTCCGAAAAGGATGCTGCCATAGGCCATGAAGAGCACCACGGACAGCAGGATCTGCCACCAGTTGCGGTTGAAGAATCCCCGCACCAGGAGGAACGCGAAAAGTCCGAAGACCAGCCCGGAGGCGCCCACCGTCACGCCTCCCCCACCGATAAGCCACACGGCCAGTCCGGAGCCCAACCAGCTGAACGCCAGGGCAGTGATGAACACACGGAACCCGGACATGAACGCCAGAAATCCGAAAATGATCAGCGGCAGCGTGTTGGACAGCAGATGGTTGAAGTTGGCGTGCAGGAGCGGAAACGTCAGGATGTCCAGAACGCCATCCAAGGTCCGGGAACGCAGTCCGAATGTGCGGTTGAGGCCATGAAGCATCAGCGTGTTGATGAACTCGATGACGTAGAGCAGGATCACGAAGCCGCCCATGAACAGCAGGCCGCCCTTCGCCCGCCCGGCCAACGATTCCTTAGCCTCTACCGGCGTCCCTTCGGGCATTCCGAGCACCAATGGCCCCCTCTGTCAGTGCACCACGATTGGCTGGAAGCCCTCGGCCCGCAACGCGCCGAGAACCTGTTCGCCATGTTCGTGGCCTTTGGTTTCCAGGTTGATGGTGATGGAGACATCGCCCATGCTGATGGATCCGCCCAGGCGGGTGTGGTCGAGTCCGGTGACATTGGCATCGTTTTCGGCGATGATCCGCGCGATGGTCGCCAGCGAACCGGGACGGTCGTCGAGCATCATGCGGACCGTCATGAACCGGCCGGCCGCCGACAGGCCGCGCTGGATCACCTTGAGCATCAGCATGGGATCGATGTTGCCACCGGAAAGCACGACGGCGGTGTTCCCCGGGTTTTCGATCTTGCCGTCCATGAGTGCGGCTACTCCGACGGCGCCGGCAGGCTCAACCACCATCTTTGCCCGTTCGAGCAGGAAGATCAGCGCACGCGCCAACGAGTCTTCGCTAACGGTGACGACGTCGTCGACCAGCTCCCTGATGATGCTGAACGGAAGCTGTCCCGGGCGGCCCACGGCGATACCGTCTGCCATGGTGGTGACCTTCTTGAGCGGCACCAGGGCATCGGCGGCAAGGGAGGGAGGGTAGGCGGCAGCGTTTTCTGCCTGGACTCCGATGACGCGGATTTCGCGGCCAAGTTCCTTAGCCCGCGCCTTGATGGCCACTGCCACACCGGCCAGGAGTCCACCACCACCGACACCCATGAGGATCGTGTCCACGTTGGGGATCTGGTCCAGGATTTCGAGCCCGATGGTGCCTTGGCCGGCCACGACGTCCACGTTGTCGAAGGGGTGCACGAACACTGCGCCGGTTTCGTTGGCGTAGCGTTGGGCCTCGGCGAGTGCCTCATCCACGTTGTGCCCGTGCAGGACCACTTCGGCGCCATGGCTGCGGGTTGCTGCCAGTTTGGGCAGGGCAACGCCGAGCGGCATGTAGATTCTGGCATTGATGCCAAGGCTCTTTGCGGCTACGGCCACGCCTTGCGCGTGGTTTCCGGCGGAGGCCGCCACCACGCCGCGCTTCTTTTCGTCGTCGGTCAGGCGGGCCATCCGGACGTAGGCGCCACGGACCTTGAAGGAGCCTGCACGCTGGAGGTTCTCACACTTGAAAAAGACGTTTCCGCCTACAAGGCTGCCCAACGCACGGGACGACTCCACCGGAGTCTTGGTAATAATGCCCTCGAGCAGCTCCTGCGCCTTGAGGACATCGTCCAGCGTGACGGGCAGGGTTTCGAGGGTATTCACTGACTATTCTCCTTTGTTGGTGTTGGCCGCAGGGTCCTCCACGGAGGTACTCCCTGAAACCTTGGTCTTTCCGCCGACGCCTTTGCCGGACCGGGATTGGAGCTTTTGGATGCCAATGTCCTTGAAGTTGGCGTCTGAGTCCGGACCCGCCGAAGCTGTGCCCGGCTGGAGCTCCACGCCGCCCAATCCTTCATCATGTTCCCACGTCCGGCCCGCAATGTAGCGAACTGCCGTGTTTACTACGGCGAGCAACGGCACTGCGAACAGCGCTCCGGGGATTCCGGCCAGGTAGGACCCTGCGGCCACCGAGAGGATTACTGCGACCGGGTGCAGGGCTACGGCCTTGCCCATCACCAGCGGCTGGAGGATGTGGCTTTCGAGCTGCTGGACAAGCAACACGATGGCCAGCATGATCAAGGCGTTGATGGGCCCGTTGGCCACCAGTGCCAGCAGCACGGCGATGGCACCGGTGACCAGGGCACCCACCACGGGGATAAAGGAGCCGATGAACACGAGCACTGCAAGGGGCAGGGCCAGCGGGACCTGGATGATGGCTGCGCCAACACCAATGCCCACGGCGTCCACGAAGGCAACGAACATCTGGATGCGGACGTAACTGACCATGGAGGTCCATCCGCGGCGACCGGCACCGTCTGTGGCCCGGCGCGCTGTCTTGGGCAAAAGACGGACCAGGAATCCCCAGATCCGGCTGCCTTCGAGCAGGAAGAAGATGAGGATGAACAGTGCCAGGACCAGGCCTGCCGCAAAGTGGCCGGCGGTGCTGCCGAAGGACAGGGCACCGCTAAGGATGCTGCTGCTGTTGTTCTGCAGCGCGTTGGCGCCATCGGCAATGTATTGGTCGATCTGGTCGGCCGTCAGGTGGAGCGGCCCATCTGCCAGCCACGTCTGGATCTGCTGGATGCCGGCCAGGGCCTCTTGCCAGAGCTCTCCGAAGCCGGATACCAGCTGCCTCCCCACAAGGGCCAGAGCACCGGCGATGACGCCAATGAAGCCCAGGACTGTGACGGCGACGGCGGCGCCGTTGGGCATACTCCGTTTGCGCAGCCAGGCGACCACCGGATAGAGCAGGCCGGCCAGGAGGGCTGCGACCATCACGGGAATAATGAGGAAGCTGACCTTGCCCAGCAACCACACGAGGGCGCCGATCATGAGCAGGATCAGCCCTGCCCGCCACGACCACGCGGCGGCAATACGCACCCCATAGGGGATGTCCTCGGCGATTTGGCGGTCAGAACGTGGTCTGGCGTCCGGTGTTGGCGTCATGAACCTATACTTCCGCAGCCCGCGCCGTATGGGAAACCGGACCGCGCCGCGGTCCGGTATGGCTAAAGGGACGCCGTGATGCCCCAGTTCATGGTGAATGCTTCGCCGGGGGCAAGCCAGCGCAATCCGTCGCCGCTGTTGAACGCGTTGGCCGGACCAGTCATGGGCTCTATGGCTACCGCCCTGGCGCGGCCCGGGAAGGTGTCGGTGACGAAGACGTGCACATACTGGCAGGCTTCATCCTGCTCCAGGCTCACGCTTCGGCCGTCTGCTGCCGTCAGCGTGTGGCGGGCCACACCGCCGTCGAACGCCAGGTCCGTCAGGGCGACGTCCACCAGCAGTCCGCCCACGGTGGGCCCTCCGGAAAAATCGAACTCCCCGTCCGCCGCAGCGGCGCTCCTTGGGATGAGCCGTTCATCGGCCACCAGGCGGGTGCCTGCGTGCACGGTCAGTGTCAGGTCCTCCGGTGCGACGTCACCGATGCGCAAGTAGGGGTGGGCGCCCAGGACGAACGGCAATGCGGATGGGGAGTCGTTGAGCATTGTCTGCGAGACACGGAGGTCCAGGGCTTCATCCAGCTCATACCGCACCTGGTGCCGAGCCAGGAACGGGTACCCGTGCTGCGGGAAGACAGTGGCTTCCAGGGTCACGGAGAATTCGGACTCGTCCACCAGCGTGTATCCGGTGTTCCGGAGGAGGCCGTGGCTGGCGTTGTTGCGGGAGGCTTCGGTGATGTCGAGCTGCTGCTTTTTCCCGTCGAGGTACCAGACGCCGTCTTCGATGCGGTTCGCCCAGGGTGCCAGGGTGATGCCTGTTGCGCCGGGCGGGATCTGGTGGTCGCCGTAGCTTTCGGTCAGCTGGGTACCGTTGCGGGAATAGAGGCGGAGGCCGGCTGCGAGCTCTGTGACCACGGCGAGCGCGTCGCCCCTGCGAAGCTCGAATTGGCGGCCAGTGGCGAAGCGGCGGGAGGCTGGCTGGTCGGTTTGGTCAGCGGGCGTTGGTGAGGCAGGCATGGCATTACCGTACTGCATAACGGATGCTCCCCACCGCTCGGCAATGTTTGCTTTTGTTAGAAACTATGCGTTTTTGGTCACTTGTGGAATGATGGATTCATGAGTCGCATCACCAGCACACGCCTCGCGGACAGCCGGGAGCTGATCTACTTCGACGACCCCGGAACCCCGGAGCGAACCCCCGGATCCGTGGTGGACCACCGCAAACTTCCCGCCCGGGGCGAACCGGGCGAAGTCAGGTACGACGCGTTGTCCGGTGACTGGGTGGCCGTAGCTGCCCACCGGCAGGCCCGGACGCATCTCCCGCCCGCGGACCAGTGCCCTATTTGCCCCACGACCCCAGCGAACCCGTCCGAGATTCCGGCCCCGGATTACGACGTGGTGGTCTTCGAAAACCGCTTCCCGTCGCTGGGACCTGCGGTGGGCGACATTCCCGCGCTTCCAGCACCAGGCTTCAGCGGCCACGGGGTCAAGGGAGCGGCGTATGGCCGCTGCGAAGTGGTGGCTTTCACCCCGCAGCACACGGGTTCATTCGCCGAACTGGGTGAAACACGCGCCCGCACCGTGATCGAGGCGTGGGCCCAGCGCACCGAGGCCCTGAGCGCACTGCCGGGCATTAAACAAGTGTTCCCGTTCGAAAACCGTGGCGCAGACATCGGCGTCACCCTGCACCATCCCCACGGCCAGATCTACGCCTACCCGTACGTGCCCCCCCGCGCGGCCCAGCTCGGCGCAGTCGCCCGTAAGTACTACGACGACGTCGACGCGAAGGAAACGCTGGGTGCCTCACTGCTCAAGGCCGAGCGTGACGATGGAAGCCGGATGGTGCTGGAGGCCAAGCACTTCAGCGCCTATGTACCTTTCGCCGCGCGCTGGCCCCTGGAAATCCATCTGGTGCCGCACCGGAGCGTCCCGGACCTGGCAGCGCTGACCGGGGAGGAGCGGGACGAACTGTCGCACGTCTACCTTGACCTTTTGAAGCGGCTGGACTCGCTCTACCCGACACCCATGCCATATATCTCGGCATGGCACCAGGCGCCGTTGGATCCGGTCCTGCGCCCGGCCGGCCAACTCCATCTGCAGTTGACCTCGCCCCGCCGCGCGGCCGATAAGCTCAAGTACCTGGCCGGCTCCGAAGCGGCCATGGGAGCGTTCATCAACGACACCACGCCGGAGGCCGTCGCCGAGCGGCTGCGCAACGTTGCCGCCCCGGCCTCCGCCGAAACCCTGGAAGGCACCCGAGCATGAGCACCACCACCGACACCAGCGCCCTCGCCTCCCGCTTCCAGGAAGTCTTCGGAGCCGCTCCTGACGGCGTGTGGCAGGCTCCGGGACGGGTGAACCTGATCGGCGAGCACACCGACTACAACGAAGGGTTCGTCCTGCCCTTCGCCATCGACAAAACGGCAAAGGTGGCAATGCGCGTCCGCGCCGACTCCACGGTGCGCCTGCTCTCCACCTTCGGTGGCCACGGCCTTGTGGAGGCTGACATCAACGCTCTGGAACCTGGCTCGGGCGAGGGCTGGTCGCGGTATCCGTTGGGGGTGGCCTGGGCTTTGCAGGAACGCGACGTCACCGTGCCTGGATTCGACCTGCTCCTCGACTCCGATGTTCCTTTGGGCGCTGGCCTGTCCTCTTCCCACGCCATCGAATGCGCGGTCATCACTGCCCTCAACGACCTGACCGGCTCCGGGTTCGCGGCCGAGGAACTGGTGCTCGCCACCCAGCGCGCCGAGAATGTTTTTGTTGGCGCACCCACGGGAATCATGGATCAGTCGGCCTCCTTGCGGGGAGCCAAGGGGCACGCGGTCTTCCTGGACTGCCGCGACCAGCACGTGGAGCTGGTCCCCTTCGATGCCGAGGCTTCAGGCTTGGTCCTGCTGGTCATCGACACCAAAGTGTCGCACTCCCACGCCGACGGCGGTTACGCCTCCAGGCGGGCGTCCTGCGAGTTGGGTGCCGAGATCCTTGGAGTCAAAGCACTGCGCGACGTCGGTGTGGAGCGTTTGGAGGAAGCGTCCGGCCTGCTGGACGAGACTACGCTTCGACGGGTCCGGCACGTCGTCACTGAAAACGACCGGGTCCTCCAAACGGTGGAAATTCTTGGTACGCAGGGTCCAGCCTCCATTGGGGCGCTCCTGGATGCCAGCCACGTCTCCATGCGGGACGACTTCGAGATCTCCTGCCCGGAACTCGACCTCGCTGTGGACACTTCCCGGTCCGCCGGCGCCATCGGCGCCCGCATGACCGGCGGCGGTTTCGGTGGCTCGGCCATTGCCCTGACCCCGGTGGGCCAGGAGCAGCAGGTGCGCGACGCCGTCGTGCGTTCCTTCGCGGACGCGGGCTTTACGGCGCCGGACATTTTCACCGTTACCCCGGCAGCCGGCGCCTTGCGCCTGGCCTGATGTCCACCTCGCTTGCGCCCGGATTCCCTCCCGGATGCCGGGCGTAAGCTGGGGCCATGGTTGAGGCTGTCATTGTTTCCACTGCAAGGAGTCCCATAGGCCGGGCCTTCAAAGGCTCGCTCAAGGACGAACGTCCGGACGACCTTGCAACCGCCATGGTCCAGGCGTCCCTGGCCAAGTTGCCCGACTTCGATCCGGGCGCCGATGACGGCCGGGGGCTGGACGACATCCTGCTCGGCTGCGCTGAGCCCAGCGGCGAGGCTGGCTCCAACATGGCACGGGTGGTTGCTGTCCTCGCCGGACTGGACCGTGTTCCGGCAGCCACCATCAACCGCTTCTGTGCGTCGAGCCTGCAAACGCTGCGAATGGCCTTTCACGCCATCAAATCGGGGGAAGCCCACGCGATCGTCTCGGCGGGGGTGGAGAGCGTGTCCAGGTACCAGAACTGGGCCGGGGCAGGCGAAACCGATACCGCCAACCACAACCCCCTCTTCGAGGCCGCCGCACAACGGACTGCAGCCCGGGCGGCCTCAAACATCCCGTGGACGGACCCCCGGCTGGGCGGCCGTTTGCCGGACATCTACATCTCCATGGGCCAGACCGCCGAGAACGTCGCCACCAGCTACGGCATCAGCAGGGCTGAGCAGGACCAGTGGGGAGTGCTGAGCCAGAACCGCGCCGAAGCCGCCATCGCCTCGGGGTTCTATTCCCGCGACATCACACCGTACACACGCCAGGACGGGGTTGTGGTGGACCGCGACGATTCGCCCCGGGCCGGGGTGACCCTGGAAGCGGTATCCGCGTTGCAACCCGTGTTCCGCGCATCAGGGACGGTGACTGCGGGCAATGCCTGCCCCCTCAACGATGGCGCCGCCGCCGTAGTGGTCATGAGCGACACCCGTGCCCGCGAACTTGGACTCCAGCCCCTGGCGCGGGTGGTTTCCACCGGCGTGAGCGCCCTCTCCCCCGAACTCATGGGCATGGGACCGGTGGACTCCTCGCGACGTGCACTCGCGTTGGCCGGCCTGACCATGGACGACATCGATCTGGTGGAGCTCAACGAAGCCTTCGCGGTCCAGGTTGTCGCCAGCGCCCGCGAACTTGGGATCGACCCCGCCAAGCTCAACGTCCACGGTGGTGCCATCGCGTTGGGGCACCCTTTCGGGATGACGGGGGCCCGAATGACCAGCACGCTGCTGAATGGCTTGAAGGAGCGCGACGGGACCTTGGGCCTTGCGACCTTATGCGTGGGCGGCGGCCAAGGCATGGCCGTGGTGTTCGAGCGCCTCAGCTAGCACGGAATACGAAAATGCCCCCGAACATTGTCCGGGGGCATTCTTGCATTTACTTGTTCCGGCGGCGTTAGTCGTCGCCGCGCAGAATTGCCAGCAGGCGGATGATTTCGACGTAGAGCCACACCAGGGTGACGGTCAGGCCGAATGCCGCAACCCAGGAATAACGTTCCGGGGCACCGGCGCGAACGCCTTCTTCGATGCTGGTGAAGTCCATGATCAGCGAGAAGGCTGCCAGGCCGATGGCCAGGATGCCGATGAAGACACCCAGGGGGATGCCCGCAATCGTGATGCTGGTACGCAGGCCGAAGGGCTCCTGCACGGCGCCGGTCCACATCATGACCAGGTTAATGAGCGCGAAGACCGCGTAACCGATGGTGGCGATCATGAAGAAGCGGACCATCTTGGGAGTCGCGCGGACCTTGCCGCTCTTGAACAGGACCAGCGTGACACCGAAAACAGCCAGGGTGCCGATGACTGCCTGCAGGCCGACACCCGGGTACATGCCATCAAGGATTCGGGTGAGGCCGCCGAGGAACAGGCCCTCGAGGCCGGCGTAAGCCAGGATCAGCGCGGGCGAGGGCTGCTTCTTGAACGTGTTGACGAGGGCCAGCACGAATCCGCCCAGCGCGCCAACGACCATCAGCATGGTGGAGAGAGCCGGGGCAACGAAGAGCGTTATGCCAGCACCGATGACCAAAACCACGAGGCAGGCGACGGTCTTCATGATGACGTCGTCATAGGTCATGCGACCGGTGTCGGCGGGGCCGGCAGCGGGCTGGTTGTACATCTGCTGCAGTTGCTCATTGGTCATGCTCTGCTGCTGGGCCGACCATGCGGCTTGACCGTCCATGACCTGCCCGGGCGCCCGGCCTGCAGGGTTAAACTGCTGGCCGTACGGATTTTGCGGTACAGGCGGGGCCTGCTTTGCTCCACGGAAATTCTTTCCGTTGAAGACTGGGTTTCCGCCAAGTGCCATTACGGGTGTCCTCCTGAAAAAGGGCTAAGTGATAGTTCACGGTACCAATTACCACGGCCGGGCGGCAGGGATAGTTCCCTTGTTCACGCAGCCGAAACGTAACCGTGACACGAAATTGGGACAGTGGCTGGCGTAGGCGTTCGGCCGAACGTTTAGTAACACCGTCAAACAACAAAGGTTTACTTAAGGAGTGCTACACCCTTAGTTGCCTCCAGCTTCACAGTTGTTACCTGATCGCGATCTTCGCGCCGCCCAACTGGGCATTTATTACTCGCCGCGAGCGGTAACATAGGCCACACATGGGTGACTTAGATCACAATCGAGGCAGCTAGGCAAGAACTGTTCACAAGCCCCATGACCGTTCGCACCGGCTGCAATGGCGCAGCCGGGACCACCCCCACTGTGGAGGTTTCCATTTTGAGAAGCACACTGCGCGACCCGTCCATCAGACGGTCCAAGGGACTGCAGAGAGTAGTGGGGGCGCTTTTCGCTTCCCTCATCGCTGTTCTGTTGATCGCCGCCCCCGCGGCGGAGGCAACCACCCCCTCGCCTTCGCCATCAGCAACAAATTTCCAGAACAACATCAGCGGGTTCCTCCGCGATGACGCCCGGGCGCCCATACCCGGCGTCAAAATCAAGGCCTCAGGTAATGGCTTCCAGGGTGAAGCCACCTCAGGAGCCAACGGAGCCTGGAGCATCGGCGTTCCCGTCCAGGGCACTTACACCGTCGAGCTGGATACCTCCACCTTGCCAGAGGGCATCAAGCTCGCTGAAGGCCAGGACAATCCCCGCGATGTCACCTTCAGCCAGACCTCCAACTTGTCGGTGATCTTCGCTTTTGGCAAAGGCATCGTGATCCAGCAACAGGACTTCGGCCAGAACCTGCTCAACCGCCTGGTCGCGGGCCTGAGCTTCGGCTTGCTCCTGGCCCTCGCCGCTGTTGGACTGTCCCTGATCTTCGGAACCACCGGCCTCACCAACTTCGCCCACGGCGAGATGGTCACACTGGGCGCGGTCCTGGTGTTCATGTTCAACGGTATGGGGCTCCCCTTCTGGCTGGCCATCCTGCTGGCACTGGTTGGCGGCGGACTCTTCGGCTACGTCCAGGACGCGGGACTGTGGCGCCCGCTGCGTAAACGTGGCTCAGGCCTGGTGCCCATGATGATCGTCAGCATCGGCCTTGCCTTGGCGATCCGGTACGTCATCCAGTTCTTCTTCGGCGGCGCCACGCAGCAGCTGCCCGGAGCCCAAAGCGCCGAAATCCAGATCGGGCCGGTGTCCATCACGCCGAACAACCTTTGGTCACTGATCATCAGTGCCGTGGTCATCGCGCTGGTGGGCATCGTCCTACTGAAAACGCGCCTCGGCAAGGCAACCCGCGCCGTGGCGGACAATCCCGCACTGGCAGCGGCTTCCGGCATCGACGTCGACTCCGTAATCAGGCTGGTGTGGATCGTTGGCGGTGTCCTTGCTTCCCTCGGCGGCATCCTGTGGGCGTACTACCGGCCAGGCGTCACCTTCGACATGGGCTCGCAGATCCTGCTTCTCATCTTCGCCGGTGTGACCCTTGGTGGCCTGGGAACTGTCTTCGGCGCACTGATCGGCTCGATCGTCGTCGGCGTCTTCGTGGAACTGACTACCGTGTTCGGCCTCCCCGCCGACCTCAAATACGTCGGTGCCCTGTTCATCATGATTGTTGTCCTTCTGTTCCGACCGCAGGGTATCCTCGGCCGGCGTGAGCGTGTGGGTTAGGAGCGGGCCATGGATTTCGGATTTATTCTCTCCAGCGCCCTTGGCGAACTTTTCAGTCCGACGACGGCGGCCTACGCACTTGCCGCTTTGGGCCTTGCGGTCCACTTCGGCTACTCGGGCCTGCTGAACTTCGGTCAGGCAGGTTTCATGGCCGTGGGTGCCTACGGCTTTGCCATCTCCACCCTGACGTTCAAGGCTCCGTTCTTCATTGGCCTATTGATCGCCATCTTGTGTTCGGTGATCTTCGCCTTCATCCTCGGCATTCCCACACTGAGGCTACGGGCCGACTACCTGGCCATCGTGACCATTGCCGCCGCCGAAATTGTGCGCTACGTCGTCACCACCAACCAGCTGACCAGCGTCACCGGTTCGGCAAACGGCCTGGCCGCCTTCGAGGGCGATTTCTACGCCATGAATCCTTTCCCCGAGGGCTCCTATATGGGCATGAACAATAGGGACTTCTTCATCCGCGTGGTGGGATGGGCCTTGGTCATCGTTTGCTGCCTGTTGGTCTGGCTCCTCATGCGCAGCCCCTGGGGCCGGGTACTGAAGGGCATCCGTGAAGACGAGAACGCCGTTCGGTCACTCGGTAAGAACGTCTACTCCTACAAGATGCAGGCGCTGGTCATCGGCGGTGTGCTCGGCGCACTTGCCGGCATGATCTTCACGTTGCCCCGCGGCGCTGTCCAGCCGTCCAACTACGGCACGGAGCTGACGTTCTTCCTGTGGACCTGCCTCCTCCTCGGTGGCATGGCCACTGTCCTGGGACCCGTCATTGGAGCCATGATCTTCTGGGTAGTGCTCTCCCTGACCCAGAGCCTTCTGTACGGCCTCATCGAATCGGGGGTCATCACTTGGCTTACCACCGTCCAGGCAGGCCAGCTCCGCTACATCCTGGTGGGTGTGGCCCTGATGCTCCTGATGATCTTCCGCCCGCAAGGCGTCTTCGGCAATAAGAAGGAGCTTGCATTCGCATGAGTGAAATGAACGAACAAGACATCGACTATATGACCGATTCGCGGCCGATCGCCGTCGGGGAGAACCTGCCCGGCTGCAAGAAGCGCGACCCGATCGTGGTGGCAGAGGACGTTACCCGTTCCTTTGGCGGCATCAATGCCGTGGACGTCGAGTACCTCGAAATTCCCCGCCACAAGATCACGGCCCTGATCGGGCCCAACGGCGCAGGCAAGACCACGCTGTTCAACCTGCTCACGGGCTTCGACACTCCCAACACGGGAAAGTGGCAGTTCGAGGGCAACAGCCTCGCCGGTGTTTCCTCCTACAAGGTGGCCCGTATGGGCATGGTCCGCACCTTCCAGCTGACCAAAGTGATGGGCAAGCTGACGGTCATGGAAAACATGCGTCTCGGCGCTGCCGACCAGCCCGGCGAACGTCTCTCCAAGGCCCTTTTCAAAGGCATGTGGGGTGGCCGGGAAAAGGAAATCACCGCCCAGGCTGACATCCTGCTGCAGAAGTTCAAGCTTGATGCCAAGAAGGACGACTACGCTGCGTCACTCTCCGGCGGCCAGCGCAAGCTCCTGGAAATGGCACGCTCGCTGATGGTCCGGCCCAAGCTCGTCATGCTCGATGAACCCATGGCAGGCGTGAATCCGGCCCTGACACAGTCGCTGTTGGATCACATCAAGAACCTCAAAGCCGAAGGCATGACCGTGCTCTTCGTTGAGCACGACATGAACATGGTCCGCCACATCGCTGACTGGGTGGTGGTCATGGCCGAAGGCAAGGTGGTGGCTGAGGGACCTCCGGGAGAAGTGATGAAGAATCCCGCCGTCATCGACGCCTACCTTGGCGCCCACCACGACGTCGATCTTGGCGACGCTGAAGGCATCAAGGAACTTGAAGCGGAACTCGTAGCCGATGACGAGTCGGTTGTCGGAACGGAAGATGCCGGCATTCTGTCCGACATCGAAGAACCCAAGAAGGAGGACGGGAAATGAGCAGTCCCGCTGCAATGCCCGCCTCGGCAGCCGCCCCGGCAAGCGATTCCGTCGTCAAAGTCACCAACCTGGTGGCGGGCTACATCCCGGGCGTCAACATCCTCAACGGCTGTAGCATCGAAGCACGCAAGGGCGAGCTGATCGGCATTATCGGCCCAAACGGCGCCGGCAAGTCCACCCTGCTCAAGGCCATGTTCGGCCTGGTGAAGGTGCACTCCGGCACCGTAGTGGTTCGCGGACAAGACCTCACAGGTTTGAAGGCCAACAAGCTGGTGACCCAGGGCGTGGGCTTCGTTCCGCAGACCAACAACGTCTTCGCTACCTTGACCATCGAAGAGAACCTCCAAATGGGCATGTTCCAGCGGCCCAAGGACTTTGCCGAGCGCTTCGACTTTGTCACCAGCCTGTTCCCGGAACTGGGCAAGCGGCGCGCACAACGCGCCGGTTCCCTCTCGGGTGGCGAACGCCAGATGGTGGCCATGGGAAGGGCCCTCATGATGGACCCGGCTGTCTTGCTGCTGGATGAGCCGTCGGCCGGCCTCTCCCCCGTCAAGCAGGACGAGACGTTCCTCCGCGTCCACGAGATCAACCGCGCAGGCGTCTCCGTGATCATGGTGGAACAGAACGCCCGCCGCTGCCTGCAGATCTGCGATCGCGGCTACGTCCTGGACCAGGGCAAGGACGCGTACACGGGTACGGGCCGTGAGCTCATGAAGGACCCGAAGGTTATCCAGCTGTACTTGGGCACCCTGGCGGACGAGGTCTAACCTCAAGCAACGCGGGGTCACATCCGGCCCATGTTGGGTTTCCCAACGGGCCGGATGTGACCCCGCGTTTTGCTGTTTGCTGGCATGCTGGACTGATGCCAGAGGGGATCACCGAAAGACAGCAGAGTATTTTGACGTCCTGGCTCGGCCGCTATGAGGTCGTGGTGGACCACTCCTGGCCCCTCCAGGACACCACCGTTCTGCAGGTGAAGGATGTCCAAGGACACCAGCTGATCATCAAGGCGAGCGAGACAAGCCATCACATCCGCCGGGAAATCGCAGCCTATTCCCGTGGGATGCCCGGTCTCGACGGCAGGGTCCCGGTGATGCTGCACGCCGCAGCCGACGCCGGACTGCTGGTCACCCGTTTCCTGCCGGGGACTTTGGTTGCGGGGACTCCCGCCGAACAGGAGCCGGAAACCTACCGGCAGGCCGGCGTCATCCTGGCCGCGCTCCACCAGCCGGCAGGTACGTCCCACAGCTACGTGCGGGCGTTGAAGACCAGGACGGGCTCCATCATTAAGCGAGCAGGCTCCCTACTCCCCCGGCAGACCCTGGAGCAGCTCACGGTGGCCCTCGATGGCATCGTGGCGGGCCCTGCTGAGCTGGTCACCACCCACGGCGACTACCAGCCCCGCAACTGGTTGACGGACGACGGCGAGACAAAAGTCATCGACTTCGGTCGGGCAGAGCTACGCCCTTGGGTCCACGACCTTGTCCGACTCAGCCATCAGCAGTTCTTGGGGCATCCGAGGCTTTCTGAGGCCTTCTACAAGGGCCTGGGAAGGACAGTAGAGTCCGGGCAGGACCGGCAGCTTTTGAGGCTGGAAAGCCTGAACCAGGCCATCGGCACTGTCGTCTGGGCACACGACGTCGGCGATCCGGTCTTTGAGCGCCAGGGCGTGGAAATGGTGGAACGCGTGCTCAACCACAACGCGGGGTCACTTACGGCCCATGTTGAGCCCCCACATATGCCGTAAGTGACCTCGCGTTGGAGTTAAAACAAACAGGCCCCCTTCCTCCGTGAGGAAGGGGACCTGTTGCGTCGCTACGGTCTCAAGAGTTTAGAGCTTGCCGAACTCTTCGCGGACCGGCTTGTAGGTGTTGTCATCCTGGTACTGGTAGATACCGATGTACGCCTCGGTGGGGTCACCGGCGTCGGAGAACGTGACAGGACCGGACTGGCCGTCGTAGTCGATATCCTTGCCCTGGCGGAGCAGGGTGACACAGGCTGCGAAGCTGTTGCACTTCTCGCCGCCTTCAGAGACTTCCTTGAGCTTGGCTGCGATGTCTGTACCCTTGGTGCTCTTGGCTGCCTCGGAGGCCAAGGCAATCAGGTTCACGGCGTCGTAGGATTCACCTGCGTAGCTGTAATCCTTCAGGGCCGGGTCGATTGCCAGCAGCTTCTTCTTGAAGTCATCCTTGGCGAACGTGCCGGGAATGGTTCCCTGCGCGCCCTTCAAGGTGCCCGGCTGGAAGTCCTTGCTGTAATCCGACGTGTTGCCGTCAACCATGAACAGCTGCGTGGGCTTGATGCCCTTGCCGGTGATCAGGGGGACGATGCTCTTGGCCTGGTCGAAGGTGATCAGTGCGATGGCGTCCGGCTTGGCGGCCAGTACCTTGTCCACCTGGCTGCTGAACTGGGAGTCACCTTCGTTGAAGAGTTCCTCGGCCACAACCTTGCCGCCAGCTGCCTCGAAGGCTTCCTTGACGTTCTTCTGCAGGCCGGTTCCGTAAGCGTCGTTGAGGACGATCATGCCAACGGTCTGGGCTCCACAGGTAGCCATGTAGTTACCGAGCACCTTGCCCTGCAGGACGTCGGACGGTGCAGTTCGCCAGTAGAGGCCCTTGTCGTCCCACGTGGTGAAGTCGGGCGACGTGTTCGCAGGCGAGAACTGGATGACACCGGCGCCAGTGATCTGGTTGATAACCGTCTTGGAAACGCCCGACGAAGCCGCACCGATGACAGCGCTGACGCCTTGGCCCAGGAGGGCCGTGGTGGACTGGGTGGCGATGTCTGTCTTGGTATCACCGGAGTCACGGTGAACAACCGAAACAGGGGCACCCAACACGCCACCGGCGTCGTTGACTTCCTTGATACCGAGGTTGACACCGGCGATTTCGGGCGGGCCAAGGAACGCCAGCGACCCCGTTGTCGGCAGGAGCGATCCAAGCTTAAGCGGCGTGGAAGTAGTGGTGGTCGAGGGAGGTACAGGTCCAGAGTTGGTGGCAGCCTGGCTGTTGCCGGCTCCCGCCCCCGCACTCGGCGCCGGGCAGGAGATTCCTGCTGCGGCCGCGGCGGATGAAGACCCAGTTTGGGTTGGCGTCGAAGACCCACCACAAGCTGTGGCCAAGAGGGCGACCCCAATGCCAAGCGCGGTTAGCTTGGCGGCTCGGGGCGCCGCCGGGGAAAGATCAAACATTCGTTGTCTCCTCGATCGAAAGGTGCGAACTGCCTTTGATGCGATTACTCAGGTGTTCCTGATTAAGACTCAAACTAATGCAATTGATCGGCGAACATAAGTGATTCAGGTCACATCCCTATAACACTCGTTGCCTGTGGGAAATCTACGAGGTTGCTGGGAAAGGGCACCGAACACAACACCCGCGTCGCGGAAGGGAGAAACAGCTCTCACCTTCCGCCGTGCCCCAGGTGGGACTCGAACCCACTTTAAGTCTGAGCTTTGGGGTTGCGAGGGGGTGCGCTGGGGTGCTTATTCGCCTAGATCACGGGGAACTCCGGTGCGCTGTGGTGCGCTGAAATGCGCCCGCGTTTGAATGATAGACACCAAATAGGCCACCAATCAGCCGGCGTTCGGTCGGTCCTGCCTCGCCCCCAGCCATTCCTTGACTGGACGGACGAACCACTGGTAGCACCTGAAGAAAACGCGCCGCCAGATGGAGTCCCTGTCGACTGAGTCAAGGTCGGAACGCATGGCCTCGAGGAGCCGCTCCAGCGCCAAGTTGAGAGCGTACCTATTGGTGATGTATTCACTTTTGCTGACAGCCTCGCGACAACGCCAGCGCTCCCCTTCGAGTCTGACGATCAGACCCCGCACCTTCCGGGATGCCACCAGATCTAACCTTGCGTTTGTTGTGTCAGTGATGTCCTTCAAGGGAACGGATTCTTCATCTGCCGCCATAGGTGCATCGTGTTCTTTGTCTAGAGCCCTGATCCATGCGTGGATCTGGCGGAGGAAGTTCGTATATGAGTCGATCTTCTGATTCCTCAGCCACTGCTCATGCTCTGTCGTCTTGCTCAGCCGAGCACCGATCCAAACGCCGGCCACAGTGCCTACTACCGCCGCAGCAATAGGCACAAGAAGCCACCACCACTGGCCCTGCCTTAGAAGTTCGTCCATCCCCTAAACCTAAGGGAAATAGGATTGGGTGCTTGGAAGTAAAGCTGAGCTATGAAAATCCCCAGGGCGAGCAGGGGCACGTCAGCGCGTTTGGTCATACCTACGAGGACGCGCTTGCCGTCGCTCGCAGCTTGGTCCCCGAGGGCTGCACACTCCTAGATATTCGCAAGGATTAGAGCAGCCCGGCCGTGCAGGCGAGACTCACTGTCTGCACAGTCCAGGACTCTGGTGGCGCTATATCTTCCAACGGAGCACGAGCCGAGGACAGCATCAGCTAGAACCAATGCGTCAAGGAACCGACACGTTCGTCTGTGAGGCGGCGCAGCCGTTCGCGGGGGCCAGGCTGATAGGCCCCCAGCAATTTGACCTTGGGCGTGCCCGTCGTCTCGTCATAGTCCAGCAGTTCGTAGAGGTGCGTTTCTTTATAACGAAGGGACTGGCGTCCTCTGGCGGGACGGAAACTGATGTTCCATCCACTGCCCGTGGGGTCTACTGTCGAGCGGAAAGCCCAGCCGGAACTCATCTGCTTGGGCATATCCCAGAACTCCAGCGCCAGCAACCTCGACAGCCTGTAAGGTTCGGGGTCATCACGTCCGGCTTTTGAGCTGAAGGACTCGTCAAGGAAGTCCTGAATGACCTGCAACTTGCGGCCGTTTTCCTCGCTGAGTCCAGGCATCAGCGGGGCAAATCCAACGACGATGGCGCTGAGGAGATCTTTAGCCTCGAAGCGGCTCATGGCAAACACATCTCCCACTTCGAAGCGGCACTCTGCCAAGGCCGTTCGAGGAGAAGCTAATGACGTGTACAGAATCGACTCTCCCGAGCTGTTCAAACGTCCCGCCCGTGAGACGTGCTCGGCCTTGGGTTCCCAGATGTCCGATGTCGTCCGTAACTGCTTGTCCTTGTCCTCTATCCAGCGGGCACGGAAGAGGTTGCTGCCGGCGGCGATCTCGATCTTGGTCCGAAGGAATGTTATTGATTGGCTCTTCTCGCCTAAGAGAATCGCGTATACGCCGTCCCGTAACTGAGTGTCCGAAAGCTCGTTCTGTGGACGGGATCGGAACGCATCGACACGGTGTTTCAGGTCCTCAACCGAGAAGCGAATGTACTGATGATCTAGGTTGCCGGGTCCCCCGCTTGCGGAACTTTTGGCCGGATCAGTGGCAAGGATGCCAAGGCCGCGCGCGACATATAGATCTCCAGCTGGAATGATCTCCGGCGTCAGGTACTCGTGCAATTGTTCTCCCCCATTTTTAGACCGAGTTCAAATTATCAGGGGCAGCCGGAAGGAACGGCAAGCGGCACTCAACGGCGCTAAGGCCCCCACCCTCCCGAAGGAGAGTGGGGGCTTTCGCTTTTTATCTGATCGGGGTGTTGCCATCGATGATTTTGGTTGCGGCGTTGGCGATGGTGCCCTCGCCGCCAATCTAGAGGTCTGCTACGGGTGCTCCGGTTTCGTGCTTGCCCTGCTTCTGCTGGATGTCTGTTGCGGTCTGAATGGCTTCGACGACGCGAGCTTCTTCCAGGCCTCGCGATAGGCAGTCCCGCAACGATGAACACGAGAAGCACCGCGGCAACCCAGCCAACGACGTTGAATAGGCCGTTGAGCCAAACCCAAATGCCAGCTATTACGACGTAGAAGAGGAAAGCCACAACGGATTTCTTCCGAGCAGACCATTGTGTCTGCTGAATGACAGCGATTACTGGCGGGGCGAAGAAGGCCACGGCCATGAGCCACAGCACTGGAGTGCCGTGCTTGGCGAGTGCGTCTAGGGCGGCCGGGTCAAGGCCAGGGACGATGGGGGGTCATTGGGTAATCTCCTTTGCTTCGATGACTGCAAGTTCTTCGGGCGTCGGTGCGCTCAGTCGCTTGAAGGTTCAAACCGAGGGGAGCTGTTTATTGATGGTTAGTGAGATTCGGCCTGTTATCGCACATGGGCCGGAGGGGTGCGCTCAGCACGCCGTCAGGGGGCATGACAAATGTGTTTGGCACTATCGCCAGGCGCGTTGAAATTGGCGGAGGCGAGGTGTGGGAAGTTCATTAGCCGGACGGAAGTTTGAGCCTTTGGTTTCACGCATCAAGCACTTAGACCACCAAATAGACCACCAAGCCCATCTTGGTTGGTCGAACTCGGGCAACAAAAAGGCCTCCGAATCCCTTAGTTCGCAAGGGATTCGGAGGCTTTTTTGTTTGTGCCCCAGGTGGGACTCGAACCCACAACACGCGGATTTTAAGTCCGCTGCCTCTGCCAATTGGGCTACTGGGGCGCCCGGACCATGGTATCCCAGCTACAGCCTGTTGAAGGGTTCGGCGTAACGGAAGGTGCCCCGAACGCCGTTGGGCCATTCCGGCAGTGGCAGCAACTGGAAGTGCTCACCCCACGCCGCTTCCGGCGCTTCAACGCCAAAGGACGAGGCCGGCACGTAGCCGAAGCGTGGATAGTAGGCGGGGCTGCCGAGCAAGGCTATGCCGCGCTCCCCCATGGCTGTTGCCCGCACTGCGGTTTCACGCATCAACGCTGATCCGACACCGCGCCGCTGGAACGTCGGCAGCACACCGATGGGGCCCAAACCCAAAGCGGGCAGTTCGCCGATCCAGCCCCGGGTGGTGATGGCGTGGCCCACGATCTCCCCGCCGATCTCCGCAACAATGCTGAGTTCGGGAATGTACTCCGCGCATTCGAACAGCTCCCGCAGCAGCCCTACCTCAATGGGCGTGCCCTCCACGGGTTCGCCAGTCACCGGCGAAATGGAGAACGCCCGGGCCGTCAGGTCCAGGATCCCGGCCCGGTCCTCGGGCCGTTCGGAACGCAGCACGACGCCACGAGCCAGCAGCTGGAGCACATCCATGGCCCGGCCCGCATCTGCGGTGGGCACCAAAAGGTGGTCGTGGTGGAACCCGGCCAGGACGTTGCAGCTGATCCCCGCGTGAGTCAGGGCCGCGCTCACAGCCGCCGTGAGACCTACGGCTTCGAGGGCGGAGTGGACCTGGAGGGTGATCCACGAGGCCACAAAATCATAAGTGAGGCCCAGCCGATCGGCCTCGTCACGGTGGAGGACAACGGTCAGTCCCTCGGCCTCGCGCACGGCCGCCTCCACCTCGCCCTCCAGCGGACGCCCGTGCGGCCAGAGGGCGTACACGTACTCGCCGTCGCGGACCACGGGATGCAAGGACTGCAGGAGGGTCTTCAGGTCGGTTTCACCGGACATGCCAACAGTCTAGGGCCCGGGGAAACGCGACTGATTAAACGCCGACGGCGGCCACCCCCGCAAGGGGATGGCCGCCGTCGCGCGTGTACTACTTGGCGTCAGCAGTTACCGGGGTCTTGGCTTCCTCGGCAGCAGGCTTGGCTTCGACGGGCGCCGGGGCAGCTGCGGGCTTGGGGGCCGGCGTTGCCGCGGCCACGAAGGCACCGCGCGGGTTGTCGAGATCGATCAGCTGCGTGGTGTCGCGGCCTGCGAAGAAGGCCAGGATCCAGCCGAAGATCACGCGGAACTTGCGCTCAACGGTGGGCATCGCCATGCCGTGGTAGCCACGGTGTGCCAGCCAGGCGAGGCCGCCCTTGAGGCCGATGCGGCCGAGCAGGTTGATGTTTGCAACACCCTTCCACTCGCCGAAGCCGGCAACAGCGCCAAGGTTCTTGTGCTTGTAGTCGTGCAGCGGCTTGTCCCAGCGGGAAGCCCACAGGTTCTTGGCGAGCTTCTTGGCCTGGCGAAGTGCGTGCTGGGCGTTGGGGACGCAGGTGCCGTCCGGCAGGCCCTTGCCCGTGAGGTCCGGGACAGCGGCGATGTCGCCAGCGGCCCAGGCGTTCTCGACGATGCCTTCGTCGCCTGCGATGCGCAGGTCCGGGAGGACGCGAACGCGGCCACGGGGTTCCAGCGGGAAGTCCGTGGAGCGGATCATCGGGTTGGCCTGCACACCGGCAGCCCACACCAGGGTGTCAGCTTCAACTTCCTGCGCCGGGGTCTTGTCCGGGAGGTTGATGAGCTTGAGGTTGCCCTCGGCGCTGTCCAGGGAGGTGTTGAGGAGAACTTCGATGCCGCGGCTGCGGAGGTGCTCAACAACCCATTCTGCCTGCGAGGCGGTAACCTCGGGCATGATGCGTCCCATGGCTTCGACCAGGATGAAACGGATTTCTTCCTGGCGGATGCGCGGGTTGTTGCGCACTGCGGCGCGGGCGAGGTCTTCCATCTCGGTGAGGCACTCGATGCCGGCAAAGCCGCCACCGACTACGACGAATGTGAGGGCCTTGGCGCGCTCTGCGGGGTCGGTCATGGTGGAAGCGGCTTCAATGCGCTCCAGCACCTTGTTGCGCAGCGCAACGGCTTCCTCGATGGTCTTCAGGCCGATGCCCTTGTCCGCGAGGCCCTTGATGGGGAAGGTGCGGGTGATGGCGCCAGCAGCGATGACGACGTCGAAGTACGGGATTTCGAAGTTTTCGCCGCCGTCGGACGGGGCGATGACCGCGGTGCGGTTGGCGTGGTCGATGCTGGTGACGCGGCCCTGGATGAGCTCAGTCTGCTTGAGGTGCTGACGGTGGGAGACGACGGCGTGGCGTGCCTCGATGTTGCCGCCTGCAACTTCCGGAAGGAAGGGCTGGTAGGTCATGTACGGCAGGGGATCGACGACGGTGACGATGCCGCCGGCGTTCGCGATCTTCTTCTGCAGTTTGAGTGCTACGTACAAGCCGACGTAGCCGCCGCCGACGACGAGAACCCGGGGACGGTCAATGAGCTCTGGGGTGGTTGCCATGACACCAGAGTACAGTACTTTGTGAAAATCTTCACTAACTACTTCTTGCCGGGTGGATCCACCGTCTCCATGACTCCGGTTTCGGCTTCCTCGACCACAGGACCGGGACGTTTGGAAACCCTTCGCAGTTGAATTGCGGCACCTACGATGAGGGCGAGGAACAGGCCACCAAAACCAAGGACGACGGCGGCAGGAAGGGCGTCGTCCATGGACGCCGGCGTCTTGGCTACGGGGACGGTGGGATCGGCCAAGGTGGGCGCGGCGCTGGTGGGACTCGCGACCGGTGCCTGCGAAGGCTCGCTGAAGTCTCCGCGCCGATGCACGCGAATCCAGTCCGCGATGGAGCCCAAGGGATTGCTGGCCGCCGCGGGTACGTCGTCCTTGAGTGCAGCTTCGGCGTTGAGGATCCCGTACCCGTACAGCGGGTCCTTGCCCGGGGCGCCTGCATCCTTGGCGGTGCTGACGATCCTGTTGATGACCTGGTTGGCGCTCATCTCAGGCCACTTGGAACGGATAAGGGCGGCCACACCGGACACGATGGGTGCCGCTCCGGACGTCCCGGCCCACTCGGCGTAGCCGGCGCCTGGCATGGCACCCACCAACTTCTCCGCCGGGGCTGCGACCCCAATGCTGATGCCTTGGGACGAGGAGTCCACGCTGGCGCGTCCCTCGCCGTCCAACCCGGCGACGGTAAGGACACCTGGAATGGTGGCGGGGGCACCCACCTGGATGTTGCCACCAACCCGGTTACCGGCGGCGGCCACAATGACAACGTCCTTTTGCTCGGCGTAAAGAAACGCCGCGTCCCAGCTCTGGGGCCAGTCCGGCGAGGTGCTGCCCAAGGAAATGTTGATGACCTTGGCACCGTTGTCCACGGCCCAGCGAACAGCGTCGGGGATTTGTTCCTGGTCCGACTTGCCGCCAGGGTTCGGGGAGCCGAGCCACGTGGAAACCGAGAGGATCTGCGCCTCGGGCGCGACACCTACGATTCCGTCGGGCCCTCCGGCAGGAGGTGTACTGGGCGGCACAGGCGGCGGGGCCGAAGCGGACGCTGAAGGAGAGGCCGTGGGAGTGGTGTGTCCCCGGCCGGCAAGCATGCTCGCAACCAGGGTCCCGTGCTCTGTCTTGGCGCCGATGCTCTTTTGCCCGTTGGGAGCGCCGGCACCGGATACGTCGGTCCCTCCGACCACGACGCCGTTGAGGTCCGGGTGGCTGCCGTCAATACCGCTGTCGATGATGGCGACTTTGACGCCCGCTCCCTTGGAGACCTGCCAGGCGTTGGTGACCCCGGAGTCCTTGAGCCAAAACTCCTTGTCCCGCCAGGCGTCGGCGCTGGCAGCCGGAGCCGTCAGCAGCGCGCCCGCGAGCGTCCCGCCGGCCAGGGTGGTGGCCAGCGCGATCGAAAGGGAACGGCGGCGTCGCAACGTCATTCGGCTCCCCGGATGCTCAGCGCAATTCCGTCCAGGATGTCGTGCTCGCTGGAGACAGCAGCGCTGATGGCACCTTCACTGACCTCGGTCAGGCGCGCCAGGATGCGTCGCCACACCAAGGCACCGGCACCGATGACGTCCACGCGACCGGGATGCATGTAGGGAAGCGCTGCCCGTTCCGCACGGGTCATTTCGAGCAGGTTGGTGGCGGCGTCGCTGATCGTTTCCAGGTCGAGGGAGGCACCGTGGATCCGGCTTGGCTGGTACTCGCTCAGGCCAAGCGCGTGCGCGGTGATGGTGGTGATCGACCCGGCGACGCCAACAACGGCTGTGGCGCGGTTCAACGGCACAGCCTGGGCGGCAAGCGCAAGGGCGGCATCGACGTCGGCCTCTGCTGCGGCGATCTGGGCGGCAGTGGGCGGATCGCTGCGCAGGTGGCGTTCAGTCAGCCGCACGCATCCGATGTCCACGGAACGGGCAGCGATCACGCCGGAGGAGTCCCCCAGGACGAATTCCGTGCTGCCTCCGCCGAGGTCCACGACGAGGACGGCGTCCTCCCCCGTTATTGGAAGGACACTACTGGCCCCGGCGAACGAGAGCGCGGCTTCCTCATCCCCGGAAATTACTTCGGGCTCGACGCCAAGGAGGTCCCGGATCCCGTCCACGAAAACCTGGCGGTTGCGGGCGTCGCGGGTGGCTGATGTCGCCACGAAACGGACGGGCCCGGCACCATGTTCCTTGATGAGGGCTGCGTAGTCCCCAGCGGCGGCGAACGTGCGTTCCAGGGCTTCAGGAGCGAGCTCGCCGGTGGCGTCAACGCCTTGGCCAAGCCGCACCACGCGCATTTCGCGCACGACGTCCGTCAATGGCCCCGCAGCCCCCTCGACCGAGGTGTCCGCGATGAGCAGGCGGATGGAATTGGTTCCACAGTCGATCGCGGCGACGCGGCTCATGCGGTGCCGTCCTGGTTGCTGGCGGACTGCTCGCCAACAGCTTCAGACTTCGGCTTACGTACGGGCGCGGGGCGGCCCACGATGTCGGGCAGGCCCTGCGGGCCGTGGCGGCTGAGATCGCGGGAAGGGGCCTCCCCCGCAGTGTCCCACGCGCCGTCGCAGTAGCAGCGGTCCTTGGTCCACCACTCGGCGATTGCTTCCAAGGCTTCGTCCCCCAAGGGGTTGACGCCCGGCCCAGCAGCCAGCGAATGGCCTACCAGCACGTGCAGGCACTTGACCCGGGTGGGCATGCCGCCGGCGGAAATGCCGTCGATTTCGGGCACAGCGCCGGTTCCGGAACGGTCAGCGATCTCGTTGCGTGCCTGGAGGTAGGCTTCGTGCGCACCGCGGTACGAGTCAGCGAGTTCCCCGTCTGCGGTCAGCCGGTCGTTCATCCGGGTCATGAGCCCGCCCGCTTCCAGCCGCGACACAGCGGAGGTGATGACCGGGTGGGTCAGGTAGAACGTAGTGGGAAACGGTGTTCCGTTGCTCAGCCGGGGCGCTGTGGCCGCGACCAGCGGGTTGCCGCAGACGCACCGTGCGGGGATCTCAACGACGTCGCGGACCGGCCTGCCCAGCTGGCGGCTGAGGACCTCGAGATCGTGTGCTGACGGCTGGCGGGATTCCTGCGGCAGGGCTGCCGTGTACTCTTCCACGTGCGTTGCCAACCTTCCTGCCCGTTAGTCGTGTCCCAGGCGGGCACGACGGCGGCGGGCACCGCGTCTAGTCAGTTGCCGACCGTCTGATTGACTCCCAAAGAGCATCCACCCAGGGCAGATTCTCCGGGTTTGCAGACGATCCGGAGCCGGTGCGGCCACCCGGCGTGCCAGCGGCTTCTTCCCCGCCAAACACCCAGTAGCCCGTTTCACCCGGCATAACCATGTTAATGCGGTCTCGGGCCTGCTGTTTCACATAGTTGGGATCCTGCCAGCGGGAGATCTGCTTGTTCAGCTCCGTTTGCTCAGCTTTGCGGCTGGCAATTTCGCCCTCCAGTGCCGAGATCTCGGCACGTTTCTCCAGGAAGATCTTCACCGTGGGGGCCAACATGATGGTGATCGCAATCATGACGACCGCCAGCGCCAGCATTCGTCCGGAGAACGCCTTGGCTGGAACGGGATCGGTGTCACGCCCCTCCTTGGCAGACGGAACAGTCCGTCCGGACCCGCCGGATGTCGGCTTCGCGGAAGGGGCAGGCTTCTTTCCCGCGGCCTGGCTCTTTCCGGCGGCCGGGCTTTTTCCGGACTCCGCGGGTTTGTTTGCGCCCTTGCTGCCGCTGCCAGCCGCTGTGGTGGGCGCTGCCGCCGTCGACGGTTTCGAAGCGGTGCGTGTGGCACCGAACTCTGCCTTGATGACGTCCGCCCCACTGTTGCCCGCGCTCCCTGACCCGGCCGGGCCGGGACGGGGAGCCGGGGTGGACGGCCGGGCTGCGCTGGAGCCGGAGCCCAAGGCGTCGGCCCTGGGTACCTTCGGACGACGGGTGGCCATGACACTCCTGTAATGCCCGGTGCTTGCCTGGCGGGTTGCTGCGCTTGCTTGTTCGAGGTGGCCAGCGTTAAACAGAACCGGTGGCCATGGTCTTTCCACCATAGCCACCGGTCAGCTGTTTTCGCGGAATGCTAGCCCTTGAAACGCGGGAACGCGCTGCGGCCGGCGTAGCGTGCGGCGTCGTCGAGTTCTTCTTCGATGCGCAGCAGCTGGTTGTACTTGGCGACGCGCTCGGAGCGGGCCGGGGCACCGGTCTTGATCTGGCCCGCGTTGGTGGCAACGGCGATGTCAGCAATGGTGGTGTCCTCGGTTTCGCCGGAGCGGTGCGAGGTGATGGTGGTGTAGCCGGAGCGCTGTGCCAGCGAAACAGCATCAAGCGTTTCGGTCAGGGAACCGATCTGGTTGACCTTGACCAGCAGCGAGTTGGCCGTGGCGGCGTCGATGCCCTGCTGCAGGCGGACCGGGTTGGTGACGAAGAGGTCATCGCCCACCAGCTGGACCTTGTCACCGATGGTGTCGGTGAGGGTCTTCCAGCCTTCCCAGTCGTTCTCGTCCAGCGGGTCCTCGATGGAAACCAGCGGGTAGTCGGCAACGAGCTCGGCGTAGTAAGCGCTCATCTCGGTGGCCGAGAGTGCCTTGCCTTCGAACTGGTAGGCGCCGTCCTTGTAGAACTCGGAGGACGCGACGTCCAGGGCCAGGGCGATGTCCGTGCCCGGGGTGTAGCCGGCGTTCTTGATGGCTTCGGTGATCAGGTCAAGTGCCGCACGGTTGGACGGCAGGTTGGGGGCGAAGCCACCTTCGTCACCGAGGCCCGTGGAGAGGCCCTTTTCCTGGAGGACGGACTTGAGGTTGTGGTAGACCTCAACACCCCAGCGCAGGCCTTCGGAGAAGGTCTCGGCACCGATCGGGGCGATCATGAATTCCTGGATGTCCACATCGGAGTCGGCGTGCGAGCCACCGTTGAGGATGTTCATCAGCGGAACCGGCAGCACGTGGGCGTTCGGGCCACCCAGGTACTTGTACAGCGGCAGGTCAGCCGAAGCTGCTGCAGCGTTGGCCACCGCCAGGGAAACACCCAGGATGGCGTTGGCGCCGAGCTTGCCCTTGTTGGGGGTGCCGTCCAGGTCGATCATGGCCTGGTCGATGCTGCGCTGGTCTGTGGCGTCGAAGCCGATCAGGGCCGGCGAGATTTCGTCGATGACCGCGTCAACGGCCTTCTGGACACCCTTGCCGAGGTAACGGCCCTTGTCACCGTCACGGAGTTCGACAGCTTCGTGCTCGCCGGTGGAAGCACCGGACGGAACTGCTGCGCGGCCGATCTGGCCGTCGGAGAGCAGGACCTCAACTTCAACGGTCGGGTTTCCGCGGGAATCAAGGATCTCGCGTGCGTGGATGGCATCGATAAGCGCCATGGATGTGCTCCTTATGGGCAAATTACAGGAATGAGGAGGGAAATTCTCAACGTCCTCGTCGCTACTAGCGTAGTCCAGAGTGGCTCAGGTTACGGAACGACTTCCAACCTTTCACGTCATGAAGCCTGGGCCTGGCCGTTCTGAAACGATCGAACGGTCGCGCGGAGGGCTCGTTCGGCGTCGAGTCCTTGCTCCCGGGCCGCGGCGACGACGGCGAGCAGCAGCTCACCGAGCGCCTCTTCCGAGTCCGGGACGGCTGGAAGTCCGACGGCGGCCAGCGCGCCTTCCGCGTCGACATCCAGCCCGGCGCGGACTGCCCTGTCCAACGATTTCTGCGCCGCTGCCAGCGCCGGAAGGTGCGGCGGAATGCCCTCGAAGGGGTCCTTCCGCTCAGGCTTCTCGGCGCGTTTTGCGGCGTCCCATTTCACGATGATTTCCTCGACACTGGCCGGGAAACTCTCCTGCAGGGAACCGTCCGCTTTGAAAACGTGGCTGTTCCGCCGGACCATCTTGGCGTTGATGGACCGGGCTACGTCGTCGAAAGTGAAGCTGCCGCGCTCCTCGGCGAGCCGGGCGTGAAGCACTACCTGAAGCAGCACATCGCCCAGCTCGCCGCGAAGTTCGTCGTCCCTCGCGGGTAAGTCGCCCGCTTCGATCGAGTCCACCACTTCGTAGGCTTCCTCGATCAAATACTCCACCAGCGACTCGTGGGTCAGCGCCCCCATCCAGGGACAGTGCTCACGCAGGGCAGCGATGGTCCCCAGCAGCTCCCCCACATCGCCGGGCCGGCCCGGGAGTGCGGAGTTGTCAGCCGAGGTTGGCGTAGGCATCGTTGATGTACTCGACCAGGGCTTCACGCTCGTCCAGCGGCAGGAAAGCTGCCTCCGCGGCGTTGAGGGTCAGTTCGAGCAAATCGTCGAGGTCGTAGTCGAAGGTCTCCACCAGGAGTTCGAACTCGTCCGTCAAGGTGACCCCGCTCATGAGGCGGTTGTCCGTGTTGATGGTCACGTTGAAACCGAGCTGGAACAGCATGTCCACGGGGTGGCTTTCGATGCCCTCACCGAAGCTGGAGATCGCGCCCGTCTGCAGGTTCGATGAGGGGCAGATCTCCAAGGCGATGCCGCGGTCGCGGACCCAGGCGGCCACGCTGCCGATGGTCACCATCCCAATGGTGTCTTCGCCGTCGTCGTCGGAGTTGTCCTCAAACTCAACGGAGATGTCCTCGGCGATCCGCACGCCGTGGCCAAGGCGCAGTGCCCGGCCGTCAACCAGTGCCGATTGGATGCTGTCCAGGCCTGCAGCCTCACCGGCGTGGACGGTTGCAGGGAAGTTGTTTTCGGCGAGGTAGGTGAAAGCGTCCTTGAACCGGGACGGCAGGAAGCCGTCTTCGGCGCCGGCAATGTCGAAGCCTACGGCGCCGTTGGCCCGGTGACGGACGGCGAGTTCGGCGATCTCCTGGCCGCGGTCGGCGTGGCGCATGGCGGTGATTAGCTGACCCACCTGGATCTGCTGCCCGCGCTCCTCGGCCGCGTCCACGCCGGCTTCGAGGCCACTCTGGACGGCCTCTACCACTTCGTCCAGGGTCAGGCCCTTCTGGAGGTGCTGCTCGGGAGCCCAGCGGACTTCGCCGTACACCACGCCGTCCTCGGCGAGGTCTTCCACGAATTCCTTGGCGACCCGGAACAGGCCTTCCTTGGTCTGCATGACGGCGATGGTGTGGTCGAACGTTTCAAGATAACGGACCAGGGAGCCGGAGTCGGCGGACTCGCGGAACCATTCGCCCAGGGCCACGGGATCGGTGGAGGGCAGTGTGTGGCCGACGGCTTCCGCCAGCTCAATGATGGTGGCGGGGCGGAGACCTCCGTCCAAATGATCGTGGAGGGAAACCTTGGGAAGGCTCTTCAGGTCGAAGTCGAGGGCAGGGGCGGCGTCAAGTATGGGCTCAGTCACGTACTAAGACTAGTCCCCACCGGCAGGTGCGGGCCGCTTAGCCGGCCGGCTTGGAGAGGTCGACGCCGGCAACTGCGGTTTGCTGCGGGTCCGGCTTGGTTGCGTGCGCAGATGCCGCAGCCTCGCGGGCTTGGTCTTTCCTCTCCAGGTACTTGTGCCACCAGCGCAATGCGTGGTCAACCACGACGCCGAGGACCACCGCGAATGCCACAGCGATGCCGACACCGAGCAGTGGGTTGTTGTGTACCCACTGGCCGGCGAGGAGGCCGATGCCGATGGAGTATCCCACCCAGGTGACGCACGCGAAGGCGTCCAGGAGGAAGAAGGTCCGGTGGCGGAAGCCGGTCTGGCCTGCCACGTAGTTCACCGCGACGCGTCCCCAAGGAATGTAGCGGGCCGTGAAAATGAGGACCGCTCCGCGCTTATCCAGCTCGTATTGGGCCCAGGCGAACATCTTCTGGACTTTGGGTCGTCGCATCCACTTCCAGCGGGTGAGGCCGATTTTGCGGCCCAGCATGTATGCCATGTTGTCGCCGGCCATGGCACCGACCAGTGCTGTGGCCCCAAGGATCCACAGGTTGGGCTCTCCGCTGTGAAGGGACAGCGCCGAGAGGCCAACGATGGCCGTTTCACTGGGCAGGATGGTGGCAAAACCATCAATAAAGAAGAAGACCAGGAGTACCGGGTAAATCCAGGGCTGCCCGGCTGCATGCTCGAGCATTTGGTTCAAAGACTCCACGCGGCGGTAGCTCCTAGATGAATATGACTTGACACTGTGACCAAAGTCGCTCTTAGTGTCCCACGGCCGGGACGTCGTTCGCTACGTCCCAGCCTTGGGATCACGCGTTTAACGCTACCGGTGCGGTCCCCGTTCCGTCGTCAGCCGCGGGACTGATCTTGCGGAGCCATCAACGTCATACCGTGGGTGGAGGTGGGGCGCCTTCCCCGGGGATGTTTTTTCGGTCCAGCGGCACGGATCCACGGACCCTGCTGATGATGCGATCGATGATGACGCCCAGGATCACTGCCACGACGATCGCTATGACTGCGCCCAGCAGATGGTTGTGCTCGAACCAGACTCCGAAGAAGTATCCAAGCACCACCGAGTACGAGGCCCACAGGATCGCGGACATGGCGGTGAGGCCAACGAAGCGCCGGTGGTTGAAGTGCGTGGCGCCCGCTGTCAGGTTGACCGCCACCCTCCCGATCGGGATGAATCGCGCCACCATGATCAGGGACGCCGCCCGGCGTCGGAGTTCCTTGCCCGCCCAGCGGAAGGCGCCTTGCATCCGCTGCGTTCGCATCCATCGCCACCGATGGATGCCAATCCGTTGCCCAATGATGTAGGCGAGGTTATCGCCCGCGAAAGCGCCGAGGGCCGCCATCAAACCCAGAAGCCACACATTAGGCAAGCCGCTGCTCCCCGATACGGCGCTCAGGCCCACCACCACCGATTCGCTGGGGATCGGTGGAAAAAAGCCATCGATCAGGCAGCACGCCAACACCAGGAACAACACCCAGGGCTGCCCTGCCGCGGCGAGGATGAAATCGTTGATGCCCTGCACGGTTTCCTTACGGTAGCCGGCTCCACCTGGGGCGCCGGATGGCTGGTGATCCGGGCCGTCCCTGACGAACAGCCCGGAACACTTAAGCCTAGGCGATGCGGTCGATGATGAGCTGATGTGCCGGGCGTGATCCCTCGGGGGCAATCACCACGGCGTCCTGGAGTGCTTCCTTGGCGCGGTCGAACTTTTCCGGCGTGTCCGTAAGCAACGTCATCAGGGGTTCACCGGCGCGCACCAGCGCACCCGGCTTGGCATGCAAGCGGACGCCTGCCCCGGCCTGGACCTGGTCCTCCTTGCGGGCCCGTCCGGCCCCAAGGCGCCAGGCGGCAACACCCACCGAGAGCGCGTCCAGCCCCACCAGGACGCCGTCAGCGGGTGCGTAAACAACCTCCGACTCCCTGGCCACGGGAAGGGCTGCCCGCGGGTCCCCACCTTGGGCTTCGATCATCCTGTTCCACACGTCCATGGCCCGGCCGTCCTTGAGGGCCGCGGCCGGATCGGCGTCGTGGATACCGGCACCGGCCAGCATCTCCTCGGCCAGCCGGACAGTCAGTTCGACGACGTCTTCCGGACCACCGCCGGAAAGGACCTCCACCGACTCCTCAACCTCGATCGCATTGCCCGCGGTCAGGCCCAGCGGAGTGGACATGTCCGTGATCAGCGCAACGGTGTGGACCCCGGCGTCCTTCCCCAGGGCCACCATGGTCTCGGCGAGCTCACGTGCCCGTGCCTCATCCTTCATGAAAGCACCCGAGCCCACCTTGACGTCGAGCACCAGCGAACCAGTGCCCTCGGCGATCTTCTTGCTCATGATCGAGGAAGCAATCAGCGGGATGGCTTCCACGGTGCCTGTGACATCGCGCAGCGCGTACAGCTTCTTGTCCGCCGGCGCGAGCCCGGAACCTGCCGCGCAAATGACCGCACCCACGTCCTGGAGCTGCGCCATGATCTCGTCATTGCTCAAGTTGGCCCGCCACCCCGGAATGGCCTCAAGCTTGTCCAAGGTGCCGCCTGTGTGGCCAAGGCCGCGGCCCGAAAGCTGTGGAACCGCGACGCCGAAGACCGCCACAAGCGGCGCCAGCGGCAGGGTGATCTTGTCCCCCACCCCACCGGTGGAGTGCTTGTCGCTGGTAGCCTTCCGGCCGCCGTCGGGCGTTGTCAACGACGAAAAGTCCATCCGCTCGCCCGAGGCGATCATGGCGGAAGTCCACCGCGAAATCTCGGCACGGTCCATGCCGTTGAGCAGGATGGCCATGTTCAGCGCCGCCATCTGCTCCTCGGCGATAACGCCGCGCGTGTAGGCGTCGATGGTCCAGTCGATCTGCTCGGGAGTGAGCGTGCCTTTGTCCCGTTTGATGGAAATGATCTGGACGGCGTCGAATGCTTCAGTGCTGGTCACGGGGTTTCCTCCAGATTTTCGGGACCGAAGGCATCAGGAAGCACCTGGTCCATGGATTTGATGCCCTGCGTTGTCATGAGCTGCATGCCCGGTGCCCGGAACTCGTACAGCAGCTGGCGGCAGCGCCCGCACGGCATGAGGACGTTGCCCTGGCCATCCACGCAATAGAACGCAGCGATCCGGCCGCCACCGGTCATGTGGAGTTGGCCCACCAGGGCGCATTCGGCACAGAGGGTCAGGCCATAGCTGGCGTTCTCCACATTGCAGCCGCTGACAATCCGGCCGTCCTCGGTAAGGGCCGCAGCCCCTACCGGGAACTTCGAATACGGCGCGTATGCACGCTCCATAGCCTGTTTTGCCGCGTCTTCAAGGGCTTCCCAGTCGACGTTGTTTGCCGGCATGGTCAACCCTTCACGTACGGTATGCCGCTGGCGGCCGGTGGCCGCGACTTACCCACCAAACCGGCGACGGCGAAGATGGTCACCAGATACGGCAGCATGGCCATGAACTGGCTGGGCACCGGAGTGCCGATGATGCCCAGGATGGACTGCAGGTTGTAGGCGAAGCCAAACAGCAGCGAAGCAAGGAAGGCACCGATCGGGTTCCATCGGCCAAAGATCAGCGCGGCCAGGGCAATAAAGCCACGGCCACCGGAGATGTCCTTGGTGAAGGAATCGATGGTGACCAGCGTGAACACGGCGCCGCCGATACCGGCGATGGCGCCGCCAAGGGTGACGTTCCAGAAACGGGTGGCGTTGACGTTGATGCCCAACGTATCGGCCGCCTGCGGGTGTTCGCCGACGGCGCGGACGCGAAGCCCCCACCGCGTCTTGAACAGGCCGAACCAGACCACGGCCACTGCAACGTACATCAGGTAGCCGGCGATGGACTGCTCAAACAGGATCGGTCCGATGATGGGGATGTCCGAGAGGAGCGGAATCGGAAGGATGTCCAGCCGGCCCGGGGTGTTGAACTGTTCCTTGTTCGGCACCATCAGTGTTCCGTAGAGGAAACCGGTGAGGCCGGAGACCAACACGTTCAGTACCACGCCAACGATGATCTGGTTGACAAGGTATTTGATGCTGAACACGGCCAGGACCATGGACACTGCAGCACCCGCGGCAGCGGCAGCGATCAGGCCGATATAGGGGCTGCCGGTCATCGTGGCCACCAAGGCCGCGGTGAATGCGCCACCCAGGAGTTGGCCTTCGATCGCGATGTTGACCACGCCGACCCGTTCACATAAGACGCCCGACAACGAACCGAAAACCAAGGGCACGGCCAGCGTCACCGAACCGGCAACAAGGCCAGCCAACGAGATGGACGGCTGGCGTGCACCGGCCACAATCCAGACCAGCAAGGCAAACACGAACACCACGGCAAACGCGATGGGCAGCCACTTCGGTGAGCGCTCCCCCCGCGTCCACAGGTAGATCGAATACGCCGCCATGGCCAGCAGGAGGATGCCCAGGACAACCCCGCCCACCTGGCCCGGGATCATCAAGGCAGGCACGGCAACAGCATCCCCGGAATCGCTGATCTTCATCTCGGCGGTCTGGTCCGGGCCCAGGAAACCGAAGAAGACCAGCGCTATCAGCGCCAGGACTCCAAGCGAGATGGGGACCTTCATGGAAGGCCGGAATGCAGGCAGGGCCGTTGCTCCCGACCTGGGAGCGGTGGTTGTAGCGCTCACTTGGCACCTCCGGTGGCGTTGGCAAGGGCAGCCTTCGGGGCCGCTTTCGGTGTCTTGTCCTTCTTCTTGGGTTCAAGCCTGAAGATGGACCGGATCAGTGGCGGCGCCGCAATGAACAGGACGATCAGCGATTGCACCACCAGCACGATGTCGATGGGCGTACCCGTTTGGATCTGCATTTGAACGGCTCCGGCGCGGAACGCACCGAACAGCAGGCCAGCGAAGAACGTTCCCCACGGAGTGCTGCGGCCCAGCAGGGCAACAGTGATGGAGTCGAAGCCGATCTGGGCCGCGACGCCACCGGTCAGTACCTTTTCGGTACCGGCCACCTGGGCGACGCCGCCGAACGCAGCCAGCGCACCGGCCATGGCCATCACCATGATGGTGGCGCGGGATACCTTGACGCCGGCGGTCCGTGCTGCGATGGGATTCGCGCCGACGGCACGGAATTCGAAGCCGATGGTGGAACGGTTGAGCAGCCACCACACGCCGTACGTCAGTGCCACTGCCACGAGGAAGCCAAGGTGGAGCCTGGAACCCGGGATGAGCACAGGGTATGCGGCCGTCTCGTCAAGGCGCGGCGAAATGGGGCTGTTGTCTCCCGGACGGCGGAATGCTGCGGTGTTCAGAAGGAAGTCCAGCAGGAACAACGCCACATAGTTCAGCATGATGGTCACGATCACCTCATGCGCACCGGTCCGGGCCTTGAGGATGCCAACGATCGCGCCCCACACTGCACCGCCCAGGACACCCATGATGATGACCACCAGCAGGTGCAGGCCGAATGGCAAATGCCACGCGAAGCCGACGTAGGCTGCAAGGGTGGCGCTGATAATGATCTGCCCCTGGGCGCCGATGTTGAACAAGCCCGCACGGAACGCCAGGGCGACGCCGAGGCCCGCACAGATCAGCGGGGTGGCAACGGTCATGGTTTCCAGGATGGGCTTGAAGCCTTCACGAGGGCTGAAAACGGAACCTTGGAAGAGGGCGCCGTAACTCTCGGTCATTGCAGCCCACAAGGCACTTAGGAAGTCAGTGGGCCGCGCGAAGAGGTAGCCCGCAGTCTTGGCCACCTGGCTGTCCGTGCTGGCAATCAGCAGGCCGCCAAGGAAGAGCGCGACGATCACCGCCAGGACGGACACAAAGCCGTTTCCCATGACGATGCGGCGCATCACGCTGGCCTGCTGGTGGCCCGAGTCTCCGCTCTGGGAGGACACCGGGACAATGGACGGTTCCAGCATTCCGCCGGCAGTATCGAGTGCGACGTCCGCCGCCCGTACCTCCGCCGTGGACTCAGCGGGGTTCTGATCGCTCTTGGCCTGATCCTTCTCAGTCATCGGAGCCTCCTTCCGGGCCGACGCCGGCCATCATCAAGCCGAGGGTGTCCCTGGGAGTTCCCGCAGGGACAATGCCCACGAGCTTGCCCTTGTACAGCACCGCGATCCGGTCTGCGAGCTCAATGACCTCATCGAGCTCAGTGGATACGATCATCACCGGTGTTCCCACATCGCGTTCGGCAACGATGCGCTTATGCAGGAACTCAATGGATCCCACATCCACGCCGCGTGTGGGCTGGCTTGCGATGAACAGCCGCAACGGGCGGGACAGTTCACGCGCCATCACAACTTTCTGCTGGTTACCGCCGGACAGTGTTCCTGCAGCAGAACCGGCCGAAGGTGTCCGGATATCGAACTCCTCGATCTTGGCCTTGGCATGTTCGGCAACCTTGGCGGGCTTCATGCTGATACCGCTCGCGAACGGGGCTTGATCGTAGAGGTCAAGGACCAGGTTCTCGGCGACCGAGAACGGACCAACAAGTCCGTCCACTGTGCGGTCCTCCGGGACGAACCCGACGCCGGAACGCAGCACATCCTTGACGGGCAGGCCAAGCAGCTGCTTTCCATCCAGGGTCACGGATCCGGTGACGTGCTCCTGCACGCCAAGGATGGCTTCCGTCAGTTCCGTTTGGCCGTTGCCCTGGACACCGGCGACGGCGAGGATCTCACCCTGGGCGATGTCGAAGCTGATGCCATCCACCACGTTGGTGCCGTTGGCTGCACGCACGGTCAGGTTCTCCACGACAAACGTGGTTTCCTTCGGCTGGGCTGGAGCTTTATCCAGGCTCAGGCTGACGGGGCGGCCCACCATCATGGAGGCCAGCTCGGTAGCGGACGCTGTGGGAGGCGCATCCCCCACCACTTTGCCCCGGCGGATGACGGTGATGACGTCCGAAACAGCCTTCACTTCGCGGAGCTTGTGCGAAATGAAAACAATGGAGGTGCCACTCGCCTTGAGCTGCCGCATGATGTCCAGGAGTTCATCGGTTTCCTGGGGTGTCAGCACGGCCGTGGGCTCGTCGAGGATGAGCACCTTGGCTTCGCGTACCAGTGCCTTGATGATTTCGACGCGCTGCTGGACACCCACGGGGAGGTCCTCCACGAGCGCGTCGGGATCAACATCGAAACCGTACCTGTCAGAGATCTCCCGGATCTTCTTGCGGGTTTCGTCGATGCTCAGGACGCCGCCGAACTTGGTTGGTTCGGCACCGAGGGCCACGTTTTCTGCCACCGTGAAGACGGGAACCAGCATGAAGTGCTGGTGCACCATGCCAATGCCGGCCGCCATGGCATCGCCGGGGCCGCGGAAGCTGACGGGCTTGTCGTCCACCAGGATGTGGCCGGCGGTGGGTTCATAGAGCCCGTAGAGCACGTTCATGAGGGTCGATTTGCCGGCCCCGTTTTCGCCCAGGAGGCAATGGATCTGGCCGGATTCGACCACGAGGTCAATATCTTGGTTGGCGTAGAAGGTCCCGAAGGCTTTCGAGATCCCCTTCAATTCGAGTTTCACAACTCCACCGTTCTGTGAGTCCGAGGGACTGTACTGCCCGCAAGCCGTTGGCTTGGGTTCAGCCTAGTCAGGGCAAAAACGCGCCGCCAGTACCGGGGCACGGTACTGGCGGCGCGTTCAGGAATTGTTTACTTCTTGGGGCTCGCTGCCGATTCGACAACCAGCTTGCCGGAGACGATGTCCGCCTTCAGGGCATCGAGTTCGGTCTTGGTGTCAGCCGAAACAGCGGAGTCGAGGTCGTGGAACGGAGCGATAGCAACGCCGTCGTTCTCCAGCGTGCCGACGTAAGCGGTGTTGCTGAACTTGCCGTCCTTGTCGTCCTTCACCACGGTCTCCACGGCTTCGCCCATCTGCTTGACCACGGAGGTCAGCATGAGGTCCTTGTACTCGGGAGCCGTGAGGTAGCCATCGGAGTCAACCCAGATGAGCTTGACGTCCTTACCTGCAGCCTTGGCTTCCTTCAGTGCAGCACCGGCACCCTTGCCTACCGGGCCGGCTACGGGCATCACGATGTCCGCGCCCTGGTCCAGCAGGTTGATGGTGACCTGCTTGCCGGTGTCCTGCTTTTCGAAGTCGCCCGTGAACGAGCCGTCCTGGGTGTTCTTGTCCCAGCCGACAACCTGCACGGACTTGCCCTTGGCCTTGTTGTAGGCTTGGACGCCGTCGTAGAAGCCATCCATGAAGATGGTGACAGTGGGGATCTTGATGCCGCCGAAGGTACCGACCTTGCCGGTCTTGGTGGTGGCCGCAGCAGCGTAACCGGCCAGGTAGGCGGCCTGCGCGGTGTCATAAACAACGGGCTTCACGTTGGCGATGGGCTTGTCGTACGTGTAGTCGATGATCGCGAAGTGCTTGTCCGTGTTCTTCTCTGCAGCGGCCTTGGTGGCATCGCCCAGGAGGAAGCCGACGGTGACCGTGAGGTTGCAGCCAGCGGAGATCATGCCGTTGAGGTTGGTCTCGAAGTCGCTGTTGGCCTTGGATTCGGCGGACTTCATGGTGATGCCGAGGTCCTTCTCGGACTTCTTGAGGCCTTCGAACGAGGACTGGTTGAAGGACTGGTCATCGAATCCACCGGAGTCGGACACGATGCATCCCACATAGTCGCTCTTGGTGGCAGCGCCGGATCCGGCGTCGGGAGCCTGGCCACAGCCGGTCAGCAGGAGCGCTGCTGCGCCGACGGTTGCGACGCCGGCCATTGAACCGCGCTTCAGGGTGGCACGCAGTGGTTTCTTCAATTTTCCTCCAGGAAGAAAGTGATTGGCGCTACGACGGATGGTCAATGAGTGTCCGTTTCCTATACCTGAGGCAGAAATTCTGTTTTCACTGATGCTCGCAGCTGCGCCTAAGCGCATTGATGGAACCAACACTAGTGTCCTAAAACACACCCGGATAGCACATCGCGGTCCCGGAGGGCAGATTGTTGACCTTTTGTTACCAAGCAGTAGCCGGGTGCGCAAGTCACACCCGGCTACTTGGACCTTAGAGTCGGACGAGCATCTTTCCGGTGTTCGCTCCGTCGAGCAGGTCGATGAAGGCCTGGGGTGCGTTTTCGAGGCCATCGACGATCGTCTCGTCGTAGCTCACACTGCCGTCGGCGAGCCAGCCGGCCATCTTCTGCGCGAACTCGGCAGCGTGCTGGCGCTGTCCGCCCACCAGGAAACCGCGCAACGTCAGTTGCTTGCCGATGGCGACAGCCAGGTTGCGGGGAGCGACCGTCGGCTCGGTGGAGTTGTACTGGGCGATGGCGCCGCACATGGCCACGCGTCCGCCGACAGTCAGCGTCGCCAGGGCAGCCTCAAGGTGCTCGCCACCGACGTTGTCGAAGTAGACGTCGATGCCACGCTCCCCCGCTGCTTCACGCAGCTGGTCCAGCACCGGGGCGTCGTTGTAGTTGAAGGCCGAGTCGAAGCCAAGCTCCAGGAGTCGGGCCACCTTCTCCGGGGAGCCCGCACTGCCGATCACCTTGGAAGCGCCCATGGCCTTAGCGATCTGGCCCACCATGGAGCCAACGGCCCCGGCCGCGCCCGAGACGAACACGACGTCGCCTTCCTTGAACTCGGCCACCTTCAACAGGCCCGCGTAGGCGGTCAATCCCGTCATGCCCAACGCACCGAGGAACGCCGAGGTCGGCGCCAGGCCGCCCGGGACAGGCGTGGTTGACGCCGCATCCACTACCGCGTGTTCGCGCCACCCCAGTTGATGCACGACGACGTCACCCACCTTGTGCGCGTCCGAACGGGACGCGATCACCTCACCTACGGCACCGCCGTCGAGCGCTGCATCGAGGCGGAACGGCGCCGAGTACGACTTCACGTCGTTCATGCGGCCACGCATGTAGGGGTCCACGGACATGAACTGGTTCTTCACCAGGAGCTGTCCCTCCGCCAATTCAGGCAGTTCGGCCTTGGCCAGGCGGAAGTTCTCTTGCGCCGGGCGGCCTACGGGACGGGAGGCGAGCTGGATTTCGCGGGTTTCGGCGGGCAGGGCCGTTGTTGCGGCGCTCATGCTGCAAACTCAACGAGCTTGAGGTCAACTGCCATGTTTCCGCGCGTGGCGTTGGAGTAAGGGCAGATCTGGTGGGCTTTGGTCATGAGCTGTTCTGCGGTCTCACGGTCCAGTGCCGGCAGGGCAATTTCAAGTTCGGCGGCTAGTCCGTAGCCTTCGCTGTCCGTCAACGCACCAAAGTGGATCTTGGCTGCAACGGCCGAATCGCTGAGGTCCACCCGCTCCTTGCGGCCCACCAGGCGGAGGGCGGAGTGGAAGCATGCGGCGTAACCGGCAGCGAAAAGCTGCTCCGGGTTGGTGCCTTCGCCGTTGCCACCGAGTTCCACGGGGCTGGCGAGGGCGACGTCCAGCTTGCCATCGTTGGTACGGGCGTTGCCGTCACGGCCTTCGCCGGAGGCCAGTGCCTCAGCAGTGTAAAGAGTCTTCATGGTGCTTCCGTTTCTCTTCGGTAATGGGTGGCTTGGAAAATTCTTAGAGTGAGCTGTTCAGGGCCGTAGTGAGTTTGGCCAGCGTGGCGTGGAGTTGTTCAATTTCCCCACTCGACAGTCCGGCGGCATCGGCCAGCCGTTGGGGCACGGCCTTGGATTTGGCGCTGAGGGCATGTCCAGCCTCGGTGAGGACCACGTCAACGCGGCGCTCATCCTCCGCCGAACGCCGGCGCTCCACCAGGCCGAGCCCCTCCAGGCGCTTGAGGAGCGGCGAGAGCGTGCCGGAATCGAGCCCCAGTTCGGCGCCGAGTTCGCGGACGCTTCGCGGCTCCTGCTCCCACAGCACCAGCATCACCAGGTACTGCGGGTACGTCAGGCCGAGGTCCTCCAGCACCGGGCGGTAGACCGCGGTCGCTGCTTTGGAGGCCGAATACAGCGCAAAGCAGACCTGGTGGCGGAGGCGAGGTGCATCACTCATGGATAAAACGATAGTGCACAATTCAATTGTGCACAACTCAATCGGCCAGCCATCTACCAACAGGTCGCTGATAAGTGCGTTCTGAGGGCTCAAAACGCACTTAACTGCGACTCAGTGGGGACTACTGCTCGAGGTCGCGCACTGTGCGGAGGGCTGCGCCCGTGAGGACGCGGATGGCATATCCCAGGGCACGCTCATCGACGATGAAATCGCCGCGGTGAAGGTCGTACTCCTCGCCACCAGGCGTGTGCGTACCAAGCCGCATCATGGCACCGGGGAGGTCGGCCAGGAACCACGCGAAGTCCTCACCGCCCATTGACTGTGGAGTCAGGACCACGGCGTTCTCGCCGAGCTCAGCGCGGGCCGACGCTTCGATGAGGGCCGTCTCGTGTTCCGAGTTCACCACCGGCGGCACGCCGCGCGTGTGCTCCAGATGAACATCGACGCCGTAGGGCGCGGCAACCTGCTTCACGACGTCGTCCAGCAACTCGCCCGCACTGTGCCAGGCATCGCGGTCGAGGCAACGCATGGTGCCGGCCATGTATCCGGACCCGGGGATGGCATTCGGCGCCGATCCGGCAGAAATCTGGCCCCACACCACGGACACGCCACTTCGGACGTCCACCCGGCGGGAAAGTACGGCCGGGACGTTGATGGCGATCTGCGACAAAGCGAAGACCAGGTCTTCGGTCAGGTGCGGCCGCGAAGTGTGTCCGCCACGCCCTGACAGTTCAATCTTGATGGTGTCCGACGCCGACGTGATCGCACCAATACGGGTACCGATCTGGCCTACGTTGATCCGGGGATCGCAGTGCAGCGCGAGAATACGGGGAACGCCTTCCAGCACGCCCTGCTCGATGCAGGACAAGGCACCACCGGGCATGGTTTCCTCGGCCGGCTGGAAAATGATGCGGACGGTGCCGCCCAGCGGATTGTTCTTGTGCATCCGGTGCAGCACCAGGGCAATGCCAAGCATGGTGGTGGTGTGGATGTCGTGCCCGCAAGCATGGGTTACGCCGTGGTTCTTGGAAGCGAACGGAAGACCGGTTTCTTCGATGATGGGCAGGGCATCAATGTCGCCGCGGAGCGCTGTGGCAATGGGACCTTCGCCGACATCTACCGTGAGCCCGGTGCCCTCGAGCCGGCGCGGCTTCAGGCCCGCTGCCTCGAGGCGCTCTACGAGCTTGTCCGTCGTCCTGAATTCCTTGAAGGACAGCTCAGGGTGCGCATGGAGGTCGCGCCGGAATTCGATGAGTCCGGGCAGGAATTCGTCAACCCAGGGACCGACTACAGGGGTGGGCTCGGTTTCAGTCGTGTAATTGCGCACGTCACAACTGTAGCCATCCACGGCCCCCGAAGAACGAAAGCCACCTCTTGGTTACGCCGCGTTCAGGCGCACGATAACCAAAGAGGTGGCTCACGGTATAAGCAGATGCGTTACAGCACGTCCGTATCGCCGCTGGCTTTGAGAGCGTCGACGGTGCCCTTGACCAGTTGCGCGTGTTCCTTCGTGGTCACCAGCAGGGCGTCCGGGGTGTCCACAATGACCACGTCCTTGATGCCGATGAGGGCAATAACGCGCTTGGTATCGGAAACCACCACGCCGCTGGCATTCTCCGCGAAGACGCGTGCGCCCTCGCCCAGGACGGTGACTTCGTCGACGTCGCCGGCGTTGTTCAGTCGACCGATTGCGGCGAAGTCGCCGACGTCGTCCCAACGGAAAGTGCCAGGCACGACGGCGACGTCCCCGGCTTCCGCTGCGGGCTCAGCCACGGCGTAGTCGATGGCGATCTTGGGCAGGGTTGGCCAGACACGCGCCTTGACCTCGTCGCGCTGCGGCGTGTCCCAGGCTTCGGCGATCTCCTGCAGGCCTGCGAAAAGCACCGGCTGGTTCGCTTCGAGGTGCTTCAGCATCAGGGCAACGGGCGCAACGAACATGCCCGCGTTCCAAACGTAGTCCCCGGCTTCGACGTACTTGTTGGCCACTTCCTGGCTGGGCTTCTCAACAAATTCGGCCACGGCCATGGCGTTGGGAGCGCCCTCGACGTTCAGCGCCGCGCCGGAGCGGATGTAGCCAAAGCCCGTGGACGGGTGCGTGGGCTTGATGCCGATGGTGACGATCTTGCCCTTGGCAGCCGTATAGATTGCCTCACGCACGGCCTCCTGGAAGAGATCGTCGGGGCTGATGACCTGGTCCGCGGCGAAGGAACCCATGATGGTCTCCGGATCGCGGCGGTGCAGGATCGCGGCGGCCAGTCCGATGGCAGCGCCGGAGTCTTTGGGCTCGCTTTCGAGGACGAGCTCGTCATCCCCCACCTCGGGCAGTTGACGGCACACGGCAGCACGGTGTGCCTCACCAGTCACCACCAGCACCCTATCCCCGGCCAGCGGTTGGAGCCTGTCATAGGTGGCCCTCAACAACGTGCTGCCGGAACCGGTCAGGTCGTGGAGGAACTTGGGCGCAGCGGCACGCGAGAGTGGCCACAACCGGGTCCCCACACCGCCCGCCGGAATGACCGCGTGAAAGCGGTCCAATGGCGATTCCGGGTATTTCGCGTCTTCTGTACTCACCGCAACACTTTATCCTGTGCAAGCAGGAAGCCCCGCAGAACGCCACACATGTGGCGTTCGTCTCAGGCAGCACCGAAAATCGCCTGAATCCGGGCAGGAAACATGGAATTAACAAGCAGAGAAGCCCGTCCTAAATTGAATATGCTGTGAGCGAAGCCTAGATTTAGGCGTGAGCTACGAGTGCTCTCGCAGCAGGCGTTCCCCCCGCATGGATCCCATGCCAGCGCCGCTGTGTTGCAGGAAGGTTTAATCAGTGCCGACAAAACCAGCTGGCACCTTGTACCGCGGCCGTGAAGGCATGTGGTCCTGGGTTGGACACCGTATTACCGGTGTAGTGATCTTTTTCTTCTTGTTGGTCCATGTGCTGGACACCTCATTGGTGCGCGTGTCCCCTGAGGCCTACACCGCCGTTATCGGCGCATACAAGAACCCCCTGATGGCCCTGGGTGAAACGGGCCTGGTCGCAGCGATCATCTTCCACGCCTTCAACGGCCTGCGTGTGATCGCCATCGATTTCTGGAAGAAGGGCGCGAAGTACCAGCGCCAGCTGCTGTGGATCGTGCTTGCGCTGTGGCTGGTCACGTTCGCCGGCTTCGCGATCCGCCACCTTTCCCTTGCGCTGGGAGGCCACTAAGCCATGACAACCATCGAAACACCACGCAGTGGAAAAATCGGGTCCGGGAAGATCGCACCGAAGTACAACCGCACCGGCTCCAGCCGCGGCAACTTCGAGATGATCGCCTGGCTCTTCATGCGCCTCTCCGGCATCGTCCTGGTGGTGCTGATCTTCGGCCACCTCTTCGTTAACCTGCTGGTGGGCGAAGGCATCCACGCCATCGACTTCGGCTTCGTTGCCGGCAAGTGGGCCGATCCCTTCTGGCAGTTCTGGGACCTGGCCATGCTGTGGCTTGCCATGCTTCACGGCACCAACGGTGTCCGCACCATCATCAACGACTACGCCGAGAAGGATTCCACTCGCTTCTGGCTCAAGATGGTTCTTTACGCGGCCACCCTGGTCATCATCATCCTGGGCACTCTGGTGATCTTCACCTTCAACCCGTGCCCCGTCGTCGACGGCGTTCAGCTGCCCGGCGGATTCTGCCCGGCCCCGTAGCGGGTTGTGCCACAGCGGCGCTCCGGCCCCTCCTTGGAGTAAACCGGTTCGCCTGACGTAGCGGAGCAGCCTCCGCCGACCATCTGAATTTTTGAAAGAGAGAGCATCTGGTATGCAGGTCCATAAGTACGACGTCGTCATTGTCGGTGCAGGTGGCGCCGGCATGCGCGCCGCGATCGAATCCGGTCAGCGCGCACGCACAGCGGTACTGACCAAGCTCTACCCCACCCGCTCGCACACTGGTGCGGCACAGGGTGGTATGTGTGCAGCACTGGCCAACGTCGAAGAAGACAACTGGGAATGGCACACCTTTGACACCATCAAGGGTGGCGACTACCTGGTTGACCAGGACGCAGCCGAGGTCATGGCGAAGGAAGCCATCGACGCCGTGCTGGACCTGGAAAAGATGGGCCTGCCGTTCAACCGCACGCCCGAGGGCCGGATCGACCAGCGTCGCTTCGGCGGCCACACCCGCGACCACGGCAAGGCGCCCGTTCGCCGCGCCTGCTATGCAGCGGACCGCACCGGCCACATGATCCTGCAGACGCTGTACCAAAACTGCGTCAAGCACAACGTTGAGTTCTACAACGAGTACTACGTCCTGGACTTGCTGATCGTCGAAGAAGACGCAGTGCGCGAAGACGGTACCCCGTACAAGCAGAAGCGCGTTGCCGGTGTGGTCTCCTACGACCTCGCCTCCGGCGAGCTTCACGTGTTCCAGGCCAAGTCCGTGGTCTTCGCTTCCGGTGGTGCAGGCAAGGTCTTCAAGACCACCTCCAACGCCCACACCCTCACCGGCGACGGCATGGGCATCGCGTTCCGCCGCGGCATCCCCCTGGAAGACATGGAGTTCTTCCAGTTCCACCCGACCGGCCTCGCCGGCCTGGGCATCCTCCTCACCGAGGGTGCACGTGGTGAAGGTGCCATCCTGCGTAACTCGGAAGGTGAGCGCTTCATGGAGCGCTACGCCCCCACCATCAAGGACCTCGCACCCCGTGACATCGTGGCCCGCGCCATGGCGAACGAAGTACGCGAAGGCCGCGGTTGTGGCCCGAACAAGGACTACGTCCTCCTGGACCTGACCCACCTTGAGCCGGCGCACATCGAGGCCAAGCTTCCGGACATCACCGAGTTCGCCCGCACCTACCTGGGTGTGGAACCGTTCACGGACCCCGTTCCGGTATTCCCCACTGCGCACTACGCCATGGGTGGCATCCCCACCAACATCACCACCGAGGTGCTGCAGGACAACGACACAATCGTTCCTGGCCTCTACGCAGCCGGTGAAGTCGCCTGTGTTTCCGTGCACGGTTCCAACCGCCTGGGCACCAACTCGCTCCTGGACATCAACGTGTTCGGTAAGCGGGCCGGTATCGCCGCTGCGGAGTACTCCAAGACGGCCGACTATGTTGAGCTTCCGGCTGACCCCGAAGCCATGACCCGTGGCATCCTTGACCGCCTGCTCACCGGCAACGGCACCGAGCGTGTTGCGCAGATCCGCAAGGAACTGCAGGACACCATGGACGCCAACATGCAGGTGTTCCGTACCAAGGAATCGCTGGAGCAGGTCCTTCGTGACATCGCATCCTTCGAAGAGCGGTACAAGAACGTCACGGTTCAGGACAAGGGCAAGCGCTTCAACCTGGACCTCCTGGAAGCCGTTGAGCTGGGCTTCCTCCTGGACATGGCCAAGGTCATGACCGTCGGTGCATTGCACCGTGAAGAGTCGCGCGGTGGCCACTACCGCGAGGACTTCCCGGACCGCAATGACGAAAAGTTCATGAAGCACTCCATGGCTTACCTGGACAACAACGTCACCGCCGCATCCTCGGCGGAATCTGTTGCGGGCATCCGTCTCGAGACGAAGCCCGTGATCTTCACCCGTTACGAGCCGATGGAGCGTAAGTACTAATGACGACCGAAATGGCAGAGCCCGCTTCCAAGATCGAGCTCCCGGCAAGCGTTGCCGGCGACGGTGAAATCCCCACGTTCCACATCACCCTCCGGGTACGCCGCTACGATCCGGAAATCTCGGATGAAGCACGCTGGGACGACTATAAGCTGACCATGTACGGCACGGACCGTGTGCTGGATGCCCTTCACAAGGTCAAGTGGGAGATCGACGGAACTGTTTCCTTCCGCCGCTCCTGCGCCCACGGTGTCTGTGGCTCCGATGCCATGCGCATCAACGGCCGCAACCGCCTCGCCTGCAAGACGCTGCTGAAGGACCTGGACACGTCCAAGCCCATCACCGTCGAGCCGATCAAGGGCCTCCCCGTGGAGAAGGACCTGATCGTGGACATGGAGCCCTTCTTCCAGTCCTTCCGCGAAGTCATGCCGTTCCTGATCAACAAGGGCCACGAGCCCACCAAGGAACGCCTGCAGTCCGTCGAGGACCGTGAGCGCTTTGACGACACCACCAAGTGCATCCTGTGCGCCGCCTGCACCTCGTCCTGCCCGGTCTTCTGGACCGACGGCCAGTACTTCGGTCCCGCTGCGATCGTCAACGCACACCGCTTCATCTTCGATTCCCGTGATGACGCCGGCGACATGCGCCTTGAAATCCTCAACGACAAAGAGGGTGTGTGGCGTTGCCGCACCACCTTCAACTGCTCCGAAGCATGCCCCCGTGGCATCCAGGTGACCAAGGCAATCGCCGAGGTCAAGCAGGCCATCCTGGCACGCAAGATCTAGTTAGCCGTTCCCACAAAGAACAGCACGACGACGGCGCCGCTCACCCCACATGGTGACCGGCGCCGTCGTCGTTAATCACCGTCAGCAACCGGTTATCGCAACACAAGGAGACCAGCGTGTCACGCTCTGAGAAGATCAGCTTCACGGGAAGCACCGGCGACACGCTGGCTGGCATCGTGGACGTCCCTGAGGGACCCGTTCGCGGCTGGGGTGTGTATTCGCACGGCCTGACACTGGGCAAGGACAGCCCGGCGGCCTCCCGCATCTGCAAGGGGCTCGCGGAGCAGGGTGTGGGGATGCTGCGGTTCGACAACCTCGGTCTGGGTGGTTCCGGCGGCGAGTGGTCGGCCGGCTCTTTCAGCGTCAAGGTGGCCGACACGATCCTGGCCGCAGCATTCATGCGGGAACAGGGACGGGCCATTTCCCTGCTGGTGGGTCATTCCTTTGGCGGTGCGGCGGTCCTCGCCGCTGCCCGCGACGTCCCGGGCCTCAACGCCGTGGTGACCGTGGCAGCACCTTACGAACCCAAGCACGTGGAGCATATGTTCGACGCCGAGATTGACTCCATCCTTCGTGACGGCAGCGCCGTGGTGGACCTGGGTGGCCGTCCGATGGAGGTTCGCCGCCACTTCGTGGAAGACGTGGAAAGTGCCGACCTGCGCGATTGCATCCGGACGCTCCACAAGCCCCTGATGGTGATGCACTCCCCCACCGACAACACCGTGGGCATCGACAACGCCAGCGAGATTTTCCGTACTGCCCGGCACCCCCGGAGCTTCATCTCCCTGGAGGGCAGTGAGCACCTCCTGACGGGGAAGGGCCAGGCTGCCAGGGTGGCCCGGATCATCAGTGCATGGGCGGATCCGTACCTGGAGGTCCGGGACGCCGGCTAACAGCCGGGCCCACCCAAGTAGGGGACAGCTATCGCTCCACTGACGTCTCAGTAGAGCGTTAGCTGTCCCCCAGTTGGGTGCTACTTGCCGATCGCCGCCTTGCTTTCGCTGATCCACTGTTCCGCGGCCTTCTCCGGGGCCAGCCTCTTGAAGAGCACCTCTGTGTTGATGCGGGCCGTGATCTCGGAGACGGCAGTCGAACCGGTGGGACCAATGAATGTCGGGGCGAAGTCCATCTTGCCGATCTGGTCGATATAGGCGGCCTCCACCTTGCCCTGGGGCGTCAGGAGATCCTGGATCGCCGTACGCATGCCGGAGTTGCTGGGCACGCCGCGGTCGCTTTGGATGATCTTTGCCGCGGCCTCGTTGTTGACCAGGAAGTTCACCAGTTTGGCAGCGGCGTCGGTGTGCTTGCTGCGGGCGGAGATGGTGTAGAACTGCGATGACTGAAGCCAGATGCCGGGCTTGGGGGTTTCGCCAGGCAGCTTGAGCAACTTCAGCTCGGCACCGGAGGCTTTGCTCAGCGCAGTCAGCGAATTGCTCCAGGTGAGCATCATCCCGGCCTGCCCCATGCCCATGAGCGTCTGCTCGGTGCTGACATTGAGTTTCTCAACGGTCTCCGATGCGCTGGGGGCCGCACCGGTTTCGCTGAGTTTCAACGAATAATCGAAGTAGGCCTGCACGGTGTCCTTATCCAGGCCGAGTTGGCCGTCCTGGGTGTAGAGGGACTTGCCCCGCTGGCGGGCGAAGGCATCCAAGGAGTCATGTGTCAGTACGGTGGCCGTGCCGTACGTTCCTTTGGGACTCTTGTCCGTGACGTCTTTGGCGATCCGGGCGAAGTCGTCCCAGGTCCATGAGGAGTCGTCGGGAAGTTCCACGCCGGCCGCCTGGAACACGGCGGGGTTAGCCACAATTGCCAGTGCGTTCGCGCCGGTGGACACACCGTACTGCGCGCCCTTGACCTGGCCATTCTCCAGGGCACCCGGGTCCAGTTTAGAGAGGTCCAGGGAATCCTTGACCTTGGACAGGTCCAGCAGCGCTCCCCTGTTTGCGTATTCGGCGGGGTACGCTCCGCCCATGGTAATGACGTCGGGAGCGTCGTTTGCAGCTACTTGGGTTGCGAGCTTGTCGAAGTAACCGCTGATATCGCCGTATTCGGGCTTCACCTTGATGTTGGGGTTGGCGGCCTCGAACTCCTTGATGGCTTTGCTGGTGATGTCCGCCCGGGTTGCGTTGCCCCACCAGGAGAACCTGATTTCCACTGGGCCGTTCTCCGGCTGGTTTGAGGACGGGCTGGAGCAGGCCGCAGTGAGGCCCATCAGGCCGAGAGCGGTGACGAAGGCGATGGATTTTTGGATGCTACGGAGAGATTTACGCGCCATTGGGTAAGCTTCTTTCAGACTCAAGAAAACGGTTCCTGAAACGTATCAAGGCGGTGTATATTCGTCAATAGTTTGGGGCATGAACTATATCTGCAGCAGAGGAAACCACCGTGTCGCACAGCTTGGATGACATCCAAATCAGGGATCCGTTCGTACTAACACTGCCCGCCTCCGGGCGGTATCTGCTCTTTGGCAGTACCGACCGGAACATCTGGTCCGGCCAGGCAACGGGGTTCGATTGCTACGGGAGCCGTGACCTGATCCACTGGGAGGGACCAGTGGCAGCTTTCCGCCCGTCCCCCGGCTTCTGGAGCCATGAACAGTACTGGGCTCCTGAGGTCCACGAATACCAAGGCCGGTACTTCATGTTCGCCACGTTTATTGCGCCCGGCCGACTACGTGGCACCCAGGTCCTTGCGTCGGAAGCACCGGAAGGGCCCTTCGAACCGTGGAGCGACGGTCCCCTCACGCCCCACAACTGGCAGTGCCTGGACGGGACCCTCCACGTAGATGGTGAAGGGAGGCCGTGGATGGTGTTCTGCCATGAATGGAAACAAGTGCACGACGGCACCATCATGGCCCAGCGCCTCAGCCCTGACCTCCGCACCGCCGTAGGCGTCCCGGTGTTTCTCTTTAGCGCCTCCGAGGCACCGTGGGCCCGCGCCTTGGACGTTCCATCGGTGAAAGACCGGGACTTCCCCGTGTATGTCACCGACGGTCCGTTCGTGTTCCGGCTCCGCAGCGGCAATCTCATCATGCTGTGGTCCAGCTTTGGCGACGAGGGGTACGCGATGGGGATAGCGCGCAGCCAATCAGGAACCGTTCTGGGCCCGTGGGTACAGGAAGAGGAACCGCTCTGGAGCACGGATGGCGGCCACGGCATGATCGGCCGGAATCTGGACGGAGGCCTGTTCCTGACGCTGCATCAACCCAACCAGAGCCCTCACGAGCGGGCCGCGTTCTTCCCGCTCCTGGAACTCGAAGAAACCGTTGTCCTCCACCCACAAGCCCAGGAATGTGATTCGCGCCGTGCGTAAGCCCAGCATTATCGACCGCAAGGAACTCGTCCAGCGTCACAACGTCCGGCAGGTGCGTCTTGATCCAAAGAGCCCCGTGTCCGTTGGCAACGGCGAATTCGCGTTCACCATGGACCTCACCGGACTGCAGTCATTGCCTGGTTCCTACCCAGTCGGGGCCCGCGGCGACTTGCCACCGGGCACACTCCTGGGTACGCAAGCACAGTGGGGCTGGCATTCAGTACCCCCGGAGCAGCCCTATGAACTGGCTGGCTCTACTGTCCTTTACGACTCGCCACGCGGCCCGGTGCCATACGTGGACATGGTGGGCGACATCGTTAACGACCGCGAGACGGACACGTCCCGGGCTGAAACATGGCTCCGGGCCAACGCCCACCGGCTGGACCTGGGCCGCATTGGATTCCGCTGGGTCACCGACGGTAACGAGCACCCGCTCGAAGAAGCCGACGTCACTGACACCGAACAAACGCTGGATCTCTGGGCGGGCGTCGTGACCAGCCTCTTCGCCGTGGCCGGACTGCCTGTGAAAGTCACGACGGCGTGCCACCCGGACCGTGACGAACTCGCGGTCCGCGTTGAGTCACCTGCCTTGGGTGCAGGCTTGGTGGTCGGCATTGATTTTCCGTACGGCTCCGAGGCGTGGCACGACGCCGCGGACTGGGACAGCCCGGCCGCCCACACCACTGTGCTGGGCGAACCCACCTCCTCGGCAGGTCATGAGGGAGCTGACGCTTGGCCGGTCCACCGCGAGCTGGATAACTCGCGCTATCTGATGGTGATTAACGGGCAGAACCTTGCAGTTGAACACACCGGGCAGCATCACCTCCGGATAGCTCCAGCATCCGACGGCCCGGACGGCACGGGGATTCTGGACTTCTCCGTCTCCTTCACCCCATCCGGCGATGGTGACTGCATCGCGCGGGGCACCCATCGGCCTGCCGGCGTGGCACCCGAGGCGAGCGGCCACGCGATGACGGGACACGGCGTCGGGCTTTCCCCGTCGGGCAGGGTGACCGCAGCAGCGGCAGCCCACTGGCCACAGTTCTGGTCCGCTGGCGGAGCCATCGAGCTTAATGCCACGAAGGATCCCCGCGCCCAGGAACTCGAACGCAGGATTGTGCTGTCCCAATATCTGACCGCGATCAACTCCTCCGGTTCGTTGCCACCGCAGGAAACCGGGCTGGTGTGCAATTCGTGGCGCGGACGCTTCCATCTGGAAATGCACTGGTGGCACGCCGCGCACTTCGCCCTTTGGGACCGGTCGGAGCTGCTCCTGCCGTCCCTGCGCTGGTACTCCACAGTGTTGGAGACATCACGACGGACCGCCAAGGCCCAAGGATTCGACGGCGTACGGTGGCCCAAGCAGGTAGGGCCCGACGGCCGGGAAAGTCCCAGCCCCATCGGGACATTCCTGATCTGGCAGCAACCGCACCCCATCTACCTGGCGGAACTCGTATACCGGGCGAACCCCAGCCGGGACGTGCTGGAGGAGTTCGCGGAGATCGTCTTCGAGTCGGCGGCCTTCATGGCCAGTTTCGCCCATCCCACCCCCCGCGGGTTCGAACTGGGGCCACCCTTGATCCCGGCACAGGAAAGCTACGGCTCAATCCGGACCAACGTCACCAACCCCACGTTTGAGCTGGCCTACTGGCAGTGGGGGCTCAGGACTGCGGCGTTGTGGCGGGCGCGTCTGGGACTTGGGCCCGTGGAGGAATGGTCGGAAGTATCGGAGGGCCTGGTGCGCCCACGGGTACTCAACGGAGTCTACGCTGCGATCGACGTCGAACCATTCACCATCCGCACTGACCACCCCTCCATGCTGTGTGCCCTCGGAGTTCTCCCGCAGACGGGCTTGGTTGATCCGGCCATCATGCGCGCAACCCTCAATGATGTCCTGGACGACTGGGACTGGGGCAGCACATGGGGCTGGGATTATCCAGTGATGGCCATGACCGCAGCCCGGCTGGAAGACCCCGAAGCTGCAGTGGACGCGCTCCTCCTCGACGCAGGGAAGAACACGTTCCTGGTCAACGGGCACAACCGCCAGACGGACTCGCTCCCCCTCTATCTGCCGGGGAACGGTGGGCTGCTCGCCGCGGTGGCACTGATGGCGGCCGGCTGGGACAACGGACCGGACCGGCATGCGCCCGGCTTCCCGGCCGACTGGACCGTCGCATGGGAAGGGCTGGTGCGGGCCCCGTAGAGCGCCAACTCAGGAGCGGTGGGGCTTCAATTCCGGCGGGGACCCACGGCAGCCCCAACAAGGGCGCCGATGCCCACACCAATGAGGATGCCCAGGAAAGGCGAGTTGAAGATCAGTTGGCCAACAACAAGGCCCGCCGCAGCGCCGACGAGACAGGAGATCCACAGCTGGTTGTTCATTCGCGCCTCCCGGGGCCAGAAAAGAGTCAGGTACGGGGCGCTACGCGGCGCGAACCAAGGACCTTCTTGCGGGGCGCCTCCCCCGATTCAGCATCAGCTTCCCGAATTGCCGCCCACGAAGCCGAGACCAGATAGACCTGGCTCACCAGGTTGAACCAGATCAGCAGGCCGATGATGATGGCGAAGGACGCCAGGACGGGATTGTTCCCGGAGCGGGCCAGGAGCTCGGTGCTGAAGAACTGGAGGACGGTGGTTCCGACCCCGGCCAGCACCACCCCTTCAAGGAAGGAACGGCGCCCCAACTTCAGGCCAGCGGCGACACGGAACAGTACTGCCGCCGTCGCGCAGTTCAAAAGGAGTGGAACCACGATCTTGACGGTGGCGGCGATGGGCGCTGCCACCTCCTCGTTTAGCTTCAGCAAGCCGATGAACCAATCCGCGGCTGTACCGAAGATCAACGAGGCTCCGGCGCTGATCACCAGGATGACGCCGAGGAGCAGGAGCGTGCCGGCGTCGATGGCTTTCTGCAGGAGCGCATTTCGCACCAGGGGGCCTGCGTTCATGACCCCTCGAAGACCTTCCCTGACGCTGGCAATCCAACCCAGGGACGTGAAAATGGTGACCGCCGCCGCGATGAGCGCCGTCCACCCCAGCCCGGACGGGTTGAGCAGCGTCTGTGGATCCACCAGCCCTTTACCGCCGTCGACCTGCAGGAGCCCTGGGGCGGCGGCGGCCACGCTGCTGATGACGGCGTCTTCGAGGACCGGATTGCCGCCCAGGACGATTCCGGCGATCGCGAAACCGGTGGTGAGGAGACCCGTCACCGAGAAGAACATGTTGAAGCCAATGCCCGCGCTGAGCAAAGGGCCGTGCTGCCGCGAGTAATGCTGGAAGGAGCGCATGGCGCGGTTGGTGTTCAGCCTGGCCATGAAGACAGCGAAAAATGCTCCTGCCCTGGCGGGCAACCCCGCTCCGGAACGCTTGGCGTGGCCCAATTCCTGCCGTTTACGGAGAAGCTCCAGTTTGAGCTTCGCCAGCTCAGTTGGAAGCGGAGGAGTGTCCGCCTCCGTGGCTTGTATCCGCTTGCTGTTCCTCGTCAGTATCGCCGCCAAAGTCGAGCTCTTCCCGTAGCTGCCAAATTCCATTGGTGTCGTGCTCGTAAAGTCCCATGCTAACCACAGGGAACGTGGCCCGGTAATCCCTGAGCACCGTTTCGGCTTCATCAAGGTTTTTCTGGGCGACGTCGTGGGCTACCGTGACGTGCGGGTGGTAGGGGAAGGGAAGCCTCCGCTCGAGCGGGCCGCTTTGCAGCTTCTCGTGCAGTTGCACGCACTCCTCAAAGCCTTCTTCGACGTTGACGAACACAACGGGTGAGACAGGCCGGAAGGAACCGGTGCCCGAGATGGTGATGTTGAAGGGCTCCTGGGTTTTGGCGACCGCGCGCACGTGTTCGCGGGTGGCTGCCCAGTCCTGGGTGGGGGTGGTGGTGATCAGCGTGATGTGCGCCGGAATGACCTCGGCCATGGGATCACCGAAGGATGCCCGCCATTCCTGGAGCTCACGGGCGATCTCCGGCGGGAAGCCGAGAATCACCCCCACGCACATGGTGTCACCGGCACCGCAATCGGCGCCGGTGACAGCGGGCTGGCGAGAATCGTCCGGACCGACACCCTTCCGGGCGTCGGTCTTGACGTTAAGCTGGCCAGCAGAGCACATGGGCTTAGCGGACTCCCTGCTCGCCGCGTACGGCGTCCCCGCGATACGGAAGGAAGCCGACCTTGGAATAGACATCGGCGAGGGTTGCTGAGGCGATCTCGCGGGCTTTGTCCGCGCCGAGAGCCAGCAGACGGTCGAGTTCCGCAGGATCCGCCAACAGTTCGTTGGCCCGTTCCCGGATGGGTGCAAGGTGGGTGGAGACGAGTTCGGCAAGGTCCACCTTGAGGTGGCCGTACATCTTGCCCTGGTAGTCAGCCACGATCTTCTCTACGGGGGTGCCGCTGATGGCCGAGTAGATGGTCAGGAGGTTTGAAACGCCCGGCTTGTTCTCGCGGTCGTAGCGGATCTCCGTCTCGGTGTCCGTGACAGCGGACTTGATGCGCTTGGCCACTGTCTTGGGGTCGTCGAGGAGATTGATCAAACCGGCCGGTGATTCCGCGGACTTGGACATCTTTGCCGTGGGGTTCTGGAGATCGTAGATCTTGGCCGATTCCTTCTGAATGAAGGCTTCGGGGACCTGGAACGTCTCGCCAAACCGGCTGTTGAAGCGGTTGGCGAGGTCGCGGCTCAGTTCCACGTGCTGGCGCTGGTCTTCGCCAACGGGCACGCCGTGCGGCTGGTAAAGCAGGATGTCGGCGGCCTGCAGGATGGGGTACGTGAACAGGCCGACGCTGGCGTGGTCCGAGCCCTGCTTCTGTGCCTTGTCCTTGAACTGGGTCATGCGGGCGGCTTCACCCATGCCCGTGATGCAGTTCAGGACCCAGGCCAACTGGGCGTGCTCGGGAACCTGGGACTGGACGAACAGTGTGCACTTGTCCACGTCCACACCGCCTGCAATGTACTGCGCGGCGGTTACACGGGTGCGACGGGCAAGTTCGGCCGGATCCTGCGGCACGGTGATGGCGTGAAGGTCCGGGATGAAGAAGACGGCGTCGTACTCGTCCTGCATCCGGACCCAGTTGACCAAGGCGCCCAGGTAGTTGCCAAGGTGCAGGGAATCGGCCGAAGGCTGCATCCCTGAGAGGACGCGATGCTTGGCACCAACGGCCAATTTGGTGGACGTGGCGGCGGCGGTGCCGGTTTCAGTCGTGATGGAACTGGTCATGGAGAAATTACCTTCGGAAGCTCAGAGCCGGTAGTCGACTACCAGCGGTGCGTGGTCAGAGAAGCGGGTGTCCCACGAAGGCGCCCGGTCAACCACAGCCGAGAAAGCGGCTGCTGCGAGGCCCGGGGTGGCCAGGTGGTAGTCGATGCGCCAGCCAGTGTCAGTATCAAAGGCCTTACCGCGCTGGGACCACCAGGTGTAGGGGCCGGCGACGTTTCCTGCCAGGCCCCTGTGGACATCCCTCCATCCGATCTCTTCGCCGAGGAAGCGGTCGAAGTACGCCCGCTCCTCCGGGAGGAAGCCGGCACGCTTGACGTTGCCCTTCCAGTTCTTGATGTCGAGTTCTGTGTGTCCGACGTTGAGATCGCCCACCACCAAAGCGTGGTCGCTGTGCTTGGCGAGCTCGGGCAGGCGGACGGTCATGGCGTCCAGGAAGCGGAATTTGTCGTCCTGCTTGGGGGTTCCCACTTCTCCGGAGTGCACGTAGGCGCTGACAACGGTGAGGGTGGCGGACTCTCCGGCACTGGTCTTGACGGTGTAATCCGCTTCAACCCAGCGCCCGGAGGTGTCGAAGTAGTCGTCGCCGATGCCAACACGGGTGGCCGTGGGCTCGTCGCGGGAAGCAATGGCAACACCGGCGCGGCCCTTGGCCTCAGCTTCGGTGTGAAGGATGTGCCAGCCCTCGCCGATCAGCTTCCTGACGATGTCGTCAGGGGCGCGGACTTCCTGCAGGCAGAGAATGTCTACCTCGCGGGGCTCCAGCCATTCCGCCATGCCGTTCTTGTAGGCAGCCCGCAGGCCATTGACGTTGACTGATGCGATGCGAAGGAAATCCTTCTTCAATGCCGTACTCACCCGGTCCACTCTAGTCGATGATGGTTCCGGCCACGGGCTCCTCCGAGCCACCGGAGGACTTGATCATGTCCCGGGCGTTGGTTGCCGTGATGGCGATGGTTTCCAGTGCGCGATTGATGGTGTCCTGGTCCGCCGCGGCGCCCTTGGCACGTTCTTCGTCCACCACGCGTACCTGCACCTGCACGATCTTGAAGGAGTGGTCCAACTTGAGGTCGCGGACTTCGTCTGCCTGGCTGCGCTCAGCTACCACGCGGGTGCCGCCGTTGTCAGTGACAGTCGACGACGGCGCGCGGCCGGTTGCCGAGTTGAACGCAGCTTGGGCTTCGCTCAGTTTTGCCCCGGCCCGCTGCGCGGCCTTGCGAATGCTCAGGACCACGAAGGTGGCCAGAGCCAGCCATCCGAAGGCTACAACCGCGACGACCCAGCCCACAACGTCGTTCTGGTTGGCCGCGAAGATGACGGCAACCAGGAAGGCGATGATGACGACGGTCATCCCCAGGCCACCAATGCGGAAGCCCTTGAACATGCCTTTGCCGGCGGGGGACGTGGACGGGTGCGGGTCACCGAGAGATTGCATGGCTCCATTCTCTCAAACGTGCCATGGTGCCTGTGCCGGCTTCCACGGACGGCGAACACGGGATTTTTTGCATTGGCTGTACAAAATCTCCATCATTTCAGGAACAGCTGGCGCAGCCTTCCAGTAGTGAGCATGATGCCGAGCGCGATCATCACCACGTAGTAGCCCACATGGATGGCAGTAGCCGGGCTGAACGAACCCACGCTGATCTGCCGGAGCAGCTCCACCCCGTGCCACAGGGGCATGGCCTGGATGAACCACTGGATCACCTGCGGGTAGACACTCAGCGGGTAGAACGTGGCGCTGAACAGGAACATGGGCAGCAGGAAGAAGTTGATCCAGTCCATCTGTTGGAAGGTCTTCATGAAGCTGGTAATGCCCATGCCAAAGCTTGCAAACCCAAAGGCGATCAACACGGACGCCGGGATGACAAGGATGGCCCACCAACTGGTAAGCAGCCCCATCACCCCCATGACGGCGGTGAACCCGGTGGCGTACAGCAAGCCGCGCAGCAGGGCCAGGAAGATCTCGCCGATGGCAACGTCCAGCGGCCCCAGTGAGGTGTAGAGCATTCCTTGGTATAGCTTGGCGAAGTTCATCTTGAAAAAGACGTTCCACGTGGAGTCGTAGATTGCCCCGTTCATTGCCGAAACCGCGAGCAGCGCCGGGGCAATGTAGGCCGCGTAGCTGATTTCCTCGCCGCCCGGCCCCTGGACCGTACCGACGATCGAGCCCATGCCCACGCCCATGGCGAGCAGGAACAGAACGGGCTCAAAGAACCCGGACACCAGCACCAGCCAGGTGCTGCTCTTGGCCGCCATCAGCCCACGGCCCACAACAGCCTTCGCATTGCGGGAGTACAGGGAACCGAACTTCCGCTCGCGCGCAAGATCCGTGGCGCTGTGGCCACCTGTCAGGACACTCATGAGCCCATCCTTTTCACGAACTGGCGACGGACGAGCACCCAGCCGACGGTGGCCGTTGCCAGCAGGAACACCACATGGGTGATGGTCAGCACAGGGTTTTGGTCCATGCCATACGTGAAGACGCGTCCCAACTCCGTTCCATGCCAAACCGGCGAGATCCACCCGATCCAGCGGACGGCCAACGGCAGGGTATCAAGCGGGAAGAACGTGCCCGAGAAAAGGAACAACGGCATCACGATGAACCGCTGGACCAAGGCGAACTGCCCCTTGTCCTGGGTGATACTCGCGGCGTAGGCCATCAGCGGCAGGCCGAAGGACAGTGCCGCCACTGTTGCCACGATGGCCGATACCCAACCCCACGGACTTGGGGACGCACCGAACAGGGCCACCACCACGAAGTAGACCACCGATTGCAGCAGGAACCGGACCGTGCTGGCCATGATGTGGCCACTGGCGATCTGTTGCGGAATCAACGGCGAAGCGTGGGGGCCGTAGAACACCCGGCGCCATTTGAAGCCGTCCATAATGGGGTACGAGAACTCCCCCGACGCCGTCATCACCGCCGCGGAGACCAGCAGGGCCGGCGCCACGAACTCGAGGTAGCTGACGCCGCCGAAGGCCGCCTCGCTGTTGGCGTCCACCAAACTGGCGAGCCCAACCCCCATGGCGAACAGGTACGCCACCGGCTGGCCCACACTGTAAAGGACCACGGACCAGCCGTAGTTGCGCATGACGCGGAGCACCTGTTCGGCGTAGAAAAACGCACCCCAGCGCCGCGCCCTGGCGGCCGAGACGGCAGGTGAATGGGCCCGCAGCGGTGGCGCCGCCGTCGTGATTGGTTTGTTCGCCGAGTCAGTCAACAAGGCTCCTACCGGTCAGCCGCAGGAACACGTCCTCCAGCGATGATCGGCGCACCAGCGACGTCATGGGCCGCAGCCCCCGCGACGTGACCTGCTCCAACGCGGCCTCGCCGTCGTGCGCGTAGATGAGCACGCGGTCGGGCAGCGTCTCCAGCCGCTCACCGATGCCTTGGAGTTCGACGCCGATGGTCGCGTTCCGCTCGGATCCGAACCTGAGTTCAAGTACTTCGCGCGAGGAGTGCTCGCGGATCAGGTGGGCCGGCGACCCCTCAGCCATGATGCGGCCTTTGTCCACCACGATCAGTCGGTCGCAGAGTTGCTCGGCCTCGTCCATGTAGTGCGTGGTGAGGATGAGCGTCACTCCGCTCTCCTTGAGCCGGAACAGCCGGTCCCAGAGAATGTGCCGGGCTTGCGGATCCAGGCCCGTGGTGGGCTCATCGAGGAGGAGGATTCGAGGCTCGTTGATGAGTGAGCGGGCGATGGTGAGCCGCCTTTTCATGCCGCCGGACAGCGCATCCACCTTCGAGTTGGCTTTGTCCGTCAGCTGCGCGAACTCGAGGAGTTCGTCGGCTTTGGGCCGCAGGTAGCTCAGCGGAAGGCCGAAGTAGCGCCCGTACACGATCAGGTTCTCGCGGACTTTCAGCTCTTCGTCGAGGTTGTCCTGCTGCGGGACCACGCCCAGGTGCGCGCGCACTTCGGGGCCGTGCGACTCGGGATCCAGGCCCATGATGCTGAGCGAGCCCGAGGTGCGCTGGGAGACGCCGCCGATCATTCTCATGGTGGTGGACTTCCCGGCACCGTTGGGCCCAAGAAGGCCGAAGGACTGTCCAGCAGGCACGTCGAAGGAGATGTTGTCCACGGCGGTGAGCTCACCATAGGCCTTGGTGAGGTTCCGCGCACTGATGACGGTCGGCTGGTTCATGTCGAAGCTGGTTTGCAACGATTCTGACGGTGTTGGTGAGGGTGTCTGAGAGCGGGTTGCTTCATTGTGCACCCTCAGCAGACTAGTAGCGCCGGGGAATATGTGAAAGGGCTCTTGCAGATATTCCTGCAAGAACCCTCTCGCTTAGCCTGCCGCGCTGCTCGCTTAGCCTGCCGCGCCGGTCAGCCGCCCGGCCGCGCCGCTCAGCTGCCCGGTTGCGAGCGCAGCACCTCCAGCCGCTGCCGGAACTCGGTCTCGTCAATCTCGCCGCGCGCATACCGCTCCCGCAATACACCCTCGGCGCCTTGGGTTGCGGCCCAGTGATGGTTGCGGCGCCAGGTACGGCGGCCCACGAAAATGAACAAGCCGATCACGATGATCCAGAACAACGGGAACAGCAGGAAGAACGGCCAGTACGGCCCGTCGCCCCAAGGACCGTGCGCGGCGACGGTGGCCGGCAACTGGGCCAGCGCTCCCCCAAGCGTGGTGGTCTCTCCGACGATCGAGGTCAATGCGGTGAACATGTCAGTGATCCAAACTCTCTCCGCCGATGCCCGGCGTGAACCGTCTTTCGGCTCTGGTTCGAGTCTGCTCGGGCGCGGCCGGCGAGGCGTCCGCCGTCGGGAGTCACCTTCGGGCAGCGGGCTACTCCCGGCGGAGTCGCTCCAGGCGGGTCAGCTGCTCCACCCGGGCCTCACCAGCCCGGATTCGTACGCCAGGACCACCAGTTGGGACCGGTCGCGGACCATCAGCTTGGTCATGATGCGCGAAACATGGGTCTTGGCTGTGAGCGGTGTGATGAAGAGCCGTTCGGCGATCTCGGCGTTGTTCAGGCCCTCGCCCACCAGGGCAAGGACTTCGCGTTCACGCTCGGTCACCTGCTCCAGCGGGACCGCCTTGCCGGCAGCACGGCTCTGCGATGCCAACTGGGCCATGATCCGCCGGGTGACCGACGGGGAGAGCAGCGCGTCTCCATCGTGGACCACACGTACGGCCCGGATGAGCTCGGCCGGCTCGGTGTCCTTGACCAGGAAGCCTGCGGCTCCGGCCCGCACGGCTTCGGCGATGTACTCGTCCAGTTCGAACGTGGTGAGGATGATGACGCGCGTGCCTGCCAGGGCCGGGTCGCCCAGGATTTTGCGGGTGGCGGTGAGGCCGTCGTCGTCCGGCATGCGGAGGTCCATGAGGATGACGTCGGGCCTGTCCCGGGTCGCGAGGCGGACAGCGTCGCGGCCGGTGCCGGCCTCCCCCACCACTTCCATGTCCGGTTCGGCGTCCAGGAGCGCGCGGAAGCCAGCCCGGATGAGGGTTTGGTCGTCGACCAGGAGGATGCGGATCATGGGCGGTTTCCTTCTTGGTGGATCGGCAAGGTTGCTTCGACGCGCAAGCCCGGTTCCCGGCTGTGAAGCGTGAGCGACCCGCCCAAGGCGACAGCCCTCTCACGCATCCCCGTGAGGCCGTTGCCGGGGAGCGCGCCGCCCATGCCCGCGCCGTCGTCGTCAATGGTCACCGTCAGCGCCCCGCCGGTTTGGGTAATGCGTACGACGGCGGACCGGGCACCTGAGTGCCTGCCGACGTTGGTCAGGGCTTCCTGGGTGATCCGGTAGGCGGCTTCCTGCTGGGCGGGGCCGACACGTTGATGGTCTGCGTTGTCTTCCAGCGTCACCCGGAGACCACCGACCTCCGCGTTTCGCAGCAGCTCGGGGACACGGGCCAGCGTGGGCCGCACGGCGGGGGCCAGCGGAACGTCCTCGCGCAGCACACCCAGGAGCTGGCGGACCTCTGTCAATGACTCCTTGCTGGCGGCCTTGATGGCTTCGAGGGCGGGCCTGAGCTTCTCCGGATCGTCGGCACCAACATGCAAGGCCACGGACGCTTGGACGTTGATCATGGAAAGGGAATGGGCCACAACGTCGTGGATGTCGCGGGCCAGGGTAAGCCGGTACTCGTCGCGTTCCGCTTTCTGTGCTTCCTCGCGGCGCCGTCGGTATTCGGCGAACCGCTCGCTCCGCCGTCGGAAGCTTTGCCCCACAACGACCAGGATCGCGGCCCAGGCGACACCCGCGGACGCACGCACCGGCCAGTTCTCGTCGCCTGTCAATGCTGACCCGACGACGACCGCCGCGGCCGCGATACCGGCGCCAGCCCACGCTTGCCACCGCAGCCCTGCAGCTGCGGTGAGCACGATTGCGAGCGCCAAGGACAGGACGATGGGCCCCCAGGCGTAGCCGAACGCCAAGTAGGCTCCGGTAGCGACGAGCGCGACCGGGAGCATCACTTGCGGCTCCCGCTTCCGGTACGCCAGCCCGGCCGGACCGGCGAGGAGCAGCAGGATCGCCAGCGCATCCAAGGGCCGTGGCGCATCCTGGTGGCCTGCAGAGAACAGCGTCCCCACCACCTGGATCACAGCCACCGTGATGACGATGAAACTTGTGGGCGGGCCCGCGAAACGGCGGGGGCCTGTGATGTGCTGTGGCCCCGGACTCCACGCGGGCTCAGGGGAACGGGGCTGCATACACAGAGCCTAGCCGTGGTTGTTGTGTGGCGTCGTCGGGTTAACGGAGCAGGGCGCCTACTCCGTGGGGAGTAGGCGCCCTGCTGTGTTCGCGGGAACCTAGGCGATGCCGGCCTGGCGTTCGGCGCTCTCCACCACGTTGGCAAGCAGCATGGCGCGGGTCATCGGGCCCACGCCGCCCGGGTTCGGGGACAGCCAGGCGGCGACGTCGGCAGCGGCCGGGTCCACGTCTCCGGTGACAACAGCCTTGCCGTTGCCGTCGTCCACGCGGCTGACGCCGACGTCGAGCACGATGGCGCCCGGCTTGAGGTCTTCAGCCTTGATCATGTGCGGGACACCGGCGGCGGCGATCACGACGTCGGCCTGCTTGAGTTCTGCGGGCAGGTCCACGGTCCCGGTGTGGGCGAGGATGACGGTTGCGTTGACTTCCTTGCGGGTCAGGAGCAAGCCGATGGGACGGCCGATGGTGACGCCGCGGCCGACCACCAGGACACGCTTGCCCTTGAGTTCGATGTTGTGGCGGCGGAGCAGCTCCACACAGCCCTTGGGCGTGCAGGGCAGCGGCGACTTCATCTCACCGTTGACGTTGGCCACCAGGCGGCCCAGGTTCATCGGGTGCAGGCCGTCGGCGTCCTTCTCAGGGTCCATGGCTTCGAGGATGACGTCCTGGTCAATGTGCTTGGGCAGCGGAAGCTGGACGATGTACCCGGTGCATTCCGGGTTGTCGTTGAGCTCGCGGACAACCTCCAGGAGGTCCTCCTGGCTGATGTCCTCGGGGAGGTCGCGGCGGATGGACTGGATGCCAACCTCGGCGCAGTCCTTGTGCTTGCCGCCGACGTACCAGGTGCTGCCGGGGTCCGAACCCACCAGGATGGTGCCCAGGCCGGGGACGATTCCCTTGGCGGCGAGGACGGAAACGCGAGTGGTCAGTTCTGCCTTGATGGCTGCGGCGGTGGCCTTGCCGTCAAGGATCTGTGCGGTGGACTGTGTCATTCCATCTGCTCTTTCTGGTGGGTGACCTGTTGGCTCATGCCAACGGGATCCGCCGCCGAAGATGTGGCGGCGGATCCCGTCGGCTCCGGTTCAATGCCCGGGCGGTGCTTCCTTTATCCGCGGTAACGCGGATTTACCACTGCTCGTGCTGCGGGTACAGCGGGAAGTCAGCGGCCAGCTTGTCGACGCGTGCCTGGAGGGCTTCGACATCCGTGGCGGAGCCCGCCTTCAGTGCGGTGGCGATGATCTCGGCAACCTCGGTGAACTCGGTGGCACCAAATCCGCGGGTCGCCAGGGCAGGCGTACCGATGCGGAGGCCGGAGGTGACCATCGGCGGGCGGGGATCGAACGGAACAGCGTTGCGGTTCACGGTGATGCCCACGGAGTGCAGGAGGTCTTCGGCCTGCTGGCCGTCCAGCTGCGAGTTGCGCAGGTCAACCAGGACCAGGTGAACGTCGGTGCCGCCGGTGAGGACCGAGACGCCGGCTTCGGCGACGTCGGCCTGGTTCAGGCGGTCAGCGATGATCTTGGCACCTTCGAGAACACGCTCCTGGCGCTCCTTGAACTCTTCGCTGCCTGCGATCTTGAAGGCAACAGCCTTGGCCGCGATCACGTGCATGAGCGGCCCGCCCTGCTGACCCGGGAAGACGCTGGAGTTGAGCTTCTTGGCCCACTCCTGCTTGCCAAGGATCACACCGGAACGGGGGCCGGCCAGGGTCTTGTGCACGGTGGAGGTGACGACGTCGGAGTGCGGGACCGGGCTCGGGTGCAGTCCTGCTGCAACGAGGCCGGCGAAGTGCGCCATGTCGGTCCACAGGAGTGCACCGACTTCGTCGGCGATGGAGCGGAAGGCGGCGAAATCGAGGTGGCGCGGGTACGCGGACCAGCCGGCAATGATGACCTGCGGCTTCTCGGCGATGGCCTGCTCACGGAGCTTGTCCATGTCGATGCGGAAGTTGTCTTCTTCAACCTGGTAAGCCGCTACGTTGTAGAGCTTGCCGGAGAAGTTGAGCTTCATGCCGTGGGTCAAGTGTCCACCGTGGGCCAGGGACAGGCCCAGGATCTTGTCGCCCGGGGTGATCATGGCGGAGAGCGCTGCGGCGTTTGCCTGGGCACCGGAGTGCGGCTGGACGTTGGCGTATTCGGCGCCGAACAGTTCCTTGACGCGGTCGATGGCGAGCTGCTCAGCGACGTCGACATATTCACAACCGCCGTAGTAGCGGCGGCCCGGGTAACCCTCGGCGTACTTGTTGGTCAGGACGGAGCCCTGGGCTTCCATGACGGCGCGGGGGGCGAAGTTTTCGGACGCAATCATTTCCAGGGTGCCGCGCTGGCGGCCAAGCTCCTGGTTGAGGACTGCTGCGATCTCGGGATCGAGATCGGCGAGCGACTGGTTGCTGACAGACGCGGAAGTGGTTGTGGTAGTCACGGAGATCTCCTGGCTAGGCAACGGGTGGTGCTACAGGTCAGGCTACCGGCAGCAGCATTCCCGCGTCCCCTTGATTACTGAGGAATCGGTCACGTGCGTGCAACGGTAAGACATGACCCTCGGCCCAGGCGTACGATCCGTGGTCTTCGTGATTGCCGCTCCCTGGTGGTAGTCCACCCAACGCCAGTTGCGACCCATTAACAGTACAACAAGGCAGCACGGGTAGGCTTATCCGCGTGACTGACTCCGCCGCTTTCGTTGTAACCCTGTCCTGCCCCGACCGTCCCGGCATCGTGCACGCGGTAGCCGGAGCCTTGCTCGAGGCCGGTTGCAACATTGCCGACTCCCAGCAGTACGGAAGCCCCAGCACCGGCAACTTCTTCATGCGCGTGGAGGCAACGACGTCCAGCACCCAAGCGGACCTGACCGCTGCACTGCGGCCGGTGGCTGAGTCGTTCGGCATGACCTGGCAGATTAACCCCGTCGCTGAGAAGGTCCGCACCATCATCCTGTGCTCCAAGGACGCGCACTGCCTCAACGACCTGTTGTTCCAGCAGCGCTCCGGCACCTTGCCCATCGAGGTTCCGGCCATCGTGTCGAACCACCGCGACCTGGAGTCGCTGGCGGAGTTCTACGGCATCCCGTTCCACCACATCCCCGTAACTCCGGACACCAAGCCGCAGGCCGAGGCTGCACTGCTGAAGCTGATCGCCGAGCACGACGTCGAACTGACCGTCCTGGCCCGGTACATGCAGGTCCTCTCCAATGATCTGTGCACGGAGTTGAACGGCAAGGCCATCAACATCCACCACTCGTTCCTCCCGTCGTTCAAGGGCGCCAAACCGTACCACCAGGCCCACGCACGCGGCGTGAAGATCATTGGCGCAACGGCACACTATGTGACCGCCGACCTCGACGAGGGTCCGATCATCGAGCAGGAAGTCATCCGCGTGGACCACGCCCGTACGGCTGCCCAGTTCGTCCAGATGGGCCGCGACGTTGAAGGCCGCACCTTGGCCCAGGCCGTGCAGTGGCATGCCGAACACCGGGTGCTCCTGGACGGCACCCGGACCGTGGTGTTCAACTAAGGCCCCGCCGCGCCCAACTAAGCTGGGCGCATGGCTCCCTCTTACACTTTCGCCGGGGACACCCCGGACATCCATGAATCTGCTTTCGTGGCGCCCACCGCGTCCATCATTGGCAAGGCCACGCTGGCCCAGGACTCCAGTGCCTTCTACGGCGTCTCCGTCCGCGCCGATACGGCCGCCATCAAGGTCGGCGCGGGTTCGAACCTGCAGGACAACGTAGTCCTGCACGCCGACCCCGGTTTCCCTTGCACCGTGGGCGAGCGCGTCTCCGTTGGGCACAGCGCTGTAGTCCATGGCTGCACCGTGGAGGACGACTGCCTGATCGGCATGAGCGCCACCATTCTCAACGGCGCCGTGATCGGCACAGGCTCCCTCATTGCTGCCGGTGCCGTGGTGTTGGAAGGAACGGTCATTCCCCCGCGCTCCCTGGTTGCAGGTGTCCCAGCGAAGGTCCGGCGGGAACTTACGGACGACGAGTTTGAGGGCGTCAAGCACAACGCAACCCACTACAAGGAACTCGCAGCAGCACACCGGGAAATGCACGCTTAAATGACCAATGCGAGGCCCGCTCTGCACCCTATCGTGAGGTTTTAGGGGGCAGAGCGGGCCTCGCAACGCAAGGTTCGTGGCGGGATTAGTCCAGTGAAATCGGGCCGAGCTCGTCCAGCAGGTCACCCGGTCCTGGGTTTGAGGCCACGGACGAGCCACCCAGGTGGTTCACCACGCCCCATACGGCGTTCAGGCCCGTAGTGACAGCGCCTTCAGCCCAGCCAGCGGTGAAGGACACGTCGTCGCCGGCGAGGAAGATGCCGCGCTGGTGCTCAGGCAGCTGGTCCTGCTTGAAATGCGTGAAGAGGCGCTGCTGGTAGCGGTAGTGCCCGGGAAGGTTGGCCTTGAAGGCGCCCATGAAGTTGGGGTCCGCTTCCCAGGACACCGTGATGGGCTGCCCAACGATGTGGCTTGCGATGTCCACACCGGGGTAGATCTGCTCCAGAGAGTGAAGCATCAGCTTGACTCTCTCTTCTGCGGTCAGGGCCAGCCACTTCAATGCGTCATCGTTCCATGTGTAGGACAGGAGGATGACAGCGGGCTTGTCCGGGCCGTCGTCGAGCAGGTATGTAGCCCGGTTGAGGCGGTCGGTGAGCGTCATGGACAAAACTTCGCGCCCGGTCTCCGGGTCGATGTCTTTCCAGAACGGCCGGTCCACCATCACGAACGTCTTGGACGACTGCATGTAGTGAGAGCGCTCGATCGCCGTCCACAGCTCGGCCGGGAACAGCGCTTCCTCGGTGTGGATGCGCGTCGACAACAGCCACGACTGGCAGGTGGTCACCACGGCCTGATAGGTCGCTTCGCGTCCCCAGTTCTCGCGGACCAGGAGGTCGCCGTTTTCTGCGCGGCGGATATTGTCCACCGCTCCGCGCGGGGATCCTGAGTGCAAGGACGAAAGCGAGGTACCTTCCGGCCAGTGCTTAATGCCCGACGGCGCGTGGTTCCACAGTGCCTCGGGGAGCCTTTGCGCTCCTCCCGCAATGGAGCGGTGCTGATCGTCCGCGTCGGTGTAAACGACCCGAAGGATTTCGAGGATGGAGTTGGGGAAGTCTGTGTCCCAACCGCCGGTACCGAAGCCCACCTGGCCGAACGCTTCACGATGCGCGAAGCCGGCTTCCTTGAAGGACTTGCTGGCAGCGATGAAGCCGTAGAAGGTTTGCTCGTCCAGTTCCGGCAGGAGCGCGTTCCACAGCTCCTTGATCCGCTGGGTGTCGCGGGCCTTGATGGCTTCCTGCATTTCGGCGAAGGCTGCGCCGTCGTTCACTGCGGCTTTCCAGGCGTCGGCCACTTCGCGGAAGAACTCCGGCAGCTCATCAGCGGTGGTGGCGTAGTGCTTCTTGCCGGCGAGCTCAATGACGGTGCTGGACGTGGCCGGGGCCATGGGGTTGGGGAAGTCGTTGGTGTCCAGGCCGAGCAGGTCCACGTAGTGGTAGAACGCCTTACCCGAGACAGGGAAGCGCATGCCACCAAGGTCGGCCACGACGCCGGGGGCAGACGGGAAGCTGGCTGTGCGGAGGCGGCCACCGATCTGGTCGGCTTCGTAAATGACCGGTTTGAGGCCGAGCTTCATCAGCTCGTAGGCGGTCACCAGCCCGGACAGGCCGGCACCGATGATGGCCACTTCGGTGCCGTACAGCTCCTCGGGTATGGCGCCCAGCCCGTCGGGGTGAGCCAGATAGTGGTCGTAGCTGAAGGGGAAGTCCGGGTTCAGCATGGTGATGGGCGCTTCGCCGGGCGCGCCAGGTTCTTCTACGAGAGGGAGTTCGGTGGCGATGGTCATGGCTTGTCTGCTTTCACAGGTTCCGGGCTCACGGCCCTGGTGGTCATTTCACGGTAGTCCTGCTCGCTGAGCGCGGCTACCTTGGAGTTCCGGCGTCCATAGCCGAAGTAGATGGCGATGCCCACAAGCATCCACACGCCGAAGGTGATCCAGGTGTCGGCGCCGAGGTTGAGCATCAAGTAGGCGCACATCAGGGTGCCCAGTATGGGTGTGATCGGGTACAGCGGAACCCGGAAGCTACGCTCCAGGTCGGGACGGTTGCGCCGCAGGTAGATGACGGCAACGTTGACCAGTGCGAAGGCGAAGAGCGTTCCGATGCTGGTGGCGTCCGCCAAGGCACCGAGCGGGACCAGGCCAGCGGTGAGGGCGACGGCGGTGCCGATGATCAGGGTTCCGGCCACCGGGGTGCCGGTGCGGCGGGAAACCCTGCCGAAGACCCTGGGCACCATTCCATCGCGGGACATCGACAGCATGATGCGTGTCTGCCCGTAGAGGACAGTCAATACGATGCTGGCGATCGCAAGCACAGCACCGATGGAGAAGACAAGTGCAATCCACGGTTGGCCGGTGATTTCATGCAGGATCTGCACCAAGGCAGCTTCGGTGCCGTCGAACCAGCCCCAGGGGCGGGCACCAATGGCGGCAACGGCAACCAGGACGTAGATGCTGGTGACGATCACCATGGAGAGCATGATGGCGCGGGGCAGGTCCCGCTTGGGGTTCTTGGCTTCCTCGCCGGCGGTGGAGGCGGCATCGAAGCCGATGTAGGAGAAGAAGACGCTGGACGCTGCGGCCGAAACGCCGGCGGCGCCCATGGGCATGAGGGGCTCGAAGTTGCCTGCGTTGAAGGCGGTAAACGCCACAGCGCAGAAGAAGATCAGGATGCCCACCTTGATCATCACGATGGTGGTGTTGATCCAGGCGCTTTCCCGGGCACCCCTTACCAAAAGGAACATGGCAAGAACCACGATGATCAGCGCGGGGAGGTTGACGACGCCCCCGTCGCCCGGTGGCTGGCTGACGGCGTCAGGGAGGAACTGTCCAAAGGCCGCCAGCGTCTCGTTGACGTACTGCCCCGCACCCACGGCAACGGCTGCCACGGAGACCGCGTATTCCAGCACCAGGCACCAGCCACAGATCCAGGCCATGCCTTCGCCCATGGTGGCGTAGGAGTAGGAGTAGCTGGATCCGGCCACCGGAACGAGTCCGGCCATTTCGGCGTAGGAAACGGCCGAGAGGAGTGCGGCCAGGCCGGCTATGACGAAGGAGATCCAGATGGCCGGGCCCGCCAGGGGCACGGACTCGCCGAGGATCACCAGGATGCCGGTGCCGAGCGTGGCACCAACACTGATCATGGTCAGCTGGAGTACGCCGAAGCTGCGGACCAACGGCGTACCGCCCTCGCTGCTCCCGGCTTCGTCGACCATCTGGCCGATGGGCTTGCGGCGCAGAAGTTGAGCGCCGAGGCTGGGCCTCGTCACGCTCACCGCCGCTTCGTTTTCGGTGTTCACAGGCACGGTCACCCTTGACGTCCCTTCAAAGTAGTTTCGATTTCCCCTCCACAAGACTGGCATGTGAGCCACCTCTCACTGCGGTGCAAAATGACCTATAGTGTTCAACCATGAGACGTAATGCACAGTATCAAGCGGCAGCTCCGGCAGCCCTTTCCGGACAGGTCACCGTAGACCTGTCTGCAATTTCAGACAATGTCCGTTCCTTGAAAAAGCGCAGCGAAGCGCCGTACTTCATGGCCGTAGTAAAGGGCAACGCCTACGGTCATGGACTGGTGGAAGTGGCCCGCGAAGCAGTGGCGGCAGGCGCCGATTGGTTGGGAACCGCCCAGCTCACCGAGGCCATCGCATTGCGGCAAGCAGGAATCACGGTCCCCATCCTTTCATGGCTCTATCTGGCATCCCAGACGAGTGCCACCATTCTTGAAGCCCTCGAAAACGACGTCGATGTTTCCTTGGGAAGCGTCGGTCAACTGGAGGTGCTGGTAGGTATCGCTGGACGCCTTGGCCGCCCCGCCGTCGTACACCTGGAACTGGACAGCGGCCTGAGCCGCGGCGGCGCACGCAAGGAGGATTGGGCCGAACTGGTGGCCCGGGCGCGGCAGGCCGAACTGGACGGAACCCTGCGCGTTCGTGGCCTCTGGACCCACCTGGCATGGGCGGATGTTCCCGCGCATCCAGGCAACGCGACCGCTGTCGCCGAGTTCGAAGACGCGGTCCGTGAGGCTCGGGAAGCCGGACTCACCCCCGAACTCCGGCATGTGTCCAGCTCCGCCAATATCCTGGAACGGCCCGAATTCCATTTCGACATGGTCAGGGCAGGGCTGGCCATTTACGGCCTCGCCCCCGCCGATCACCTGGACCCGGCAGACTTCGGACTGCGCCCCGCGCTCAGCGTCACCGCCCCGCTGGTCATGGTCAAGAAAGTCCCGGCCGGCACCGGCGTGAGCTACGAACACCAGGCAATCACCTACGAACCCCGCTACCTCGGGCTGATCCCGCTCGGCTACGCTGACGGCATCCCCAAAGGCATCAGCGGACGCTCCGTGGTGAACGTCGCAGGCCGCAGCGTACCGGTGATTGGCAAGGTCTGCATGGACCAGTTCATGGTTGACCTGGGCCCGGACGCCACGGGAATCGGCGTCGGCGACACCGCGGTGCTGTTCGGCGACCCCGCATGCGGGGCGGCGAGCGCCGACGATTGGGGCGCGGCAATCGGCAGCCACGGGGACGAAATCATCAACAGGATCGCCCCTCGCCTGCCGCGGGCCTATGCCACTACCGCTTACCAGTGCCCCGACTACCAGGAGCCGGCAGCCGCCGGGCCGGGCAATGTCGCCTGAGCCCGCCACCGCCCGCCTGAGTTTCGTCACGCTCGAACAGTTCCTGGAGCAGCTGCCGCCGGAGTTGAAAATGCTTCACGACGGCGGCAGCGGCGCCTCGCTGCTGCGGTGGGTGGAACCGAGTGAGCTGGAGGACCCCACGCCCTACCTGCCTGAGGGCGAGTTCCTTCTCACCGCCGGGCTGCCTTTCCTTGGGGAGGGTGGCTCGGCGGCGAAGGTGGATGCCTACGTCCAACGGCTGGTCGAGGCGAAGGTGGCGGCACTCGGGTTCGGGATCAGGCCCTATTTCGACGCCGTCCCGGACGTGCTGATCGATGCTTGCAGAAGGTACAACCTCACCTTGTTCGAGGTACCCGAATCCGTGCCGTTCGCGGCCATCGGGCTGGAGTTCTCGCAGCTTCTGGAAACCGACAACGCGCGGGTGTTCCGTCAACTGGCCGACACCAACCGCCAGCTCATGCGGGCAGTCCTCTCCCCCAGGCCGGAACACGAACTGCTTGCCGCGCTGGTCCAGCGCGTGCCGGTGTGGGCTGTCCTGGTGGGTGCGGACGGGCGGGTACGTGCCCGTGGGCACAACGCCGGCGGCAGCACCGGCGTCGAACATTCCCTCCTGGAACCGATGCTGGGAAGGCTGCTGTCTGGCAGCGGGCCACGGGTTGAAATGGACGGTTTCGACCAGCCAGGGTCTGCCTTGGTGTTCGGCCATCCGCTGCGCAGCACCAAGGACGCCAACCTCGGTGCCCTGATCCTCGGCTCGGACACTCCCCTGACGCCTGCGCAGAACAACGTAGTGCAGGCTGCGGTGGGGTTGCTGGAGTTGCTGGTGAGGCAGCGGACCAGCGGCTCGCTTGCCCCCAGCCAATTGGCGACGGCGGTTCTCCTGCACCCGGAATCGCTCGCCACGGGAGGGACCAAGCATGTCAACGGCTTGAAGGACCTGCTCGCGCAGAGCCTATCCTCCACCCGATCCGCGCCCATGCGTGTCATTCAGGGGGTCCGGACGGAGGACGCAGCTGACGACGGTCCGGTCCGTGAAGTGCTGCAGTGGCGTCGCTTGTTCGATACCAAGCTTGTGGAGCTCACCGAGTACGGCTTCGCGGCCATCACACGCCTGCGCGTTGACGATTCCCTGCTCGCGGACGTCGAGAAGCTCGGTTGGCGCTTGGTCATCGGCGAACCGACCGAAATGACCGGGCTCGCGGCGGCCTATCAGCGGGCCAGTTCGTTGCGTTCACGCGTGCTTTCTACCAGCCTGAGCGCACGCGTGGATGAGGTGACGTGGTCAGTGACTGGCCTTCTGGGCCGCGATGCCGGAACCATGCTGGCCGCACGGCTGCTCGCACCCGTGCTGGCACTGGAGCCCGACCGCAGGGACCCGCTACTGGGCGTGCTTCGGGGGTGGCTCAGCGAAAACGGCAGTTGGGATGCCTCCGCCAAGCTCCTGGGGTTGCACCGAAACAGCGTGCGTCGCCAGATCGGCGTGCTCGGCGATCTGCTGGATATGGACCTGAACCAAGCGCAGGTTCGTGCCGAACTGTGGTTCGCGTTGCAGTACATGGAGGAACTGGTGGCGTCCTCGCCCGAGATCGTCACATAGGAAAAAAGCTTGACTGTGGCGGATCGCACACTTAGAGTTCTGATATATGAGTCGTATGTCACGTTCCACCCCCACCGACTCTGGGTTTTGACGACGCCGTAATCACTTCGCGGCCCCCGCCGCCGGCTGGCATCGTGCCAGTCGGGCATTGTCCCTGGGTCGCAAAGGACTGCGTCTGTCCGAACGTCAGGAAACGGCGCCCTGGTGCCGTCAGCGATTCGCGCTGAAGCCAGAAGGGAACATATCTCAATGAATCATCCGAGCAGGACGACGGCAGCCGTCGACTCCTCCATCTCAAAAGAGACAAGCTCCACGTTCAAACGCCGTTTTATGGTTCGGCTTGTGGCTGTCTTCATCGGCGGGATGTTCCTGGACGGCTACATCCTGGGAATCATCGGACCCGTAGCCGGACTCATGCGGACAGACCTCCAGCTCAACGAACTATCGCTCGGCATGATCGCAGCAGGTCCGCTGGTTGGAATTTTCGTGGGCTCCCCGCTGGCCGGCTGGGCTACGGACAAATTTGGACGCAAGCCCATGTTCCTGGTGGATATGGGCCTGTTCCTGATAGCTTCCGCGGCCCAATTCTTCATAACCTCCGGAGACGGGGCCGTGATCCAACTGGCCATCATCCGGTTCTTCATGGGCGTCGCAATCGGCGGCGAGTATTCAATCGGCGGGCCCTTGCTCTCGGAGTTCTCCCCTCCCAAGCTCCGCGGTCGGTTGCTCGGGCTGACCCTGATCGCCTGGTACGTCGGCTTCATGATGGCCTTCATCGTGGGCACGCTCCTGCACGACGCCGGCACCCCATGGCGCCTCGTCATCGGCACCAGCACCATACTCGCGCTCGTCCTGTTCGTCGCCCGCTTGGGCCTGCCCGAATCACCGAGCTGGCTGATTACCAAGGGACGGCATGACGAAGCACTGGCGATCGCACGCAAATACGTCGAATCGCCCCAGATGCGTGAGAGCATCACCGAAGAGATGGATCTGAGGATGATCCAGGAGGCGCAAGCCGCGAAGAGCAAAACCACAATCAAGAACGCCTCCTTCGGAATGCTGTTCTCCAAGCAGTACTGGCGCACCACACTCTTCACCGCCGGCTTCTGGTTCTGTGCCGTCACACCGTACTTCGCAATCGCGACCTTCGCCGACGATGTGCTCAAAGAAATCGGCCTCGGCGGCGGCTGGGCAGGGGGCGTCGGACTGTCCGCACTTGCAGCCGCGGGTGTTGTCACCACCGTACTTCTGATCGACAAGCTGGGCCGCCGAATCCTCACCGTACCCGGGCAGTGGCTCTGCGCAGGCATCCTGCTGGTCATCGGAGTCTGGGCGGACGCACCAGCGATCCTGGTACTGGTCCTGTTCCTCGCTTTCTCCTTCTTCAATGCCGGCTACACCACCATGACCCAGGTCTATCCGGCCGAAGTATTCCCAGGCCACCTGCGCGGCATCGGCATGGGCTTCGCCGCGGCCTTCAGCCGCATCGGCGCCGCACTCGGCACCTTCGCCCTGCCATGGTCCATCAGCACCTTCGGCATGGGCCCAACCATGGTGGTAGCCGCCGGAGTTGCGTTACTCGGCGCAATCCTCTCGCAATGGCTCGCGCCTGAAACCAAGGGACGCACCCTCGCCGAGATCTCAGCGGACTTCTCCCACTGACACCGGGACTCCACGGAGACCGTGCCCGCGTCCCGGGCTAGGTCTTGGCGAGGGCGGGAACGCCAAGCTCGTTGCAGACGTCTGCTGTACCGGGAATGACGCTCACTTTTCCTTCAACGACGCATTCGGTGACTGTCCTGCATCAGCCCGGAGCTGGCGTCTTCGGGTGTTGGGTTGGTCTTCGTATCGAATCCGACTTCTTGGTTACCGTTTCCCGCCGTCTAGGAACCGCGCTGCTCCCACCGGTTGTAGAGGTCCGGGCGGCGTTCGCGAAGGTACGGTACATCGTCCCGGGCAGCTTTGACCGTCTCTGTGCCCACTTCCGCGAACAGCAGTGCCGCCGACTCCCCCGCCGCGGCGAGCAATGAGCCGTCCGGGCCGGCCACCACGCTGCCTCCCAGGAAGTTGTAGATGTCCTCGTTCCCGCTGTGGTTGGCATAGGCCACGTTGAGCTGGCTTTCCAAGGCGCGGGCCCGGATGAGGACCTGCGGGACGTTCTCGAATCCGGCGGACAGCGCCGTCGGCACGAGCAGGAGTTCGGCACCCCTTGTTGCGGCGGCCCTGACTGCTTCCGGGAATTCGACGTCGTAGCAGATCAGCATCGATGTCCGGATTCCATTGAAATCCACGACGGCGGGAGGTTCTTGGGCGCCGACGAACGCCTTGAGTTCCTCCGGGCCGAAGAGGTGGACCTTGGCGTAGTTGAGGATCTCAGCTCCCGTTGCGTCCAGCAGAGTAGCCGTGATGTTCCAGGCGCTATGAGCGACAGGCGACTCTCCGCCGTCGTGCGTTTCCTCCCCCGACGCCAGGGCGGGAAGGCTGTACACCAGGCCAATGCCGTGGGACCGAGCGATCTCGGCGAGGCGTTCCCGGATGCCAGGCAGTGTGGCTGGATCCAGTTCGGCGTGCAGACGCAACGGGGCGTAGCCAACGGGGAACAGCTCGGGCGTAAGGAGCAGTCCGGCCCCCGCGTGGGCGGCGCGCTGCGCGGCGTCGTCGATGGTGCGCAGGTTCGCTTCGACATCCATGACGGAAGCGTTTGCCTGCAGGACTGAGAGCAGCATCTTTACCACCTAGGTTTCGCCTCATCCCGACGCTCATCCGAGAGCCCCGGGCTTTTCGTGATTCAAGCTTAGGCTCGTGGGCCGCGCGCAGGCTGAGGCGATTGGACCCGCGCACTTCCAAAATGGGACGCATTGCCCGCTCCCCTCGCGTTGTGAGGCCCACTCTGCACGCTATGGGGCGAACTTACCCTGCAAACCAGGCCCCGCAACGCATAGAGAGCTTCACAAGGGGTACATATCCGGTGTTCTTGTGTTGGAGTATGTCGGGGAAGGTTGACTCGCTGTGTTCACTTCTTGACTACAAGGATGCTTGTGGGGCAATCTTCTTGTCATGCCCGCTACACAGCGCTCAACGAAGAGCCACCCTCGAAAACCCGGCTCGCAGTCGGCGCTCCGCCACCTCAATCAACAGCGCATCATCGAGTGCTTGCTGAGCGGACCATCCACGCAGGCAGAGCTTTCCCGCCAGACCGGGCTCTCCACGGCAACGGTGTCCAACATCGTGAAAATCATGCAGGACGCCGGCTTGGTCTCGACGGAACCCACCACGAGTTCAGGCCGCCGGGCAACCAACGTGAGACTGAACAGCAACGGTGCGGTCGCCGTCGGAATCGACTTTGGGCGCCGCCACCTCCGGGTGGTCCTGGCGTCACTGGGCTATCACGTCATTGCCGAGGATTACATCGAATTGCCGCTGGGTCACCAGGCAGAAGAAGGCATCGAAGCGGCCGTCCAGCTACTGGAAAAACTGCTCCGCGAAAACGGTATCGACCGCACCGCCGTGGTGGGAGCGGGCGCCGGCATTCCAGGACCAATCGACCGGCGCACAGGCACTGTCGCCCAAGGTGCCATCCTGCCTGAATGGGTGGGCATCGACATCCTCCACCGGCTGGAGGAAGCACTGAATTGCCCGGTTTTTGTTGATAACGACGCCAATTTGGGTGCGTTGTCCGAGGTGACTTGGGGACCGCACAGCGGCGTCTCCAACCTGATGTTCCTCAAGATTGGATCCGGCATCGGCGCGGGCCTGATTCTCAACGGGTTTCCCTATTACGGCAACGTGGGAATCACCGGGGAAATCGGCCACGCAACCATCCACGAGCACGGACTGGTGTGCCGGTGCGGGAACAGGGGTTGCCTCGAAACGATCGCCTCCACAACCACCATGATCGAGCTGCTGGGACGCGGGCAAGAGACGCTCTTGACGCCCCAGGACATCGTCCGCAATTGCCTTGCCGGCGACTCTGCTACACAGCGGGTGGTGGACGACGCGGGCCTGGCCGTGGGCCGCGCTTTGGGCAACGTGTCCAACCTGATCAACCCCGAGGTGATCGTGGTTGGTGGCCCGCTTGCCGGGCTGGGCGACCTCCTGCTGGACCCGATCCGGCGCGGCCTCGTCAGGCACGCGGTGCCGGTGGTGGGCGAGACAACGCACCTGGCCATGTCCTCTCTTGGGGCCCGCGCAGAGGCCCTGGGAGCAGCCGCTTTGGTGTTCCAACACGCGGGTATTACTGGCAGGTAACGAAATCGTTAGCTGGATGATGCGTTCAAGTCTTGACGACAAGCAGGGTGATCCAGTTTACTTTTTCATCAGACAGCTCCGCCGTTTGCGGGGCCGACAACGAAGTCATGCATTGGAGGCGTAAGGGCTGATGACATCCCTCGACACGCAAGGTGATCCCATCCTTTTGGAGATGCGATCGATCACGAAGGAATTCCCGGGCGTGAAGGCCTTGTCGAATGTGAGCCTCCGAGTGATGGCCGGCGAAATCCACGCCATCTGCGGTGAAAACGGAGCAGGGAAATCCACCCTCATGAAGGTCCTCTCCGGCGTTTACCCGTACGGGAGCTACACGGGCGACATCGTTTACCAGGCCCAGACACAGCAGTTCAAGGACATCCGGGCCAGTGAGGCTGCGGGCATCGTGATCATCCACCAGGAACTGGCATTGATCCCCGAACTCTCCATCATGGAGAACATCTTCCTGGGCAACGAACCCACCAAGTGGGGCGTCATTGACTGGGCAGAGGCGCGCAAGCGTTCCCTGGAACTGCTGGCCCGCGTGGGCCTGCGGGACGACCCCGACACCCCCATCAAGGAAATCGGCGTAGGCAAGCAGCAGCTCGTGGAAATCGCGAAAGCGCTGAACAAGTCCGTACGCCTGCTGATCCTCGATGAGCCCACCGCGGCACTGAACGAGTCCGACTCCCAGCACCTGCTGGACCTGATCCTTGGCCTGAAGGGCAAGGGCATCACCTCGATCATCATTTCCCACAAGCTCAACGAGATCGAACAGATCGCCGATGAGATCACCATCATTCGCGACGGCAAGTCGATCGAGACCTTGAACGTCAAGCGGGACGGCGTGGACGAAGACCGCATCATCAAGGGCATGGTGGGCAGGACGCTCGAGTCCCGCTTCCCGGATCACGAACCCAAGATCGGGGAGGTCTTCTTCGAGGTCAAGGACTGGACCGTGGGACACCCACAAATCCAGGACCGCCTGGTCTGCAAGGGCTCCAACTTCTATGTGCGGCGCGGCGAGATCGTCGGTTTCGCAGGCCTCATGGGCGCCGGGCGGACCGAGCTGGCCCGTTCCCTGTTCGGCCACTCTTACGGCCGCTTCATCAAGGGGCAGGTCTACAAGGACGGCAAGCCGGTGAACCTCCGCAGCGTCAAGCAGGCGATCGATGCCGGACTCGGTTACGTCACCGAGGACCGCAAGTCCCTGGGCCTGAACCTGTTGGATGACATCAAGACCACCACTGTGGCGGCGGCCCTGGACAAGATCAGCAACTACTCGGTGGTGGATACCCGCAAGGAGTTCTCCGTCGCGGAGGAATACCGCAAGTCACTGCGCACCAAGACCCCCTCGGTTGAGGAAGGCGTAGCCAAGCTTTCCGGTGGTAACCAGCAAAAGGTGGTGCTGGCCAAGTGGATGTTCACCGATCCGGACCTCCTGATCCTGGACGAACCCACCCGCGGAATCGACGTGGGCGCCAAGTACGAGATTTACGGCATCATCCAGAGGCTCGCGAACCAAGGCAAGGGAGTGATTGTCATTTCCTCGGAGCTTCCTGAGCTCCTGGGCCTGTCCGACCGTATCTACACCATCTTCGAAGGCGCCATCACAGGCGTCCTGGACAAGAACGAAGCAGACCAGGAAAGCCTCATGAAACTCATGACTTCCGCCCGCAAGACCGCCTGACCCGTTGGCCCAGACTTACCCCTTCCTGACACAAGGACCAAAACAATGAACGCGCTCAAGAAGCTATTTGGTGGCAATACCCGCCAGTTCGGCATGATCTTCGCCCTGGTGGCACTTATCGTCTTCTTCCAGATCTTCACCGAGGGACGCACGCTGACCCCCGGCAACGTGATCAACCTGTTCAACGGCAACTCCTACATCCTGATCCTGGCCATCGGCATGGTGCTGGTCATCATCGCCGGCCACATCGATCTTTCCGTGGGCTCGGTAGCCGCTTTCGTGGGCGTCTTCGTGGCCCTCGCGATGCGGGACTGGGGCTTCCCCTGGTGGGTCGGTGTGCTCTTCGGCCTGTTCCTGGGAGCGGTGATCGGTGCCTGGCAAGGGTTCTGGGTGGCCTACGTGGGTATACCTGCCTTTATCGTGACACTGGCCGGCATGTTGCTTTTCCGTGGCTTCAACCAGTTCGTGGGCAAGTCCAACACCATTCCCGTCCCCAAGGAATTCCAGTTCATTGGCTCCGGGTACCTTCCCGAGGTTGGGCCGAACACCGGCTTCAACAACCTCACATTGCTTATTGGCCTGGTAGCCGTCGCATTCGTGATCATCATGTCCCTGCGTGCCCGTGCCGCCGCCAAGGCCCTTGGCGCCGAAGTTCCGGAGCTCTGGGTTGAGGTCACCAAGCTGGTCCTGATCTGTGGCGCCATCCTTTACGCAACGTACCTGTTCGCCACAGGCCGTCCCGGGACCTCCTTCCCCATCCCCGGCCTGATCCTGGCTGTCCTGGTCCTCATCTACGGCTTCATCGCCGACAAGACCGTCCTTGGCCGCCACGTCTACGCAGTGGGTGGCAACCGCCACGCAGCGGAACTTTCCGGTGTGCAGTCCAAGAAGGTCAACTTCATGGTCATGATGAACATGTCCATCCTGGCTGGCCTGGCCGGCATGATCTTCGTAGCCCGCTCCACCGCCTCGGGTCCGTTCGACGGCGTCGGTTGGGAACTGGATGCCATCGCCGCAGTCTTCATCGGTGGTGCTGCCGTTACCGGTGGTGTTGGTACGGTTATCGGCTCGATCGTCGGTGGCCTGGTGATGGCTGTCCTGAACAACGGCCTCCAGCTCCTCGGCGTTGGCGCCGACCTCACCCAGATCATCAAGGGCCTGGTGCTCCTGGCCGCCGTGGCCTTCGATGTCTACAACAAGTCCCAGGGCAAGCGCTCCATCACCGGCATGTTGATGAAGAACTTCCAGCGCAACAACGAAATCAAGCCCGACGAAGCCACCTCCACCAAAGAGGTCATTTCCAAGGAAGCCTGACCGGTTTCCGCACGACTCGCTCCACCCCACCCACACAGAAAGTGAACCAAGATATGCGAATGTTTGGTAAAGCAGGAAAGGCAGCAGCAGTCGCTGCCATCGCGGCACTGGCGCTGACGGCCTGCGGCCGCACTGACAGCGGCTCAAGCAGCAGCACAGCTGGCGGGGAAGCGTTCCCCAAGGACTCGCTGATCGGCGTCGCACTTCCGCAGAAGACCAGTGAGAACTGGGTCCTGGCGGAGAAGCTGTTCAACGACGGCCTCACCGGCGCCGGCTTCAAGGCCGACGTCCAGTTCGCCAACGGCGGCGTGTCCGAGCAGCAGAACCAGATCAGTGCCATGGTCACCAAGGGTGCCAAGGTGATCATTGTGGGTGCCATCGACGGCGCCCAGCTGGGTACGCAGCTCAAGCAGGCCAAGGATTCCGGCGCAACGGTCATCGCTTATGACCGCCTGCTCCTGAACACCGAGAACGTGGACTACTACGTGGCCTACGACAACTTCAAGGTTGGTGTCCTCCAGGGACAGGCCCTGCTGGACGGCATGAAGGCCAAGAAGCCCTCCGGCCCGTACAACATTGAGCTCTTCGCCGGTTCCCCCGACGATGCCAACGCGAAGGTCTTCTTCGACGGCGCCATGAGCGTCCTGAAGCCGAAGATCGACGACGGCACCCTCAAGGTAGTTTCCGGCCAGACCTCGTTCGAGCAGGCTGTTACCCAGGGTTGGAAGGCTGAAAACGCCCAGCGTCGCGCTGACACGCTGCTCACCGGCAGCTACGGCACCGCTTCACTGGACGGCGTCCTGTCCCCGAACGACACCTTGGCCCGTGCAGTGCTCACGTCCGTCAAGGCTGCCGGCAAGCCGCTCCCGGTTGTCACCGGCCAGGACTCCGAGGTTGAGTCCGTCAAGTCGATCATGGCTGGCGAGCAGTACTCCACTATCAACAAGGACACCCGCAAGCTCGTTGAGCACGCCATCACCATGGTGAAAGACCTCCAGGCAGGTAAGCAGCTGGAGATCAACGACAAGGACTCCTACAACAACGGCGTCAAGACCGTCCCGGCCTTCCTCCTGCCGCCACAGATCGTGACCAAGGAGAACGTCAAGACCGCTTACGTTGACGATCCGGTATTGGGTCCGATCACCAAGTAACTCCGCAACACAGCAAGCCCGGTCCGCCACACAGGCGGGCCGGGCTTTTGCTTTGGCAGCCCACGCTTTGGCAACCCACGCATTCACAGCCCACGCATAGCTTCGGCTGGTGCGCCGCACAGCAGGGCTCAGCAATGTTGGACCTGCGGCCCGCGCTTGAGCGGGCCGGACAATCTGCAGGTCCAGAGGAGAAACGTGAGCGTCCTTGCCCGAAGCGTAGGCAATGCCTTCCGCAACAAGATCAGAACGGCGGCGGTTGTTGCCGTCCTGGCCGTAGCCATCGGCTTGGCTTTGGCCATGCTCGTAGCCAACCAAGCCGTGGGCGCCAAGGTCCAGGAGCTCAACGCCTCCGTGGGCACCACCCTCACGGTCAACCCGGCGGGTGGCCAGGGCTTCGAAGGCGGCGGCGAACCACTCACGACGGCGGAAGCCCAGACGGCGGCCTCCGTCGCCAACGTGACATCAGTGGTGGGAACCAAGGCGCTGCGGCTCCAGACCGCGAGCACGACGACGGGAACCACCGGAGCGACCACCGGCACCACCCAGCAGGCCGGCCCGGGTGGCGGGTTTGGTCCGGGCGGGCAGCAGGCAACAGTGAGTACCAACCTGACGGCCGCCGTCGACGCCGGTACTTTGGGCAACCGCAACAATGCCAACGGCACTACCGGTACCACTACCCAGCCCACCCGTACCCTGCCCATTACGGCAACGGGTATCGGCGCCGAGGTGGACACCACCGGCAAGGCCCTGAACCTGACCAGCGGAACCGGCCTGGGCGACTACGACACAGCAGCAGCCAACGCACTGGTGGGCACCTCCCTGGCCCAGAAGAACAACCTCACCGTGGGCTCAACCTTCACTGTGCAGGACAAAACGTTCACCGTCGCTGGCATCTTCGACGCAGGCACCACGTTCGGCAACAACGCCGTCTACGTGACGCTGCCCGAAGCCCAGGCGCTGGCCGGAACCCCGGATGAACTCTCCACCATGATCGTCACGGTGAACAGCATGGAGAACGTGGACAGCACCAAGACCGCCGTCCAAAACGCGCTGGGCACGGACAAAGCAGACGTCACCCAGGGCCAACGCAACCTCGAAACAGCCGTCAGCTCCCTGGACAGCGTCAAGAACATCTCACTGATCGCCTTCATTGCCGCCCTGGCGACAGCTGGAATCATCATCCTGCTCATCATGGTGATGCTGGTCCGCGAGCGCAGCCGCGAAATCGGCGTCCTCAAGGCGATCGGCGCCCCGAACCGGACCATCGGCCTGCAGTTCGTACTGGAGTCCCTGGTGCTTGTGGCCCTTGGCAGCGTGGTGGGTGCCGTCATTGCTTCACTGGCCAGCGGCGGCATCGCTTCCGCGCTGATCAGTTCCAACACAACCACGACGGCCGCCACCACCACCCAGCGCGGCGGCGGGCTCGCCGGAGCCGTACCGAACGGTGCGGTGCCCGGTGGCGGCAACTTCCCCGGTGGAGGGTTCCCGGGCGGCGGGCAGGGAGGTCCGTTCGGCGGCGCATCCCAGTTGCTGACCTCCGTTACGGCAAGCGTCTCCCCCGGCGTCCTCGCTGCCGGCATCGCAGCGGTGTTCGCTGTAGCAATCATCGGCGCCCTGGTCCCTGCGCTGCTGACCGCCCGTATCCGTCCCATCGAAGTACTCCGAGGAGAATAGCCGTGATTGTAGTCAAGGATTTGGTCCGTCAGTTCAAGTCCGGCGACCGGACCATCAAGCCGGTCAACGGCGTGAGCTTCGAACTCGAAAAGGGTTCGCTTGCCTCCATCGTCGGCAAGAGCGGCAGCGGCAAGAGCACACTGTTGTCCCTCCTCGGCGCGTTGGACAAGCCCACTTCGGGAGACGTCGTCGTGGATGGCGTCAGCCTGGCGGGCCTACCGGACGGCAAGCTGACCGAGTACCGCCGCCGCGACATCGGTTTCGTCTTCCAGCAGTTCAACCTGATCCCCAACCTCAGTGCCGTGGACAATGTCATGCTGCCCATGGAGTTCGCCGGTGTCCGTAAGTCGGCCCGTTTGCAGCGGGCCAAGGAGCTGTTGGAGCAGGTTCAACTGGATCCGGAGAAGCAGTCGCGCAGAACCAACAGGCTTTCCGGCGGCGAGCAGCAGCGCGTGGCCATCGCACGGGCACTGGCCAACGAACCCAAGCTGATCCTCGCCGATGAGCCCACCGGAAACCTGGACGAACAAACGGGCGAGCACATCATCGAACTCCTCAGCTCACTGAGCCGCGACCACAACACCACCATCCTGGTGGTCACCCACGACCGCAGCCTGGCCCAGAAAACCGAACGCTGTTTCCGGCTTCAGCAGGGCCGGCTCACGGAGGAGGCTAGAAGCGGATCGCGTCGATGACCTTGACGCGCACCGCCACCAGGGCAGGAATTGCTCCGGCGAGTGCGCCCACAAGGACGGCGGCGCCGAACCCCAGCAGTGCTGCGTCAATGGGAAAGGCCGGATATTCGGTGAGTCCCGGTGCCACCTTCGATTCGATCCAAGGGTGTTTGACCACCGCGACGGCGAGCATCACTCCGGCGATCCCCGCAACAGCGGTGGCCACCACGGATTCCATCATGACGCCAACGAAGATGCGGCCCGATGTCGCTCCGAAGCTGCGCCGGATGCCGATTTCCCGCACCCGGTATCGAACGGTGACCATGGAGATGTTCAGCATGCCCACCGCGCCGAGCAGCAGCACCAGCCCGGCAACTCCGCCCACCACCAACTGCACGGGAGCCAGCGGGTCTCCCCAGGCCGCGTAGTCCACACGGTTGGCTTGGGCGTAGTAGCCGGGGAACTGTCCCTGGAGGTCGGCGGTGATTGCTGCCGTGAGGGCATCCGCCTGTTCCTCGCCCACCCACAGTTTGAACTCCGACATTTGCGGTTGCATCCCCGTCATGGCCGCGCCCTCGGTCAGGATGAACGCCGCAGGTGGCATGTCCGGATAGACGTCGGGCACCACTCCGATGATCACGGCCGTTGCCGGCTGGTCACCTGAAATGGTGACTGTGGGGTGGGTTGTCAGGTTGGGCCTGCCCGCTTGGTTGTAGAACGCTTCGGAAACCACGACGGCGGGGGCCAGCCTTTGGCCGTCATCGGCAGCGAACCAGCTCCCTTGCAGGAGCGGAACGCGGTGGATGGTGCCATAGCCGATGTCCACGATGGTCATGCTCACCGGGGTCACTCCGCGTGGAAACTGGAACCCGGCCTGGGTCTGGCCCATGTGGGTGGAGGTAGTGATGCCGTAGCGCTGCTGGATCCCCTGGTACACCTTCTCGATCTTTGCCGGGTCCGGCGGGGTGGGGCCGTTGACGCTGAGGGCCAGCGTGGCAACGCGTCCTCCGTTGCGCTCCGACTGCACTTTGTAGCCTTCGCGGGCCAGATTTCCCACCCCAACCACAGACGTCAGGGCAGCCACGGACAGGGCAACACCCATGAGTGCCAGAAGGATTCTTACCTTGTTGATCCGGAGTTCCTGCCACGCTTCAACCAACGTGGAGATGACGCCCGTCATGCGGACACCCCCGCTTCAGCGAGCGTGAGCGGGCTGAGAACCCCTGCATCCAGGCGGTAGCAAGCCCGGGCCAGCGCCGCCACGTTGGTGTCGTGGGTGATGGTGACCAGGGCCGCGGCGGTTTCCGTGGCGACGGTGTCCAGCAGCGCCATGACGGACTGGCCGGTCTCAACGTCCAGGGCACCCGTCGGCTCGTCGGCAAGGATGAGCCGGGGCCGGCGGACCAAGGCCCGAGCAATGGCAACGCGCTGCTGCTCACCGCCGGAGAGCATGTTGGGCATGGTGTTGGCCCGTGCCGCGAGGCCCACCCGGTCCAACATGTCCATGGCCAGTTCCCGTCGACGCCAGAACTCCCGGCCTTTGGCGTAAAACAGCGGCGTGATCACGTTGTCCAACGCGGTCCGCCCCGGCAGTAGGTTGAACTGCTGGAACACGAAACCTACGGTGGATCCCCGGAGGCGGGCCCGCGCGTTGTTGCCCAGCCGATCAGCGGGCTGGCCCAGGAACTCCAGCTCCCCCGACGTCGGAACGTCCAACAGGCCCAGAAGGTTGAGCAAGGTGGATTTGCCGCATCCTGAACGGCCCACGATCGCTGTGTGGTCTCCGCTGTGGACCTCCAAGTCGATGCCCTTGAGGATGTGAAGTTGTTGTTCATCCGGCAAGGTGACGGATCGGGTAACTGACCGGAGACTGACGAGTGTTTCCTTGAGTTGATCCATTGCTGCTAACCCGCAGGGGCGAAAGCAACCTGTCCGGGACCCATAGGCCCTTGGACAGCCGGTGCGCCGGGTACGAATTCAAGAACCTGCTCGCCTTCGGCCAGGCCCGAGGTCACTTCCACCACCGAGCCGTCATTTAGCCCCAATTGGACCGTGCGCTGTTCGGGTGCGGCACCCGCCCCACCCGGCCCTGCGATCCAGACGATCCCGTCCTTCACGCTCCCCTTGACCGAGGTCAACGGAACAGTGACCACATCCGGCGCGACGCCCGCGCTGACTGTCATAGTGGCTCCCAATCCGGGGAAGACTTGCTGGCCGGATGGGACGGCGCAGCTCAACGTTCCTGTCGGAGTGCCGCCCTCCTCGGGTTGGCTCGGCGCGCCCGGGCCGGCAACAGCCATGCCGACGCCCATTCCAGCACCTCCACCGTTGGCGACGGAACCGCCGGAGCCGGTGCCGCCGTCGTCGGACGCGTTGTTCTTGAGCTTCACTTCGGTGCACTGGAACGGCGCCGGGCCGCCCACCAAGGCGATTTCTGCCGGACCGGGCTTGCCGAGGAGCCGGTACTGCTGGGCAGCGGTAACTGAACCCGCCACGGTGTAGGTGCCGGGATCGATCTTGCCCACGGACTCGCCAACGGTCACTTGCTGGTCAATGAGCGTGGAGAGTGACTGCAGGGTTCCTGCGCTGGGAGCCAGGATGTCGAAGTAGTCGTAGACAGGCTTCGGCGGGGTGCCGTCCTTGGAAGGGGCGGCGTTGACGGCGCGCTCGGCCTTGACCTGGAACAGCGCGTCACCCTTGGCAACGGTGGCACCCTGATCAACGAAGACCTTGATGACTTTTCCGGCCGAGGTGCTGCGGACGGTGTCGGCTGCGTCGCTCTGGACGGTGCCCTTGATCTGTACGGTGTTAGTGACCGTGGCCCGCGTGGCCGGGACCACGGGAATGTCCACTTGGGCCAGCGGTGCCGGCTCCGATGCCGCTGACTCCATGCCATCAACAAAAGCGATCTTGACCAAAGCCACCGCGATAATCGCGAATACGGCCAACCAGGCAACCGGCAAAATGACGCGCCGAAAAATACCCATCCCTGCTCCATTTCGGTAACTCCCCACAGAACCTCTGCGAGGGATGATGGCCTAAGCCTAGGCGAGGAAATTCGCGTCGCCGGGCATTCGTGTGACTTGACAGAAGGCTTACCGTGTCGCGAACGTTCCGGGACCGAGCGGCCCGAAAGGGTGCGGCACCCCATCGGCTTGGCCGCCAACCCTTGCCCTAAATGAGAGGATGAAACGCATGACTCTCCCCATTGCCAGGCCGTGGCTGTTCGAGCAAACCAACCAGGATCCCCAGGCAGCTACAGGCCGTCCTTTGCGGTGGGGTGTGGTGTCCACGGGCAACATCGCCAACAGCGTGTCCCAGGACCTGGCGCTGCTGGAAGACGCTGAGCTCTACGCAGTAAGTTCACGGACCCAAGCGGCGGCGGATGCGTTCGCCGGTGCGCTCGGCTTTGCCAAGGGTTACGGTGACGACGGCGGTGTTCCCGGCTACCAGCGGTTGTTCGCCGACCCCGCAGTGGATGTGGTGTACATCGCCACTCCGCATGCCCAGCACTTCCAGATCGCCTCGGCCGCGCTCCGGGCCGGCAAACACGTCCTTTGCGAGAAGGCCCTGACCATCAACGCCCGCGAAGCGTCGGAACTGGTGAAGCTGGCCCGGGAAAATAACGTGTTCTTCATGGAGGCGGTCTGGAGCCGCTTCCTGCCGAGCATGCAACGCGCCTTCGAGATCGCCGCCTCGGGCGAGCTTGGGGATATCCAGTGGGTCAGCGCAGATCTTGGGTTCCCGGCACCCTACGATCCGACCGCCCGCATCTGGGCCCTCAACGATGGCGGCGGCGCGCTCCTGGACATCACCGTCTACCCCCTGCTCTGGGCACTTGGAACGCTGGGCTTCCCGCAGTCAGTCACCGCGGTCGGGTCGCTGAACGAGGATGGCGTGGACACCCAGAACGCCCTGACGCTCGGGTACGCCGACGGTGCGCAGGCCCAACTGACGTCGTCCCTGATGGCCCACGGGCCCCGCACCGCCACAGTTGCCGGCGGATTGGGCTTCCTGCAGACCGTCGGTTCGGTGAATAACCCGCGTGAACTGCTCATCAGGGTCGGCTGGGACGAACCGCGGCACGAGCACTTTGATGTAGTGGGCATCGGCTACACGTACGAGCTCCGCGAAGTGACGCGATGCGTGCAGCAGGGCCTCACGGAAAGCCCTGTCATGCCGCTGGAAGACTCGGTCAACGTGATGCGCCTTTTCGACGGGGTGCGCTCACAGCTGGGCATCCGGTATCCGAACGACGCACGGTGACTGCCCGCGCGAGGGGCTGCCGCCGTCGTGATTTAACCCAGTTACGTTAACGACTCCGCACCGGCTGACGGGCTAATTTACGGTCCAGGGAGAGCGCGCCGGGACCCAGGAACACGAACGCCACCGAGATCGCGAAATAGACGATCAGGAGTTCCGCCGTCACGCCGGACGCGTCGGTCAGCAGCGGTTTGCCCGCCTCCGTCACGAACCAGATCGACGCGAAAAGGATCGCTGCGAGGAACCCGGCCACCCGGGTCAGCGCACCCAGGACCAGCAGCGTGCCAAGGCCGAGTTCGCCGGCGATGACCAACCAGGCGATGAGCTCGGGCTTCTGGACACCCATGGCGGCAACGGACGCGGCGAAAGCTGCGTGTCCGGCCATGAGCTTCTGGAGGCCGTGGACCACCATGAGCGCACCAAACACCACGCGCAGGATGGTGACGCCGCGGGAGGATGACTGGGGAGAGGGGTGAAGGAATTTCACGGTCCCAATCTTCCATGTCCTCGGCCCGGGCGCCAACCAGGACAGTCGCGCGCTGCTCCCCTCCCCTGACATCCCGCGGTCCTCGACCCAACTGAGTATCAGCAAACGCTCCAATGAGCCCTCATTGCGACGTTTGCTGCTACTCAGTTGGGTGAGTGGGGGCAGAATGGGAGGTGGCCCTGTTCGGGGTTGTTTACGGCGCGGACATTGTGGATGGAGCAGGCATGGAAGTTGATGTTGTAGTTGTTGGCGGAGGAGCCATGGGATCGGCTGCCGCGTGGCAACTCGCCCGGTCGGGTCGCTCGGTGGTCCTGCTGGAGCAGTTCGAGGCCGGCCACCACATCGGCGCGTCACACGGCGCAACCCGCAACTTCAACACCGCCTACTCCGAAGCCGACTACCTCGACCTCCTGGCAGAGTCCAAAACCCTCTGGGACGAGCTCGCCGCTGAGCACGGAGCGCCGCTCCTGGACATGGTGGGGCTTGCGAACCACGGCAACATCCCCCGTTTGAAACAAGTCCGCGAAGCCCACCAGGAACGCGGCATCGAGAGCTATTTCATTTCCGCGGACGACGCCGCCAACCGCTGGCAAGGCATGAACTTCGCCACCGACGTCCTTTTCGTACCCGGGTCGGGGCGGATACGCTCCGCCGATGCTTTGGTGGCGCTGCGGCAATCCGCCGAGGCGCACGGCGCCGTCTTCAAATACTCGACGCCGGTCCGGGACATCCGCGTGGACGGCGCCGAATCGGTGGTTGTGGTGACAGAGGACACCGAATACAGGGCCAACCGCGTGGTGGTCACAGCCGGGGCATGGACCCCCAAGGTCCTTAAGGACCACGCCAAACTCCCTGCCCTGGTGGTCACGCAGGAGCAACCCGCCCACTTCACCCCGACGGACAACACCCTGGTCTGGCCCAGCTTCAACCACAACCCGGACCCGGATCCCAACAACGAGCTCTACGAATACTGGTTCAGCCCCGTGTACGGCATGCTCACCCCAGGCGAGGGCGTTAAGGCCGGCTGGCATGGTGTCGGGCCTGTCATGGACCCCGATGAGCGCACGTTCGAGCCCATCCCCCAGCAGCTCGAAGCCTTGGTGCGCTACGCAGAAGAGTGGCTTCCCGGCGTCGACCCTTCCACCGCGGTTCCCATCAGCTGCACGTACACCACCACCCCCACCGAAGACTTCGTGCTGGACCGCTTCGGTCCGCTGGTGGTGGGCGCCGGCTTCTCGGGTCACGGCTTCAAGTTCACGCCGGCTATTGGCCGGGTGTTGAAGGACATCGTCGACGGCGGCACGGCACCGGAGCGGTTCCGCGCGGACCGCTGAATCACCGCTTAAGAGCAACTGGCCCGCAGGCAATGCCTGCGGGCCAGTTTCGCTTTGCGGAGACTACTTCTTCAGGTCAGCAAGGACCTTGTTGAACGTAGCCGACGGGCGCATGATCTCAGCCGCCTTGGCGGCGTCCGGACGGTAGTAGCCACCCAGGTCGACGGCGGGACCCTGGACTGCAGCGAGCTCGCCGACGATTGCCTCTTCGTTGGAGGTCAGGGCTTCAGCGATTGCTGCGAAGTCCTTGGCCAACTCGGCATCTTCGGTCTGCTTGGCCAGTTCCTGGGCCCAGTACGTGGCCAGGTAGAAGTGGCTTCCACGGTTGTCCAGCTCGCCGACGCTGCGGCGCGGGGACTTGTTCTCCAGCAGGAACGTGCCCGTGGCCCGGTCCAGCGTGTCGGCAAGGACCTGTGCACGGGCGTTGCCGGTGGTGGTGGCAAGGTGCTCGAAGCTGACGGCCAAGGCAAGGAACTCGCCCAGGCTGTCCCAGCGGAGGTGGTTTTCCTTGATCAGCTGCTGGACGTGCTTGGGAGCGGAGCCACCGGCGCCGGTCTCGAACAGGCCGCCACCGTTGATCAGCGGAACGATGGAGAGCATCTTGGCGCTGGTGCCGAGCTCAAGGATCGGGAACAGGTCCGTGAGGTAGTCGCGGAGGACGTTACCGGTGACGGAGATGGTGTCCTCACCCTTGCGGATGCGCTCCAGGGTGAAGGCCGTGGCCTCAACCGGGGAGAGGATCTTGATTTCCAGGCCCTCGGTGTCGTGGTCCTTGAGGTACTCGTTGACCTTGGCGATCAGGTTGGCGTCGTGCGCGCGGGTCTCATCCAGCCAGAACACGGCCGGGGTCTGGGAGGCGCGGGCACGGGTGACGGCCAGCTTGACCCAGTCGCGGACCGGGATGTCCTTGGTCTGGCATGCACGCCAGATGTCGCCCGGGAAGACCTGGTGCTCGGTGAGGACCGTGCCCTTGCTGTCGACGAGCTGGACGGTGCCGGCCGCCTGGATCTCGAAGGTCTTGTCGTGGCTGCCGTATTCTTCGGCTGCCTGCGCCATGAGGCCCACGTTGGGAACGGTGCCCATGGTGGTGGGATCGAACGCACCGTTGGCGCGGCAGTCGTCCAGGACAACCTGGTAGATGCCGGCGTAGGAGCTGTCCGGGATAACCGCCAAGGTGTCAGCTTCCTTGCCGTCCGGGCCCCACATGTGGCCCGAGGAACGGATCATGGCCGGCATAGAGGCGTCAACGATGATGTCCGACGGGACGTGCAGGCTGGTGATGCCCTTGTCGGAATCGACCATGGCCAGTGCGGGACCGTCTTCGAGGCCCTTGGTAATGGCTGCCTTGACGCCTTCACGGACGTCCTCCGGCAGGTCATCCAAGCCGCTAAGGATGGCAGCGAGTCCATTGTTCGGGCTGATGCCTGCGGCTGCGAGCTGCTTGCCGTAAGTGTCGAACAGCTCAGAGAAGTAGGCCTTGACCACGTGGCCGAAGATGATGGGGTCCGAGACCTTCATCATGGTGGCCTTCAGGTGTGCGGAGAAGAGGACGCCCTCTTCCTTGGCGCGGGCAACCTGTGCCTTCAGGAACTCATCCAGGGCGTCGGCGCGCAGGACGGTTGCGTCCACAACTTCGCCGGCCAGGACGGGGAAGTCCTTCTTGAGGACCTTGGTGGTGCCGTCTTCGCGGACCAGCTGGATGCTCAGGGAGTCGTCGTTCTTGAGGACAACGGACTTCTCGTTGGAGCGGAAGTCGTTCTCGCCCATGGTGGCAACGTTGGTCTTGGAATCGGGGGACCAGGCACCCATGGAGTGCGGGTTCTGGCGGGCGTAGTTCTTGACCGACAGAGGTGCGCGGCGGTCAGAGTTGCCTTCACGCAGCACCGGGTTGACGGCGGAGCCCTTGATCTTGTCGTAGCGCGAGCGGATGTCCGTCTCGGTGTCCGATGAGGGGTTGTCCGGGTAGTCCGGGAGGGCGTAGCCCTGGGCCTGGAGCTCGGCGATGGCAGCCTTGAGCTGCGGCACGGAGGCGCTGATGTTGGGCAGCTTGATGATGTTGGCTTCCGGCTGCTTTGCCAGTTCGCCAAGTTCAGCCAGGGCGTTGCCCGTTCGCTGCTCCTCGGTCAGGAAATCACCGAAGACGGCAATGATGCGGCCGGCCAGCGAAATGTCGCGGGTCTCCACCTCTACACCTGCGGTTGAGGCATACGCTTCCACAATCGGCAGGAATGAGTAGGTTGCCAGCATCGGCGCTTCGTCTGTGTGGGTATAGATAATCTTGGCCATTGGCGGGGTTCTCCCTGAAAGTCTGCAGATTTCAACATCTCCTAACTTACCCGAGTGGGCCGTTTTGGCGGCTCTTCGTGTCCGGGATCACTCCCTTGGTTACCGGCCGGGAAAACGATTTACGCCGGGCGGTGACCTGCCCGCCGCCGCTGCGCACCGCCGTCGGGTCCTGGTTGCGGCCGGTTGGTTACTGTGAACAAATGTCCGATTCGAGGCGCGTCGGCATCCGTTTTCACCGCCAAACCGCACATAGTGGAACCATGTCCCGCCGTTTCCGACGTCCGGTTCCGACTGCCCTCATGGCCGGAATCTTTCTTTTCCTGACCGCCTGCTCCGTCCCGGCACCGTCCCCGCCACCCAAGGAGACCATCCCGCATGACGCCGATACCGGCCAGACGTTGGCCGAAGCCCGAGAGGCCATCGAGGCTGTTCCGGGGATCTCGGTGACCGGCTTCGCCGGAGGAGGTCCGCCAAACGTGAAGGGCAACACCGGATACTCCGTCCAGTTAGACATCGACCCCGGTTACACCGTTCTTTACGGCGATTTGCTGGTCGATTACGTCGTCCGGAACGTTTGGTCTGTAGGCGAGGGTTACATGCCCAACACCCAGATTCAGATCAGTGCCCGAACCGCCGACGGGGAGCCGTTCTTCGACCTCTCTACTGCAGGCGTGGGATCAGCCTGGATGGGCGGGCAGCCCTCGGCTCCTTCGCAGCACAACACCATCATCATCCCGCTCAGCACCGACGATCCCGAGGGCACGCGCAATCTCTCCCTGCTCTCACGGGACGGTTCATGGCCTGGCGTCACACCCAAGCCCCTCCCTGACAGAGTCACGGTCAAAGACCACTGATAGTGACCCCCGGATAACCCTCAACAACAGGAAAACCATGCGTGCAGATCGTTCCACCCTTGGCTTCTTCGCAGTTGCCGCGACACTCACTCTCGGCCTCGCATCCTGCGCCGCTGGGGCCAACCAAGATGATCTCCAATCCGCCCTCGCGGACAGCCGGACCCTGCTCGAAGGAGCTTCCTTGGCTGGCGCTCCTTCTCCGAAAATGCCCGCCCTCGCCGCAGAAGAGTGCGATGGACCGAACGGCGGAAGCCGCCAGGCCACTGAATGGTCGGGCCACATCGCTGACGGCTTTGCGTCCGAGGTCAGCAAAGGGCTCGCAGACACCATCACAGCCCACGGATTCCCGGTAACGCGCGAGTCCTCTGAAGCCGGTGATGCAGATTGGGCGTCATCCAGGACCTTTGAGTCCGGCGGCATCCGCGTCGAAACCGACCTTCGGATGACAGATGGTGCGGCTACCTTCACCCTGACCGCTGCCACCGGCTGCCGCTGACCGTCGGCACCTCTTTCGCGCCAGGGTGCGCGGCGGCCACCACGGGCTGCACCTTCTCACGCCCGGCTGCGCGGCGCACGCCACAAGGACGTCGCCACTTGACCCAGAAGTGACAGCAAATTATCACAAACTCTGAAACATCTCTTTACAAAATTGTCATACGCGCGATACCTTCGATTCCGTCAGTCGGCGGTCGCCATCACTGGCCGCCTCACTCCCTCGATAGGTAGGAACAACGTGACGAAAACCAAGACCCTGGCCACAAGCCTGCTGAGTCTGTCTGCTGCCGCGATCCTGGCGCTGGTTGGAACCACCAGTGCAAACGCGGCACCGGTCAACACCACAGACTCCAGCGGCGCTGCGGTCAGCAGCCATGCAGCGTCCGACGCGGGTGCTGCAGACTACTGGACGCCGGAACGCATGAAGAACGCCAAGTCCGGCGACATCCTTGGCGCAAAAGCACTCGAACGCGGCAAGCTCCTGAACCTTGGCAAAGCCCCGGTCACCGAAGCCCCGGGCGCAGTGAGCAGCATTCCCGGGCAGGCAGCGGCCACCGACTCCAAGGCCATCAACCTGAAGGTCAACCAGAGCGAAACGCCGGTCAAGCACATCGGCAAGATCTTCTTTACACTGGGCGGCTCCAACTACGTCTGTTCCGGCAACTCCGTCACCGCAGCCAACAAGAGCACCGTCTCTACCGCCGGCCACTGCGTCAACGAAGGGCCCGGCGCTTATGCCACCAACTTTGTCTTCGTACCGGCATACCTCAACGGTGCAGCACCATACGGGAAGTGGACGGCAAAGGCGCTGTACTCCCCCACCCAGTGGGCCTCCAACGGCAACATGCAGTACGACACCGCGTTCGCCGTCATGAACACCCTCAACGGCCAGAAGCTCGCCGACGTTGTGGGCTCCTCCGGCGTCCAGTTCAATGCCGCACGCGGCCTGAGCTACAAGTCCTTCGGCTACCCGGCCGCCTCCCCGTTCAACGGCGAATCGCTCAAGAGCTGCTCCGGCACCGCAACCAACGACCCCTACAACCCGCAGTTCAACAGCCAGGGAATTCCCTGCAACATGACCGGCGGCTCCTCGGGCGGTCCTTGGTTCATCGGCAACAGCTCCTCCGGCTACCAGAACTCCGTGAACAGCTACGGCTACGGCAGCAACTCCACCACCATGTACGGCCCGTACTGGGGCACCGTGATCCAGTCCACCTACAACACCGCGGCGGCTTCGTAGCCTAATTAGCAAGTCCCTGTTAAATACGACGGCGGCCGTCCCCTTCCCGGGGGCGGCCGCCGTTGCGTTTCTACTGGCTTTCGGGCTGCTGCCCGTCCGTCAGTGGAAGAAGTGGCGTGCGCCGGTGAAGTACATCGTGATGCCGGCAGCGTTGGCTGCGGCGATGACTTCCTCGTCACGGACGGAACCGCCCGGCTGGACCACTGCGCGGACACCGGCGTTGATCAGGATCTCCAAGCCATCGGCAAACGGGAAGAACGCGTCGGATGCCGCAACGGCACCGCGTGCGCGCTCAGGTGCGTCGGCACCGCTGGCGTTCGACGCGCCGCCGGCACCTTCGACGTCGGACTCCACCTGGACACCAAGGGTGTTGGCGCGCTCCACTGCGAGGCGGCAGGAATCCAGGCGGTTGACCTGGCCCATGCCGATGCCCACTGCTGCGCCGTGGTTGGCCAGCAGGATGGCGTTGGACTTTGCCGCGCGGCAGGCGGTCCATGCGAAGGCGAGGTCCGCGAGGGTTGCCTCGTCAGCAGCTTCGCCAGCGGCGAGGGTCCAGTTGGCGGGGTTGTCGCCGTCGGCGTCCACCTTGTCGGACATCTGGACCAGGACGCCACCGGAAACCTGGCGCATCTCGGACGGGTAGCGGCCGTAACCCTCGGGCAGGGCGAGCAGGCGGATGTTCTTCTTCTTGGAGAGGATCTCCACGGCTTCGGGCTCGAAGTCCGGGGCGATGACAACCTCAGTGAAGATGTCCGCGACCGTGCGGGCCATGCCAGCAGTAACCGTACGGTTCGCTGCGATCACACCGCCGAAAGCGGACACGGGGTCGCAGGCGTGGGCCTTGGCGTGGGCGTCGGCGATGGGGTCTGGCGCGTCGGCGGAACCAACAGCTACGCCACACGGGTTGGCGTGCTTGATGATCGCAACGGCAGGCTCGGCGAAGTCGAAGGCAGCGCGGAGGGCGGCATCGGCGTCGACGAAGTTGTTGTAGCTCATGGCCTTGCCGTGCAGCTGGTCGGCCTGGGCGATACCGGCGGGGGCAGCCTTGTCCACATACAGTGCGGCCTGCTGGTGCGGGTTTTCGCCGTAGCGGAGGACCTCGGAGCGCTCCAGCGCGAGCCCGGCGTAGGCGGGCCAGTCGATGATGCCGTCGCCGTCTTCGTCCAGGAACTGGCTGGCGGTCCAGGTGGCCACGGCGTTGTCGTAGCTGGCCGTGTGCGCGAAGGCCTTGGCAGCCAGGCGGCGACGGGTATTCAGGTCGAAGCCACCGTGAGCTGCGGCGTCGACAACTGCGCCGTAGAAGTTGGGGTCCGTGACAATGGCGACGGCTGCGTGGTTCTTCGCAGCGGAGCGAACCATGGCGGGGCCTCCGATGTCGATCTGCTCAACAACGTCGTCCTGCGCTGCGCCGGACTTCACGGTCTCGACGAACGGGTACAGGTTCACCACCACGAGGTCGAAGGTTTCGATCTCCATGCCGGCGAGGGTGTCCATGTGCGCCGGGACGCGACGGTCGGCCAGGATGCCGCCGTGTACGCGCGGGTGCAGGGTCTTGACACGGCCGTCCAGCATTTCCGGGGAGCCGGTGACTTCTTCGACTTCCTTGACCGGGATGCCTGCGGCGGCGATCTTCTTGGCGGTGGAGCCGGTGGAAACAATGGCGACGCCGGCTGCATGCAGGCCCTTCGCGAGCTCCTCCAGTCCCGTCTTGTCGTAAACCGAGATCAGTGCACGGCGGATGGGAACACGGTCAAGCTGCGTCAAGCTCACAAAAGTCTCCGTCTTAGTTCGCGTAGAAGTCGCGGGTGGTGTCGCGGGGTGGGATACGGAGAGTTTATCGCGTTTCGTTGGTTGGCTCGTTTTGCGTCTTTGGGGGCTCTTGCGTTGCGAGGCCCACTCTGCGCCCCACTCGAGGGGCGAGTCGCGCACACCAGGCCCCACAAGTGTGCCCCCTTCCTTGCGAGGCCCACTCTGCGCCTCATTAGAGGGGCGAGCCACGCACACCAGGCCCCACAAATCACGCCCCTTCCTTGCGAGGCCCGCTCTGCGTGCCACTCGCGCCCCTAAGCGCGTACACCAGGCCCCACAAATCACGCCCCCTCGTTGCGAGGCCCACTCTGCGTGTCACTCGCGCCCCTGAGCGCGCACACCAGGCCCCACAAATCACGCCCCCTCGTTGCGAGGCCCGCTCTGCGCCCCACTCGCGGGGCGAGCCACGCACACCAGGCCCCACAAAATCCCCCCTCCTTGCGAGGCCCACTCTGCGTGTCACTCGCGCCCCTGAGCGCGCACACCAGGCCCCACAAATCACGCCCCCGTGTCTACGAATTACGACGCCGGGCCTCGCCACCCGCGCGACACCAACGCATCGCGCACCTTACGTTCGGCGTTGGCCCATCCGCCTTTCATCTGGACATCGGAGAACCTGAGCACGATCCAGCCCAGGGCTCGAAGCCGGTCGTCACGTTCGATGTCTTTGCCCCACTGCACGGGATCGGAGCGGTGGTGATCGCCTTCGTAGTCCAGTGCAATTTTGTATCCCTTGTATTGGAGGTCGGGCGTTGAGATGTACCGGCCTTGATCGTCAAAAATAGGCTGGGTGACAGCTGGCTCCGGCAGCCCGGCGTCGACGATTTTTAGTCGTAACCTTGACTCCTGCGGCGAATCCACGCCCTCACGAAGCAATGGCAAAATCTCACGGGCCATGCGGATTCCTTTGACTTTCGGACGCCGGTCAATCACTTCCTGGATGGCTTCAATCGAGGACAGCGGATTGTTCCGGGCGAGCAATGAGTCGCCGGCTGCCACAAGCGACGACCTCCCCATGTGCCTGGCCAGATCCACCCACGTCCATTCCGGCGACGTCAGCTGAACTCCGTTCAACACACGTACGTCCCGAGCAAGCAGAGGAGCCCGATGTCCTATCACTCCGCGACGCTTGACCCTCCCGATCTCTTGCCGACGGGTCACGTGGATCAGCCCGCCCTTGCCTTCTTCCTCGAGGTAGATGGGCAGCGGCATGGACCACAACAACGCTGCCGTGACATGGCTGACGGCACTTCGTGGAGTGACCGCGGTATGCAGCCGCCCGAGCAGTTCGAGGTCGTGTTCCCATGCCCTGGAGATACGGATGCCACGGCTTGGCGTCACAAGTTCTTTCGTCTGGAGTCGCCACCGAGGCACGCCGGCAGCGTAGGCATCGGCGACGAGAAAACCCTGAGGATCGACCTCCGGCGGCAAAGGCGTGAGATTCCGCATGGGTCCATGGTTGCGGGAAACGATGGCTCACATTCGGTTATCCACAGAAAGCGCCCTGGATGGCACCTTCGACTACTCCTCCACATGTCTTGTGAGGCCCGCTCTGCGCGGCAAACCCACGACCAAACACGCAAAGCGGGCCCCGCAACCCGGGGGCCACGTCTTGTGAGGCCCGCTCTGCGCGGCAAACCCACGACCAAACACGCAAAGCGGGCCCCGCAACATAGGGTTGTGCCATGGAAGACCCCCAGGATGTGGTTCTTGTTGCCGATGTAGGGAAGAGCCGTTGCCGCGTGGAGTTGCGCCGCGGTTCGGAGTTGCTGGGCGCGGCGGACCAGCATGGATTCCCGGGAGTGCATGTGGACAACGGCCCTACCCTCGCGTTCGATCTCCTGCTCGAGACTGTTGCCCTCCTGCCGCCGGGCCTGCCCATCACCACAGTCACGGGCATCGGAGCTGCCGTGGCCGGCGTCGAGGCCTCTGCACAGAAATCGCAGGAGCTCGCCACCATGTTGGCCCAGCGTTTCGGCGTCCCGGCAGCGGTCCTTTCCGATGCCACCGCCGCCCAACTCGGCGCACTCCAGGGCGCCCCTGGCACCGCGTTGATCGTGGGCACCGGTGCCGTCGCTTTCCGCTTCGACGAGTTGGGGGTTCTCCACCGGGCCGACGGCTGGGGTCCCTACCTGGGCGATCGCGGCAGCGGCCGTTGGATAGGCCAGCAGGGTCTTCAGGCAGTTCTTGAAGCGCACGACGGCGGCCCGGCCACATCGCTCTCAGCTTCGGCCGGGGCCCTGGTTGAGTCGCCGGAGATGCTCCCGGGCTGGCTTGCCGAACAAGAAAACCCCTACAGGGCGATGGCCCGTTTCGCGCCGCTGGTTCTGCAGGCAGCGGAGGCGGGTGACGCCGTCGCACTTAACATCGTTGGTGAGGCGTGCCGCATCCTGACGGCGACGGTGCAACGGGCCTCCGGAGACGGTGCGGGCAACAAACAGCGTGTGGCGCTGCTGGGCGGAGTGGTGGGATCGGACTTCTTCGCGGCGCTCTTGCGGAAGTCCCTCGCTTCGGCTGGGATTGAGGTGGTGGTCCCGCTGGGCGATGGCTTGGACGGTGCTGCCCTCGCTGCGACGCGCCGCGGGCTCATCCAGGAAAGGTACATCCACCGTGACGGAACAAACTGGCCCGACTAACGCCGACAAACTTGCGGGCCTGCGCACGGAACTCGCCGGATTGCAGACCGAAGCCGCCGCGGAGGGCCTGGACAACCTGGACATCCTTGGCACCGAGGAACTCGTTGCCGCGATGCTTGCCCACAGTGCAGGAGTACACGCCGCCGTTGAAGCGGCCAGTCCCGCGATTGTCCAAACGGTCGACGCCGTTGCGGAGCGACTCCAGGGCGGCGGGCGCCTTTTGTACGTGGGAGCGGGAACGGCCGGCCGATTGGGCGTGCTCGACGCCAGCGAGTGCCCGCCGACGTTCGGCACCCCGCCGGGACTCGTCGTCGGGCTGATCGCTGGCGGCCCCAAAGCGATCCAGCACCCTGTGGAGTACGCCGAAGACAACGCAACGGCCGGAGCACGCGACCTGCACGACATCAACGTAACCGAAGCGGACGCCGTCGTCGGTATCACTGCCTCCGGGAGGACGCCGTACGTGATCGGCGCGCTGGAGGAAGCACGGAAGCGTGGTGCGTTCACGGCGTCGCTGGCGTGCAACAAGGGCTCGGCCGTGAGCCATGTGGCGGATGCCGCGATCGAGGTTGTGGTGGGTCCGGAGTTCATCGCCGGCTCCACCCGATTGAACTCCGGCACGGCCCAGAAACTTGTCCTCAACATGATCAGCACGTTGGTGATGGTGAAGCTAGGGAAGACCTACGGAAACCTCATGGTTGATCTGCGTGCCACGAACGAGAAGCTGCAGGCCCGTTCGCAGCGGACCGTCCAGCACGCCACAGGTGTTTCTGCCCAGGAAGCCGCCGCTGCCTTGGACTCCGTGGGCGGCTCGGTGAAAGCCGCGATTTTGGTGCTCCTGACGGGTATCGAGGCTGGTCAGGCCAAGGGTGCGTTGGAGGAAGCCGGCGGTTTCCTGCGCCGGGCCATCGAGAACCAGAAGTAACGTTGCCCGGCAGCGCATAAAGTTGCTTGCAGGAGGCCCAATGAATACATACACAGCCGTGCCCAGCGGCGAACAAGTAGTGCAGGAACTGCCGTGGCGGTGGAAGGTTCAAGGCAGGATTTTCCTGATCGGTGGCCTCGGGTTCATGTTCGATGCCTGGGACGTCACGCTGAACGGCATCCTGATCCCCCTGCTGTCCAAGCACTGGTCGCTGCAGCCGGCCGACGCTGCGTGGATCGGTACCGCCAACCTGATTGGCATGGCCGTGGGTGCGTTCGCTTGGGGCACTATTGCCGACACCATTGGGCGGAAAAAGGCCTTCACCGCCACCCTCCTGATCTTCAGCATCTTCACCGTTCTGGGCGCGTTCTCGCCGGACATCGTGTGGTTCTGCATCTTCCGCTTCATGGCCGGCTTCGGCCTCGGCGGCTGCATCCCGGTGGACTACGCATTGGTGGGTGAGTTCACGCCGCGCAAGCAACGCGGCCGAGTACTGACAGCCATGGACGGTTGGTGGCCGGTGGGCGCTGCCCTGTGCGGGTTCATATCGGCCTGGCTGGTTGCGGCTTACGGCGACTGGCGGCTCACCATGCTGATCATGGTGCTGCCCGCACTGCTGGTTTTCTGGATCCGGCGCAGTGTTCCGGAGTCTCCTCTGTTCCTGATCCGCAAGGGCAGGCGTGCTGAAGCGGCGGCTGTCATTGACGGGTTGGTGGACGCGACCGGGGCTGAGCCCCGCGCCTACAGCCTGCCCGAGCCGCAGGCCGCACCACGGCTCTCGGCCGGCAGCGCGTGGGCGCAACTTCAAAAGATCTGGCAGTTCAACTGGAAGATCACCACCACGGCCTGGGCCTTGTTCTTCAGCATTCTGCTGGTCTACTACTTGTCGCTGACCTGGATGCCGCGCATTCTCATCGGCGCCGGGTTCGAGGAATACAAGGCGTTCGTCACGACGGCGGGTATGGCCGCCGTCGGGCTTTTGGGCGTGGTGGTTGCTGCGCTGCTGGTGGAGCGGGTGGGCCGCAAGTGGATCCTGGCCGTCACCGGTCCCCTGTCCGCGGTGACGCTGGTGATCGTAGCGCTTGTGGTGGACGTTCCCTCGGCTGCGGTGTTCTGGCTGCTGGTGTTCGGGTTCGTGGTCCAGGTGGCCATACCGGTGCTGTACGCCTACGTGTCCGAACTGTATCCCACCGAGCTTCGCGGCTCCGGTTTCGGTTGGGCTTCGACGTTCTCCCGCATCGGCGCGGGCTTTGGACCCCTGGTGTTTGCGTCGTTCTTCTGGCCGGAGTTCGGGTTGGCGACTTCCTTTGCCCTTGCCGGCGGCCTGGTGCTCCTGTCCGTGCTGTGGATGGCGTTCTTCGCCCCGGAGACGAAGCAGCGCGTCCTGGACTAGCCTGCTCACCCAACTAGGGGACAGCTATTGCTCTACTGAGTGCCCAGAAGGACGTTTGCTGTCCCCTAGTTGGATGGCCACCCTTGTTGTTCCAGCGCCCGCCGCACCTTGCGCACCGCGGTGACTGCGCCCGTGGACATATGCCGCTTCGAGATCCGAACCAGGATCCACCCCGCGCGGCTGTAATCCTCTTCGCGGGCAATGTCCCTGACGATTTGCTCCGCGTCCGAATGCCCCTCCCCCTCGTATTCGACGCCGACCCGCCACTCGCGATAGCCCAGATCAGGTTGACGTACGACGCCGGGACCCAGTTCCGTCCGAACGTTGACTTGCGCCGTGGGCAGCCCAGCCCGCTCCAGTGCCAGCCTCAGTCGCGTCTCAGGAGCGGAATCGGCACCCACGACCGCCTGCTCCAAAGCGAGGCGGGCCTTGCGGATTCCCGGTGTCCCCCAGTGTCGGTCCAGCATCTCTTCAAGGCCATCCGTGGTGCAGTACGGCTCCGATCGGTCTTCGAATTCCGGCCTCGGAATACGCAGCAAATGAACGGCCACTACAGTGATTTCGTCGATGTCCATCTTCCGGGAGCAGTCCAGCCATGTCCGGGCTCGACTGGTAACGAAAAGTCCGTTGAGCGTGGTGATTTCGTCCTCGAAGAATTGTCCCTTGTGCGCAATGACACCCCTGCGGCGTACCCGCCCCAGTGTGTCGGGCCTTGAAATGTGAATGCCTGGTTCATGGCTCTTGGGAAGGAACCCGGGGAATTTCCAGAGCAGGAAGGCCGTGGCATGCGAAGCCGCGGAGAACCGGGTCACCAAAGTCAGGGGCCGAACACGATCAGCGAGCGACGTTTCTCCGCCTGTCTGGGGAACGCGGATCTGCCGGCTCGGTATTTCCAAGTCTCTGTACTTCAGGCGCCCAACTGATACACCGGCGTCGAGCGCTTCCTGACTGGTGAACGGCGCGGAAGCCAAGTTCAGCGGCAGCGGCTTGGGGATCTTCATGAGCCCATGCTGGCAAAAGTGCCGAGTGCGTGGGGCGTTATCCACAGGCCCAGGGCCACAACGGGAAACTGGGGGACAGCTCCGGCTCTTCTGAGGGCTCAGAGCGGCGTTATCTGTCCCCTAGTTGGGCGCGGGGGCGGCTGCGGCGGCGAGGTCTGCGAGGGTTTGGACCAGCAGGCGGCGCTCCACGATCTTGATGCGCTCGTGCAGGGTTTCCTCGGTATCGTCAGGAAGCACAGAGACGGCTTCCTGGGCGATGATGGGGCCTGTGTCCACGCCGGCGTCGGCCCAGTGGACGGTGCAGCCTGTGACCTTCACACCGTAAGCGATCGCGTCGCGGACACCGTGGGCGCCTGGGAATGACGGGAGCAAGGCCGGGTGGGTGTTGACGTACTTGCCGTCGAAAGCGTTGATGAAGTCTTCGCTGACGATCCTCATGAACCCGGAGGAAACCACGACGTCCGGGCTGTAGGAAAGCACCTTGTCGCGCAGGGCAGCGTCCCACTCCGCGCGGGTTTCGAAGGAGTTGAAGTTCACCACGAACGTCTCGATGCCTGCTTCGTCGGAACGCTCCACGCCGTACGTGTCTGGGCGGTCCGCACCCACAGCGGCGATCTCGACATCCAGTTCACCCGACTTCACGGCGTCGATGACAGCCTGAAGATTGGAACCGGTACCGGAGACGAGGACAACAATGCGCATTGCACTAGCTTATGGGCGGCTCGCGTAGGCTGGAAAACATGAATCCCGACGTCGGTCCCAAGCCGAGCCAGCAATCCCGCTCCGAGGCCGAAAAGTCCGCGCTCGGCGTGACCCAGATCCTGTTCCGCGCATTCCTTTTGACAGCTCTGGGCGCGTTCTTCGTGTTCTCCCTCAACGTGGATTACGTCTGGCTGAGCGCCATCCTCACCCTCGCCGCCGGGGTGTTGGGCGTGGTGGTGCTGGTGCGGACAGTGAAGTTCAAGCAGCCCCGCCTGATCCTGTTCGGGACCATCTCCGGCCTGATCGTCACCGCCGTGATGTGCCTGCTCATCCTGACGTCCGTGCTTTTCTTCAAGCAGGTCAGCACGTATCAGGATTGTTCTCGTAGTGCCCTCACGGAATCCGCGAAGACACAGTGCCTGACCCAGCTGGAAAACTCCATGCCGGGACCGATGCGCTGACCGGCATCCGCCTAAGCGGCCGCTGACCCGCTTAGGCGTGTTCGTCGTCGTACGCTGCTTCGTCGAGGTTCGCCTCGCGCAGCTTCTGGCGGCGTTCCAGCCAGGGCCCCACTGCATAACCAATCACGACGCCGATCCCCACTTCGGCGGCCAGCCAGACTGCCGTCCACAGCGGGTGGGGTCCGATTTCCGTGAGCCTGCCGATGCCTGCTGAACCGCGGGCGATCCAGGCCATGGCCCCGCCCAGCAGCCCTGCGACAGCGCCGATGAACGCGCCGAGGAACAGCGTTGATGCCGCCGCGGTGAACCAACGGGCTTTGATCTTGATGGAGAGCCATTCGTCGAAATGGTTTTCGCCTTCGCGCAGGAACCACCAGCCTGCCAGTATTCCGGCGACCACCGGCAGCACCAGGGCGGCCGAACCGAAGTCGAGCTGTCCGGCCGGGAGCCCACCCAAAATGGGGACGGCAGGGAGCGGTCCTACCACGGTGCCCAGTGGACCTGCCGTGGAGCCGACCCCCAGGGAGAAGCCCGCGCCCGAGGACCAGGAAAGCGCAAAGATGACAAGGTTTGGCAGGAAGCCCAGTTGCGCGATCGTGAGTACGGCACCGCCCAATGCGCCGGCCTGGATGCCCTCATAAACGGCAATAATGTCCGTCCAATGCCACACGATGGTAACGGCGAGCAGCACCGCCGACAAACACACAGCAGCCATGATCGCTACGAAACCGGCCTTCAACGCGGAGCCCACATAGGAACCTGCCCACCGTGAATGCTGGCTTGTCTTAGAAAGCCACGCCACGGCGTCGACGCCGATGAGCCGGCTCCAGGAACCGGCCTCGCGGCGAGCACCGACGATCATGCCCAATGCGAAGGAGATCAGCGGGATCATCATGGCGTACCAGAGGTTGATAACCACCTCCGGTGTGCGGCACACGAACCCGGTGGCCGTCCCGAACGCGGCGTACACCACGAACGCGCCCATGAACGCCTGCCACAGCTGGTCCGTGTACGAGGCACGGGCAAGTCGACGGCCTGCGCGCCAAGCTAGGAGGAACGGGATGAGCGTCAAGCCCAGCGGGTGCAGGGACAACAAGCCCGATCCCGGTTGAGCGGCCGTTCCCATATCGACATGCGCGAGCTCCAGGGGCACACCGTGGATCAGCAGCCAAGCCTGGCCGGCCAGACGGGCCAGGGAATCGACGTTCCGGTTTTGAAAACCGTCGGTCGCCCACACCCCCACCAGCGGCAACACCACAACAATGGCCGAAATGAACGCCGACTGAGCCGCTTCCAAACCGCCCTGCAGCCAAAGGGGCATCGGGAGGCCACGGTTTCCGGTCTGATCAGCGCGCAGTTTCATCGTGATCTATCGTGCCATGGTGGGCAGCACTCCCCCGTCAGACTCCCCCGAAATACCGCGAATTCCTGCGCTTTTTCCCGTGGGCCGCCGTAAGATGGGAGGTGTTCTCCCGGGGCAGATGAGCGCCCCCAACTGATGTTGAAAGACCCGGAAACAATCGAAGCCGGGAACTAGGAGCGGCCAATGGATAGGTGTCACAACTTCTAAACGGAAAGTCGTACTAGCAGCTGGTGCAGCCACCTTTGGATTCTTTTCCCAGGCTGCACCAGCCTTCTTTTTCCGTGGCCCTCGCCCTATCACGTTCTCCCCATCCGGGGGTGACGTCCCGCCCTCGGGAGCTGCAGGGGTGCCGCACAAATGACGCACAAATGTGCTGGACTTCCCTGCTCCAGCGCAACGAGACTGTGTACACGAGCAACCATTTGGCCTATTGGGGGTCAACCAAAGTGTGTCGCTCACACCGTCTGAAGGGACAAGGTCAATGGACGACCTCGCAGCTTTCTTTCCCCTGATCGCCATCATTCTGGGCGTGGTGCTCGTGATCGGTTTCATTTGGCTGGCCACCAAGGCGATGTGGAAGGTAGCGGAACCGAATGAAGCCCTCATTATCTCGGGGCTGACGCGCGGAACCCTCGAAAATACGGACGGCATGGACTTCAAAATCGTCACCGGCAAAGGCGCATTGGTGGTCCCGGGACTGCAGACGGTTCGCAGCCTGGCCTTGACCCTGAACGAAACCGAGCTCAAGGTCTCCTGCGTTACCTCGCAGGGGATTCAAGTGATCGTGGACGGAGTGGTGATCTACAAGATCGGCGACGCTCCGCCATTTATCGCCAACGCGGCCCGGCGGTTCCTGGGTCAGCAGCCCAAGATGGAGAGCCAGGTCTACAACGTGTTCGAGGGGCACCTGCGCTCGATCATCGGCAGCATGACCGTGGAGGAAATCATCCGCGAACGCGATAAGCTCGCGTCTTTGGTCCGCAGTGCCAGCGGCGTGGAGATGGAGAAGCTGGGCCTGGTGGTTGATTCCCTGCAGATCAAGGACCTTCAGGATCCCACCGGCTACATCCAGAACCTGGCCAAGCCGCACATCGCACAGGTCAAGATGGAGGCTCGCATTGCCGAGGCCACCAGCAACCGGGAAGCGGCAGAGAAGGAAGCAGAAGCGGCGGCCCTGATCGCTGATGCGCAGAGCCTTTCCGCCATCAAGCAATCCGCAGCGCAGGCGAACGCGGAGCAAGCTCGCGCCCAGGCAGCGCAAGCGGGCCCGCTGGCCGACGCCACCGCCCGGCAGCAGGTGGTGGTTCAGGAGACCGAAGTGGCCAAGCTTGAGGCCGACCGCGAAGAGCAAAAACTTCAGACCACCATCCGTAAGCCCGCCGACGCCCGGGCCTACGCCCAACGCACCGACGCCGAGGCGAAGAAGGCAGCTGACATCAGCGCTGCAGAAGCATTGGCCAAGCGCACCGAACTCGAGGCCCAGGCCAATGCCCGCCGAGTGGAGCTCGAAGCCCAGGCCAACGCGGGAGCAGCGGCAGCAATGGCAAGCGCAACACGCGTCACGGGTGAAGCCGAAGCGGCAGCGACGACGGCACGCGGCAATGCGGCTGCCTCCGCCGTGAAAGCCAAGGCGTTGGCTGAAGCTGAGGGCATCAAGGCCCGCGGTGAAGCGCTGGAGACCAATCAGGACGCCGTCATTTCGCAGCAGATCGCTGAGAACATGCCGGCTATTGTGTCGGCAGCCGCAGAGCCGTTCTCACGCATTGGGCAGCTGACTGTACTCAATGGTGGGGAAGGGCTGAACAGCATGGTGGGCGGAATCCTGTCCCAGGTGGGTAGCTTCCTGCCGTCGCTGGCTTCGGCGTTGCGGGGCAAGGAATCGCCTGCCGCTTCTCCCCGGCCAGCTCCGGTGAAGGCACCACCCGCTCAATCCCCTTCCGGCAAGGCGCCAGATGCATAGAGAGGTGGATCGTAGCCTCACCGGAAAGATCGGCCGGGTCACGGGCACCGTCGCGCCCGGGACCATTGGCGAAGTCATGCTTCCTTTCCACGGTGGAACCAGTGCGTTCTTCGCCTACCCGTTCGATAAGACGAGCGTTTTCCCTGTCGGGGAGAAGGTACTGGTGATCTACTTCGAGCCGCCGCAATCGGTGTACGTCGACGAGCTGCCAGACGTCCTCCAAGGTAAGGGGTAGCTGCCTCGCGAGGCGCACCCTCACAACTGTGGCCCGTAGATGAACTCCTTGGCGTGGTTCACGGCCTTCTTGAAGGCGTCGTTGCGCAGTGTCACCTGCTCTCGACTCGCTCCCCCGCTGGGTTCCAGGAACGTGGTGGGTCCGGGCCGCAGCATCCAAATATCGCCGGCTGGCGGCAGGTAGAAGACGCCGAAGGATCTGTGCTCGGGGTCGTCGGTCCAGATAGGAACGACCGCCACGGCCGCGCCCGTATCAGGGTTGATCCACTGGGCACGGGGCATGGGCTGCTCATGGACCTCGGGATCGAGGAACGGCGCGGTCCCCCTTCCCCAGCGTTTCTCGAACCGTTCGTAGAAGGCCGGGATGATGTGGCCGTCGTAGGGACGCCATGCGCTCATGAATGTCTCCTTGGAAGTCGGGTGCTTCGGGGCAGGGGCTCCCATCGGGCCGGGCCAAACGACAGCGGCCCCTGCCCCGAGGTGGGACCCGCAGTAGCTTCCGGTGATCGATGGACACGGACCTTCACCGGCGTCCCACGTTCCCCGGATGGAGCACCTGTTCGCCGCTCACGGTCGTATGCCGCCCGCTTTCCTGGGTCCGACAAAACGACGTACGCCTGCATGATGGCGTGCAGTTCCTGGACGTCGCCCGCTGAGGGGGTGCCGCCGTCGTCGGTTGCCTGGCGCGTGTCCGGGTGGTGGGTGCGCAGCAGCGAGCGGTAGGCGCGTGCGATCTCGCGCGGGGTGGCATCGGGTGTTACGTGCAGGGTGGCGTAGTGGTCTGGCTGGGTGTTCACTGCTGGTTCCGGGTGGGATGCGGTGGATGGGAGATGGCCCCCGGCCGAAGCCGAGGGCCATCCGATCGGGAGGCGACGTCAGGGGCCGCGTTTTCCTCTGCGCGACAAGCGCTGTGGCGTGGCGCGAAGCCTGCGCCCATTTTCCGATACTGCGGCCGATCCGAAGCTCCCGTCCTGCACTCCGCTGAGGGCCACCCCCGGGCGAACCCTTAGCGGAGAGGGCGGATTATGCGTTGATTTCCTGTCGTTGCTCGTTGGACGTGATTTCGATGCGCCGTGGCTTGGCCTTCTCGGCGACGGGGATGCGGAGTGTCAGCACACCTGCGTCGTAGCTGGCCTTGACGCCGTCGGTGTCCAGGGTGTCGCCCAGGATCAGTTGGCGGCTGAAAACGCCTTGGGGGCGTTCGGCGGCGATCAGTTCGGTGTTCTCGCCCGCTGGCGACTTCCGTTCTGCCTTAACGGTCAGGACATTGCGCTCGACGTCGAGGTCCACCGATTCAGGGTTTACGCCAGGCAGATCGAAAGCGACCACAAACTCTTCGCCTTCCTGCCAGGCGTCCATCGGCATGCCGGCGGGGCGTGCTGTTGTGCCAAAAACCTGTTGGGCGAGCCTGTCGAATTCGCGGAACGGGTCAGTGCGCATCAGCATTTTGTTCTCACTCCTTAGATCTTGATGCTGACTTTTCTGTTGGTCCAGCCTTCCAGATCTGTGGTGGCTGGTATAGATTTTTTATAGCACTGGTGAGAGAGTGGTGCAAGTAGGTTTTCGGAAGAATTTTGGAGAGGTTTCGGATGGCTGCTTCGGACAGTTCCACTGGAGGGCACGACGGCGGATTGGGCGCCCCTGCTTCGGCCGTCGGCAGCTCTGGTGGCGCTGATGATGGGGACGCCCGGGGCGTGTACGCGATCTCCGTCGCAGCGGAACTCGTTGGCACAGGCCAACAAAACATCCGCCAATACGAACGCAAGGGCCTGCTCACCCCTGGCAGGACCGACGGCGGCACCCGGCGCTACAGCGAGGACGACCTCACTACCCTGCGTCGGATCGGGGCGCTCCTGGATGAAGGGCTGAACCTGGCCGGCGTGAAGCTCGTGCTGGAACTGGAGGCTGCGAACCGGGGCTTGACGGAGGACAACCATGGCCTCACGCAGGACAACCGGGAGTTGCGGGCGGACAACAAGGGGCTGCGGAAGGATTTGAAGCGAGCGCGGGCGGGGGACACCGGCATTGGCGTGTGACTTGCTTACATGCCGGGAAGGCCCAGTATCATTCAGACGCAATGCACACTTATACTTTCGTCATGACCCCTCAGAAGGCCTTCGTTTATTGCCGCATCAGCGATGACAAAACCGGTGAAGCTTTAGGTGTGCAGAGACAGGAACAAGACTGCCGAGCCATGGCGCAACGAGATGGTTTCGAGGTAGCCGAGGTCTTCGTCGACAACGACATCAGCGCCTACAGCGGCAAGTCCCGCCCGAGATATTCGGCGATGCTGACCGCCCTCGCCGAAGGCCGCGCCTCACGCGTGTACTGCTGGGCGGAGGACCGGCTTCACAGGCGACCCGTCGAGCTAGAAGAGTACATCACGCTCGTCGGCCCAAGAAACATCCAGACGCACATGGTCCAGGCCGGCGAGTACGACCTAGTGACGCCGGAGGGTCAATTTCGTGCGGGAGTTATGGGACAGGTGGCGCGCTTCGAATCCGCCCGGAAGGCTCAACGTGTCAAACGCGCACAGGAGCAAAAGATACGGGCGGGTGGATGGACCGGCGGCACGCGTCCATTCGGTTGGCAGTTCGAAAACCAAGTCCCCGTGCTGGACCCAGTTGAGTCCGAGCTCCTACGGGTTGCGTTCCGTCATGTACTGACAGGGGGAAGCTTGGGCTCGGTTGTTTCCGACTGGAATGCTCGGTCAATTACAACGAGCGTCGGCAAGCAGTGGGGGTTTACGCAGCTTCGCCAAGTTCTCCTTCGAGCCCGGAACGCCGGGCTGGCGGAGTGGAAGGGGGACATTGTCGGTAGTTCCCAGTTCCCGGCCATTGTCTCAGAGGATATTTGGCGCGCCACAGCTGCAATCCTGCGGGATCCCGCCCGCAGGCGTTCTCAGTCAAACAAGGCCAAGCACTTGCTATCGGGCATCGCGCGGTGCCACTGCGGCAGCGCGGTTCGTTCGGCTACCATCACCGGAAGAAACGGCGAAAAGCATCCGACGTACAGGTGTCCCGAAGCTGGAACCGGCCACGTTGGTAAGCGCATTGAACAAGTTGACGCGGCCGTAACTGATTCCATGTTGCGGTGGTTGTCGACGGCGCAGCTGAACGGGCATGGTAATGACCATGAACCAGAGCTGGCTAACCTCGATGTCGAGGCGATGGCCCTTCGCAAGCGCTTGGACGACGTAGCTATAGAGGCCGCCGACGGAGTGCTGACCATGTCTCAGCTGCGCACCATGACTGAGCGAATCAACTTGAAGCTCCGAGCTGTTGAATCTCGGATGGTAGTACTTCAAGCCGACAAACGGTCGGCGTCTGCTCCCCTTGACACGATGAGGCAGGCGGATTCGGACGCCGCAACTCTTTGGTCCGATTCAACGATCGATCAGCGTCGAACCATGATTAGACAATCCTTCGACGTCACGTTGCACCCTCACAGGAAGGGCTCCTCACGGAGGTTTGACCCGGACACGGTCACCGTCTACCCGAAAGGTTACCTTCCAGGCCTTCATGGAGCAGACCTTGCAATTGTTAGGAAGAAGCTTGAGGAGGGACCCTAGCTGTACCGACTTGCAAATACGCCGTCCAGTGCAATTGAATGATCGCCACTGTACTTATTTCAGCAATTAAGCCATTACGTAATTAAGGCGTTACTCAATAACATTATTAAGTATTTACACAGTTGCGCAGATAAGTAGTTTGGTGATAGCACTGGATTTGCGATGTGGGGATATTTAATGTCACGCTTTCCACATGAAGACGCCCTTAGTTCGAATCGCTCAAGATACGCCAACACCTCTCGCCGACAGTAAATTAAGATATGCTGGGAACCACTCCTTTCCGAGTGAATGAGGGGGGCAGCGCACATCATCCCCGCTTAGGCCCATGTGGACTTCAGAACCTCAAAAGCATGCCGAATTGGCCAATTCAGATGTCACTGCAGCAGGGTGGTACGTCCGGCGGGCACGCGACCGCCGGAAAGCGTACTTCTCCCCGGGCCTGTTCACGCTGGCGCTTGAAGACTCCAATCTAAACAAGGGCGCGAAGCGCACGATGCTGCGAACCCTTGGCACGTCGAGTAGCGAGGGAATTACAACTGCTAGCGGCAGGAACATTGCCGCTTACTTGAACATCCGCGACGCCACCGTATCCGATCACTGGATGCAAGCGCGACGCGCGGGCCTGCTGCTAACTCAACGCCGTTTCAATGCGGCCTCTGTGCAACAGCTCTGCTGGCCCGGGAGCGGAATTGGTGGGCCGATCGCTACCGATGCGCCCCTCTATTCACACTCTTGGACAATCGAGGAGCTCTCCTGGTGGAACTCATTCGCCCTAGGGCCGATACCGGCTCCGCCTTGGGGCGGCGGCTTCGCGCCCTTTTAAAACCGCAATCTAAATAAGGGGCGAGCTACGCGATGCCAAGGCCAAGGATTGTCTATATTCACCACTCGGACGTCCTCCGCCATTGGTGGCTACGTCCCCGACTACGGGTTACGACGGCCCGGAAGGGCCGTTGCGAATAACCAACCATCTCCAAGAGGGTGCCAAGGGCTGCCCTTCCCAATCCCGTACACGCGCGCCAGTCGCGTGCTTTGTGCCGAAAGTAGACGCCGAATGTCACACGAAGGTAAGAACAAACCGACCACGTCAGCCGCAAGGACGGACTCGCGCCGAAAACGACGAAGCCCTCAGGAGCGGTTTAGGGCACTCACGGAAATTGCGCCTGGCGACTGCCATCTCTGGCTCGGTGCGCGCCCGGGGGGCTACGGACTGTTCTTTCTGCACGGAACAAAGCTCGTAATCGCACACCGTTTCGCCTACGAGCAGGCACTCGGTTCTATTCCACAGGGGCTGCAAATCGATCACGTCTGCAGGGTTCGTCGATGCGTCAATCCGGACCACCTGCAAGTGGTCACAGCCGAGCAGAACAAACTACTTCATCAAATTCGGATAGGCGACAAACATATTTACGTCTGGGAGGAAGCTCTACTACAGGGCGTGGCTGTCGAGCTAGACGACTTGGAGCGGTTCCGCCGGGGTGAAACTTTCCCCTGGCGGTAGCCACATGTCTTCGTGTTCGTCGAACGCAAACGCGGGTGAGCGGGGCGCGTCCCCAGAGCCGCAACTGAACAACTCCCCATGCACTAAAAACCTCTAACCCGTACGCGATTAAAGCTGCTAACCACAACCGGTGGCGGCGTGAGGCTAAAGGGGGTACACCCCCCGCCTTGGCGATTGCATCCCCGTGATGAGCCGACACCGCTACTAGTACGACCGCGCAAGACCTCCATGAGGGGAGGGATAGAAGGTATACAACACGCCCGCGAATCCCTCCTTCAAAGCCGCATCGGCCAAACGATGCCGGAGCATTTCGACAAGCAACGGTCGCAGGTCAATCGCACGCCAGGCTGATGCTTATCACCCAAGACTTCACGCATCGCCGCCGTGCTCATGGGCACTGCTGCCAAACGAGCATCTGGAAAGTCGGGGCGTTCCACGATTGCCACGTGATCCATCGAAGCCTTCGTAACTACGACCACACATTGTTGGTTATCGTAATAGCGCCCGGTCACGTGAAAACACTCTTCATCATCTGGATCAAGCCCACATATGGAGCACTCGGACTCCTCGATGATGGCCCCAATACTCAGTCCGACCCTGTTATGAGCTAAAGCCACCGGGCAAGTGTGCTGGTAAACGCCCTCAGCGTAAGCGAGGGCGCAATCGTCGGCGAAGAGGAGACGCCTCACCCTTCCAAAATGGTCTAAGACCTGGTGAGCCGATTCAAAGTTGTTCGATCCCTCAAGCCAGTTAGTTGCAGATCGCAATTTTTCAAGAGCATTCGCGAGAGTCCCAGCATCGTCCTCGTTTAGGGTGCCCGCCAAGCTTCGACGAACAACACCGTTCGCTGCATTCACGGCGTCCCTCAGAAGCGTTAGTCCGTGCTCATGCCTCAATCTCGCCGAGGCCAAGCTGCTTCCTTTCAAAGACGTCGAGAGCTTCCATTACCTCGCCGCCGGGTCCGGTTGCCGAGAACTCGCGCTCTTCGCCGTTCGGGCGAGAGATCCGGTAGGTAACGTGCAAAGTAGAGGTTTCAGAGTCAGCCCTGCCTATCCAATCTTGGATCACACTTGTGAGGAGCCCCTCCCCCACTGACTGCAGAACCTGGAGGCTGAGACAAACTACGGGTAGCCAAAACTCAGCGGAGTGAAGACTCGTGTACCGACGGTCGGCCTGGTCGTGCTCAAACTCGACACTCAACCCGCGCTCTCGAAAAAGCTTGGCAATATCTGGCGTCGAACTGGGATAGTAAAACGATTCTTCCCCGTGTGCGTCGGTTCCCTCTCCAGGAGTTCCAGCTACTATCCGCACAGTTCCAAGCGTTTCCGTCAAAGCAAATCTCCTAGCAACAGTGGTGAGAGATGCAGAGCCCGCACCCTCCTACATTCTAAAACGCGATGGTACGCCTGACGCACACCCACGATAATGTCAGTTATCATGTGCATATGAAACTTGAGCCGATCACCGGACCGACAGGGAATGAGCAACGGCACGGCCACATCATTGCGGCTTGGAAGCTGGCGCAGAGTTCACCTCACACGCTCCGCGCCTACAGCCGGAGCATGACTGACTTCTGCTCATGGTTGGACGCCAGGGGAATGGACCTGCTGAAAGTGAAGCGCCCAATCATCGACGGCTACCGGCACACGCTGGCAAATCTGTCCCCTGCCACGATCGCGGCTAGGCTGGCCGCGCTCTCCAGCTTCTACCGTTACGCGGTATCCGCTGGCGGGATCGGCGGGGGGAATCCGGTGGAGCTGGTGAAGCGTCCCAAGGTGGACGCTGACCACTCAAGCACTGAGGGTATGACCAAAGACCAGGCACGGGCACTGCTGGCAGCGGCACAGGCTGACGGCCCGCGCTCCCACGCTCTCGTATCACTCCTGCTGTTTACGGGCATCCGACTCAGTGAGGCGCTAAATGCTAGCGCAACCGACTATGGGCACGACTCCGGGCACCGGACACTAAGCGTCCTACGTAAGGGCGGCAAAAATGGCAAGGTGGCGGTGCCGGCCCCTGCGGTGCAAGCGCTCGATGTCTACTTGGGAGCCAGCGGCGTCGAGTTAGCACTCGGCAGAGCAGGCGCCGGTAGACCGCTGTTCAGTACGGCCACCGGGAAGCGGTGGGCATCGTCGGAGGCATTTCGTACGGTGCAACGGTTGGCGCGAGCAAGCGGATTGGAAGGACGGATCAGCCCTCACTCACTGCGGCATACGTTTGCCACGCTGGCACTGGATGCAGGGACCACCCTGCATGACCTCCAGGACAGCATGGGACATGCTGACCCTCGCACGACACGCCGGTATGACCGGGCGCGAGGAACGCTGGCGAAGTCTGCGGGATACGACGTCGCCAAGGCATTATCCTAACGGTCCACATCAGGAAGAAAGAGAGCCAAGATGCGTCGAAGCCTAGTTGAAGCGGACCCCGAAAAGGCCACCTTGCTCGTACTCATCCGTCATTGTGGCGCACTGATGGAAAACTAGCCCAGTGGACATAGCCCTTGCCTTTTCTAGATCGTCGGAGTTCATGCCCACAACGTACTGCATGTCCTCGGCGGCACAGACACGAGAAGCGAGATCGAGGGCACTAGCAATCTGCCTAGCCTCAACGGCATCATACAAGTGACTGTCGTGGACTAGAAAGTCGGGGCCATGTCCAGCTCGTTTTGCGATGACGGCCATGGCAAGATCAAAGCAGAAAATCTCAATGCTCTTCACACCCGCGCTATCGTCGCCCCCCAAAGTTGGCGTGAACAGGTAGCCGTGGTCGCTTTCGCGGATTCCGAGAGTCGCTGGACGACGGCTTCCATATATATCGTAGGCGTATTCGCTGAACAGGTTTCTTATCCCCTCGACCTGCTCCCGGCGCTGCTCAAGGTCATTCTTTGTTGTATCTTCCAAGGCCTGCGATTGTTTATTGAGGAACGTTTGCGCTTCCTTGAGCGCTTGAACAGAGCTTAGACGTTCTCGCAGCTCCGCGATCCTACCTTCAGTTGCGCCGAGATCCTTCTGCATCTCTTGAAAAGTCTCAAGGGCCCCGCCTTCCCGGAGAAGAATCATGAGCTCGGCACGCTCGGAATCCAGCTCAGCGATCCGCGAACTCCTAGCCTCAAGCTGGCTCTTGGCGTCGGCAAGTTCGTCGCCCAAGTAGGCTCGTCTGTTTCGCACTACCGAATCGTGGAACTCCGCCACGGCGGCGAAACTCCTTATAGCGCGTTCTGGGAACAAGACGCCTACCTGCTCATAGATTCCTGCCAGATAGCTCTGGTCTGGCTGCTGACCATCTTCTTCCGTGAGTGAGTGCTCAAGATCCCTGACTCGGCGTAAAGCAACAGTTGCCGCATCATTCTCTTTCCTAATGGCCCGTGATAAGTCCTCCGCTGTCCGTAGGCTTTCGGAGTACCTATCAACCACACGAAAGCCGTCTAGCTGCCGCTCCAGGCTTCCGCGTTCTAGCGAGAGAGTTGCAATCTCCGCTTCGAGCTGAGCCACCGAACCCATCGCACGACCAAAGACAGGGTCCTTTGCCGCGTCCCTTAGCGCCTTTGTGCTTTTCTTGGAATTGAATATTTCCCGCGCTCTGGCAGGAACGCGCAGGTCCAAGCCAAACAGATATGCCAATGGACCTTGGACCGTGATGTTGGATTGCCGCGAATGTGTCCTGGTCGCATCTTGGAATGCGCCGTCAGCCTCACTTCGAAGGTAGTAGCTTATGAGCTGCCGGTATGTCGGCTCCCCCGGTTCTCCGGTAAGGCCGAAGAGCTCCGAACCGAGAAAGCTATTAAGTGCGGCTAGATTGACATTCTGCCCATTCAGCTCTACTAAGTTAGGAGCCTCACCGGCTCTCTTGATAACTACGGGTTGGGTCCCCGCTTCCAATGTCAGTTCGAACGTGTACCCCGCAAGTTCGAGCCGACGCAGGACATGTTCCACACCAGCGGATGAACCGAGCAAGAAGTCCAGCGTTCTTACAAGACTGCTTTTACCGACGGCATTTCTGCTGTCAGAAGCACTGGCAGTACGTGTACGCTCAGCGACTGCAATGTTCAATCCAGGTTCAAACTGTGCTGACTTAAAATTCGGCAGGTCACTTTCCAGTCGAGTTAGCACTGTCCACCCTCATGAGTTGTCCGTTAGAAATGTCAATGGCTCCAATGGTGAAGACTACGTCCATTGCTAATGAGAACCACCAAAAAGGAACAAATGACTGCATCCCGTGTTCTCTGCGCCACTTGTTCACGCGTCGCCAGACATCAGGAACTGTTCGTGGTTTGTCTAGTTGCAGAAGGATTTGTCCACCCACGGATACCAATGCCTGATCGGCCTGTACGTACTTAGACGGCAGTAGCATGGTCGCCTTCCTCGGGCATTTCGAAAAGTAGGCACGACTCAAAGAAGTGAGTGACCACTAGGATTGCAGCACTACGCTGCTGTTCCTGATCAACCATGGATTCTTCGAAGTCTGCTTCAGCTATCAAGTCATCGCATAAATGATGAAAGACCTCGTCAGCTGATTCCAACCTGGCAGTCAGCCCGTCGTACCGCATTCGTAGATTCTCCGAGACCTGGAACTGTTCACCGGGAGTCGCTTGGCGAAAGTAGTACCGGACGTGATGGGTGTGATTTTTCGCTTCTGTTATCAGGTCAACCGTAGAGGGCTCAAAGTTGTTATACTCAAGTTTTCCAACGGGGACGGGCTGAACGTCATCAAGATCTTCAATCATTCTTGTTCTCGACAGCGCTTTCACGCACTGGGCAATATAGGACATTTCAGCCGGGCGGTCAGACGGAGGAATACCGAGGATTCGAACCAGCTTAGCCCGTTCAAGCTCGGCGAAAACGTTATCCCAGAGCACTTGAGGTGGCCAATGCTCGATAACATGGGGCAATGATGCCCGTCGCATCTCCATCATTTTCCGAGCGGCGAGTGTGGGAAGACCATTGGCATTGTTGTGCACAAACGCCCACGTCTCCATCTCCGTTCCCCAATGCAGTGCTGCTTTTGCATAGTCACCCGTGATCTTCTGAGCGACATAGGACTCGGAGGGACTGGTGGCTCCATAACACGCCAACATCAAGCCGTTGACGTAGCCGTCGCAGCCTTTGTCGCCACGCCCCGATGCGTCCACCTGCAGAAAGTCTGCACCGTATTTCGCCGACATGCCCTCTCCGACGAACTCTTCCCAGGCGTTCCCCACGGCGCGGATGCACCTGATGCTGAACACACTATGGAAGAACGCAATCTCAAAGTCACTAGGCATAGCCACCAACGCTACCTTCCGGCGCATTGATAGCGGAGGCGAAAGGACTGAGCGCGCCTTCAACCATGCCCGGTCCTCTCTTACATGGCAAAGTCATCAGCATCCGCAGCCTCCTCCAACGTATGCAACTCGACGATGTCTCGAACAGCTCGCAGGCGGTAAGCGATGGTCTGGTAGTACCTTATGTCCACGTCAGTCAGTTCACGTCCGACCCTGTCTTTCAGCCACTTGTGCATGACCTGATACCCGCCGACAGGTGTTTCCCAAACTTCATCATCGATGCCGCCAAAGTATTGGACATCGTTGATCCAAACCCTAGATTCATGCCGTCTGATGAAAGATACAATATTCGAACCAACAACTGGATACGTAGTACCGAGATTGAGCGGTAATGACTCAAGATCCAAGTGTAGCCTGCGTATCTTCTTTCCCATTTCGGCCGTGCGCTGAAAAGACTCACTACTAAGCGGAGGCGTGATTTTTGGGAAATCAACATCTAGATAGTTCTTGTTTACCTGCCTATACTCCGTGGAGTGCAGCACGCCGTAGACATAGTCGAAAACCTGAAGAGGGGTAATTATCCCAGCCTCGGGATGATGCGAATCATCACTGTACAGATCAGCAAACTCATATTTTCCAATATTCTTCAAGAGCTGCTTTAGGGCACCTGGTTCAATATTTGCCCCGAGATAGTGGCCATCACTGGTGTACCGATAAAGTGGCATCACCACACCACCGCCCCGGTAAAATAGGTTCAGGTCGGAGATGACGTCTTCCACAAAGACGATGTTCCATTCACCACCGCCGACAGCCTTTCCCTCTCTACCGACGATAAGGCTGACATTCGGGAAATCCATGTTCGACATGACTTTCGTGCGGGGCCAATCAGCATATGTAGGCCCAATTCCAGCATAGCGAACATCGAATGGACGGTACCCGTAGGGTTGCACATCTTCATCCAAATCAGAACTGCGAATTAGTGCGCGCTTTTCGGGAAGCTTCCAACCGCGGGTGTCGCCCGGAAGGAAATTACCTGTCTTTTTGGCTTTCGGAAAGTACTTGGTACGAATCTCGTCATCAGACCGGCGTACGTCGGCAAAATCTCTCAGCCTCTCCGTGAGCTCTTGCTTAGTAAACTCTACGACCAAGCTGTCTCGTGAGGTCTGCACACCACTGGTTCCCAGCGTAAAGAGGCGGTCAACTTGAACACCGTCTTCGTAGGTGGCACTTTCAAATGTCCTACGGTTAAATAGGTACATCGGCTTTTGGGGGTATATCTCACTAACTTCGACATCGCTACCCAAAGCATCGAACTTTTGTTGCCGCGTTCCCCACATATCGGCATGGTAGACCCGCGCGAGTTTGGTACCCCGGTCGCCATTCTTGCAAGCGATGATTATACTAACGCCTTGCCTGATGTCGAAGACATTCTCATCGGGCGAGCCATCGGACTTCAATTCCTTCTTGGTCATGTTTCCGTGCAGGTCATAAATGTATATATGGTCAAATGACTTCATCAGATGCCATCGCATACCTCGATAGGAGGCATTGTCTATGTAGCCATGGTTGGTAATCATGGCCATCACCCCTTCGCCGGTCCTGTTAATCACAGACTCCGCAAAAGCAATAAATTTTACATAGTCATCATCAAGGCGATGCTTTTTTTCTTTGAGCTTGTTCTTACTTCCAGGCTCGCGCTTGTAGTTGGCAATCAGCCCGTCAGCGTATTCCGTTTTGTTATAGCTCACACCGGAATAAGGAGGATTTCCAATAACTACCATGACGGGATGGTCATTCTTAAGTTCTGCCGCGCGCCGAGACTCCTCCGTTATTGCTGCCGAAAGACCGAGTGTGCTAAAGAGGTCCGGAGCGGCGGAACTTCCTTCTTCAAGAGTGTTCGTAAGGTAGATCCCGAGACGCTCTCTGACGTCGGTTACGCCGGTTTCAGCCAGTGTCATCCCCAGTTTGAGATGTCCAACCGTATAAGAAGCCATCATCAGTTCAAATCCGTGCAGGCGAGGTAGCAGTTTGGACTTCGCGTAGCTCGACCAAGCGCCCTCTTGGCCTTTAAAGCGTTCGCGCACAAAACGAACGACTTGATCCAAAAAAGTTGCGGTGCCAGTCGCTGGATCTAGTATTTGGACACGGGGAAGTGACACTGTCTTGGTCTTCCCCTGAAGTGCCACAGCAGCCTTGGTCTGGGATGTGTCAGCCAATCCGTCAGCAATATCAAAATGTTCGATAAGTACTTCGTTAACCCGTCGTACGATGAACTTCACTACTGGTCTGGGCGTGTAGTACACACCTAGGGCTCGACGCTTATCTGGGTCGTAGCTCGCCAGGAAGTCTTCATAGAAGTGGATAATCGGGTCTTTCGGGTCTTTGCCGTTCTCCCTACGTGCACCCAAGTGACGGTTGACAACATACCGAACGTCACTAGCCCGGAACACGTCGCACAAGTCATCGATGATGTACCTCAGCCGAACGTCAAATCCTGTTCCCGCAATGTGATCGAAAAAGGCCCTGAGGAAGGGGTTTGTGGCGGGAATCAGCTCACGTGCTTCAGCCCGGGAAAAGTCAGCTGGCGAAGCATCACCGTATCGAGCGATGAACAGCCCATATACCAGTGTCTGTGCGTACATATCCGCGAAGTCGCGGACGCTGAGGTCATGAACCAAAAGATTCTTGACGACCTTGTGCATCCGCTTCAATTCGCCCGTTGGGTCGTCGTTCTCGGTTAGGAAGTAGCTCACGTTCTCTCGGATCCGCAACGCGTTGCTACCCATGATTGCGGAGAGTCGACTACCGCTTCTGATGGCGGTTGGGGGTAGTTGCACAAACGCCTTAAGCTCCCGCAACAGCTCGTCCCTCGCACCAGAATTTTCTACCAAGACGTTGCCCTGGAGCGTGCCGAGGGTCACCGATTTGTACGCTTCGCCCGTCCGGTAAAAGGTGAAATCGATGTAGTTGGTCAGAATGAGACTCTTGTATCCTGCGTACCTACGCATCTGTTCCGAATCGGCTACCGAGGCAAGCGAAACGGTAACATCCTTGGTTTCCGCGTAGCCTCGAACGATGGCAGCGTTGTTGGCAGACAAGAAGATGAAATCAGGATTGCCATTCTCGCTGCGCTTAGGATCGTTGACGGCGCGGATGTTCTCCAGTGACTCCATCAGAGCTTTGAACGCTGGCCGGTACGCATGCTCACGTGCATGCCCTGTCGAAAGTTGTTGCAAGATCTCCTCAACGTAGAGATCGATAGCCTGCTTACCACCAGACATGTCCTGGCACTCCCCATTTACTAGTCTCTGAACCCATGCGCGTCCTGCCTATCGAAACTGTATCGGACGCCTTGGCCAACGCTGGCCCTCAGGCCCGGGTCGTTACGTTCCCGCCTCGTGAACGGCCCAATAAGTCCGCTTGACGGCGGGCATGACATGTACCAGCGTCACGGAAGCTCGACGATTCCAGCCAATTCCCATCCGAGGAGCAAGACCGACTTAAGCGCCGAGCATCTCCACCTCGCCTTCGACTTCGTTGAATTGTGTATGAGCAATACTCAGCAGCCCTGACTTGTGCACAGCCCAAGGCGCAGAAGCTTCTAACAGGATCCCCGCGTCAGATAATCGCCGTCATCACATTCCACCCGGCCCCAACCTGCGTCGCCGTGGGCCATGCCGATCCCCCTTGGCCGGAGTACAGCCACAGCCCACCGCCGGAGTCCCGGGCCAACAGATCGGCGCGTCCGTCGCCGTCGAAATCGCCGGGCCCAACCAGCGAGTTCATGCTGTTCCAGCCTTGCCCGGTAACTTGACGGGGCAGCCATCCGCTGATTCCCGTGGGCGGGTAAAGCCACAAGGTTCCGGCGCTGTCGCGAGCGACGAGGTCGGTTACGCCGTCGCCGTTGAAGTCGCCTGCGCCGGTGATTTCGGACATCGCCGACCACCCGGAGCCGACCCACATCCGCGGCAACCAGCCACCTTTGCCGTCGCCCCGGTAAAGCCACAAGGCTCCGCCCCGGTCGCGGGCCACGACGTCCCCAAAGCCTGCGCCAAAGAAGTTGATGGGCTCTATGGCACTCAGGTTTTCCCAGCCGCTGCCAACCAGCACCCGGGTTCCAAGCCCGCCGGCACCGTTGCCCGGGTAGAGCCACAAAGCCCCGGAGCTATCGCGCGCCAAAACATCGGCAAGCGAATCGCCGTTGAAGTCGCCCGGCGCGACCAGGGCAGTCATGACGTTCCAGCCCTGACCCACCTGAATGCGCGGAAGCCAGCCACCCGATCCGTTCCCCGGGTAGAGCCACAAAGCCCCGGACACGTCGCGCGCCAGTACGTCAGCAAAGGAGTCGCCGTTGAAGTCGTTCCTGAGCGGCGCCGTAACAGAGCCGTCAATCACGGACACTGAGGCACTTCCGTTGTTGGAAACGTAGACCTTGCCGGTGTTGGGGTTGACCGCGGCGTCCAGGGGATCCTGCCCGGAGAACACGGCGGAGAAGCGGTTGTCGCCATCCACCACGGTGACTCCCCTTCCGCTCAGGAGCGCGTAGGCCTTGTTGCCCGCAGAGTTGACCAGGATGTCGCGGATGCGCGTCGGGGTCCGCAGCTGAGCGACCTGAGTTTTGGTCGTTGGGTCGATGACCTGCACGAACCCGTCAATGCCTTCACTGTCCCCAGCGACGTAAACCGTATTGGTCACCGGGTTCACGGCCAGTTTGCCCACGTTGTTCGCCGTAGGAATCGTGTCGGTGACGGTGTCCGTGATGCCATCAATCACGCGGACCCCCGCACCATACTTGCCCAGGGTGGTGAAGTAGATCTTGTTCGTGGTTTCGTTGATGGCCAGGTCCAAGATGCCGCCAGCGCCGATGCTGATGGTGGACGTCACCACACCACCGGCGCCAATCACCTTGATGACTCCCCCTCCCAAAACGTAGACCTTGCCGGTGGTCGAGTTCACCGCGATCTCCTGGGCCCCGGTCAGGGGCAAAGCAGTGGTAGTCAGGGTGGCACCGTCGATCACCGTGACACCGTTCTGCCACCCGACGTAGGTCTTGTTCGTCACCGGGTTAACGGCAAGAACGCCGGGGTTTGCGCCAACGGGAACGGACGTCACCGCACGGGTGGCACCGTCAACCACGGCCACAGCACCGCCAATCTCACTGACGAAAACCTTGTTCGTCACAGGGTTCACCGCGACGTCCACCGGCATGTCCCCCGTATACAGGAGGCCACCGGAGAGCTCCCCGTCAACCACCTCAACACCGTCAAACGTGGCAACATACGCCTTGTTGGTGGCCGGATTCACGGCGACGCTCGTGGGACGATCGCCCACGGGGACAACGCGGGTGAGGTCGTCAGCCACTGCCGGGGAACCCGAGGTTCCCATTAACAGCCCCAGCGCCAGTCCGACGGCGACAGTTCCCGCCGCTGCCCGGCGCCGCCGTCGTAGGCCAACCCGCCGTCGTAAGCCAAGTCGCGAAACCTCAAAAGGCACGCGCGAAACATCCCCAGCAGCAAACATGGCAGAACCCCCAGATCATCGACGCCCCAGTACGTCGTAGAACGCCAGCCTACAACCGCACACGGACAAAACAGAGAACCACCTGTTAACCCACTCTTCCTCCACAGGCCACCCGATCGAACCCGCACCGCCAACCGCCCCGACCACCGTTGAAGGCGTGAGGATCGCAATCGTCGCCGAATCATTCCTGCCACTGATGAATGGGGTAACCCACTCGATATTGCGGGTGCTGGAGCATCTGCAGGAGTGCGGGGATGAGGTGATGGTGATCGCGCCGTCGACGTCGGACACTGATGTTTCGAGCGTCGAGAAGGGTGCGTATGTGCACCGGCTTCCCTCGGTGCCGCTGGCAGGTTACACGAATGTGCGGGTTGCGTTGGGTGGTGTGAATCGGGTCAAGCGAATCCTTGCCGATTTCGCACCCGACGTCGTTCATCTCGCTTCCCCGTTCGTCCTCGGCTGGCGCGCCGTGCAGGCCGCCCACCAGCTCGGCATCCCGACTGTGGCGATCTATCAAACCGAGGTTCCCAGCTACGCCGCCCGCTACGGCGTGCCGTTCCTGGAGAACTGGGCATGGAACCGTGTGGACAACATCCACCTTCTGGCCACCCGAACCCTTGTGCCGTCCACGTTCGCGCTAAACCAGTTGCGCGGACGCGGCATCCTGCGCGTGGACATGTGGCGTCGCGGTGTGGATACCGCGCGCTTCAACCCCAGCAAGCGCTCGACGGCGTGGCGCAGCTCAGTAGCGCCCGACGGTCACCGGATCATCGGCTACGTCGGCCGGCTCGCCGTGGAGAAACAGGTTGAGGACCTCGCCGTGCTCGCTGATCTGCCGAACACCAAGCTGGTGATTGTGGGCGACGGCCCGCAGCGCGCCTCCCTTGAAGCTGCGCTGCCGGACGCTGTATTTACGGGATTCCTCGGTGGTGACGAGTTGGCCGAAGCTGTTGCCTCCTTTGACCTGTTCGTCCATCCCGGCGAGTTCGAAACCTTCTGCCAGACCATCCAGGAAGCCATGGCTTCGGGCGTTCCCGTGGTTGCGACCGGCCGTGGAGGCCCCTTGGACCTCGTGGAAAACTCGCGCACCGGCTGGCTATACGAGCCAGGGAGCCTCACCCAGCTGCGCGATTACGTGCAGGACCTGATGGGCGACGACGCCAAGCGCCGTGCCTTCGCAACGGCAGCAACTGCTTCGGTCCAGGGCAGGACGTGGCCGGTGCTCAGCGCCGACCTTGTCCGCCACTACAACGAAGTCATAGCCTCCTTCTCCCGGGAAAACGGCCCCACCGAATTGACCTCCAGCAAAGGACCTACCTCATGAAGATTTCCGTGATCGGCTGCGGCTACCTCGGCGCAGTCCACGCAGCAACGCTCGCTTCGATGGGCCACACCGTAGTGGGTATCGACGTCGACTCCTCCAAAGTTGAACAGCTCAACAAAGCACTGGCGCCCTTCCACGAACCCGGCTTGGACGAACTCCTGCGCGACGGCCGCACCACCGGCCGGCTCGAGTTCACCACGGACTTTTCCCTCGCAGCGGACGCCCAAGTCCACTTCCTTTGCGTAGGCACGCCGCAGTCCAAGACCTCGGACACCGCGGACCTCTCCTACCTGATCGGCGCCACGAAGAGCCTCCTGCCGCATCTGGCCAAGGGGGCCGCCGTCGTCGGTAAATCGACAGTGCCGGTAGGCACGGTGGAGAAGCTGCGCGACCTGCTGGCACGACGCTCCGACGTACTGCTCGGCTGGAACCCCGAGTTCCTGCGCCAAGGCACTGCTGTCAAGGATTCGTTGGTTCCCGATCGGCTGGTTTACGGCGTCCCGGGTGGCAAGGATGCCGCTGCCGGGCTCCCGGTCACCGCCGTGCTGGATGCCGTGTACGAACCCTTGATCAGCGCCGGGATCCCGCGCCTGGTCTGCAATTTCGCGACCGCGGAGCTGATCAAGTCCGCGTCGAACGCGTTCCTGGCCACGAAGGTCAGCTTCATCAACGCGATGGCCGAGCTCTGCGACGCGTCGGGCGCTGATGTGAGCGAGCTCAGCGAGGCGATGGGGCTGGACCCACGCATCGGCAATCGCTACCTGCACGCCGGGCTCGGATTCGGCGGCGGCTGCCTGCCCAAGGACATCCGGTCCTTCCGGGCCCAGGCGCGTGAGCTTGCGGTGCCATCGGTGGACGAGTGGATGGCGTTGGTTGATTCGGTCAACCTCGATCAGCGCTCCCGTGCCGTGGAGATCGCCCGCGAAATGTGCCGCGGGTTCCTGTCCGGCCGCACCGTGACTATCCTCGGCGCAGCCTTCAAGCCCGACACCGACGACATCCGCGACTCCCCCGCCCTGGACGTCGCCCAGCAACTCGCCTCCGCCGGCGCGCACGTCACCGTCACCGACCCCAAAGCCATCAACAACGCCTGGATCCGCTACCCGCAGATCCGCTTCGAAGCCTCCACCAAACGCGCCCTCGAAGGCGCCGAACTCGTGCTGCTGCTGACGGAATGGGACGAATACGTCTCGCTGTCACCTGCGGTAGCCGGATCACTCGTACGACGCCGGATGGTGCTGGACGCCCGCAACGTACTGGACGCTGAGGCTTGGCGGAGCGCCGGGTGGACGGTCCGCGGGTTGGGGACGGCTGCGGGTGTGAGTGTCGGTGAGGAGCATGGGGCTGCGACGCCTGTCGCCACGCGACGGAAGCACGCGCGGGCTTAGAGCAAGGCTTGTGCGGAATGACTGGTCCGTAACTTTCGCTCCATGCAAAGTCATAGATAACTTCCTCTCCCTTTGCTGTTCAGCCGGTGTTATGGTCGCAACACGCGCCATCGCATCGGCGCATCTAAAAGGGGGCATTACATTGAAAAAGGGTGCTATTCGCACGTCCAAAAATAAGCATTTCCGGCGCAAGTCTTCCTTGGCTCAAGGCAGTAAATCGCTCGCCCTGCTCGCCTTAGGCTCTGTCGTTGTCCTGCTGACGGCCTGCGGACAGGGGTCCACAACCACCGCCAGCTCAGTGAGCACGTCCAAGTCATCGCCATCGTCGACGCCGACACCAACTCCGAGCAAGGTCGCCGGAACAACCTGCACAACAGAGAAGGCTACGCAGGTGGGCGCCGGCGACACCTATCTCTGTGGCATGGATCAATCCGGAAAGTTGGTGTGGTTGGACTCAGCAACCGCCCGGAAACTTTCGGATCAGCGCGCTGCCGAGGCCGCAGCTAAGGCTGCAGCGGATAAGGCCGCGGCCGATAAAGCAGCTGCTGATAAGGCCGCGGCCGACAAAGTCGCTGCAGACAAGGCAGCTGCAGAGCAGGCCGCAGCTGCTCAAGCTGCGGCAGCTAAAGCGGCTGCTGACAAGGCAGCAGCCGCGGTAGTTCCAAAGGCCCAAGCCCCCGCACCACAGGCACAAAATGGCTGCGATCCGAACTACAGCGGCTGCGTTCCCATAGCTTCGGATGTCGACTGCGCAGGCGGCAAGGGCAATGGTCCCGCGTATGTTCGGGGTCCCGTGACGGTCATTGGCTCGGACATTTACAAGCTCGACTCGAACGGCGACGGGATCGGCTGCGAAAAGTAGCTTTTCTGTGGGGCGGGTGTGGCGTGAAGTGCCGTGGTCGCCCCACACTGCTATCAGCGTCGGCGCTTCGACGCTTCTCCGAGGGATAGCAACCTGGGTTCGTCCGGCTGAGTGTTGTCGACAACCCTGGTTGCGCGCGTCCACGGTTCCGCGGCCTCGAAGTAGAGACGCTGGCCGCCGACATACCGGCGCATGGACGGATGTTCGGGGTCTGGGTTGCCGCCGTCGCGTATGGACATTCGTCGTGCGGTTTCGGTGAACGGGACATCGAGGAAGATCGAGTAGTCCCACTGGCCCATCAATTCGTCCCGGTGAAGGAACATCCCCTCGACCAGCACCAAGGCTTCCTCCGGCGCTTCCCGTATAGGTAACTCAAGTCTCTGGTTCTGACGGGCATCCGTGACGGCCGGGCGATACTTTCCGTCCCCGCCCCTTCGCAGCGGAGTCAGAACGTTTTCCTGGAAGGCCGCGTAGTCGTAGGTGTCCAGCCAGAACCCTTCGGGCGATGCCCGTCCGCGCCGATGCCGGACTTCCTGCAGGTTGAGGAAATCGTCGAGGTGAATGGTCACGACCGGGCGGTCCCGAATCGATGCTGCGAGGTTAGCGGCAAACGTCGTTTTCCCACTTCCGTCGGCGCCATCAATGCCAATCAGGCGGCGGCCCTCGCCGAGGCCCACCAGTTCCGTTGCAATGAACTGCAAAAGTTTCGTTCTGCCCACCACGACGTTCTCCCCAATCATCGGACCATCGTGGCACAGGATGACCTCATCCCCCAGCACCTAGGGACGCCGAATCTCCACTCATCTTGGGCCATGAACCACACAAACCGGGCGCGCTCAGCACCTAGTTGTCCCTTCATACCACCTAGTCCCGAAATCCGCCCATAGTGTCTTCTTGTGCCTCTGGGGCGGGATCCCGTTGTCCGGCGGGAAACCCCACCCGCCCCGGCGTCGGAGGCACTACGGCACGGCTCCACCCGATTACCCCCAGGTGGAGCCGTGCCCAACCGCTCTAAGTCCGCCTCGCCCGAGCCAGCCGCAGCAGCCGGAACACGATGCCAACCACAAACATGAGAACACCAAGCCCCACGGACAGTGGCGGCAGCGTCACAACAAGCACCACGCACGCCACCGCTCCAGCAACCTGTAGTGCCTTCGGATAGCGACGATCCTCGACTGGTTGCGTGAACGCGGCGATGTTGGCCACCAAGTAATAGAGCAGCACGCCGAAAGATGAGAAGCCGATGGCACCCCGCAGATCAGCCACCGCAACGATCACGCAAATGACCACCGCCAGCGTCATCTCTGCTCGGTGCGGCACTTTATATTTCGGGTGGACGGCGGCGAGCGCATGCGGAAGATCGTGCTCACGGGCCATCGCCAGGCTTGTCCTCCCCAACCCGGCGATCAGAGCCAGCAGTGCGCCCAGCGAAGCGATCGCAGCTCCGACGCGAACCACGGGAGCAGCCCACGCATTGGTTCCCTGTTCGACGGCGGCGGCGAGCGGCGTCGTATTTTCCGCGATACCGTCGGGACCGAGCGCGACCAGCAGCGTGACGGCGATGGTCGCGTAGACCAGGATCGTGATCCCAAGGGCGATGCTAACTGCCCGTGGGATGGTCCGGCGAGGTTCCCGGACTTCCTCGCCCATGGTCGCAATCCGCGCGTAGCCGGCGAAAGCAAAGAACAGCAGCCCAGCCGACTGCAGAACCCCGTACCAGCCGTGGGCCAGCAGCCCATCCCCCACCAGGTTGCCAAAGTCAGGCCCGGATCCGCCCCACACGGCAGCTGCCGCGATGGCCAACGCAATCAACACAGCTACCACCAGGATCCGGGTCAGGCCGGCTGTTCGGGTTACGCCGTGATAGTTCACTGCCGTCAAAAGTACGACGGCGGCAATCGCCACCGGGCGTTCCCAACCCTGCGGCGCGGCATAGGCTGCGAACGTCATTGCCATTGCAGCGGCGCTGGCTGTTTTCCCGATGATGAAGCCCCAACCGGCCAGGAATCCATACCAGGGCCCAAGCCGTTCGCGTCCGTAGACGTAGGTGCCGCCGGATGTCGGGTAGGCGGCGGCGAGTTGAGCGGACGACGTGGCGTTGCAGAAGGCCACGAAGGCTGCCACGACCAGGCCCACCAGCAACCCCGATCCTGCAGCTGCCGCAGCGGGGGTGAAGGCAGCGAACACACCGGCGCCGATCATGGAGCCGAGGCCGATAAGCGAGGCATCGAAGGTGCCGAGTCTGCGGGCCAAGGCAGGGGAATTGCTCACGGAAACCCTTCACTCGTTGGGAGGCTGACAACGCCGCAAATGGGCGATGATCAGGAGGTACTCCGAGCGTATCCCGGGTCAGCGCGGTGGAAGTGAATTCCCCACGAGCATGAAGAGACTGTTCCGCGACGTTGCACCGGTTTTCCTGAGTGCGTTGGAGATGTGGTTCTCCACGGTCCTGGCGCTGATGCCTAGGTGTTCGCCGATTTCGACGTTTGAGCGGTGTCCCGCCAGTACAGCCACCTCGATCTCCCTTTCAGTAAGTGGCGTAGTCCTGAAGGTATTGAAGGACAGTTGTTCGTTGGCCGAGGGGAACCGAACCGCGAACATCGACGAGGCCTGGGCAAGGGCGTCGGCAGCGACACTGTCACCTTCGATGACGTGGCGTTTGAGTGCGCCGCGGAGCAGCATCCCTATTTGGTAAGTGTCGGGATCGGGTTCGTAGTGCTTGAGGAGGAGGCCCAGCAGCTGGTGGTCTCCCTCAACAACAGCGGCGGCAATGGCCAGGAGTTTGTCGTGGACGGCTATTCCGCACTCCCTGAGGATCTTCTGCAGCAACTCCAGAACAGGCCGCCCTGGACACAGGCATGTGCACAGCAACGCCGTCATCATGGCTTCCAGAACGTATCCACTCTTCAGCTGTCGTTTGACGAGCTTGGTTGCCTTGCGATCGAACGTTGCGGGTTGGGCGCTGCTGTGAGCGATGAGTTCGTAGGCGCCTTTACCAATGCCGGGAAGCGGTCCGATATCGTGCACGTCTTCCCGTGCCTGGGCGGCGATGGAGAAAGCCGGTGAGACCACGTTGGTTGCGTGCCTCAGCCCGGCAAGCCGCAGCATGGCATCGTACAAGGAGTCGACCACAAACCCGGGCCGGCCCATGGCGAAGACGCTGCTCATAAGGTATTCGGCTTCTTCGAAGTTTCCTCGGTACAGCAGCCCGTGGGCAGCAATGTAACTGCTGGTGACTATGCCGAACTGATCCAGGTTCTTGCGGGCCTCGGCACGCCATTCCAGAGCGAAGACGAGTGATTCATCCACCCGGCCGGCGGCGAACATCGCGAAACCCCGGATAAAGGGGCGAAGGTGTGTGAAGGCGTCTTCATCCCCGTCACCCTCGACTGCTTTGACGGCAGCTTCGGGCCGCAGGCGGTATAGCTCCAGTAGCCCGCTCACCAGGTTCCGCATGCCTGGCTGCGGATCTGAACCCTCTGGATGGTGCCCGCCGGTGGGCTGAACACGACCATGGGAGGCGCTGAGAAAGAGAACCGCGTTGGCGACTTCCGTTTCATGCTCGGGGTGGGCCGCCGACAAGGACCGCAGAATCTCGACGGCGGCACCTGGACCTTGGCCCGTATGGATAGCGAGCATCGCCTCGGTGATGGTGAGGAACAGCAGGTCTGATGGATCGGCGTCGGCGGTTGTTGTTTCCGCACAGACACGGACGGCGCGCTGAATGTTCACTGGAGCGCCCCAATACGTACGGAGGAGCGCCACCGCGTTCGCGGCGGTCTTGTTGCCTTCCCAGCGTTCGAACCGGGCGCGTTCACGTGCTGCGTTGTGGTCGTGGATGTGGCGAGCAGTCACGGCGTCGTCGTCGCCCTTCTCCAGGCGGAGCTCGGCGAGAAGTTGGGTAAGGCAGTCCGTCGTCGAAGAATTTTCGCCAGTCACCTGGGGAGCGGTCTCGAGTATCCCCGCGATCTTGCTTCGCAGCAGATGCCGGTCGCGGAGCATCTTCGCTCCTCTGAAATAGTCGGCGATCACCGGTGGACTAATGGCGGCGATCGCCCCGCCGTGGTGATCGTTCATCACGGACAGAAATCCGCGGCGTTCCAGGTTCTCCAGGATTTCTGCGCTGATGACCTTCTGAAGGATATCGATACGCGCAGTGCCAAGTATCGCCATAATGTGGAGGGCCGTGAACTCCTCGGCGGTGAGTTCCGCCAGCAGCGCTTCCAACGTTCCCCTAAGGTGCTCGTTCCATAGGGTGTGGCTGGTCATGCGCCATTGTTTGTCCCGCAGAACAAGGAGGTCGCTCATTGAGGCCGTCTCAGCTATCCGGACTATGAGCCGGGGATTTCCCGCGGACTTGGTGAGTATACGGGCGGTTGCCTCCGCATCTGCAGGCGCACCAAGCACCTGGGCAATCAGCATGTGGACCTGCTCGTAGTGGAGAGGGTCCAGCTGCATATGAGCCTCGCGGCCCTGGTTGAGGACAGCGAGTTGGCCCTTTGAGAATGCCCACGTCTCCGGTGCGGTGGCCACCAAAGGGCAGTCGGAGCGGCGCCGGACTGCTTCCAGGACAGCCAGGGACTCGTTGTCCACCAGGTGGATGTCGTCAGCCACCATCAGGTGCTTTCCGGGTTTGGCCAACTGCGCGGCGAACACGTCCGCAAGATCGAAGACACCATTTCGGCCCGGGCGCAGGTCCAGACCGAGCCCCTTGATGGCCGAGTACGGAATACCGCGGTGCGTGCGCATGCCGCTGATGAAGTGGACAGAGACGCCCGTCTTCTCCAGGTTGGCGATCACGCTATTTACGACGGCGGTCTTGCCGCTTCCAGGGGCACCGACGACGCGCACTCCTATGCCGCGTGCAACGAAATCGAGGATTCGCTGAACCTCTGAATCGAACACTCGACCTGACCTTCTGTTTCTGTGGACGCCCGACATGCGGCTCACTTCGCAGGCTAGATCGACGAAACAGGACTAGGTGGCAAAACGGCCTTGCACAGGCCATTTTGGGGGCTTCTAGGTGGTGATTTCGGCCAAACTAGGTGCTTACGCGGCCGGTCTAGGTGGTGTGAGGCTAGGTGGGCAGTGCTCGCAGTCTTCATCTGGATCCCTCGCGTAGTGGGTGATTGAGTCCCACGCTACGGACGGCTGGCAGTGAATTACATGCGTGTAATTCACTATGTGGATATGTTTTCTAACCGCCGATTGCCTACTAGTACATATATCCGTTAGGGCAGACAAAAAGCAGGGCCGGTCCGTGACCGGCCCTGCTTCTCCGTCGCAGGAACCCTCCTGGTCTTCTTCGACGGAACGGTACGCCGAGGAGTTGATCGGAGAGTAGTGAGCTACCGCCGGCCGGCACGCAGACGGGATGCACCCGCTCACTACTGCGCAGTCGCCAGATCATCGAATCTCGAGAATCACATTTCGCCCTCGCCTTCTCTTATGAATCTACATACGCAGCCCTCTTCGACGGGTAGAGGGAGAAAATTGAACTAGGTGGTAATTCGTCCTTGCACAGCCCGTTTTCGGGCCCTCTAGGTGGTGATTTAGCCAAAAGTAGGTGGTGGTGCGTCTCCTCTAGGTTGTGAACGCTTTGCTAACTCAGTGATCGCACTGAAACAACCCTTGGATTGTTTGTGCTGCTCCCAACGTGAACGTTTGACAAATGCAGATCTGGGATTGAGAGTATTGCTCAATCACTTGAACGGCTAGCGGAACAGCGACCGAAAAAGTGAAAGTGATTTCGCTAGCATCAACTTGTTAATGCACTCAAACCAAGCTCAATGCCCGAGAAGGTGTTGGGAAAATCTCAATCAAGTAGGCCTGTGTGGCACTTGAGATCATGTCCATTGGGGGACACAAGATCATGAAACTTCGCACTAGCATCACAGCAATATGTTTGTCAGTATTCATCGCTGCCCTGGCAACCACGGCTCATGCAGCTGATGAGCCCCTGGAGCCGGGTGACGAGTAGTTACGGATATCAACGCGTTGGCGCGTTCGGGTTCAACACGGTTCAGGCACTGGGCATCAATCGAAGTTACGTGAGCAACTGGCAGCACTCGTTCAGAGCACTAACCGACGCAGGCGTAGGCACCCCCACCCCTTGGGGAAATGTCAACGTCTATCACTCAACCGTGATCCAGAGCGCAAACGTATACGGCGACGGTGCCTGGTATGCGTGGCAGGGCTAGTCACTGACTCATAGCCCGTAGGGGCCGGTCCAGAGCGGCCGGCCCCTCCATAAACGAGGACTCATGTTACGCATAACAGATCTTTCCAAACGGTACGGGCGCACAAACGTATTGCACAACGTATCACTGACTATTCCCTCAAATGGCATATACGTACTTCGAGGTGAAAACGGGACCGGCAAGACCACCCTCCTGAAGTGTTTGGCTGGGCTTGAACGATACCGAGGAAGCATTCTCTGGCACAGAGATCCATTGTTGAACAACATTGCTGCAGCCTTTGATGATTCCACAGTGCACGGCCGACTCACAGGTTTACAAAATCTGCAAGCCTTACTGGATGCATCACCAAAAGTCATTGAAGAGACTCCTGCAGTTCGGATGTTTTTAAATCATGATCTTCTCAAGAAGAGGTCTGCGACCTACTCTCTCGGACAAAGAAAAAAGATCAAGATAGCAGCTGCTTTCGCGGCACGGAAACCATGCATCTTGTTGGATGAGCCGCTGTCTGGCCTGGACAAATCCGGTCGAGAGGGCCTGCTGCATTTGCTGGAATCCAGCGCCGACACCAACTGTGTACTGATCTCAGATCACGAATCCGCGTTCTACCGCAGCGTTTCCTCATCTGAGTTCACCATTCGACATGGCAAGGTTCATCGGGATCCAGGCAACGAGGCTTTCAAGAGTGATGATTTTGATGAATAGCCTGCTCTGTTCCATAAGAACAGAACTGAGATACCAGCACTGGAGCAGAATGCTCTGGCTTCCCTTCAGTGGCCTGGTTTTGGCTCTCGTATGCGCATTCACCGGGAGTGCCAGCAACGTCGGTGCCAGCATGACTCGTCTTGAGGCGACTGAAGCACAAGCAGCAGCCAACGGACTGTCCCTGGCTCAGGCCATGGAACAGCCCATGAGCCTGGTGGTTCAGGACGGTCAGAAGCTGGTGGACAATCCACTTCGCTATGACTACGAAAGGGCCTACCTTGCGTACCAAGCCCTCGAAGGAACGAATGGAGTCGGAACCGGACTTGAAATGATCACCTTCTTGGTCATCCCGCTACTCTTTTTCGTGTACGGGTGCGGCGTGGCGGCCGGCGACGCCCGCCGTCGTATTTTGAAGGATCGAGTGGTCATACAAGGCGCAACGTCATACGTCGTTGCCAAGGCGGCGACTGTCGTAGCCGTTTCCCTGGCCGCGATCCTGATCGCGGCGACGTTGAGCCTTGCTGCGGCGCCTATCGTCAGAGCCGCCTTTCTACCCTCTGTCGATCGCAGCTTTCCCTACCCTGTGGCAACAGTGGCTGTTGAAAGCCCCGCAGTCCAAATCGCGTTCAGTGCGTCTACGGCAATGATGTTCGGGCTACTGGGTCTGTTTGTCGGACTTGTGGCCAGAAGCATGCTGATACCGAGCTTGGCCGCCGGCGGGCTGCTTATGGTGGCACCTTTCGCTGGGCCCTACGATCCACGAAACATTCTTACCGCTGCCGGAGAGGGCGTCTTCAACTACTGGGGTGGGTTCAGTCCACGCCCGCCATTCCCAGTGCAGATCGAATTCGGCTTGGCAGCCATGGCCGGCGGATTGGTCTTTGTTTCCCTGGTGTCCGTCGTTATTTGGTCACGGATGACGAAATTTGTGTAACCGACCACGTGGGCAGACAAAAAAGCAGGGCCGGTCAGTGACCGGCCCTGCTTCTTAGTTATCCGAAGACTAGATAGCCTGGATGTTTACTGCCTGGGGACCCTTGGGGCCCTGCTCGACGTCGAAGGAAACCTTCTGGTTCTCTTCGAGGGAGCGGTAGCCCGAGGAGTTGATCGCAGAGTAGTGAGCGAAAACGTCCTGGCTGCCATCTTCAGGAGAGATGAAGCCGAAGCCCTTTTCGGAGTTGAACCATTTCACGGTACCTGTAGCCATTTTTTCAGTCCTTACTGAAGGTGGAGATTGTCCCGACTTTCGGGTCTCCGGGTGTGGGGTGTTCTCCACCGTTACTTCAGAAGGTCACGATCCGGAAGGATCGTGGGGACTGCCTGAACTACCAAATGCCAAACACAACAACACCGTCAAGTCTACAGAGTTTTGAGCAGATGGCTAGTGCTGGGAAATATTTATCCATCAGATGTGTTCCGGAGACAGTCCTGGCAGCCCCAGTTGGGCGCTACTGCGGCTCGTCGCCTTTGCTTGCACCCTGGAGCCTTTCCTTGATCACCCAGCTGGAAATTGCCGGAGCGGCAGTCGCTATCAGGCACGCCGTGGCCCAGAGGTTGTCCAATAGTCCGCTGAAGAGCAGAACCAGGCTAAGGGCCGCCACCACCCACGTTGCGATATCGAGAGCCCGGATCAAGCTTGTGGTCGACATGTGCAAATCGTCCCCCCAGATTGTCTTTCGGAAAGCCTACGTCTTTTCAAAACCTTCTTCGCCCATCCCCAAACGCCGCCCGCAAGCGTAACGTTCACCCCATGGGACCGACACCTGACACGGTCATCATCGGCGCAGGCCAGGCGGGCCTCACGACGAGCTACTGGCTCACGCAGTTCGGCGTCGAGCATCAAATCCTTGAGCGACGGGATTCTCTGGGCGGTGCCTTCCAGGATCGTTGGGACGGCTTCTACATGAACACTCCCAACCTTTCGCTGGACCTCCCTGGGATGCCGTACGACGGCGACGACCGGGACGCGTTCATCCCCCGCGACGCCGCGGTGAACCTCTTCAGGCGGTACGCGGAGCTGATCGCAGCGCCAGTTCACACCGGCGTCGACGCGACCAAGTTGTCCCCGACCTCGAACGGAGGCTTCCAGGTTGAGACGTCTCTGGGCAGCTTGAAGGCGCGCAACGTTGTTCTTGCAACGGGTGCCTACCAAGTTCCCAAGATCCCGGCTCTCGCCGCGAAGCTCCCAGACGGTGTAACCCAGCTGCACACTCACGATTACCGCAATCCCGAGCAGCTACGCGAAGGCGCCGTGCTGGTCGTCGGCACCGGGCAGTCAGGTGGGCAAATCGCCGAGGAACTCCACGCCGCCGGACGCGACGTCCACCTCGCAGTTTCGATCGTCCCTGAAGCGCCCCGCCGGTACCGGGGCCAGGACCTCATCTACTGGATGCTCGAAACCGGCAAGCACGGCCCCGACTACGGAATCAACGCCCTTACCACCAGGGCGCTCCCCTCCCCCTCCCTGCGATTCGCACCCAACCCTCTGCTCTCGGGCATCGACGGCGGCCACAGCATCCACCTCCGCGAACTCGGCCGCCGCGGCATGCACTTGCATGGCCATGTTGAAGCAATCGACGACGGCGGCATCACCTTCAGCGACGACCTCCCCGAGCGCCTCGCCGCCGTCGAGTCCGCGTTTGGACAGCGGTCACGAAAGGCGATTGATGCTTACATTGCGGCAGCGGGGATTGATGCGCCGTCGCAGCCACCTTTGGCAGCGGATGACTGGCTGCCTACGGAGCCGGCGCAGCTGAACCTGGCCGACTCCGGCATCACGTCCGTCTTGTGGGCAACCGGGTACAAACTCGACTTCAGCTTCGTTGACATGCCGGTGGTTGATGAGTGGGGCTACCCGAAGCACGTGGGTGGGGTGATGGAGGCAGCTGGACTGTTCGTCGTCGGGCTGCCCTGGCTCACGCGGCACTATTCAGCGATAGTCGGTGGTGTGGGCCTAGACGCCAGATTCATCGCTGAGCGAATCTCCGGCCTATGAACACTGTTCCCACTCAGTCAAAACGCTCCCAGGAGGACGATTCCATGCAAATGCCCAAGCCATCAGAGGCGGACAAGGAACGCTTCCGCTCGGCCGTCCCCGAAAATACGGAGGCGGAGGTTAAGCCGATGTTCGGGAACCTCGGCGCTTTCGTTCACGGCAACATGTTTGCCGGCCTGTTTGGCCCCACCATCGGCGTGAAGCTCTCCGAGGCCGACCAGCAGGAATTAGAGGCCAATCACCAGACGCAACCCTTTGGTCCCGCAGAACGTCCAATGGGCGGTTACGTCGGACTTCCGGAGTCGTGGCAGGACGACGCCGAGCAAACTGCGGAATGGGTGTCCAAGGCGTTTGAGAACGTGGCGAAATTGCCGCCCAAAGCACCGAAAGCACCCAAGGCGAAGCAGCCCAAGAATTAGCGAATCCAGCGCCCAAAAGCTCTCGCCAAACATGTCCGGAAGTGCTGTGATCCTGCTATGGCATCAATGAATGGGCGCGTGTCCCTCGTGTCGGGCGCTACGGGCGGCCTTGGCAAGGCCATCGCTACTGCGCTGGCCCGCGAAGGAGGGACCGTCGTCGTGCTTGGCCGTTCAGAAGCGCGGGCAGAAGACGCGATTCGCGACATCCAGGCTGTGGTCCCCAACGCGGCGCTGGAGCCGCTTGCGTCTGACCTCTCGAGCCAGGCCTCAATCCGGTCGGCAGTTGACGAGTTCCATTCCCGTCATCAAAAACTCAACGTGCTGGTCAACGCTGCTGGCGTGTTCCGTAAAGAACGCCAAGTGACCCCGGACGGCCTCGAAGTCACATTCGCCACCAACGTAATGGGCTATTTCCTGCTCACCAACCTGCTCGTGGATTCGCTAAAACAAGGCGCGAGTGAAGACGATCTTTGGACGTCGCGGGTGGTCAATATCGCGTCGAAGTATTCGGGTGGCCCGTCGGTTACCAAGATAGATTTCGACGACCTTCAGACCACCAAGCGCAAGTACAGCTACATGCGCGCTACCCCACCAACGATGCTTGGCCGGGTTCTGTTGACTCAGGAGTTCGCGGAGCGTCTTCGGGGCTCAAACGTTGTGGTGAATGCCGTGCACCCGGGCCTGGTAAAGAACACGGGGCTGCTGCAGGACGTTGGCGGACCATTCCGCTGGCTGACAAACACATTGGGTAAGCCTGCCGAGGAAGCGGCAGATACGCCCGTCTGGCTGGCCACTTCGCCGGATACTGCTGCCGTGACCGGCAAACTGTGGGCCAAGCGCAAGGAACTGCCGACGCCGGGCATGGGGTCGGACCCGGCGTCGCGGAAGAGGCTGTGGGAGGAATGCACCCGACTGGCGAAGATCCTCTGAGCTTCCGCTCCGGAAACCTACGACTCCTTCAGGTCCAGCTGCGGCGCAGGCCTGCGGAAACCACGCGTCAAGTAGGCGAGCCAGACCAAGCCAACGGCAGCCCATGCCAGACCGAATCCGATCGACAGGCCACTCAGACTCGTCCATAGCCAGATCGTGAGTACAAACCCAATGCCCGGAAGCACAAGGTTATGGATCACGCCGCGAGCTCCGCGGGCCTTTTGGTCGAAGAAGTAGTGCTTGATGACTGCCAGGTTGACCACGGAGAACGCTACGAGCGCTCCGAAGCTGATCAGCGATGAGATGGTCAAAAGGTCCAATACGAACGCCAGTAGCGACACGGCGGAGGTCAAAAGGATGGGCAGGACGGGTGTCCGGAATCGTTCGTGCAGCCGCCCCAACGCTGCAGGGAACACTCCGCTGCGGCCCATGGAATGAATGATTCGCGAGACCGATGCCTGGGAGGTCAATGCTGATCCGAGACTGCCGGCAATGTAGGCGGCCGTGAAGAAGGCCACGAGCAGTTCGCCGCCGGCCGCGCCAATAACCTCGATGGCCGCCGAGTCCACGTCGTTGAAGGTGCTGACGGGGAGAACCAGGTGGCTGATGTACGCGAGCCCCAGGAAGATCATGCCGGCCAGGATGGTGGTGATCATGATGGCGCGGGGCAGATTCCGCTTCGGGTCCTTGGTTTCCTCCGCAAAGGTTGAGACGGCGTCGAACCCCAAGTAGGAGAGGCAGAGGATGGCGGAGCCGGCGAAGACGGGCGAAAGTCCCTCGGCACCTTCGGTCCCGGTGAAGGGCGCCAGTAGATCAACATTGCCAGTTCCGGTGATGGAGGAAAGCCCCAGGGCCACGAACAACACGATGAAGATCGCTTGGAGGCCCACCACCACAAAGTTGGCCTTCGCAATCGCAGTGATGCCGAGGATGTTCAGCACGGTCACAGCCATAATCGAGACGATCATGAACACCCACGACGGCACCGCTGGGAAGGCCGCGTTCATGTAGATGCCGATCAGCAGGTAGTTGATCATCGGCAGCAACAGATAGTCCAGCAGGAGCGACCATCCGGCCATGAAGCCAAGGCCTGGCCCGAACGATCGGGTTGCATAGGTGTACGCCGATCCCCCGAATGGGAACGCCTGCGACATCCGGCCATACGAGCGGGCCGTGAACAGCATGACCACCAGGGTCACTGCATAGGCAGCCGAGAGCCGCCCGCCGGTCAGTTCCACGACGATGCCGTAGGTGCTGAAGATGGTCAGCGGCACCATGTAAACCAAGCCCAGCAGGACCAGGGATGGAACCCCGAGGACTCGGCGCCAACCTTGGTTCGCCGACTCCGTGGACGCGGGCCCCACAGGCTTCTCGCCTGCCGGTGTATCAGTTTCAAACATGGGGGTCATTGGGAATCCTTGGTGGTCATGCTGGAGTGTGCTGGGAAGCTGCGACGCTGCAGAACTTCGTAGCGGCAACGGGATCTACGGGGTCACCGAGATCCTGAAGTGCTGGGGCCGCTCAGGGGCGCGTGGTGGACGCCTCTGGTCTTTTGAACGTGAAATGAATAGCGTTCATTTAGTGTGACGGTGAGGCGGGTCACAGTCAATATGTGACGAGTGGCTCTGAGGCGGCGGCGGCGCTCACGTTTACCTCGTGCGCGCTCGCCCGCCTACGGCAACTCCCCGACGGGGGATCTTACCGTTGACCGCCACCTCACATCCTCCATTCACTTGCGTTCTCCGTCGCCAAAACTTGACTTGTCACAACACTCAAACCGGATGTGAGATGTAGATCCCCAAATTATGTGTCCGCTAGGTGCCAGCCGTGACGCGGTTGTTCATATATTTTTGAAAGCAGATCGTTGGCACTCGTGCCAGTACTCAAACGATCCGCCGCCACCCAACATCGGACAGTGGCCGGCAACAAAAGGGACAAAGGCAGTGGGTTACATCTGTGGGGGCATTATCGGAGCTGACAGATCCATCAGCAATTGCAAATACGGCCGACGAATTCAAGGTTCTGGGACGAGATGCATTCCTGGCCAAGCACGGACAACAACCATCGGTGCGGTACTTCGCCGCTGTCAACGGCATGCTTATCGACTCCAAGCCGCTTTTGGCAGTCGCCTACGGATACCAGCATCCGGCCAGGGGCCCACTCTCGAGCCGGCTATTCTCGGGCGGTGAAGAGACTAGAAAGGCACTGAAACGCTTTGGCATAGAGCTCACCTCAATTGCCAGTGAGCCGCCAGCGCGTATGTATGGGGAAATCCCGGATTGCCCGCCGGGGACAGCTTTCAGGGATCGACGGGAGGCGTTCGAAGCTGGCGTTCACAGGACCACTCAAGCCGGCATCGCTGGTCAGGCAGGCGGCACCCAATCGATTTGCCTTTCAGATGGATACTCAGATGACGAGATTCAGGGTGACCTCATCACCTACACCGGCTTTGGTGGTCGCGACGCTAACACCGGCCGGCACATCGCCGATCAAAGGCTGGAAAAAGGCAATCTTGGCCTCGTCGAGAATTACAAACTTGGCCGGCCTGTTCGAGTCCTGGTCAAGGAGTCCGTGCTCACCGCGAGGAAGGCCAACACTGAATACATCTACTTAGGGCTGTTCACGGTCACGACATGGGGCTGGGGTAAACGTGACGGCTGGAAAGTCTTGATTTACCAGCTCCGAGCAGTTGCTGGCGAAAGCCTCATTCCCGATGAAGTTGCGACGGCTTTGACCCGCGGGGAAGACGTAACGCCGCCTCGACGCAGCGCACACGCCAATCGGATCATTCGGAACTACGATGTCGCCGCTTCCGTAAAACGCCTCTATGACAACACGTGTCAGATGTGCGGAACCAGACTCATCACTGCCGTGGGGCCGTATTCGGAGGGTGCACATATCCGCCCGCTGGGCATCCCCCACAACGGACCGGATACTTTGGAAAACATCCTTTGCCTATGCCCAAATTGTCACGTCCTCTTTGACGGGCATGCCCTGACCGTTCGACAAGACAGCACGGTCATGAATCTTGGGAGACCGACGGGAAAGTTGAGAGTGGTGGAGGCCCACGGGCTCAACTACGACCATCTTGCTTATCAGGAACAGTTCTCGACAGCTTCTTCGGGACGGGCTGCTGGTTCCCAATAAGCCGCGACACGGGCCGAGGAATCTATTCCAAGCTGGCACCCGGACGCAAGTTCACGGCTGAAAGATGCTTTTCGACCCTGCTGTTCGCGGCTGATCAACTGTCCCTGGTGCAAGCGCGAGCTGCCGACCATTGAGGGGAAGGGTCCCGGGGAGGTACCAGCAACCCCCAGCTACTCCCCGATCGCGCCGTACTCATCATCGGCACCGACCAGCCGTGCGGACAGGTGGCATCCGGCGCCTGCCTCCTCAGACACTTTCCGGAGAACGATTTCCTCCAATCGCAAGGCCGGAATGTGGTGCTCGTTGCGACGCGATCCTGTCTCGGAAGGTGACTGGGCTCCTACGCGTAGCTCCAAGAATCCCTCCAGCTTCGAATCCAACTGCGCGAGCTTCCAGCGAACTTCAAGGGAGAGCCTCTGGCTGCTCGAGCCCCTCGGCATTCCATTCAGTCAGCACTCGATCGGGAGGCCCCAAGGGCCTCAGGCCGCTGCACCAAGAACACCGACCCCAGCACCAACACCGCACCAACAATCTGCCACCCCGACAACGCCTCCCCCAGGAACACGAACCCCAGCACCGTCGCCACAAGCGGGCTCAGGAATCCCAGGAACGACACCACCATCGTCGGCAGTCGTTGGATACCCCGAAACCACACCGCGTAGGCAGCCAACGCGCCGATGACACTGAGGTAACCAAAGCCCGCCAGGTTAGGCAGCGAAACCGACCCCGGCAGTCCTTCAACCACCAGCGTCACGGGCAGCAGCATGACTCCACCCATTGCCAACTGCAGGCCGGTAAACCCAAGCAGCCCCACGCCGTCGGGCCTTCCCCAGCGTTTCGTGAGGACGATGCCGGCCGCCATGCTCAGCGCCGCCGCCATTCCGGCCAGCACACCCACAAAAGTCAGCGTCGCGTCGGATCGCAGGACGAGCAAGCCGACACCCGCGGCTCCCACCGCGCAAGCAATGATGTGCGCCTTGCGGATTCTCTCCCCCAGCAACAGCACGCCGAGGAAGAGCACGAACAAGGGCTGGATGGACATGACCAACGCCGCCAGTCCACCCGGCAGTTGATACGCGGTGAAAAACAGGAGGAAGAAGAACAGACCGATGTTCAGCGCACCCAGCGCCGCCGCTTTGAACCACCAACTCCCCCGTGGCCACGTTCGGGTGACCAACATGAGCACGATCCCAGCGGGCAGGGCCCTCACGGTTGCGGCCAGGAGCGGCCGGTCGGCGGGGAGGAACTCCGTGGTCACCAGATAGGTGGAGCCCCAGACCATCGGCGCAAGGGCGGTGATAAAGAGGTCGCGAGGGGATGCCTTCGACGCCCCAACTCCCGCCGTGCTGGCAACCGTTGCAGATGAACTCATCTTTCACTTCCATACATTTCGATGTCGAACTATTTGATTTAAGACAATGTAGGTGCTGTACTGTTTGAGGTCAAGCATTGGAGGACGATGGACCGCGACGCAGTGGACATGATTCTTGAGCAGTGGAACAGGGAGCGACCCGACGTGGACGTCAGCTCCATGGGCGTTCTGGGCCGGCTCAACAGGGCGAGCCGCCTCGCCTCTCTGGACGTGCAGAAATTCATGAACCAGTTCGGACTGGAGCCGTGGGAGTTCGACGTCCTGGCGACACTGCGCCGGTCGGCAGCCGAGGCGCCGTTGACGCCGGGCAGGCTCGCCAGCCTGACCATGATCGGCTCGGCGGCGATGACCAACAGAGTGGACCGGTTAGTAAGCCGCGGCCTGGTCCATCGCGAGACCAACCCCGAGAACCGCCGGCAACTACTCATTAGCCTCACGCCCGAGGGACTCGCCTTGGTGGATGACGTAGTGGAGCACCACGTTGAGAACCAACAGAAGATGCTCGAAGGCCTCTCCAAGACTGAGAGGACACAGCTGGCGAACCTGCTGCGCAAGTTCCTACTGACAAACAACGACGTCGACCCCACCTAAGCGGTCCCATGCAAGGATGAGGCGTGGACACTTCCTCTGAGCAACTGGCGATCGCAATCGGAAAAGCACTGGGAGGCGGACAGGCAAGTGCCTACACCGGCACCTCGTATTGCCAGAGCGGCAACCATTTGGTGAGGCATGCCGTTTCGGTGCATCCGCGGGCCTTCATGTGGTCTGCGAAGGAGTTACCGGACGGACCGACGAGAACATTTGCCCCCCGCTCCCTCACCCTTCAGACGGACGGCGCCGATGATTTCAGCCTTTCCATTGATCGCATCCCGTTTTCCTTTCCTGAATCCGTCAAGCTGTCGTTCCCACTCTCCCTGCCCATATGGGGCCGACACCTGGACGACTATCATCCGGTTGCATGTGAGGTGAATGGCTCGGACACAACACTCCTCCTCAGGCACCGCATTGACCCGACAATCTTTGGGTCCTTCACCTTTGAAACCGAAAGCGGAATCGCTAAAACCCTGCTCACGCCCACGACGGCACTGAAACTGGAGCGCGAGATCCCTCCGGACAACGGAAAGTACGACTTCGGATTTGTGGCTGGCTCCGGTGACGCTGAATTTCAGAACCGCTTCCGCCCCGACGGAAACCCTCACCATTAGAGGTGGCCCGCAAACGAAAGTCTGCAGACCATTCTCAATCTCAGGTCACTCAAGCTCGCAAGGCTCCTGGCCCGACTCTTTACGCTTGCTCCGCCGCAACACATAAACGCCGTAGCAACCGAATCCGAGCATGAGCACCGCAGCCGCGGCACGCCACCAGGAGAAAGGCTGCCAGACGGCGAAGTTGAGTCCCATAAGGAAGAACGACACGACCTGCAGGGGATGCGGAGCCGTTTTCATTCTTTGCTCCTGCCACTAAGACGCCCGCGCGTGGTGAGCTCCCGATTCATCCCGACGGCCGCGGCAACGCCAACGAGCGGCGTCAACACGAAACTCAGTGGGTATCCCCTGAGAAGCAACGCCAACGTGGTCGCAGTGACGCAACCTACGCTGAGCCTGGCCATTTCCGATTCCTGGCTACAGGACGGCACCCACCGCCATTTCCTGTAGTGCACAGCTGCAGCCAGGATGCACACCACCAACGCGGCAGCGACGACGAAGATCAGCGGCTCAGGCACCAACCCCACGCACAGCACACTGGCCCCTAAAATCAAGGACAAAGACAACGAGTACCGCTTGGTCTCCATCGTGTTTGCTGGCATAAAGCCTCCCCTGACGCGACGCTTGCTGTGACACGAACAGCGTGGGTCTCCAAACCCGGACTAGGTGCCCAAAAGCACCAAACTAGGTGGCGGCCCGACCCAAATAGGTGCTCAATCGCCCGAAGATGAGTGGCAGAGCACTCCTCCTAGGTGCCACCGAGCACCCCACATTTTCATTTCGGAAATTTCCGACATATGATCGAATGATGCCTATCGACGTCTTCGGTGCCCTCGCAAACCCTTCGCGGCGCACCATCCTCGACAGCCTCCTCGGAGGTCCCCTGACCGCGGGCGAACTCACCGGCCAGCTGGAACTCAGCCGCTCGTCGGCGTCGGAACACCTCAGTGTCCTCAAGGAAGCAGGCCTGATCCGGGAGGAACGGCAAGGCAGGCACAGGATCTACCACCTCCAAGCCGCCGGGCTGCAGGAAGTCAACGGCTGGCTGAAGCACTACGAGCAATATTGGAACCAGCGTCTCGACGCCCTGGCCGAACTACTGGACGGCCAATTAACTGAACAGGAAAATACCCATGACTGACAACGCTATCCGCCTCGAACGCACATTCCCGCACCCCCAGGACGCCGTGTGGGCAGCCCTGACAACGCCCGACCTCCTCGCCCGCTGGTGGGCACCCGGCGACATAGCACCCGCAGCCGGCCACCGGTTCACCATGGACATGGGCGCCTGGGGCCAACAGTCCTGCGAAGTCCTCACGGTCGAGCCTGGCACGTCCATCAGCTTCAGCTTCGCCGAAGGAACCTTGGACACCATCATCACCTGGACACTGAAAACGGTCGACGGCGGGACCACCCTCTACTTCGAACACGCCGGCTTCAACCTTGACTCACCTATGGGACGCCAAGCTATCGAGGGCATGGGCAACGGCTGGCCCGGCCTGCTTGCCCGGATCGACGAGGTCTTGGTTAACGCCAGCTAGCGTCGGCAGCTAAGGCGAGTGCCGTCGTCGCACTTTCCTGCACGGTGCCGGACGTAGATCCGGCACCAACGGCGTGCGCCGCACGGGCATGGCAGGATGGGCTGATGTTGCCCGATGCCGAGTCCTTGCTTGCAGGTCCCCGCGGAAGACGACTGTGCCTGGAGCTTGCCATGGCAGCCGACGAGGAAATCCTCTGGGCCGCACGCCACCTCAGCTACAACCTCGATCCGGCGGCCGGTAGATCGAGGGCCATGTACACGCTCAGCTCCTCCAAGGAGCCTGAGCCCGTTTCAGCTGCTCCGACCCTCGCCGAGTTGGTTTCCCGCATCAACGCATTGGACTTGGATACCGTGAATTCCTTGGTGCCATACGCCCTGCAGCGAAGCGTGAACACCGCCAGGTATTGGCAGGAACCCGACGGTGAGGACGCTCTCGCCGCCACGGATGCGGTGGCTGCTGCGTTGGCACACGTCGCAGCGGGGGTTCTGGAATCACCCGCGTCGCAATGGTGGCGGGACGGCTTCCGGCCGGGGCAGTGGGCGATCGACTGGCGTTCCGCAAACGACCGAGCTCCACTCCCCCGAAGTCCCCAGCAAATCCTGGCCGAATGGGGCCGCAAGGAGCGCGCCGATGAGGCCCGCGCCGCGTGGGAACGCCCTGCAGACATTAGGGCCCAGGTGGGCGGAGAGTGGTGGTCAATCCCGCATGGGCTTGTGCAAACCGTCCCATTGATCCCCGGAGGGCTCAGCCTCGTGGAGGATTCCCTCGGGTGGGAAAAGGCAACCACTATCCCTGTGAGCGGCGCCGGGCGGATTCTGGAGATACGCACGGCCACGGATTGGACCGATCTTTGCCGGACCTACCCGCTGGAGGTCACTGCATCTCGCCGCCATGACTGGTTCCGCTCTACCGGTCGCCACGGGCGCTGGCTCATCCCTGACTGGGAGCAGGCCGCATCGGAGTGGGACGCCGTGCACCTCACCGTCGCGGGCTACCTCAATTCGGCAGGTCGCGCGCTCCCCGTTGGCCCGGACACCGCAACAGTGATCGCGGGTTGGGACCCGGGCAGCACGATCTGGCTCACGGACGTGGCCCGCGAATCCGAAGAACAGCCACGGCAGTTCTGGCACCGGCCCGATAACCAGGACGAGTGGTTCCAAATCCGGGCGGATTAGGCGATATCCCCGCCGGGACACGAATCAGGGTGGAGAATCGCGGGTATGGGTGGATCAATGTACCAACCGGCAACTGACAATCCGGCTCGGGATGCTGCCCGAAAGCAACGCGCATCCCGCGCGGAAGACTTCGGCGAGTTCGCAGTGTGCCTGTCACTCACTGATCCGGGCCCGTCCTCCATTTCCGGCCCATCCAAGGTCGAAGCGGGAATCAGGGTCGCTGCGAACTTCGCCGACACGAACAAGGGCGCGCTGTGCCTGATAACCCTCATACCGGCGCAGAACCTGCCCATGCGGAGCGTGCACCTTGTGGACCTCTTGGCAAACGAACTTACAAACTTCGCGTGCAGCCATATGGTTCCATACGGTGACGACGTGGCGGCGGCCCTTGGGCGCGCCAGCGCTCAGCCCGCGTCCATCCGAATAAACGGGATCGATGCTGCCGGGTGGAGTCTGCAGCATCGTGAGCTGCTCGGCCTGGTCGCCCATACCGGAAACCGCGTGTATATGTGGCTCAGTACGAACGCCCCCGAAGCGTCACTGGCACTAACAACCGAAGACTTGGGCGCACATCTCAGGACGATTCGCGGCAAGTAAGCAAGAGCGAAACCAAGAGAAGGCCGCCAAGGCGCGCCCCGCCGTCGTACTTTCCACTTCACACCCCGGTTACCCGCCGCCCCGCCAGACCCGGTAAATTTGATTCCACGAGTTTGACCCTCGGTGAGCAACACCATTCGCGCGCCTCACGAAAGCAGGATCACATGACCGTCTCTCCCCTCATCTGGGGCATCACCATCGTCGTCATTTTGGCGCTCTTGGCCTTCGACTACTTCTTCCACATCCGCAAGGCACACGTCCCGTCGCTGAAGGAAGCCGCCGTCTGGTCCTCCGTCTACGTGGGCCTCGCGATCGTTTTCGGCATCCTGGTGCTGATCTTCGGCGGGGGCCAGATGGGGTCGGAGTACTTCGCGGGCTACATCACGGAGAAGGCCCTCTCGGTCGACAACCTGTTCGTGTTCCTAATCATCATGGCGAGCTTCCGGGTGCCGCGCGAGGATCAGCAGAAGGTGCTGCTCTTCGGCATCGTGTTCTCGCTGATCGCCCGCACCGGCTTCATTTTCCTGGGCGCCGCGCTGATCAACTCGTTCGCTTGGGTGTTCTACATCTTCGGCCTCATCCTGCTCCTCACGGCAGGCAACCTGCTCAAGCCCGGCGACCACGGGGACGATCAGGCGAACAACTTCATCATCCGTCTCGCCAAGAAGCTTTTCCACACCACGGACAAGTACGACGGCGACAAGCTCTTCACCATGCTCAACGGCAAGCGTGCGCTCACCCCGATGCTCCTGGTGATGGTGGCGATCGGCGGCACGGACATCCTCTTCGCGCTCGACTCCATTCCGGCCATCTTCGGCCTCACCCAGAACGTGTTCGTCGTCTTCACCGCCACGGCGTTCTCGTTGATGGGCCTGCGGCAGCTCTACTTCCTGATCGACGGGCTGCTGGACCGCCTCATCTACCTCTCCTACGGCCTCGCAGCGATCTTGGCGTTCATCGGCGTCAAGCTGATCCTGCACGCACTGCACGAAAACAACCTGCCGTTCATCAACGACGGCGAGCACGTCAACGTCATCGAAATCACCACCGGCCTCTCGCTGAGCGTCATCATCGGTGTCCTGGTCATCACCGTGGTGCTCTCGCTGATCAGCCCGGCGGGCAAGGCCCAGACGGCCATCAACAACGCCCGCCGCCACGCCGTTGATTATCTGGACCTCGACTACACCGCCGACGCCAACGAGCGCGAGCGTATCTACCGCGCACTGACGGCTGAGGAAGCCCAGATCGTTCAGATGCCACTGAAGTACCGGAACAAGGCCAAGGACGTGGAGAAGATCCGCGAGCAAGTGGCCGAGGCACACCGCCAACACGAGGCGTTCCTCAACCGCTAAAGCTAGCCGCCCAGCAGCACACTGACCTGGGCACGGATATCGTCGCCAACCTGGGCATCGTTCAGGCCCAGGTTGGCTGCCGACGTCATGCTGATGAACATGATCGCGGAGATGATTCCGGCCAGTTTTCCGGATCCGCGCGCCGCAAGCTTCTTGTCGCGGTTCAGGACATCGACGACGGCGGCTTCCGTCCGTTGGGTGAGGGCCAGCGCCTCTGCGTGGTGTGGCTCAGCCGGATCGCCAAAGACGATTTCCTTCAGATAGGTTCTGCCGTTCTCAATCTGTACCCGGTTGCAGGTGATGATCGGGTTGATGATGGCCATTACCGCGTCCAGGACCTCGGCTTCGGCGGCGGCAGCTTCGATTCCCACGTCCAGCGCCTCAGCGTATTTCACGTTGTGCACCAGAAGCAGCAGCTCCGCCTTGGTTTTCGCATACAAGAACAAGGTTCCCGATCCGACGTCGGCCTTCTCAGCCACTTGCTGGGTGGTAACCTCATCCACTCCGTACTGGGTGAAAAGCTCTCGGGCGGCCGCGGTGATGCGGTCAAGCTTTTCCTGCTTGTTCCGCTCACGTCGGCCAAGGGTCTGGGGCGCAGGCTGCATTCAGTTACCGTATCAGCGGCCCAAGAACTCGAGGGCTACAGGGACGAACCTGTCATGGAATTGGAAGATGCCACCGTGTCCGGAATCAGGGTAGATGACCAGTTCGCTGCCCGGAATCCGACGGTGCATGTCGCTTGAAAGCACGGACGGCACCATACGGTCGTTGTCTCCGTTGGCGATCAGCGTCGGCTGGGTGATGACGCCCAGATCGGCCGACGGCGACAGTCCCCACCGGCGGATGGCTTTCAGTTGCGTCTGGAAGGCGCTGAGCTTGATGGGTGCCTCGCGATTGGTGGTGCGTTCCTTGAGTCGGTTAATGAAGGCCCGGGCGGCAGGCTTACCGGCGGCATTCCTGTTGAAGAACAGGAACTCCTTGGGATCCTGCCGGGTGAGGCTGCCCCGGAGAACGTCGTAGTACGTGGTTCCCATAATCTTCTTGATGCCTTCTCCACCGGCAGGGCCGGTACCGGCGAGAACCAGCTTGCGTACCAAACCGGGGTGCTTGAGGACCAGCGACTGGGCGATCATTCCACCGAGCGAGAAACCGAAGAGATCCACCTTCTGGTAGCCGAGAGCTTGGATGAAGGTGGCGGCGTCATCGGCCATGCTGTCGATGCTGTCCGGAACGGTGCCAGTGGACGCGCCTACTCCTCGGTTGCTGAAGGTGATGACGTGGTGCTTCGCGGCGATGGGGTCGATGATGCGCGGATCCCAGTTGTCCATGGTCCCGGCGAGGTGAATCAGGAAGACCACCGGAACCCCGCCCTTGGGCCCCATCTCCCTGTACGCGTACGTGACTCCGCCTGCTGTCACGGTCTTAGCGGGTACTTGCAAATATGACTGTTGTTCGCTGCTCATGATGTTCGTCCTGTCCTGTGGTTGTTGCTGGCTTAAGGTTTTTGGCTAAAGGTGGCTGACAACGGTCTTGCCGCGGACGCCGCCCTTTTCCATGGCAGCAAGGACATCGGCCGTCTGATCGAACGGCACCACCCGGCCAAGGACCGGCTTGATCTCCCCCGCATCGATAAGTCCCGCAATACGGCGAAGCTGGTCGCCGTCCGCACGCATGAAGAGGAACTGGTAGCTAACGCCCAGGCGGCGGGCCTTGCGGCGGATACTCGAGCTCAGCAGGGTCGTAGCACCCAGCAGCACAGGGTTTCCGCCCAGCTGCCGGGCAAAGTCTGCGTCCGGCGGACCCGCGATGCCGATGGCTTTGCCACCCTTTTTCAAGACCTTCAGGGACCGTTCCAGGTTCTCGCCACCGAGGCTGTCCAGAACGAGGTCGTAGTCGTGAAGGATCTCCACGAAGTCCTCGGCGCGGTAGTCAATCCCTACATCAGCGCCCAGCTCACGGACAAAGTCTTTGTTCCCGGCGCTGACCGTCGTCGCTACGGTTGCGCCCAGGTACTTGGCCAGCTGGATGGCGATGGAGCCTACTCCCCCGGCGCCGGCATGGATGAACACCTTCTGCCCGGGGCCAACGTTTCCGCGCTCCACCAGCGCCTGCCACGCGGTCAAGGCCACCAGCGGAAGCGAGCCCGCTTCTTCCATGCTGATGGTGGCCGGCTTGATGGCCAGGTCTTCTTCGGCCACCGCGATGCGCTCCGCGAACGTGCCGATCCGGTGGTCCCCTGCCCGTGCGAAGACCTCGTCGCCGGGCGTGAAGGACCGCACCTTTGGCCCCACCTGCAGGACCACGCCAGCGACGTCGTGACCAAGAACCTGCGGCAGTTTGTACGGGAGGATCTGTTTGAACTCCCCTTGCCTGATCTTCTCGTCCAGCTGGTTCAGGCCGGCCGCGTGCACCTCCACCAACACATCGTGATCGCCGAGCACAGGCTCAGGTACGTCGATCTGCTGCAGGGGTTCCTTGTATTGGCTAAGGACGAAGGCTTTCATGTGGGTCTCCCGTGCTTAATTTCTGACTTAACTCAATTATGAGTCTACTCAGTTATTTAAGCAAGGGAAGCTGCGGACCTCCCCCGTCGGAGAGGCCCGCACGCTACCCCGGGAGACGGCGCCGGTAAGACTGCTGAGCCCCATTTAGACGACTCGCTGCGTATAAGACGGTGGGAAACGTCGAATACGCAGCGAAACATCGAAATGGCCGGCCTGAAGCGTTACGTCGCTGGCTTACGCCACATCACGGCCAGCACCAGCACCAGCACGTTCAGCCCCAGCATCACCAAGACCATCAGTCCCCAGTTGGCCTGGTTCACTCCAGGGCCGTAGAACACGCCGATCAGCACGGTCGCCGTGATCGCGCCAAGGTAGCGGCAGGTCTGGAAAATCCCGGCGGCCACTCCGCGCTCTTCGGGCCGGGCGGAAACGTAGAGACCCTGATTGGAGGCCGTGCTGACTACGCCATACGGCACACCCATCAACGCGGTCAGCACGAACACCAGCGGCGCCCACAGCGTCAACGTCAACGCGCCCAACGTTCCTGCCGCAGCAGTAAGAATCAAAACGCCGGTGATCAGTACAGGCCGGACGCCGTACCGCTCAATGAACCGCACAGTCAGCGGCGTCACCACAACGGACAACGCCGCTAGGGGCAGCATCAGCAGGCCTACTACGCCGGCGTCGTAATGGCCAGCTTCCTGCAGCAACTGCGGAAGGCCGAAGAACGCGAAGTAGTAGACACCACTGAAGACGATAAACAGCAAGTAAACCAGCAACAGCGGACGGTTCCGCCCCAGCAAACGCAGATCCAGGAATGGCGGACGGAAGCGCAGCTCACGCCAGGCGAAGAGCGCCCCGATCACTGTGGCAGCGGCCAGGAGGTACCACCGGTAGCCGGGCATCACGTTGAGCAGCGCCATCATCGCAAGCATGAGCGAGGTGACGAAGGCCAAGATGCCGGGGATGTCGGAATCGCGGATCAGGGTGGACAGCTTGCCCGTTTCGCGGCCGGCATCCGCGGGCGCCGTGTAGCGGACCACGAAAAGCGCCAGCAAAGCGATGGGCACATTGATCGCGAAGAGCGCTTGCCACCCAACAAGGCTCACCAGCAGTCCACCAACCACAGGACCCACAGCCGCGGCGGACGTGTTGGCCATCTGGATCCGGCCCAGTGGACGCGTGGACGGCAGGTTAGCCAGCCGGCTGAGTTCGGTGACCATCACGACGGCGGACGGGTACGCCGTCGCGGTCCCAACAGCCATCAGTGCGCGGGCCACGCAGACGAGCGCGAAGTTGGGCAGGAACGGGGCGATCGCGCAGGTGACCGCCACCAGCGCCATGCCGAACATGAAGAGTCGGCGGGGGCCGAAGCGGTCGGCGAGCCGGCCCATCAACGGCTGCCCGGCGGCGGAGGCGAGGTAGAACGACGTGATAACCCAAGTGACCGTGGCAACGTCAAGCGAGAAGTGCTCCCGCAGGACCACCAACGCAACAGCGATCATGGATGAGTTCAGCGGGTTCAGCGCCGTCCCAAGGCTCAGCGCGGCGATCGCGAGGCCGGGGCGGGGGTTGTTGGCGGTCACCTACCCAAGTCTGCTCCATTGTTGCCTCGGGTCACGAAACAGGTTCGCTGGGCGGACCCACGACGTGACATTCTCGCTGGATCATCACGGCTGGCACCCACACAAAACCTGGAATACTCAGGCCCCGCGGCTTCGTCGGAGAGCAGTCAGGCGCGCAGTGTATTCGCTGTCGTCGATTTCACCCCTGGCAAATCGTTCTGCGAGTACGTCCTCTGCTCCCCCGACTCCGGGAAGTCCACCCACGTACCGCCGGCTGCTGGATCCCATGAACCGGGCGAAGAGGACTATTGCGGTGATGATGACCCCCCAGAAGAGTAGGAAACTCGCGGCCATCAGCGCGTACCCCCAGACGCCCATGTTCCCATTCCAATACATCATGGCTGCCTCCTGCTCACTGCGGCGCGCCAGCCGCTTCAGGACTTCACTTTCGCCCCCAGGGGCGCAGTCCAACAGAGGCGAAAGTCCCCCTGAGTTACTCCTCGAAGTGGGTGGTGACCTTACCCGAGGAAACGGCCGCGATGATGGACCGGGCCAGGTGCCGCAGCTTGATGTTGCGGTTGCTCGAGGCGGTGCGGAGGATGGTGAACGCCTCTTCCTGGCTGCAATGGTTCTGGGCCATGATGGCGCCCACCGCAAGGTCGATGACGGTGCGCGACTGCATCGCGGCGGCGAGGTCGTTCCGGGCATCGCTGAGCTGGGCGATCTTCAACGCAAGGCGAAGCGACTTGGCAGCGTGCGACGCGAAAACTTCTGCCCTCTCCACGTCATCCGGGCCGAAAGCGTGGGTGCGTTCCGAGTAGAGGTTCAGTGCGGCACGGGTATCGCCTTCAACCAGGAGCGGCACGCTCAGGATGGATCCGAGGCCCTGCTGCGACGCCGCTTCAACATAGTCCGGCCAACGATGCTCGCTAGCAAGGTCCGGGACCAGGACAGATGTGAGCTTGTCCATGGCCGTCAAACAAGGGCCGTCATATTCGCTCTGCAGCTCATCCATGACGCGGGCGCGCTCGTCGCTGCTGGCCGCTGTAGCTGATTTTTTCCGACGCAACACCGTGATGCCGCAGAAAACGGGGGCCGTATCGTGGGAGAGGCTCTCGGAGGAAAATGCCGCAAGATCTGTGAGGAACGCCTCGACATCTTCGCTGCCGAGGACCAGATCAAGGAAGTATCCGTTTTGGAGAGCTTCCTGCTCGGGGCGTGGGTTAGACATATGACACGTTCCTACTGACTGAAATGCGTCCCCAGCAGACAGCAAAGGAGCGAAACTTGCCGCCCTCTGCAAAACGGTCTTGCATAACCATAACGTCCAACGATCGACGGTACAAAGTTCAGCACGGGACGCCCTGACCTGCAGCGACGCGACCTGCTTACAGCCTTCGTGTCAAGCCCGGGCAGGGTGACACTTGAGTGACAACTAAGTAGGCTTACTATGTGAGCCGGGTTCGATCTCCGGACCATTTCTGCAAAGGAGTCATTTCATGGGCGTCGAAGACAGCATTCGCAAGGCCACAGAAAACGCAATGGAAGATCTGGCTGGCACATCCAAGCCGGTGAACGACCAGCAGGTTCCCGAGCCGGGTGAGAAAGACGACGACATCCAGGTCCACTCCTCCATCAGCGAAGGCTCCAACGCAATGGACCAGGACCTGCCATCCAAGGAGAACCGGCCCACGGGCCGCCGCCGCGCACCGGGCGAACCCGACAGCGGGACTCGCGCCGCGTCGTCGGATTCCGACGGCGGAACCCACCGCGGCGAGGACGTTCCGGCGGCCACGGGAGACGTCCCCGGACCGGCGGGGTTGCCCGACGGAGATCCGGACGACCTCCGCGCAGACCCCTCAGAGGGTGGCGGGGATCCGTCCACCAGCATGGGCCGGGGCTAAGAGCTTTCCGTCGTAAGACCTCCGCTCGTCCACCACCCACTTTGAACTGGCATCCCCTGCCCGGCAACCCATTCCGGTTGCAGCAGGGGGTCCGAGCTTCCAAAGTGGGTGGTGAAGGAACGCCTTGCCTGGGAAATTCGGTGGGTAGGCTGAAGGCGTGCCCCCACAACCGACCACGCGGCTGCGCTTCCGCGAGATGACGATGGATGATCTCGACGCCATGAGCGCCATGCTCGGCGACGCGAACGTCATGACCTATTACCCGGCGCCGAAGAGTCGTGCAGAAGCAAAGGCTTGGATCGAGTGGAACCAGGCGAACTATGCCCGGGACGGGTACGGGTTGTGGATCATCGAGACACTTGCCGGCGACTTCGTCGGAGACTGCGGACTGACATGGCAGAAGGTCAACGGCAGGTCCGAGCTTGAGGTTGGCTACCATGTGCGCCTGGACCTCCAAGGCCGGGGTTACGCCACGGAAGCAGCTACGGCCTGCCTTGAATTTGCGCGGGACGTGGTCAAGGCGCGCTCACTTGTTGCCATCATTCACCCCGAAAATGCAGCCTCCCGCCGAGTGGCTGAACGGATAGGCATGCGCCAAGTCGACAAAGACACGGATGGCCCGGTAACCCGGACCGTGATGGGCATGGAGTTGGCCTGGCTACCAGGCAAGGTCGGCGGCCCCGAGTGAGACAAAGCGCGGCGACGTTCGATCGCCGGAATCAACCAGTTCCCGGAGCTCGCGGGCTGCGACCCGAGGGTTTTTCGATGCGCCCGGCTGCCCCATCTCGGTCGCCAAGATGCCCGGGTGGACCGCCCAACAGCGCACTTTGCCAGCGAGTTCCTGTGCAAGGGAAACAGTCAGCATGTTCTGCGCAGCTTTGGAGATTCTGTAGGCGTAGCTGGTGGAGAGATCTGCGAAGTCACCGCGTGCCTGCGCCTCTATGGACCCCAGACGGGACGTGACGTTAATGATCACCGGATCGGCTGCGGCCAACAGATTTGGCAGGATTGCCTGAACCATCCTCAGCGGGCCGGCAACATTCACATCAACAGCGTTCATCACGCCTTCCGCTGCAATAGAGCCCAATCCGGCGTGGGAGGCTCCCTGCGCAGCGTTGTTGATGATCAAGTCGACGGGCCTGCCCGCGATGGCGTCCATGAGAGCGCCGGAGGCGTCGTGCCGAACGTCGTGTGTCACCGACACAAACCTGTCATTGGCGGCCCGTGCTTGGAATGTCCGGTTCACAGCGACAACCGACCAACCGGCATTCCAAAACTCCTCGGCCAAAGAGCGGCCAAACCCCCGGCTGGCCCCCGTAACGACCACAAGCCGCGACTCCTCCATCAAGCGAACCGAACGTCCGTGTCCGGGTCCTTGCGGGCATCCAACATCCCGGCGATCTTCCCTTCCAGCGCCGCGACCGTGGCCTCGGGGAGCACGATCAGGCCATCGAGTTCCTTGCGGGCACGCTTGTAGGCGGTCTGTCGTTCGGCAGGAGTGGCGGCGGTGTCTTCGGCGATGCGCAGCAGCTTCCTTGCAGTTGCCAGCCGTTGCCTTTCGGGTCCGCTGAAGTTGCCGTCCTTGATGCGTCGGGCTTCGCGCTCGGCAACATCGAAAGCCAGTTCAAAGTTGTGGACAGCTGTGCGGTACTCGGCGAGCCGGGCCGGCGTCGTGAGGTCCTCAGGCGCCGCCGGCCGCAAGCCGTCGGCTTCCTTCTTGGCTTTGAGGAAGGCCACTGTGAGGGGCTCGCGAACATCGGTCATGAGGGGGAAGTCGATGAGGTTGCCGACGTCGAGTTCGTAGTCCAGCCAGCGGTGGTTTACCGAATCGTGGGCGGCTATCAGCGAGACCACTTCGGCCTGGTTGGCTTCCTCATGTACGGCGAGCTGGTTCTTCAGCTTGAGCAATTCCACCTTGCGGCGGTGCCGCTCCTCGCTGGCCTTGGACCACGACCGCGCCCAGCCACCAGCCATGCCGCCGATGGGAAAGATAAGCCACCAGTAATGACCAAGGAAATCGAAGAGGGGTTCCACTGCTCCATCCTCCCACCGGCTTGGACGGGCACTCAACAGGACAGGCCGCCGTACCCTCTCGCTACTATTCCCGTATGGACCAGCAACTGCACTTCATCACGTTTGCCACGCCGGACCTCGACGCCGCCCGCAAGTTCTACAAGGTCGGCCTCGGGTGGGACCCACTCATGGATGTCCCTGGCGAGATCCTCTTTTTCCAGGTTGCGCCGGGGCTGATGCTCGGCCTGTTCGACGCCGAAAAGTTCGATCAGGACCTCAACAACGCCACCGCCACGTCCGGAGTCAGCGGGGTCACGCTCTCCCACAATGTCGGCAGCGCGGCGGAGGTGCCCACCACCATCGATGCCTTGGTGGCTGCTGGCGCCACGGTGGTGAAACCCGCCCAGGCCGGTGCGTTTGGTGGCATCTTCCATGGCCACGTGAAGGACCCGAACGGCATCGTCTGGGAAGTCGCGCACAACCCCGGTTGGAAAATCAACGACGACGGCACGGTGGTTTTCGGATGAGCACGCCAACGTCAACGGAGGACGTCATCAACAACAGCGAACGGGTCCAGTTCGATACCTTCCTGGACGAACACCGTTGGGCGCTGAACGCCAGTCTTGAGGGGCTCACCGAAGAGCAGGCACGACGGCGGCTGGTCCCCTCCCGCACCACCCTGCTGGGTTTGGTGAAGCACGCCACCTTCGTGGAAAAGGTGTGGTTCGACGAAGCGATCTCTGGCAGGTCCCGCGCGGACATTGGCATCCCGGCGTCGCCTGACGAGTCGTTCATCCTGGATGACCAGGACACCGTCGCCAGCATTCGGGCAGCCCATGTGGAGGCGTGCGAAGCATCCAGGAGAGCGGCGGCGCAGCTGAGCTTGGACGATCTTGTCCTCGGAAACCGCCGCGGCCCACTCCCGCTGCGATGGGTGTACCTGCACATGCTGCGGGAGCTCGCGCAGCACTGCGGGCATGCGGACATTCTGCGCGAACAGATCACCCACGCCGACGCGTAGGCCGGATCGAGTTCCACCGAAAACCGTTGACACGTGACCAAACAGTCACCTATTCTGAAGCCATGGACACCGTGTTCAAAGCGCTGGCAGACCCCACCCGCAGGGAACTCCTGGACGAACTGTTCCGCGAGGATGGCCAGTCTGCCTCGGCGCTCGGAGCCCGCTTCGAGATGACACGTTTCGGCATCGCCAAGCACCTCAAACTGTTGGAAGATGCAGGGCTGGTGGTTACCCGCCGTCGTGGTCGCGAAAAACTACATTTCCTGAACCCGGTTCCCATCCGCCTCATCCACGACCGCTGGGTGAGTAAATTCGCAGAACCATGGGCCGCTGCACTCAGCGACCTCAAATCCAGATTGGAAAGTCCCATGGAAAAGATCTTCGAGATTTACATCAAGACCACGCCGGAGCGGTTGTGGGAGGCCATCACCAACAGCGAGATCCGGAGCAAGTACCAGTTCGGAAACACCTTGACCTCGGACTGGACTCCGGGGAGCCGCTTCGAAATGCGGAACCCCAAAGCCGATGCGCCGCTGGGCGAGGGCGAAAACATCGAGGTTGATCCTCCGCGCCGGCTCGTCCAGACCATGACCGCGCTGTGGGGCGAGGACGTGAAGGCCGAGGGCACGTCACGGATCACCTGGGAGATCGAACCCGTCGGCGATTCGTGCCACCTCACCGTCACGCACGATCAACTCCGCGAGGGCGCCAACGACCAACTCTACGGCGGCTGGCCCATGATCCTTTCAGGCTTGAAGACCTGGCTGGAGACGGGCGAAACACTCACCACGCCCGGCTCCCTCATGTACGCGTAACCGCCTTAAACGAGGACGACGACGGCGGTCCGCTGCCGCCGTCGTCGTCGATCCTTCAGTCTCCCGGCAGTCAGGCGACGGGCACGACGGATTCCTCAAGCGAAGCTTCCGTGAGCCAAGCGGCCTGCAGGGTGCCCAACAGGTGCGGAGCAAAGTCCTCCCCGATGGACAGCACCACCCGGCAGCGCGCGCCCCGTTGTTCCGGGAAACCGGCGTACTGTCCGCGGAGGTCGCAGACCGTCTGGCCGCGGCCGGGCCCATCCGTTGTGTCCACCTGGACGCGAACGGTGGGAGCCAAGGCAAGCTCCACTCCCCTGACGGCGATGGCCGCGGCGAGGGGATCGTGCATTGCCGAGCAAGCACGCCCAAAGATGTCGACGTAGAAGCCGAAGTAGTAGCCCAGCATTTCACCGAGGGCCTGCGAAACCGGGTGTTCGGTGGCGAGCAGCTCCTGACGGTGGTTTTCCTCCAAGACATTGGTCATGGTGACGTCCAAGGGCACCATGGTGACGGTCCAGTCGGCGGCCAGAACCTCGGCGGCAGCTTCGGGATCGTTGGCAATGTTCGCTTCGGCCACGGCTGTGATGTTGCCCGGGGCCAGCGCGGCGCCACCCATAATGGTGATCTCCGCGACCAGTTCCGGCAGTTTCGGTTCCAGTCGCAGGGCCTCGGCAATGTTGGTCAACGGACCGATCGCGACCAGGCGCAGCTCCCCCGCGTGCTGGTGGGCCAGCTGCACCAACAGTTCGGCAGCCGTGGCTTCCACCGGTTCGCGGCCTGACGGGGCCAGGTCCACACCACCGATGCCGTTGTCGCCGTGCACGTGCGGAGCGCCGCCGTGGAACGTACCCACCTGCGGATCGTGCGCACCGATGGCAACGGGGATGTCCGGGTGGCCTGCCAGGTTCAGCAGGTCCAGGGTGTTCCGGGCCCCGCCGGCTGCACTGACGTTGCCACTCACGGTGCCGATACCCACGAGCTCCGCCAACGGGGAGGCGAGGAGGTACGCGAGGGCGAGGGCGTCGTCGATGCCGGTATCGCAGTCGAGGAAGAAGGGTGCGGGCTGGGTCATGATCTCTCGTTTCAGGTGTAGCGGACTGGAATGAATCGGCGGCGGGCCGGGATGCGGGAGGTGCTGCCCGGCGTCGTGCGTTAGATCTTTTCGCCCTTCGGCGCTGCGATGAACAGGCTAACAATGAACGCCAGCGCTGTGATGGACACCGAAATCCAGAGGGCCGTGGAGTAGCCGGCCGCAGTGCCCAAGCCGGCGAACGGCGCAACAATCACGACGCCGAGGCTCGCCCCGATCCCGAAAGAGGCGCCGTTGATGCCCGGCAACGCGGCCGGCGCTTCCTTGGGCGAAAGCAGGACGGACAGGCCGTTGATGGCGGTGAGGAAGAAGCCGTTGTAGAAGATGCCCAGCGCGGCGATGGCGATGAGGACTGCGACCTGGTTGTGCGCAAACAGTGCGGCCACGATCGCACAGGCGAGGCTGGTGGCGGTGCCAACGCGAACGGTCTTGATCCAGCCGCGACGGTCGGCGATCCAACCGGCCAGCGGTGCAGCGAACGCGCCGATCAACGCGGCGGGGGTGAGGAACAGGAGCGCCGCAACGGACGCGGAGAGACCGAAGCCGTTTTCCTTGTCCTGGCTGAGCAGCACCACGGTGAAGTTGATGATGGCGAAGATGCCGGCAAGCGTCAGCACGGTGGTGGCGATAACGGGCCACACTTGGCGCGAACGGAGGTGGTGGACTGCAACCAACGGGGTTTCGCGCTTCTTTTCGATGAGCCAGAAGGCCGTGAAGGACGCGATGCTGCCAGCCAGCAAGCCGAGAGCTGCCGGTGAGGTCCAGCCTGCGGAGGAACCCGTGGACACGAAGTAGGTGATGAACACCAGGAACACGGACAGCGATCCCGCTCCCCACCAGTCCATCCGGCCCGGAGCGACGGCGGACTTACCGCCCGGGACCACTTTGATGACACAGACGACGGCGATCGCGGCCAGTACCAGCACGGCGACGAAGATCGACTGGAAGCCCAGGGTCTCTGCCATGAGCCCGCCGAAGTAGCCGTCCACGCCACCGACGCCACCGTTGATGGCAGCGATGATGCCGATGGATGTACCGAAGAGCCGGGCAGGCAGGTACTCGTTCAGGACGATGTAGGAGAGAGCGAAGATGGCGCTTGAAACACCCTGCATGAAGCGGCCGGCCACCAGCAACGGCAGGCTCGGGGCGAAGATGCACAGCACCGTACCGGCACCCATGATCGCCAGGACCAGCAGGAGTGCATTGCGCCGGCCGATGAAGTCGCTCCAGCGCCCGATCACTGGACCTGAAATGGCACCGGCAAGGAAGAACATGGATTGCACTTGGGCTACGGCTTCCGGGGACTCACCGAAGAAGGAGCCGATGTGCGGGAGGGCCGGGGTGATCATGCTGGCGTTGAGCTGGAACGCCAGGACAGCAAGCACCAGGGTGGTGATCAGCAGGGCGGCGGCCTTGCCCTGGACGCGACCCGCGTCAGTCTTTGTGCCGGCTGCTCCGGTGTCGGCTGAGGCTGGGGACTGCGGGTCTACAGCCTGCGTGCCTGTGGCGGTGGGGATGTTCACATCAAACTCCTTTGTCCGAGGGCGCGGGGCGGCGCCACGAGATGTGAGTTGTTATACAAGCATGTATTACGAGCTTGTGCAACCTGTCACATCGATCCGGTACAGTATCCGTAACCCATCCCGAGTGAGGCACCCTTGACAGACAACGCCGTCAAATTCCTGTCCCGACCCATCGCCACCCAACCAGGGCAGCCCTTGCGCGTCGCGGCCTACTCCCGCATCGCCGAGGCCATCAGGACCAAAATCCTGCCGCCGGGCTCGCTGCTTCCCACGGAGACAGAGCTGGGCACCATGATGGACGTCAGCCGTACCGTGATCCGCGAAGCGCTGATGCTGCTGGAAGAAGACGGCCTCACCCGCGCACGCCGAGGGGTTGGCCGTTTCGTGGCAGACTCGCTGCCGCGGATTGGGATCGAACACATCCGGCCCTTCGACCAGCTTCTCGGCGGGCCGGACCAGGACATCCAGGTCAAGCGGGTAGCGGCCATCAAACAGCCGGCCTCGGAATTCGTGGCGCCAGGTGTGGGCGTGGAGCCGGCCCAGGATGTCTGGTTCTGGGAAAGCGTGCTCATCCGCGACGGCGAACCCGTGGCCCACCTGCAGGAAAACGTGTCGCAGGAAATACCCGAAGCGGCTCCGCTGGCTGAGGCCGCCGAAGCACCAACACTTTCCGCCTCCACGCTGCTGGAGGTACTGAGCGAACTGCCCGGCGTGACCCTTGGCCCAGGCGAATGCGAAATCAGCCTCAGCACGGCTGGTCCAAGCCGAGCCAAGCTACTGGGACTCCGCCCGTCCGATCCCGTACTGGTCCTCACCCAATACGTGCGCCGGAACGGCTCCCCGTTCTACCTCGCCAAATGCCTCGTGGCCGCCAAGGCCGGGCACCTTTCCGTCATCCAGTCCTCCTGAAACCTCCCCGAAAAGGACCTCCCATGAGCACGCCCGTTCAGTCCTCTGCGCCCACACTCACTGTGGTGGGCAGCATCAACCTCGACATCACGGCCACCGCCAGCCGTCTCCCCTCGCCCGGCGAGACCGTGGGCGGGGCTGTCCTGCGGCAGCAACCCGGTGGCAAGGGCGCCAACCAGGCCGTCGCCGCAGCCCGGCTCGCGGGCAGCTCACGCATGGTGGGGGCCGTCGGCCAGGATGACGCCGGACGCACGCTTCTGGACGCAATGGCTGGCGCCGGCGTCGATATCAGCGACATCGCCGCCGTCGACGAAGCTACCGGTACCGCGTTGGTGCTGGTGGACAGCGACGGCGAAAACCAGATTGTGGTGTGCCCCGGCGCCAACGCGTCCGTGAGCCTGGCCGACGTGAGCTTCGGCGATGACGAGGCCGTGTTGTGCCAGCTGGAAGTGGACCAGGACGTTGCCCTCGAGGCAGCTCGGGCCAGCAAGGGATTCTTCGCACTGAACGCAGCCCCGGCGGCACCCCTCATTCCGGAGTTGCTGGAGCGCTGCCACCTGGTGATCGTGAACGAGACCGAATATGAGTTGATCCCGGCCCTGACGGACGCCCCGCTGGTCGCCGTCACGTACGGTGGCGACGGCTCGGCGATCTTCGTCGACGGCGAAAGGGTGGCCGAAGCTCCTGCCGTGCGAGTCACGGACATAGCCAACACCATCGGAGCTGGGGATGCCTTCTGTGCGGCCCTGGTTCTGGCACTCCAGGCTGGGCTTGATTACTCACACGCCCTTGCGACGGCGAATGCCGTTGGCGCGGACGCGGTCCGGGATGCTTCGTCGCAGCCTGCGCTGCAGCCGTTGGAGCACTACATCGAGGCGACGCGGACCTCGCTCGCGTCAGGTTCCGCCACTGCATAGTCCGCCGATTGCGTTTTGGCCGATGTTATCGAGGCTCATCGCTCTCGGCTGCTACGATTGCTACGGAGGCTAACCATGACAACTATTCCGCACCGCGAACTGCGCAATCAAAGCAGCAAGATACTCGAACGCGTCAAGAACGGTGAGGTCATCGACGTCACCAACAACGGCGAGATCGCCGCTACCCTCATTCCGCCGTCTGCATCTCCGTTCGAGCGTCTCCTTCGAGCTGGCAGCGTACGGCCCGCCTCTGCCTCGCCGGTCGACTACCGGATCCTGCCGCGGGTTCAGAGTGAAATGTCCACGGCCGAGATTCTGGCCGACCTGCGTGGCGATCGGTGATCGTCTACGCCGATACATCTGCGATTCTGAAGCTTGTGGTGGAGGAACGCGAATCCGTGGCACTGGCCGCCTACCTCTACGACGTCCGCGAGGGCGGAGGCCATTTAGTGACGTCGATGCTCCTCTATACCGAGCTTCATTGCGCAGCACGCCGCCGCAACCTGCCCTATGACCAAGTCAACGACGTCCTAACAGGCATCAATCTGGTTGATGTCACCCGCTCGGACCTGATGTATGCCTCAGCCCTGCCCGGGCAACTTCGGAGCGCAGACGCAATCCATCTTGCAACCGCCATCAGATTGCAGGCGGACGCGGTGGTGGCCTATGACCAGGAACTGCTCATGGCTGCGAAGGAGTCCGGGCTCATGACTGCGTCACCGGGAAATTAGGGCTGCTACCCAACGATCCGGAAGTCGTCGAACTCCCCGGTGGCCTCGGAAACCTGAAAGTCTACGTTCTCCACCCGGCCCGGGGCCTGCGGGGAGTTGAGCCAGCTCGTGAAACGCTCCACACGTTCCACGGACCCTTCGGCTACGAGTTCCACCGAACCATCCGGAGCGTTCCGCACAGTCCCTGTGAGCATCAGTTCATCGGCTTTGCGAGCAGTCCAGTAGCGAAAACCCACGCCTTGCACCATGCCCGAAATGCGCGCGGTAACCCGGACCGTGTCTGCCTCCATGGACCCACCTTAACGAGTCCCGCCCTTGTCCGTCACGCGCCCCGTACAACGGGAGGCGCCACGAACAAGGTCGGGTTCCAGCAAACCAAAGAGCTAGCCGATCACGATGTCCCGGGTCACGTGGCTGTACGTGATGGTGACGGGACCGCCGTCGTGGTTCAACTCGTGGTTGGCACCGTCGCGGGCGCCGAACGCACCGTAGTTCTCATCCCACGAACGGTTCAGGGCGATCTTGTAGGTGTAGTGCCCGGCCGGAAGATCAGCCGTTAGCGTCCACACCTGAACCAGCGGGTTGAACTCCATCTGGGCTTCGTCGTACTGCGGCGCCCAGTCCTCGGGTGCGCCCAGGATGGTGTTGAAGTCGCCCGCCACCGCGACGGCGTCCGGCTGCGGCACGGTCTCGACGGCGGTAGCTGCCGCAGCTTTCGAAGTCGCCTTGCGCGGTGACTTCTTTGCGGCCGGCTCAGCCTTTGCAGCAGCCTTGGCCCTCGGTGCGGACACCTTGGCAGCGGCAACCTTCGGCTCAGCCACTTCATCAGGAGCCGCCTTCTTGGCTGCAGCCCGCTTGGTTGCTGCCTTCTTCGCCGCAGGCTTCACTGGCGGGGCCGTCGGAACTGGAACGTCGGCTGGTACCGGCGTTCCGGCGTCAAGCGCTGCCGCGAAAGCCGCCACGTCAGGGAAAGCGACTGTGGCGCGCAGGCCGTCCTCGGGAATGGTCCACCCGGATCGGCCCTTGACCAGCCACCCGGCCTTGACCAGTTTCGCCGAAGCCGACGTCAGGGTCTTGTGGCCGCGCGGGATGCCGCCACTCAGGAGCTCCGCTTCGTGGTCGTTGAAGGGAACGCGGGCAATCGCCTCAGCCAATACCTCCCCGGCGTTCAGTGAAGTCCCGGACCACACGCTTTCAGCGAGGATGTCCAGTACGGCCTTCAGACGAAGGTTGGTGTTTTCGGCGGTGTTCGCGCCCATGCTTCTCCTTCAACGGTGGTTACTCCACAGCAGTTTGCCAATGATTTGTTAATTCCCACGACTGCTGAAGGTAAACACCGTGTGTCGTGACCGAGTGTGACATCACAGCCGCCTCAAGTGATCTACGGGTCTCGGCTGCCGTGCCCAAGCGAGCCTCAGGGGTGCGGCACAGAGGCCTTGACCCACTCCGTGACTTCGTCCAACAGCACCGCTTTTCGGGCGTCGCTGGCGAACGAGGACCGGATGGAGTTCGCGGCCAGGGTTGCCTGCTCCGGTACCGAGAATTCCAGGACCTTGACCAACTGCTCAAAGTTGTCATCCACGTACCCACCAAAGTAGGCGGGGTCATCTGAATTCACGCAAACGTTCAAACCGATGGCGAGCATTTCCGGGAGCGGATGGTCTTCCAGCTTGTCCACCGCGCGTAGGCGCACATTCGACAACGGACAAACGGTCAGCGGCACCTGCTCGGCGACGAGTCGCTGGACAACGTCCGTATCTTCCATGCAGCGGATGCCGTGATCAATGCGCTCGACGTGGAGGACGTCCAGCGCCTCCGTGATGTAGGAGGCCGGACCTTCCTCACCCGCGTGGGCGATCCTGCGCAGCCCGGCCTCGCCGGCGCGCTGGTACAGACGTTCAAATTTCGACGGCGGGTTGCCCACCTCTGCAGAGTCCAACCCGATGCCGGCGATGGGTGCGTGCATGGCCAGGAGCTGGTCCAGCACCTCAAGGGCTGAATCCTCGGACATGTCCCGCAGGAAAGCCGCGATGAGCAGGGTCGAAACGCCGAAGTCCTCTTCGGAGGTTGCCAGGGCGTTGGCCACCCCGTTGACGCAGGTTTCCAGTGCGACACCCCGGGAAACATGGGCCTGGGGGTCCATCATGATTTCCGCATGGCGCACTCCCCCGGCGGCGGCGCGCTTCAGGTAGGCACGGGTCATGTCGGTGAAGTCCTGCTCGGTTTGCAGGACGGCCATGTTGGCGTAGTAGAGGTCCAGGAAGGATTGCAGGTCAGTGAACTCGTACTTTTCCCGGAGTTCCCCGATGTCTTCATACGGCAGTTCAATGCCGTTGCGTTCGGCCAGGGCAAAGATCAGCTCTGGCTGGAGGGTCCCTTCGATGTGCAGGTGCAGTTCGGCAACCGGGGGCGCCGTGGTTGTAGTTTTCTCGCCAAAAGTTTCCACCCGACAACTCTAGGCCCCATCGCCGTACGTGTCCCGGAGCACTCAACTTGGTTCTCAAGCCCGGCACCCTCAAACTGAAAGGATGCAGACTTTCCTCCCTTTCGCCGATTTCCGTGAGAGCGCCGCGGCGCTCGACACCTCAAGGCTCGGCAAACAGCGCGTCGAAGCACTCCAAGTCCTCCGCGCGCTGGTGATCCCGGAGTACGGTTGGCAGTCACACCCGGCCGTGCGCATGTGGATGGGCCACGTCCCGGCGCTCACCCTGTACGGCTTGGCGATGGCCGACGAATGGATGGAGCGGGGCCACCCGGACAACACCCGCACCAACATCGCGGAGTTCGCACCCCAGGCGGCCCACCCGGACTATGCGTCCAGGATCATCATGCCGCCATGGCTCGGACACGAGGACCTGCACCTCAGCCACCGCTCCAAGCTGATCGGCAAGGACCCCAAGTTCTACACCCGACTGTTCCCGGGCACGGATGAAAAACTGGAATACGTGTGGCCGGAGCCCAAGCACGAGTTCCACCCCGAGGAACCCGAAGAGGACAGCCTCTGGATCCTGCGCGCCCCAGTGGAGGAAATCCGCCCGGAGCAGCTCACCACGGTCAGCATGCCCCCGCACGGCAAGGCGAAGCCCGTTTCGGACCCCGACGAGTACGAATTCGTGTACGCCGAGGAGAAGTCCCGCAGGCAGGTTGGTGGGCCCAAAAAGCGTCCCGCCGCGCCGAAGGAAAAGAAGCCAACGCGCAAGCGTCAAGCCCAGGAGCAGGCGTTCAACACCTTGCCTGGCAAGACCGAGATCGCGGTTCCGTTCGACGGCGGCCAGGTCTTCGCCGTCGGCCTCATCCAGGGACGCCCCATCACCGTTGACGGACGCTTCGCCCGCAACTTCGAAGTCACCAACGTGATCAAGCGCTCCGATTTCGACTACCCGGCGCTCCTGCAAGATCCCCGCGTGTTCTACCGGGTCCCGGCGCCCGCGCTGTAGCGTTTGCTGGTTCACGACGGCGGCAGTCAGGTTCCGTAGCTCCGGAACCTGACTGCCGCCGTCGTTGGTTTGTGAGACGGTGGAGGCACGCAGCTAACCGGGGAGGGCCATGGATTTCCAGCACATCATCGAAGCAGTCGGCCGGTACATGGACTTCGCCGGGGTGGCGGTGATGGTGATCGGCGCCTTGGTGTCCATCCCCATGGCCCTCCGTGGATACCAACCCAAACGCGCCAGCGGCCTGGAACCGTTCTCCCCGTACCGCGCCTACCGGCAATTGTTGGGCAGGTCCATCCTGCTGGGCTTGGAACTGCTGGTGGCGGCCGACATCATCCGAACCGTCGCCGTCACCCCCACGTTCGAGAGCGTCGGGGTGCTGGCGATCATCGTCCTGATCCGGACGTTCCTGAGCTTCTCGCTGGAACTCGAAATCACCGGGCGTTGGCCGTGGCAGAAGGAGAAGACTTCGTGACCGGGTCATGGGTTGCGGACATTCTTGGTGACGGCTTTGAGCAACAAACTTTAGAGCTCGACGGCGGCGCTGTCGCCACCTTGGTGAGGTACGTTGGCGCCACTTCCCACGCGCAGCCTGACCTGGACGGTCGCAGTTTGGACGCCGATGTCCTGTACGTGCACGGCTGGTCCGACTACTTTTTCCAACGCCATGTGGCCGAGTTCTGGCATAACGCCGGCGCGCGCTTCTTCGCCTTGGACCTGCACAATTATGGCCGCAGCCTCCGGCCCGGGTTGGTCCCGGGCTTCGTCACCAACCTGGCCGACTACGACGCCGACATCGGCGCGGCGCTGGAAGCCATGGGACGCTCGGGGAATTCAGAACGGCCCCTGATCCTGCTGGGCCACTCGACCGGTGGGCTGACCCTGAGCCTGTGGGCCCACCGGCATCCGGGGGCGGCTTCGGCATTGATCCTCAACAGTCCTTGGCTGGAGTTCCAAGCCACGGAGCTCGGCCGACGGGCTATTGCGCCCTTGCTCGGCCTGCATGCACGGCTGCACCCGCTGACCCCACTGCCACCGGTGGACCTCGGAATTTATACCCGGGCTGTTTCCGCGGCGTTGGACGGCGAATGGGACTACAACCTCGAGTGGCGTCCGGACCGGGGATTCCCCCTCACCCCGGCGTTCCTTGACGCGGTGTTCCGTGGACAGGCGACCGTCGCGGCGGGTCTGGGCATCGACGTTCCGGTGTTGGTGATGCTCTCGGACAAGAGCTACCTGCAGCCAAAATGGTCCGCCGACGCGCTCACCGCTGACGTGGCCCTCAACGTCGACGCCGTAGCCCACCGGTCACTTTCCCTTGCGGACACCGTCACCATCAGCCGGCTGCCGAACGCGCTCCACGACATCTTCCTGTCGCCCGAACCCATCCGGCGGGAAGCCTTTGCGCGGATCGGTCGCTGGCTTCCCGCGGCGCTGCAGCCCTCGGGTGCAGGGGCGTGGGAAGCCAGGACCGCAGGCTCCTAGGCCCTACTTCCCCAGTCCTGCCCGACGCAGCGCCTCGGCCATTGCCGTGTTGGCGGGCGCGGACGGTGCTTGCTGGGGCTTGCCCTGACGCTGCCCACCCTGCTGCGGGTGGCCCTGGTTACCGCGGCGATCGCCCTGACCTCCAGCTCGCTGACCGGGCTGGCCGCCGCGCTGCCCCTGCTGTCCCCCAGGACGCTGGCCATCACCCGAAGCACGCCCACCTGAGGTGCGGCCGCCCCCGGTGCCGGGTTGGTCGTCGAGCCTCAACGTCAGTGAGATGCGCTTGCGCTCGGGATCCGCCTCAAGGACCTTGACCCGGACGACCTGGCCGGACTTCACGATCTCGCGCGGATCCGACACGAACTTGTTGGACAGGGCCGAGACGTGGACCAAACCGTCCTGGTGCACTCCCACGTCCACGAACGCGCCAAAAGCGGCAACATTGGTGACCGTGCCTTCCAGGATCATGCCGGGCTTGAGGTCGGAGATCTTCTCGATGCCCTCGGAGAACGATGCCGCCTTGAACGCGGGACGGGGATCGCGGCCCGGCTTCTCCAGCTCGGACATGATGTCCTTGACCGTGGGAAGGCCGAACGTGCCGTCGACGAAGGCCTGCGGGTCCAAGGCCGTGGCAGGTCCACCACCGGCCGCAACCAGGATCTTACGGGCCACGGAGTACGCCTCGGGGTGAACGCTGGAGGCGTCCAGGGGCTCCGCTCCCCCGGTAATCCGAAGGAATCCTGCGCACTGTTCGAAGGCCTTCGCGCCCAGGCGCGGCACCTTCTTGAGGTCGCTTCGTTTGGCGAACGGACCATTCTGGTTCCTGTAAGCCACGATGTTCTCGCTGAGCAGCGGCCCGACGCCGGCCACCCGGCTGAGCAGCGCTGGTGAGGCAGTGTTCACATCCACGCCCACAGCGTTCACGCAGTCCTCCACCACGGCATCCAATGAACGGTCCAGCTTCGCGGCGGTGACGTCGTGCTGGTACTGCCCCACACCGATGGACTTCGGCTCAATCTTGACCAGTTCCGCCAGCGGATCCTGCAAGCGGCGGGCAATGGACACAGCCCCACGCAACGAAACATCCATCCCCGGAAGCTCGGAAGCTGCGAGCGCGGACGCGGAGTACACCGAGGCTCCGGCCTCAGACACCACCAGCTTCTGGATACCCTTGGACCCGGCAGCCTCAAGGGACTTGATGAGCTCGGTTGCCAGCTTGTCCGTCTCGCGGGAAGCCGTTCCGTTGCCGATCGCCACCAGTTCCACGTTGTACTGTTTGGCGAGCCGGCCGAGGGTGGCCAGTGCTTCGTCCCACTTCTTCGCGGGTGCGTGCGGGTAGATGGTGTCTGTAGTGACCACCTTGCCGGTCCCGTCCACCACCGCGACCTTCACGCCGGTCCGCAAACCTGGGTCCAGGCCCAGCGTTGCGCGGTTTCCCGCGGGGGCGGCCAAGAGGACGTCGCGCAGGTTGGCGGCGAAGACGCGCACGGCTTCATCTTCTGCGTCCGCGAACATGCGACCACGAAGGTCCGTGGTGAGCCGGTCCAGGATGCGTCCGCGCCAGGCGAGCTGCGCGGTCTGCGTCAGCCATGTATCGGCGGGCCTGCCCTGGTTGGAAACCCCCAGGCACTTGGCCACAGCGTTCTCGTACCGGCCGCGGGCGGCGGCCAGGGCGTCGTCGTCGTCGGGGTCTGCTTCAGCGAGATCCAACTCCAGGACGCCATCCTTCTCACCACGCAGCAAGGCAAGGACGCGGTGCGACGGCATCCCCGAGGGCACCTGGGTGAACTCGAAGTAGTCCTTGAACTTCTGGCCCTCAGCCTCCATGCCCTTCTTGACGCGGGACACCATGCGGCCTTGCTTCCAGAGCCGTTCGCGGAGGTCCTCAGCCAAGTCCGCATCCTGCCCGACGCGCTCCACAAGGATGGCCCGCGCACCCGCGAGCGCCGTGGCGGCATCCTCGATGGAGTGCTCTGCGTTCAGGTATTTGGCGGCTTCGGTGGTGGGGTCCAGCTGCGGATTGGCCAGCAGCACGTCGGCGAGCGGTTCCAGCCCGGCCTCGCGGGCGATCTGGGCTTTGGTGCGGCGCTTCGATTTGAAGGGAAGGTAGATATCCTCCAGCCGCGCCTTTGTATCGGCACCGACGACGGCGGCTTCCAGTTCCGGGGTCAGCTTGCCTTGGGCGGCAATCGCCTCGAGGACGGACTTGCGCCGTTCTTCCAGTTCCCGCAGGTACCTGAGGCGTTCTTCAAGGTCGCGGAGCTGGGTGTCGTCGAGCGTCCCGGTGGCTTCCTTACGGTAGCGGGCGATAAACGGAACGGTGGATCCGGCGTCGAGCAGTTCCACCGCGGCCTTGACCTGCCAGGCTTTGACGCCGAGTTCTTCGGCGATCTGGGCGTGGATAGCGGAGTCGGCTGACTGGTGTTGGAGATTTGAAGTCACCATGACAGTTTGCCTCACCCGGCCGACAGTTTCAGGTCCGGCTTCCTGCAGGGCCTATCCCTGCGGCCCTGTTAGTGGTGTAGTTGGAGCAAAAGACGGGCCGCGAGGCGTTCCTCGGAAGGAGTGCCTCGCGGCGGCTGGGGTTGGTGGCCGGCTACCCGTAATAGGGCCGGGCCTAGTGGGCCATGTGCTCCTTGGCGGAGATGTGCTCCACCATTTCACCAAGGCGTTCTTCTGCGTAGTGGTGGCGGGCGATGTCGCCCTGGCTGATAATGCCCACCAGCTTGTGGTCGCTGATGACCGGCAGGCGGCGCACCTGGTGCTCTTCCATCATCACGATGGCGTCATCGACGTTGGCATCTGCGTCAACCCAGTAGGGCTTCCCTGTGGCGAGGTCGCCGGCGCGGACTTCGCGGGCGTCCTTGCCCTCAGCCAAACACTTGACCACAATGTCGCGGTCGGTGATGAAGCCTGTGAGCTTGCCGTCACGGCCGCAAATGGGAAGTGAGCCGCAGTCCAGGTCCCTCATCAGCCTGGCGGCATCCTGAAGAGTCTTGTCCTCTTCGATGCACTGGCAGTCCGTTGACATGAATTCACGTACGACACTCATGGATCCTCCTTCATCGATTGGATTACCGACGCGGGGCCTACGGGATGAGTCTTTCGGCTCAGCGCCGATGATGCCAAGCCTACGCTCGATTCACCTATTCAGCGATGTCCTCAGCCCACAGTTCCGGGTGACTTTCCTGGAAGGTCCGCATCATGTCGACGCACCGGGAATCATCCAAAACCACCACTTCCACGCCGCGTGAACGGAGGAGATCGAACTCGCCGGGAAAGGTCTCCGCTTCGCCCACTACAACGCGTGGAATCTTGAACTGGATGATGGTTCCCGTGCACATCGCACACGGTGCCAACGTGGTGTAGAGCGTGGTGTCACGGTAGCTTTTCTGGCGTCCGGCGGCGCGTAGTGCGGACATCTCCCCGTGCGCGATCGGGTCGCCGTGCTGCACGCGTTCGTTGTGGCCACTTGCGATGACCACACCGTTGCGGGCCAAGGCAGCTCCGATGGGGATCCCGCCCTCGCTGAGACTCTTCTGCGCGGCCTGGAACGCGGCTTCAAAAGCGGGGTCGGCGGCGCGGGCTGTTTCAGTCATGGGTGAAGTCTAAATTGCTTCAAGGCTAAATTGTCGGGGCCCGCTGATAGCTTGGCTGCAAGGGTTTAACCATGGCACGGAAGGAAGGTGGGTCGCGGTGTTCTTTCTCGATTCCGAGACCGCAGGCGCCCCGCAGGACCTGGTCTTCTCCGCCAGCGACCTCGTCATCGCTGCCACCTGCGAGTACCAGTTGCTCCGGAAACTCGATGAAAAGCTGGGCCGCGCCGCCAAACCGGACTTCCCGCCGGACGCCATGCTTGAGCGCACCGCACAGCTGGGAGACGTCCATGAGCACAGGGTGCTGGATGACTTCGTGGCTGAGTTTGGGCACTGGGATCCGACGACAGGAAAAGGCGTTTACGACGTCGTCCCGGCCGACGCGATGGACCGCACCACCCTTTCGGCCAAGCACGCGGAATCCATCGACGCCCTCAAATCCGGCGCGGACATCGTATTCCAGGCCGCCTTCTTCGACGGCCAGTTCCATGGCCGCTCTGACTTTCTGGTGAAACGTCCCGGTGGCATGTACGCAGTCTTTGACACCAAGCTGGCACGGCATGCGAAAGTCACGGCCTTGCTGCAATTGGCCGCGTACGGGGATCAAATGCTGCAGGCCGGCATCACGCCTGACCCCACGCTCACCCTGGTCCTGGGCAACCGTGTCCACAGCGACCACCCTTTGTCGCAGGTCCTCCCGGTGTTCAGGGAGCGGCGCGCCCGATTCCTTGGCATGACCGCTGCGCACATTGCGGAGCCCGGGCCCATCGAATGGGGTGACGCCCGCTTCTCCGCATGCGGCCGCTGCGATTACTGTGCCGAGCAGGTCCAGTTCCACCGGGACCTCCTGATGGTTGCAGGGATGCGCATCAGCCGGCGGAAGAAACTGATCGAGGCCGGGATCACCACCATCGACCAACTGGCAGCCTCTCCTGCTGACGGCGACCCGATGTTCCTCAGGCTCCGGGAGCAAGCCCAACTGCAGACCGGCACAGGCACGCCTGATGGAACGGTCAATTACACGGACAAGTCCGGCGAAGCCAAGTCGGTGAGTTACACAGTGCTTCCTGACAACACCTTGGGCAGGCTCCCCGTGCCCGACCCGGGCGACATCTTCTTCGATTTCGAGGGCGATCCCCTCTGGCAGGACCCTGTCACCGGAAAATGGGGGCTTGAGTACCTCTTCGGCGTCATTGAGAATCCTGTAGGACCCGGGGCCGCACCAGTGTTCCGGCCCTTCTGGGCGCACTCGCGTGCTGAAGAAGGCCAAGCGTTCGTGGCTTTCCTGGACTACGTGGCCAAACGTCGCGCGCAATATCCGGGGATGCACATCTACCACTACGCCGCCTACGAGAAAACGGCCCTCAGAAACCTTTCCCTGACGCACGTGGTGGGCGAATCCGCCGTCGACGATCTCCTGCGCGAGGGCGTCCTGGTGGACCTTTACGACACCGTGCGCCACAGCATCCGTGTCTCCGAAAACTCGTACAGCATCAAGAAGCTTGAGCCTCTCTACATGGGCCAGCACCTGCGCTCCGGGGACGTCACCGACGCCGGCGCCTCCGTGGTTGCCTACGCGGACTTTTGCACGGCGCGGGACACTGGTGAAGCAGACGCGGCGGCGGCAATCCTTGAGGGCATCCGGGACTACAACGAGTACGACTGCCTCTCAACCCTGGAGCTGCGCAACTGGCTTCTCGCCCGGGCGGCAGAACGCTCCATCCATCCGGTCGGCGGATCGGACGACGCAGCTCCCACAGATACAGAACCCGAGAAGTACGAAGCAGCCCCGGAAGAAAAATCCCTGTTCGATTACCTGGCTGGCCTACCGGAGGATGAGAAGTCCACCGCGGATGCGCGCGCCATTGGCATCGTCGCAGCTGGAGTGGGCTACCACCGCCGCGAGGACAAGCAGCATTGGTGGGGGCACTTCGACCGATTGGAAAAGCCCACCTCGCAGTGGCCGGACGAGCGTGACCTCTTCGTGGTGGATCACGCTGAGATGCTCCAGGACTGGGCTAAGCCGACACCCCGGAGCAACCCGGCGCGGACGGTGAAGCTCTATGGCCGCTCGGGGGACGGAGCAGGACTCGAGGCCGGCAAGAAGTACTTCAGAATGTATGGCTCGCCCCTTCCGGACGGCTTGCAGGGGAAGGAATCGGCCGTGCTGGGCAGGGCCGGCTGGAACGGGACCCTGGTCACCGAGGTTGGAGAGGACCAGGACTTCGAAACGGTCACTATCACCGAAGGCCTTCGCAAGGACTCAAGTGCGTTCAGCCAACTGCCCATTGCACTGACCCCGGATCCGCCCATCGCTACGAAAGGCCAGCGGGCGGCCCTCGCCGCGCTGGCAGCACAACTCAAGGACGCACTTCCGGACTGGCCACAGGACCCGGCACTGGACCTGGTGCGGAGAAGGCCGCCCAAGCTGCGGAGCCTGGAGGCCCTGCCTCGTGTGGAGCCCGGGCCTGATGGTTACATCGACGCCATCACTGCGGCTGTTACCGACCTGGACGATTCCTACCTGGCCGTCCAGGGTCCTCCGGGGAGTGGCAAGACCCATGTCGGCGCCCACGTCTTGGCGCGGCTCATAGCCAACGGCTGGAAGGTGGGCGTCGTGGCGCAGTCACACGCCGTGGTGGAGAACATGCTGTGCGCCGCCGTGGAGAAAGCAGGGGTGGATCCGCACCGGGTTGCCAAGGAAGTCAAGCACGATAACCCCGTGCCGTGGATGCACTGCGGAAAGGGCAACGTCGAGGACTTGCTCGCCAAGCCGGGAGGTGCCCTGATCGGCGGGACCGCCTGGACCATGGTTGGCAAGGAAGTCCCCGCCGGTTCCTTGGATTTGCTGGTCATCGACGAAGCCGGCCAATTCTCGCTGGCTAACACCATGGCAGTGAGTCGCGCAGCCAAACGGCTCCTGCTCCTGGGCGATCCGCAGCAGCTGCCCCAGGTCACGCAGGGCAAACATCCGGAACCCGTAGATGAGTCGGCACTTGGCTGGCTCTCTGATGGCTACAACACCTTGCCGCCGGAACTGGGCTATTTCCTGGCTCTGTCCTGGCGTATGCATCCCGAACTCTGCAGCGCAGTTTCAGAGCTCTCGTACGACAACCGGCTCGAGTCAGCGCCTGCCGCCAAGGAACGCCACTTGGAAGGGGCGAGTCCCGGGATCTCCTGCGTCTATGTCCCGCACACCGGGAATTCGAGCAACTCGCCCGAAGAAGCCGCCGAAGTGGTCAGGCAGGTCCAAGCCCATCTGGGACTGGAATGGCTGGACCCCTCGCAGGCCCCGGATCCCAAGCCCCTCCAGGAATCCGACATCCTGGTGGTCGCGGCCTACAACGCCCAGGTCCAGCTCATCAAGCATGAGCTCCGGGCCGCAGGCTTTCTCAGCGTGCGGGTAGGAACAGTGGACAAGTTCCAAGGGCAGGAAGCACCGGTGGTCATCGTGTCCATGGCCGCCTCGGCAGCAGCTGAGGTTCCCCGGGGCATGGAGTTCCTGCTCCTTCGCAACCGGATCAACGTGGCTGTGTCGCGCGGTCAGTGGCGTGCCGTCGTTGTGCGTTCGCCGGAACTGACAAACTACCTCCCGACACATCCGGAGGGACTGGAGAACCTTGGCGGCTTCGTGGCCCTCTGCCAACGGAGTGTTGGCACAGCTGATGGCCTTAAAGAGGCCCGTTAAGAACCTCGGCCGTACTGAAGCTCAACGCTTCGTCCAGCACCAGGCCGAAATTCCGGGCATTGTGCGCGAAGCGTCCCAGGAACAACCCCGATACGCCTGAAAGCTGGGGCAGCAGCCCCGGCTTGGCCGACCCCCCATATATGACGGGCAAATCAACCAGGCCGTGCTGGCCTAGCGAGTCCCGCAAGGCAGCCACCACCCGCGAGACGTAGGCAGCCGACGCCGGCTCAGGAGCACCGATGGCCCACACCGGCTCGTAAGCAATGATGAGCCCGGAAGCGACGGACCAGTCACCGGATACGGCTGCCCTGATCTGCCGGAACACCAACTCCGCCGCAGCTTCTGGCGTGCTGAGCTCAGGCTCCCCCACGCACAGCAGCGGGGTGAGGCCAGCATGGACGGCGGCCCTGACCTTGAGTGCCACCACACGGTCGTCTTCGGCGAAGTGGCGTCGCCGTTCAGCGTGGCCGATTTCTACGAGGCCCACACCGAGCTCGGCGAGCATCGAAGGGGAAACCTCCCCTGTCCATGGCCCATCAGCCCATCCACAGTTCTGCGCGCCGAGCAGGAGGGGAGAATCCGCCATCGCCGCGGCTGCGGCGGGCAACACAGGAAACGACGGGATCACGAACGGGACCACCCGCCCGGCCGCAAGGGCCGGGCGGGCGTCCACTTCAGCCACCAACTGCTCCAACCACGCCAGGGACTGCGCGTAGCCCATGTACATTTTGGTGCTGACTCCTACGTAAAGGACGTCAGGCGAAGGGAGGGAGGCAGCTTGGCGCATGGTCTACTTGTCCAGCAGTTCGTCGGCTTTGTTGGTGAAGGCTCGGGTACCGAACATCATCAGTGCCGCCACGAACGGCAGGACACCCAAGGCGTAGACACCCATGGTTCCCGTGTCGGAAGCGGTGACCTGGTTGACGGTGGTGCGCAGGATCGGTGCCACGAATCCGCCGAGGTTTCCGAGCGAGTTGATCAGCCCGATACCCGCAGCTGCGGCAGTTCCGGTGAGGAACGCCGTCGGATATGACCAGCAAATGGGACCGGTCGACAGGAAGCTGCACACCGCCAAGGTGATGAAGATGATGCCGATGGCCGGCATGTGGTTTGCACCGGCCCAGGCGGAGCCGAAGATGCAGAGGCCCGTGGAGATAAACAGCGCGGTGCCCCAGCGGCGTCGGCGGGCAACGGTGTTGGCCGCTTTGCCAATGAAATAGCAGGCGAAGATGCCGAAGAACCACGGGATGGCTGCCATGAGCCCGACGGCGAGGCCCACCTTTTGGCCGGTCAGCTGCGCTACCTGCTGCGGCAGGTAGAAAGTCACCCCATAGACGGCCACCTGCAGGCAGAAGTAGATGACGGTGAAGTACCAGACCCTGCCGTTGCGCATTGAGGCCAGAACGCCGCGGGGGCCGAACTCTTCCTTGACCGTGTCTTCCATGGCCATGACATCGGACAGCGCCTTCTTCTCCTCTTTCGAGAGGAACTTGGCGTCCTGCGGGCTGTTGATGAGGAAGAAGTAGGCGGCCACACCAGCCAGGACGGCGAGCATGCCTTCAACGAAGAACATGACCTGCCAACCAGCGACGCCCGGAACCTGGTCGCCGATGTTGATGAGCCAACCGGACAGCGGCGCACCCATCATCTGGGAGAACGGCTGGGCCAGGTAGAAGATGGCGAACATCTTCACGCGGACCTTGTTGGGGAACCAGGCCGCGAGGAACATGATCACGCCCGGGAACAGGCCAGCTTCGGTGACGCCCAGCAGGAAGCGAAGAATGATGAAGGACGTCTCACCCTGCACGAACGCGAAGCACGCTGAAACGATGCCCCAGGTGATGGCGATTCGGGCCAACCACACTTTGGCTCCGAACTTGGTGAGCAGCAGGTTGCTGGGGATTTCAAACAGCGCGTAGCCGATGAAGAAGATACCGGCACCGAGGGCGTAGGCCCCTGCGGTGATGCCCTTGTCCATTTCCAGTGCGGCTTCGGCGAAGCCAACGTTGGTGCGGTCCAGGAAAGCCACGACGTACAGGATGACGAGCATCGGCATGAGCCGCCGGGATGCTTTGGAGATCGCCGATTTGAGGACCGGCGTATCCAGCAACTCCTTAGTGGAATTGGTGGCAACAGACATTGAAACTCCTCTTTGAGTGACAGGAAATGACTAGTGCGGCGCGATCGGCTTCGATCAGCGCGGGAAGAAAATGAGCACCATGCCCACTGCGCAGGCGAGAATGCCCACGGCAAGGTAGATCTTGCGTTCTCTGGTCCAGGTCCGCATGGCAGCCCTAGTGCATGTACAGTCCGCCGTCCACATTCAGCGTCTGGCCGGAGATGTATCCGGAGTCCTCGCTGATGAGGAAGGCGATGGCGGCTGCGATGTCCCGGGTGGAGCCCACGCGGTTCACTACGAGGTCCTTGGTGAGTTCATCCTTGCGCTCCTGGCTCAGCGTGCCGCCCATGATGTCGGTGTCGATGGGGCCGGGAGAGATGGCGTTGACGGTGATGTCGTACTCGCCCAGCTCGCGGGCTGTTGCCCGGGTCAGGCCGATGACGCCGGCCTTGGCTACTGAGTACGGGGTCTTGGAGAAAGTGCCGCCGCCGCGTTGCGCGGAAACGGAGGAGATGTTCACGATCCGCCCGATCCGGTTCTTGACCATGGATTCGGCCACACGGCGGGTGGCGTAGTGGACACCGTTGAGGTTGATGTTGAGGACCCGGTCCCACTCGGCTGCTTCGAGTTCCAGGTAGCCGATGGGCGAGCTGACGCCGGCAACATTGGCAAGGGCGACGATCTGGGGCAGTTCAGCTTCGAGTTCGTCTATGGCTGCGCGGACTTCGGCTTCGCTGGCCACGTTCGCGCCTACGCCGTGGGCCTGCACGCCGAATTCCGCGGCGATTTCCTTGGCAGCCAGCTTGCAGGCAGCGTCGTCAAGGTCGATGATGCCGATGTTCCAGCCTTGGGCAGCCAGGTAGTTGACGGTGGCACGGCCGATGCCGCGCTCGGACACTGCGCCAGTGACAATTGCGGTGCGTGATGCGGGGAAAGTCATGTGTCTTCTCCTGTGAAGTCTTAGTGGATGGGGGCCGGGCCGAGCTCTTCAATGAGCTTCTGCATGGCGACGTAGGCCTTGTTGCGGTAGGCGATGAGTTCCGGCGTACGCTCGGCGGGAACATTGAGGAAACCGGCGCCGGTCTTGGTGCCCAGCTTGCCTGCCTCGACGAGGTCGGAGAGGATCTTCGGCGTCGCAAAGCGTTCCGGGAAGCCCGTTTGCAGCGACTTGTAGCAGAAGTTGTAGACATCCAAACCGGCCATGTCCGCAATGGCGAACGGTCCAAAGAAGGGCAATCGAAAGCCGAACGTCGTACGCACCAAAGTGTCGACGTCGTCCGCTGTTGCGATCCCCTGCTCAACCAGTTGAGCCGCTTCGTGGAACAGCGCGTACTGCAACCGGTTCAGCACGAACCCGGTGACGTCCTTGACGACGGCGGTCTGCTTGCCGGCTGCGTGGACGAGGTCGCAGGACGCGGACACCGTCGCGGCAGAGGTACCTGCGTGCGGGATGACCTCGACGCCCGGGATGAACGGTGACGGGTTGGAGAAGTGGACCCCCAGGAAACGTTCCGGGTTGGTCACGGCTTCGGCCAGGTCCGCAATGGAGATCGTGGACGTGTTCGAGCCGATCAGGGCGTCCGGTCGGGCCGCAGCACTGATCCGCGAAAGGGTTTGGTGCTTGATCTCGAGGACCTCAGGGACGGCTTCTTCGATGAAGTCGGCATCGGCCACGGCTTCCTCAATGTCCTTGGCAGCCCAGAGGTTCTGCTTGAGGATCTCCGTGGACCCGGCCGGGAAAAGCCCGTCCGCAATGAACTGCTCCGACTCCTCCAACAACCGGTCGTAGTTCTTCTGCGCCACTTCGGCGGAAACATCGGCCAGCGCCACGCGAGCTCCGCCGAGGGCCAGGACCTGGGCGATGCCGCCGCCCATGTAGCCGGAACCGACGACGGCGATCTTCCGGGCTGCGTTACTGGCCGGGCCTGCGTTTGCTTCAGAAATGGTCATGTTCAGACTGCCTTCGTGTAGTCGGGCTCATAGGAGCAGATGGCGTCCACCTTGGCGGCGGAGGATGAGGTTTCGTCGAAGCGGTGGTCGAGCCACTCTCCTACAAGCTTTTTGGCCAGTTCCAAGCCAATCACCCGCTGGCCGAGCGTCAGGACCTGGGCGTTGTTGCTAAGGACTGAGCGCTCCACGGAGTAGCTGTCGTGGGCGGTTACTGCCCGGATGCCGGGAACCTTGTTGGCCGCGATTGCCACGCCGAGTCCCGTGCCGCAAATCAGCAGTGCCCGGTCGGCTTCGCCTGCTGCCACCTTGCGGGCGGCGTCGACGGCAACGTGCGGGTAGGCCGTGGAATCGTTGAAGCCAACTCCCACGTCTGCCACGGAAGCGACGCGCGGATCTGCTTCCAGGAGCGCCATGAGTGCTTGCTTATACTCAACGCCGGCTTCGTCATTGCCGACGACGATGCGCCAGCCTTGGTTGTTGCTCATGCTCAGGCTCCGTTTCCGGCCGGTGCCGCTGTTGTGGCGGTGGCCAGTAGTGAATCGATGTGGCTGGAGATTCTTGTGGCAATCAGTCCGAAGGAGACCGCGCCAGGATCGGGATGGCCGAGGCTCTTTTCCGCGAGCGGACGGGCACGGCCCTTTAGCGGCCTCAGTTCAGCGGTCTTCGCGGCAGCGGACTCGGCCGCCGCCGCGGCGACTGCCAGTGCCCGGTCAACGGGGGCACCGCCGTCGAGCTCTGCCAGGAGGGTGTCCCGGAACGGCAGGAGCGCGTCCACCATGGTCTTGTCGCCGGGGTCGGCCTTGCCGAGTTCGGTGATGGCGCGGACGAACGCTTTCACGGCGGCGGCCGCGTCCTCGGCACTGTACGAATCGCGGTTGCCGAGCGACTGTCCGGCAGCGATCACTGCCGATCCCCACAGCGCGCCCGATGTTCCGCCGGCCCGCTCACTCCAGGCTTCGCCGGCAGCGGTCAGAACGCGGGCCACGGACGAACCGGCTGCGGCCTCCCCCGCCGAAGCGGCAGCGTCGACACCACGGCGCATGCCGATTCCGTGGTCGCCGTCCCCTGCGATCGCGTCCAGCTTGCCGAGTTCCTCTTCATGCTCGACGACGACGTCCCTGACCTGCGCGAGGATGGCCACGGCCTGCCGCCCAAGTTCCGCGGCCGCCGCGGTGGGCTGTTCGACGTCGGCCGTTTCGGCGTCGTCGGCCGCGGCCTCGGCGCGGGGTGCACGCGGGGCCGTGCTGCCCTTGCGGAACGCCGGTGTATCGGCCGGCGCTGCCCAATACTGTTCCAGTTCCCCGTCCAACCACAGCAGCGTTAGCGATAGACCGGACATGTCCAGGCTGGTCACTAGCTCACCGCATTCGGGTTCCACCACCGTGAGTCCTACCGCGGTGAGGAGCTTCTCCACCTTGCCGAACAGCAGGAAAAGTTCGTCGTATTTCACGGTTCCCAGTCCGTTGACGATGGCGACCACGCGTTCACTGGCGTCCTCAGGCTTGTCGGCGAGCAGCTTTGACACCAGGAGTTCGGCAAGCTCGGATGCCGTGGGCATGGGGTGCTCGGAGATCCCGGGTTCGCCGTGGATACCGAGTCCCAGGGACATCTGGCCGGAGGGCACATGGAACAGCGGATCCTTGGCACCAGGCAGCGTGCAGCCGTCGAAGGCCACGCCGAGCGAACGCGTGCGGTAGTTGGTCTTGATGGCCAAACGCTCGACGTCGTCAAGGTCCAGTCCCGCTTCGGCCGCAGCACCTGCGATCTTGAAGACGGTGAGGTCTCCAGCGATGCCGCGGCGCTTCTCGAGTTGGTCGAGCGGGGCGCTGGCAATGTCATCGGTGACTGTGACGGTGCGGGTTTCGATGCCTTCGGCATTGAGCCGCAGCTGGGCCTGGCCGAAGTGGAGGACGTCGCCGGCGTAGTTGCCGTAGCTCAGGAGGACACCGCCGCCGGCGTTGGCTGCCTTGGCTACCCGGTACACCTGTCCCGCTGCCGGTGAAGCGAACATGTTGCCGCAGGCGGAGCCTGTCGCCAGGCCCGGGCCGACCAGCCCGGCGAAGGCCGGGTAGTGTCCCGAACCGCCACCAACCACCAGCGCTACCTGGCCGGAGGGGACTTCGGTGGACCGGACCACGCCGCCATCCACCCGGGCAACGTAACCACGGTTGGCAGCAACAAAGCCGTCCAGGGCTTCATCGGCGAAGTCTGCCGGATTGTCGAAGATCTGTGTCATTTTCCTAGACTCCTGCCAGCTGGGTGGCTGGTTCCTGGCGACCCTGCGCAACCCGGCTGGTGCCCAACGCGTAACCGTCGGACTTCGGCAGGACGTGCCTGCGGAGGTAGTCCTGGTTGCTGGCGGTGACGCTCAGGCCGTCGCCGCCGTAGTGCTCGGTGCAAAGGATGCCCTGGAACCCAACGGACAGCGCGAATTTGAAAGCCTCGCGGTAGTTGATAAGTCCGCTCTCCATCGGAGCCGGCATGGTGATGTAGCTGTCGCGGGCCACGTCTTCGTCCCGGATGTAGTTCTTCATGTGCCAGTAGTTGGAGTACGGGAGGGTCTTGGCCACCATTTCGCGCCAGTCCTCAATGGGCCGGTGGAGGCGGATCAGGTTGCCGAGGTCCGGGTTGAGGCCCACATTGTCCAAAGCAATGTCCTGGACCAGCTGGACAGAGGAGTCAGCGGTGCCCAGGTACGTGTCCTCATACATTTCGAGGGAGACCAGGATGCCGGCGTCGGCTGCGTGCTTGCCAAGTTCGCGGATGCGGGAGACTGCGTTGCCCCACGCTTCCTTGTCCCCCGCGGGGTCCTTATAGCCCTCCACGGTCCAGAACCACAGCTGCTTCTGCTGCTCCGGGGTGATGGCCTGGTGCAGGCCGAACGAGACGACTTCGCACCCGAGCTCCGCGGCGGCGTCGATGGTGCGGTGGCTGTAGGCGAGGTTGTCTGCCCAGTCCGTGTGGTGGATGACGCTGCGTCGGATGGCAGAGATGACGGGAACGCCTATGCCTACGTCAGCGGCGGTCTGCTTGAATTCCGCCAGACGCTCCTTGCTGAGGTCACCGGGGCGGACCCAGCTGTCCGTGAGGTCGGCGTTCGCGAAACCTGCGTCCTTAACTTCCTCGAGGACCGAGGCCCAAACCGAAGCGTCGGCGTCGTTCACCTGGGTGCCCTCGGCGTCAGTGCCGGGGAATTGCAGGAGGGCCGCTGTAATGGGCCAATTCTCGGCGGTGTACGCCATGATGATCACTCCTTCGTGGAATCCTGTTTCCTATAGGATTTACGAAGCAAGCAAAGCTGTCAACCCTTTTGTGAAACTTCCTAGATCCTATATGTCATACATATCCATGTGAAGGGGGTCACTCAAGACGCAAAAAGACCCGCCGACGGAGCCGGCGGGTCTCGGGTATGGGTTAGTCTTCCGGCGCGTCAGCCATCGCCCGGCCGCGCACCTTCTCCACGTGATCGATCATCATCTGCGCTGCCTTCTCCGGGTCCCCACTCAGCATGGCGTCCAGCACGGCCTGGTGCTCGGCAATCGCCTGCTCAGCATCCGTGATGCCCACTCCCCCGAACAGCCGGAACCGTTGGATCTGGCCGCCCAGGGTGTTGTAGGCCGCGAGGAGGAACTGGTTGTTGGCCTGCGCGGCGATGAGTTGGTGGAAGCGTTCGTCGGCCTCTAGGTAGCTGCGGTACTCGGCAAATGTTCCACCGCGGGGTGCCGTTTTCAGGTCCTCCACGGCTTGCTTAAGTGCGTCCAGACCGTCGGGTGTCATGCGCGAGCAAGCCAAGCGGGCATTGACCGGTTCGATGGAAAGCCGCGCTTCCATGAGCTCAGCGAAATCCTCGCGGGTGAAGACTGGCGCCACCCGGTAGCCCTTCAAAGCGACGCGCCGGACCATGCCCGTGTGCTCCAGCCGGGCCAAAGCCTCGCGGACCGGTGTGGGCGATACGTCGAGGTCACGCGCCATCCCATCGATGCTTACCGCCGCGCCAGGCTCCAATCGGCCGTCCATGAGCCATTCCAGGAGGGCTTCGTAGACGTGGTCGGCCAGCACTTGGCGGCTGACGGGAAAGCCGGCGCGGGCGACGGAAGGATCAGGCATGCCACAAATCCTATAGGAACGCCGACGTCAGGCAGGGCAAGCGCCTCCGTCACATCGCGCCGGGACCACGCGTTAAAACCACGACGTCGGCACCCGGGTTGGGTGCCGACGTCGGGAAGAACTTTAGAGGGTGTGCTTGACGCTTAGTTCGCGTAGAACGGGTAGTCCGTGTATCCCTCGGCGCCATCAGCGTAGAAGGTGGACGCGTTCGGCTCGTTGAGCGGCAGGCTCTCGCGCCAGCGGCGGGCAAGGTCCGGGTTGGCGATGGCGGGGCGACCCACCACTACGGCATCGGCCAGGCCGTCCTCGATAATGGCCACGGCTTCCTCGCGGGTGGTGATCTCGCTGAAGCCCGTGTTCACCAGGAACGTTCCGTTGAAACGCTCGCGAAGGTCCTGGACCAGGGCGCCCTTGGGGTCGTGGTGCAGGATGCTCAGGTATGCCAGGTTCAGCGGGGCGATGGTGTCCACCAAGACCTCGTACGTGGCGCGTACGTCCGCGGCATCAACTTCGGCGATGCCTTGAACGTTGTGCTCCGGTGAAATCCGGATGCCTACACGGTTGGCGCCGAGGGCTTCCACTACGGCATTGACGGTCTCGATCACGAAGCGGGCACGGTTCTCCGGGGAGCCACCGTAGCTGTCCGTGCGCACGTTCGAGTTCGGGGCGAGGAACTCATGCAGCAGGTAACCGTTGGCTGAGTGAAGTTCGACGCCGTCGAAACCTGCCTCAATCGCATTCCTGGAGGCGGTAACGATTTCCTGGATGACGCCCGGGAGCTCGTCCGTGCGAAGTTCGCGGGGCACCGGGTAGGCCTGCTTGCCGTTGGGCGTGCGGACTTCGCCGTCGATGGCTACGGCGCTGGGGCCGACGATCTCGACACCGCCGGTGATGTCGGCATGTGAAACGCGTCCACCGTGCATGATCTGGGCGAACATGTGGCCCCCCTCGGCGTGCACGGCTTCAGTAACTTGCTTCCAGCCGGCGATCTGCTCTTCAGTCACGAGTCCCGGCTGGCCCGGGTAGGACCGGCCCGCGGGGGTTGGGTAGGTTCCTTCGCTGACGATCAAGCCGAGCGAGGCCCGCTGGCGGTAATGCTCAGCGATCAAAGAACCAGGAATGCCTTGGTCGCCTGCGCGAAGGCGCGTCAGGGGCGCCATCACCAGTCGGTTGGACAGTTCAAGTTCGCCGAGGGCCAGGGGGGAAAACAGCATGCGCGGATCCTTTCAGAATGAATCAGGTTCACTCTGGGCAACTGCATGGCGTCTGCAACTATTCCGCTTGAGGCGCAGATCACACAGTCGGGCTGGCATCCCAAGCCGGGCTGGCGGCCAGGAGCTCTCCCGCGCGGCGGGCTACTCCGGCTTGATGTTCTTCAGGGCGTCGTCAAAGCACTCGCAGAGGGCCAGGACCGCCACCAGGTGCGCTTCCTCGGCGTGGGGTGGATCGGTGTTGATGCAGATGGCCTCATTCACCGAGTCTGCGAGATCCTTGGACTCCTGGCCGGTGAGGGCCCAGACCCGGGCACCCCCTGCCTTGGCGGCCGCAGCAGCGTCCCGCAGGTCGTCGGTGATGCCCTTCGCAGCCAGGAGGACAACGATGTCGCCGCGGCGGACCTGGTCCGTGATTTGGGCGCTGATACTGGGAGAAGCCCCATCAGATCCGCTGGCGCCTTTTGGAATGTAGATGGCTTTGAAACCGGAGCCACCCCCGGGATCGTGGGCCGCGAGCTCCGAAGTGAACCTCTGGGCTTCGTGCGATGAACCGTCGCTGCCGGCAGCGAACACGGTCCCACCCCGCCGCCGGACACGTGCCAGCTCTTCGCCCCATTCGGCGAGCCTGGAGGATTCCCGGCGCAGGGACGCAACCGCTGGACCGATTTCGCCCAAGTGCCCAAGAACAACATCGACGGCGTGCCGGCTCGCCTTGGACCCGGCCGCACGCACCTCCTGACCTGTTCGCCTCACCACGATGCTCACTTTCCTGCCTCCGTTTCCCGGTCGAAACTATAGGTTCCGATCGCCGTCGCGCGTTGAACCCTCCCGTACCGAACCGTTGCGATCGGACCTGTCTCTGGTCAGGCGCTCCCCCTCCGCCGCATTCGAGCGGTCGGTGCTGGTTTCATCCAAGGGGTCCGAGCCGTTGGAACGGTCACCGGCATTCGGGTCCAGCTTGTCCGCGTGGCGGAGATGCTCTTCAACACGCCCGCGAGCCTCGTCGGCTTTCTCCGAGTGGCGTTCGGCTTCCTTGCGGAGACGGTTCGCCTCCACTTCGGCCTGCAGTGCGTTGGCTTCGGCCTGCGCGGATTCGGCTTTGGCCTGGTGTGCGCCGATCGCTTCTTCGGCGGCCTTCTCCCGCAACTCTTCGGCCCGGTGACGGTTGACTTCGGCCTTCTTACGACGTCCGACGACTACCGCGATCACAACAGCGGCTATAACGACGACGGCGATGACGATGATCAGCACCAGCTGTCCTGTGTCCATCTGGATTACCTCCCTGGTGTGCGGCTTTTGGGGGCGCCGCCCGTTGCCCACGCTGTGGTTGCTACCGAAGACGTACCCCGGCCGGAGTACTTCCAAACGATGTACATGGCCTAGGCCGGGAGTTCCATCCTGAAACCACAGCGGCACTGGAGCACGCGGGTTTTCAGGTAAACGTCCATGAGGCCGTCGTCTGTGTCTTCGGTGGAAAGGGGTGCGTACACGCTGCGGGCCGACGTCGTGGAGAACTGCATGGGTTCGCCGCAGTGGAAGTATTGTCCACCAAATTGCAGCAGTCCAGAGACGGTTCCGTTGCGGTTCAGCACGGCAGCGACTTCATGGAACGCTGCGGTGTGCGCATAGGAGGATTCGCAGGCCAGGCAGGTGTAGGACACGGAGACCAGCAGCTCGCCGGAGTGCGGCTCTATGGACTCGATTGTCTCCAGGTCCAGGTGATCGGTGGACCTGCACTTGCCGCACAGCAGGGCCTGGGCTTTGGGATGCGGCGTTGAGCCAGGAATCAACGGATTTCTCATCATCGACAATCTGATCTCTCCTCGGTCAACTCTGTCCGATAACTCTCTCTGGCAATATCGTAACTAATGATCAGCTTGCTTACTAGTTGCTAGCTGCCTGTTGCTAGGGTTCCCTGGCGTCGGAACGCGCAGATTGGGTTTCGCTGGCTTCATCGCTCATATCCACAATGTAGGCCCGGGCCTCGACACTGTCGAGGTCAGGCGGCCTTGTGCCGAGGTATCAACTCTGCTTCGCTGGGAGGGTCTCCTGCAGCGTGGGACAGCTCCAGCCGAACAGCAGGGAGAACCAGTTGTGAAAGCAGTGACATGGCAAGGCCGGCGCTCTGTGAGCGTCATCGACGTCCCGGATCCAACCATTCAAGAACCCACGGATGTAATTGTACGAATCACGTCCTCGGCCATCTGCGGTTCGGATTTACACCTGTACGAAGTCCTCGGCCCATACATGCATAAGGGCGACGTCATAGGCCACGAACCCATGGGAATCGTGGAAGAAGTCGGCTCGGAAGTCCACCGCCTGAAGAAGGGCGACCGCGTGGTGGTGCCCTTCAACATCTCCTGTGGGCGTTGTTATATGTGTAATCAAGGCCTGCAGTCACAGTGTGAAACCACCCAGGTCACTGCCAAGAACTCGGGAGCTGCCCTGTTCGGGTACTCCGAACTCTATGGCTCCGTGCCCGGCGGACAGGCCCAGTACTTGCGGGTCCCGTTTGCGGATTACGGTCCGGTCAAAATTGAATCCGATGCCCCCGACGAGCGCTACCTTTTCCTTTCGGACATCCTTCCCACCGCCTGGCAGGCAGTAGAGTACGCGAACGTCCCCGAAGGCGGCACACTCGCGGTGCTCGGACTGGGGCCGGTGGGCCAGTTCGCTGCCAGGATCGGCGTCCATAAGGGATTCAGGGTGATCGGCGTCGACCCCGTGCCTGAGCGCAGGGCCATGGCGGAACAGCACGGCGTGGAAACCATGGACTACAGCCCGGACGTTGCCGGCCAGATCCGGGAAGAGACGGTGGGACGCGGCCCGGACTCAGTGGTGGACGCCGTGGGGATGGAAGCCCATGGCTCACCCGTGGCCTCCTTCCTGCACAAGGCTGTGTCCTTGCTCCCGGACAAGCCGGCACAGGCCGCCATGGAGACCATGAGCGTCGACCGGCTTGCCGCACTGCACACCGCCATCGACACCGTCCGACGCGGCGGAACCATATCGCTCAGCGGTGTGTACGGCGGACAGGCGGACCCCATGCCGTTGATGACCATGTTCGACAAGCAGATCCAGTTGCGGATGGGCCAATGCAACGTGCGCAGTTGGACTGACCAGTTGCTCCCGCTGGTAGAGGACGACGCCGATCCGCTGGGCGTCATGCGCCTGGTCACCCATACGGGTTCCCTGGACGACGCCCCTGAACTGTACGAGAAGTTCCAGAAGAAACAGGACGGCTGCATCAAGGTGGTCCTCAAGCCATAGGCAGCCGCTCACCCTGCACACCAAGGACGTTCAGGAAACACCCAGAATCGCTAGATAGCCTAGCGATTGTCATAGTTGGATTACATCGAAGGAGGGCCCATGGGACTCGGAGACAAGATCAGCAACAAGGCACAGGAAGTCACCGGCAAGGCAAAGGAAGCCTTGGGTGACGCCACCAATAACGAGAAACTGCAGGCAGAAGGAGCCGCTGACCAGGCGGCCGCCAAGACCAAGCAGGCCGGAGAGAACGTCAAGGACGCCGCCAAGGACGTCTTCGACAAGTAATCCGCAAGCAGTAACCACACAGCACAACGCCCCGGCTCCCTCCAAGGGAACCGGGGCGTTCGTGTCACCCCGGCCAAGGGGCCAGGGCACCTACTTCTGGGCGGGGAGCACCAACTCGCCCGACTTGTCGGTGGAGAGGGCGAGTGACGAGATGAACCGGGGTTCGCCGTCGGGCCCGTCCTGACCGGAGCGGAGCATGTCCGGTCGTTCGAACTCGATGCCGGTGACGTGGCAGGGGAGCTTCGCGTCACTCGGGTTACCGTCGGCGTCGAACATGGGCAGGTCGATTCCGTCATCGGTGCGCCGGAGGTAGTAGCGTCCCTTGGTGGCAAGAGCCAGGACCGGCGGCAACACCAAAGCCAAACCCACCGCGAAAATGGGTGAGAACGGCTGGACTGCCGAACCGAACGCCCCGAAGAACACAGCGATCGACACTCCGGCGGAGACCAGCATGGACACGAAGCCCACCGGGTTCACCGCGTAGAGCATCCCGCGGCGGAACTCGGGAACCTTGGGTGAAATCTTCAACAGGTACTTGTTGATGGCGATGTCCGAGGCCACAGTGACCACCCAGGCCATGGCGCAGTTGGCGTAGAAGCCCAGGATGGTGTTGAGGAACTCGAACATGTTGGACTCCATGAGGATCAGCGCGATCACCAGGTTCACCACCACGAACACCATGCGGCCCGGGTAGGTTTTGGTGATGCGGGTGAAGGAGTTGGTCCAGGCCAGCGAGCCGGAGTAGGCGTTGGTCACGTTAATCTTGATCTGCGAAATCACCACGAGCACGACGGCCAAGGTCATCGCCAACCATGCGGGCATCATCTCTTCGTAGACGCCCAGGAACTGGTGGACTGGTTCGTTTGCGTGGACTGCTGCTGCGGGGTCGAGCTTGGCGATGAGGTAGATCGCAATGAACAGGCCAATGATCTGCTTGATGGCTCCGAAGATCACCCAACCCGGTCCGGCCAGGATCACGGCACGCCACCAGGCACCCTTGTTTTCCGCGGTCTTGGGCGGCATGAAACGGAGGTAGTCGATCTGCTCGGCAATCTGCGCCATCAGGGACAGGCAGACACCGGCCGCCAGCATGACGGAGGCCAGGTTGGGGCCGCCCTCACCCGAAGCGCCGGTGAAGGCGAAGAACGCATCGATGCTTTCCGGGTGGGACAGGAGCAGGTAGCCCACGGGAACAACCATGAGCAGCAGCCACAAGGGCGTGGTCCACACCTGCAACGTGGCGAGCGTCTTCATCCCGTAGATCACCAGCGGAATGATGATGATGGTGGACACCGCGTAGCCGATCCACTGCGGGATGCCCAGGCCCAACTGCAGGCCCTGGGCCATGATGGAGCCTTCCAGGGCGAAGAAAATGAAAGTGAACGTGGCAAAGATGATGTTGGTGACCACCGAGCCGTAGTAGCCGAATCCTGAGCCGCGGGTAATGAGGTCAAGGTCGATGTTGTACCGTGCGGCGTAGTAGGCCAGTGGGAATCCCGTGGCGAAGATGATTACGGCCGCCACGATGATGCCGAAGATCGCATTCACCGTTCCGTAGGCGATGCCGATGTTCGCGCCGATCGAGAAGTCGGCCAGGTAGGCGATGCCACCCAAGGCACTGGTGGCTACGACGCCAGCGCTCCACTTCCGGTAGGAGCGCGGGGCGAACCGGAGCGTGTAATCCTCCAGGCTCTCCTTCGCAGCACTCAATGCGTCGGCGTTGCCTTGCTGCGGCGTGCCGGCGGTGCCGATTCCGACGGCGGTGCCTGCCGCCGTCGTCGGCTCCAATATTGCGGTACTCGTCTTGTCGTCACTCATGCGTGGTCGCTTTCGTCCGGGGAGGGTGCCTCGCCCACGACGCTAGTAATGCAGCGCGTCAATTCCGTCACGTGCATGTTTCGCATCTGTAACTTCTGCATCAGGGGGCCCCGCGCGCCCACCACCAAATTCCGCGACGGCGCTTTGTGCGGAACCCACAAAATCGGCTGTGACCAGCACCGATACCGTCGAGGCATGACCCCAGAAGCCATCAGCTACACCATCCTGGACACCGCCCGCGAACAGGTCCTGGAGCGCGGTGAGGGCCTGGACGAGGCGCAGCTCATCCAGATCCTGGAACTCCCCGACGACGCCATCCCGGCAGCCCTGCAACTGGCCCACGAAGTGCGGCTCAAGCATTGTGGGGAGGACGTGGAAGTGGAAGGCATCATCTCCATCAAGACAGGCGGTTGTCCCGAGGACTGCCACTTCTGCAGCCAGTCCGGCCTGTTCGACTCCCCCGTCCGCGGCGTGTGGCTGGACATCCCCGAGCTCGTCAAAGCAGCGAAGGAAACCGCCGCCACCGGGGCCACTGAGTTCTGCATCGTCGCAGCAGTCCGCGGCCCGGACATCAAGCTCATGAACCAGATCAAGTTCGCGATCGACCGCATCAACGAAGAAGTGGACATCAACATCGCCTGCTCCCTGGGCATGCTCACACAACGCCAAGTGGACCAGTTGGCGGAGTGGGGCGTGCACCGCTACAACCACAACCTCGAAACAGCCCGCAGCTTCTTCCCGGAGGTGGTCACTACCCACAGCTACGAGGAACGGCTGGAAACCTGCGCCATGGTCAAGGCAGCCGGCATGGAACTGTGCTGCGGCGCCCTGATCGGCATGGGTGAATCGGCGGCTCAGCGCGCCGAGCTGGCCGCCCAACTGGCCGCCCTGGAACCGCACGAAGTCCCGCTGAACTTCCTCAACCCTCGCCCCGGAACACCCTTGGAAAACCAAGGAATCATGGACGGCAAGGATGCCCTCCGTGCCATCGCCGCGTTCCGTCTCGCCATGCCCCGGACTGTCCTCCGGTACGCCGGCGGTCGAGAACTGACCCTCGGCGACCTCGGCACCCGCGATGGGCTGCTCGGGGGCATCAACGCGGTGATCGTCGGCAATTACCTGACAACGCTGGGCCGGCCTGCCAATGCCGACCTCAACCTCCTGGTGGAGCTGAACATGCCCATCAAGGAATTCCAGAAGTCCCTGTGACAACCGGCTATTGCGGGCATTGCGGCGGCGTCGCAGGCGCGCCGGCAACGCCAAGCGGGACTCGGACGCCGGACCCTCACCACAGCTGCCGTCAGCAGTTGGCGATGGAGCCGCCCCGCTATTGCGTGGAGTGCCGCAGGCGAATGAAGGTCCAGGTCACTCCGACGGGCTGGACGGCGGAGTGTTCGCGGCACGGCCGCACGGGTTTTTGTGCAGATACTGCCCCTCAAAACGCTTCCTAAGGGCGGTATCGGTACGAAACTCCCTGGGTAGGCTGGATTCATGGGCGAAGGCCGGGACCGTCTGACGCAGGAGCAGCGTAGCCGCAACATGTCCAAAATCCGAGGGAAGGATACCAAGCCCGAGTTGCTGGTCCGCAGGCTGCTGCATGCCAAAGGCTACAGGTACCGGCTGCATGGACGGGTCGGCTCAACCAAGCTGCCTGGCCGCCCGGACCTGGTGTTCGCGGGCAGGCGCAAAGTCATTTTCGTCAACGGCTGCTTCTGGCATTTTCACGACTGCAAGGTTGGCCTGCATGCCCCTGCGGCAAACGCGGAGTTCTGGGAAGCCAAACGTTCCCGGACCAGGGAGCGCGACGCAAGGCAACGGGAGCTGTTGCACGCTGCGGGTTGGGACGTACTGACCGTGTGGGAATGCGAGCTGGGCAACCAGTCGATGCTCGAAGAACGGCTGACCGGTTACCTCGATACGGGCAGAGGCTACGGTGCGGACGTGGTTGTCGGGGCTGACTCAACAACGTGATCAACACCGGCACTGTGTGAGCTCTGTTCCCAGAGGGCGAAAGCGGCCGTGCCGCCGATGCCCAAGAGGATGGTCATGCAAAAGACGATCAAAACCATGAGCGCCGGTGATATGCGAGCCCCACTGTCCATGCTGTTTCCCGCTCCTTGGTTCAAGACTGACATCCCCAGATCAGTGACCTCCAACCTGCTCTTCACCACTTTCAGGCCCGGTGATCAAGACTCCCTCTGAGTCCGCTCAAGATTGGATCAAGCTTTGGGTTTCCGGCACTTGGGTAGTTAGGCGGGTTCTACTGTTGAATCGTGAATCGATTGTTTGGAGGCGGGAGGGGTTTGGTGTCCGAGTATGGCGAGTGCACCGAAGTCCTGGTGGATCGCACGGTCCTCATCGCACTCCAGGCCGAGCTTGGCGGCGACCAGGCCATCATCGGTGCGTTCGTCCGGAACTACGTAGCCCTGCTGCCGTGGCGGGTTTCGCGGCTTCATCGCGCGTTGGACAACGCGGACATGGAAGACGCCATGGATGCTGTGCTGAGCTTGAAGACATCCAGCCACATGGTGGGTGCAATTTGCATGGACCGCCTGGCCAGGGAACTGGAAATTGGCATCCGCCTCTTGCCCAACGAAAACCACTTGGATGAGCTGCGGCCCCTGGTGACCCACATCGAGCAGTACGTCGCCGGCACTATCGCCGAGCTGGAGTCACCTGTTCCGTAACGCGGCGCGTTAGTTGTTTTGCGCGGACGGCGCGAGCCGGTATCCCACGCCGCGGACCGTCTCCAGCCAACGCGGGGCCTGGATGCTGTCGCCAAGCTTTTTGCGCAGGTTCCCCATATGCACCTCGACGGCGCGTTCGTCGGCGTCGCTGACGTAACTTCCGACGTCGTATGGTTCGTTCCGAAGGCGACGGGCCAGATCGGCCTTGGTCCGCACAATACGTCCGGTCTCCAGCAGTGCGAGCAAAAGGTCGAACTCGGTGCGGGTCAGCTTCAGTTCTTTGCCGTTCAGCACTGCTGTGCGTGAGCCAGCGGAAACGGACAGGCCGTTATGGGCCATCTCCGGATCGGCTTCGTCCGGAACACTCCTGGTGTCCGACGACGCGCGGGGCCTCCGCATCATGGCCTCCACACGGGCGCGCAGCTCGCGGGGACGGAAGGGCTTGGTGAGGTAGTCATCGCCGCCGGCTTCGAGGCCCATGAGGGTATCGAGTTCTTCAGCGCGTGCGGTGAGCATGATGATGTAGGCGTCCGAGGACTTGCGGATTTGGCGCGCGACCTCAAAACCGTCGATGTCGGGAAGGCCGAGGTCCAAGGTGATGACGTCCGGATTCAACTCGCGGGCCGACATGACGCCGGCAGATCCCGTGGACGCAGTGTGGACATCAAACCCCGCCTGGGATAGAACCACACGTACCAATTCGCGAATATCCTGGTCATCTTCAATGACCAACCCCACACGTACTTCATTCATCGCTGCCCCTCAGCCCCTTCGATAACCTCAGAAGTATATCCGTTATGGTTAGGCTGATCTCATGAACCAAATTTCTTCTGCATCCGTGGTGGATGTGCCATGACCGGCCCTTCTTTTTGGGATATTGGCGAAAAGAAGAAATTGTTGATCTTTCAGCGCTCCTTCCATGAACATACCCTGCGGATGCGGGTAGCCCTCAGCCAATTGCCGTTATCTGTATGTGTCTGCTTGTCGGCTGTATTGGTTTGGCTGTTTTTTCCGGCCACACTCGGAAATCCGTTGTTCCTGATCTTCCTGCTCAGCCAGGCTTTTTTGTTGGCATTGTGCATCATTGTGCCGTGGCACAGGCTTCCCTTTGCCAGCTTCCTGGCCATCCCCATCCTGGACATGGTGTCGATCGCGTTCGGCCGGGAGGGTGGACAGGAAGCGCTCACCGGCCTCAGCGTCCTGGTTGTGCTGCCCGTCATTTGGCTATGCGCTTCGGGCCTGTACCCGAAACTGGCCATAGTCCTGTCCTTCATTGGCCCCTTGGCCATCGTGTGGTTCCCCTTGTTCGTCCGTGGTGACCTCTCGGAGCAAGCCCTGACCAAGCCGCTCCTGTTCCCCATACTCATTCTTGGCATCGGCGTGTCGGTCAGCGTCCTGACCTTGAGCATGGTTCGCCAACAGCGAGCCATGGAGCAGAAGGACGAGGCACTCAAGGAAGCACTGGAAGTCAGCACCAAGCAGGAGCGGCTCCTGAACACTGTCATGGAGGCCTTGCCGCTGGGTGTGGTGGCGGTGGACGGGGACGGGCACGACATCCTCATGAACCGTCGCCAACGGCAAACCCACGCCCTGGCGACTCCCCCGGACAACGACGACCCCAACGAATCCCAGCTGCTCATCTTCGACACCGACCGCACCACCCCGTTGCCGGCCGACCGCCGCCCAGTGCGCCGTGCTGTACTGGGCGAACGGTTCACCGACCAGCTCGTGTGGCTCGGCGACGGCAAGGACCAGCGCGCCTTCACCGCTAGCGCCCGCCCCATGGTGGACGATGCCGGGAAGTTTGCCGGGTCAGTGGTGGTGTTCAGCGATGTCACGGAGTTAGTGAACGCGTTGGCTGCCAAGGACGACTTTGTTGCCAACGTTTCCCACGAATTCCGAACGCCGCTGACGTCAATCCTGGGCTACGTGGAACTGATCCTGGACGATCCTGATGCCTTGGATGCGCGGTCCCAGAAGCAGCTGGATATTGTCCGGCGCAACGCCGAACGGCTGCTCACCCTCGTCTCGGACCTCCTGGCTGTCCGCTCGGGCCAAATCGCCATCCAGCCTCACGCCGTGGACGTCGCGGAACTGGTGCGGGGCAGTGTTTCCTCCGCCGAACCCCGTGCAGCGAAGGCCGGGATCAGGCTGTCCATGGACTTGCCTGACGCCTTGGAAGCGCACGTCGACTCGTCACGGATCGCGCAGGTGCTGGACAACCTGGTGTCCAACGCCATCAAATACTCACCCGACGGCGGGGACGTCGAGGTAGCTGCCTGGGAGGATCAGGACTTCGTTTTCTGCCGTGTCACCGACACCGGAATGGGCATGAACGAAGAAGAACAGGCGGAGGCCTTCACCAAGTTCTTCCGCGCCGGGGGCGTCCGCAACAGCGCCATCCCCGGGGTAGGTCTGGGACTGCCCATCAGCAAGGCGATCGTTGAAGCGCACGGTGGCACCATCACCTTGGAAAGCGAACCGGGGCGCGGCACGACCTTCACGGTGAAGGTGCCCGCCTGAGGCTCAACGCTTGGCCGGCGATCCTCCCACCAAGGCCGAATCCCGACGGCGGCCGAACAGGAAGTAGCTGACGGGGCCGAAGAAGTTGACGAACGAAACAGCTCGCCAGATGCCCTTCTTGCCCCGGATGTTGGCGTCCGGGGTTTTGGCGATGCTCCGCTGCGCGGCCACCAGCAACGCCATGTTCACCACGCCGCTGGCCACCACGGAAATCCGCTGGCCCTTGCTCATATCCCGCCACGATTTCTTGCGAGCCATGGTTTTGCCTCCACTCCGGATAGGTTCCTTCTCAGGCTAGTCCGACGGCGGTCCACCCGCCACAGCCTGGCGCACCACTTCGCCCCACGACTGTTCGGCGAGGTCTGCCACCGCAGCCAGGATTTCCGCGGGCGGCCCGGAAAGGTCCAGCGGATACTCCACAATGTCTATGTCAGTGTTCAGGATCCGCCGCAACTTCATTTCCCCGGAACCGGCGTACACCAACCAGGCGGTGGGAACCCTGAGCGCGGTGCAGTAGGCCAGCAACTGGTAATGGTCGGCACTCAAGGAGGCACCGGCGTCGGAAGCTGCTTTGTACTTGGAGTCGTACACCACCACGGGCCGGCCGCCCAGGAAGTGGACAGCATCGGGCCGGACGGTGAGGCGATCGGAGTCACGGACGGCCTCGTTCAGCAGGGCGCCGTACTGGAGCCGCATCTCTCCCGGGTGGGCGCTCATGGCACTGCGCAGGGCTGCGCCCACGAACTCCTCGAAAACCTGGCCCATGTCCACCACGAAGGAAGCGCTCTGCTGTTTGCCCATACCGGCCTCGGCGGAGGCATTGCGGAGGATCACCTCGGAGAGACGCAGGACCGCGTGGTACCTGAGGTTCATCCGGTTGGCCCGCCACGGCGGAAGCGGAGCCCTCGACTGAAGGCGGGTGACGGCGTCGAGCTTTCCCTTGAGCTGGCGCAAGCGACTCAGGACGTCGGGCCGGACACCGGGCACCTGTCCCATCCGCTCCAAGGCGGCCCGAAGAATCCGGTTCTCGGCAATGTCCTCCGTGAATTCGTCGTAGGACACCTCCAACGGAACCATCATTCCGGGGCGGCGGGAGATTTGGTCCGAGATGCGGATGCGGCCCTTGACCGTCCGGAGCGATTCGTCCACTGTCAGGTAGCCCTGGAGGACGCCCCGGCTCAGTGCCTTGTCCGCAAGTTGGGCCAGCGACTCGGCGAGCGCGCTCCACAAGTCCGGGTGCTCCACGGCCTCCACCGACTGGTCGCGGAAGCCTTGCTCGCCGGCGTAGCTGAGCAGGAAGAGCAAGCGGCTGAGGCCCAGCCGGTCTTTCGGGCGGACTTCCAACTGCACCGTGGCAGTGCGCACGGAGCCCACCTTGCCCACCGGTTCTATCCGGTAGAGGCCCATGCCCATGGGCGATGCCTTCGCCAGTCCGCTGGCGTTGATAAACGCCGCCGATTCGGGGTCCAGCTTGTCCACTACTCCGCCGGAGAGCTCATCCATGACAATGTGCCGTGGACCCGATGGTCCGCGGCGGGCACTCGCAGGAGCCCGGCCGGGCTTCGGCGGGATGGCGCTAGCGGGCTGCAAGACGTCCCAGCAACTGTTCCAGGCCGAAGCGTTCTTCCAACTGTGCCCGGTTCAGCTGCCCGTGGTAGTGCTCCTCCAGCAACGGCATGAGCTCGTACTTCCAGATGCGGCGCAGGCCCGTGGGATTCTGGGCCGTGTTCTTCATGAAATACGACGGCCCGATCATGAGGTCACGGTCCCAGTCGTCGATGGCGTCGTTGAGCGCGTCGAGGAGGTCCGCGTTGAGCGTATCCAGGCCGCGGGCTTCCAGGAACCGGCGCAGCGTGCCACGGATCGGCTCCTCTTTGGGGTGCAGTTCGATGAACGCGAAACGTCGGCGGATAGCGGCGTCCATCATGGCGATGGAGCGGTCCGCCGTGTTCATGGTGCCAATGATGTAGAGGTTGTCCGGAAGGCTGAAGGGCTCGTTGGGACTGTACTGCAGGTAGATGCGGTCGTCCCGGTATTCGAGCAGGAAGTACAGTTCGCCGAACACCTTGGCCAGGTTGGCGCGGTTCATTTCGTCGATGATCAGGAAGTACGGTTTGTGCGCATTCTCCGGTTTGGCGGCTTCCTCAGCGAGCCGGCGCAAGGGTCCGGCAACAAGCTTGAAGGAAACCTGGCCGTCGTCGGTCTTGTCTGGCCGGTAGCCCTCAAAGAAGTCCTCATAGGCGTATGAAGGGTGGAACTGGACCAGCTTCACGCGCTCGTCCGTGTGGTCTCCTGCGAGCTCGGCCGCGAGGTGCTTGGCAAGGTAGGTCTTGCCTGTTCCCGGAGGACCGTACAGGACCAGTTGCCGGTTGTCTTCAAGCAGTTCGGCGATCTCCTTGAGGGGTTCGAGGTCCATGTGCAGGGACGCGGCAAACTCTTCCGTCAGGGGACGGAAACCTTGCTGGACAACCTCGACGACGGCGGTTGGCGGCGCTTCGTCCTCGCCGTCGGTTTCGGCTTCCACCGGGAGCAGCTCCTGCAGGGCCTGGATGACCCGGGTGACATCCACGAGTATGCCGGGCGTGGAGAGCTGCCGCTGTGCGTGGCGAGGAAGCTCGGGGATGGCATAGCTGTCATCGAACCAGCGGACCTTGCGGCGGATGCGCCGGTTGTCCTCGTGGTGCTCAGGCTCGCCGAGAACCACGCCAACCCGCACCCGCCCCGCGTGCTGGTAGAGCGTGAGATCGCCTGGCTTCATGACTGTCAGGAACGCGAAGACTGCCGTCTTGGTGTCTTCACGTTCAACGTAGCCAAGATGCTTGTAATCCTCATCCACGGCATGCTGGACCACGCCGGCGGTAACTCCCGCGGTGAGGGTGCGCAGGTGCTCCACATCGAGGGTGGCCTTTTCTTCGGCAACCCATGAAGCCAGGAGGTCGGCATTGTCATGGTGCGTGCGCAGGAGCCAAGAACGGCGCCCCGGGTCCCCTACCTTCCGCCACTGGCTCACCAGTTGGCGGGCGTACCAGTCGATGCGTTGCCCGGCCTGCTCGTCCAAGTGCAAGCGGATCCGGTGGATGTCCGCCGTAATGTCCTCGTCCGTGTCGCCCTTGGCCCCGCCCACCAACGACGCGAAAGCATCCCTGATCTCCTGGCGTTCGACGTCCGCAACCACAGGCTCGAAATAGCTTGGCCACACCAGGTACTCGATGCTTCGACGCAGGGCGGGCTGGTCCCCGGGTGTACCGGCCGCAAGTTCGTGGAAGGCCAAGGGGTCCGCGAGCGCCTGGCTGATGGTTGCTGTGCTTTGGCTGTCCACGTGGGCCACAAAACGGCACAGCCATTTGAGGTGGTCCCAGATGGTCCAGTTGAATTCCGCGGTCCGGTCACGGATCACGCCGTGGTCCGTCATGCCCTCGTAGAGTTCCTCAGGGAGCTCGATGGGCGGCTCAACCCACGATGCTGCCTCAGCAACGCGGGCACGCTTCACCCGCAGGGACTTGACCTCGTGGGCGAGGGGCAGGGACTGCAGGAACAGCAATTCAACGGCCAGGAGCTTGGCCTCCCGGGAGGCACCTTCAAGGTTTTGGCGCAGGTTGGTCATCATGGGCGCCTTGGAGTCTTCCACCCCGCGTTCAAGCCGTTCAAGGAGCTCCGCGGCAGCGTCCGATGTCCACGTCAATGTCCGTCCGTCCAGCGCAGAAGGTCTCCCCTTCAGCGCCGGACCGAGCACATACCAGGCCGCGTCCTCGATCTCCTTGGAGACTCCGGGGGCGCGGTCAATGGCAGGTTCTACGGAGGGAATCACCATGCCAACTTACCCTGTTTGGCTTAAGCAAGCATCTGGATATCCACAGCCTGGCAGCGCAGGCCGGGGCTCCCGTCAGTGCATGCCGAACTGGTACGCCGCCGGTACGGGTTCACCTGGGCACACTTCCTCCCACAGCGCCGCAATCGCGTCTTCGCCCTCCCGGAGGTCCGGAATTTCGACGCCGTTCCGCAGTATCGCGGCGGCCTCCGCGCCGTGGCCGCCCCTGGCAAGCGCCAAGGCCTTAAGGAACGTCAAACGCCCGACGGCGGCGCCCTCCTTGGGTGCCGACTCCGCCAAGTCCAAGGCCATGGTGGGATCGCCATGCCGGATACCCAGGGTGACGGCCTCCGAGAGCAAGGCAGTCGCGGAGGAATCGGTTTCGACGCCGCTACGCAGTTCGGCGAGCCCTTCTGCGTCCCTCCCCGCCGCGAGCAACGCCAGGCCGAGCCCGCGGTGCGCAAGCGCCTTGGTGCGCCTCCGCACCCCCTTGGCCTCTAGGACCTTCCGGTACCCTTCCTTTGCGCCTTCGAGGTCCTGCCGTGCGTGCCTCATCGTGGCCAGATGGAACGTGGCTTCAGGATTGTCCTGCGCGGCAAGCAACTCTTCCCAGTCCCACCCCGCAACGAAACTTTGTGCGCCGTCGAACGCCTTTCCGTGCAGAAGCCCAAGCCAGGGTTCCTGTTCCTCCGTGACACTCTCGTCCACGAACGGGGTCCCGCTTTCATCGATCCAGCGCCTGCCGCCCTTGAGCCGCCGGGCACGTTCCACGACACCCCAGCCGCTGCCGTGCAGGAGCATTTTCGACGGCGGGACATCGGCATTCGTGATAGCGGCCGGGAGCATGGCCTCAAGATCATCATGGGGCAGCAACTCTTCCAGGCGGGCGCCCGCATCGGCCACGGCAGCGACCCAGTCCGCGCCGTGCGAAGCTTCCGGGTCCAGATGCCCGTTACCGTATGCCTCCACCCAGGCCCACTCCGCGCCGGCGGGCATCACCAGGTGTTCGAACTGTGTCTGCGCCAGGCCCGCTTGGATTTCCGCGTAGGGACCTGCTCCGGGGCTGAGCCACTCCTGCCAGCGTTTGCCACCCTGGCCCTGGCCCCACACGAACAGCTTCTTTCCCCGCAGGAGGCCCGTGGACAGCATCGCCAGCCCGTCGCCGTCGTCGTCTGCCGCTACCACCCAGCGCCGCTCGCCGGGGTCGATGTCGAAGAAGAAGTCAGCTGCGTGCGGGCTGTTGACCAGCCAGGTTCCGTCATAGCCTTCATGGCTGGTGGGCGTGACGCGGGTGATGTCCGTGGTGTAGTCGCTGCCGAAAGCTTCGTCTGCCGGGGCGATGACGCGGGTCCGGTCGGTCTCCGGGATGGCTGCGTTGCTCCACCAGTACATGGGGACGTCGTGGTCGTTCGGGTTTCGGAGCCGGACGGCCGCGAACACCACTGCCGAGTCCTCGGGAAGCCAAATGTCCACTTGGAACACCACTTCGCGCAGCCGTTCGTACTCCCACATGCGAAGGATGTGCTTGCCGTCGGGTGTGTGGACGATCGCCGTATGCAGCGGGTCGCAGCTGGTGGGCGAGTGTCCGCGCGTGCCGATGTTCCATTCCAATCCGCCCGCGAACCACGCCTTGCGCAGCGCGATGTTGGCCAATTGCGGGGCGTCGTGGGTGTGGAGCAACTGTTTGCCGGTGGCTTTGTCGAACAGTTCCCAGATGCGGCCGCCCAGCGACGGAAGGACCGTCACCCTCAGTTTGCTGTTTTCAAGAACGACGGCGGGCAGCTCCTTGGGTGCCGCCTCCCGGCTGTAGCCGTCCTGCATCAGGTACGGGTAAACGTTGGGCACCACGCCGTAACGGGCTGACGCTTGGAGTTCCTCCGGGACTCCCTCACCCACGGTGTAGGGCTGGTCCAGTTCGGCTGCGACCACAGGCAGGGGATTCAGGGGGCCGAGCTCGGCCATGGTCAGCGAGATGGTGGTGACGGTCAGGTTGGAAGTTGCTGTGTGTGCCACGTCAGAATCCGATCCAGAGAAGGAGGCCGCGCTGCGGCTCGATGGTTATTGATTGGCCGGGGGCGTACTCCGCGGCTGGCTGGAAGCCGCGGATCGCGGGCGCTTCCATGCGACGGCCGGTGGCGGCAGCGCCGTGCCCCGCGGAGGTGACGGCAGCGTCGTCGAATATCAACGTCACGTCCTCAGTTTGCCCGGCCCATGATGCGAGCGCCACAACCATTCCGCGCACCGTGAGCCAGGTGGTGGCCAGGACATCCGGATGGCTTGTGCGGACGGGTGATTGCGGGTCCCAGAAGCCCTGCATCTGCGCGCCCTCCAGGCCGGTGGTTGCCCAGAACTCCCAGAGTGGACGGTTATCGACGGCGGGGGCCCGGCCGGTCATGCCGAACACCATGCCACGCCATGGGTTTCCCCCGCCTTCGAGCATTTCGCCCATGAGGCCAAAGGGAATGCCGGACAGTTCCACCAACCAGTAGTCGGGGTCTGTGTTGTCGTAGTCGAAGTACTCCCCCAGCCATAGCCTGTCCACATAGGGCAGCTGCTCCATGTACAGATTGGCCGAGGACGCGTACCCGTCATGCGCTGTGAACTGGTTGGCCGAGTGGAGGTCGATCTCCGGTCCAACCACACCCCGCGTCGCGCAGGCCCTCTCGAGGACCTTGCGCACGCGCAACATTGCATGCCGGTCGTAGGCGATGTCATCCAGGTAGATACCATCGATCCCGTCATCTCCCTTGGCCAGTTCCTGCAGGCTGCGCACGTAGAAGTTCTCCCACCGCGACTCGCCTGTGGTCACCACTGCGATGTCCTCGACGTTCGGCGCGAACCACGCGGACACGTAGCCGCTGCCGGCGTGTTCCTGTAGCCAGATGTGGCCCGCCCCCGGGCCGTCGCTGAAGATCTCATGGTCGAGGTGCAGCAAGGGCAGCAGCTCCGGGCTGTGGAAGGTGAGCTCCCGGACGGTGTTGTAGATTTTGGCTTTGAGCCCTTTCTGATGGCAAGCAGCCACATACTTCCTCAGCCGTTCGGCGCTGAGAAGGGGGTCGTTGATGTAGGGCGCCGGTGCTGTTGCGTGATGGATGTTGACCACCGTGGCGCCGGCGGCTTTGATCTCGGACGGGTTGGCCGGTTCGTGGAAATAGCGCTTGCCCAAGTGCTTTCCGGGCTGGATCGGCTTGAACGGTGTCAGCAGGAGCCGGAAGTCGAAGTCCAGTGGCTTGCCCGCTTCCAACGTCCGGGCGCCACTTGATGCGCGGACCATGACATCGTCTCCAACGGTCCGCAGCGTGACCCCGCCCCCAACTGTGCTGCCCTGGCGGTTGGCCCACGACGCCGGTTCCACCAACGGCTTTTCCCGATAGAAATTGGTGTTGAGGGGACGCTCGTAGCTGCCGTCCCGCAAAGCCAGCTGGATTCCGGCGTTCACCCCACCCAGCCACAGCGAATCCTGGTTCCTCGTTGCGACGTCCCACGCCCAATCGATGGTTTCAGGCCGACGGCCGCCCGGCACGCCCAAGCCCATCGCGAACGGAACCGCAGCCTGATGGAACACCAGTCGCAGGCCGACGTCGTCCGCCGCGAAAGTCGACTCTGGCGCGAGGCGCAGGCTGTACGTCACTGTTCCATCGGCGTCGAGAACTCCCTCCAACCCGAGTGACATGGTGGTTTGGCCCGCGTGACCGGTCCACTGGGACCGCCACGAGACCCGGGCCGGGCCTTCCCGCTTGAACGTGATCGGCGAATGCGTCCACTCCACACCGTCCACGTCCAACTGGATGGGCGCACTGAGAAGCTCGACGGCGGGACCTTCAGTTGACGTCACAGCGGCGGTGAACGTTGACGTCACCTGGGCTGGAAGCCCAGATTCCGTCAGCCGCAGCGTCCTGCCCAGGATCCCGAGGGTCCTGGCTGATTCGTTGAGCGATATGGCGCTGAACGGCGCCACGAGCTCCGCATCTTGGGCAACTGCCGAATCGAGCCAAGCCAGGCGCCGGAGGTAGCGGGGGTCGCCGAAACCGCCCGCACTGACTACCGGGTCCGCCTCTTCCTCCGGGAGGATATCAAGCGCGACGTCGACGGTCCGCACTGGATGACCCGTTGCGCTGAGGGTGATCGACGCATAGTGCGTGGTCCCGGCGGCGTGCCGCGGGATGGGGAGGATAACGAACAAGGCCCGTACCGTCCCCGCTGGAACGTCCAGGGTCCTATGCCACGGCCGGCCCAGGCGGTCCACGCCGTCGGTGTTAATGCAGTGCCCACCCGTCTGTGGGGTCACGTCCACGGACACACATTCCAGGTCCTGCTGCGCGTACAACCCGAGCTGGACCACGTAGTCCTCGCCTGGCTGGGCCGTCGCATGGAACGAGTCCGATGGGCCGTTGATCACCCAGTGCGCCGGCAGGTCCGTCCGCATGGAAACGGGGTTCAGTCGGTCCTCAGGGAATACCAGGAAGGCCTTCCCCGGGTGCCGGGCGTGGAGTGCTTCCAGTTCGGTTGCGGTTGCGGTGAAATTCATCGGCGCGAAGGAATCGCGCTCGCTGGCGGCCTCATAGCGCAGGACTTTCGCGCGGGGCAGCTCCCTTTGCGCTGCAGGTTCCCAAGAAGAACGCCCGACGGCGGCCGCCCACGCAGGATCGGCAGCAGGCCGGCTCGGGAGGTACTGCGCCTGGGGATAATGGGCCTTCCCCAGCATTGCGTAAGGCAGGTAGTACACGAAGTAGGTGCCAGCTCCGTCGATGGCTTCGAACACGAGGGTTCCCGACTCCCTTGTGGCGCGTTCCACCGTCAGGTTCCTGACCCTGCCTCCGGATTGCGCCGAGACGACAATGACATCCACGGCTGCCGGCTCATGGTCCTGTCGACGCCACGGCAGAACCACAACGTGCGCCCGTCCTACTCCTGCCTGGGCGTGGGTTGTGTCGACTTCGATGACGAAGCGGTGGTTTCCGTACAGCAGTTTGTCCCACTCCCCGATGCCACACTCCACCTCCGGATGTCCGGGGCTGTTCCTGGTAGATCGAAGGGGGTGGGCAAGGGCCGGTGAAACCGGCGAGGACAGCGGCATCGCTGGGACTCCTGAAGGTAGCTTCCGGGGCTTTTCACCACGTTGGTGAATCCTTCAATCATTGGCGGTGCGTCGACCTCTGTAAAGGGTCATTACGATGCGTACTCACTGGGATTCGTCCGCTATTGGGCTGGACGGGAGGGCTACTCAGGCATGGCGCAAATTCAGTGCGTTGACCTTCGCCTTGGCTGCCCGAACGGTTTCGCGGTCGGTGACGGTGTAGGCCGTGGGATCGTTGCCGTCCTGCGCGCCGAGGGAAATGGTTCCCTCCCCGAGAGTGGAGACGATCTTCTTGGCCGATAGGTGGACAGCCGAAAGGCCCGCCCCGTGCATCGCGGGGATGTCGTCGAGCGCCAGTCCCCCGCCAGCCATGATCTGCAAGGCAGCTCCAGCTCGTTCTGCCATGGTGGCTAGAGTGGGCAGCCCTGCTCCCGCGGTGGCTTCGTGCCCGGAGGTGAGGACCCGCGTGAATCCCAGTTCGAGGAGCTGCTCCACAGCGGCCAGCGGGTCCTTGGACTGGTCGATGGCACGGTGGAAGGTCAGCTGGGCGTCCTGGTTGGCGTCCCGGGCAGACTCTGCAAGGCGACGCAGGGTGTGCACATCCAGTTCGCCCGACGGAGTGAGGGCCCCCACTACAACCCCGTGTGCGCCCTGGGCCAGCAGGTGCCGGATCTCGTGCACCATGGTGTCCACGTCCGACACGGAATACCGGAAATCGCCGGGCCTGCAACGAATCAGCGGATGGATTTCCAAGCGGCCGTCGACGTGCTCCATGCTGGCTTCCATGAGGCCCTGGCTGGGCGTGATGCCACCGAGTTCCAGGCTGCTGCACAGTTCGATGCGGTCGGCGCCTTCCGACGCGGCAATCCCGGCTCCTGCAGCACTCACCACGGCTATTTCAAGTTTCATGCTGAAACTCTACGTGCCCGCTGCTTTGTCTACGCGAACGGCCCCCGGGAACGCCTCCCAGGGGCCGCACGCGCATTTGACGTCAGGAAGCCTGGTAGCGCCCCAGCTGTTCCTTCTGCTTGGGAGTGAGCCGGAGGACGCGGCCTGTGGCCTCAGCGACGAAGGCTAGGTGTGTGCTGGCTTTGACGCAATCCTCCCGGGTGACCGGGTCCTTGATGACGTAGTGCAGATCGAAGCTGGCACCTTTGACGGAACCCACCCAAATCTCGACGACAGCCGGGATGTTGCGGTATTCCAGCGTCCGGACGTAGCGGACTTTGTGTTCGACAACCAGGGTCATGGTGCCCTCGTCAACATCGTTGAAAAGAGCAGCCGGTGGCTCAACCCCAGGGAGTCCCGCCCCACGGGGTGGCCCGAAGGCTGCGATGCGGGCTTCCTCGAGCATGCGCACGATCTGGACGTTGTTGATGTGTCCGTAGGCGTCCATGTCGCCCCAACGCATGGGCACAAGGACCTCAATGCGTTGGGGCGTCGCGGATGCCGGTGCGGTCACTCCGCTTGTCAGGGATTCCTGGCTCAGCTGTGCACCGCCGTCGAATCGTCCACCGCGGTCTCTTGCTCACCTGCGAACTGCGACATGTACAACCGGTAGTACGCGCCCTGCAGTGTGAGCAGGTGTGCGTGGTTGCCTTGTTCCACGATCTTGCCGTTCTCCATGACCAGGATGGTATCGGCGTCCCGGATGGTGGAGAGACGGTGAGCAATAACGAAGCTTGTCCGGTCCGTGCGCAGGGCCGCCATGGCCTTCTGCAGCAACAGTTCCGTACGGGTATCCACGGAACTGGTGGCTTCGTCCAGGATGAGCAACGAAGGATCGGAGACGAAGGCACGGGCGATGGTGATGAGCTGCTTTTCACCGGCACTGACGTTGCTGCCTTCTTCGTCGATGATCGTTTGGTAACCATCGGGCAGGGCACGCACGAACCGGTCCACGTAGGTGGCCTTGGCCGCCTCCATGATCTGGTCCTCCGTGGCGTCCAACTTGCCGTACTTGATGTTGTCGTAGATGGTTCCACCGAAAAGCCAGGCATCCTGAAGCACCATGCCCACCTTGGATCGCAGCTCCGCACGGCTGAGGTCCTTGATGTCCACACCGTCCAGGGTGATACGGCCGGCGTTGAGCTCGTAGAAACGCATGACGAGGTTGACCAGGGTGGTCTTGCCCGCACCTGTTGGTCCAACGATCGCTACCGTATGCCCGGGCTCAGCGCTGAAGGAGAGGTCCTCGATCAGTGGCTTGTCCTCCACGTAGCTGAACGAGACGTGCTCGAACTCAACGTGGCCGTCGGTCTTGGCGGGCAGGTGGCGTGTGCCGGTCTCTTCGATTTCTTCATCGGCATCGAGGAATTCGAAGACCCGCTCGGCAGAGGCAACGCCAGACTGCAGCATGTTGGCCATACCGGCGATCTGGCCGAGGGGCTGGGTGAATTCGCGCGAGTACTGGATGAAGGCGGTGGCGTCACCCAGGCTCATTGAACCCGACGCAACCCGCAGGCCGCCCACCACGGCGATGCCAACGTAGGACAGGTAGGACACAAAGTTCATCGCCGGGAAGATCACGCCGGAAACAAACTGGGCACCGAACGACGCCTTATAGAGTTCATCGTTCTTCTGGTCGAAGCGCGCCAACATGTCTGCGTCGCGGCCAAAGACCTTCACCAGATCATGACCGGAGAACGATTCCTCGATCTGGCCGTTCAAAGCGCCGGTGTTCTTCCACTGTGCCGCGAAGAGCTTCTGGCTACGGGCACCGATGACGCCTGCCAGGATCCCGGAAAGGGGCAGTGCGATCAACGCGATCAGCGCCAATTCCCAGGAAACGATGAACATCATGACGGTGATGCCCAGCACGGTGAGCACGGAGCTGACCAGCTGGGAGAAGGCCTGCTGCAGACCTTGCTGGACGTTGTCGACGTCGTTGGTCACGCGGGACAGGATGTCGCCACGCTGGCGGGTGTCGAAGTAGTTCAAGGGGAGCCGGTTGAGCTTGGCCTGGACGTCGTTGCGGAGCTTCTTGATGACCCGCATGACGATCCTGTTGAGCAGCCAGCCCTGTGCCCAGAGGAAGATATTGGCTACGAAGTACATCAAGAGAACGATCGAGATCAGGAACGTCAGCTTGGGGAAGTCGATGCCGTTGGTGAGGTGCATCTTGGAGACCATGTCCGCATAGTTGTTCTGGCCCTGCTGGCGCATGAGCTCTACGAACTGTTCCTGGGAGACACCCTCGGGAACCTGTTTGCCCAAGACGCCACCGAAGATGACGTCCATGGCACTGCCGAGGACCTTGGGGGCAATGACGTTGAGGACCACCGAGACCACCACCAGGCCGATCACGATGTAGACGCCGACACTCTCGGGTTTCAGCAGGCCCATGAGCCGCTTGGCCGACGGCCAGAACGCCTTGGCCTTCTTTGCCGGAACATCGCCGAACATGCCGCCGTCAGCCTCTGTGGGGACGTATTCCTCCTCTACGAAGTCTTCGTCCTCGAGCATTTCGGTTGCGACCTCGGCCTCGGATGTCGCCTTGGCATTCTTCGCGGCTTCTGCCTTGGCAGCCCAGCCGCGCTTCTTCTGCTGGTTCAGCTCGCTCATGCCACTTCCTCCACGCTCAGCTGGGATTCAACGATTTCCTGGTACGTGGGCGACGTTTCCAGCAGTTCGTCGTGCGTTCCGCGGTCCACGATCCGGCCGTTGTCCAGGACCAGGATCTCGTCGGCGTCTGCGATGGTGGAGACACGCTGGGCCACGATGATGACCGTGGCGTCCCTCGTCTTGGCCTTCAGCGCCTTCCGGAGCCTGGCATCGGTGGCAACGTCCAGGGCCGAGAACGAATCATCGAACAGGTAGACGTTCGGTTTGGTGACCAGTGCCCTGGCAATGGACAGCCGCTGGCGCTGCCCGCCGGACACGTTGGTTCCGCCTTGCGCGATGCGCCGGTTCAAACCGGACGACTTCTCTTCGACGAAGCCCTTGGCCTGCGCGGTTTCCAGCGCATCCCACAGTTCCTCGTCCGTTGCTTCCGGCTTGCCGAAACGCAGGTTGTGCTCGATGGTGCCGGAGAACAGATATGGCTTCTGCGGAACAGCCGAGACCCGGCTGGTGATCTCCGAAGCATCCATCTTGGTGACGGGTACGCCGTCGAGCAGTACATCCCCGGAAGCGACGTCGTAAAGCCGCGGAAGCAGCGAAACCAGAGTGGTCTTGCCGGCGCCCGTGGACCCGATGATTGCCAGGGTCTTGCCCGGCTCTGCGGTGAAGGAAATGTTGCTCAGCACGGGTGCCTCGGCGCCGGGGTACTTGAAGGTGACGTCGCGGAACTCGACACGTCCCTTCTTCTCAGCAGGCACGACCGGGGAGGTGGGGTTATGGATGGAAGGCTCGACGTCGAGCACCTCGCCGATGCGGTCGGCGCAGACGGAGGCACGCGGAATCATCATGGCCATGAAGGTACCCATCATGACGGCCATGAGGATCTGGAGCAGGTACTGGAGGAACGCCGTGAGCGCCCCGACCTGCATGTCGCCGGAGTCCACGCGCTGGCCACCGAACCACAGCACAGCTGCCGTGGAGAGGTGCAGGATCATCCCAATGGCCGGGAACATCAGGACGAAAAGGTTGCCGATCTTCACGGACACTGCGGTCAATTCGTCGTTGGCATCACCGAAGCGTTTGGCCTCGTGGGGCTCACGTACGAAGGCACGCACCACGCGGATGCCGATGATCTGCTCGCGGAGCACGCCGTTGATTGCGTCGATCTTGGTCTGCATGGAGCGGAACAAGGGCATCAGGCGGACCACCAGGTAACCCACTACTGCGACGAGGACCGGAACTGATACCCAGACGAGCCAGGAGAGGCTGAGGTCCTCGCGGAGTGCCATGATGATGCCGCCAACACACATAATGGGCGTCGAAACCATGAAGTTCAGGCCCATGAGCACCAGCATCTGGACTTGCTGGACGTCGTTGGTGCCGCGGGTAATCAGCGTAGGGGCACCGAACCGGTTGACGTCCTGTGCGGAGAAACTGCTGACCTGGCGGTAGACGCTGCGGCGAAGGTCGCGGCCGATGGCCATGGCAACCCGGGCACCGAAGTAGACCGCGATGATGGCAGCGAGCACCTGGCCGAGGGCCACCGCGAGCATGAGGGCGCCGGTCTGCCAGATGAAGTCGGTGTCACCGCGGGAAACACCCTCATCGATGATCCTGGCATTGAGGCTGGGGAGGTAGAGCGTGGCAATGGTGGACGCCAGCTGAAAGAACAGCACGGCCACTATCTGCGGCAAATACGGCTTGGAATAGCGCCGTATAAGGGTGACAAGCATGCCCACGTGTCCTTAGAAAGAGTGCGTGAATGAGATAGGAAGAAGTTTTGCAGCAGGGGCTGACAGTATTAGCCTCCCCACTGTACGAAATCCTTTGCTGCGGCGAAACAACCTACGGAAAAGATCATCCCAGCGGAGTATTTCCCGTGTCCCGGGTGCTCCCCCGGGTGCACGTGGCCCAGCAAGGGCAGCGTCTTAACACAGCGAAGCGCCGGCTGGTCACCCAGCCGGCGCCCTTGCTCCGGCCCTCGTTCGCTACACCGGCCGAACTACGCCGGGGGTTACGAACAAGGGCAGGAACTAGAAGGCATTAGCCAGCGTGTTTACCGTGGTCCGCACGGGCCTCAGCGCCCTGGAGAAGCAGGAGTGCCATGCGTTCCTGCTGCCTGCGTTCGCGCTTGAGCTCCTTGCGAATCGCCGCCAGCTCTTCGGCCGTGGTGGCCTGTTGCTGCGCGATCGCTTGCTGCTCCCGCAAGCGTGCCTGGAGTTCAACGTTGGCGCGGCTGAGCTGCAATTGCTGTTCGGCCAGGACGTACTGCGTCCGGGACAGCTGCTCCTGGACTTCCTTGACGTCACCAGCGGCGTGAGGCCGTTCCTGGGTGAGGATCCGAGCGAACTCCAGGTCCAGGTCGGATCCGGAATCCTGCTTCGGAATCCGGCGGTCCGCCCCACCGGCGGGGCGTTCGGCACCCAGGCCGCTGCCGCCGTCGTCGGTCTTTACCGCGTCCAGGGACGAGGTGTCCAGGGACATTCCGGCGTCGCCGGAAGCCGTGGCGATCAGTTCCTTTTCGGGAGCGGCATCAACCGTGCGGCGCAGGGGACGTTCCTTGATGAACAGCACGGCCAGGAGGGCCACCACGCTGATGATCGCGGAAATAAGGAAGATCTGTGCGGTTGCATCACCGTAGGCAGCGCGCATGATCTCGGCGATGGGAGCAGGCATATCGGCCAGGTCCATGCTGGCTCCGGACCCGCTACCCTGGACGGGGATGCCAGCAGCAGCCATTCCTTCCACGGCAAGGTCCTTCACGTGGTTGGACATGATGGCGCCGAGGACGGAGACGCCGATCGCGCCACCCACCGACCGGAAGAATGCCACCGAAGCACTTGCCGTTCCGATGTCCTTGGCCTGGACGGTGTTCTGTACGGCCAGCACAAGGTTCTGCATCAGCATGCCCAAGCCGAGGCCGAACACACCGGTGTAAATGGCAACGATCCACAGTTCCGTGGTGTGGTCCATGGTGCCGGCGAAGGCCAGGCCACCAATGAGCAGCACCGAACCTGCGATCAGGAACCGCTTCCACTTACCAAAGCGGCTGATCAGGATGCCCGATGCCACCGAACCAATAAGGTTGCCCGCGATCATGGGCAGCGTCAGGAGGCCAGCCTCGGTAGGCGTGGCGCCACGAGCCACCTGGAAATACTGGCCCAGGAAGGTGGAGGAACCGAACATGGCGATACCTACGGCGATCGACGCAACGATGGCCAGTGCGGTGGTGCGCTCGGAGATGATCTTCAGCGGGATGATCGGCTGGGCAACCTTGGTTTCCACGAACACCAGGAGGGCAAGCAAGGCTACGCCGCCGCCGACCATGAGCGCGGACTGCCAGGAGAACCAGTCGTAGTAGTCCGGGTTACCGGCGAAGGAAACCCAGATCAGGAGCAGGCTCACGCCGGAGGTGAGGAGGATGGAACCAAGCCAGTCGATCTTGGCGGGGCGCTTGATGTGCTCAATCTTGAGGGTGATCTGGAGGAGGATCAGTGCCACAACAGCCAAGGGAACACAGACGAAGAACGTCCAGCGCCAGCCGAGCGGGCTGTCAACAATGAAGCCACCCAGCAGCGGGCCGCCAGCGGTGCCGACTGCCATGACAGCGCCCATGTAACCCGAGTACTTTCCGCGGTCGCGCGGCGGGATCATGGAACCGATGATCGCCTGCGCCAGGGCGGTAAGGCCACCCATCGCGATACCTTGGATGACGCGTGCGGTCAGCAGCAGCGGGATGGTCTCGGACAGGCCGGCCATGACCGAGCCCGCCACGAAGATGATAATGCTCAGCTGGACCAGGAGCTTCTTGTCGAAGAGGTCAGCGAGTTTGCCCCAGATGGGCGTGGTGGCGGCGTTCGCCAGGAGCGCTGCCGTGATGACCCACGCGAAGTCGGTCTGAGTGCCCTTGAGCTCGGACATGATGGTTGGCAGTGCGTTGGCGACGATCGTGCTGCTGAGGATCGCCGTGAAGAAAGCCGCGAGGAGGCCGGTCAGGGCTTCCATGATCTGCCGGTGCGTCATGGGCGCAGCAGCATTTGCTACGGCGCCCACCGCCGTCGGGGTTTGTGTTGGTTTAGCCATTCCGGGCTCCTAAGCTGTCTGGTTTGTTGTGATGGAGCCGGCCGCCGTTGCCCGGATTGAGTCCTTGAGGGACTCCGTGAGTTTGTTGATCACCTGGGAGGCCTCGAGGGCGTCAGCCTCGCTCCAATCCGCCAGGTAATCCCGCAGTCTCACGCTGCGTTGTTCTTCGAATTCGTGCAGCTTGGCCGCACCCTTTTCGGTGAGGGCCAGGAGTTGCGCCCTGCCGTCTGCCGGATCCGGACGACGGACCACAAAGCCGAGCTCTTCGAGTTCCGCGATGTGCCTGCTCAGGACCGGAGCGCTGACGCCCAGGCGCGAAGCGAGGTGCGTCGCGCGGGCCTCCCCCTCGCCGATGAACCGCATGACGCCTTGGAGCGCCATTCCGACGTCGGGAACGCGGGCCATGTGGGCGGTCACCACGCAACGCAGGGTTCGCTGGAGGTCGAAGATTTGATGAACAAGATCGGTTGCGGTGGCAGAACCGACGGACATGGGAAACACCCCTCTTTTTGTTTGCCTAAAGCAACTATAACTCAGATTGATTGCTTTGGGAAACTAATGATGGAGTTCGTGGAGGCGTTGTGGGGCCCGCTTTGCGCCCCAATGAACGAATTTGGGGAGCAGAGCAGGCCCCACAGCGCAGAAAACCCCCGCACGGATGACCGTGCGGGGGCTGACTGTTTGGCGTTTTAGTCGTCCAGGTGAGTGGGGCCGAACATCTTCAGCAACGTCTCAACCACGACGACGTTGGGTCCGTCCGCTTCGAAGGACGCCTTAAGCGCGTCCCCCACTTCCTCGGGGGCTACCCGACGGGCCGGGACGCCGAATGACTCGGCCAGCTTCACGAAGTCCGGACGGGCAAGTTCGGTGGCCGTGGCCTGCCCAAAGGCACCCACCATGTATTCACGAAGGATGCCGTAGCCGCCGTCGTCCACGATCAACCAGGTGACCGGTACGTTGTGCTGCTTCGCGGTGGCGAGCTCGGAGATGGAGTACATGGATGAACCGTCACCGGACACGGCGAGCACACGGCTCGGTTTACCCGAGGTCTCCAACCCGACTGCTCCACCGATAGCGGCAGGGAACCCGTAACCGAGGCCGCCCGCGCCCTGCGCTGAGTGGAACTGGCCCTGCCGGGCGTCCCAGCAGCTCCAGCCCCAGTATGCGGAGATGGTCATGTCCCAGAACGTCTGCATGTCCGCCGGCACAGCCTCGCGGATGTCCGACATGAACTTCAGTTCCTTGGCCAGGTCCTGGGATTCCAACCGTGCCTTGACCTTTGCCAGGGACTCTTTGACCACGTCTTCCGGGCTGGTTCCGTGCCAATCACGCTTGGTTGCATCCGCCACCCCCGCTGCTGCGAGGGCTTCATCCAGCGCAGCGAGTGCCTGGCCTGCGTCGGCGCGAATGCCCAAGCCTGGCCGGTTGGATTCCAGAACGCGTGGTTCGGCGTCGATCTGGATGATCCGGCCGCGCGGTTCGAACGTGAAGTAGTTCGAGGTCACTTCACCCAGCGACGAGCCAATCACTATCAGGACATCGGCGTCTTCGAGGACATCAGTCATGTACCGGTCCTCGATCCACGACTGCAACGACAGTTCGTGGGTCCAAGGGAACGCACCGTTGCCGCCGGGTGTGCAGATGACCGGGGCCCGCAGCTGCTCTGCAATCGAGAGCAGCGACTTCTCGGCCCGGCCACGGCGGGTACCGCCGCCTGCGATGATCGCCGGACGTTCCGCCGTCGAAAGCCACTTCACGGCCTCCCGGATCAGCTCGACGCGCGGCGGGTTGTCGAATGCCTCGGCCAGGGCGTCTTCCACCGGCGGGACCATGATGGGATCCAGCAGGACGTTCTGCGGGATCTCGATCCACACAGGACCCTGCGGCGAGGAAATCGCCTCGGTCCAGGCGTCCTGGATCGCCGACGGGATACCGGAGGCGTGCTGGATCAGTCGCTGGCTCTTGGTGACATTCGCGGCCGAGGCCTTCTGGTCATCGAGCTGGTGCAGCATGCCCTTGCGGCGGGCGCCCAAACCATCGAGCGGGATCTGGCTGGCAACAACCACCATCGGAACACCCGTGGCGTAAGCCTCCTGCAAACCGGCAAGGGACGTCAGCGCGCCCGGACCCGTGGACAGGAACAGCACACCCACCTCACCGGTGGCGCGGGAATAACCGTCAGCGGCGAACGCCGAGTTGTTCTCCACCCGGGAGGAAACGAAGTGCAGGTTGCCGCGTCCCATGGCGTCGAAGAGGCCCAGCGCATGCTGGCCCGGGATACCGAAAACAGTCTTCGCGCCCAGCGCTTCGAGGGTCTCGACGACGAGGTCCCCGCCATTGCGCTGGTTGGTCCCCTTGGTGGGCGCTGCCGTGCCCGGATCGAAATCGATCATCGCTGGTCTCCCGAGGCTTTTGCGAGTTCCTCGATGCGGGCGCCGAGTGCCTGCTGCGCGTAGCCGTTGGGGGCGCCCAGCCGATCGTCTTCGACGGCGTTGTCTGCCATCAGGGTGACGAGCTCGTAGGCGACGTGGCTGCCGGCAACACCGGTGATCTCCGCATGGTCGTAGGCGGGAGCAACTTCGACGATGTCCGCGCCAACAAGGTTCATGCCGCGGAAACCCCGGATGATTTCGAGGAGTTCGCGGCTGCTGATCCCGCCGGCCTCGGGAGTGCCGGTGCCGGGTGCGTGCGCGGGATCCAGGACGTCAATGTCCACGGAGATGTACAGCGGACGGTTGCCGATGCGGTCCCGGATCTTCGCGACCGTTTCCAGGACGCCCTGGTAGTAGACGTCCGCGGAGGTGACGATTCCGAACCCGAAGCGGTGGTCGTCGTCGAGGTCCTTCTTGCCGTAAAGCGGACCGCGGGTACCCACGTGGCTAATGGCTTCCGTGTCCAGGATGCCCTCTTCCACGGCACGGCGGAACGGGGTGCCGTGGGTGTACTCCGCGCCGAAGTATGTGTCCCAGGTATCCAGGTGCGCGTCGAAGTGGAGCATCGCGATGGGTTCGCCGGCGCGCTCTGCTGCTGCCCTCAAGAGCGGGAGGGCGATGGTGTGGTCACCGCCGAGGGTAACCAGCTTGCTGCCGTTGGCGGTGAGGTCCAGGGCGTTCTGCTGGATGGTCTCGATCGCCTCATTGATGTTGAAGGGGTTCACGGCCATGTCACCAGCGTCGGCGACCTGGATGTTTTCAAACGGGCTGACATCCCACGCAGGGTTGTAGGGGCGCAGCAGGCGGCTGGCCTCACGTACGTGGTTGGCGCCGAAGCGCGCGCCCGGGCGGTACGAGACGCCTGAGTCGAAGGGGACGCCAACAACAGTGACGTCAGCCTTGGCGACCTGGTCAAGGCGGGGCAGGCGGGCGTAGGTGGCGGCACCGGCATAGCGCGGGATGCGGGACGAATCGATGGGACCAAGGTTTCCGTTGGCCTCAATACGGAGCTCTTCCAAAATGCGCCACTCCTTAGTGGATCGGGGGTGAATCAGTGACTGTGACACCCATCATACACTCGAAGTTGCCTAATAAGCATCAGTTGTTTACAACTTTCAAAAGACGTGAGACGCCCATCACAGCGGGCGTAAAGATTCCATAAAAACGGGGGTGCCGACGTCGAAGGCGGTCCTACGCTCGACCGGGAGCAGCACCGTGCTGCGCGAAAGGACACCGTGACCACCCTGTCGAGGCCTCCGGCCGATCCGGCCAACCGGCCAAAAAATTCCTTCAAGCTCAAACCCTGGCTGCTGGAAGGAATGCCGGACACCTCAGGCAAGCGGCAAGGCCCCCACGGCCGCCCCTCGGAGTCGCACAAGCCGCAGGCCTGGTGGAAGGTCATGTGCCTCACCGGCCTGGATTACTTCTCCACGCTCGGCTACCAACCCGCCATCGCCGCATTGGCGGCAGGCCTGCTCTCCCCGCTGGCAACGCTGCTCCTGGTTGTCGCAACCCTGGCCGGCGCCCTGCCCGTATACCGGAGGGTTGCGAAGGAAAGCCCCCGCGGTGAAGGTTCCATTGCCATGCTGGAGCGCCTCCTCCCCCGCTGGAGCGGCAAGCTCTTCGTTCTGGCGCTCCTGGGCTTCGCTGCCACCGACTTCATGATCACCATCACGCTGTCCGCGGCCGACGCCACGGCCCACCTCATCGAAAACCCGTTCGCCCCGGACTTCCTCGAGGGGCAGCACGTCGTCATCACCTTGGCACTGATTGCAGGACTGGGCGTGGTCTTCCTTCGCGGCTTCAAAGAGGCCATCAACGTTGCCGTCGTCCTGGTAGCCGCTTTCCTGGCCCTGAACCTGGTAGTGATCACCATTTCCCTGGGGCACCTCTTCACCGAAGCACACGTCATCACCGACTGGTGGACAGCACTGACAACATCGCATGGTGACCCCATCATGATGGTTGCCCTGGCGCTCCTGGTCTTCCCCCGGCTCGCCCTTGGCCTGTCCGGATTCGAGACCGGCGTAGCAGTCATGCCGCAGATCAAGGGTCACCCATCCGATACTGAAGCCAATCCCGCCGGACGGATCAAGGGCGCCCATCGGCTCCTGACCACAGCGGCGATCATCATGAGCTCGTTCCTGATTACCTCCAGTTTCACCACGGTGATGCTTATCCCGGCGGCCGAATTCGAATCCGGGGGCAAAGCCGAAGGCCGCGCACTTGCCTACCTCGCCCACAAGTTCCTTGGCGACGGATTCGGAACGGTCTACGACATCAGCACCATCGCGATCCTCTGGTTCGCCGGCGCATCCGCCATGGCAGGCTTGCTCAACCTCGTCCCGCGCTACCTTCCCCGCTACGGAATGGCTCCCGCGTGGGCCCGGGCCCTTCGCCCACTGGTCCTGGTCTTTACCGTGATCGCCTTCATCGTGACCATCATTTTTCAGGCCGACGTCAATGCCCAGGGTGGGGCGTATGCCACCGGCGTCCTTGTCCTGATCACCTCCGCTTCCATCGCGGTGACCCTTTCGGCACGGCGCAAGAAGCAGCGGGCCCAGTTCATCGGCTTCGGGATCATCTCCCTGGTCTTCGTCTACACCACGGTGGTCAACTCCATCGAACGCCCGGACGGCCTGAAAATCGCAGCCCTCTTCATCCTGGGCATCATGGTGGTCAGCTTCATCTCCCGGATGCGCCGCGCATTCGAACTACGGGCCACGCACATCAAACTGGACGAGAAAGCGTTGGAGTTCACGGCGAACCACGCCGAGGGTCCGGTCCGGATCATCGCCCACGAACCCAAGCACCTGAGCGCCAGCCGTTACCGGGAGAAGCTCCAGCACGCCCAGCAGGCAAACCACCTTCCCGTCGACTGCGACGCAGTGTTCATTGAGATCATCGTGGACGACAGCTCCGACTTTGAGCAGGAACTGCAGGTGGTGGGCAAGGAGAGGCACGGCTTCAAGATCCTGGAAGTGCATAGCAACAACGTGCCCAATACCCTGGCCGCGGTTTTGCTGCACATCCGCGACGTCACCGGCTTCATGCCGCACATCTACTTCCGCTGGACCGAGGGAAACCCGATCTCCAACCTGAGCAAGTTCCTGTTCTTCGGCGAGGGCGAAATCGCGCCGGTAACCCGGGAAGTGCTGCGGGAAGCGGAACCGGACATCACCCGCCGGCCCTGGGTCCACGTGGGCTAGCCCCTCTTCCGCCGCGCTCCTCCCCAGTTGCCGGCGGGGCGGGCACGCGTTGATCCCGGGTTTCCGCGCCCGCCCTGGGGCCTTGGGCCTCCCGGGTCAAAGCAAACGGGGAGGAACGCAGCTGCGGATTGGTCCAAACGGGGAGGAACGCCGGCACAACCATCCGGACAGCCGCCCACGGGCACGGCTCAGGGTTCGTGCGGCACCGGACCATAAGGTTCGACGCCGATCCAGCACTTCCGCTCGCAAGCGTCGAGGATGCGGCGATTCACTCGCTGGGGTGCCTCCAACCCAATGCCGCAGCAGCGATGGCAGTTTCAGCTGTCCGGCTCCGCGGAGTCCCTTTGGCCTTGCTGCGGGGCGAACTCAGCGCCCACAAATCCCGCCCATCACTGCTGATACTTCAAGAACTCGACCTGCGGGCCGAGTCCATCGTGGAAGTCGATACCCAACACCTCCTAAAAAGCCATGGCATTGCCTACGATGCTCAAGTGCAGCTCCCGGGCATCGGCCGCGTGGATTTCCTGATCGAAGGAGTGCTCATTGTCGAGGTGGATGGCTTCGCTTTCCATGCGGACCGGTCAGCTCTGCGTCGGGATCTGTTCCGCAACAACGCGTCCACGTTTAAGGGATTGTCCGTCCTCCGCTACCCGCCGGAGGCCATCTGGTACGAACCGGGCCGGGTCATAGCGGAAATCCGGGCAGTGCTGGAACGGCGGCGCGACGCTCCTCCCCGGTTGGTCAGCAAGTAAGTCCAAGCAAACCCCGGAATTACAGGGCAAAGGATCACCGAGAACCCCCGGGAAGCGAGGCAACCGGGAAGAGGCAACCGGGAAGGAGCACAGAGGCTCCGCACCAAGAGGAAAGAACTACCGGCTCGCGGCCGGGACCAGCACCCAGAGCACTTCGACGGTTTCGTCCGTGGGGTTGATCCAGGTGTGGGGTTCCCGGCCCGGGAAGGAGAGCGTGTCGCCTTCCGCGAGGTCGTATTCCTCATTGGTCAGGATGAGTTTGATCCGGCCCTTGACAACATGCAGGACATCCACATCGCAGTCCACCGCGTACAGCTCGTTCTCACCGCGGCCGCGGGGTTCGATGGTGGCCTGCAGGATTTGCAGGCGGCGCTCGGAGCGCGCAGTCAGCAGGCGTTCCACTATTCCTTGACCACCCAAGGAGATACGGGGGCCGTCGTCGCGCTTGGTCAGGTGGGTTTCCGGCGCCGCGAACAAATCCCCCACGGAGACCGACAGAACCTGGCACAGGGTGACCAGGGACGCGACCGACGGCGATGTCAGGTCCCGCTCCACACGGCTAAGAAACCCTTTGGTGAGACCTGTAGCATCCGCCACTTGCTCGATGGTGAGGCGCTGCGCTTGCCGGGCTGCGCGGATTCTGGAACCGATGGCAACAGGAACGTTGCTTGGTTCAACGGGGAGAGCCTTCATTCACGAACCTTTCAGGCCTGTCATGTGGCCCTGTCATTGGAGCAATAGTAGCCGGATCGCGCAGAAGGGAAGCCAGAAACTACGGAAGCATGTCTTAAGCATCTTGACTGTTACTCCGATCACAACATATCCTCAGGGGCAACAAGTGTTGTCTGTGAGGCATACAACACCTCCCCAATCTCCAATCATCAGCACGGAGACTTCGACCCTTCGCAGGAGTATCGTCGAAATCCCCAACCTCCGTGCATCAGCTCCAAGGACCGTTCATGGAATCTTCGGCTATTAACATCGCAATCGTGGTGGTGTACCTGCTCGCCATGCTGGCGTTCGGCTGGTGGGGCAAGTCCCGCACCAAGAACAACAGCGACTTCCTGGTGGCCGGCCGCCGCCTTGGCCCCTTCCTTTACACAGGCACCATGGCCGCGGTGGTCCTCGGTGGCGCATCCACCGTCGGCGGCGTCGGCCTGGGCTACAAATTCGGCATTTCCGGTATGTGGCTCGTCGTGGCCATCGGCGCCGGCGTGCTGCTGCTGAGCCTGCTCTTCGCGGGCACCATCCAGCGCCTGAAGATCTACACCGTCTCCCAGATGCTTAGCCTCCGCTACGGCAGCAAGGCCACGCAGACGTCCGGAATCGTGATGCTCGCGTACACGCTGATGCTGTGCGCTACGTCCACCGGTGCCTACGCCACCATCTTCGTGGTGCTCTTCGATTGGGAACGCTGGCTGGCCATCGCTGTTGGCGGCGCAATCGTGCTGGTCTACTCAACCATCGGCGGCATGTGGTCCATCACCCTGGCCGACCAGGTGCAGTTCATCATCAAGACTGTGGGCATCTTCTTCCTGATGCTTCCGTTCGTTATGAACGCTGCCGGCGGCATGGACGGCATCCGTGGGCGCCTCGAAGACAGCTTCTTCCAAATCGACGGCATAGGCACCCAGACGATCATCACGTACTTCGTCGTCTACACGCTGGGCCTGCTGATCGGCCAGGACATCTGGCAGCGCGTCTTCACAGCCAAGACCCCCACGGTTGCACGCTGGGGTGGCGCAACGGCCGGTGTCTACTGCATCCTCTACGGCATCGCCGGCGCCTTGATTGGTCTTGCAGCCCGCGTGGCCCTCCCGGACATTGACGTCGCCAACCTCGGCAAGGACGTCGTCTACGCGGAGGTCGCAACACACATCCTTCCCGTCGGCATCGGAGGCCTGGTCATGGCCGCTGCTGTCGCTGCCATGATGTCCACCGCCTCGGGCGCCCTGATCGCGGCAGCAACCGTTGCCCGCGCCGACGTCGTCCCGTTCGTGGCCAGCTGGTTCGGCAAGACCATCAACACTGACGACACGGAAAACCCCGAGCACGACGTCAAGGCCAACCGTTACTGGGTCCTGGGCCTGGGCATCGTTGCGGTCCTGATCTCCATGGCCGCACAGGACGTGGTGGTAGCCCTCACCATCGCCTACGACATCCTGGTGGGCGGCCTTCTGGTCGCGATCCTCGGCGGCCTGGTGTGGAAGCGCGGAACAGGCATTGCGGCTGCATGGTCCATGGCAGTTGGCTCGGTACTGACACTGGCCTTGCTGATCATGTTCGCAACCGGAGTCATTCCCAGCGAAGACGGCGTCTACGCAAACGAACCCATCTACTACGGCCTCGCCGCCTCGTTCGTCGCTTACGTGGTCATCTCGCTCCTCACCCCGCGCACCGACCCCGCAGTCCGGGCCGCCTGGGACAAGCGAGTGGCTGGCGCGATCTCCGACGAACTGCCGATCGAAGCTCACCCGGTCAGCTCCAACAGGGCCAACTAACCCAAACACGCAGGACAAGCGAAACAAAGCAACGCCCGACGGCGGCGCTCCCCTTATCGGGGAGCGTCGCCGTAGTTGTGTCCCCGGCAGGTACACGTTGTGGGGCCCGCTCCGCGGACTTAAACTCCATCCAACCCTGCGGAGCAGGCCCCACAACGAGAGCGCGCGTGCGGTAGTGTGGTGCCAGCTTCAAGAGATGTGGTGCCAAGCTCCGACTGGCCACACACCAACCCCATGTTCACGGGTGGTTCGGATGAGGAAGCGGCCCGCCCCGGACCAAAGACAACCGAGCGGGCAAGAGCACTCCCCCAAGGAGACGTACCTTGCCGTACCAAGCCGACAGCAGCCAAGCCTCCAACCTGCCGGCTCCCGGCGCCCAAACACCTGGCGCCCAAACAACCGGTACCCCCGCCGAAGCCGCAGCCGGCATGGTCGCGGTGATACCCGCCGTCGACCTCTTTCTGGGGACCGTCACCCTTCTGGCCGGGACGACGAGCGTGACATTGCCGCACTCGGATCCACAGTTGATTGCCCGTGCGCTTTCGCAGGCCGTCCGCCCTACCCAATGGTGCGCAGCGTCAGGGACGCTGACAGTGACCGTTGCCGCCGTCGGGAAACCAAGGGGGCTGGCGAGGCACTTCACCTTTCCGGAGCAACCTGCCTAATCCTCGGCGTCTTCCTCCCGGAAGTCATCGGTTTCATCAATCGGGACCACCCGTTCGTCATCCTCCGGGGCGTCCACTTCCTCCACCCAGGCTTCGTCCACTTCCTGGTCTTCCGCGTAGTCGTAGGCCGGGTCGGACTCCACAGTTGCCCGTTCCGGGTAGTTGGCGTGTGATTCGGTGGTGTTCATGATGCAACCTCCGTCCCATGGGCCGCGAACGGCCCGATGACCTCGTGCGGGAGACCCCGCCCTGTCATTCCATCTGAGCACCGGCCCACGGACCGGTCAAGGGGCGGAAATTAAGGTGCACCGAACATTCCGGTTGAGGAATACCAGCCAAAAAACCCCGGGAATAAGCGGTAGTGTGGGGCGTGCAATGGGGCCGCAACTACCCCACCCAGCACAGGAGAAAAAGTGCAACAGCACCAGGAATCCCACGGTTCGTCGAGCCCCGCTCCGGACCCCGTCCACGAAACCGAAGCCCCCCAAAACGCCGGAGCGCCGCAAACCGCGCCGACGTCCTCGGACATCCGGCGTTGGCGGCAATACCTGGCTGACGAACGGGCCGAAGCCGCCGTCTACCGGGAACTCGCCCAACGCCGGGACGGCGAAGAACGCCAGATCCTGCTGGCCTTGGCCGAGGCCGAAGGCAGGCACGAAGCCCACTGGCTCAAGCTCCTTGGGGAGCACGCAGGAATGCCCAAGGCGGCGTCCGGCCGGAGCCAGTTCCTGGGTTTCCTGGCCCGCAACTTCGGCTCGGTGTTCGTGCTCGCGTTGGCGCAGCGGGCCGAAGGCCGCTCCCCCTACGGCACCGAACCGGCCGCGACGCCTGCCATGGTGGCAGATGAGCAGATCCATGAAGAAGTAGTCCGCGGGCTTGCCACCCGTGGCCGGAACAGGTTGTCCGGCACCTTCCGCGCCGCAGTCTTCGGCGCCAACGACGGCCTGGTCAGCAACCTCTCCCTGGTCATGGGCATGGCCGCCACCGGAGTGCCCAGCCCCGTTGTGCTGATGAGTGGCGTGGCAGGTTTGCTGGCCGGAGCCCTCTCCATGGGCGCCGGCGAATACGTCTCGGTGCGGTCGCAACGGGAATTGCTCAACGCCACCCTCCCCACACAGGCCACGCTCACTGCTGCACCTTCCCTGGACATTGAGCACAACGAACTGGTCCTGGTGTACCTGGCCCGGGGCATGACCCAGGAAGCCGCCGAGCACCGCGCCGCCGAACGCATGGGGTTGTTCAGCTGCGATTGCGACCCCAGCCTCTCCCTGCAACCCGAAAAGCCGGCAGCGGACGAGCACGAATCCGTAGGCTCGGCCTGGGGCGCAGCGCTGTCCAGCTTCTGCTTCTTCGCTTCGGGTGCCATCATCCCCATCCTGCCGTTCCTCTTTGGCATGACCGGCGTGGCTGCCCTGATGGTGGCCGGTGTGCTGGTGGGCATCGCGCTGTTGGCGACCGGCGCCGTCGTCGGCCTGCTTTCCGGAACGTCGCCGCTGAGCCGTGGCCTGCGGCAGCTTGCGATCGGCCTCGGAGCGGCGGCCGCCACCTATGGACTGGGATTGCTCTTCGGCGCAGCGATCGTCTGAGTTTGGACGGCTCAGTCCGCAGCCCGTACTGTTGGTTCGTCCTCCGCGCTGCCCCGCGTGACCAGGGCGTGAGGAATGGAGAACCGTGGACCCGGAGCGGGAAGAAGTGCGTGCGCCCAGGCACCGGCGCGCGGGAACGGCCCTTCGTGTGCTCCGCGGTGTCCTCCTCGCCGCCGTCGCGGCGGTCATTGCCGTCCTGGTCAGCGGATTCCTGCACGGCGACCCCCGCATAACAGCGCTCTTTCCCGGGGCGGGCGTGCCTGGCACACCGCAGCAAGGAAGCCAGGGGCAGGGGAAGGCCGCCCGACCGGTCGACGCGCCGCCGCCGGGACTTGAGGAAGCAGACGCCCCGCTGGCCTCGCCTCCGGCGCCCGGAACCACCAACGATTCGTACAAGTTCCTGGCAACCAACGACGACGGCACCCCCGTTGGGTACTCGCCTTGCCGACCGCTGCATTACGTCGTCAACAACGCCACCGCACCGGAAGGATCCGACGCACTGCTGGCCACCGCGATTGCGAACATCTCCGCAGCGTCGGGCATCCAGTTCGTCAACGACGGCACCACCGACGAACTGCCAGTTGAGCGCCGTGAGCCCTATCAACCCGCCAAATACGGCGACCGGTGGGCTCCGCTCCTGATTTCCTGGACGACGCCGGAGGTTGCGCCGGCCCTGGCCGACAAAGTGATCGGCACTGGCGGCAGCACCATGTACTCCCTCAATAACGGCCCCAAAAGCTACATCACCGGCAGCCTCGAGCTGGACACCCCGCAGGTGACAGAGCTGATGGCCAGCGGCGGCGCGGACTATGTCCTGGCGGTCATGCAACACGAGCTGGGACACGTGATGGGATTGGACCACGTGGACGACCCCATCCAGCTCATGTACCCGGAAATTGGGGCACCGGACGGACTTGCCGCAGGCGACCTGAACGGCTTGCACCTGCTGGCTTCAGCACCCTGCCGCAAGGACATCTGACAAGCACGGCTTTCCAGCAGTCGCGCCATGGACTCGCGGCGTCGCCGGACTTATGCTGACGGTTACGGCCGACGGCGGCGCCCCCACCACCCGTCGCAGCCGCCACGTCAGGGGGTTCCATGGAACCTTTCGGGTCGTCCAAATGGCCAGACCATGATCCTCCCCGGCCGAATTTCCTCCCAGTGGCTGCCCGTCCGCCCGATGACCCACCCGTCCGGCCACCCATCAAACACAGCAGCATCGCCGCCATCATGTTCTTCTTCGGCATCCTCGGCCTCGTCTGCGCGGGCGCTTACTTCAGCGGCGAACTGCAACAACTCGTGGGTGGTTCCTCCGTTGCGCAAGGACAACAACCACGGCCCGGGGTGGTTCCCTTCGGGCAGCGCCAGGATCGGCTGCCTGGGCTCGAGGAAGCCGACGCGCCCCTTGGCAAACCTGCCCCGTTGAGCAAAACCAGCACCTCGTACAAGTTCCTGGCCGTCAAGGAAGACGGGACCCCGTTGGCCTATTCGCCCTGCCGGCCCATCCACTACGTGGTGAACTCCGATGTGGCGCCGGCTTCCTGGCAGGCACTGGTGGATGCAGCCGTTCGGCGGGCGAGCCTCGCTACCGGACTGAAATTCATCTACGACGGCCCCAGTTCCGAGGTCCCGTCCACCAACAGGTCCGGGTACCAGCCCGCCAGATACGGCGACCGCTGGGCGCCAGTACTCATCGCGTGGAGTACGCCGGAGCAGGTCCCGCGCCTGACCGGACAGACAGTTGGGCTGGGCGGAAGCTCTTCGATCGGCCTCAGCAACGGGTACAAGGCATACGTGACCGGCACCGTGTCTTTGGATGCACCCCAGTTCGCCGGGATCGTTGATACCCCCAACGGCCAGGAGATTGGCGTGGCCGTCATCATGCACGAACTGGGGCACCTGGTAGGCCTGGACCACGTCAGTGACCCGCGGCAACTCATGTTCGACGAAGCCTCCTGGGTTCGGGACTACGCTGCGGGCGACCTCACAGGGCTCGCGCAACTTGGCTCCGGTCCCTGCAGCAAGGACTTCTGAGCAGCCTCCTCAGTGTTCGGTCACACCCGTTCCGTCACAACCGCGAGCGCTTCCTCGACGCTGTCCACCAGGAAGATCCGGCTTTCCATGGGTTTCCCTGCCGCCAGGCTCTGGAGCATGGGCCAGGCCGGGAAGGTCCGTTCCCAGTGTTCGCGACCCACCAGCACCATGGGCGTGATGGTCTCGGGCGCGCCATAGTAGTTTTCGCAGGCGTCCTGGAAGATCTCCTGCACAGTTCCAGCCGCGCCCGGCAGGAAGACGATCCCGCCATTGCACAGTTCCAGCAGGATGGCTTCGCGGACGGCGTTGGCGAAGTATTTGGCGATGTGGGTGGCGAACAGGTTGGGAGGTTCGTGTCCGTAGAACCACGTGGGGATGCCAAGCGTTGGAGTGCCTTGCGGATGCTGTTGGACCACGGCTGCTGCCTGGCGCCCCCACGCTGTCACGGACGGCCTGAACCCGGGTGCCAGGGCGAGCGTGCCAAGCGCGGCTGCGGTATCGGCGTCGGGCAGTCCGCTCAAGTAGGCGCCCATGTTGGCCGCTTCCATGGCACCAGGCCCACCGCCGGTGGCCACCGCGAAGCCGGCTTGGGCAAGGAGCCGTCCCAGCCGGGCGGCGTCGGCGAATTCCCGGGTCCCGCGCTCGGCGGCATGCCCGCCCATGACTCCCACCAGTTTGCGGCCTGACAGGGCGCCCTGGTCCAGCAGTTCGTCCAAGGCATCACCGATCGCATGGTCGTGCAGGGCCGCGGCAAGGGTGGCATCCAGGCTCTTCCGTTGCCCGGACAGGATGCTCCACTGGTAAATCCTGGCGTCGAGGGTGGCTTCGTACTCTGTGGCGGAAATGTCCTGGTAGAGCTCGTCGGCCGAGTAGAGGCTCCCCCGGTACGGGTCGAACGGGATCCCTTGCATTTTGGGGAAGATGAGCGCCCCGCGGCGTCGGAGGCTCTCTTCCACGCCGTCGTCGAAAGTGCAGCCAAGGAAGATCGCGCCTTGGGGGTCCAGGACCTTAAGCTCACGTGAGTGTCCACGGAGGTCCAAAGACTGCGCGTGCCAACCGTGCATGGACCCGGCCCCTCCGGCCACCAGCCGGTCGAAGTGGACCACGCTTTCGACGTCGAGCGTCCTCGGACTCGGGTTCAAAGCTCCGGTGCGATTCATGGTTTCAGCGTAGTGGCCCGAACCCTACCCATGCCCGGACCGAAGGAGTACAGTAACTCGCATCACGACGCCCACGGCTCTCCCGCCAGCGGGCCGAGTACATAACTCCATTCACATGACGCTCTGGGGGCGTCGTTAAGTTCGCCGGCTGGGGGGCCCAACATCTGCTCGAGGAGCATGGTTGTGGACCGTCCAAAACCCTTTCGCCGCCCCGGATTTCGCGTTGTAACCCCACCCACTTCCAGAAGTCGCCGATTAATGGCGTGGCTTCTGGCTCTTTCCATGACCATCACGGGCCTGACGCTTGGCTTCACGGCGTCCGCGTCCGCGGCCGTGCCGCCCTGCGCAGGTACCGGTGGCGCCATGCAGATCGTGGCCCATACTGACGACGACCTGATCTTTATCAGCCCGGACTTCATGCGCGACATCCAAGCCAAGCGGTGTGTCCAGACCGTCTACACCACGGCCGGGGAAGCCGGCGAGGGGCCTGCTTACTGGAAAAGCCTTGAGGCTGGCATCAGGGCCAGCTACGCGAAAATGGCTGGAGTTGCGGACTCTTGGACCACGTCTGACGCCGGTGTACCGAACCGTCCGCTGACCATGCAGACACTCAATGGTGCCCCTAACGTCTCCGTTGTCTTTATGCGCCTGCCCGACGGTTTCCCCAACGGACTGGGCAGCGCCGCCTATAATTCCCAAAGCATCCTCAAACTTTGGGATGGACGGTTGTCTTCCATCCGTCCGGTGGATAACGCGGCTGCCTTCACCAAGACACAGTTCCAAACAGCACTGAACCGTCTGGTGGCCAACTTCCAACCCACCACCTTCCGCACCCAGGATTGGACCGGGACCTACAAGAACCCGTACGACCATAGTGACCATTGGGCTACCGCCAAGTTCGCCCAGCTCGCCAGCCGCAGTTACGCAGGACCCCATACAGCCCTGGCCTATGACGCGTACGTCATTGACGAGTACGCCCAAAATGTGACGGGTGCCGAGCTTACAGCGAAGGTAGATACGTTCGTTCGGTTCGCGGACTTCGACATGTACATCTGCAGCAGCCCAGGCGAAGGATGTCCCGACTCCCCCTACGACGAATGGCTGAAACGGCAGTACATCACGGCCATCGAGTGGACAGGCAACGCAGCCAAGTCCCCCGGCACCACGGTGTCTTCGTCCTCGCAGAAGGCCACGGCACAGGGCCCGGAGAAGGCGCGAGACGGCTACGCGTGGGGAGCCCCCATGGACGCGAGCCGTGAATGGGTGACCGCTGGCGAAAAAGCCGGCAGCTGGATCGAATACGATTTCTCGCCCACCCGCACCATAAATGCGGTTACCTTGGCCGATCGCCCTGTGCTCACAGATCAAGTTACGGGAGGCAATCTACAGTTCTCCGATGGCAGCTCTGTGCCTGTTCCGGCCCTTCCCAACAATGGGTCCGGCCTCACCATCAATTTCCCTTCCAAAACAGTGAGTTCTGTCAGGCTCAACATCACCTCAGTCAGCCCCACTACGACCAACGCCGGCTTGGCCGAGTTTGAGGCCTACCTCGGAACAGACAACGTGGCACCTTCAGTAACACCGACGCCTCCCGGCGGAACCTACTCCGTTGGGCAGACCGTCACCCTCACGGCCAACGAGACGGCCACAATTTATTACACGACCGATGGCAGCACGCCCACGACCACCAGCAACAAGTACACCGCTCCGCTGACGCTGAGCGGTCCGCTGACCCTGAAGTACTTCGCAGTGGACAGCGCCAACAACGCTTCCGCGGTGGCCACGCAGACCTACTCCACGGGGCCGGACACGACCAAACCCATAGTGACCGCCAACCCGGCGGGAGGAGCGTACGCTGCCGGCACGTCGATCACTTTGACAGCCAATGAACCGAATTCGGTGATCAAATACACCACGGACGGCACGGATCCGTTGACCGCCGGGTTGGTGTACTCCACTCCGATCACGTTCCCGGGCACCGGCCCGATGACGCTGAAGTATTTCGCTACCGACCCTGCCGGCAATGCCTCAGATGTTGCCTCGCAGACCTACACAGTCCCGGCAGACACCACGGCTCCCACAGTAACGGCCAATCCCACCGGCCGTCCGTTGTCCAGTGGAGCCACCATTTCCCTGTCCGCCAATGAGGCTGGGACAACCATCTACTACACCACCGATGGCAGCACACCGACGGCAACGGAGAGCGCCACCAACTTCAAGTACGCGGCTCCAATCGTGATGGGCAATTCCGCACTGGTGCTCAAATACATCGGAGTGGACCCCGCCGGCAACACCTCCGCCGTGGCCACCCAGACCTACAGCGTTCCCGCAGCCGGTCCTCCGTCGGCCCATGATTTCGACGGTGACGGCAAAGCCGACGTCCTGGCCTCCGATGCGACGGGAAACCTGTACCTGTACCCGGGTGACGGCGCTGGCGGCCTCCAGGCCAGGAAGCTTGCCATACCGGCCTCGGACTGGTCGACGGTGACTGACGCCATCACCCCCGGTGACTTCAACCGGGACGGCAAGGCCGACGTCGTTGCCCGAGCGGGAGATGTCCTGTGGCTGTACCCAGGGGACGGGGCCGGTGGCTTTGGTGCCCGCTCGCAGATCAGTACCGGCTGGAGTGCCATGACCCAACTGTTCTCCCCCGGGGACTTCAGCGGTGACGGCATTCCCGACATCATGGCCCGGCGCAGCACCGGGGACCTGCGCCTCTACGCAGGAAACGGCAGCGGTGGCCTCCGGACGCCCACCACGGTGGGAACGGGCTGGAATGTCATGAATGCAATCTTCAGCACCGGGGACTTTAATGGAGATGGTAAAGCAGACGTGCTGGCCCGGCGTGCGGATACCGGCGCACTCTGGCTCTATCCCGGTGACGGAGCCAGCGATTGGTTGCCGTGGAAGCAGATCTCCGCGGGTTGGGACAACAGAACATCGATGGCAGGGCCCCGGGACTTGGACGGTGACGCCAAGAATGACGTCCTCGGCCGCATCGGAGACACCCTGTGGCTGTATCCGGGCTCGGGCAGCGGAACGTTCAGAAACGTTCCCCCCACCAGCCTGGGTACCGGTTGGCAGGCGATGAAGATCATCGCCTGACCGGCCCCATGGACCTGGCGCGGGTCGGAGTTTTCCCCCAGACTCTTCGGCCCGCGTCAGCCATGTCCACCCCTCACTCACATCCCACCCCCTTCAGCCAGACGCTCACTCACATCCCACCCCCTTCAGCCAGACGCTCACTCACATCCCCACCTATGTTTGACAGGACAATCTGACAACCTCTAGTCTCACTTCAGGAATCTCTCTCTGGAGATGACCTTCTGCTGCACCGACGGAGACAGAAATGACCAAGAACGTGACCCTCGGCCTCGTAGGCGTAGGCCGGATCGGCGTGATGCATGCCAAGAACATCAGCGCCCTCAACGAGTCCCTCAACCCTGACGGCATCCATGTGAGCCTCAAACTGACGGATGTGGCCGGGGATCATGCCCGTGCAGTGGCCGAGAGCGTGGGCGCCGAATTCCTGGGATCAGCGGAGGAGCTCATCGGGTCCGGAGTGGACGGCCTGGTCATCGCAACAGGCACAGCCACTCACCCTGGTCTCATCCGTGCGGGTGTGAACGCAGGCATCCCGGTGTTCTGCGAAAAACCCGTGGCTGTCAATGTGGCGGAGTCCCAACCCGTCCTCGACTACATCAGCGAGAAATCGGGCACCGTCCAAATCGGTCACCAGCGTCGATTCGATGCCGGGTACTTGGAGGCCAAACGGGCCTACGAGGCCGGGGAGCTTGGTTGGATCCACTCACTTCGGGCTGTCACCTGCGACATGACACCGCCGCCGGTGGAGTTCCTTGCAACATCGGGCGGCCTATTCCGCGACTGTTCAGTCCACGACTTCGACATTCTCCGATGGCTCACAGGCAGGGACATCGTGGAAGTCTACGCCAAGGGCTCCAACAACGGCGACCCGGCCATCGGTGAGGTGGGCGACGTCGACACCGCCCTGGCTCTGGTGACGTTCGACGACGGCACGGTGGGTACGGTATCGGCCAGCCGCTACAACGGAGCCGGGCATGACGTCCGCTTGGAACTTCAAGGCTCCGAGCAATCAGTGCTGGTGGGAATGGACCAGCAGATGGCACTGAGGTCGGCCGAGCCCACAGTTACGTTCCCGTCCGGCACTGCGCACACCACGTTCGCCGAGCGGTTTGACCAGGCCTACCGGGCCGAGATGGCGGCCTTCGTAGAGGTTGTGCTGGGCAAACGTAAGAATCCTTGCACTCCCGAAGACGCCGTGGCGGCGTCAAAGGTAGCCGACGCAGCACAACTGTCCCTGGAGACCGGCGTACCCGTCAGGGTCCAGGCCTAGCATCAGCGTGCAGCACCCGGAACGGTGAACGGCGCGTCCGGGGCGGGGGCCGTAGCCGCCGCCCCGGACACAGCACGGGAGTCTCAGGCAGGGACGTTGAGCGATGCCTCAAGGGCTGCGTCGGCGTCGCGAAGCACCTGTGCCGCGACCTCGAGCCCCTCGATCCGACCCAGCGAAACGTCCTCGTGCTCGATATTGACCAGCATGTTCGGATCGACGTCGTGCAGGGCCCGGAGGAACTCGGTCCAGAACGCGGTGTCGTGACCACGGCCCAGGGCCACGAAGTCCCAGGCAGAGTTCTTGGGCCATTCGTTGGCCCATTCGTCGCCACCAAGGTTGGTCCGGTTTTCCGTTTCCGAGAGCCGCCGGAAGCTGTTGTCCAACACACCGTAGAGCGCAGCGTTGTCCTTGTTCACACGGACGTCCTTGGCTGCCGCCTGAAAGACCAGTGGCCCAAGTTCCCGGACCACCGCCACTGGATCCATCTGCTGCCAGAACAAGTGGGATGCGTCCAGTTCGACGCCAACGTGGGTGGCACCGGTGAGCTCGACCAGCTTGTAGACATCCGCGGTATTGAAAACAATGTTCTGCGGGTGCAGCTCCAACGCCACCTTGACGCCATGGTCTGCGGCGAGCCGGTCCGTTTCCTTCCAGAAGGCTGCCGCTACTCCCCACTGGTAGTCCAGGACATCCAGCGCCGCGGAGTTCCAGGCGTTGACCACCCAGTTCACCGTGGTGGCGCCGGGCTCTCCCCCGGGCAGCCCGGACATGGTGACCACGCGGTCCTGGCCCAGCCGGTTGGCCAAGCGGATGGAACGACGGATGTCCTCGGCGTGCTTTTCGCCAATTTCCGGCTTGGGATGCAGGGGGTTTCCGTTGCAATTCAGGCCAGCGATTGAAACCCCGGTGCCCTCAAAGATCCCGAGGTAGTCGTCGCGGGCGGCGTCGCTTTCCAGGATCTGGTCGAACGTGGGGACATGCACGGCGGGAAGGAATCCGCCGGTGTTGATCTCGATGCCAGTCAGGCCAAGGTCGGCGATGACTTTGAGCGCTTCAGGAAGCGGACGGTCGTGGAGGATCGCGTTGTAGACCCCGAGCTTCATAGCGTGATCTTCTTTCCGTTGTCCAGGGCGGACTCAGTGACCGCGCCCAGGAGTTCCATGTTGCGGACACCTTCGTCGAACGTTGCGCAACGGGGCAGGGAGTCCGCTTCGGCCAAGCCCGCGACCTCTTCGAGGAAGGCCCGTGCCTGGTATCCGAAGGCATCGTTCTGGCCGAAGCCGACTTCCGGGGCGTCCATGGCCAGGCCGCCGGCAATGTAGGGGTGTCCTGGGCCCAGGATCACTTGGCGGTACCCGCCTTGCAGGCCGGAGCCATCGTTGAGGAAAAGCTGGATTTCGTTGGGGCGGCGCTGGTCGAACTTGGCTCCGCCGTTCTCGCAGAAGACCTCGAATTGGAGGCTGTTGGCGTGTCCTGCTGCAACGCGGGACACTTCGAAGCTGCCGGCACCGTTGGTGAACTCGGCGTTGAAGGCGGCGTAGTCATCGTTCTCCACGGCTTCGAACGTGTCGCTGACGGCAACGTGGTCGTGGCCCATGACTGCGCTGAGCGGGAGCGGGCGCTTGTCGATCGCGGTGGACAGCCTGCCACCACTGATGGAGGTGATGTTGCCGCAGAGGAATTCGGCGACATAGGTCAGGTGGCTTCCGACGTCGGCCAGCGCACCTGAGCCCGGTCCGCCTTTGTAGCGCCAGCTCATGGGAGCCTGGGGGCTGAATCCGTAGTCGGTCCAGTATCGGCCACTGAAGTGCAGGACGTTCCCCAGCACGCCGTTCCGGACCAGGTCGCGGATGTAGGCGATGCCTGGGGTGCGGCGGAAGGTGAATCCGATGCGTGCCAGGTTTCCGCGGGCCTCGGCGGCGCGTGCTGCGTGCGCCATGGCACGGGCGTCGTCCAGGGTGTCACTGAGTGGCTTTTCGCAGAGGACATGTTTGCCGGCCGCGAGCAGGCCTTCGACCACCTCGCGGTGCAGCGAGTTGGCGATCACCACGCTGACGACGTCGATGTCATCAGCTTCCGCAATGGCCTGCCATGAGGTGTCATTGCGTTCGTAGCCGAATCGGCGTGCAGCCAGGGAACCGAACTCAGCATTGACGTCGCCAATGGAGACGAGGCGGATCTGGGGAAGCACGGGGCTATAAAGGGCAGATGCCGTGCGGTACGCGGCGGCGTGGGCCTTGCCTGCCATGCCTGCTCCGATGACGGCTACGCCGAGGCTTTCAGCCATTGATTTCTCCTTCGAAATTCTGCCGTCGCATGAGGATCGTCCGGCATTTTGTAGCGCTACAATTTTTACGCTGGATTTGAGCGTAACCATGTCTATATGTCCTGTCAATCCTTAACGGACTATCCTCGGGGGAGGACACGAAAGGCAGCCAAATACGTTGAACAACAACCGACGCCCCACGCTCTACGACGTCGCCACACAAGCCGGCGTTTCGCCGTCGTTGGTTTCGCTGTTCCTCAAAGACCCCGAAAGAATCAGCGAAAAGCGCCGTAACGCCGTCCGGGACGCCATCACTGAACTGGGCTACCGGCCGAGCCGTGCCGCCACCACCCTGGCAAGCAGCAGCACAAAAAGCATCGGCCTGGTCATCGATGACTACCGGAACCCCTGGTTCGTTGACCTGCTCCGTGGAATGGAATCCGTCCTTTCAAACCTTGGGTACCAGGTGATGCTTGCGGACTCCAGGCCGGGCGAAAACCGGATCAAGGAAGCCACAGACGGACTGCTCGCCATGCACGTCGATGCGCTGGTGATAGCCGCCGAACCGAGCGATGCCATGCTCGCCAAGACCTGGGTGCCCACCGTGGTGGCCGGCTGGCGCAAAGGCGTGCCCTTGGGCGCTGACCTCATCACCAACGATGACGACGGCGGCGGAAGCATGGCAGCCAACCACCTGTTGGGTTTGGGCCACGTCCGCATCGGCCACGTCTCAGGGTCCGACGGCGCCTCCGCACACCGGCGCGCCGGTTACCGTCGCGCCGTGGAAGCTGCCGGCGTCGAGCCTTTCATCAGCGAGTCCAGCGGAACGTCGGAGGAAGACGGCTACGAGACAGCAAGCCGACTCCTGGAACGCCACCCGGACACCACTGCGATCTTCGCAGCGAACGACTCCATGGCCCTTGGCGCCTTCGCAGCCATCAAAGCGCGCGGCCTCGCAGTACCTGCCGACGTTTCGGTGATCGGCTACGACAACTCCCCCTTGGCCAAGTCGCGTTTCCTGGACCTGACGTCCATCGACAACCGCAGCGACATTGTTGGGGCGGACTCCGCCCGCAGGCTACTGGCCCGCATAGCGGATCCGACGCTGGAACCGGAGCGCACGCTCATTGAGCCGAAACTGGCGCTGCGCGGCACCACAGCGCCGCCTCGCTAGGGTTGGCTCCTTGCCGGAAACAGTCCTGCCCGGAGCCAACATGCGCTCCGGGCAGGACTTTCAGCAGCTATCGCGTCAGTGCCGCTTAGTGGCGTTTTCCGGAACGGATTCCTCCACACCGGCCACCTCGGCTTTGACTTCCTCAAGGGCGTCGGAGTGGCCACCGAGCTGCTCCAACTCGTGGGCCAGCTCTGCGAGTTCTGCACCGCCGGCCATCTGGGCCGTCAGCTCATCCAGGGTGATGTCCTTCTTGTCGTAATACCCAATCGACTTGCCCCGCTTGAGCAACAGGAACCGGTCGCCCACGGGGAAAGCGTGGTGCGGATTGTGGGTGATGAAGATGACGCCCAGGCCACGGTCGCGGGCCTGCAGGATGTAGCGGAGCACCACGCCGGACTGCTTCACGCCAAGTGCCGCAGTGGGCTCGTCGAGGATCAGGACCTTGGCCCCGAAGTACACGGCCCGGGCGATCGCCACGCACTGGCGCTCACCGCCGGACAGTTGACCAATGGGCTGCTCCACATCGCGCAAGTCGATGCCCATCTGGGCCAGTTCGCTGAGCGTGATCTCCTTCATTTTCTGGACATCCATGCTCTTGAACGGTCCAAATCCCTTGGTCAGTTCAGAGCCGAGGAAGAAGTTGCGCCAGATGGGCATCAGCGGAACAACTGCCAGGTCCTGGTACACCGTGGCAATACCGGCGTCGAGCGCGTCCCTCGGTGAGTTGAACTTCCTGGCATCGCCCATCACGTGCAGGGTGCCTTCGTCGTGCTGGTGCAGGCCGGCGATGATCTTAATCAGGGTTGACTTGCCTGCGCCGTTATCACCCAGGACACAGGTGACACGGCCGTTGTCCACGGCCATGGTGACATCCCGCAGCGCGATGATGTTGCCGTAGTGCTTGCCCACTCCATCGAGGGACAGCAGGTGGACCGGCGTGTGTGTCAAGGGATCCTTCTCGCCTTTCAGCAGGGTTTGCTGATCGATCTGTTGTGCGTTCATTGTTCCGGCCCCTTACTTGAGCTCTGCCCGGCGCTTGACGATGAGGTTGACGATGGTGGCCAGCAGCAGCATCAAGCCCAGGAAGAACTTGAACCAGTCCGGATTCCATTGTGCGTACACGATGCCCTTGTTGGCCATGCCAAAGATAAAGGCGCCGATAGCACCACCCACTGCCGAGCCGTAGCCGCCGGTCAGGAGGCAGCCACCGATGACGGCCGCGATGATGTAGAGGAATTCGTTGCCCACTCCTTCGCCGGACTGCACGGCGTCGAAGGCGAACAGGTTGTGCATACCCAGAATCCAGCCGCAGAAACCGACGGCCATGAAGAGGCCGATCTTGGTCTTTGTTACCGGAACACCCACGGCGCGGGCGGCGTTTGCGTCGCCGCCTACTGCGAAGATCCAGTTCCCGATCCGGGTGCGCAGCAGGATCCACGAGGCCACGGCCACCAGGACGATCCAGAAGAAGACCGTGATCTTGACCTCCACCCCGCCGATGCTGACGGAGGACGCGAAGACCGCACGTGCTGATTCGAAGCCGTCCAGCTTGGAGATCGACGGCGAGGATACGCTACCGCCGATGAGGCGGGTGAGTGCCAGGTTGAGGCCGGTAAGCATCAGGAATGTGGCCAGGGTGACGATGAAGCTGGGCAGTTTGGTTTTGACGAGGATCCAGCCGTTGATGAAACCGATGCCCAGGGAGACCACCAGGGCCAGGCCCACGCCGACCCAGGCGTTCAGGGAGAAGTTCCAGCTGAACAGCGACGCGGTGAGTGCGGAGGAGATCACGGCAACACCGGTGGAGAGGTCGAACTCCCCACCGATCATCAGCAGGGACACGCCTACCGCCATGATTCCGATGGTCGATGAGCCGTAGAGCACGGTAGCAAGTGCGTTGGGTTGGGTGAACGTCTGCGAAACGGACGCGAAGAAGATGAAGAGGACCACCGCGCCCACCAATGCTCCAACTTCGGGCCTTGCGAGGAACTTCTGGAGGGGGCTGCGCCGCCCGATCCGTTCATCGCCGGGGGCCGTAGCCGGCGCCGGCGGCAGGGTTGCTGTGTTTGCCATAGGGGAGGACTCCTTGTTGGTCAGGCTGCGCGGCAGGGAGCCGCCGCGCAGCCTGGTTCCTGGATCTAGCGGACGCCCTGCTGGGCGAACTTGAGGACATCGGATGCGTTGGTCTTGTCCACGATGGTTGGGCCGGTGAGGACGGGCTGGCCGCCACCGATCTTGAAGCCACCGCGCTTGGCCTGCCACAGGGAGTCAACGGACATGTAGCCCTGGAGCCACGGCTGCTGGTCGACCGTGAAGATCACGGCGCCGTCCACGATCTTCTGGGCAAGGTCGGCGTTGAGGTCAAAGCTGGCAACCTTCGACGAGCTGCCGGCGTCAGTGACGGACTTCAGCAGGGTCAGGGTGATCGGAGCGCCGAGGCCGATGATGACGTCGGCGTCCTTGGCGGCCTGGAGCTTTGCCGTGGCGGTGGACTGGACCGCAGTCATGTCCTTGCCGTCCACGTACAGGATTTCGGTTGCGGGCACCTTGGCTTTCACACCGGCGCAACGGGCTTCAAGGCCGACGTGGCCCTGCTGCTGGATCACGCAGACGGGGTGCTTGTACCCCTCGGAGGCGAGCCTGGTGCCGACTGCTTCGCCGGCAAGTTGCTCGTTGGAACCGAAGTGGGTGAAGGCACCCAACTGCTTGGAGACTGATTCGCCGGCGTTGAGGCTGACCACCGGGATGCCCGCGTCGGTGGCCTTCTTGAGGACATCCTTCAGCGCGTCCGGGGTTGCCAGGGTGACGGCGATGCCATCCACCTTCTGGTCAATGGCCTGCTGGACCAGCTGCGCCTGGCGACCGGCCTCAGGGTCGCTGGTGTAGAGGAGTTCAACGTTGTCTTTCGCCGATGCTTCCTCGGCACCCTTGCGGACGATGTCCCAGAACGTGTCGCCGGCAGCGGCGTGCGTAATCAGCGCTACCTTGATCCGGTCAGTTGATGCCACCTGGCCAGCGGCTGCGGCGCCGCCGTTATCGGCCGGCTTGCCGCCCTGGCTTGAACAGGCGCTCAGTGCCACCAGGGGAACCACTGCTGCGACGACCGCCGCTTTGCGCCATGAGAATTTTGCCACCGTTATCTCCTTTGATGTCAGCTTCAGGTTTCCGGGACTCGTATCCGGAACACCTGCTACTCAGATCATGGTGACTGACCTCACACTTTGTCAATAGTTTGTCCTGACATTAGGATGTTTTAACGTAATATCGCTATCGTGAAGGCCGAACCCACCCCTTCCTTGACGGCCCAACCGCGGCTGCTATCATCAGAAAAAGGCAGTATGTCCTATCAAGAGAACATGAGCGGACATACGCTACCATCCGGCAGAGGAGCCGCAGACCCGCTCCCCCGGCCGGCCTTCAGCAGGCGTCTAGGAGAATCCAGTGGCGAACCAACTCAGTCTCAGCATCGATCGTTCGTCCCCTGTACCGCTTTACCATCAGGTGGTCCAGGGAATCGAGGCCGCCATCCACAGCGGCATCCTGGAACCCGGCAGCCGCCTGGACAACGAAATCGACCTCGCGGCACAGCTGAACCTATCCCGCCCCACCATGCGCAAAGCCATGGATGAACTGGTCCGGGCCGGACTACTGGTCCGCAAACGCGGTGTGGGAACCCAGGTGGTTTCAAGCCAGGTCCGCCGGCCCCTGGAACTCTCCAGCCTCTATGACGACCTCAGCAACAACGGCAAAAAGCCCACCACGGACGTCCTCAGCTTCTCGCACATCGAAGCCGACGCGGCAACGCTGACCGCCCTGCAGCTGCCGGCCGGTTCCAAGGTCTACCACTTCACCCGCCTGCGCAAAGTAGGTGGCAAGCCCCTGGCGCTCATGGAGAACTGGGTCCGCGACGACATCACCAGCATGGACGAGGCACAGCTTGCCAACGAAGGCCTCTACGCGATCCTGCGCCGCGGCGGGGTCAACTTCCGGCTGGCCTCGCAACGGATCGGCGCGATGATCGCCAACGACTACCAGGCTCCCCTCCTCGAAGCCGAGGTGGGGTCGGCGCTGGTCACCATGGAACGCACCGCGGTGGATGACACCGGACGCATGGTGGAAACCGGCCACCACGTCTACCGCGCAGACTCCTACAGCTTTGAAATGACACTCGTACAGCGCTAAACAAGGACACACACATGACCAACTGGGTATACCCGCTGGGAACAGCCACTGACGGTAAATGGGACATCTCCCTGGGAACCTCTGACTCCACCCTGGCCGTAGACGGCTGGGCCCACACGGGACTGAAGGTCGCGACGCTCGCCGCAGGTGCCGCCGTCGAGCTTCCCGCGGCTCCGGAGGAGCGCATCGTGGTGCCGCTGAGCGGATCCTTCACCGTAACGGTCGACGACGGCGAGTACAGCCTCGCGGGACGGCAGTCGGTTTTCCACGGGCCAAGTGACGTCCTGTACACGGGGATCGACACGGCCGTCAGCATCAGCTCGAACGACGGCGGCAGGGTGGCCATTGCGACGGCGCCCGCCAAAGCCGGCTATCCCACCCGCCTGATCACGGCCAAGGAAACCCCGGTGGAGCTCCGCGGAGCAGGGAACTGCTCACGCCAGGTCCACAACTTTGGCACGCCGGCTGCTCTGGAAGCCGATCGGTTCATCGTGTGCGAGGTCATCACCCCCGCCGGCAACTGGTCCTCCTACCCTCCCCACAAGCACGATGAGGAGAAGGACGGCGAGACCAGCCTTGAGGAGATCTACTACTTTGAGACCCGCGTTGCCCCGGGGTCCCAGGCACTGGAGGACACGGATCCGATCGGGTATGCCCGCGTCTACGCCTCCGACGAGCGTCCCATCGACGTCTCCGCCGAGGTGCGTACCGGCGACGTCGTGCTGGTCCCCTATGGTTGGCACGGACCGGCTATGGCTGCCCCGGGCTACGACCTGTATTACCTGAACGTCATGGCCGGCCCCGGCCGCGTGCGTGACTGGCTCATCAGCGACGACCCCCACCACGGCTGGATCCGCCAAACGTGGGAAGGCCAGGACACCGATCCGCGGCTCCCGTTCGGCGCGTAACCCACACAGCGAAGGCCGCCTGGATGTTCCAGGCGGCCTTCGCTGTATGCTTCTGAAGCCTTGCGCTAGGGTCGTGAACCGGCCTTGAAGAACTCTTCCAGCTCTTCGAGGCTCTTCCCCTTGGTTTCGGGCATGGCGCGTTTCACCCAGGCGATGGCCACCAGTTGGAGCGCAACGAACACCAGGAACGTCGCCGAGACGCCCATCCAGGCAACCATTTGCGGGAAAAAGAAGCCCACCAGGAAGTTGAACATCCAGAGCACGAAGACGCAGATACCCATTCCCACCCCGCGCACGTGCAGCGGGAAGATCTCTGCCAGGGTCAACCAGGTGACCGTACCAATGCACGACTGCATGGAGGCCAGGAAGGTCACCATGAACAGCAGCACAAGGTAGCCACGCAGGGTTCCCCCCGGAACCGCGACGGAGATGATCGAAATGGCTGTGAGCGACACAGCGGTACCGGATAGCCCGGCAATGAGCATCGCCTTCCGGGGAAGCCTGGTCATCAACGACATACCCACGATCACGGCAACCACGGAAGTCACACCGTTGACCACGTTTGCCAGGAGCGCGCCCTGGTCGCCGAAACCGGAGGACGACAGGATGGACGTGCCGTAGTACATGATGGCGTTGACGCCGCTGATCTGGTTGATGATGGCAAGGCCGAGTCCCACCACGAAGATCCTGCGTATCCACGGCACGGTGAGGTCCTTGAAGGTGCCCATCCGGGACTGGTAATCCTCGCGCGCGGCGCGCCGGACGTCGTCGAACTCCGCAGAGACGTCGTCGGCGGCGCGGGTCTGCCGCAGGACATCCATCACCTCGCCGAACCGGCCCGAGGACGCCAACCAGCGGGGACTCTCGGGCAGTATGAGCATGCCGAACCACAGAATGACGGCGGGCAAGGTGGCAACAACCAGCATCCAGCGCCACACGTGCATCTCTTCAGGGAACAGGTTCCCGAGCACCGCGTTGAACGTGAAAGCCAGGAACTGGCCCGTCACAATCATGAGTTCGTTTTGGGTGACGATCCTGCCGCGCTGCGCGGCAGGCGACATTTCGGCCAGGTACACCGGGACGATCACCGAGGCACCGCCGACGGCGAGACCCAGGACAGTGCGGGCAAGCACCAGCAGCTCCGTGGTTGGTGCAAGGGAGCAGGCAACGGTGGCCACGGCGAAGATGACGGCCAGGCCCATGATGGTCCTGCGGCGGCCGAAGCGGTCGGACAAACGTCCGGCGCTGATGGCACCGAACGCCGCACCGAAGAGCAGCATCGAAGTGACGAGGCCCTCGGTCAACGGCGTCAGGCCCAGGTCTTTCTGCATGAACGGCAAGGCACCGTTGATCACGCCGGTGTCATAGCCGAACAGCAGGCCGCCGAACGTGGAGAACAGCGCCACCTTGCGAAGGAATTTCCTGGGGTTGGCCGGTTTGCCGGTTTTCCCTGCGGTTACGGGGAGCGAACCAACCGTCATTTTGTCCGGGCGACGTAGTCGACCATTGTCTTGAGCTGGTACCGGGAGACGTCCTCGGCATTCTCGTCCTCCGCGAACACGGAAGAGACCATGACGGTGTTCTCCTTGTCCAGGAAGCCGATCTCCTTCAGCCCGCCAAAGAACTCGTCCCAGTTCACGTCGCCGTCGCCGATCTTCAGGTGCTGGTGGACGCGGACGGCGTTGCCCGGCGGATTGGTGATGTACCGCAAGCCGTGGGACGCATGGTGGTCCATGGTGTCGGATACGTGCACCAGCCGCAGCTTGTCGCCGGCAGCCCGCATGATCTCCAGGGGCTTGTTGCCCATGTGGAAGCTGTGGGAGGCGACGTAGACCATGCCGATGTTCGGCGAGTTGACCCCACGGATAACCCGCAAAGCTGCCAGTCCGTCTTCCACGAAGTCGTCCGGGTGCGGATCGATCAGGACGTCCATGCCCTCGCGCTCGATGATCGGCAGCAGTTCCTCCATGGAACGGTAGAACGCACGCTCGGACTCTTCCGCCTTCTCCGGGCGGCCGCTGAACTCTGTGTTCATGGTCTGGACGCCGAGGTCCACTGCGATCTGGATAGCCCGCTTCCAGTAGCGGACGGCTGCCTCGCGTGCGTCTTCATCCGGGCCGGACCAGCGGAGGACGGGCAGGACAGAGGCGATCTCTACGCCGGCATCCTTGCACGCAGCTTTCAGCTTGCCTACCAGCTCGTCGTCGGCCTTGGGATGGTTGTAGAACGGGATGAGGTCCGCATGCGGGGTCATCTGCAGGTATTTGTAACCAAGGTCTGCCGCTACCCGGGGGAATTCGAGCAGGCCGTGGCTGTGGTGGAACGGTGTGGGGTCAAGGGCGATTTTCATGCTCAGTCCCCTACTTGTACAGGTCCGGCTTGGTGTTCAACTGGACCTTGACCTTTTCGCCGGACTTCTGCGCTTCGACACCAGCCTCGCAGCATGCTGCCGTGGCATAGCCGTCCCAAGCGGTAGGTCCGCCGATTTCGCCGCGGAGGGCGGCGTCCGCCCAAGCCTGCACCTCGACGTCGTACGCGGTTCCGAATCGTTCCTCGAAACCGGGGGTGACGTTTCCGCCCCACTTACCGGCTGCCTGGACGTAGGGGCCGTTGTCGCCGCCGATGCTCACGATGCCATCCTCGAAGGACGCCTGCGTGGCCACCTGGTAGCCGAACTTGGCGTTGACGTAGATTTCGACGTCGGCCAGCACACCGGATTCGGTTTCGAGCAGCACGTGCTGCGGGTCGTGCTGGCCGTTGGGTGCGCTGCGGGTCGGTTTGCCCAAGCGGACCTGGACGGAGGTGATTTCCTCACCGGTGAAGTAGCGGATGGCGTCGAACTCATGCACTACTGAGTCGTTGATCAGCATCTCGTTGGTGAAGCCCTCAGGCGTGGTGGGGTTGCGGTGCTGGTGGTGCAGCATCAACAACTCCCCCAATTCGCTGTTGCGGATGATGGCGCCCAGTGCCGAGTACTCGGCGTCGAAGCGGCGCATGAACCCCACCTGGATGCGCTTGTGGCCCAGAGCCTGCTCAGCCTGGACAACTTTCCAGGCGCTTTCGGCGTCGGGGGTCAGCGGCTTTTCGCACAGGATCGGGAAATCCTTCTCCAATGCCTTGTACAGGATTTCCTCGTGGAGGAAGCCCGGAGTGGCGATCAGCACGGCATTCACGTCGCCATTGTTGAGCGCTTCGTCTGCGCTGGCGAGTGCCACGGCGCCGTCGATACCCTCGATGGCGGCCTGGGCCCTGGCGAGGTCGACGTCGACGACGGCGGCCACTTCAGCGCCGTGGATGCGGGTGCTGAGGCGCTTGATGTGGTCCGCACCCATGCGGCCTGCGCCGATGACGGCAACGCGGAGAGTCTTTGTCACTGTATCTGTCCTTCGTGAAGTTCTTCTGGGGTGCTGCTGGCAGGGGCTACTGGGCTGCGTTACTCAACGCGGGTACGGGAACCGCAGGAAAGCAGGTAGTTGCGGGTGCGCTTGGCGATGGGCATTGGCACATCGAACGCTACCGGGTACATGTCCTGCTCCACGATGCCGAAGATGGGCCGGTTGAGCGCTTCGACTGCTTCGATGACTGCGCGCAGGTCCGGGAGGCCGTGCGGCGGCTCGGTCATGACGCCGGCCAGGTTGGCAGCCGCCCAGGTCATGTTCTTCTCGTTGACTTCGGCCAGGACCTGAGGGTTGATCTGCTTGAGGTGCAGGTAGCCGATGCGGTCCGGGTAGTTCTTGATCAGTTCCAGGCTGGAAGCTCCGCAGTATTCCGCGTGTCCTGTGTCCAGGCAGAGGTTCAAGTACTGCGGATCCGTGGCGGCCAGCAGGGTTTCGATGTCCTTTTGCGCGCCCACATGTGAATCCGCGTGGGAGTGGAACTGCTGGTGCAGGCCGAAGTCCTCCAGGAGGACCTTGCCCATCCGGTTGTGGCCGGCGAAGAGGTCCGCCCACTGCTCGTCCGTGAGTTCGCCGTTCTCCACAGCTTCGCCGGTGACGTCGTCGCGCCACATGGCGGGGATGACCACGATGTGTTCTCCACCCATGGCTGCGGTCAGTTCCGCGACCTTGCGGGCCGGCTCCCACGCTTCGTCGTACTGGCCGGCACCGCGGTGGAAGGCGGTGAAGACCGTTCCCGCCGTGACCTGGAGGTCCCGCTGTTTCAGTTCCTCGGCCAGGCGGGTGGGGTCGTTGGGCAGGTACCCGTAAGGGCCAAGTTCGATCCACTTGTAGCCGGACTCCGCAACCTCATCCAGGAATCGCTCCCACGGAGTCTGCTGGGGATCATCCGGGAACCAGACACCCCAGGAGTCCGGGGCGGTGCCGATGATCAGTTTGTTCTCGACATCAGTCATGACAGCGTTGTCTTCCTTTGCGGCGGTGGGGACTTAGTTGGAGGGGAAGTTGTAGGAAGCGCCGGAGGCGTGGGTGGGCTCGGGCCAGCGGGACGTGATGACCTTGCCGCGGGTGTAGAAGGAAACGCCTTCGGGGCCGTAGATGTGCTTGTCGCCGAAGAGGGAATTCTTCCAGCCGCCGAAGGAGTGGTAGGCCACCGGCACGGGCAGGGGAACGTTGATGCCGACCATGCCCACGGTGACGGAGCGCTGGAACTTCCGCGCTGCTGCGCCGTTGGAGGTAAAGATCGCGGTGCCGTTGCCGTACGGGTTGGAGTTGATCAGGTTGATGCCGTCCTCGAGGGTATTGACGCGTACTACCACCAGGACGGGTCCGAAGATTTCTTCGGTATAGGCGGTCATCTCGGTTTTGACGTGGTCGATCACGGTGGGACCTACCCAGAAGCCGTCTTCGTGGCCGGGGACCACCAGGTCACGGCCGTCCACCACCATCGCTGCACCGGCCTGCTCGGCTTCGGTGACGATCTTGACGATGCGTTCCTTGGAGGCCGGGGTGATGACCGGGCCCATTTCGGCGTCGGGCTCGGTGCCGTTGTTGACCTTCACGGCCAGGGCCCGTTCTTCGACCTTCTTCACGATCAGGTCCGCGGCGTCCCCGACGGCGACGGCCACCGAGATGGCCATGCAGCGTTCCCCGGCGGAGCCGAACGCGGCGGCGGCGAGGTGGTCGGCGGCGTTGTCCAGGTCAGCGTCAGGGAGCACGATTGCGTGGTTCTTCGCCCCACCCAATGCCTGGACGCGTTTGCCGTGCTTGGTGGCGGTTTCGTGGACGTACTGGGCGATCGGGGTGGAACCAACGAAGCTGATGCCATCCACGTCCGGGTGCGTCAACAGGCCGTCGACGGTCTCCTTGCCACCGTGCAGGACCTGGAACACGCCATCGGGCAGGCCGGCCTGCTTCCAGAGCTTGGCCAGGAGCATCGAAGCGGACGGGTCGCGCTCGGACGGCTTGAGGATAAACGCGTTGCCGGTGGCGATGGCCATCGGCGCCATCCACAACGGAACCATGACCGGGAAGTTGAACGGCGTGATGCCGGCAACGACGCCCAGGGGTTCGCGGAAAGAGAAGACGTCGATCCCGGTGGAGACCTGGTCCGAGTAGTCGCCCTTGAGCAGCTGCGGGATGCCGCAGGCGAACTCGATGACTTCCAGGCCACGGCCGATCTCACCCTTCGCGTCGGAAAGGACCTTGCCATGCTCAGCGGTGATTAGCTCGGCCAGCTCGTCCACGTGGGCTGCGACGAGTTCACGGAACTTGAACAAGACGGCGGTGCGCTTGGCCAGGGAAATGTCACCCCAGGTATCGGCCGCCTTGCGGGCCGCTGCGACCGTGGTGTTCAGGTCCGCCTCGTTGGCCAGGCGCAATTCACCGGTGACCTGGCCAGTGGCCGGGTTGTACACCGGCTGGGTACGGTCGCCCTCGCCCGTGGTTTCAGCGCCGTTGATGAAGTGGTGGATGGTGGTCAGTGTGGTCGTCGTCGACATGTGCGGACTTCCTTGTGGTCTGTGGGATCTGTGTGTCTGGGATTCAGCCGAGCAGCTTGCGCTGGCGGCTCTTGTGGTCTGTGTACGTCTTGTAGGCCTGCTGGGTGGATTCCAGCTCGGAGACTGCCGAGACGGGGACGTCCCACCAGGACTCGGAGCTCGGGGCGTCCAACAAGGGATCGGACTCGACGTGGATCACGATCGGACCGGTCTCCGGAGCTGCCTTGGCTTCCTTGATCGCCGCACCAAGGGCTTCGATGACGTTGTCGCCCGGTTCGATGCGGATGACTTTCGCGCCCAGCGACTCGGCGTTCGTGGCGAGGTCGATGGGCAGGTGCTCCCCGGCGTCGAAGCTGTGCTGCTCCTTGTCCAGAACCCGGTACTGGGTACCAAAGCGCTGGGAACCGAGGGACTCGGACAGCGAACCGATGGACGCGTAGCCGTGGTTCTGGATGAGGACCACGATCAGTTTGATGCGTTCGGCGACGGCGGTAACCAGTTCGGTGTGCATCATCAGGTAGGAGCCGTCCCCCACCATGACCACCACATCCCTGTCGGGGCCACCGGCTGCCGCTTCGGCCAGCGCTGCTCGTTTGACGCCGAGGCCGCCGGGGATTTCGTAGCCCATGCAGGAGTACGCGTATTCCACGTGGTAGCCGAACGGGTCCCGGACGCGCCACATCTTATGCAGGTCACCGGGCAGCGACCCCGCGGCACAGATGACAACGTCGTGGTCGTCCATGGCCTTATTGGTAGCGCCGATGATTTCGTTCTGGGCAGGCAACGGCGTGTAGCGGGTTTCGAAGGCTTCGTCCACGATCGCGTTCCAGCGCTTCTTCTCCGCCGCAACCTTCTCTTCCAGGTCCGCACCCACGCGGTAACCGCCCAAGGCCTGGTTGAGCTTCACCAGCGCCTTGCGGGCATCGGCGACGATCGGCAGCGTCGTGCCGTGCTTGTAGGCATCGATCGGCGCGACGTTGATGTTCACGAACTTTACGTCCGGGTTCTGGAACGCCGTACGGGATGCGGTGGTGAAGTCCTCGTAGCGCGTTCCGATCCCGATGATCAGGTCCGCTTCTGCCGCGATGGCGTTGGCCGCCGTCGTACCGGTTGAGCCGATGGCACCGAGGGAGAACTTGTGGTCCCAGGGCAGGACGCCGACGCCGGCCTGGGTGTTGCCTACCGGGATTCCGGTCAGCTCAGCGAACCTGGCGAGTTCGTCATTTGCGTAGGCGTACAGGACACCGCCGCCGGCAATGATCAGTGGGCGTTTCGCGGCGCGGATGGCCTCCACGGCACGGCGGATGTCATCGTCCTCCGCCTCGGGACGGCGGATCCGCCACTCACGTTCGGACAGGAACTCTTCGGGAACATCGAAAGCTTCGGCCTGGACGTCCTGCGGCAGGGAAATCGTCACCGCGCCCGTTTCGGCCGGATCAGTCAGGACCCGGAGGCCGTGGTGGAACGCGGAGAACAGCTGCTCCGGCCGGGAGACCCGGTCAAAGAACTTCGACAACGGCCGGAACGCGTCGTTCACCGTGATGTCGTAGGCGTACGGCAACTCCAACTGCTGCAACACAGGGTCAGCAGCGCGGGTAGCGAACGTGTCCGAGGGCAGCAGCAGAACGGGCAGGCGGTTGGTGGTAGCCAACGCGGCACCGGTCAGCAGGTTCGAAGAGCCCGGACCGATGGAGGTGCTGATCGCGAACGTCTGCCGGCGACGGGTATGCCGGGCATAACCGACGGCCTGATGGACCTGGGCCTGCTCGTTGCGCCCCTGGTAGTACGGCATGATGGACGGGTCCGCGGCCTGGTACTGCTTCAACGCTTGGCCCACCCCGGCTACGTTGCCGTGCCCGAAGATGCCGAACGTACCCGGAATCAGGCGCTCGCGGTACTCGACACCGGCCACCGAATCCACGGTGTACTGCTTGGAAAGGAACTCGACCACGGCCTGCGCCACGGTCATCCGGCGGGTAGACATCTGTTCTTACTCCGATACTTTCACGGGGATGCGGTCTGACGAAGGAGCCGGCCTGGCGGCGGACGCAGTGGCGGCAGCGGGCGCAGGGTTGTTCAGCAACGAGGCGGCCGTAGCGACGGCACCTGCCACATCGCCGTCGTGCGGGTAGAGCAGCGTCCGCCCAACAGTGAGGCCGCGGACGCCCGGAAGCGCGAGTGCCGCCTGCCAGGATGCGAACACCTCATCTTGCGTGCCGCTCGGGTCACCGCCCAGCAGGACGGTGGGAAGCGTGGTGGAAGCCATGACCCGTTCCATCTCGTCCACAACGGGCAACTTCATCCAGGTGTAGGCGCTGGTGGAACCCAGCCCTTCGGCGATACCGACCGACTTGATCACGGCATCCGCGCGGAGATCGTTGCGGACCTTGCCGTGCGAATCGCGAACAGACAGGAACGGCTCGACCATGGCGATGAGCTTGCGCTCGGCCAGGGAGTCTATGGCCTTGGCGGTGGCTTCCAGGGTCGCGACCGTATCCGGGTCGCCCAGGCAAATGCGGGTGAGCATCTTCCCACCGTCTGCACCGAGGGCCTCAAGGGCGGCGGCGGTGTGGCCAGTAAAGCGGTCATCGAACTCATTGACCAGGCCAGCGAGGCCGCCGCGGTTCATGGAACCAAAGACGAGCTTGCCTTCCAAGGCGCCCAGGAGCAGGAGGTCGTCCATGATGTCCGGCGAAGCCAGGATGCCATCCACGGCCGGGTTCGCCAAGGCGATCTGCAAACGGTCCAGCAGTTCCCGGCGGTCAGCCATGGCCATGGGGTCCGCGCCCACTGACAGGGCGCCGCGGGCCGGGTGGTCTGCTGCGACGATGAAGTTCTGCACGCCGTGCTTCAGGCCAGGATGACGACGGCGGGTGGCAGCTGCGCGGGCGACGGCCTCCGGATCTTCGAGCCGGATCCGGCTCAGGTGCTCATAGCGGCGGGGGTCATCGTTGGGGCTCAACGCACTGCTCCTTCGGTAAGGGTGGCACCGGGAATGGGGCGGCCGCGTTCGGCGAGCAGCGAGGTAACCTCGTCCGGCGTCGGCATTGCATCCGCGCACGAAACGCGGGAGGCGACGATCGCGCCCGAGGCGTTTGCGTAGTCCAGGACTTCGGACAAGGGCCAGCCGGACAGCAGGCCGTGGCAGAACGCGCCCCCAAAGGAGTCGCCTGCGCCCAGGCCATTGACGGTTTCCACCGGGACCGGCGCTGAGACCACACGCTCGGTTCGGGTCTTGGCCATCACGCCTTCAGCGCCAAGCTTCACGACGGCGATCTCGACACCGGCTGCCAACAGACGGTCCGCCTGCTCGTCGGGCGTCCCCTCGCCAACGGCTACGGCGCACTCCTTGTCGTTGCCGATTGCCACCGTGGCGTACGGGAGGATCTTGGCGACCTCAGCGCGGGCTTCCTCTTCGGAGGCCCAGAACATGGGGCGATAGTCCAGGTCCAGGATGGTGAACTGGCCTTCCTTCAGGCTGGTCCGGGGGCGGGCCTGGTGTGCTGCGAGGTGTGCGCCGCGGCTGGGCTCCTGGCACAGGCCGGTCACCGTGGACCAGAAGATCCTGGCTTCGCGGATCGCGTCCAGGTCGAGCTCTTCGGCCTGGATCTGCAGGTCCGGGGCCGTGGGAAAGCGACCGTAGAAGTAGAGCGGGAATTCGTCTGTTGCGGGCTTGATGGCGCAGAACGTCACCGCCGTGGGGTATTGGGTCACAGGTGAAACGAACGAGTCGTCCACGTTGAACTTGCGCAGTTCCCGGTGGAGGTATGTGCCGAAAGCGTCGTCGCCGGTGCGGGTAATGACTCCGGTGCGACGGCCGTGGCGGGCGGCAGCAACAGCCACGTTGGAGGGCGAACCTCCGAGGTACTTGCCGAAGGACGTCACGTCCTCCAGGTCCACTCCGATGTCGTTCGGGTAGATATCAACGCTGATGCGCCCGATTGTGAGCAGTTCGTGGGTCACGATGATCGTTGACCTTTCTCTTGTGAACTCTGAACCTCTGAGCGCTGGGCCCCGATGCCTTGCCACCCCTCAGTGAGCGGGGCCACATGACTACTTTGCACCAGATTTCATGTCCTGTCAAAGGTTTGTACTGACATATTTACAACATGACACAGACTGCTTTTACTTGCGCGGAACGGCCAGTTCTCCGGTGACATACTGGCTGCGCCCGAAGCCGAAGGACCAGTCCCCCGCAGTGTTTTCGACGTAGCCCACAAAGACGTCCTCGCCACGGATTCCCACAGCCGCCAAGCCGCTGGCGATCGCTTCGAAGAGGGAGCTTTTAGCCACCTGGCTCCGACCCTCCTGGGTGAAGATCTGGATCATCACCACGCCGGCGGTCCGCTCAAAACCAAGCCCGGCGTCCTGTGCGACGATCTGCCCCTGGGGATGTTCCGTGAGGATGTGGAAGTAGTCCCGTTCCGGTACTCCGTATTCAGCCAGGATGGCGTCGTGGATGGCCCGACTGATAGCTGTCAGTTCCTCTGGCGCACGGCCCTGGTTCACATCGATTCGAACGAGTGGCAAGGTGGTCCTCCTCCAATAGTTTGTCCTGACATGCTAACAAACCTATGATGTGTGTGTACAGCACGTGCGCGACACCCATCCCGGCCCAGGACACCCACATCCGGGCGTCACCAACGAATATGCGCGGCACCAACGAATATGCGCGTCGCACCCGCTCTGCGCCCACCAACGACGGAAGGGGCACCGGGCCGCCGCCGCGACACCCATGCACGTACGCGACACCCATCCCGGCCCAGGACACCCACATCCGGGCGTCACCAACGAATATGCGCGGCACTCAGGAACGGGGGGTTAAAGTACGACGACGGCCCGGCACCTTCCGTGGGGAAGGTACCGGGCCGTCGTCGTGAGTTAGCTGTAAAAGCTAGAGCGTAGCGAAAACCTCGCGCAGGAGCTTGGCGGTCTCGGAAGGCGTCTTGCCGACCTTCACGCCTGCGGCTTCGAGAGCTTCCTTCTTGGCCTGGGCCGTGCCTGCCGAGCCCGACACGATGGCGCCTGCGTGGCCCATGGTCTTGCCCTCAGGGGCCGTGAAGCCTGCCACGTAGCCGACAACCGGCTTGGTGACGTTGGCCTTGATGAAGTCGGCTGCGCGCTCTTCAGCGTCGCCACCGATTTCGCCGATCATGACGATTGCCTTGGTCTCGGGGTCAGCCTCGAACGCAGCCAGGGCGTCGATGTGCGTGGTGCCGATGATGGGGTCGCCACCAATACCAATAGCCGTGGAGAAGCCGAGGTCGCGGAGTTCGTACATCATCTGGTAGGTCAAGGTACCGGACTTGGAGACCAGGCCGATGGGGCCCTTGCCCGTGATGTTCGCCGGGGTGATGCCAACCAGTGCTTCACCAGGGGTGATGATGCCGGGGCAGTTCGGTCCGATGATGCGGGTAACCTGCTTGCCCTCAGCGTCCACCTTGGACTGGGCCAGTGCCCAGAATTCGGCGGAGTCCTGGACCGGAACACCTTCGGTGATGACAACAACGAGGCCGATGCCGGCTTCGATGGCTTCAACCACTGCGTCCTTGGTGAATGCCGGCGGTACGAAGACGATGGAAACGTCCGCGCCGGTTTCAGCCATGGCTTCCTTGACGGTGCCGAAGACGGTGATTTCCTTGTCGCCGTGCAGGACCGTGGTACCGGCCTTGCGGGCGTTGACGCCACCAACAATGTTGGTGCCGGCCTTGAGCATCAGTGCGGTGTGCTTGGTGCCTTCGCCGCCGGTGATGCCCTGAACGATGACCTTGGAGTCTTTGTTGAGGTAGATAGACATTCTCGGGTCCCTTTACTTAGCTGCGTTGGCGAGCTCGGCGGCCTTGTCGGCGCCCTCGTCCATGGTGGCCGCCAGGGTAACCAGCGGGTGGTTGGCCTCGGTCAGGATGCGGCGGCCTTCCTCGACGTTGTTGCCGTCGAGGCGAACAACCAGCGGCTTGTTCGCGGAGGTACCGAGCTCGGCCAATGCACCAACGATGCCCTTGGCAACAGCGTCACAAGCGGTGATGCCGCCGAAGACGTTCACGAACACGCTCTTGACCTGGGAGTCGCCCAGGATGACGTCCAGGCCATTGGCCATGACCTCGGCGGAAGCTCCACCGCCGATGTCCAGGAAGTTTGCCGGCTTCACGTTGCCGTGGTTTTCGCCTGCGTAAGCAACGACGTCCAGGGTGGACATCACAAGACCGGCGCCGTTGCCGATGATGCCTACTTCGCCGTCCAGCTTGACGTAGTTGAGGTCCTGCGCCTTGGCCTTGGCCTCGAGCGGATCAGCTGCGTCCTTGTCCTCCAGCGTGGAGTGGTGCACGTGGCGGAAGTCAGCGTTCTCGTCCAGGGAAACCTTGCCGTCGAGGGCAACGATGTCGCCTGCGCCGGTGCGGACGAGCGGGTTGACCTCAACCAGGGTTGCGTCTTCCTTCTTGAAGACGTCCCAGAGCTTCAGAATGACGTCGGCCACTTTGCCGCGCAGTTCTTCAGCGAAACCTGCTTCGGCGACGATTTCGTCGGCCTTGGCCTGGTCGATGCCTACAGCGGGGTCGATCGCGATCTTGGCAAGCGCCTCGGGACGCTCGACAGCAAGCTGCTCGATTTCCATGCCGCCCTCAACCGAGCACATGGCCAGGTAGTTGCGGTTGGCTCGGTCCAGGAGGACTGAGAAGTAGAATTCCTCGGCGATGTCAGCACCCTGCGCGATCATCACCTTGTTGACGGTGTGGCCCTTGATGTCCATGCCCAGGATGTTGGTGGAGTGCTCAAGCGCCTCTTCGGCAGTCTTGGCAACCTTGACGCCGCCAGCCTTGCCGCGGCCACCAACCTTAACCTGTGCCTTGACGACAGTTACGCCGCCGATCTTCTCGGCAGCTGCCTTTGCTTCTTCAGGAGTGTGCGCCACGATGCCGGCGAGCACGGGTACACCGTGCGCTTCGAACATATCGCGCGCCTGATATTCAAACAGGTCCACGGTTTAGTGTCCTTCTACGTCGAAGTAGTTTTCTGTTCAGCCGGGAACCGCGATGACCGCGATAGCCAGCTGCGGAGAGTACGCGGTCAACAACCGGATTGAAGCCGGTCACATTGCGTAAGGTCCTCTCGGAACTTTAGCCCTTTAGGGAGTCCCGCCAGCTACACACTACCTGTTAAGTGAGTAACCTTACACTTCTATCGGATGTAGAAAAACCGCATAAAGTCGCGGTTTTTGGGCTGGCCGGTGCAGGCTACGGCGTTTGTTTCAGCGTCCCACGGACCGTTTTGCCGCCGTCGGAAATCAGCTGGTACCCGTCCCGCGTCACGAAGAACGCCACGCCACCGGAGACGTTTCCGCAGGCGACCCCGCTGTTATAGGCCGAGCACCGAAGCCCGTTCCGCTCGATGTTCTGCCCGTCGGCCAGTTCGCGCAGCTTGGAAATGGGGCCGTTGCGGCTTCCTTTGGGTCCGAACTCGGACTCCATTTGTGTTACGCCGGAACGGCACGCGCCATAGACCGCCTTATCCGGGGACAGCAGCACTGTCCCGCCCAGGTAGCCCAGGCCGGTGCCCGCACAGTCGTCGGCAATGTCCGCAACGTCCGGCTTGCCATATTTTGCCAACTCACAGTGCACCACCGGGACGACGGCAAACTTGTTGTTCGCCGCGTCCGCATACGTATTGGCCTCGTAAGGCAGGTTGAGGTGCCCACCACGGGACGAGGTCATGGCACAGACGATGTTCCGGTCGGCAGTGACGAACGCGGTCACGTCCCCGCCCGCGGACAAGGCCGTCTGTTCAGTGACCGGAACCTGCTGGAGCTGCTGCAGTGGAGGCAAAGGCGGCGGCGGAACATAGTCCGGATCCTTGGTGGCAAAGGAACAGCCCGAGGCCAGAACCATGACCAAGGCGGCAAGAATCCCCCACACAAACCGTCGCATGCCCTTCATTATGCCGTGCGGCCCTCAGGCATCCAGTTTGGTCAGCGGGGCGTAACGCAGCAGCAGCCGCTTCTCGCCGACGTCGAACTTGACCTTCGCCACTGTCTTGTCCCCCGCGCCCTCAACGCCCAGAACCACGCCGTTGCCGAAGCTCGTGTGGTTGACTTTGTCCCCCACCACCACCGAAATGACTTCCTTCTGTGGCTGCACCCTGTTGCGTGCGACGGCGGCCGGAACGTCTGCGTCGAAACCTGCGGTGGGGCTGGCTGCCGCTCCCCGGGAAGTACCCGCACCCCAGAACGAACCACCGTAACGGTTGGAGCCGATAGGGGCACTGCCCCAACCGCCGGCCTGGCGGCTCATGCCTTCACGCTTCCATTCCACCAGCTCGGACGGAATCTCCTCGAGGAACTGACTGGCTGGGTTGTACTGGCTCTGGCCCCACATGCTCCGGACCTCGGATCGCGTGACGTACAGCCGTTTGCGGGCACGCGTCAGGCCGACGTATGCCAGGCGCCGTTCTTCGGCCAGCTCCTTGGGATCCGTGGCCGAGCGCTGGTGCGGGAAGATCCCGTGTTCCATGCCGGTCAGGAATACCACCGGGAACTCCAGGCCCTTGGCAGTGTGCAACGTCATCAGCGTCACCACACCCATCCGCTTGGCCTCTGCCACTGCGGCGTCGATGTCCGCACCCGGGGCATCAGGGATCTGGTCTGCGTCGGCCACCAGGGAGACCTGTTCCAGGAACTCACCGAGCGTGCCTTCGGGGTTGTCGCGCTCGTATTCACGGACCACGGCCACCAGTTCGGCGAGGTTCTCCACCCGGGATTCGTCCTGCGGATCGTTGCTTGCACGCAGGCCAGCAAGGTAGCCGGTCTGTTCCAGCACCGCTTCCAGTGCAGCCGCCGCGCCAGAACCGGAAGCAACTTCGGCGAGGTCGTCCAACAGTTTCACGAATCCGAGCACCGCGTTCACGGAGCGAGTAGCCATGCCCGGAGCTTGGTCTGCCCGGCGCGCGGCTGCCATAAAGGACGTCCGTTCCCGCTCCGCCAAGGCGGCGACAGCGCCCTCCGCACGGTCGCCGATCCCCCGCTTCGGTTCGTTCAGTACGCGGCGGAGGTTGACGTCGTCGTCCGGGTTCACCAGGACGCGCAGGTATGCCAGGGCGTCCTTGATTTCCTTGCGCTCGTAGAAGCGCGTGCCGCCTACAACCTTGTACGGCAGGCCCACCCGGACCAGGACGTCTTCGATGGACCGTGACTGAGCGTTGGTCCGGTAGAAGATGGCGACATCGCCTGGGCGCAGCCCATCCTCGTCCTGCAGCCGGTCGATTTCCTTGGCGATGAACTGGGCTTCGTCATGTTCGTTCTCGCCCACGTAGCCAACGATTTTCTCGCCATCGCCCTCGGCAGTCCACAAACGCTTCTCCTGCCGGTTGGGGTTCCGGGAGATCACCGAGTTGGCGGCGCTGAGGATGTTCTGCGTGGACCGGTAGTTCTGTTCAAGCTTGATGGTCCGGGCATTGGGGTAGTCGGCTTCGAATTCCACGATGTTGCGGATGTCGGCGCCGCGGAAGGCATAGATGGACTGATCGGAGTCGCCCACCACAGTCAGTTCGCTCGGTTCAACCCCGCTATCGCTTCCCAGGCCCACAATCTCGCGGACCAGCGCGTACTGGGCGTGGTTGGTGTCCTGGTACTCGTCCACCAGGACGTGCCGGAAACGCCGCCGGTAGGACTCCGCGAGCGCCGGGAAGGCCCGGAACATGTAGACGGTCTCCGCGATGAGGTCATCGAAGTCCATGGCGTTGGCTTGGCGCAGCCTTTGGGCGTAACCCTTGAAGACCTCCGCCACGGCCTGCTCAAAGGGGTCGTTGTGGTTGGCCGAGGAAATGAAGGAGTCGGCGTCGATCAGCTCATTTTTCAGGGCCGAGATCTTGTGTTGGATGGCTTTTGGCGGGAACTTCTTGGGATCCAGGTCCAGGTTCTTGGACACCAGTGTGATCAGGCGCAGCGAATCCGCGGAGTCGTAGATGGAGAAGTTTGAGTTGAGGCCGACATTCGCAGCTTCCCTGCGCAGGATGCGGACGCAGGAGGAGTGGAACGTGGAGATCCACATGGCCTTGGCACGGGCTCCTACCAATGCCTCGATGCGTTCGCGCATCTCGGCTGCGGCTTTGTTGGTGAAGGTGATGGCCAGGATCTCGCCATGGTGGGCGCGTTTGGTAGCGATGAGGTAGGCGATGCGGTTACTCAGCACGCGGGTCTTGCCCGAACCGGCACCAGCCACGATCAGCAGGGGGCTTCCGGCGTGCTTGACCGCTTCTTCCTGCTGCGGGTTAAGCCCTTGGAGGAGCGCATCCGCGGAGGGCAGGCCAGAGGCGCCGTGGTTGCTCCAGCCTCCCGAGGCAGGCCCGTCGGAAGGGCCCGATGAGCCGCCGCTGCCCTCCTGCAGGCGGGCGCCACCCGCGCCTCCACCGGGGCCGGAGAGCTCCGGGGCAGCCTTGACTGCGGCTTTGGTGCCTGCTTTGAAGGGTCCGTCTGCGTAGGGGTCGAACAACATATCCATGGTGCCTACCAGTCTAGGCGGTGCCCCTGACAGTCAGCGGCGCGTTGTCCACAGGCCCGGGTTCCACGCCTTCAATGCACTAGTGGTTTGGGTCCTCCACCAGCCAGCCTCCTGCAACCAGTCTGTCCCTGAGTGCGAGCCTGGTCAGTGGTTCGGGACCGTCCTGGAACTTGCGTCGCACCGAAGCCAGGTGCTTCTTCACCCCATCGACGGAGATCCCCAGGACGTTGGCCGTCTCGGCAAGGGTTCCGGCGGTTCCGCCCAGATAAAGGGACACCACCTGGTGTTCCCGGGCCGACAACACCGGCCCGGACCGTTCGGAATCCAGTGCCGCCGCGACTTCCGCCGTAATGTAAGGCTCTCCCAGCGCTGCGTTGCGGATCGCACTTTCCACCACCCCGGCCGCCACGGTCTTGGGAATGTACGCCAGGGCGCCCGCCGCTATGGCCTGCCTCATGACAGCTGGATCCAGGACTGAGCTGCAGACCACCACTTGGGGTCCGGCGGACAGGATTGCCTGGATTTTTGCGCGCAGCGGCACATGGTCGCCCAGCAGGACGTCCAGGACCACGACATCCGAGAGGGCTCCGATGTGGGCGGCAGCCTCGGCCCAGGAAGCGAATTTTCCCACAACCCGGATCCCTGGGGCATTGGCTTGGATCCACTGGGCGAGGCCCTCCCGCAGGACCGCGTGGTCTTCGACGATGTCCACTTCGATGGTGGGTCGGGATAGTGGGTAGCGCAGCATTTCAGACCTCCCCACATATGATTCTGCCTAAGTCGTCACCATATTAGGTGACACGTTTCGGGGGAGACATTCATGGGGGCATGGATCGACCGACCGGTGGCCAGCCGGGAGGCTCTGGGTAGTTCGGATTTATTGGCCCGTGGCGGGGCCGTGGTCAGCTTCGTTTTCGTCGCGGCCGCATGGATCTACGCCGGGCCGGTCAGCGACGGGCCCGCTTGGCGAAGCCCCGCCACCACCGCTGTTGTGGTTGTCCTCGTCACCTGCCTTGCTGCGATGCTCCGCACCGATGCGTGGCCCGTCCGGCTTGTCACCGTCCTGGCCCTGATCACCTTGTCCGAGCTTCTGACCGGGGTCACGTTCCGGCAGGACTCCGACTCCCTGCTCCTGGCACATTCGGTTCTGCTGGCTACAAGCTCTGTCCTGGTCCTGGCGTTACGGAACACGTGGCGCTCCGTTCTGTTTACCGCGTTCCTCGGTCTGTTGGTATTCGGGCACACCTACGCTGTGTCCGTGATGCACCGCTTGGGCCCCACCACCGCGTTGACGGTCCTGGGCGCCTGGTTCGTCATGCTCGTCATCCGCCATTCAGCACCAAAGGCAGTGGCCATCCACTGCGATGACCAGGCGATCCGGCAGGAATCCGCCACGGCCCAGGCCCTCGCGCGGGATGCGGCCGACGCCGCCATGGCCCAGGCCCGGCTCCTCCACGACACGACCCTGAGGACGCTGACAGTGCTCGCCCGCGGCGGGGCGGGGGCCGACCCTGACGAGTTACGTGCCCTGCTGGCCTCCGCCACGCACGACGCCGGCGGGCTGGCTTCGGGACCCACCGCAGCTGCCGCTGCCGTCTCCTCGGCAAGCAGCGGCGACGGCGGGCCGCGCACCCAGGCCCGGGTGGCCGTCGTCGAACCTTCCAGTGTTCCTGAACTTGCCGAGGCGCTCAGGGACCGGGCCGGCCGCCAAAGCGGCAAGCTTTTCACGGTCGAAGTCTTTGGTGAGGCCGGTGCCCTGCCGGACAACCTTCAAAGGGCGCTCGTTGACGCGGCGGAAGAGTGCATGGTCAACGCTGCCCGGCACGCGGGCACGGACCACGTCGATGTCCTCGTCTCAAGGTCGGGCTCAGCGGTTTCGGTGCTGATCAGCGACGCGGGCTCCGGCTTCAACGCAGACGCTGTGCCAGCGGAGCACTTCGGCCTACGGCAATCAGTGGTGCAGCGCATGAACGATGTGGGCGGCCACGCCAGGGTGTTGTCCGCCCCCGGCCGTGGCACCACCGTGGTCCTGGACGTGGATACAGCATGAGGAGCGGACGCAGCATGAAGCCGGAACGTCCCTATATCTCGGGCAAGGCCGGTCCGCTGTTCCTTTCCCGCAGCATCCTTATGGCCGGGACCCTGACCGTCTGGTCGGTTTCCTTCGTCACGTCGGCCAACTCCTTGGACGGAAGTGACCGGGACCTGATGAGGCTTGGCGCTCAGGCCTTCGACCTGCTGGGATTCACTCTTGCGATGTTCGCTTCAGATCCAAAGACCCGGGCCTCCTATTTGCCTTGGCTGCGCCTGGGATGGCTAGGTTCATCCGTTGCCTCCGGATTCGCGACGGCCAGTACGGTCACCGTGGACTCCGGTTATGACGCGTTGGCGTTCAACGTCCTCATGGGGACGGCCCTGGTTTTTCTGTTGAGCATGCGGTGGGACCTGATGGGTTTCCTGTTCCTGGTGGGAGTCAACGCGGTCCTCAGCGGCGTCTACTACGCTACGACGCCTCGTTTTGGGTCCGGGGAAGGGCTCTTCATCTTCTTCATCACCCTCATTCCGGGCCTTCTGGGAGCCTTGGCGGTCGTCGGCATCCAAAGCCGACTGGAACAGGCCGTGTCCCGGCAGGGAACCGCATTGCCCTCCCCGGAAGAACGACCCGCTGATGTGCACTTACCCGCGCCGTCCGACATGTTGGCACAGACACGTCACCAAATACAGGAACTGTTCGCCAAGGTGGCCAGGAACCAGCACCATCCCCTGGATCCAACGGTGGCCGAAGAAGCACAGGCTTTGGCCTCACAACTAAGGGGGCAGTTGATGCTGCTGCAATCCAGTACGTGGCTCGTCGCCGCGCTGGGCTTGGCCAAGATGGAGTCCACGGTTGCCGTGGCTGCCCAGCCGGACCTCGCCGAGCGCATCCCGCAGGCGCAACGATCGGCGGTCCTGGCGGTGACCATGCTTCTGGCAACCCCCGTCGGCGGTCCCGAGCGCGGCAGCGCGGACGCCGGCGGCGCGCTCCAGGTCTTCCTTGAGCCTGACCTGGATGACCGCATCCTGATCACGTGGAGGGTTCGCAACCTTAATCCCAGCCGATGCACCCCCGCCCTGTGGAGCGAACTGGAAACCCTGGGTGTCCCCCGGGTTCAAACGGACCCCAGCGGTGCCAGCATCATGGTCCACGTGAAAGCGCCCCGGCAATGGTGACGCGGGTGCTGGTGGTGGATCACCACCAATTAATGATCGACACCCTGGATGCCTGGCTCCGCTGCCACGCGCCGGACCTGGTGATCAGCGCCAGTTCCACCGCCCTGCCGCCCGGGAACCAGGGCGAAGGCTGGGCCGCGCAAGGGATAGATGTCGCTGTGCTGGGCACCGTAGACAGCCACGAGGAGCTGGTACCAGCAGTGCGCCAATTGGTGGGGGCAGGCCTCCGCGTCGTCGTCCTTGCCACCGCCTTGGATGGGTGGGACGCCGGGGCTGCCTGCGCCGCAGGGGCCCTCGGGTACGTGCCAAAGGCCGCCGGACCCCAGTACATAGAGCACGCCATCCGCTCCGTTGCCGTGGGGAAGCTCTATGTGCCCCCGGAAGTCGCGGCCGTCATGGTGGACACGGCACCGGTTCGGATCAAGCTGTCGCTTCGTGAACAACGCCTCGCGGAACTCTACCTGGGCAGCCAAGCCATGCCTGTGCGCGGCGTGGCAGATGCCATGGGAATCAGCGAACAAACCGTCAAGGCCCACCTGCACCGGATCAGGCAGCGGTACGCAGCCGCCGGGATAAGGCTCGGCAACGTGATCAGCCTGCGCAAGCAGCTAAGCACTGACGGCTGGATTACGTAGCTCCTCCGGTCCCGCCTCCGGCATGGCTTGAGGTTCCGTTTGCTGCAGCGCCTTCTCCGGCCCGGACGCGAGGATGCTGATCAGTGCAACCAGCAGCGGCACGCATAGTGCCGCGTGGAACCCGGAGACCAGGAGCTGCCGATAGATCTCGGGCTGCCCGGACCCCAGTACGACCACCCAGAACTGCAGCCACCCTGCCACGACCACCACCACTGCCACGCGTCCCACGGCGGCCTTCTTGCGGAAAGCCACGGCGAGTCCAAGCAGCAGCGTCAGCAGTTGCATTGCCACTAAGGCAACGGGTGCCGACTTCAATGCGGTGAACAAGCCCAATACCACCGGGAAGCGGCGGTCCTTGGCGAACGGCTCGTGGCCCTGGCCCTCCATGAACGAACCGATGTAGCTCAGTTCAGGTGTCAGCATGGCGGTGATCCCGCGTTCGCCCATTCCAATGAGCCGTTCAGGATGGGTGAGGTAGAAAGCTGCAAGCCTGCCGGCGCCCACCTGTTCCTGGAATTCGTGGAACCTCGGGGTCAGCGCAGCCGACCTCGACGACGCCACGGTAGTGCCACTCGCGGCAACAAATCCCGGGTCAAGCCCCAACCACTTCAGGTCCTCCTCCGGGGTGGGGCTGTGGGGCAGCAGTTCAGCGAAGACCGCGTTGTAGATGTTCAGGTCGGCGGTGCGCTTCGGTTGCACCGCCATGAAGGCCACGGTGAAGGCTGCAATGGCCATGATCGCCACCAGCGGCATCGCGAACCGACGCCATCGGCTTCCTTCCGGCGCGCGGCGGCCTGAACGTCGCGTGCTCCCCTGCGGCAACCACAACAATGCCAACGCCAGCACAGGCAGCCACGACACCATCTCGGGTTTGGCCGCGATGGTGAATACGCCGGCACCGACCACCGGCAGGATGGTCAGCCAGCGGCTCCGGGCACCGTTCCAGTAGTTCAACAGGGCCACCAACAACCCCAGCGTTCCCAGGAAAGCCGCGGGTTCGGGGTAGGGAGAGATGAAAAAATCAGCAAAAACGCCGTCGGCCATCACCACGGTCACCAAGGCGGCGATAAGGACCCGGAAGCTGGCACGGCCCGGGAGCACAGCAACCAGCGCGGCGATCAACAGGCCGAAAACCAGGCAGCAGACGATGCCCACTGCGCGCATATCCAGACCGCCACCCCAACCAAAGAGCGGGGTAACCAGCTTCCCCAACCACAGGAAGGCTAGCTGGGACGAGTACACCGGTTCACCGGATCCGGCGGCACCGCATGCTTCACCCACCAGCGGATGGGGTGTCCAGCTGGGGTAGATGAACCGCGTGAAATCTGCGTAGTCCCAGGGCCGGACGTTACTTACGCCCAGGGAACAGACCAGGCCATTGCCATCTCCTTGGTCGGCCACCCCCACCGGACCCGGCACAAACAGCCGCACCAGCATCGCAATGGCGGACACCAGCCCTGCAACGATGGCCGGGGTTCGGACTCCCCCCAGGGTCAATTCTCCAGGACCGAACGTCCGCGCGAGGAACCTCCCCGCCATGCGCAGCGGGCCCGACCGTGGGCCCATGCCGGACCTCACAGGAACAGGAGCGAACTCCTCGACGTCGGACTTGGCTGATTTTCCAACCGTCGTCTCAACCATTGGCCACTTCCCCACTCACCGTGCCCGCAACGGGTGCAAGGGTCCCGGTCCAGCGTTCCGGACCCGCTGACTGCCGCAGTGCCACGCCACAACGGACAGCCCGCGCACCGCCGTCGACGCGCACTATCGGTCGAACTTCCACATCTGCGGGGAGAACATCCACGTTCAGGAAATCGAGCACGAAAGGAAGGCAGCGTTCCTGCTGCGCGACCAATGGCACCAGCGAAGCGTCCTGGCCAAACCAGGCACTGACATCCTCAGTAGTATGCGGCTCGGAACAGGACGTGTCCGTACCTTCGGAACCCAGCACGCCGTCTGTGATCTCCTGGACGTAGCAAAGCCGGATCGGAGCGGAGTCCGGCCCAGCCAGGGCGTCCTTGAGGTCGCCCCTGCTTTCCCTGGGAGCCATATCAGCTGTGGTTGTCAGGACGTCGCAACGGACGGTCCTGCTACCGGCCGACCAGTCAGCGCGGGTGGGATAGTAACCAGTGATTGCCATTCCTGTGGTGGCATCCCGCTCCGTGCCGCCAAGGTACCTGCGCAGTTCCGCAGCCGGGCACAAACGGGCGGTGAGGTTCTGGAGTTGCTCGTGCAAGGGACGCTCCGTCTGCTCGGACAGCGGCTGGGGCACAGTAGCCACCAGGAAAGTCTGAGTGGTGTGCGGCTCAGAACAGGCAACCGCCGGACCGGTATGGCTACTGGCTCCATATTCCTCTGGAGTCGAAATGAGGTAGCACTGCCCCACGCGCATTCCACTGTCCGTGAAGCCCGTGCCAACCTCCGCGTCCACCGCAGCACCGGCGCCGCAGCCGGTCAGGGCCAGGGCCGAAGCGAAAGCGAGAGCCGGGAGCACGGCCTGCCGTCTAGGACGCACGCCGCCCCCTCCGCTTTGCAACCGGGCGGTTCTTGCGGACGACGGCGGCACGCACCAGGACGATGATTGCGGCCACGAAACCGAAGATCACTACGAAGGAACCCAGGAAGTGGTGCATGAGGTCAAAGCCCTGCTGGCCCCAGCTCTGTTGGGCGGCAGCGATCATGAAGTACCGGGTCGCGTTGCTCAGGCACACGATAGCCAGGGCGGTAAGGGCAGCAGGCATGAGCCGCGACACGGGAATCCGCCCCATCAGGAACAGGATCCCCGCCAAGGCGGCGATGGGCGTAAGGAGAACCGCGCTGGAGCACAGTCCTGTCACCATGAGGGCATAGGGCTGGCCCGCCCCCACGTTGTGGAAGATGATGTCGTCCACGCTGTAGGACGCCCCGCCCAGGATCCCGTCGAAAACCGTAGCCATGAGCCATGCTTCCGCTGCCCTGATGTGGTCCTGCTGCAGCATGGCCACTGTGGCAGCGGCCAGGAACAGCAACCCGAGCATGCCTCCGCCACGGGCCTTCTGCGCAGGGATGGCGCGTGGCCCCCGGGGAACGTTGACATCACTGAGGTTGGCGCTCGCAGCCACTAGGCTTCCTTCGCTAGTAGTTTGACGTCGGCCTCATGGTTGCGGCGTGTTTTCGCCCACCCGTGGCGGCCCGTGATGAGGCGGTACGTTGCCCTCAGCACGGTGACGTAGTTCTGGTACATGTAAAGCCAATAGCCAAGGCCCCACGCGACCCCGGTCATGAAGTTCTTTTCCGGAGTGACTTGCCGCCTGTACACGAGCCCCCACAGGGCGAAAGGCAGGACGCCCGTTGCGAAGATCAAGGGGATGATGAACCACGCGGCCGAGATCCACGCCGCGAAACTGCCCATGGTCAGGGCACCTTGGGCCACCATGGTGACGAACAGGGTGGGCCACAGCACCAGGCCGATGATCTGGATGAAGGGCTGAATGAGGAAGTAGCTGGATTCGATGGCACCAACGTTGCTGAAGTACGACGACTCGAAGATCCGTTTCAGGTAGGTGCTGCACTGCATCCCGCCGTGGCACCAGCGCGTCCGTTGTGTCAGGAGCCGCCGCAGGTCCGGCAGAGCTTCCTGGGCCACGTGCGTGTCATGCATGTAGACCGTCTTATAGCCGCCCAGCATGATGTGGATGGCCAGTTCGTAGTCCTCCAGCAAGGCACCGTGCCATGGCTGGCCTGAGGTCCTGGCGATGGCATCGAGCGCAGACAACCGGGTGAATTGGCCGTTGCCGCCCAACCCGACCGTCAGCGTGTGGCGCCTCAGGGACTGCATGGCAGCGATGGTGGTCCTGAATTCCATGTCCTGCATCAGGACCAGGTAGCGGCCGAACGAGCGCTTGATCCGTTCCCGGCCTGTGCCGCCCTGGAGGTCGGGATCGTCCAGGTTGGACATCCAGACGGCGGTCTGTGCGGCACCTACCTCGGGGTCACCGAAGGCGAGCGGACCGGCCGCCTGCCGGAAGGCATTGCCGGCAAGGTGACCATCGGCGTCGACCACCAGGACGATCACCGAAGAACGGTCGACGCCGGCGGGCAGCCAGGAGTCCAACGACCGGTAGGCGGCGTTTAGCGCGTCGCCCTTACCGGTGCGGGCGAGCGGACGCCGGCGGCGGACCAGGTGGATCATGTCGTCCTGGTGGGAGGCGGCGCTGACGAGGTCCGCAGTGGCGTCGTCGCTGTCGTCGTCGACAACCCAGACGTGGGCCTGCGGGAATTGCGCCCGGAGCAGTTCAAGGGTCTTGCCGATCACCACTTCCTCGTCACGGCACGGGATGAACACATGCCACGAGAAACTGCCGGGATCGCCTTCGGGATCAGGCTTTCGCCGAAGGAACGGGACCAGGATCACCAGGATGTACGACAGAAAAACCACCAGCAGCACAAAAGCCAATGCCTGGGCGGATTCGAGTACTGACATGTATTTCCGATGCTTAGGGCTTGGCCGATCGGCCGGGATGGGAGGTAAGGGGTGGCGGGACGGCCCTTGCAGGAGCCGTCCCGCCGGTGGTGCTACGGGTTGGGGCCCGTATCCCGCTTCGCAGCCTTGAGCCTGCTGTTACGCAGGACCACGAAGCCGGTAATCAGCAGTGCGACACCCACCAGGATGACCCAACCAAGGGTTGGGGCACCGGTAACAGCGAGGGCGGTACCGCCGGCTGCCGTGCCGCCTGCAGTCCAGTTATGGCCGTACATGAGGCGTTCTCCTTTCGCTGTTGCTTGATGCGCTCACAGCGATCAGGCAGCAGCTACCGCAGTCTGGCGGCGCGAGCGAACGAACAGCCAGGTGAGCAGTGCCAGGAGTGCCACGCCACCGCTGATGGCCATGGTGTCGGTGTTAACCAGCGGGATGGCCGCCGCGTCCAGGTTGGGACCAACTGTGGCGCTGGCGAGGTTGACGGTGGCGATGGAGCCACCCGCAATACCAACCTGCAGGGCGCGCTGGGTGAAGGCACCCGACGGAGCTGTTTCCTGGACGTTGACCTTGGCCGAAACCAGGGCCGTCAATGCGTTGCCCAAGGGAGTGACCAAGCTTGTCGCCAGGCCCCCTACCAAACCGTTGACTGCCGTTTCCAGGGTGGTGACTGCAAGCAGGGCCGTGGTCTTGGCGACGTTCGGCAGGCCGAGCGGCGGGAGGGTGTCAGGCAATGCCTGAACCGCGGCGCGGGTGCTGGACAGGGTGGTGGCCAGGATGCTCTGGATCTTGGTTGACACGGCAGCCGGCAGGAACGAGACGAGGTCGGTCCCGGCAGGCAGCGAGTTCAGGTCCGCGACACCGGCCGCAGCCAACAGGTCAGCCTCGGTTATCTCGATGACGCCGCTGGCAAGCGGGTTGGTGATGGGCAGGCCAACAGCGGACAAAGCCACGTTGGCGGTGTTCAGCAACGGAGTGAGTGCTGTGGAGACGCCCCCCACCAAGGTGCCGCCAACGTTCGCCGAGACGCCTGCGACGGCGTAGGCACCCTGCGGTGCAGCGCCCTGGTCCTTCTTGGCTGCTGCGGCAAGGGTGGTGATGTCCAGGTTGAGGTTCACCAGGTCGGTGCCACCGAGGATGGCGGCGGTACCGGCCGTGATGCGGGCCGCGGGGATGGATGGGTCACCCGAGGTTGGGAGGCCCGCGGGCAGCGTGACCAGTCCGGGGGCGCCGCTTACGGTACCAGAGAAGGCTTCCGAGGACCCGTCGTTGACGGCCTTGCCGTACTGGCTGACCGCGCCAACCTGGATGATGCCGTTGTTCTGCAGCAGCGGAATGTTGCCCGCGCCGACGTTGACGACGCCGAACACGGCGCTGAGGTCGAGCGGGTCGCTGTCCTCGATAACCGCCGGCCCGGTGGGCGGAGTGCCGATCTGCTGGGCGGTTGCCGCGCCGTTGGCGGCGAGGTTGGCGAAGTTCGGGATGGCCAGGACGGAACCATCGATGATCTGGCCACTGCCGAGCGAAATCACGTCAGTGGGTGCTGCATTTGCCGCGGGTGCGGCTACGAGGCCGATGGCCAAAGCCGAGACGGCGGTAACGCCGACGGCTGTGGGCCACAGCTTGCTCTTGCTGTTCAAGTACTTCCCCCTTGCGAACGCTGCAGGACAGGGCTGTTCTGCAGCTGAGACCGTGGGGGCAGTCGCCCCCCGGTGCAAAGTAACAAGGGCAAGCGGTGGCAGTTCGCGGTGGTACCCGAAGGGGTTAACGCCGCTTTCGGGCCCCTAGGCGAACTGGGGAACGGAGGCGAGGGCCGCGCTTAAGTCGCGGACCGCCGTCGTGCCTCCAGCGACGAACCAGTTCATTCCGTTGACCTTCACGACGGCGGTGTCCCCACCGGCCGCACGTACGATCGCCTTGCCGGGGAGCCAGTCCCATTCGGGGCAGCTGTGCTGGAACCAGCACCCGAGTTCGCCGTCGGCGACGCGGCCGAGGTCGCAGGAACCTGAACCGAACATGCGCAGCGACGCGGCCGTGATGGCTGCGGCGTGCCAGGGCATGGCCGTGCGCGGATCGGCCAGCCACGTGGGGTGGATGTAGGTTGCGGCGCAGATCTCGCCCACCGCGCGGTCTCCGGAACCTGAAATGGGATCGCCGTTCAGCGTGGCGGCCTGTTCGTGTCCGCCCAGCCACAGCTTGTCCAGTTCGGGCTGGTAGATGGCGCCGAGCAACACCTCGGGGTCCACCACAGGGTTGCCACCGTGGTCCGAATCGTCACGCTTCAGGGCAATGGCCGAGCACCAGTAGGTGGAGCCGTGCAGGAAATTGTAGGTTCCGTCCACGGGGTCGATCACCCAGGTTCGGCCGCTGGTGCCGGCCACTGATGCGCCTTCCTCGCCCAGGATGCCATCTTCCGGGCGGCAGCGCCGCAACTGTTCCAGGACGTAAGCCTCTGCCGCGTGGTCGGCTGCCGTGACGACGTCGGACACCGACGTCTTCCGTTCACCCTGCAGGCCGCCCATCCGCATGAGCAGTGCCAGTTGGCCTGCTTCGCGGACCAGGGCGCTGGCCAGTTGGTAATCGTCGAGTGCGGGATCGAGTTCAGTTGCGGTGTGCCTGCCGGTGGTCATGGGTCCAGCTTATGTGGCGGGATAATGAATGACATGGCCAAGACACCAGCGCAGCGCATCAAGAAGCACGGAGCAAAGGCAGTGGTTCCCGATCACTCGCTGCCTCCCGTGATCAACACCACCACGCAACGCACCCCGCAGAAGGCCCAAAGCAACTCCAAGCTCATTGTGATCGCGGGCGTCGTGGCCAGCCTGTTCCTGTTCTGGTACCTGCACCTGCTGACCCTGAACCAGATGACGCAGCTCTCCGGAGGCCTGGCCATGCCGGACTCGCTGATCGGCGGGTTTTCGCAGGAGTACGTGGGGCAGCTCCGCGCCGCGATGGACGAGTCCGCGCGCGGCCAGTTGAACTACGTCCACAAGACCGCAGGTACGTTGTTCCCCCTGATTTTCGGGTTTAGCTGGCTGCTGCTGATCGGCACCAACGTGGCCCGCAAGTCCTGGCGCTGGGCCATGTGGGCCGCTCCGCTGCTGTTCGCAGTGGCCCACCTGTGGTCCAACGTGGCCATCGATTCGATGCTGGCCGCCGAAACGCCCGACGCCGGTGCTGTGGCTTTGGCTTCCGGCCTCACCATTGCGTCCTGGGTCCTGTTCCTGGTCAGTCTCCTTTGCGGCGTGGCTGCCGTGTTCCTGGGGCGGAAGGGCGCAAAACCCGCCTGATTTTCCGTGCTCCTGCCCGCCCAACGCGCCACCTGTTCGCGAGGGGCGACCGAAGACCGGCCCACCTCACCTTGCTGCGCTTTTCCGTGCCGTAAGCTCCCTGCGATGCCGCTGCACGCGCTGGGCGATCACCAGGCCCGCCGCTGCCAATCCAACAGTGACGGGGTAGCCCATCAACCGCTCCAGGGTTCCGGGCTGGGGCACATCCATTCCGGTGATCCCGCCAATAATGAGCGCAGAGATACAGACCAGGCCGCACGCGCCGAGGAACCAACTCACCGGGGTCTGCCGGAACCACAGCACGGCAAGCAGGATCAGGGCGAACCCTCCCCCGATGAAAAACATGAGCGCCCCGGCGAAGTGCCACGGCGAATCCAGGTCCTCTGGTACCAGGCCCACCAGCACTGTTCCCACACCGGCCACCCCGGTCAGGACGCGGACACCTACCGCCAGGAGCCACGGGACTGTGAGCACCCGCACCGGAGCGGGGGTGTTGGGTGCATCCCGGAACCGCCGGGCAGGCATGCCTGGACGCGCCGCGACGTACAGCAGCCCGGCTGTGAGGAACAGTGCACCAAGGACCAGTCCCAGGCCTTGGACCACAAACGATGCGTTCATGAGCAGATGCAACGGCGAGCACACCGACCTGTCCTCGTACATACCGCAGGACACCGCCCCGAGGTCGCTGATGTACCCGGTTGCCCTGCTGTAGGGCTCGGGACCAGCCCAGGCCTGGATCGCCGCAGCCTCGGCCACGAAGTACTGGACTACGCTCAGCTGCGCCCAGCCGCCGATGTTTGCGCGGACGCTTCGCACGTCGGGTAGGAACGATCCGGCTGGAGCCGCTGCGGTCAGGTGCCCTTTCATGGTCGCCAGCCTAGCCGTGTTCAGGCACTGCCCTGGCAGCTTGTATGCTTGTAGTCGTGTCCGGGCCGTGAGCTCCAGAAATGGGTTTCATGCCGTGGACGCAGGCCCTCGTAGCTCAGTGGATAGAGCACGGCTCTCCTAAAGCCGGTGTCGTTGGTTCGATTCCAATCGAGGGCACTTGAACCACCAGCACCCCACCCCGGACCTGCGGGCCTACCTGGCCGGCAGCTGGAACGTGGAGCGGACCCTCCTTGACCGGGCTTCCGGCACCCGCGGTACCTTTACCGGCGTCGTGCGTTACAGCGGGAACGCCGACGGCGGGCTGGACTACCGTGAAGACGGAACCATGCATTGGCCCACCCATTCGGGCGCGGCATTCCGCGAGTACCTCCTCAGGCCCGGGGCCGGTCCGGAGTCGATGGACGTTTTCTTTCCCGACGGGCGGCCCTTCCACGTCATGAACTTCTCCGAGCAGGGCCATGAGGACGAGCACTGGTGCGATCCCGACGACTACCGCGTCAGTTACACCTACGAGGGGCCGGATTCGTTCAGTTTCGCCTGGGATGTCCGTGGTCCTGCGAAGGATCTGCTGCTCGAATCGCATTTGAAGAGGCAAAAATGAACCTGATCATTGTCAGCGCCGTCTGCGTCTATAACGAAGCCGGGCACCTCCTGACCGTCCGGAAGCGCGGAACGGACAAGTTCATGCACCCCGGCGGCAAGCCCGAAGCCGGCGAAACCGCGGCCCAGGCTGCTTCCCGTGAGCTGTTGGAGGAAGTCGGGATCGACGTGCCGCCCGAGGAGCTCCAACCCGTGGGTGTCTGGCTGGCTACGGCCGCCAACGAGGCTGAAACTACCATTGAAGCCACCGTGTTCACGGCCCCCGGAACCTGGCTGGCACACCCTTCGGCGGAGATCGCCGAGATCCGCTGGCTGGACCTCCATGCGCCGCTGCCCGGGGACCTTGCGCCGCTCCTGACCGACCATGTGCTGCCCGCCCTCACAGCACTCAAGTAGGTCAGAGCTCCGGGACTGCTTCCTGCGCCACCGCCGTGGCTTCCGCGAACTGGGTCTGGTAGAGCTCGGCATAGCGTCCCTCGGCAGCGAGCAGTTCAGTGTGCGTGCCACGCTCCACGATCCTGCCATCCTCCACCACCAGAATCGCGTCGGCTGCCCGGATGGTGGACAAACGGTGCGCAATAATGACGGCGGTACGCCCCTCGAGCGCCTCCCCCAAGGCCGCCTGGACGGCGGCTTCGTTGGTGGAGTCCAGCGCGGCCGTTGCCTCATCGAGGATGACGACGCGCGGCTGCTTGATGAGGAGCCGGGCTATCGTGAGCCGCTGCCGTTCGCCGCCGGAGAGCCGGTAGCCCCGCTCCCCTACCACTGTTTCCAAGCCGTCGGGCAGTGATCGGATCATCGGTTCCAGGCGGGCCCGCCTAAGCACATCCCACATGTCGTCCTCGGTGGCGTCGGGACGGGCAAGGCGAAGGTTGGATGCAATGGTTTCGTGGAACAGGTGGCCGTCCTGGGTGACCATGCCCAGGGTGTCACGCAGTGAATCGAAGCGGACATCGCGGACGTCCACGCCTGCCCCGGGAGCCTGGCCGCCCAACCGCACGGCTCCGGAATCGACGTCGTACAAGCGGGACAGCAACTGCGCCACCGTGGACTTGCCCGCCCCGGAGGAGCCAACCAAGGCCACGGTCTGGCCGGGCTCCACCCGGAAACTGACGCCGTGCAGGACTTCCTCGCCGCCGCGGGTGTCCAACGTGGACACCTCCTCGAGGGAGGCCAGGGAAACTTTGTCCGCTGAGGGGTAGGAGAATCGGACGTTGTCGAATTCCACCGCCACCGGACCCGCGGGCACGGATACCGCGTCCGGCTTCTCGGTGATGAGGGGCTTGAGGTCCAGGATTTCAAAAACGCGCTCAAAGCTGACCAAGGCGCTCATGATCTCAACGCGTGCGTTGGACAGGGCAGTCAACGGAGCGTAGAGGCGGGTCAGCAGGAGCGCGAGGACCACCACATCGCCCGGAGCCAGTTGGCCACCGATGGCCAGCCAACCGCCCAATCCATAAACAAGTGCCAGGGCCAACGCCGAGACCAGCGTCAGCGCGGTAACGAAGGTGAACTGCAGCATGGCGGTGCGGATACCGATGTCCCGGACGCGTCCGGCACGGGCTGCGAATTCCCGCGATTCTTCATCCGGCCGGCCGAACAGCTTCACCAAGGTGGCACCTGGCGCGGAGAACCTCTCCGTCATCTGGGTGCCCATGGCGGCGTTGTTTGCGGCAGCTTCACGGCGGAGATCCGCCAGCTTCGAACCCATCCGGCGTGCAGGAATGAGGAAGATTGGCAGCAGCACCATGGCCAGCACCGTCACCAACCAGGACGTGTTGAGCATGACAGCCAGGGTCAGGGCCAACGCCACCACGTTGCTGACCACGCCGGACAGGGTGCCGGCGAACGCAGACTGGGCCCCGATGACGTCGTTGTTCAAACGGCTCACCAACGCACCCGTCCGGGTGCGGGTAAAGAATGCAATGGGCATGCGCTGAACGTGGTCGAAGACCCGGGTGCGCAGATCCACGATGACGCCCTCGCCAATGATCGAGGACAACCACCGGGTCAGCAAGCCAACACCCGCTTCACCCACCGCCACAATCGCGATCAGGACAGCCAACCAGATGACCGTTCCTACACCGGCGTTCGCGATGATCGCATCAACCACCTGCCCGGCGAGCACCGGGGTGGCAACAGCCAGGAACGCTCCCACGATCGAGGCGATGACGAAGGCAATGAGCTTGCCCTTGTGCGGGGCGGCAAAAGCCATCACCCGCTTCAGCGTTTCCTTCGAGAACGGCTTGGAACCGGACTTGGCAGTGGTGATGTTGTACAGCGAGCTCCAGGCCACGCGGTCCATGCTCATGGTTACTTCTCCTGGCTTGGGGTGTGATGGAGCTCCTGGACGTGGCCGTTGTCCACGTGCCAGCGCGAATCGAGCCGTACGTTTTCCAGCAAGCGACGGTCGTGGGTGACCAGCAAGAGGGCGCCTTCGTAGTTTTCCAGCGCCTCTTCAAGCTGCTCGATCGCGGGGAGGTCCAGATGGTTGGTGGGTTCGTCCAGCACCAGCAGGTTCACGCCGCGAGCCTGCAGCAATGCGAGCGCGGCACGGGTCCGCTCCCCCGGTGACAACGAATCCACTGTCCGGGAAGTGTGGTCAGCCTTCAGGCCGAACTTGGCCAGGAGCGTGCGGACGTCCGCAGCATTCCAGTCCACCAGCACAGCTTCAACCGCGTCCCCAAGGTTGCTGCCGCCGTCGAGCAGTCCGCGGGCCTGGTCAATCTCGCCGACAGCCACCGAGGCACCCATGGAAGCGTCGCCGTCGTCCGGTTCCTGCGTCCCCAACAGCAGCCTGAGCAGTGTGGACTTGCCTGCACCGTTGGGACCTGTGATCCCGATGCGCTCACCACCGTTGAGCTGGAGGCTCACCGGCCCGAGCGTGAAGTCGCCTTGGCGCGCGACGACGTTGCGCAGGGTGGCGACGACGGCACTTGAGCGGGGCGCCTGGCCGATGCTGAACTGCAGCTGCCACTCCTTGCGGGGCTCTTCCACCTCGGTGAGGCGGGCGATGCGGGACTCCATTTGGCGGACTTTCTGGGCCTGCTTCTCGGAGGATTCGGTGCTGGCGGCACGACGGATCTTGTCGTTGTCCGGGTTCTTCTTCATGGCGTTCCGGACGCCCTGGGAGCTCCATTCACGCTGCGTGCGGGCACGGGAAACGAGGTCTGCCTTGGTGTTTGCGTAATCCTCGTAGCGTTCGCGGGCGTGGCGTTTGGCGATTGAGCGTTCTTCGAGGAAGGCCTCGTAGCCGCCGTCGTATACGGCAACGGAATTCTGGGCGAGGTCCAGCTCCACCACAGCCGTAACGCACCGGGCTAGGAATTCGCGGTCGTGGGAGACCAGCACCGCGCCGCCGCGCAGGCCTTGGACGAACGACTCAAGCCGGGCCAGGCCGTCCAGGTCAAGGTCATTGGTAGGTTCATCCAGCAAAACCACGTCGAAGCGGCTGAGCAGCAGCGCGGCCAATGCCACGCGCGCCGCCTGTCCGCCGGAGAGCCCCGTCATGAGCGCGTCGGTACCCAGTTCCAGGCCGAGGTCGGCCAGGACGGCCGGGATCCGGTCTTCGAGGTCTGCGGCCCCGGACGCCATCCAACGGTCGAACGCAAGGGAGTAAGCGTCGTCGGCTCCTGGAGCACCGGATCCGAGCGCTTCAGCGGTGGACTCCATCTCCGTTGTGGCCTTGGCGCAGCCTGTCCTGCGGGCAATGTACGCGGCGATGGTCTCGCCTTCCGTGCGTTCATGTTCCTGCGGCAACCAGCCCACGAAAGCGTCCGACGGCGCAAGGCTGACGGTACCCTCCTGCGGTTGGTCAACGCCGGCCAGGATGCGCAGCAGCGTCGATTTGCCCGCGCCGTTCGCTCCCACCACGCCAACGACGTCTCCGGGCGCTACGGTGAGGGAAAGTTTCGAAAAAAGGGTGCGGTGGCCGTGACCACCGGCAAGATCCTTGGCCACCAAGGTTGCAGTCATTGTGTCTATCCTCCAGCAAGGAAACGCAGGGAATCAGGCTGCGATTCCCGCAGGCATGGAAAAACCCGTTGGTCCGGACTTGGGGGGTGTACGGACCAACGGGTTCAATCATCAAGCATAATTCAATGTGGCGTCAGCGTAAAATCGATTCGTACTCCCACTTCCGGTTTCCCGATGGGCGAAACCGGGCTGCCCCTGCGATACGTTCCTGAAAGTTCCACATGCCCTTACAGTCCAAGGCGTTCCAGCGCTGGCTTCACGGCGTTGCGCCCGATGCCAGCACTGCAGACGTCTGCAGGATCGCCGGCATCAAGAGGACAACCCTTGCCCAGCAGCTGGTTCGCGGCAAGGTGGCAGAATCCACCCTGGTCAGCATCAGTCGCGGCTTCCACATCAATCCCGTGCAGGCGCTCTCCACTTTCGACCTCTACTCAGAGCTTCGTGGCGACCCCGTCCCGCCGACGCCCTGCGAACTTGTGAGCCAGGTGGCGACCATCGATCTGTTACGGGCCGTGGTGGACCGTAGCGAGCCGGGTTCCACCCCTGCCCCGCACCTTTCGGAGCCGCCGCACCCCACGTCTGTGCGGAACTGGGTGGACGCGATCGACGACGGCGAGTTGCGGCACCGCGTCAGTCTCGCCACCGGGATCGCTCCGCAGAACTTTTCGGCCCATCTGACAGCCAACAGGCTTCCGCCCGAACTCGCTGTGGCAACCTCGCGTGCCGCCGGGGTGGGGCCCGCTGGAGGGCTCGTGGCCGGCGGACTCATCACCGAGGCGGAGGCCGGGTGGCCACCGGATGCCCGCAGGAGAGCCTTGGACGCCATGTCCCAGAGTTCACTGGTGACCCTGGCCGGCGAACGGCTCCTGGCGCTCGGTAAAACTCTGCGCCGCCAAGAACAAGACCACGAACGTACTGAAAGAATTTGGGAGAACCTCGGATGACGGCTGTCCTGCCCTGGGTCACGCTGGTTGTTTGCCTCGCGACTACCCTCGCACGAATCCCCAGCGCGTTGCGCGGCGAGAACAGGGATGTGTTCTACATCTTCTCGTTGATCACGCTGAGCATTTTCATCAGCATCGAAGCGCCGTACCTGGTCATTGACGGCTGGCTTGGCGGGATGAACATCGGCAACCTGGTGCTGCGCTTCCTCTTGTATGCGACGTTCTACTTCATGGGCATCAAGATCGCCATGGCGTTCGGATCAGCATCAGCCGTGCGCGCAATCCGCGGACCCATCGGTATCACCGCGGCGGTGCTGGTGGGCGCCTTGACCATCTACTTCTTCGCGATCACGGACACACGGGGTTCCTCGGCCGGCATGAGCGGCCTCACCTGGGGCCCGTCCCTGGATGGGTACGCGGCCATGGGCCGGCTGTATCCGGGATTCGTCGCGGCCTGCCTGGTGCCGGCGATCTGGCGGACAGTGGCCAGCACGGCTCCCGTGCTGCTGCGTGTGGCTTCCGGGTTCCTGCTCCTGGGTCTCTGCCTGCTGCTGCTCTCCCAGTTCTTCCCGCTGATTCCTTTTTCAGAGGCCTGGCTGCGGGTGCTCATCAACTACTCGGCGGCCATGGCCACGTGCATTGGGCTGGCCGGGATCTGGTTTTCGAAGGCTTACGCCCGTCGAAAACAACGACTCTTGGCGTAAGACTTTCACAAAAGCATTAGATCGTGGCACAATCATGAATGTGTGAAAGCGGCTGCAGCCTGACACCGGAATCAGAGAACGGGTTTCCGGTGGATGTGGCGCCCACCGGATCACAATTGGGGGGATGAGTGGTGGCGGGCTGTTGGGGACCGCCCCCACTCAGCCTTTTTAACGGCCAAATCACCGCCCCCACCGGGGATCCCCAAGCCGGGCCCCGCGTGATGGCTAAGATGGCACCATGAACAGCCTTCGCACCCGCCGCACAGTCCTCGCTGCCACCCTGGCCTCGGTCGCCCTCGCACTTTCCGCCTGCGGTGGCGGGTCCACTCCTGCCCAGTCCGGCGGAGACACCTCCCTCTCGGACGTGAAGTCCAAAGGCGAGCTCGTTATCGCCACCGAAGGCACCTACCGCCCGTTCACTTTCCATGCCGAGGGCGCCGGGGACCTGACAGGGTTCGACGTCGAGATCGCACGGGCAGTGGCCGACAAGCTTGGCGTGAAGGCAACGTTCCAGGAAACCCAGTTCGATGGCATCTTCGCGGGCCTGGAAGCCAAGCGCTTCGATACCATCGCCAACCAGATCTCCATCAATGACGAACGCAAGGCCAAGTACGAGTTCTCTACGCCGTACACCGTGTCCACCGGCGTGGTGGTCACCAAGTCCGATAACACCAGCATCAACAGCTTCGCCGACCTCAAGGGCAAAACCACCGCCCAGTCGCTGACGAGCAACTTCTACAAGATGGCCGTCGAAGCCGGCGCGAACGTCCAGGCTGTTGAGGGGTGGGCCCAGTCGGCCACGCTCGTGCAGCAGGGACGCGTGGATGCCACTGTGAACGACAAGCTCACCTACCTCGATTATGCGAAGACCACCCCCGACTCTGGTTTGAAGGTCGCAGCTGAGGCGCCGGACAAGACCGAGAGTGCCTTCGTTTTCCGCAAGGGATCGACTGAACTCAGCACAGCCGTGAATAAGGCCCTCGCCGATCTCCAGACCGACGGAACGCTGGCGAAGATCTCCACCAAGTACTTCGGCGCGGACGTCACCAAATAGATGAACTGGGACCTCATCTGGAGTTCCTTCGGTCCCCTGATTACAGGGGCCGTGACGGGGACCATCCCCCTGACGCTGGCGTCCTTCGCTTTTGGCCTGGTGCTGGCCCTGCTGGTGGCCCTGCTTCGGCTGAGCCCCAACGTGATCCTCTCGGGGATCGGTCGCTTCTACGTTTCCGTCATTCGCGGTACTCCCCTGCTGGTTCAGCTTTTCGTGATCTTCTACGGCCTGCCCAGCATCGGCGTCAAGCTGGATCCGTGGCCCAGCGCGATCATCGCCTTCTCCCTGAACGTGGGCGGCTATGCTGCCGAAATCATCCGTGCGGCCATCCTCTCAGTGCCCAAAGGCCAGTGGGAGGCCGGCCACACCATTGGCATGTCACGTCCGCAGGCGCTGCTGCGCATCATCCTTCCCCAAGCTGCCAGGGTATCCGTCCCACCGTTGTCCAACACCTTCATCTCCCTGGTCAAGGACACATCCCTCGCATCGTTGATCCTGGTCACCGAACTGTTCCGCAATGCCCAGCAGATTGCTGCTTTCAGCCAGGAGTTCATGGCCCTGTATCTGCAGGCAGCCCTGGTCTACTGGGTCATCTGCCTGGTCCTCTCCACCGCGCAGTCCGCCGTTGAGAGGAGATTGGACCGCTATGTCGCCCACTAACACCCCGGAACCGCAGGCCGCCCCGGTACTGGAGGCGAGGAACCTCGCCAAGGCCTTTGGCAGCAACCAGGTACTGCGTGACATCGACATCGATATCCGCCGAGGCCAGGTGGTGGCCCTGATCGGGCCTTCGGGCTCGGGTAAAACCACGGTCCTGCGTTCGCTCAACGGGTTGGAAATTCCCGACGCCGGCACCGTCACCTTCGGCCAGGGTGATGCCTCCGGTGAGCTTGCCATCGATTTCGGGGCCAAAGTGGGCAAGAAGGAAGTGGCCGCTCTCCGCGACCGCAGCGCCATGGTCTTCCAGCACTACAACCTGTTCCCGCACATGACCGTGCTGAAGAACATCATCGAGGGGCCCGTCCAGGTACAGAAGCGGCCCAAGGCCGAGGCCATCGCTGAGGCCGAGCGCCTCCTGGAACGCGTCGGACTTGCGGACAAGCGCGACGCCTATCCCTTCGAGCTTTCCGGCGGCCAGCAGCAGCGCGTTGGCATCGTACGGGCCCTCGCCCTCAAGCCGCAGCTCCTCCTGTTCGACGAGCCAACGTCCGCCCTGGACCCCGAGCTGGTGGGTGACGTCCTGGGCGTCATCAAGGAACTCGCCGAAGAGGGCTGGACCATGGTCATCGTGACGCACGAACTCGCCTTCGCCCAGCACGTCGCCGACGAGGTGATCTTCATGGACGGTGGCGTTGTGGTGGAACGGGGCCCAGCTGCCGAGGTGCTGCGCGCGCCCCGGCAGGAACGCACCAAGCTCTTCGTGAAGCGGCTCCAACACGACGTTTAGCCTTTTCAAAAATATGGGGGATCAGACTTTGGAAGTGACAAACAAGGACTCCGGGCGAGGCAAATCCCGGCGGACAAGCATCATTGTGGTCGTGGTGGTCCTGGCGTTGGCGGCCGGGGGTTTCGGCGCCTGGTTCGCCTTTCTCCGGCCAGCCGGGGTGCAGCGTGCGGACGTGGAACGGCTGGATAAGCAACGGGGCATCGTGGATCGCTCCATGAACCTTTACAACCCCCTGCTTGAGGAGTTCACGGCACCGTACACCAACGTGGTCGCCGAGGAAGAGGGCGAGCAGGAAAAAGAGCAGGTGTTCAACCGGGAAAGCGATCTGATCAGACGCGAGTCGGCCGCCAACACCGGCAGGCTCGAAGCCATGGCCGCTTCCCCTGTGGCACAGGAGGCAGGGATCGCCGAGCCGTTCCGGCGGTTCAAGGACCAGTACGGGGCCGTGATCGCCTACAGCGACCAGCGGCTCATCAATACGGCCAGCATCACCCGTTCTGTGGGTGGACCGTGCGCCCCGCTCCACAGGGACCTGAACGTCAGCAGCGGGGACTATGCGCAGGACTACGTCAAGACGGCCGATTCCTGCCTGCAGGCCCTGGCGGGCGCAAAAGACAAGGCAGATGCGGACACGGTTCAACTCCTGCAGGGAATCGAAGGCATCGTCAAAGGACAACGCGACAAGCAGCAGGAAGTCCTGGACGCCACGGATGACCTCGGACGCCTTGCCAAAAGCACCACCGCGGGTGTGGCCTTGCTCGACATCAATGATGCCCTGAACAAGGTCCGCACCACGTATGAGGACGCCGTGAAGGCCAGCTCAACCAAGATCGTCGACGACGCGAATGCCGCCAACGCCGAGCTCGAACGTGCCCTCAAATCCCGGCTGGAACAGTTCGAGGCCGCCGGCCAGGAGGGGAAATAGGCCATGACATACGAGAACCCGGGGGTCGCCCCCGAACCCGCCCGCTCACGCCGTCGCCCCGTCATCCTGGTGACCGGCATAGTCCTTGCCGTACTGGTGATGGCCATCGGTGCCCTTGTTGCCGTCAACAACTTCACCGGACAGCAAAAGACCGAAAGCCTCTCCGCGCTGAAGGGAGACCACCTCAACGCACTGGGTGATGCCAGGGGCAAGGTCCAACCGGCAGCCAATGCATACCTGGCCGCCTACAAGAAGGCCCGGAACGCCCCTGCCTCGCGGGACCAGGCCATGAAGGACAGCCAAAAGGAAAAGGACGAATTCCAGCAGGCATCGAACTCCGCCCGCTCTGCGCTGCAGGAGCTGAAGTCGGGGCATGACTCCGCCGACACCCCCGTCGACGTGGCTGTTCAGCAGCTGATCGAATCCCACGAGGACTACTTTGACTACATGGACGGCCTGGTGGAGTCCTACCCGCAGTTTGAGGGCCTCTTCCGCGATGACGAGGCGGCCCGATGCAACGGCCTGTTCGTCGGCTCGAAAGCATCCACCCTGCGGGAACGCCAAACCCTGCTTGCCCAGGCTGCGGAGCCTTGCCGGAAGGCGGCTAGCGATCTGTTGCAGTCAAAGAACAACGCCTACGTGGAGTTCGCCCGGACCTTCGACAACAAGGTCGCTGAGCTGCAGGAACGCGCCGAGGTTACGGCCAAGGGCGAAGAGAACTACACCGAGTTTGTCCGGCTCAAGGACGACCTCGTCAAAAGGGCAGCTGACGCTGAGGCCCGCAACGCCCCGGAGGCGGAAGTGCAGAAAATTGCCGACGACGCCAAGGCCGTCAACGCCCGGATACGTGCGAACCGATCCGAATTCGACTTCGCAGCCAAGCGCTACCTGGCCGGCGTGAAGGACATGCCCTCCACGGTGGAGAACGTCTTTGCCAAAGAGATCTCAGCCGACATCAAGCACTTCGACTCAGTAATTCCCACCCGGGAACAGATCCTCAAAGACACCATCGACGTCGAGTTGACCGCCAAGTAGCACCCGGTTTGAGGGTCCTGCGCTTCGGCACAGGACCCTCAAACCGCTGTCTACCTGGAAAAACGAAGCGTGACCAGCTGGAACGGGCGCAGCACCAGACTGACAGTGGAGTCGTCATGTACCGTCACGCCAGGGGCGTCTGTGCCGCGCTCCAGCAAATCGGTGGCGTGGATAGCCGTGGCGTCAAAGCCCGGCTTCACGACGGCAGATGACCTCTCCCCCAGGGATTCGTAGAGCCGGACCACCACATCGCCCGATCCGTCCTCAGCCAGCTTGACGGCCTCCACCACAATCGCCGGATTGGTCACTGAGACCAGCGGCTCCACGGCGTGCCCTCCTGTGATGTACCGCGGCGCCAGGTTGGTGCGGTAACCCTCCTCCACGGCGTCAGCTATCCCTGCACCGGGCCTGACGGACAGTTCAAGGGTGTGTTCGCCCCGGTCCGCTTCCGGGTCCGGGAAGCGGGCGGAGCGCAGCAGCGAGGTGCGCACCGTCGTCGTCGTTCCGCCGTCCTCACGGACCGCCCTGGTGACGTCATGGCCATAGCTGGAGGAGTTGCTGACCGCCACCCCGTATCCGGGTTCGGCGACGTGAATCCAGCGGTGGGCGCAGATTTCGAACTTGGCGACTTCCCAGGACGTGTTGGTGTGGGTGGGCCGGAAAACGTGACCAAACTGCGTCTCGGACGCAGAGCGGTCAGCACGGACGTCCAGCGGGAAGGCGATCTTCAGCATCTTTTCGCGCTCTTGCCAGTCCACCGTGGTGGCGATGCCCAGTGACTTCGAGCCGGCGTCGAGCGTGATGCGCTGCGTGATGGTGGAGGCGCCCACCTTGCGTTTGACAACCACGACGGCGCCCGCTGCGGTGCGCTCGAGGTCGGCGCTGTCCGCCCGGGTCAGCGGGGTGACGTTCCGACGGTAGAACTCCTCGATGTCCCAGGCATCCCACTCGTTCGGGGTGTCGCGGAACAGCTCCAGCAGGTTGCCCACCTGGCCCGGAGCGATGGCCTCACGGCCACTGGCATGGTCCACCAGCGACGTCAGCAGGCCGTCAGGGCTCAGGACTGCGCGGATGACGCCGTTGTCGAGCACGAAACCCTGGACGTCGCCCTCCGCCCGCACGGTCGGATCCGAGATGCGTGCTTCGCCGACACCCAACGCGGGCACGCCGGCGCGCACGTGCGGGGCAGCGTTGAGCAGGTACTCAGTGTCGCCTGGTCCCACCAGGGCCTGCGCAGCGGCACTGATGATCCCTTCAAGGTCGCGCGCAATGGCCTCGTAATTACGCTCCGCGTCCTGATGGACCCATGCGATGGAGCTGCCCGGCAGGATGTCGTGGAATTGCTGCAGCAGGACCAACCGCCAGAGCCGCTTCAGTTCTTCGTAGGGGTACGCATAATCCGCACCGAGGCGGACGGCGGCCGTGGAACACCAAAGCTCTGCTTCGCGGAGAAGGTGCTCGCTGCGGCGGTTTCCGCGTTTTGTCTTGGCTTGGCTCGTGTACGTTCCACGGTGCATTTCCAGGTACATCTCCCCCACCCACACCGGAAGGTTCGCGTACTCGGCCTCGGCTTTGGTGAAGAAATCCCGGGCCGTGCCCATTCGCACCTTTGGCGATCCCTCAAGGTCTGCGGTGCGGTGGGCGGCGGCGACCATTTCGCGCGTGGGCCCGCCACCGCCGTCGCCGTAGCCGAAGGGCACCAGCGACATGGTGCCACGGGCGTGGTCGCGGTAGTTTCGTTCAGCGTGGGCCAACTCCCGGCCGTGCAGCTCGGCGTTGTAGGTGTCAACGGGAGGGAAGTGCGTGAACAGCCTGGTCCCGTCGATCCCTTCCCACGAAAACGTGTGGTGCGGCATCTGGTTAACCTTGTTCCAGGAAATCTTTTGCGTGAGGAACCAGCGCGAACCGGCTGCCTTGACGATTTGTGGGATCGCCCCGGAGTAGCCAAAGGAATCGGGCAGCCATGCTTCCTCGCACTCCACGTCGAACTCTTTGAGGAAGAAGCTCTTGCCCTCCACGAACTGGCGTGCCATGGCCTCGCCACCGGGCATGTTTGTGTCGGACTCCACCCACATCCCGCCCACGGGAACGAACTGTCCGGCTTTGACTTTCTCCCTGATCCGGACAAAGAGCTCTGGGAAGTACTCCTTCATCCATGCCATCTGCTGGGCGGAGGAACAGGAGAAGACGAAGTCCGGGTCTTCGTCCATGAGGGCCACCACGTTCGAGAATGTGCGGGCACATTTGCGGATGGTCTCGCGGACCGGCCACAGCCAGGCCGAGTCGATGTGGGCATGGCCTGTGGCCAGGAGTTGATGAGCTGACGCATACGCCGGCCTGCTGAGGACTTCCCGGAGGGCTTCACGGCCAGCGGCGGCGGTACCGGCGACGTCGTCCGGGTCCATGATGTCCAGCATGCGTTCCAGGGCGCGCAGGATCTCGTTGCGCCTGGGCAATTCGGTGGGCAGCTCATGCATCAGGCCGCTGAGCGTCCAGATGTCCTGGTTGAGTTCCCACACAGTTTCGTTCAGCTCCGCCATGGCGATACGACCCAGACGGTAACGGGGTTCATCACCGGACGTCGCTTTGTCTCCCAGCGGAGTGGGCGCGAAGGACCAACCCTGCGCTACGTCCGGGTTGGCCGCTGCCTCCACATAGAAGTCCACTGAGTGTCCGCCGCCGAGAAGTTTCAGGGGTACGTGGTAGTTCCTGGGCGAGATGGCTTTGATGATGCTGCCGTCCGCACGCCAGGCGGTACCTTCGCATTGGAATCCGGGGACATCGCTGTTGAAACCAAGGTCCACGATGATCTCCACCTCAGTGGAATCCGCCATTCCCCAGTCCTGGGGCACCTCGCCTTGCAAGCGCAACCATTTGGTGCTCCAGGCCTTGCCCCATGCGGCGCCCTGCTCCTGCGGGGTGAAAAGCTGGCGCATGGCCTCGGCGGCGGGCACCGGCTCACCGGGAGCATCCCAGCTGCTGAGCTCCAACGGTATGGCCCTGCCATAGATGGCCGGAAGAATGCGTTCCCGAACAAATCGATCGAGACGCTGTTCAGTGATCCGGCGGTCGTCGTGCAATTAATTCCCCTTTGGGCGTCGGCTTTAAGGACACGGCGTGATGGCAGGTTCCCCACAGGCCGTTTTTCAACGCCTGTTCCTGATACCCACGGTTCCATTCGATGGATAAAATCTACGTTGTTCCAGCTCAATAGCCAAGTGACCGGCGAATTGCCAGGGTGGCCCTACGAACCCGTCTCTCCCGTAATCCTGTCCCGTCCCGCGTACACGTTGAGGCTGGAACCCCGGCTGAACCCCGCCAACGTGATGCCCGATTCCACGGCCAACTCCACTGCGAGGCTGGATGGAGCACTGACTGCGGCCAGCACAGGTATGCCCGCCATCGCAGCCTTCTGGACGAGCTCGAAGGACGCCCTGCCGGAAACCTGCAGGACTGTCCCCCGCAACGGGAGCATGCCGGCGCGCAAAGCCCAGCCAACCACCTTGTCCACCGCGTTGTGGCGCCCCACATCCTCCCGCAGGCAGAGCAGCTCTGAAGTGCCGTCGTCGTGAATCCTGAACAGTCCGGCGGCATGGACGCCGCCTGTCTTCTCGAACACGGCCTGCGCCTCGCGGAGACGGTCCGGGAGGGCGGCAAGGACGCCTACCGGAACGGTGACGTCGTCCTCCTGCGGCGTGTGGTGCGAGGATTTGCGGACCGCCTCGATGGAGTCCGTGCCACAGATGCCGCACGAGCTTGAGGTGTACACGTTCCGTCCGGTGTCCGGGCGTTCCACATCGGGGCGCAACTGGGCGTCAACGACGTTGAAGGTCTGCACGCCGTTCTCGTCCTCCCCCGAGCAGAACCGCTCGGAGATCAACTGCGAAGGCTCCCAGATGATGCCCTCGGAGACCAGGAATCCTGCGACGAGGTCGAAGTCGTCTCCCGGCGTACGCATGGTCACCGAGAAGGACATGTCGCCGAGACGGATCTCAAGGGGCTCCTCCACGGCAAGGACATCTTCCTTGAACCGGACTGGGTGCTCCAGCGCCTGGGGAGAGCCGTCCAGGACGAACTTATGCACCTTGCGTCGCTGGGTTACGCGTCCCATGTCAGGCCACCTCGCTTTCGTGCCGGACGAAGCGCACCGTCATCGCTTTGTAGCCCGGGGTGTTGGATTCCCTGGCCACCAACTCGCGATGTACCAGTGCGTTGGCTTCCGGGAAATAGGCGGCAGCGCAGCCCTTGGCTGTGGGGTATTCAACGAGCCGGAATTTGTTGGCCCGCCTTTCCGAGCCGGCATAGGTGGAGATGACGTCCACCAGGTCTCGGTCCTGGAAGCCAAGCTCCACCAGGTCAGCGGAATGGACGAGTATCACGCGACGGCCCTCCGAAACTCCACGGTAACGGTCATCGAGCCCATAGAACGTGGTGTTGTATTGGTCATGGCTTCGCACGGTCTGCAGGATCAGATGGCCCGCGGGGGCTTCCAAATACTCCAGTGGACGAACGCTGAAGCGCCCCTTGCCGATGTCGGTGGCAAAGGTACGGGTATCGCGTGGCGGGTTGGGCAGCACGAAACCATTCTTGGTACGCACGCGGGCATTGAAGTCTTCAAATCCAGGAATGACACGCGAGATGTGGTCCCGGATCACGTCGTAGTCATCCGCCATGGCCCGCCAGTCCACGCCATGGTCATCGCCAAGGGTTGCCTGAGCCATGCGGGCTACGATCACCGGTTCACTGAGCAGGTGCTCCGAGACCGGTTCCAGCCGTCCCTGCGTTTTGTGGATGACCGACATGGAGTCCTCCACGGAGAGGAACTGCTTACCCTTGGGGTGTTTGTCGTCGGTGTCGGTACGGCCCAGGGTGGGCAGGATCAAGGACGTCTTGCCGTGGACCACGTGTGCGCGGTTGGGCTTGGTGGAAATGTGGACCGTCAGCCCGGCACGTTTCAGGCCTTCTTCCAGTGCCGCCGTGTCCGAACCGGCCGCGGCGAAGTTGCCGCCCATGGACACGAAGACATCCACTTCACCCTTCTCCAGGGCGTGCTGGGTTTCCACCGAATCGTAGCCGTGGTCGCGCGGCATCCGGAAGCCGAACTCCTCGTCCAGGGCCGCAAGGAACGACTCCTTGGGCTTCTCCCAGATGCCCATGGTGCGGTCACCCTGCACGTTCGAGTGGCCGCGGACCGGGCAGGCTCCGGCGCCCCGCTTGCCGAAGTTGCCCTGGAGCAGCAGGAGGTTGATGATTTCACGCAAGGTATCCACCGAGTGGGGCTGCTGGGTCAGGCCCAGCGCCCAGCAAATGATGGTCGCCTTGGAGGCAGCCATCATTTTCGCAGCCTTGGTGATCTCCGCGCGGGTCAGGCCCGTGGCGCGCTCCGTCTCATCCCAGTCCACCACGGACCGGGCCTCCGCGTAGGCAGCGAAGCCTTCGGTCTGCTGCGTAATGAAGGAATGGTCGACGACGTTCCCCGGGTTGAGCTTCTCCTCCTCCAGGAGCAGGTGGCCCAGCGCCTGGAACAGTGCGAGGTCTCCGCCCACCTTGATCTGCAGGAACTCGTCGGCGATGGTGGTGCCGCCACCGATCACTCCGTTGAGGGACTGCGGGTCCTTGAAGTTCAACAGTCCCGCTTCGGGAAGCGGGTTGACGGCAACGATCTTTCCGCCGTTGTTCTTGCAGTCCCGCAGCGCTGACAGCATCCGGGGGTGGTTCGTTCCGGGGTTCTGGCCAACCACCAGCACCAGCTCCGCATGGTGGATGTCCTCCAGGGACACCGTGCCCTTGCCGATTCCAATGGTGGGGTTCAGCGCGCTGCCGGAGGATTCATGGCACATGTTCGAACAGTCCGGGAGGTTGTTGGTGCCAAGGCTGCGGGCGAACAACTGGTACATGAATGCGGTCTCGTTGGCGGTGCGGCCAGAGGTATAGAACACGCACTTGTCCGGCGTGGTGGCGTTAATGTGTTCCCCAATGAGGGCGAAAGCATCTGTCCAGCTGATGGGCGAATAGTGGGTGTCACCGGGCTTGATCACCACAGGCTCGGAAATCCGGCCCTGGCTCCCCAGCCAGTACTCGGTCTTGCCTTCGAGTTCCTTGATGGAGTGCTCGGCCCAGAAAGGCGCGCCCACTGTCCTGGTGGTGCTTTCCTCGGCGATCGCCTTGGCGCCGTTCTCGCAAAACTCTGCCGGGCTTCGCCTTCCGGTAATGGATTCCGGCCACGCACATCCCGGGCAATCGAAACCGCCATGCTGGTTGACCCGCAGCATGGAGCGGACCGTGCGGGTGACCCCCGCTTGGGAATAGCCACGTTCAAGGGCCACTGTGACGGCCTTGACGCCGGCTGCGGCTCGTTTGGGCGGGTGGATCTGCAGGTCATCTTCGTTGATGTCCTGTTCGGGAGCGTGCCTGTTCATGAGTCCATCATTGCATCTTGGCCGGACACCCGGTCTACAGTGCATGCGCCGTTCAAGCGTCCAGCGCACTCCAGTCCACCGGACCGGCAGGGGCCTTCTTCGCTGGCCTGGCCGGTGCCTTGCGGGGCTTGTCATCCGCCGGCTTGGGTGCGGGCAGCGGCTTGCCCCAGGGCAGCGCGAACGCGGGGACCAATTCCCCCATCTGTACGCCGTGCGGCGGGACCACCATGACCCCATCCGCAGCTGCGAGCCCGCGCATCATCCCAGGACCCGCATGCTGGGCTGGCGACGCCAGGCCGTACATCAGCCTGAAGGGCATCAAGCGGGTCCGGCCGGGATCCGCGTCAATCATTGCGCCGCAGGGCACCTCGGCTACGTCTTCGAGTTTGCCGTGTCCCAGGGCCGCCAGGAGGGGCCCGCCCACCGTAAACAAGGCCATCATCGCCGCGAGCGGGTTTCCGGGCAGTCCCAGCACGAAGCGCCCGTCCGGCAGTTCGGCCAACACCGCCGGATGGCCCGGACGCATGGCGATGCCATCAATCAGCAGCTCACCACCAAGCTCGGCCACCGCCTTCCGGAAGTGGTCGGTCCCCGAACGCCCGGTGCCACCAGTGGTAATAACGACGTCGGCTGGCGGCTCGGCTTCCACGTCAGGTCCGCCAGGCAGCGGCTCCGTATCCTGGAAATCCGTGTCCTGGAAGGCGGCCAACCATTCCTCGTAGCTGTCGCCCACCCTGAGGCGCTCGCCCGCGATGCCGCCCAAAAGTTCCACTACGGACCCCAGTTGCGGACCAAAGGTGTCCCGGACCTGCCCCGGCCCTGGAACGCCGTGGACAACTACCTCTGAACCCGTCAGGAGGAACCGGACCAGGGGTTTGCCCAGGACATTCAGGTGGTCCAGTCCGGCAAGGGCCGCCAACGCTATGTGCGCCGGATTCAGCACCGTCCCGGCCTTGAGCAGGACCTCCCCCTCCGTGGCCTCTTCGCCGGCCCTGCGGATATGTTGGCCGTTCCGTGGCTCCCCCGGCTTCGCCCTGCCGCCGAGCGCAAGTATCGGCAGCCCGTCGTCGTCCGTGGTGATATCGCCGCTCTCGCTGCGCAGCACGGCTTTGGCGCCGGGCGGTATCAGGCCACCAGTAACAATGGGGCTCGCCTGGTGCGGTGCCAGCCGCTGCCCTGGCTCGCTAAGAATCCACGGACCGCTGCCGTTGACGGCCCAGCCGTCCATGGCCGACGACGCGTAATGGGGCATGTCCTGGACGGCCAGGACGTCCGAGGCCAACGTGCGGCCGATTGCGGAACTGATCGGGACCGGACCGGGCGGGATGGGTGCAGCAACCTCGAATGCCCGGCTGCGAGCCTCCTGCCACGTGTGTGCCGCGTGATGGCCCTCCCTGGGGGCCTCCGTCATTCGGCGTCAGTCCCGGTCTCCGCGTATTCCTTGGCTACCTTGCGGGCCAGGTCCAATGCCGCGTTCATGGAGGCATCGTCGCTTGCCTGGCCAATCCCCCGGGCCATTCCGGCCGCGTACCCGGCTATGAAGGTGGTCAAGGGAGCAGCGGGCCGCACGACTGAATGCGCGGCTACTCCGGCGACTGCGAGGACCTCATTGACGTCCACTTCGACGCCTTCCAGCTCGAACGCCTGCAGCAGTGTGCGGCACCATTCCTCGAGCGTCTCTTCCTGGCTCTTCACGTCCGCCTCCAAGTCGTAGTCAATGCCCAATGCCGTGGCGTCCTCCCACGTATCCACATCATCCGTGGCCCCGGCGGGGACGTCGACATCCAGCAGGTTCAGCCTAGCAAGCAGCCGGAACACAGAAGAGTCCGTTAACCCGGACCCGCTCGAAGCTTCCGCCACTTTCCGTTCCAAGGCCGCGGTGCTGTACACCCCCAGCAAGGGCTGCTTACGGCCGTCAACAGACACCGCCATGGCACCATCCACCTCCGGATGCATTTTGAGCGCCGCCCAAAGGGCACCGACTCCGCGAGCAGCGTGTGGCATGTCGCAAGCCAGCACCAACGTCCACGGGCACGGCAAGACCCGATCCCTTAGCGCGGCCAGCCCAGCGGCTATCGCAGCAGCAGGCCCTGCGAATGGCGGCTCCTCCCGCGCACGGAGGAAGCCTTCTTGTGACGCTGGAACATTGCCTGGACCGTAGGGGCCCACCACAACCACCGCTGCTGCACCGCTCGACGCCTGCAGGGCATGCGAAAGGAGGGTGGCGCCGTCGTACGTCAAAGACGGCTTGGGCACGCCACCGAGGCGGGTGGCCCTGCCACCCGCCAGGACGACGGCGTTGAACTCCATCCGCCCAGATTACCCGGGGCGGGCGGAGTCCGGCAGAAATCGATCAGGCAGCGGATTCCGGCAACAGGAACGGGTCCCAGTCCGGCGCAGGTTTCTCGAGTTCCTTGATCTGCCACATGGTTCCCTGGGGCACGCCGGGCTTGAAACGGAGTTTCCAACCCATCTCAGCCAGCGTGTGGTCGCTCTTGGCGTTATTGCATTTCAAGCACGCCGCAACCAGGTTTTCCCAGGAATCCGCGCCACCCCTGGATTTGGGGTGGACGTGGTCTATGGTGTGCGCTGTTTTCCCGCAGTAGGCGCAGCGGTGGCCATCGCGGCGAAGCACGCCACGGCGGCTCACGGCGGTGATCTTGTTGTACTTGGGGCGGATGTAGCGGTTGAGGAGGATCACGGATGGTCGTCCGAGAATCTCCTGTGGCCCGACGACAGGCTCGTCGCCTTCGGCCACTACGCTCGCTTTCCCAGTCAGCACAAGGACCAGCGCCCGGCGGAATGTTATTACCGCCAGCGGTTCATATCCAGCATTCAGAACGAGTGTGCGCATGCACGTACCTCTTCACGGCCGCACCCGTCAGGGGCACGAGGGCCGGCTGCCCTCTGCATGTACGGGCTGTGGATCGACAAGATAAGGGTAAGCACTTATATGCCGTATCAACGAATCTTTCTGTCGTTTCCCGTGTGGTGTCGGCAAAAGTTCATGCGTGGTTAAAGCGGAACACCCCGCCGGCCTCAGCCTGCGGGGTGTTTCGGGAAGTGCGTAGATCAGCCGTTGACGCGGATGAAAACCGGCCCGGAGCCGACGTTGACGCTGAACAGTGCCGTGGTGGAACCGTTCCATCCACCGTGGACTGCCATGCCGTTGCCGACGTAAACAGCGATGTGGGCCTGTCCAGCCAATCCGCCGTTGGCGTAGTATGCGAGGTCACCGGGCTGTGCTTCTGCTGCACTGACGGTACGGCCCAGGGAGAGGTAGCCGGCCGGCCAGTCATGGAAGTGGATGCCCACGGCTGCCAGGGAGTTGGTCACCAGCATGGTGCAGTCCTGGGTTACGCCGAGCTGGGCGTACGCTGCGGCGGCAATAGCTGCACCGAGGCCGCTGGAAGCTGCCGGAGCCTTGGCGGCCGTAGCCGAGCTGTTGACGGCAAGCGTCGCGTTGCCGGCGGGAGCAGCCGTGGTGCCGCTCTCTGTTGCCTTGGCTTCAGCCTTGGCAGGGGCCTTCTTCTCCACGGGAGCCGGAGCTTCCACCGTGGTGACGACGGGACGTTCGTAGGAGATGGCCACCGTGGAGTCCGCGGCGATGGTGGACTGGACCACTGCCTGGACGTCAAGGGCGGAGGTCGCCGTGGATTCGCGGTCAACGTTGGTCTCGGCGGCGTTCGCTGCGACACCGCTGGTCAGGACCAGACCGGAAGCCGCTGCGATAACGGCCGCCTGGCGGCCTACGGTACCGGCGTTGCCACCGACGGCCTTGGCAATAATGGCAAGCGAGCTGGTCTTGGGGGCCGCAGCGCGATGCCGTGCAACCTTGTTTGCACTGGTCATGATTTTCTCTTTTCGTATCCGCGCGCAGTGGGGTTACACGCGGGTAATGGGCAGCCAGCACTTGGGGGGTATGCTGGCCGGCCCCGAACCGGATGTTTTCTAGCGAAGGGTGAAGAAGGAAGAGGTGCCCGTGGAGGCTGCCGAGTGCAGGAGGGTGCCCTGGCTCGGGTTCAGTGCGCTGATCATCATGCCGTTGCCGACGTAGATGCCGACGTGGGCTCCGCCATTCTGCATGACGAGGTCGCCGGGGGCCGGAGTGCTGGTGGGCTTCATGGCCGTCCAGGCGTTGACGCGGGGAATGCTGATGCCAGCCTGTGCGTAGACCCACTGGGTGAAGCCGGAGCAGTCCCAGCCGTTGGGCGTGGTGCCGCCCCACACGTAGGGGTGGCCGATGCCGGTGTAGGCGATAGCGGCAAGGCCCGAGGCAGCTGCGCTTGCCGCGCCGTCCGTAGCTTCGGAGGACTTAGCGGTGACCGCTGCTGCGGCATCCTGCGAACCGGCGGTGCGCTGGGTAACCTGCGATGCACGCTGGACAACCTTGGGGGCTTCCTTGGTGGCAACGACCGGGCTCTCGAAGGCCACGGTGGCGGTTGGCTCTGCGGTGACGACCGCGGTCACTACCAGCTGCTGGGTGCTGGAAGCTTCAGACTTGGAGACGTCCGTGTCAGCTGCGGTAGCCGGAAGACCGGCGGTGAGGACAAGGCCCGAGGCTGCTGCCAGGACGACGGCCTGACGGCCAACCGAACCGGCGTTGGACGAAACAGCCTTGGAAAGAGTGTTCAAGGGGTTCGTACGAACCGTTTCAGCGCGGTGGCGCGCAGGGGTAGTGCGTGATGACACGTAGGTAGCCTCTCCCAATGCCTGCGAGGTGAGCTGTCGGATTCGGATGGGAGTCATCCGGCCGCGCTGCTTCAAGGAAGCTTTTGCGACTTAACCCCAAGGCCTTCTATCAAAGACCAGAAGTGGTTCCCCCGCCCCTGCCAGACGATTTATGCGAACGGACCTTGAGTGGTGGCAGAGCTAGGCAATCCACTCAAGTGCACCGGCCCCCTAAAAAGCCGATGCGCTTTGTACGGTACAACAGTTGAACGCGAATGTCACATTCAGGTCACGGGGTGTCGCGAAATGCGAGAGGCGACCATCAAGTGGCTTAGAGCCAACCCATGGGATCGACAACTTCTCCGTTGACCTGGACCTCGAAGTGGAGGTGGCAGCCCGTGGATGCGCCCGTGGTGCCGCTCAAAGCGACGGTGTCGCCACGGGTGACCGTCTGGCCAACCTTGACGGTGAAGGACGACAGGTGATTGTAGGTGGTCTCGAGGCCATTGCCGTGATCGATGACCACGCGGTTGCCTCCGCCGTACTCGTGCCACCCGGCGAAGGTGACTTTGCCCGTGGCAGCCGCATGCACGGCGGTGCCGCACTGGGCAACAAAGTCCTGGCCGCGATGGAAGTCGCCTGTGCCGCCGGTGAGGGGGCTGACCCGGTAGCCAAAGGGCGAGGCCGTCGTCAGGGTGTCCAGGGGGCTGGCAAGGGTTCCTACGGATGAGGCGCGCTGGATACTGCCGACCGACTGGGCGCTGAGCAACTGCTTCAGCTTGCCGTCAGGGTCAGCTGCGGTTGCGACGGCAGCGCGGCTGAAGTCGATCTTTGCAGACGCGGCCGCGGAAACCTCTGGCTGGCTGCCGCCGGATACGGCAAGGGCGGACTCAGTTTGGCCCGACTCCGACGTTGCCATCACGGGGCTTGTGGCCGGCAGTCCGACAGTCAGGGCCAAGCCGGTGGCGGCGAGTGCCACTCCGGCTTTCTGCCCGACGCCACTGGCTGCGGCAAAGTCGGCAACCTGGCGCAATGGGCTCTTACGGCGGCGGACCTGACGCTCAGTGTCGCGGGGCCGGATCTCCATTGTGGCGCGGGCTGGCCGCAGCTCAACAGCGGGGCCGGTCGCGCGGCGACGACCCCTGACGTTCTGCGATGTCAAACTCTGTTCCTCTCTGAAAAGCCTGCGAAGTTAGCTGTCGGATTCGGGTCAGAGAGTTCAAAGACCCGGTCCGCACGAAGCGCTCACGGCACACAGGTATCCCAGGAGGGACTTGCGTAAATGGGCACTTCTGCTGCGGACTTCACCCCAAGGCTGCTTCTTTAGACAGCCGCTTGTGGTTCCCCCGCCTCTGCCAGTGGTGGATGGCACACCTGATCCGCTGGCAGAGCTCGGCTCCGGATCAGGTAACGCTTTGGTATCGGCGCTAGTAGATAACTATAGGCGATTAAAGCCTGCAGTAATAAATTCGTTATCAACAGGAAAGCGCGTGATGCCGGGGGCCCTTATCATCAATCCCGGAAAACCGCAGGTCACACAGTCGCGCAGGGCGCCAAAGTGAGGTTTGACACGGCTCAGTACGTTGCGCGGCGAAGATCCCGTCGCCAGGACCCGTCACCCGGCGACACGTCCGACCGGGACGCGCGAGCCCAGGGTGCGTCAGCCCAGGGAGACGAACACGTGGGCTGCAACCTCGGGCGGCAGCTCGAGCGCTCCCTCGATGCCGGGAACCCGGACGGAGATGTATTCGCCTACGCGTTCCAACGACACCGCCGCACCGGGGCGGATGCCGCCCTCGTCCAGTTGGGTGAGGAGTTCCGGCTCTACCTGGATGGGCTCGGCAAGGCGGCTGACAACCACCCGGGAATCGGACGCGTAGCCGTCCATGGCCTGCAGCAGGTTGACGTCGAGCCGCGGGATGGTCTGCGTCGGCAGGCCGCCGAGGGCTTCAAGTCCTGGAATTGGATTGCCATAAGGGGACTCGGTGGGGTGTTCAAGGAGTTCGTAGAGCCGACGTTCAACCCGCTCACTCATCACGTGTTCCCAACGGCACGCTTCGTCGTGGACGTACGCCCAGTCGAGGCCGATGACATCGGCAAGGAGCCGCTCTGCAAGACGGTGCTTACGCATGACCTCGGTGGCGCGTTTGCGGCCCATCTGGGTCAGTTCAAGGTGGCGGTCGTTGGATACGATCACCAGGCCATCGCGCTCCATACGGCCGATGGTTTGTGAGACCGTGGGGCCGGAGTGCCGCAGGCGCTCGGCGATGCGGGCCCTGAGCGCCACAATGTTTTCTTCTTCAAGCTCCAAAATGGTCCGAAGATACATCTCAGTGGTATCGATCAGATCCGTCATCCAGCTCAGCTCTCCTCGAACGCAGTTTCCTTGCGTAATCTCCACCGTACCGCGTCCCTGGCCAGGGCAGCCGGTGTGCACCGCTGCCCCTTGAACGCCAACCCCCAGCCTAGCTTATTTGGAATTACTCTGGATAATTCCGGTCGCATCCGGTTGCTCCGCGTCCCACGTGGCGGACTATGACGGATGCAGGTTCCTGCCCCCGGGGCGTGTCAGGCAGAATTGGGGAGTCGAAGGGGCAGCGGATGCCACCTGCCACGACCCATCTCTAGCCGATACCCATTGGAGCCACACGTGAGCGACAACAGCATCACCATTCCCGCCGATCTGCTGCCCAAGGACGGACGCTTCGGCGCAGGACCGTCCAAGGTCCGCCCGGAACAGATCGAGGCGTTGTCTGCCGCATCGGCCACCATCCTGGGCACATCCCACCGGCAGGCCCCGGTCAAGAACCTCGTCGGATCAGTGCGGGAAGGACTCAGCCAGTTCTTCCGCGCGCCCGACGGATACGAGGTTGTCCTCGGCGTCGGCGGGTCAACCGCATTCTGGGACGTCGCTGCCTTCGGCCTGGTGGAGAAAAAGGCTCAGCACCTTTCCTTCGGTGAATTTGGTTCCAAGTTCGCTGCTGCCACCAACAAGGCTCCGTTCCTTGAGGCTTCCTCCATCATCAAGTCCGAGCCCGGCACCCGCCCCGTGGCCCAGGCCGAAGCCGGCGTCGACGTCTACGCGTGGCCCCAGAACGAAACCTCCACGGGTGTCGCTGCTCCCGTGAAGCGGGTCCAGGGCGCGGACGAAGGATCGCTGGTCCTGGTGGATGCAACCTCCGCTGCCGGCGGCCTGGATGTCGATGTCTCGGAGTCGGACGTCTACTACTTCGCCCCGCAGAAGAACTTCGCCTCGGATGGTGGGCTGTGGCTTGGCCTCTTCTCCCCCGCAGCCTTGGAGCGTGCTGCCCGCGTCAAGGCATCCGGCCGCTGGATCCCGGATTTCCTGGACCTGCAGACGGCCATCGACAACTCCAAGCTCAACCAGACGTACAACACACCGTCGTTGTCCACGCTGGTGACCCTGGATGCCCAGGTTCAGTGGTTGAACAGCAACGGCGGCCTGGACTTCGCCAGCAAGCGCACGGCGGACTCCGCCAACCGCATCTACTCCTGGGCAGAAGCCTCCGAATACGCCACGCCGTTTGTTGCCAAGGCTGAGGACCGCTCCAACGTCATTGCCACGATCGACTTCGACGACTCCATCGACGCCGCTGCGATCGCCAAGGTCCTGCGCGCCAACGGCGTGGTGGACACGGAGCCGTACCGCAAGCTGGGCCGCAACCAGTTGCGTATCGCCACGTTCGTTGCCATCGAGCCGGACGACGTTTCAGCACTCCTTGCCAGCATCGACTACGTCGTGGGCGAACTCAAGAAGTAATCCACGGCGAGGATCCAGCTGGACCCGGGGGTCGGCGTCGTTCGGTAAAGCCGGACGGCGCCGTCTCCGCTCAACGCCCGGGCCCGGAACCGCGGTCGTCTTCTTCCGTGCCGGGAGGGGCAAGCAACGACTCCACCCGGAAGTGCTTCAGGCCGCGCGCCCGCCGATCAAAGCGGAGCCTTAATTGCTTCGCGCGGATGATCCACACCAAACCGACGACGGCGGTGCTGACGCCGGCTATCGCGGCGACGCTCACCGCCCAGCGCGGACCGCCGACGTTCGCCACCCACCCCACCAGTGGGGCACCAATGGGAGTCCCGCCCATGAAGATTGCCATGTACAAAGACATGACCCGCCCCCGCATGACGGCCTCCGTGGTTGATTGCACGTATCCGTTGGCACTGGTGATGAGGGTCAGCGCGAACAGGCCGCACGGAACCAGTGCCAGTCCGAAAAGCGTGGCGTTGGGCGCCAGCGCAGCGAGCGTGCTGGAGACACCGAAACCTCCGGCTGCCAGGAAGATCAGCCTCAGGCGGGGCCGGCCGCGTCGGGCAGACAGCAGGGCTCCGGTCACCGAGCCGATGGCCATGACTGAACTCAAGGCCCCAAAAGCGCCGGCGTCCATACCGAACTGGGTGCCTACCATCGCAGCGATGAACAGCGGAAAATTGAGGCCGAACGTGCCCACGATGAAGATGGCCACCAGGACCACCTGGATATCAGGCCGTCCCCGGACGTACCGAAGGCCTTCGCGGATGCGGCCCTTACCTGGAGCCGCGCGCGGTTGTGCCCTCAGTGACGACGTCGGTATCAGCTTGAGCGCCCAGAGCATCGCGGCGAAGGACACCGTGTTGATGAGGAAGACCCAGCCGGGCCCCACCACCACCGTGAGCACGCCGGACACAGCAGGACCGATCATCCGGGCTACGTTGAAGGATGCGCTGTTGAGTGCCACCGCGTTGGGCAAGTAATCGTCCGTCACGAGTTCCGAAACGAACGTCTGGCGGACCGGGGCGTCCAGCGCCGTCACAAAGCCCAGCAGCAGGGCAAAGATGTAGACGTGCCATAACTCCGCGACTCCCAAAAGCACCAGGATGCCAAGACCTGTGCTGAGCAGGGCCATGGCAACCAGGGTGAGGAGGAGCAGCTTCCGCCTGCTGTAGCGGTCGGCAAGCAAACCCGCCCACGGGGCAAGGAACAGCTGCGGACCCAGCTGGAGGGCCAAGGTAATGCCCATGGCACCGGCGTCGTGCGCGGTCAGGTGGTCAAACACCAGCCAGTCCTGCGCAGTGCGCTGCATCCAGGTGCCGATATTCGAGATCAGGGCACCGAAGAACCAGATGCGGTAGTTGGGAATCCCCAGCGACTTAAAGGTGGACATCAGTGTCCACGATCGCTTGGTTCACCCCGGGTTTCCGCAATGCTTATTCAGCCCCGGCTTCTTCTGTGTCCGCGTCGGGGTCGTCCGCTTCGGCGTCCGCATCGACGGGCCCGGTAGCGTCATCCTCGTCGGCCTGGACGGATTCCTCCGTGACATCGCCGACGGTTTCCTCCACCAACGGAGTCTCGTCCTCGGGGCGGACACGCTTTGCCCACGGAACCCATTCCGGGGCGAGGATGGATTCCTCGGACGGGAGCAGGCCGAGCTCGCTGACGGTCACGATCTTGGAACGCGAGTTGCGCGTCACCACCGCATACCACTGCCAGCCGCCGTAACCGGCGAGCTTGGACTCGAACAAGTGCGTGACTACGCGGTCGCCCTCCGACTTGGCGCCGAGGTGCGCACCCACTTCGCCCGGGTTGGCTATGCCCTGAACTGCCTCACGTGCAGTATCGACGGCGGCAGCCAGGAAAGCGTCCGGCTTGCCGGTCCGCCAAACAGGCAAACCGGCCCGCGGCTTCTCCGCGGCCGGCTTCCGCGCGGGGGCTTCCCCGTTTCCAGGAGCCTGGGCAGCGTCAGGGGACGAATCAGGGCTTCCCTTCGCGCCCCTTCCGGCCTTTGTGTCCTGTGCGGATTCCGATGCCATGGGCCTAGGCTTCCAGCTCGTCGGCAACCTTGCGCAGCGCCATGCTGATGGCTTTGGCCTTATTGCCGTCGGGGTACTTGCCCGACGACAGCGAGCCGGAGAGGTTGTCCAGCACCGTGACGAGGTCCTGCACCATCGGTGCGAGATCCTTGGCGTTCATGCGCTTGGCCTTGGCAATGGAAGGCGTCTTCTCCAGGATGCGAAGTCCCAGTGCCTGCGCACCGCGGCGACCGTCAGCCACACCGAACTCCACGCGCGTGCCGGCCTTGAGTTCCGTTACGCCCGCGGGCAGGGACGTCTTGGGAAGGAACACTTCCTGGCCGTCTTCGGCCGCGAGGAATCCGAAGCCTTTTTCCTTGTCATACCACTTGACCTTGCCGGTAGGCACGTAATCAACCTTCTTCGTTTATTGCTTTGGGAGACACGTCGGGCCGTTACCGCATCCACAGGGTTCTGCGGGATCGAGGGTGACAGCCCGGTCCGTGTTGGTCTGTTCCTTCAAGGTTATCCTGCCGGACCCCCTAATCCCGCTTTGGGGCGCCCACGCGCGTACCTGCGCGGACCCATGATGTGCAACGACTGTCACGAAGGCATGCTCCTGCTAGCGTTGGTGGCATGAATTCCCCGGGTTACCGCCGCCCCCTCGTGATTGCCGCCGCCGTCATTGCCGTGTTGTCGCTGGCGGCTGTCGGCACCGTCATTGCGATTGCCTCGACGGGCGCCGCCGCCCCTGTTTGGGTCACCTCCACTGCCCTTTACGGGCTGCCCGTGGCGTTCATGCTCGCTGCTGTCCTGGTGGTGGACGCCATCCGCCTTCGTCGCCGACAGTAACCGTCCCTCCTCCTGGCAGGCACGAGCGGCCCAAGGGCGGTACCGTTGGATTGATGTCCCTTATTCGCGCGCTCAGCAAGGAACTGGAAGCGCGCAGCGATGATTCGCTGCGGGCCTTGTTTGCCGCGCGGCCAGACCTCATCTCGCCCATGGCGCCGGACTTCGCAGCCCTGGCAGCCAGGGCGAGCGCCCGCGTGAGCGTCCAGCGGGCCTTGGAACGCTTGAACAAGCCCGAGATGCAGGTGCTCGAAACCCTCCATCTCTGCACCAATACCGATACCGGGCACAGTGTTTCGGCGGCCGGACTGAAAAAAGTCATTGCCGGTTCCACCCTCGCTGCCTTGGATCCCATCCTTGCCAAACTGCAGGAACTGGCCTTGATCCATCGGGCGGACCCGCCTGTCGGTTCACCGCCGACCAGCTCACGGCAGCGCTTCTATCTCCCGGTCGGCAGCCTCAAGGACGTCATCGGTATCTACCCCGCGGGACTCGGCCGAAGCTATACGGAACTGGTCCGGCTTCAGCCTGCCTTTGCCCAGCGGGCGGTCCAGTTGGTGGCCGAACTGCACCAGAGCGGACTCGGCATCCATCCGGCAAGCACGCCCATGGACGCGGCGCTTGCTCTGCAGCGGTGGACCTCCAATCCGGCGGAGCTGCGGGCCATCCTGGCAACAGCCCCGGAACGCACCGTCGGCCTCCTGGAGAAATTCGGGAGCTGGGCCATGGGCGCAGTGCCCCAGGCCCAGCGGCGGGCGTCGGTCACCCACGAGAGCCGCGACGTCGGACCCATCGACTGGCTGTTGGCGCGAGGGTTACTGGTCCCCTTGGACGCCAGCCACGTGGAACTGCCCCACAGTGTGGGGCTTGCCCTGCGCGGCGGCGCGATCGTGGACGACTTCACGTTGGCCCCGCCGGTTCCCGAGCTTGGCCACACCAGTGCCGCACTCCGCCGTAATGCCGCCATGGGAGCTATCGCCGAGACCTTGCGGCTGACAGGTGAGCTGCTGTTTGCCGTCCGCGAGCAACCATTGGCCACGCTCCGGAGCGGTGGCGTGGGCGTCCGCGAACTCAAGCGCCTGGCAGAATCCGTTCGAAACGGGGTGCACGAAACTGCCATCCTCCTCGAACTGGCCGCGTTGGCAGGACTCCTGCGCCTGGACGTGGACAGCTCCACCTGGGTACAGCCGCCGTCATTGGAGTGGCTCAACCTGCCCCGCCAGGAGCAATGGCTCTGGTTGGTCAATGCCTGGTTGGCCAGCGAGCGCGCACCGTCCTTAGTGGGGCAGCCGCTCACCGGTTCGGCATCCTCGCCCACCCACCAGGGCGCTGCCGGCACCACCATTAACGCCTTGTCCGCGGAGGCTCAACGGCCAGACGCTCCGGTGGTCCGGCGCCGGGTCCTGGAAATCCTGAATGAGCTGACTGCGGAAGCAGCCGCGCCGGACGGCAAAGCGCCCGTCCTTGATGCCAGGGCCGTGCTGCAGCGGGCCGAGTGGGCGCAGCCTCGTATGTCCAGGCGTTTCAGTTCACTGGTCCGCGGCATCCTCGAGGAGGCGACGCTCCTGGGCCTGATGGGCTCGGGCGCACTGACCCAGTTGGGTTCGGCGATTGCCGATGCACAACCGGAGCAAGCCATGACCATCCTTGGCGAGCATCTGCCCGCCGCGGTGAACCACATCCTGCTGCAGGCCGACCTGACGGCTGTTGCGCCCGGTTACCTCGCGCCGGAACTCAGCGAGACACTGCTGTTGATGGCCGACGCCGAGGGCCAGGGCCCGGCGTCGATCTACCGGTTTTCTGCCGCCACCATCCGTAGGGCGCTCGACGCCGGACAGGATGCGGAATCGCTGTTGGCGTTCCTCCGTGAGCACTCAGCCACCGATGTGCCCCAGCCGTTGGCGTACCTGATCCAGGACACAGCATCACGGCACGGCCGTCTCCGGGTTGGCACCAGTGCCAGCTTCATCCAGAGCGACGACGAAACCGCCATCACCGACCTCCTCCAGGAGGCCAGGACATCCGTGTTGAGCCTGGTACGGATCGCACCCACCGTTCTGACGTCGTCCGCGAGCCCACGGGAAACGGCGCGGGTGCTGCGCGAGCTGGGACTGTCGCCTGCGGTGCAGGAGGCCGAACCCGCCGTCGTGCGTTTCAAACGGACAACAGCGGTTCCCGGGAGCGCTCGTCCCGTCTACACGGCACCTCGAACCGCTCCCCCGGACGAGGATGTCGAGGCGCAACTTTCGGTCCTGCGCCAGCACCGCGGGGTTCCGGCGGAAGCGGCTGGGGAGGCGTCGACGCAACTCGGGTTGGAGACCTTGCAGACGGCCATCCGGTTGAAGCAGGCAGTGATCATGAACGTGGTGGACAGCCTGGGGAATGCCAACACCGAAACAGTTGTTCCTGTATCCGTCTCCGGCGGACGCGTCAGGGTGTTCGATCCCGCCAAGGAAACCGAACGGGTGTTGTCCATCCACCGGATCATCGATGTGGAACCCGCCAAAGAATTGCGTTCGTGAAACGCACAGATCGTGTAAACCGCGCCGTGAAGCTGCGCAAGTGAGGATTCAACAGTGACCGACGGTCCGCTGATCGTTCAAAGCGACAAAACCATCCTGCTGGAAGTCGACCACGAGCTCGCCACCGAGGCCCGGCATGCCATCGCCGCGTTCGCCGAACTGGAACGCGCCCCGGAACATATGCACAGTTACCGCCTGACGCCCTTGGGCCTCTGGAACGCCCGGGCTGCCGGGTTGGACGCAGAGCAGGTGCTGGACACCTTGCTGAAGTACTCGCGCTTTCCTGTGCCGCACGCCTTGCTGATCGATATCGAAGAGACCATGTCGCGCTATGGCAGGCTTCGGTTGGAGAAGGACGCCCAGCACGGCCTGGTGATGCGGACCGACGACTACCCCGTGCTGGAGGAGGTCATCCGGGCCAAGAAAATCGCACCCCTGCTGGGGCCGCGGATCGATGGCGAAACAGTGGTGGTCCATTCATCCCAGCGCGGCCAGTTGAAGCAGTTGCTCCTCAAGCTGGGTTGGCCTGCCGAGGACCTCGCCGGCTACGTGGACGGGCAGCCGCACCTGATCATGCTGGACGAGAGCGGCTGGCAGCTTCGCCCGTACCAGAAGCTGGCCACGGAGAACTTCTGGGCTGGCGGCAGCGGCGTCGTCGTGCTTCCCTGCGGTGCCGGAAAGACGCTGGTGGGCGCGGCTGCCATGGCGACGTCTTCCACCACCACGCTGATCCTTGTCACCAACACGGTTTCCGCGCGGCAGTGGAAGGACGAGCTCCTGAAACGGACGTCCCTGACAGAGGACGAGATCGGCGAGTACTCCGGCGCGGTCAAGGAAGTCCGGCCCGTCACCATTGCCACGTACCAGGTCCTGACCACCAAGCGCGGCGGGCTCTATCCGCACTTGGAATTGGTGGACGGCCACGACTGGGGACTCATCATCTACGACGAGGTCCACTTGCTGCCCGCTCCGATCTTCCGGATGACCGCGGACCTGCAGGCCCGGCGCCGGCTGGGCCTGACGGCAACCCTGGTACGGGAGGACGGCCGCGAAGGTGAGGTCTTCAGCCTGATTGGTCCCAAACGATATGACGCTCCGTGGAAGGACATTGAAGCCCAGGGCTACATCGCACCTGCGGACTGCGTGGAAGTCCGGGTGGACCTCCCCCGTGACGAGCGCGTGGCTTACGCCATGGCTGACGACGCCGACAAGTACCGGCTATGCGCAACGTCGGAAACCAAAACGCAGCTGGTGGAGCAACTGGTTGAGGTCCACAAGGGTGAGCAGTTGCTGGTGATCGGGCAATACATCGACCAGCTGGATGAGATTTCCGAGCGTTTGGACGCCCCTCTGATCAAGGGCGAAACCAGCGTCAAGGCACGGCAAAAACTCTTCGACGCCTTCCGTAAGGGCGAGATCCACACCCTGGTTGTGTCCAAGGTGGCGAACTTCTCGATCGACCTTCCCGAAGCTTCGGTGGCCATCCAGGTGTCAGGCTCGTTCGGCTCGCGCCAGGAAGAAGCCCAACGGCTGGGACGGCTCCTTCGTCCCAAGCAGGACGGCCGCGCCGCCAGGTTCTACTCCTTGGTTGCCCGCGACACCCTGGACCAGGACTTCGCAGCCAAGCGCCAACGGTTCCTGGCCGAGCAGGGCTACGCCTACCGGATCATGGACGCAAAGGACGTTGGAAATGACGTCGGGCAGGAAAAATAGGGTGGCCCGCACAGACTTTTAACGTCAGGACCCTTGCAGTTAATGTCCAGCAACTTTACGATTCCTAGTGAAGCTCTCCGCCCTTAAGTTTTGCCCCTGGTCCAGGCAATCCGGCGGCCAGCCGTCGGCGGTGGGGGGAAATCCCGCAGCCAGGGAGCCGGCGGTTCGAAGGCCTAGAAGAATCTGAGCATTTTCATCCAGAGGATTCCCCATGCGTAAAGCCCTCCTGGTCCTTTCCGCGATCGTCCTGCTGTCAGCACTCGCACAGTTACTGTTCGCCGGATACTTCCATTTCCAAAACACCATCGAAGCCCAGCGTGAAGCGGGCGTCTACCACGTGATGAACGGCCAATACGTGCTCCGTTACGGCGCACTCCTGGCCGCCATTGTCGCCGCTATCGCCCGGGCGGGATCCCGGACGATCTGGCTGGCCGCAGGGATCTTCCTGCTCAGCTGGGTCCAGTTGTTCATCTTCATCATCGGCGGCATGCTGACTGGTTCGTCCGAGGATTTCATCACCCCCGCCGGCTCGTGGGTGGCCGCCATCCACCCCTTGACCGGTGTCCTGATAATCTTCATGTCCTACTGGCTCTTCAGGCGTGCCCGTGCGGTCGCCCTGAACCCCCAGCCGCTTCCTCCCAAGGCCGCATCCTCGGATGCCCCAGCATCCCCCAGCACGGCCTGACCAGCGGCAGCTGTGAACATATCGCAGCTGCTGGCGGTGGATCTGGTGCTGTCCATCCTCGCGGCCGGCGCCTGGGTCGCCGCCGTGTGGATGACTGTTGCCGCGACCACTGATCGGAAGCAAGCCCCACCCCGCGCAACCGATCTGGCCCTCTTGTTCATAGGGGTGGCCGCCGCTGCGACGGTGGCCCGATATGCCCTGCTACCTGCTTTGGTGGCCGGCAGTTGGTGGTTTGCCAGCGAACGCATAACCATCAGCTTGCCTCTGACCGCCATCCCCGCGGCTTGGGCCGCGATGGCCGGTGTTCCGTACTTGCTGAGGAGGCGGAACACCGGCTCCAACACTTCCCGTCCGAGGGGCTGGTGGCGGTCCCGTGAGGGGGTTGTCCTGGCCTTGGTGGCCGCGGCGGCGACGTCCGTGGCCTCCCTGGCGTTATTGCTCCTATTGGGGCCTTTCCCGGCCCCCTGGACCATGGTTGTCCTTCTGTTCATGGTGGGCGGCACGCTGGTCCTTGCACGGCTTGCGCTGCTGGGAAGCAGTTCTGTTCGGCGCAGCTCCCAGGGGACAGCCCCGCACCCCCGCAGGCGTCCGACGGCGGCTGCCGCAGTTGCCGCCCTCATGGCCTGTACCGCTTTGGGCTCGGGAGTCTTTGCCTGGCTGGGGAGCCGGTCCGCTGACGGCGCGGCGATCGCTGCCGCCGTCGCACATCACGGCAACCCGGCCACGTACCGGAAGGAAAAGCCCACCCAAGTAACCGAGCTGCTGGGCGACGTGCCGACGGACGCTGTGGTCCGGCATTATGAGCTGACTGCCCGCGTGGAACAGGTGACCCTGCCCTCGGGCCGGACCATTGAGGCATGGACCTTCGGGAGCGTCCCGGGACCAACGCTGGAAGCGCAGTTGGGCGAGGTTATGGAGGTGGAACTCAACAACCGTGACGTCGCCGCAGGCGTCACCCTGCACTGGCACGGTTACGACGTCCCCAACGCCATGGACGGAGTGGCCGGCGCCACCCAGGACGCTGTCATGCCCGGACATTCCATGACGTACCGCTTCCAGGCCAAACAAGCCGGCACGTACTGGTATCACACACACCAGGATTCAGCCGAGGGCGTCCGTAAGGGCCTCTACGGCACATTCGTCGTGCACAATCCCGCCACGCCCCGCGCTGAGACGGACATTGTGGTGGCTGGGCACGACCTCGGCGGTCTGGGGTTGCTGGGCTCCTCAGACCGCATCAGCCCGCACTCTGCCGCACAAGGCTCCTCCGTGCGTGTCAGGCTGGTCAACACTGATTCATTGCCGCAGCGGTATTGGGTGGACGGCACCCCTTTCAGGACCGTTGCCGTGGACGGAACGGAGGTAAACCAGCCGGAGGAGGTCGCGGGCAAACTTCTCAGGCTTGGTGCCGGAGGCAGGATGGACGTCGCTTTCACCATGCCGGCGTCCCCGGTAACCGTGCGTTCTGACTCCGCAGCCGGCGCCGCCGTCGTCATTGCTCCGCCGGGTTCCACTGCCCTGGCTGCTGCTTCGGCCGCTGCTTCGAGCGGGGACCCGGACAAAGCGCCGGCAGGCATCTTCGCCACCACTCCTGCGCTGGACCTCCTGGCGTATGGCAAACCAGTGGTCAATGCCGGTTCAGCGCAGCCAACAATTACCCGGGATGAGGTACTGGTGCTGGACCGGCAATTCCGTTTTGTCGACGGTGTTCCGCGTTTCGCCTTCACCGTCAACGGGGCCGCGTACCCCTTGGTCCCCTCCATCGAGGTGGCTCTCGGCGACACCGTGAAGGTGACGGTGGTTAACCGCACGGCCGAACCACACCCGATGCATCCTCACGGACACCACGTGCAGGTCCTCAGCCGGAACGGCATGGCCCCCACAGGCTCTCCGCTGCTGCTCGATACCGTGGACGTCTCGCCCGGCGAAGTCTGGGAACTTTTGCTGCACGCCGACAACCCGGGCATCTGGATGGACCACTGTCACAATCTGGATCATGCGGCCGAAGGGATGATGATGCTCCTGAAGTATCAGGGCGTGTCATCGCCTTTCATGCACGGGGGCCACACCCGCAACCGGCCCGAGTGACGGGCCTCGGAACGGGGGTCAGGCGACCATCCGGCTGGTTGCCGAGATACCGACGTGGTCCACGACGGCCCAGCACTCTTCATCGCGCAGTTGTGCACTGGCGAAGCGTTCGGCCGCGGCGAGATCCTGGAAGTCCTCGCGGCGGACATGGCCTGTATCCGTGTCCAGGTACGTCACGTGGAACTCGACGTCGTCCCTGTCGCGGAGCTGGTGGACGGTGTTGGGAGCTGCTGTGTTTGCCATGTTTTAAGTGTGGGACGGGGCACTGACATTATTGGAAGCATCGGCGGGCGTGTCCCGTTTTAGCCGTTCACGCCCTCCTCAGATACTGCGCAGAAACATCCCGCACCGTCTCGCTGAGGATGTCCAGGCCCCTGGATGCCGTGCGCCACCGTTGCCAATAAAGCGGAACATCGAACGGCCGGTCCGGGGCCAACTCGACCAGCCGGCCGTCCGCGACGTCCTGGCCACACTGCGCTTCCGGGATCAGGCCCCAGCCAAGGCCAAGGCGGATCGCCTCGCCAAAATCGTGCGAGGCAGGAACGAAATGGCGGGGGCCCCGGCGTTCGGGCACACCGCCGGTCCCAGTCCACGAACGTACGAAAGCCCACTGATAGGTGTCCTTGCGATCGAAGTCCACGGTAGGCGCAGCGTTGAGCGAGACCCCGTTGAGGCCCTTCGGGAAGTCGGGGAACCATCGCGCCAGATACTGCGGTGCAGCAACTGGAAGGTAGCGCATCACTCCCAGGCTCTCGACGCGGCATCCTTGAACTGGTTCAGGAGTGGCGGTGACAGCCGCCATGACTGTCCCGGATCGCAACAGGGACGTTGAGTGCTGTTCGTCATCCCGATGGAGGTCGAACGTCACGTTGAGGTCCTGCGGAACCTTGACCAGCGCCTGCAGGAACCAGACGGCCAGCGAATCCGCGTTGACGACGATCGGCACGGCAAGTTCCGCCCCTTCGGAGCCCAACCCCAGTTCCCTGCCGGCATCGGCCTCGAGTTGGGCCACCTGGCGGGCCAGCCGCAAAACGACTTCTCCGGCTTCCGTGGCCTGCACGGGGTTGCTCCGCCGCAGCAGCACCCGGCCTGCCGACTGCTCCAGCGCCTTGAGCCGTTGGGATACTGCCGACGGCGTGACATGGAGTTGGCGGGCAGCGGCATCCAACGTCCCCTCGGAGAGGACGGTGGCGAAAGTAAGCAGCTGGTCAGACGGAAATTGGAACATAAGAGAAGCTTACGTGACCTAAAAATCCTTAGCTGGTTTAATGCTTGGTCCATCCGTAGTTTCAAAGAGTGACTATTACTGATTTCTCCCACTCCGCAGGCCTCGGCCTCGCCACAGGCCTGGCACTCATCGTCGCGATCGGGGCACAGAATGCGTTCGTGCTTCGCCAGGGAATCCGCGGCGAGCACATAGGCCCCATCGTCGCCGTCTGCGCGCTCTCCGACGCCGTTCTCATCGCCGCCGGCGTGCTCGGCATGGGTGCCCTGGTCACCGCCGTCCCGGCCGCCGTCGTCGTCCTCCGTTACGTGGGCGCAGCGTTCCTGGTGACCTATGGCCTGATGGCCGCACGACGGGCCTTCCGTCCACAGTCGCTGACCGGCGACGCCCCGGACGACGGCGGGGCGAAGCGCGGCCCTGCCGGCGCTGTCGCCACCGTCCTGGCCCTGACGTGGCTCAACCCCCACGTCTATTTGGACATCGCCTTGCTCGGCTCCCTGGCCAGTGCACAAGGGACTCCCCTGCAATGGTGGTTCGGCGCTGGGGCGATGCTGGGCAGTATTCTTTGGTTTTGCTCGCTGGGATTTGGGGCGAGGTACCTTCGTGGCTTCTTTTCGAGTCCGCGCTCGTGGCGGATCCTGGACGGTGGCATCGCCGTGACCATGGTGGCCCTGGGTGCAGGCCTGGTCATCGGTGCGTGACGCAGTCCGTGGACTTCGCGCGCAGTTCACTCACATGCAGCATTCAGAAAACTCCCAGTAACTGGGAGGATCATGGGTGACATGAAAAAGAACGGTCCCGAAGCCAAGCTTCTTGTGGTTGATGACGAACCCAACATTCGTGAGCTGCTGTCCACGTCGCTGCGTTTCGCAGGCTTCGAGGTGGTGGCCGCGTCCAACGGTCGCGAAGCCCTCGCGGCGGCCGATCTCCACGCCCCCGACCTCGCCGTCTTGGACGTCATGCTGCCGGATATGGATGGATTCACCGTTACGCGGCGCCTCCGCGCGGCCGGCAAGCACTTCCCCGTCCTGTTCCTCACTGCGAAGGACGACACCGAGGACAAAGTCACGGGCCTCACCGTGGGCGGCGATGACTACGTCACCAAGCCTTTCAGCCTCGACGAAGTGGTAGCCCGCATCCGAGCCGTCCTCCGCCGTACCCAGCCGCTGGAAGACGACGACGCCGTTATCCGCGTCGACGACCTCGAACTCGACGACGACGCCCACGAGGTCCGCCGCGGCGGCACGGTCATCGAGCTGTCGCCCACGGAGTTCAAGCTCCTGCGCTACCTCATGCTGAATCCCAACCGCGTCCTGTCCAAAGCCCAGATCCTGGACCACGTGTGGGAGTACGACTTCAACGGCGACGCCTCGATTGTTGAGTCGTATATTTCGTACCTTCGCCGCAAGGTGGACATAGATCCCGACGCTGCGGCGCTCATACAGACCAAGCGCGGCGTGGGCTACGTGCTCCGGACGGCAGAGAAGCGCTGACCTTGCTGCAACGCTGGAAATCGGCCTCGCTGAGGTCGCAGCTCGTCGCCATCATCATGGGTTTGCTCCTGCTGGCCTTGGCAGCGACGGGCGCGGGAACGCTGACCCTGGTCAAGAGCTACCTGCAGGGTCAGGTGGACGACAAGCTCAAGGCTGCAGTCGCGTTGGCGCAGGACCGCCAGTCCTTTGACAAGTTGTCCGAACCCAACCCTGCCGTACCCACGGACTACTCCCTGACGCTCTATGTTCCTGGACTCGATCCGTATCCCTTCGCCGGGAACCAGAGCGACCGGCCAGCGATCGCCAACATCACCGCGGCCGAAGCCAAGCTGCGCGGCAATGCGCCGTTCCAGGTCAAGGGAACGGCCGGTACCAACTGGCGGGTCGTTGCCGTTGGCGTGATCGCCAACGGGCAGAACGGCGTCGTGATTATCGGCCTGCCGCTCACGCCAGTGGACAAGGTCATGGAGCACGCCGTCCTGGTAGTGGTCGGCGTGGGCCTGCTGACGCTGGTGCTGGCATTCTTCATCGCTACGTGGACCGTGGCCCGCTCCTTCAGGCCCTTGGCCAAAGTGGAAAAGACGGCTGCTGCCATCGCGGCCGGCGATTTGTCCCGCCGTGTGGAAATCGACAATCCGCATACCGAAGTAGGTCGTCTCGGCGGATCGCTGAACGCCATGCTGGCGCACATTGAGGCCTCGTTTGCAGCCCGGGCTGCTTCTGAGGGGCGCATGCGGCGCTTTGCGGCCGACGCCTCCCATGAACTTCGCACGCCGTTGGTCACCATCCGGGGTTTCTCGGAGCTCTACAGGCATGGCGCCCTGACCACTGAAGAAGATGTGGCCATGGCCATGGGCCGGATCGAAAGCGAAGCCAAGCGGATGGGCTCCATGGTCGAGGACCTGCTGCTGCTGGCAAGGCTGGACGAACAGCGGCCACTGCAGCTCAAGCCAGTGGACCTGCACCTCCTGGCCCACGACGCCATGGTGGACACCAAGGCTTCCTCCGGCGACCGGACCATCACGCTGACTGGACTCGACGGCGGCTCCCCCGCTCCTGCACCCGTACAGGGCGACGAAGCCAAACTCCGGCAGGTCATTGGCAACCTGGTGGGCAATGCCCTGCGTTATACGCCCGAAGGCAGCCCGATCGAACTTGCCGTGGGTGTCCGGAACACGCCCACAGGTGCCGAATCGGTCATCGAGATCCGCGATCACGGACCGGGAATCCCGGAAGCCGAGACCAACAAGATTTTCGAACGCTTCTACCGCGCAGACACCTCGCGAACACGCGAGACGGGTGGCAGCGGACTTGGCCTGGCGATTGTGGCTGCGATCGTGGGCTCGCACGGGGGAAGCGTCCGTGTTTCGGAGACCGACGGCGGTGGGGCCACCTTGGTGGTCAGCCTCCCCTTCCATGAGGAACCTGCCGAGCTTTTGTCGACGTAGCGCCGGACTTCGAAGCCGTTTTCCACATAGCGGGAAACGTCCGTTCCGCGGTTGAAGCCTCCTACCTAGGCTCGATGTTGTGGCCCACACTTCCCGCCGCAACATGCGGAACATCTTCGTCGAAAGGCACAACCCATGACCGTCATCTCCGTCGATACCGAGATGCTCCAGCTCAAATCCGACAACGTTCGGGGCACTATCGACCGCATCAGTTCGGACGTCCACACCATGAAGCGTGGGCTTGAGGAACTCCAGGCAACATGGAAAGGAACGGCGGCCGCGAACTTCCAGTCGCTCGTACTGGAATGGTCCCTGACGCAAAGCAAGGTTGAGGCATCGTTGGCTTCCATCACCCTGGCGTTGTCCACTGCGGCCTCGAGCTACGCGGAAGTCGAGCAGGGCAACACCCAGCGCTTCACCTATTAGGAACCGCCAAGCCCGAACAACGCAGTGCTGTGCACTCCTGTGGGGCCGGATGTCTTCCCCCTTATCCATCCGGCCCTACAGGTCATGGCGGCCCTGCAGGTCATGGCGCGTCTGGTTCGTCCTCAGTGGGCGTCGCTTCCTTTAGGGCTCCAGGGTGCCCTGGTGGAACCTCAGGCGCCATTGGCCGCGGTCCAGCATCCAGATCGAGCTGCGGAGGGCCGAGCCCGTGTGGGCGTAGCTGCGGTAGTTCAGCAAGATGGTGGTGTCACCGAGGCGGTCGGCGCTCAAGAGCTCCAGCTCTCCCGGTTCGCCGGGGTCCTCCTCCAACGCCACCATCATGGCGTCCCGCGTCCAAAACCGGCCCGAGCTGCCAATTTCGGCGAAGTCCGGATGCAGCAGCACTCCGATCCTGCCAATGTCCGCCCTTACGTCAGGTCTCAGCAGTTCCCGTTCCAGGGAAAGTACAGTTTCTTCCGGCGAGAGCTCCGGGGCCGATGCATCATCTTCCAGTTCGCTGAAAAGATCAGCTTGGCCGAAGATGCCTGCCTCTCCGAAGAGCGTCGGTTCGAAGTGAGGTCGGGAACTCCGGGAGGGCGCGGCAACAGCGCTCGGGGACGAGGCCGTCGCAGCGGCTGCCCTGCTGGTGGTAACCGTCGCGGAGCTTGCTGCAGTCCCGATCGACGTGGTCCCGGAGGTCCCGGAACCTGCGGTTACTTTTTCGTCCTGCCCCTGGGCTCCGACCCCGGGAAGTTGTCCTTCGCGCCGGCTACCCTGGGGGTCCCCGCCAGTGGCTGACTGGTCTTTGGCCCCTGGGAAACCTGGCCCGACCCGGGGCGCGACGCCCTGCTGATAGGCCGTGGCCACAGCCCGGGCCCGCTCATCGGCCGCTTCGTTGAGATCGTGTCCTGCGTGGCCCTTGACCCACTCGAAGGTGTATTTGCGGCCAATGATCGCCTGGTCAATATCCTTGAGGAGGTCGACGTTGAGGACCGGCTTGCCGTCTGCCTTCCGCCAGCCCTTGCGCTTCCAGCCCGGCATCCATTTGGTGATGCAGTTGATGACGTACTGGCTATCGCACAGGATCAGCAGTTCCTCGTGGGGAACATGCGCGGTGGAGCGGAACAGGTCCAGCACTGCCATGAGCTCGCCTTGGTTGTTGGTGCCGTGGGGCCACCCTCCCGCGCGCCAACAGGAGTCGTCAACGTACCAGGCCCAACCGGCCGGCCCAGGATTGCCGAGGGCGGACCCATCGGCGGCAGCAATAATCGTCATACCGTTAATCCTGCCAGAACCCACAGACACTGAAACCGTGGTAGGCAGCAAAACGGCGGCCCGCACCAGAAGGTGCGGACCGCCGTCGTTAGCTCTGAAACGTGATGTTCAGCGAGGGGGCTTAGAAGCCGCCCATGCCGCCCATGTCGTCGCCGCCCGGAGCCGGAGCGTTCTTCTCGGGCTTGTCAGCCACTACAGCCTCGGTGGTCAGGAACAGACCAGCGATGGAAGCAGCGTTCTGGAGAGCCGAGCGGGTGACCTTTACGGGGTCGTTGACGCCGGCAGCCAGAAGGTCTTCGTAGACGCCCGTGGCAGCGTTCAGGCCGTGGCCGGAAGGCAGGCCGCGAACCTTGTCGACGACAACGCCCGGCTCGAGGCCAGCGTTGAACGCGATCTGCTTCAGCGGAGCGTCGATGGCAACCTTGACGATGTTGGCACCGGTTGCCTCGTCACCCTGCAGGGTGAGGTTGGCGAATGCCTTGGCGCCTGCCTGGATGAGGGCAACGCCACCACCGGCAACGATGCCTTCTTCAACAGCAGCCTTGGCGTTGCGGACTGCGTCCTCAATGCGGTGCTTGCGTTCCTTAAGCTCAACTTCGGTTGCGGCACCGGCCTTGATGACTGCAACGCCACCGGCCAGCTTGGCCAAGCGCTCCTGCAGCTTCTCGCGGTCGTAGTCGGAGTCGGAGTTCTCGATCTCGGCACGGATCTGGGCCACGCGGCCTGCGATCTGCTCGGCGTCGCCGGCACCTTCAACGATGGTGGTCTCGTCCTTGGTGACAACAACCTTGCGGGCGGTGCCGAGGAGTTCCAGGCCAGCGTTTTCGAGCTTGAGGCCAACTTCTTCGGAGATGACCTGGCCGCCGGTGAGGATGGCGATGTCGGCCAGCTGCGCCTTGCGGCGGTCACCGAAGCCCGGAGCCTTGACGGCGACGGACTTGAAGGTGCCACGGATCTTGTTGACGATCAGGGTGGCCAGGGCCTCGCCCTCGATGTCTTCGGCGATGATCAGCAGCGGCTTGTTGGACTGCATGACCTTCTCCAGAACCGTGACGAGTTCCTTCACGTTGGAGATCTTGGAGTTGACGATCAGGATGTACGGGTCTTCGAGGACCGTTTCCTGGCGCTCTGCGTCGGTGACGAAGTAAGCGGAGATGTAGCCCTTGTCGAAGCGCATGCCCTCGGTGAGCTCGAGCTCCAAGCCGAAGGTGTTGGATTCCTCGACCGTGATGACGCCTTCCTTGCCCACCTTGTCCAGGGCTTCGGCGATCAGGCTGCCGATTTCCGGGTCACCGGCGGAGATGGAAGCCGTGGCTGCGATCTCTTCCTTGGTTTCGATTTCCTTGGCGGAAGCCAGCAGTTCGTTGATGACTGCTTCAACAGCCTTCTCGATGCCGCGCTTGAGGGACAGCGGGTCGGCGCCCGCGGCAACGTTGCGCAGGCCTTCCTTCACCAGTGCCTGTGCGAGGACGGTTGCAGTGGTCGTACCATCGCCAGCGACGTCATCCGTCTTCTTGGCAACTTCCTTGACCAGTTCTGCACCGATCTTCTCGTAAGGGTCGTCCAGCTCGATCTCCTTGGCGATGGAAACGCCATCGTTGGTGATCGTGGGGGCGCCCCACTTCTTTTCGAGGACGACGTTGCGTCCACGCGGGCCGAGGGTGACCTTAACGGCGTCAGCGAGGATGTTCAGGCCCCGCTCGAGGCCGCGGCGTGCCTCTTCATCAAATGCAATGATCTTGGCCATAACGGCGGTAGTCCTTTCGGGACAGTCGTTAAGAAGGTACCTGTCAGATGCGGTGCCCGCGACGGACGGTCCTTTGCTTGCGGCCTATGTATGCCCCGCGCTCCGAACCTCACCACACCAAGGTTTTTCTTGATCCTCCAGCGATCCGGCAGCCGTTCGGGACCGGCGTAAGCCGAGCCATACTTAGCAGTCGAACCGTAGGAGTGCTAAATCAATAATTAGCACTCGACCGGGGAGAGTGCAAGCAGGAATGCGTCTTTGCGACGGAAACCAAGGGGGTTTCAGCCATGAGCTGAGCCGATGAAGTGCCAGCCTCCAGCGAAGCTAGGCGACGTGCACTCCTTCTGCCTGCGGCCCTTTCTGGCCCTCCCCCAATTCAAATTCCACCCGCTGGCCCTCCTCGAGGGCCCGGAAGCCATCCATCTGGATGGCAGACCAGTGTACAAAGACGTCGTCGCCGGACTCATCAACAGTGATGAAGCCGTAGCCTTTTTCGGCGTTGAACCATTTGACGGTTCCCAATGCCATGATGCCCACACTTTCGCAGTAGCCAAGACCGGTTGCCGGGATCTCCGTACCGGAATCAATCCACTGTAACCACAGTCACTATCACGGCGCTGCCGGTGAGGGGCAGGGCGTCTGTTTTGTTATTGAGGCTTAACCGAGTTGGGGCTTGGGAGTGCTTCTACAGCGGTCCGCTACTGGTATCCGGGGCCGGCAACAACCACCAGGGGCTGCTGGATCTCCGGGGATTCCACGATCGACTGGATGCGCAGCAGGGCACCCAACGCCTCGGCGTTGGCCTTCTGCGCAGGACTGTTGTAGAAGATCACGGACGTCTGCTGCGGCAGGCCGCCCCAGTTGCCAACCGTGCTCAGCGGCCATCCATCGCCCTCTACCAGGCCAGCCACCCGGCCTGCCAGGCCAGCCGTGCCAGCGCCGTTGTAAACCGCAACCGGGGTGGTTTTGTCCACCGCAGCCGAGAACGGGGTCTCCGACGGAACGTTGGACGGTGAAGCCTCCGGGCTCGGTCCGCCGGAAGCTGCGGGAGCTGATTCGCTGGGCGCCACAGACGGTGAGGCATCAGTCTGCTGGGGCGCCGGCGTCGAGACGTTCGAGGAAGCGCTGGGGCCCACAACACCGAGGTTTGGAAGGATCAAGAACGCCACCAGGCCGAGCACCAGAGCGACGGCTCCAACGGTGAGGACCGGCCACAAGGTGGGGCGGGCAGTCTCCTGGGCGTCGCGGTGAACGCCCTGGCGATTGGTGTTCTGCGGAACCTGGTCGAATTCATCCCTGGCATATTTGGTCATGGTGAAGCGTTGTCCTTGCTGGTTGCTGCTGACAGATCAGCCTGGCGATTTACGCGTCGGACCCCAAGCGACGTGCCGTCCGCGCACGTTGGCGGGACGTACGTAGTCTACGCAATCTCTTGACGAGCATGGGATCGTGGGCCAACGCGTCCTCGGTATCGATCAGCGCATTCAGGATCTGGTAGTAATGGGTGGCGGAGAGATCGAACAGCTCGCGGATAGCCTGTTCCTTGGCCCCGGCGTACTTCCACCACTGCCGTTCAAGTGCCAGCATTTGCTGGTCCCGCTCACTCAGTGGGGATTCGCTACGGGTTTCAGCCGCGAGGTCCTCAAGCGAAAAACCTGTCGCCTGCGGCGCCATAGGTTCCGGTGCTGGTTCCGCCACGGCACACTCCTTCGACGCTTGGTGGGAAATTGTCCTACCCCTATGTTACGGGCGAATAACAACGCTGTCATTCGCCCCGGTTGGCGGACGCGGGGGACAATGGCGTGATGACTGGCGAGGATGCACTGTTTGAACTTGAACCGGCGGGCGTGGCGGATACCAACTTTGCCGGACTGATTGACAGCCCGTTGGAGGAGCTCATGGCGCCTGACTGGGCGGACGCCTTGCGGCCCGTAGAAGACCAACTGCGCGCCGCCCTCGCGTTCGTCGCCGGCCAGGCCGCCAATGGAAGCCAGGTCCTCCCGGCGGCTGACAATCTCCTGCGCGCCTTCAAACAACCGCTCGCCGACGTCAAAGTACTCATACTCGGCCAGGACCCGTACCCAACCCCCGGACACGCCGTCGGCCTTTCCTTTGCCGTTTCACGGAGCACGCGCCCCATCCCGCGGAGCCTCGCCAATATCTACCGCGAACTTCACGACGACCTCGGCCTGCCACCGCGGGTCCATGGCGACCTCAGCGCCTGGACCAGCCAAGGTGTCCTTCTGCTGAACCGTGTCCTTAGCGTTGAAGCGGGAAATGCCGGCTCCCATCGCGGCAAGGGCTGGGAGGACATTACGACGGCGGCTGTCACCGCCGTCGCCGACCGAACCACCGGCGCCGGGCAGCAACGCCCACTGGTGGCTATCCTGTGGGGGAAAGACGCCGAGGGCGTGGTGCCGCTGCTCAAGGGAGCGCCGTCGGTCGTATCGGTCCACCCCAGCCCACTGTCGGCGTCGCGGGGCTTCTTTGGCTCCAAGCCGTTCAGCCGGGCCAATGAACTTCTGACACAGCAGGGAGCCGAGCCGATCTACTGGGAACTGCCGGTCCTGTGACCCTCCTCCACGAACCGTCGCCTTTTCCCGCGCGGGACGTGAACGAGCGCGTAACGTTCGACTCGCACCCAGCAGACGTCCAGCGCATTAGCTTAGGCTTGCCTATATGGCCGCTCTCCCCGTCACCTCGTCCGCTACCCGCAATACCCGCCCACAGGTCAACCTGACCGTGCTCAGGAAAGAACTCCTTTCCCCACACATGGTCCGGATTGTGGCCGGTGGGCCAGGTTTCAGCGATTACGCAAACAACGACTACGTGGACCGCTACGTCAAAATCGTTTTTCCCCAGCCGGGCGTCGACTACGACTTCCCGCTGGACCTCTGGACCATCCGCGAGACCATGCCGCGCGAGCAATGGCCGCACACCCGGACCTACACCATCCGGTGGGTCGACGTGGCGGCCCAGGAGTTGGCGATCGACTTTGTTGTCCACGGCGACGAGGGACTCGCCGGCCCGTGGGCTGCAGCAGCCGAACCAGGCGAAACGCTGGTCTTCACGGGCCCTGGCGGTGGATTCAATCCCAACCCCGACGCCGACTGGTATCTTTTCGCGGGCGACGACGCCGCCATCCCAGCGGTTGCCGCATCCGTGGAGGCCCTTGCCCCTGACGCGCGCGGCGTTGCCTACTTGGAGGTGGATAGCGAGGCGGACATCCTACCGATCGCAGCGCCGGCTGGACTGGAACTGCACTGGCTGCTGCGCCGCGGCGTACCTGCCGGATCCAGCGACCTCCTGCTGGAGGCACTGAGGAACACCCAGTGGCTGCCCGGCCAGGTGGACGTCTTCGCCCACGGCGAGCGGGGCTACATGAAGGGCCTCCGGGAGATCTTCTTCGTCCAGCGCGGCCTGGAACGTTCGCAGGTTTCTTTGTCCGGATACTGGGCACAGGGGCGTGTCGAAGAGGTCTTCCAAGCTGAGAAGAAGCTACCCGTAGGGAAGATCTAGCAACTCGAGTTTGCGTACAAGTAATGCCCTTAAGAAACCTTCTTAAGGGCATTACCTGTACTGGAACTCCGGAGGTCAGCGCCGGCGCACCCTGCGGCGTTCATTGCTGGACAGGCCCTTTGTGAGCGGCCTGGCCAGGTTGTCGCCCAGCACGATGCCCGCGGCCACACCCAGCACAATCGCTCCGGCATTGAGCATCCCGCCCGCGCCGGCCAGGAAGTCGCCCCCTTCTACTGTGAGGGCATACATCGAACGGAAGATCGTCAGGCCCGGCAGCAGGATCAGCGCCGCGGGCACAGCGACGACCAGCTGGGGGGCGCCCAGTTTCAGCGCTACGACACGCGCAAGCAAGCCGATGATCACCGCCGCGACAGCAGGCGACAAACGATCGCCAAGACCAGCTTGGCCGACCCCCCACAAAACGAAGAAGCCCACTATGCCGACTGCCGCCGTCGGAATCAGCAAACGCGTTTGGGTTTGCTCCGTGACGCCGATGGCAACCACCGCGACGGCGATGAGGACGGCGCGGCCCCACAGCGGATACGCGTCGGGGAATGTTTGCGTGACATCCAGGACGGCGCTGCCCATCAGGGTTCCCACCACGACAGCGACGCCGATACCTGCCACGATCGCACCAAAGGTGAGCAGCGTGGAGAGGAACCGACCCGCAGCCGTGACCGGGAAGCCGTTGATGGCATCCTGTACCGCCGAAACCAGCCGGCCCGTTGGCAGCAGCAGAAGGATTCCGCCCGCCACCACAATGGAAGGAGCGATGTCCACACCTGCCCAGCGGAGCATCAAGGCAATGAAGGTGACAAGAAACGCGCACGCCATGGTGTTGAAGAAGTCCGCCGTCCTCCACCTGGCCAGTTGTCGGGAAAGCAGGCTGATCAGGATGTTGGAGCAGAAGGCCACTGCTGATGCGCCCAGCCCACCGCCCAAGACGCCAACGAAGACAGCTGCGAAGATACCGAACGCAATAGTCACCATCCATCGAGGGAAGGGCTTGGCGCTGCGGATAATCTCGTTCAACCGGCGCACGGCTTCGTCGCGGCCCACTCCCCCGGCCACGATGTCGGTGACCAGTTGGTGCACCTGCGCCAAGCCTGCGTAGTTGTTTGTCCAGGAGCGCACCACGCGGAGGAGCGTGATGGGCGTCTGGTCCTTGGGCGCATAGTTGATGGCCACCGACTGGTTGGTGATGTCCACTTCAACGTTCTTCAGGCCCAGGGCAGCCGTGACGGCGATCATGCTCGTCTCGACTTCCAAGGCACCAGCGCCGTATCGGAACATGACTTCAGCAAGGTGCAAGGCGAAGTCGATGGTCTTGCGGGCGGATGCATCAACACCAACCACCTGGATGGTGGGGTTGGCATAGGGGCTGCCCGCCAGCCGGTCCACGATGTTCATGGGCGCCGTCGGCGGGCTATCGCCTTGCACCAGGCGCATAAGCATGCGTTTGGCGTTGACGTTCTGCCGGACCTGCGACGGCCTAAGCGGCTGGGTCTTGGGCAAGCCGTCCGTGTGGGGCCTGCTACCGGACCCCTCGGGGCGTTCAGTCACGCGGTGATCCTCCCCTGCGCTTGTGTGATTAGTGGTTCCTCCGGAGTCTTCCTACGACCGGCAATTTCTCAAGTGGCAATCTTCCCAGTACTGTCTGGGCGGCTCCTGCAAGCTTCCTGGCCAGGCGGTAGGCGTTGAACGTGAGCGGGTTCACCGGTGCCACGAAGTCGCCAATCAGCTGGACCACCTCGCCGCCAAACCCCTTTTTGAATTCATACCCACCGTGACCGGTGTCGTCCTGGCCTTGGATGCCGAACGTGCCATAGAAGTTGTAACGCGAGTACCCGTTGTTGAGCGCGTGGAGCATCATGCCCCAGTACAGGGACGTAGCGCCGTTGAAATAGATGTAGTCCTGCACGGTGCCGCCGATGACGCACGTCAGTTCGTCGCCGGAGCACGCGAAGTGGATGGCCGCCACCGTAGCCACCCCCACGGAATCGGGGAAACGCTCGATGTCCTTGAGGCTGCGCTCGTAGCTGTCCACGAGGTCCTGGACCACCTTGACGCGGTTGGCCTTCTTCTTGCTGCCGGTCTCCTCGACCTCGCGTTTCAGTTCGGCCAGGGTCTTGGATTCAGCTTCGAGTCGCTCGGTGATGGACGCGCGGTACTCGGGAATGTTGATCTTGGCCATCATGAGCTTGGTGAACTCATCAGAGGTGTTCCGGAGGAGTTGCTCGTAGTACTCCCGTTCGCGGTACGTGAAGCCCTTCTCGTCGCCGGCGGTGCTCAGCGCATTGTAGAAGTCGTCCAGCGTCTCCAGCGTGGCCTGTTCCAGGTAGACGCCGTTCTTCTCGGCCTTCCGGATGGCCTTGCGCGTGCGGTAGTTCATGCCCATGATGAGCTCTTCGGAGTCCGCGAACCCATCGAGCTGCTTGATGAACATCCAGTTGATGTTGGCGAAGTTCATGTCGAAGCCCTGGTGTTGGAAGCCCAAGCCCTCAAGTTCCTTGAGCAGCGGGCGGTTGTCCTCAACCTCCGGGTGCTCGGCGCCGTCTTCGTCACGGGCGATGTAACGAAGGTTCGGCGAGATCCGGAGTTCGGCCGCCTTCTTCGAGGCGGCATGCTTCTTCAACTGCTCGACGGCGAAGCGAACCACGGCGGGGTCGCTGTAGTCCATCAGTGGTCCCTTGGCGCAGTCTGCGGTCTTGTAGCCAAAGCGGTTGGACGTGTAGACGAGCTTCCCCGCCGCAATGAGGCTCCCGCCGCGGGTTACACCGAAGAGTTCGACCTCCTGGCCACGTGCGCGTTGGAAACGCGTCAGGTCCATGGACTGGATGAAGCTCCCCTGCGGGTGTCCCTTGGCAAACGTCTCGAAATCAGCGTCACTGAGAATCACGAATTCCATGTCGGTTCCAGCCTCGATCGGAGTCAAAGAAATTACCTCACCTAGATTAGATTTGCGCCCGTTGGTGGCCGGGGCGGGCCTGTGGTTGGCTTGCTGGCTGGGGCTGTCCGTCAGTAGAACTGACCACCGGTGCGCATGGTTTCGAGCCTTCGGAACACCTTCTCCGCACCCTTGAGCCACAGCGTGTAGCGGACAGGGCCCAGCACGAGGTCGTAGCAGCCCACGAAGTCCGTGACGGTCTTGGTGAAGCTTGTCTTGAAAGATCCCAGGCCGTAGAGCGGGTGGCTCTTGTCCTTGATCCTGGCAGCAGGGGGCGTGCCACAAAAGTCGTATTCCACGCAGCCGAGCTCCTGCATGCGCTGGATCGCCGCCCACTGGACCAAGTGCGAGTCGCCATACTGTTTGCGGTTCTGCGTGGAACCGCCATCCTTGTAGGTTGCCTTGGAACCGTAGTTGATGACGAAAGCGCCAACGCTGGGCGCGCCGTCCTCGTAGACGAAGAAGAAGTGTCCCTGGCCCCGGCTGCAAAACTCTTCCCAGAACGTGGCGTAGTACTCGTAGCTTCGCAAGGGCATGGCGCCTTTGGCGTTCATGGTGTTCTGCATCAGGGCGTAGAGCTTCCTGTAGCTGTCCTCGCCCGGCTCCGCCTCCACAACTTCGCAGCCCTCGCGCTCCGCCCTTCGGACAGCGTTGCGGGCGCGGGACGAGATGCTGCGCAGCACCTCGTTGGCCGGGGCGGAGATGTCCAACAGCGCAGTGGAATCGTTGGATTGGATGTTCGGGGCCTTAACCAGGCCAGCGGCCCGCAGTTGGGCAGCCACCTCAGGTGAGTCCACGACGTCAGGCTCTATCTTGATGGTGAAGACGTTCATCTTCTGTTCCCGCGCCAACGCCGCCACCGCCCTGAGCATGGGCTCGATCTCATCCGCCGACGCAGCGTCCGGGCCCTTGATCAGGTACCAGAGCCGTCCCAGTACAGGGAACTTCTTCTCCAGCAGCAGGTTGTAACTGGAGTAGCCGGCGGCCTCTATCACCAGGCGGCGGACCAGCCAGCCGTTGCCATCCTTGACTGCGGCGTAGGCGTCCGACTGCAGCATGTTGCCGCCGTTCGGATTGGCCGTGACGTGCTTGTCCCAGTTATCGGTTTCCTCGGCGGTGGCAAAGCGGGCAGTAAATTCTCGCAAGGTGGCCGTGTCCAATCTCAGGGTTTTGGTGCAGTGTTCAAAAGCGTGATGCGCATGCGGACATGCAGCCCCAAGTCTATCGGGCCGAGAAAAATCGTCAGGTTCCGCACTACAACCGGATCTGATCCGCGCTTTCCAACCTGATGGCCTTCGGCGCTTTCCCGAGTTCGCGCTGGCCGCTGGCCAGACGGTCCGCGTTCACCAACCGGCTGAGGCTGAGCCCGGTCAAATCCGCGATCTCCCCAATGGGAACCTGGAATGTCCGGAACGGACCCAACGGTGGCGGTTCACCTTCCAGGAGACGCTGGTCAATTGCCCTCTTCAGCTCCACCTTGCCCAGCAGCGGAGACTGGTCCAAAACGAACCCGACGGCGGCGAGCTTGGCATCGCTGGTCCACGCCGCGATCTTCCAGAATTTCCGTGGAACCTGGACACCCCGGTACGGAGGATCGTCATCAAGCAAGACCGGCCCGGTAAACACACTGAGCTTGGCGTCGTAGGCGTCGGCATGTCCCAGCACATGGTCCTCCAGGCCGACCCAGAGTTCCTTGCCTTGGTTGAAGTCGTCTACCTGTGGCGCTGCATTGGTGAAGGAAAAGGTGGCCTGATTCGCTTTCTTGGCCGTTGCAGCGTCACCCCAGACGGGGTCCAAACGCCGCACCAAATGCCCGCGATCGAAGGCGTTGTTCTTGTAGACGTCCGGACCGGCCTGCTGTTCCCGGGGAATCCTGTCATCGAAATGCCAGGTCCCCTCCCGGGCCAGTGGGTTCAGTTCCTTGCCGTTGATGTTGACCCCCACGATCGCCGCGAGCTTCCGGGAAGCCCGGAAACGCACGGAGAAGTGGATGTAGTCCAAAAGAATCGTCGTTGCCGACGGACTGGGCAGTTCAAGGCGTGCCCGCAAAAAATCCCTGTCGTATCCCCCGCTCATGGATACAGCATGGCACTAGGGACTGACAGTAAACAGACTCAGCATTCGACGACGTTGACGGCCAGGCCGCCCATCGCTGTTTCCTTGTACTTGTGGGACATGTCCTTGCCTGTCTCACGCATGGTCACGATCACCTCGTCCAACGAGACCCGGTGCGTCCCATCACCCCACAACGCCATCTTCGCCGCGTTGATCGCCTTCGCCGCAGCAATCGCGTTCCGCTCAATACACGGAATCTGCACCAACCCGCCAATCGGATCACACGTCAGCCCCAGGTTATGTTCCATCGCGATCTCCGCCGCGTTCTCCACCTGACCCGGGGAACCACCCATCACCTCAGCCAAACCCGCAGCAGCCATCGACGACGCCGACCCCACCTCGCCCTGACACCCCACCTCAGCACCCGAAATCGAGGCCTGCTCCTTATACAACACACCCACCGCACCGGCAGCGAGCAGGAACTTCACCACCACATCATCCCGGTCCTGCTGGGTGGCCTTGTCCATGCCCGGGGCGTAATTCAACGCGTAATACAACACCGCCGGAATAATACCCGCCGCACCATTGGTCGGAGCCGTCACCACCCGGCCGCCCGAAGCGTTCTCCTCATTGACCGCCAACGCGATCAGGTTCACCCACTCCTGCCAATACTTCGGATCGTTCCGGTCCTTGTCCTCCTTCAGGAGCCGCTCCAACCAGTCCGGTGCACGACGCTTCACCTTCAAACCACCCGGCAACACACCCTCACGCTTCAACGAGGTCTCAACACAGGCCTCCATCACCTGCCAGATATGCAAAAGACCCTCCCGGATCCCCTCCTCGGACCGGGACGCCCGCTCGTTGATGAACATGATGTCGCTGATCCCCAACCCCTTGGACGCGCACCTGCCCAACAACTCCGCCGCCGTCCTAAACGGCAACGGCAACTCCTTCTTGGACTCCTCCAACTCAGCCTGAGCCGCGTTCTCCTCACCCTCACGGACAATGAACCCACCACCGACCGAAAAGAACGTCGCCTCCTTCAGCACATTGCCCCCGGCATCGGACACAGCAAACCGCATCCCATTCGTATGCCGCGGCAACACCGTCAACGGATGAAGAACCATATCCTCCACCGCATACGGCAACTCCACGCCGCCACCCGAGGCCCCCGCCAGGTTCAACACACCGGTCTCAGCGATCGCCGCAAGCCGCTCCTCCACTTCCTCGGGAAGGATCAACTCCGGGTGGAACCCCTCCAACCCCAGCAACGTCGCCGTCATGGTCCCATGCCCACGACCCGTCGCAGCCAACGACCCATACAGGTCCACCCGCAACGACGCCACCGAATCCAGGACACCAGCGTCCCGCAACTCACCAGCGAACACCGCCCCAGCCCGCATCGGCCCCACCGTGTGGGAACTCGACGGACCAATGCCTACAGAGAACAGATCGAAAACACCAACAGCCATAGCCGTGATTCCTTCATAAAACTTGAGATGTCCCGGCAGATGGTCCTGCCGGATGGCCACTCCCGCTTGTGGCGGGCGGCGACCGAAGCACGACGCCGGATGGCCCCCAAAGGCGGCAACCCGGCGTCGCGAATTATTCAGTTACTACGAACCACGCTACGCCCACTGGGCTTGCGTGGCGGGATCCCTAGGACAGGTCTCCACCATTCTTGGAGGCGTATTCCTCGGCGGAGAGCAGCGGGCCGTCCTCAGTGGCGGCCACCTTGAACAGCCAGCCAGCGCCGTAGGGGTCGTTGTTGATGAGCGCGGGGTCGGAAACAACGGCGTCGTTGGTTTCCGTGACCTCGCCGGTGACGGGCGAGTACAGGTCGGAGACCGATTTGGTGGACTCGACTTCGCCACAGGTTTCGCCTGCGGTGACGGTGGAACCTACCTCGGGCAGGTCAACGTAGACAATGTCGCCCAGGGCGTCGGTGGCAACCTCGGAGATACCAACAGACACCGAGTTCCCTTCGCCGCGGGAAACCCACTCGTGCTCGTCGGAGTACTGAAGTTCGGGCGCTACTTTGGGCATTCTGTTTCCTAACGTGTGGTGAACGAAAAACTGGCTACTTTTGACGCTTGTAGAACGGCAGGGCTACGACTTCGAAGGGCTCGGCCTTGCCGCGCAGGTCGATGTCCAGCGCAGTTCCAACTTCGGCAAACTCGACGTCGACATACGCCAACGCTACCGGGTAGCCGAGCGTCGGGCTGGGTTGGCCGGAGGTCACCTCGCCAACAACAACCCCGTCCTTCAAGACCGGGTAGTGGCTGCGGCCAGCGCGGCGGCCGAGGCCCTTAAGGCCTACGAGCTTGCGGCCGCTGGTGGAACCGGCACCCTCTGCCTTCAAGGCAGCCAACGCTTCCTTGCCAACGAAGTCGCCTTCCTTGGACAGCGCAACGACGGGCCCGAGTCCCGCGGCGAAGGGGTTGCCTTCACGGGAAAGTTCGTTGCCGTAGAGGGGCATGCCTGCTTCGAGGCGGAGGGAGTCACGGGATGCGAGGCCGGCCGGGATGAGCTCGCCTTCCTCCGCGACGGCGGCAATGGCCTGCCACAGGGCTGCGGCGGATTCGTTGGGCACGAAGATCTCGAAGCCGTCCTCGCCGGTGTAGCCGGTGCGTGCCAGGAGCAGGTCCTGGCCGCTCCCTGCGACCAGGAAGGTCACCTCGACGGCGGCGTAGTACTTCAGTTCCGTCACCAAAGAGTGCTGCTCCGCAGGCACCAGGCGCAGAAGGATTGCTTCGGCGAGGGGACCCTGGACGGCGATGAGTGACGTCTTGGAGGAGGCATCCTCAACAACGACATCGAATCCGGCGGACCGCTCCTGAAGGGCGTCAGCCACTACCTTCGCGTTGCCCGCGTTGGGGACTACAAGGAACTTGTCCTCGCCTTCTTCGGGTGAGGGGCGTCGGTAGGTGATGAGGTCGTCGATGATGCCGCCGTCTTCCTGGCAAATCAGCGAGTACTTGGCCTTACCGATGGCCATGGCGGAGATTTTGCCCACCAGTGCGTAGTCGAGGAAAGCGGCGGCCTCAGGCCCGGTGACCCAGACTTCGCCCATGTGGGAGAGGTCGAACAGGCCGGCGGACTTGCGGACGGCGTGGTGCTCGGCCAGCTCCGAGGAGTACTTGAGCGGCATTTGCCAGCCGCCAAAGTCGGTGAAGGAGGCGCCGAGTTTCTTGTGCTCTTCAAAGAGCGCGGTGTAGTTCTCAGTCATTTGCAGGAACCCCTTAGTTCTCGAAGGCTTCGATGGGCGGGCAGGAGCAGACCAGGTTGCGGTCGCCGGCTGCGCCGTCGATGCGGCCCACGGGCGGGAAGTACTTGTCCTGCTTCAGGTGGTGGACCGGGAAGGCGGCCTGCTCGCGCGGGTAGGCACGATCCCAGTCGGAATTCACGACGGCGGCAGCCGTGTGGGGTGCCCGGCGAAGCGGGGAGTCCTGCACGGAGAAGTCGCCGTGGGCAACCTGGTCGATTTCCTTGCGGATGGTGATCATGGCTTCGATGAAGCGATCGATCTCCACCAGGTCCTCGGACTCGGTGGGCTCCACCATCAGTGTGCCCGCAACCGGGAAGGCCAGGGTGGGGGCGTGGAAGCCGAAGTCGATGAGGCGTTTGGCCACGTCCTCGGCAGTGACGCCCGTCTTGGCGGTGAGTTCGCGGAGGTCCAGGATGCACTCGTGGGCTACGAGTCCACCTTCACCGGTGTAGAGCACGGGGAAGTGCTCGTTGAGGCGCGATGCGATGTAGTTCGCAGCAAGCAGCGCGGACTTGGTGGCTTCGGTGAGGCCTTGGCCGCCCATGAGCTTCACGTAAGCCCACGAGATCGGGAGGACACCGGCGGAACCGAACCGGGAAGCCGAGATCGGGACGTCGTTGCCTTCAGTCCAGGAAGCGGCATCGCCCGGCATGAACGGGGCGAGGTGTGCCTTGGCCGCGACCGGGCCAACACCCGGTCCGCCGCCGCCGTGCGGGATGCAGAAGGTCTTGTGCAGGTTCAGGTGGGACACGTCGCCGCCGAACTTGCCCGGCTGCGCGAGCCCGACGAGTGCGTTGAGGTTGGCGCCGTCGATGTACACCTGGCCGCCGGCCTCGTGGATGGCATCGCAGACTTCGCGCACGTCGGCGTCGTAAACACCGTGGGTAGAGGGGTAGGTGATCATGATGGCCGAGAGCGCGTCCCGGTGGGCTTCGATCTTGTTCTTGAGGTCTACGTGGTCGATGGTGCCGTCAGGAGCGGTCGCCACCACCACGACCTTCATGCCGGCCAGCACTGCCGACGCGGCGTTAGTGCCGTGGGCGGAAGCAGGAATCAGGCAGACGTTGCGCTGATCATCACCGTTGGAGAGGTGGTAGCCGCGGATGGCCAGCAGGCCCGCGAGCTCGCCCTGGGAACCGGCGTTGGGCTGGATGGAGACCTGGTCGTAGCCGGTGATCTCGGTCAGCTGTGCCTCGAGGTCGGTGATCAGCTCACGCCAGCCTTCGGTCTGGGAATCCGGAGCGAACGGGTGAATGGACGCGAACTCCGGCCAGGAGATGGCCTCCATCTCTGCCGTGGCGTTCAGCTTCATGGTGCAGGAGCCCAGCGGGATCATGGTGCGGTCCAGCGCGAGGTCGCGGTCGGAGAGCTTGCGGATGTAGCGGAGCAGCTGGGTTTCGGAGCGGTGCGTGTTGAACACCGGGTGCTGCATGAACCCGCTGGTGCGCTCCACTGAAGCTTCCAGGGCAAAACCTTCAGCGGACTCCAGTACCGAAGCGCCAAAGACGGACGCGACGTCGGCAACAACCGCCGCCGTCGTCGTCTCGTCTACAGAGATGCCCACCAGATCGGCGTTAACGCTGCGTAGGTTGATGCCCTTGGCTTCGGCAGCAGCGACGATCCCGGCAGCATTGCCCGGAACGCGGACCGTGATGGTGTCGAAGAACGAACCGTGGAGAACCTCGACGCCGGCAGCCTTGAGGGATGCTGCGAGCGTGCGGGCATGGCTGTGGGCGGTCTCGGCAATCGCTTTCAGGCCCTCGGGGCCGTGGTAGACCGCGTACATCGAAGCCACGATGGCGAGCAGTGCCTGCGCGGTACAGATGTTGGACGTGGCCTTCTCGCGGCGGATGTGCTGCTCGCGGGTCTGAAGGGCCAAGCGGTAGGCGGGGACACCGGCGTCGTCCTTGGAAACGCCCACCAGACGGCCGGGCATGGAACGCTCCAGGCCCTTCTGGACCGCCATGTAGGCAGCGTGCGGACCGCCGAAGAACAGCGGCACGCCCAGGCGCTGCGCGGAACCGACGGCAATGTCGGCGCCCTGCTCACCTGGAGGGGTGATGAGCGTCAGGGAAAGGAGGTCGGCGGCAACGGTGACCAAGGCGCCGCGTTCCTTGGCTTCGGCAATGACGGCGGAGTGATCGAAGACGCGGCCGGAAACACCGGGCTGCTGGAGGACGACGCCGTTGATGGCGCCTTCCGGGAGACCGAGCGAAAGGTCCGCGACCTCAACCTCAAAGCCGAGGGCTTCGGCGCGGCCCTTCACGATGGCGATGGTCTGAGGGAGGCAATCTGCGTCCAGGACCGTCTTGCCGTCCTGGGCGGCCTTGTTCTTGTTGGCCCTGCGCATCATCAGGACGGCCTCGGCCACGGCGGTTGCTTCGTCAAGAAGCGAGGCGTTGGCGATCGGCAGACCAACGAGGTCCTGGACCATGGTCTGGAAGTTCAGGAGTGCCTCGAGGCGGCCCTGCGAAATTTCCGGCTGGTACGGGGTGTAAGCGGTGTACCAGGCCGGGGACTCAAGGATGTTGCGGCGGATGACCGGCGGGGTGACCGTGTCGTAGTAGCCCTGGCCGATCATCTGGACCGCGGTCTTGTTCTTGGAGGCGAGCTTCCGCAGCTCGGCCAGGACCTCGACTTCGCTCAGCGCGTTCTGCAAGGTGAGGGCGACGTCCTGGCGGATGTCGTTCGGAACGGCAGTGTCGACCAGCGAGTCAACAGAGTCGTAGCCAACGGACTTGAGCATGGTCTCAATGTCGGCTTGGCGGCGGGCGCCGATATGCCGATCGACGAAGGTGGTGGAGGCAGAACTAACCGTCACGAAGGAACTCCAATACTTGGGCGGCGTTTGGGTACGCCACAGCGGCTCGGGTTCCTCCCCGCTCTGTATTGGACCTGAGAGTTTCCGCGTGTTGTCCGCACAACGAATCGCTTGCACCGTCGGTGAGCACAGCATCCTACGCCGGTGGCATGGAGTGCCTGCTGCTTTCCAGAGTTGCCTCGCCGCGGCGGTGCGTGGGCCTGAGAGATTCCTGGGGAGGGTTTGCTCCTACGGCGCCTGCATCACGTGCCTGCAGGACTCTCCCGCCGCAGATCAAAGGCATGTTCAGTTGTCTTTGGGCGCCACGCTGGGCACGCCACAAGTCTTAATTGTCCTACGTGCAAGGCCCTGCGGCAAATGGAATAGGCGTCACTTCCGCAGGCGGTCCAGGACCCCCAGCAGGATTTCGACGTCGGCCTCCCGGCTGGCGTCGCCGGTCCCCTGCCCACCTTCGAACATCGCGTTGAAATAGAGGCCGTCGCCCATGTAGCTGACGGCCTTGGCGATCTCCGGTCCCACGTCTTCGGCCAGGACATCCAGCCACTGCTGCTGGATTCCTGCGAAGCGCCGCCTCGTTTCCTCATGGGCTACTTCAGCGAGCCTGGTGGCGGCGACGAAGGCCCTGTCCATGGGTGTATCGGCCCAGAGGGAGGACCGGATGAAGTAGGCGGCTGAACCATCCGGCGCGGCCTTCATCTGCTCGATATCTTCCTGTGCCAACTCATCCAGGCGTTCCAGCAAGGCACTGATCAGCGCTTCCTTGTTCGGGAAGTGATACAGCAGCCCACCCTTGGAGACGCCAGCCCTCTTGGCGACGGCATCCAGGGTGGCGGCCCGCTCCCCTACCTCGATCAGCAGGGATTCGTAGGCATCCAGGACGGCGTCCCGGGCAACTGGTTTTCGTGGCATGTGTACATCATTCCCTAAAGAATCGCGGGGGTCGTATTTGTAACTATACCGTCTGGACGGTACAGTTAGAGGCATGTTCTCGCCGTCCTCAACCCAAGCACCCCGTTCCGCCGCCCCCTTGACGGGCCCGGCTGCACCGTGGCGCGACTGGATGGCCTTGGCACTGCTGATGTTTCCGGTGCTGCTGGTGGCCGTCGATAACACCGCGCTCACTTTTGCCCTGCCGGAAATCGCCCGCTCACTGGACGTGGGCGGCATACAGCTCCTTTGGATCGTTGATGCCTACCCGCTGGTGCTCGCCGCGCTCCTGGTCTCCATGGGCAACCTCGGAGACCGGATAGGACGACGCCGGTTGCTGCTGATCGGCAGCACAGGCTTCGCTGCGGTTTCGGCTGCTACGGCATTCGCGCCATCCGCCGAGTGGCTCATTGCCGGGCGCGCTGCACTCGGCGTCTTCGGCGCCATGCTGATGCCATCCACGTTGTCCCTGATCCGGAACATCTTCACCGACCCCAACCGTCGCCGGCTCGCAATCGCCGTGTGGGCTGCCGGGTTCTCCGGTGGTGCCGCCCTCGGCCCGATCTTCGGCGGCTGGCTGGTGGAACACTACTGGTGGGGCGCCGTCTTCCTGGTGGCAACCTTTCTCCTGCTGCCGCTGCTCGCCTTCGGCAGAGTCCTGATCCCCGAGTCCAAGGATGCAAACCCCGGACGCGTGGATGTCCCGAGCATCGCTTTGTCGATTTTCACCATGGCTCCGTTTGTCTACGGCATCAAGGAATTCGCGGTGCACGGCTTGGGGCCAACAGCAGCGGTGTTCATGCTCTTCGGCTTGGTGATGGGTGTTCTCTTCGTCCGTCGCCAGCAGAAGATTGACAGCCCAATGCTGGATGTCAGCCTGTTCAAAAACAAGGTGTTCAGTACGGCGATCATTGCCAACGTACTCTCGCTGTTCTCCATGACCGGCTTCATCTATTTCTTCGCCCAACACCTGCAATTGGTTGAGGGGCAGTCCCCCATGGAGGCAGGTATCGCTATGATCCCCGCGCTCCTGGCAACAGTCATCGCTGGCCTGCTGGTGGTGCCCCTGGTCAAAAAGATCCGGCCGGGCTACGTAGTGGCTGGCGGGTTGACGCTTAGTGCCGTTGGGTACTTCGTAGCTGTCGTAGGCGACCACAGCAGCGGCCCAGTGTTCCTCCTGTCGGCACTCACTGTGCTTGCTGTCGGCGTGGGCGCTGCGGAGACCATCTCCAACGACCTCATCCTGGCCTCCGTACCGGCTGACAAATCCGGAGCGGCGTCAGCCATCTCCGAGACCGGTTACGAGTTGGGTTCGCTTTTGGGAACGGCGGTCCTTGGCTCCATCCTCACCGCTTCCTACCAGCACAACCTGGTCATACCGGACGGTGTGGCCGGCCATGCCGCCGAGAAGTCCGGGGAAACCCTGGCCGGCGCGGTTGACGTTGCTTCCACGCTCCCAGACCCCTTGGCCGAAGCGCTGACAGCCGCCGCACGCGTCGCCTTTGACTCCGGCGTCCACATCACTGCGGCGATTGGGCTGGTACTCATGGCCGGAGCGGCAGCCCTTGCCGCCGTCGTACTCCGGCGTGTCCCCAAGGCGCAATAGCCAACAACGGGCAAAACAATCCGTCCACCCAAGGAGGCCGGGTCGCTGAGCGGCCCGGCCTCCTTGATATTTGAGTACCTAAACGGCGCTGTTGAGGGAGGTACCGAGGCCCAAGCCGCGGGTGATTCCACCCGTGGTTGCGGCGGCCAAGGCTGAAAGGTAGTCGTTGCGGCGGCGGGCCGTGATACGGGATTCCGGTTCGAAAACCTGGTCGGGCGAATCGGCGTAATGGGCCGCCAGGCCGTCGCGCATGAGCCGGATCCCCTCAGCCCGCTGCTGCGAGACGGCGGCATGCGTGGAACCCAGTTCCTCGGCAAGCTCCTTCACGGACCGTCCCGCGAGATAAATCTCCTGGACCACGAAGCGCATTTTTTCGGGGAGGGCATCGACGGCGGCACGCAGGTACTTGATCCGCTCATCAGCCAGCACCGAGTGTTCCGGGGAATCCGTGGGGGACGCAACGGTGTCCGCCACCACCTCATCCAGTGAAGTCAGCGTCCGGGATGCGTCCACCAGGGCAGCTTCAACATGGCTGCGCTCGACACCCAGGGCCGAAGCCATCTCGGCGATGCTGGGACCCCGTCCCAGCATGCTGGTCAAGGTCTCCTGGACGCCCAAGGTTTCCTTGATCCGCTTGCGGGCCGACCGCGTAGCCCAATCTCCGGCTCGCATCTCGTCCGCGAAGGCACCTACGATGCGGCGGCGCGCGAAAGCACCGAACGGAACACCGAGGTCCGGATCGAAGGAATCAGCAGACGTTATCAGGGCAACGGCACCGACAGAAGCAAAATCATCGCGCGATAAATGCGACGCGCGCGCGCAAAGGTCAGAGACCAGGTAACCAACGAGCGGAAGGTGCTGCAACACCAGCTCGTTGCGCTGTTCGCGATTCAAAAGTGAGTCCCCCCATGAGACCGGATTATTGAGTTGCAAACCCGACTTCTTTGCCGTTTCGCCGATGTCCAGAGACCAATCAGAGCATCGTTGTTGAGCGTTCAATCAGGTACGTATTCAGTGAACATACCACCTCAAAAGCTCCCTGCGTGTACGCTCGACAGAAGTAAAGATAAACCCTGCCAAATTGTGATTTTGGCGGGACAAAAAATGAATTGGGGAACCGTGGGGGCGGACGAGCTATCGGCAACGCTGTGGCGCGAACGGAGGCAGCTGGACTTCCTGCTTTTCCTCCTCGAAACACAGCTCCTGCATCTCCGGGCAGGCAACTGGCACCGGTTGACCTTCACCGCGGCCGAACTCGAAAAAGTCCTGGAAAATCTGCGTTTCGAATCCCTCGCACGCGGCGTGGAAGCCTCCGCGCTGGCCGCCGAATGGAAAGCCCCGGATCAATCCACCCTTCCGTCCCTTATTTCGCTGGCGCCCCCGGGACTGTGGCCGGAACTCCTCGACGATCACCGCCGGGGACTGACTGCGTTGTTGGCAGGAATTGACCTTGCCGTTGCCCGGAATGTCGAGCTGTTGAATGCTCCGCCGGACATGGCCCCGGTACCGGCGTCGGGCACCGATGAGGCACTGGTTAGCGACGTTGCGGACCTGGACCTCCTGGCCCGTGATTCGAACATCCAACGCGCCTTGGCTGCAGTGCGCTCGGCTACCCTGCCCACACTCCGCGATTTCCTGGACGTGGGCTGACTCCCGCTCACGCTCCATCACATCCCGGCGCCTTCCGCCCAACCCTCACTCACATCCCGGCGCCTTCCGCCCAACCCTCCATCGCATCCCGGCCCCATCCGCCCAACCCTCACTCACATCCCGGCCCCATCCGCCCAACCCTCCATCACATCCCGGCCCCATCCGCCCAACCCTCCATCACATCCCGGCGCCTTCCGCGGTAGACGCCCATCCGTGACCCGCATTGACTGCGCCACCATGGGTGGCGAGCTCTTCCCGCGGATCCCAAGGCCCGGCGTCGGCCTTCCCCTGGCGGACGCGCCCGGCCCAACCAGGCGGAACGTGAGAGAGCGTCCGGCCCAACCAGGCGGAACGTGAGAGAGCGTCCGGCCCAACCAGGCGGAACGTGAGAGAGGGTCAGTCTTTGGGGGCAGGGGGACGGAGGGCCGCCAGGAGTTCCTCGGCGTCGGGGCCGGCCTGGGTTGCTGCCAGGTTTGCTGCGGCTATGGCTTCCACCACCTCGCTGCGTTGGATGGACACGCCCCGGGGTGCCTCGATTCCGATCCGAACGCCGTCGCCGCGCCCTTCCATGACGGTGATGACAATGTCGTCCCCGATCATGATCTTTTCGCCCGGCTTACGCGTCAGTACCAGCATGGTTTCAATCTACCCTTCCGAGGACGGGTGCGGTGGCGGGTTTGCCTTCCACCCAACCGACAGGAAGGTCCAGCGTATCCACCGTTTGCGGGCTCGCGGTTTCCGAGGCACCGATGACGGCGAGCGCGTCAACGCCCGCGGACTCCCCTGCCAGCACACGCTGGAGGGCCTGCACCCAGGCCTTCGTGTCTTCTGGTTTGTGCCTGGCATCGACCACCACCCACACTTGGTCGGCGGCCAGGAGTGAGATGTCGGCCCCATTTGACGGGACGTCCCCCGGGCGGCCCAGCCCGAACGCAACCACAACGGTCTGCCCCGTAAGGACGGCTTGGGCGCGCGCCGCCGTCGTGCCCTGCCTTCCTTGGATGTGGAGGTGACCGAAGGCGGTGAGGCGGCCCGCGGTGCGGACGTCTGAGCCGCCAGCAGCTATGGACATTTCCAGGGCCGGTCCAAGCGCATCGTCGCCGAGGCCCAGGAGGACGATGAGGTTACCGTCGCCCGTCATGGGTTGGGGAACCTTTCGTACGGGTTCAGCGGCCGACGGCGGCAGGGTCGCCAATGCGGGTACGGACGCGACCGGTTCAGCCGGTTGAAGTTCTTTGCCGAGTTGTTCCAGCAGGCCTGCGAAGTCCGGGGATGCGGTGGAGACCGGTGCGGGAGCGGGCTTGTGCATCTCGAGTTCGGCGGCGTCGGCACGTTCCAGGAGGGCCGCGATTGCCGGCCCGTGAAGTTCGTGAAGGGGACCGGGTGCACTCAGCGGCGCTTGGCGATCAGCGGGAGCCGGGACATCATCGGAAACCTCCACTGTGGCTTCGAACCTGGCTGCGGCGAACAATCCCACGATGCCCGGATTGGTGACCTTCTCGGCGGAGACTATGCGCGCGCCCGGCCCATACTGCTTGAGTGCCTTGGCGCGAATGGCTTCGAGCGATGCACCACTAAGCTTGTAGCGCTTCTGCATGGCGCACCACCCCCACCGTTTCGATACGGATGTTCGCCGACGTCACTTCGCGGTAGGAGAGAACGGGGACACCGCCGTCGGGGGCTGCCACCAGGCGTCGGATCGCCGGGCGCAGGGCAGGTGCGCAGACCAGCACGGCTTCCCGACCGGCAGCGGCGGCACCGTCCGCGGCGGACTTCAACGAGTTCAGGACGCTGTCCAACTTCGCCTGGCCCATGACAATCTGGGTGCCGCCTTCACCTGGACGCATGTCCTCCAGCATGGACTGCTCCAGCAGGGGATCGATCATGATCACGTTGAGGACTGCCCCGTCCATGTACTTGTCCGCCAGCACCGGACCCAGCGCGTGCCGAGCGGATTCCACCAGCGATTCCGGGTCGGTGGATACCTTGGCCCGCAACGCCAGTGCTTCATAGATCCGCGGGAGGTCGTTGATGGGGACCTGCTCTTCGAGGAGTCCCTGGAGCACGCGCTGGATTTCGGCCAAGGACAGCAGGGCAGGCGTGAGTTCTTCCACGGCGGAGGGGCTCTGCTTCCGGACCCCTTCGGTGAGCACCCGGACGTCTTCGCGGGTCAGGAGCCGGGCGGCGTTCGCGGAGATGATGGAGGACAGGTGCGTGACCAGGACCGAAACCCGGTCAATCACGGTAGCGCCGGTCATTTCGGCACTGTGCCGCATTTCCGTTGGGACCCATTTGCCGGAGAGTCCGAACACGGGTTCCACGGTTGCGGTTCCCGGCAACGCGTCCAGGAATTCGCCCAGGGCAAGCAGCTTGCCCGACGGCGCCACTCCCCTTCCAGCCTCGACGCCGGCGATGCGGATGGCATAGGTGGACGGCGGCAGGTCCATTGCGTCGCGTGTGCGGACCGGAGGGACCACGAGTCCCAGTTCCATGGCGATCTTGTGCCGGAGTGACCGTACCCGGGCCAGCAGGTCATCGGAGGCACCCGAAACAATGTCCACCAGGTCCGGTGCCAGCAGGATCTCCACAGGATGGACGCGCATGTCTTCCATGAGCCGCTCGTTGGGATCCTCCTCCCCCGTCAGGGCTGCAGCGCTCTCCGCCTCCTGGGTTTCGGTTTGGAGCTTTTGGGCTGTGGCTACACGCCTCGAAGCGAGGACCAGCAGCGCGCCCACTACCACGAACGGAAGGATGGGCATGCCGGGAATGAGGGCCATGCTGCCGGCCGCCAGTCCTGCGATCAGCAGGGCGTTGGGTGACTGCATGAGCTGCGAGGACGCGGTGCGGCCCATGTCTTCTTCGGCATTGGACCGGGTGACGATCATGCCGGTGGATACGGCCATGAGCAGTGCGGGAATTTGCGTGACCAGGCCGTCGCCCATGGTCAGGAGGCCGTAGGTGTTCAGGGCATCCCCGGCATCCATGCCGCGCTGCAGCACGCCGATGGCGATACCGCCCACGAAGTTGATGATGATAATGATGATGCCCGCAATGGCATCACCTTTCACGAACTTGGACGCACCGTCCATTGCGCCGTAGAAGTCGGCTTCGGCGGACACTTCGGCGCGCCGCCGCCTGGCTTCGGCGTCGGTGATGAGTCCGGCGTTGAGGTCCGCGTCGATGGCCATCTGCTTGCCGGGCATGGCATCCAGGGTGAAGCGTGCGCCCACCTCGGCCACACGTTCGGCACCCTTGGTAACCACCACGAACTGGATGACCACCAGGATCAGGAACACCACGGCGCCGATGATCAGCGAACCACCAACCGTGACCTTGCCGAACGCCTCGATGACCTGGCCCGCGAAGCCCTGGCCCAGCACCAACCGCGTGGACGCCACATTGAGTCCGAGCCGGAAAAGCGTGGCAACGAGCAGCAGCGATGGGAAGACGGAGAAGTCCAAGGGCTTTTTCACGAACATGCTGGTCAGCAGGATCAGCAAGGCCAAGAGGATGTTGCACACGATCAGGAAGTCCAGCAGCGCGGCCGGCAGCGGAACAACCAGCAGCAGCACAATTCCTACGATGCCAACCGGCACGGAAAGCCGGGCGAACTTGTTGTTCTTCATGCCTGCATACTTTCTTTCATCTGATGAATTCCCCGTGCAGTTCCGCGTTTCTTCAGTGACATCACGAACGCCAGCACTCCGGCGACCGAGCGGTACAGCTCAACCGGGATTTCCTGGCCCAGCTCGCAAGCGGAGTGCAGGGCCCGTGCCAGCGGGATGTCCTGGACCATGGGCACACCCTTGGCTTCGGCTTCCTCCCTGATGCGCGCAGCGATCAGCCCCGCCCCTTTCGCCACGACGCGTGGTGCCGATTTGCCGGCGTCGTACTTCAACGCGACTGCCACGTGCGTCGGGTTGACCAGCACGACGTCCGCGTCACCAATCGCGCCGATCATGCGGTTGCGGCTCATGCTTAGCTGGCGTGAGCGGCGCTGGGACTTGATCAGGGGGTCGCCGTCGGTGTTTTTGTTCTCGTCCTGGACTTCCTTCTTGGACATCCGGGTTTTCTTGCGGTTACGCCGCATCACCACGAAGATGTCCGCGGCGGCCAGCACCAGCCCCGCGGCCACGGCGAACTGGATGAGCGCCCCAATTCCACCGGCAGCGGCTGCCAGGACACCGGCAACGGGCAGTCCGCCAGCGGTCAGCAGCACCGGCATCAGGCCCTGCACCACGGCGTACAGGACAAGACCGACGACGGCGGTCTTCAGCAGCGCTTTGACGCCTCCCCACAGTGCCTGGCCACCAAACATCCGTTTGAAGCCGGCGAGCAGGTTGAAATGCTCAAACTCGGCCCTGAACTTCTTGAAGCGGATACCGCCCTGCAGCGCCGAGCCTGCAAGCACCACCACGGTGACAACCAGGAGCAACGGCCCCAGGATTCCGGCCAGGGACCCCAGCCCTGCCTCCAGTGCAGCAACGGCTTTGGCGGGATCGGGCTGCGCGATGACGCTTTTCACGGTGAAGAGCTGGTCCACGGCGGCGTTCGAGGCGTGATCGATGGTTTCCGGGAGCATCGCGGCGGCGGCTCCGACTGCCAGCCAGGCCATGAGGTCCTGCGACCGGGACAGCTGCCCCTTCTCCCGGACTTCGCGCATGCGTTTGTCGGTGGCTTGTTCAGTCTTCTCCTGCGAATCCGCCACTAGCCCACCCCCATCAACGTGTTGGCGGCCTGCTCGGCCAGGGTGGCCACGAGCCGGGGCAACGCCAGGAACAGGAAGCCTGCCAGTGCCAGGGTGATGAAGATCTTGAGCGGAAAGCCGAGCGAGAAGGCGTTGAGTGCCGGCGCCACGCGCGTCAGGAGTCCCAGTCCGACGTCGGCGAGCACCAGGACCACAAGGAGCGGACCGGCGATCTGCACGGCGGCGAGGAACATGCCTGTGACGGCGCCGATCATGGCCTCAATGGGCTGGCTGAGGTCGATGCCACCAGCCAAAGGCAGGGCGTTGAAGCTACCCATGAGGCCGCCAAGGACCATCTGGTAGCCGTCCGAGGCGAAAAGGAGTGCAAGGGCGGCCATTTGGAGGAGCCGGGTGAACTGGGCACCATTGACCATCATTTGCGGGTCGAACGCCTGGGCCATTTGGAAACCGCTGAAGAGGTCCACCAGGCTGCCTGCGGACTGGATCGCTGCGAAAATCACCATCACCAGGAAGCCCAGGACCAGGCCGGTGACCAGCTCAAGGACCACGGCCATGACGAATCCTGCCGTGTCCGACGGGACGGCTCCGGACGAGAGCCGCTGGGAGACGGCCAACCCCAACCCGATCCCGAGCATGGCCTTGATGCGGGTGGGGATGGCGTGGTGGGCGAACGGCGGAGCAACCACCAGGAAGGCTGTCATGCGAACCGATGCCAGCAACAGGACCTGGATCCACGACTGGTCCACGGGGATGTCCACCTCACGCTCCGCCGATCAGGCCGGGGATGCGGGCGAATAGCTCGTTGGTGAAGGCAACCATTTCGGAAATCATCCAATGGCCGCAGACCACCAGTGCGATCGCCACTGCAACAGCTTTGGGAACGAACGACAACGTGGCTTCCTGCAACTGGGTGATGGATTGCAGGAGCGAAATCGCCAGCCCCACCACCAGCGCCGTAACCAAGGTGGGCGCTGCGAGCTTAGCCGCGACGATCATGGCCTGGAGGCAAATATCCAGGACTGCATTGGTATCCATCAGCCGCTCGAATAGCTCTGGATCAGGGACGTGATCACCAGTCCCCAACCGTCCACCAGGACAAACAAGAGGATCTTGAACGGCAGGGAAATCATCACCGGCGGGAGCATCATCATGCCCATGGACATGAGCGCTGCGGAAACCACGAGGTCGATGACCAGGAAGGGGATGAAAATAACGAAGCCGATAATGAACGCGGCACGCAGTTCCGAAATCATGAAGGCCGGGACCAGCGTCTGGAACGGCACGGATTCAGGGTTCGCGGGGTTGTCCATCTTCGCAGCCCGGGTCATCAGGGCGATGTCCTCCTCCCGGGTGTGGGCCAGCATGAAGTGCTGAAGCGGGGACCAGCCCGCGGACATGGCACCGTTAAAATCCAGCCCGCCGTTCAGGTACGGCTGCACTGCCGCCGTGTTGATGTCCGAGACCACGGGCCACATGACGAACAAGGACAGGAAGAGCGCCAATCCCGCCAGGACCTGGTTGGGCGGGATAGCCGGCAAAGACAGTGCATTCCGGGTCATGGCCAGCACCACGAAGATCTTGGTGAAGGACGTCATCATCAGAAGCAGCGCGGGAGCTACGGAAAGCAGCGTGATCCCAATCAGGGTTACTACCGCTGTGGATGGTGTCCCGTCCAGGCCGTTGATGTCGATGCTGACATTCCCGGAACCGGGTGTCGCAGGCGGGGTTGGCGGCGTGGGCTGCGTGGGATCGATGGGGGTCGCCTGGGCGGCTGCCATTCCAAGCAACAGCAAAGCACCCGTGAGCAACAAAACCGCCGCGGCAGACAGCAACTGCGGCAGGGCGCGCTGGCGTACGGCAGGAAATGGCCGGCCCGGCAGGCCGAACCCAGCAGTTCGGATCAATTGCGGCGTCCCCGGATGGCATCCGAGGCTTGCCGCCAAGTGGAAGCGGACAGGATGGAACCGTGCATCGGGTGCTCGGGCATCTGCCCGCGACGGTGGAGTTCGCTCCGACGCCGGAGCACAGGAAGCGAACCCGTGACCGGCTCAGGGAGCGGGCCCGTGACCGGCTCTGCACGCACCACGGGCTGCGGCTGGCTCGATGCCTGCCGGAACAGCTCCGCGAAACTCCCGGCCGGCTGGCCGTCCACTGCCTCAACGGGCTCCGGCGCTGCGGCAGGCGCGTCGCCGCTGTGGAGCACCGTCACCGCATGTTCCGTGACGCCCAACAGGAAACGCTTGTCCCCGGCATCGACCACTACGACAGACGCTTTCTGCCCTACCACCTGACGGCTCACAACCGTCAGCGCGGCATCCGCGCGTCGGCGGCCTTTACCTTTGCCCAGGCGCTTCTGAACGAGCCAGATGAAGCCCAGCACGGCGCCGAGGGCCACGAACACCCGCAGCCCGAGGATAAATGAGTCCATCTACAGTGTTCCCTCGACCCCGTCCAGGATGCGGGTGATGCGGACGGCATAGTCCTGGTCCACCACCACAACCTCACCGTGGGCGATCAACCTGCCGTTCAACAGCACGTCAGCGGGGGCACCGGCGGACCGGTCCAGTTCAATGACCTTCCCGGGTTCCAGTGCCAGGGCGTCCCGCACGGACATCCGGGTCCGCCCGATCTCCACGGTCAACGCCATTTCAACACTGCTGATGAGGCCCAGCCGGGCAGCCAGGTCGTTGCCCTGTCCACGCGCGCCGGCATCAGTGCCCGTACCGTTGTCCCGCACGCGGACAGCGAACCAGCCAAAGGGGGCACCGCCGTCGTTCAGTTCAAAAACGGCCGTGTCGGGGTCCGACAGGAGCCCCGCGGCGTCCTCCTCGCGCAACTCCCCCAGCACGCCGGCGTCGAACGCTGACGCGGCCTGTTCAAGGGCGGGACGCAAGACGTCGCCGGCCCGCACGGCATGCTGGACTGCACCACCCAGCCCGGCCCCGCCCGCGGCGGCAAGGAACGAACGGTCCACCAGCAGCAGTGCGAAATCGGCCGTCAGGGCTCCGACGAACGTCGCTGTGACGGCCGGAGAAGCATAGGCGGCCGCATCCTGTGCCGGAACGATGCCGGCGACGCGGAGGGTGGAGGCGCTGGGCAGGTGCAGCGCCAGGCGCTCGGCGGCAGCCGCCTGCAGGGTCAAAATGTTGCTCATCGCTGATGCTCCTCGGTTGTGACGATGACTGCGGCGGCGCGGGAGCCGTTGCGTGCGGCCGCGGCGGTGGCCAGGCGGGTGCCGTTGATGGTGACATCGAACGGCCGGTTCTCAAGGTGCGGCAGCGGCAGGACATCCCCGACGGCGAGACCCAGGATCTGTGCGGGCGTCACCGGTGCGGCGGTCAACTGGACGGCAACGTCCACCGGTACCTGCGCGAGCTGGGTGCGGACCAGCGCTTCGTTGTCCACGCTGTGGACTGTGGGGTTCACGTCGCCCAGCCTGGACAGCAGCACGTCGGCAGGAACTGCCAGAGTGGCCGCGCACTGGGTTTCACCGACGTTGACGCTGAAAGACGCCACGATCATGAGCTCGGAAGGTGCGGCTGCCTGCGCGAACTGCGAGTTGTACTGGATGCCGTCCATCACCACGGCCTGCGTCAGGAGATTGCCAAGCGAATACCGGAGATCCTCCAGCACTTCCTCCACCATCCTGGAAATCAGCGCATGCTCGATCTGCGTGAACTTCCGCTCCGGGACGGCGGTTTCCGTTGATCCCCCCAACATCCGGCTCAGCCACGACAGGGCGGCCGTTGCAGGGAACTGGATAACCAGGCGGGATTCGCTGCCGTCGATCCTGCAGAGCACCATGGACGTGACCGACGGGAGGGACGCTGAGTATTCGTCGTAGCTCTGCATGCTCAGTTGTTCCAGCGTGGCAGTGGACTTCAACCGGACCTTGGCTGTGAGCTGCGTGCCCCACTGCCTGGCGAACGTTTCGAAAGCCACTTCCAGGACCCGGCTATGCTGGCGCGGCAAAGTGGTGGGTCGACGGAAGTCGTAGACATCCACGGTGCGCTGGCGTACCGCCGCGCGATCTTCCTGTTCTCCCACGGACGGCACTATCGGCACGTCGGAGGGGCGTGTAAGACGTTTCCTGGTACGACTATTCCGCGGCTACTTCGCAGCTTTCGCGGCGGCCGCCGATTCCTTGGTTTGGGCTTCGATCGCGCCGGGAATCAGCGCGCGCACATCCTCCGGGCTGGAGGACAACAACACCACGTCCACGCGGCGGTTCAACTCCATGAGCTCCTCGGTGGAGTCGTCCGTCACCTGGCGTGCGGCACCAAAAGCCACAGCGCCGATCCGACCAGGCGGCATGCCGGCGTCGTCCACAAAGTACCGCAGGACGTTCACTGAACGGGCGGCCGAGAGCTCCCATGTGGAAGCGTAGGCAGTGATTCCCTTGGCCGCATGGCCCTCCACCATGACTTCGAGCCCGGATCCCACCACGGTTGGTGCGATGGTCTTCAGGATCTCGAGGGCACGGTTGGTCAGGTCCGGCATGTCAGGCTGGAAGAACGTCTGGGAGCCCACCAGCTTCACGGACAGTCCCCGCTCGCCGACGTCGAACTGCACGTTCTTACCCAGGCCCTGGGCATCCAGTTTGGCTTTCATCTCATGTTCAAGGGCGGTGAGCTTGTCGGCTTCCTTGATGGCCAAATCCAGCGCCGAGAACCCTTCGCCGTCCGAAGCAGCGAGCTCCGCCGGGACCACAACGCCGGTAGCCGTGTCCACTTTCTGGCTGATCTGCGAACCAAAGCCCGTAGCCAGCGAATTGCGCAGCTTCTCAAACTTGTCCTGGTCCACCGAAGACATGGCGAACAGGACAATGAACATGCACATCAGCACCGTGACCATGTCCATGTAGGAGGCCATCCAGCGTTCGTCGACGTGGTGCTCCTCGGGCTGGGAGCCCCGTCTCCTGCGGGACCTCATGCTGCCCTGGACGCCGGCAACTTACCGGACTTGCCGGCGTCGTCGGCTGTGCCCTTGGCGTCCTTTGACTTGCTCTTCGCCGCGGCCGGGGCCATAGCCCGCAGCCGTTCGGCCAGGAGCAAGGGCTGGGTGCCGTTCTGCACGGCAAGCAGGCCCTCCATGAGGAGCGTCATGCGCTCGATTTCCAGCTCGGACAGGCGCTTGAGCTTGGCGCTCAACGGCAGCCAGATGAAGTTCGCGGACAGCAGACCCCAGAGGGTGGCCACAAAGGCCGCCGCGATCATCGGTCCCAAATGGTCGGGCGAGGAAAGGTTTTCCAGGACGTGCGTCAGGGAGACCACCGTGCCGATGATGCCGATAGTGGGCGCGTACCCACCCAGGGCGGCGAAGAACTTGGACGAGACGTGGTCGGCACGCATCTTGGTGTCGATTTCGTCCTCCATCAGCAGGCGCAGCTCCTCGGCATCCGTCCCGTCGGCGATGTTCTGGAGCGAGCGCTGCAGGAACGGATCCTTGGCGTTGTTCGCCTCCTCTTCCAAGGAAAGAAGGCCCTCACTGCGGGCCTTCTCGGCAAGGCGGACCAACTCGTCGATGCTTTCCGTGGGCTTTGCGGGTTTGCCGAGGAAAGCCTTGGGAACGTCCTTGAAGGCCTTGATGACATCCGCCAAGGTGTTCCCGGCGAGGCCTACCGCGATGGTGGCACCGAAAACCAGGATCATTGGCGCCGGCAAGAGCAACGACATGAGGTTCGCGTGCTCCAGGGTGACCATGGCCACCACGGATGCGAAGGCCAGGAGCAGGCCAAGAATTGTCATCGACTACGTTCCGTTCGGGTGGTTGTTCGTGCCAGGCCCATCTTCCGTGCCGGGCTCGGGCTCGGGCTCGGGCTCGGGCTCGGGCGACCGGACCAGGCTCAGCGGATACCCTGTGACGGCGGGAAGATCGTGGGCACGGCGAAGGACACTGGCACGGTAGTTCGCGATCAGCTCCACCACCTCGGCGAGCGATTCCCGCACGACGTAAGCGGCGCCGTCGAGAGTCACCAGATGGGTGTCCGGACTCTCGTGGATCCGTTCAAGGATGTCCGGATTCACGGCGAAGCGTGTGCCGTTCAGGCGGGTGACAACGATCATGGGCCGTTTCTGGTCAGGGTATGGCTGGAAGTGGTGCTGTCCCCTACTGTCGGCCGGACCGGGCCGGGCGTTAGCTTGCGTGCTGCCTTCTCCCGCCCTTGTTCGAATATCCCGCGCAGCAGGCTGCTGGAATCCGAACAAGGACGGAACCCGGTTAGCGCTTCAGGTTGCTCAGTTCCTGCAGGACCTCATCTGAGGTGGTGATGATGCGGGCGTTCGCCTGGAAACCACGCTGGGCCACAATCAGGTTGGTGAACTCCTGGGACAGGTCCACGTTGGACATCTCCAGCGAACCCGAAGTCAGCGACCCAAGTCCGCCTTCACCGGCAACCCCAAGCTGGGCGGCGCCCGAGTTGGCCGTGGCAACGTACGCGGAGCCGCCCGCTTTCTCCAAGCCTTCGGGGTTGGTGAAACGCGCCAGTGCCACACGCGCCAGGACTTCCTTGGCGCCATTGCTGAAGGAACCCACCAGTGAACCGTCGCCAGCCAAAGTGAACGACTCGAGTTCGCCCGCTTCCGCGCCGTTCTGGCCGGTAACGGAGAGGGTGCTCATCTGCGCGAAGCCGGTGACCGCGCCCATGTTCACCGTGATTCCGCCAACCGTCATGGTCCCGCCGGACGTCAAGGCGCCGTTCGCGAAGGCCAACGTGGCTGTTCCCCTGGCTCCGTTGGCGTCCGCACCGGCCACATTCCAGCCCGTGGCAGAACGGCTGAACGTCAGGGTGAGGCTGCGCTCCGCTCCGTTGGCGTCGTACACCTTCACCTGGCGCTCAACGGAGGTGCCCACTGCGGCGTCGGACGGCAGGTTGCCGCCCAGGGTGGCGTTCGTCGTGGCAACTGCCGGGGCGGTGGTGCCCGGCGACAATGTGATGGGTCCGGTGGCCCCGCCCGGGTTGACCACACCGTTGGTGGCCGTCCAGCCTTGGAGGATGCCGCCGTCGGGACTGACCAGACGGCCCGCAGCGTCCATCTGGAAGTTGCCCGCGCGGGTGTAGTACTGCTGGGTGCCCTTGCCGGTGACAAAGAAACCCTCCCCGGAAATCATCAAGTCCGTGCCGCGGCCGGTGCTCTGCGACGATCCCTGGCCGAAGTTGGTGCTCACGCCAGCCACCCGAACGCCGAGACCGATCTGCGCAGGGTTGGAACCGCCCACGTCCTGCTGCGGTCCCGCTGCACCCTGCGTCATCTGCGAGAGCGTGTCCTGGAACTGGGCGGACGAGGACTTGTAGCCGGTGGTGTTCACGTTGGCGATGTTGTTGCCGGTGACGTCGAGCATGGCCTGGTGGGCGCGGAGGCCGGAAATTCCGGAGTACAGCGAACGGAGCATGGTGTTGCCTTTCTTCGGTTTGGTTCGGGGTAAGTGTTTTTGGGGATCAGGTGGTCTTCGTGGGCTCAACGGGTGTTTGTGCCGTCATGCCGGTGATCAGGTCCAGGGGCACTTTGGCGTCGCCCACGGTCACAGTGGGGACACCATCAGCAAAGGACACCGCACTGGCGACACCGGCACCCTTGGTACCGTCGGCGAGCGTGTAGCTCACCTCCGTTCCGATGATCTGCGCCGCAGCGGAACGCATCTGCAGCGAGAAACTCTCCTTGGCCCCGGCTGTCAGCTCGGTCATCTTCTCCATCATGGAGAGCTGCACTGACTGGCTCATCATCTGGTTGGTGTCCATGGGAGCACTGGGGTCCTGGTACCTCAACTGGGTGACCAGCAAGGACATGAAGACCTCCGAATCCATTGCCTTGACCGGGGTCCTTGGTGCGCTGCCCGGCGCTGCGCCGTTGTTGGCCGCGATTGCGGGAATAGTTGTCATGCTCGTCTCCTTCGTCAGACCAGGATGTCCAGGCGGTTCGGGGTACTCAGGCCGCGTACGACGCCGGGTGGCAGCTGCGGTTGGGCATCGGCACCTTCGGGCCCGCCCTCGCCAGGTTGCGGCGTGCCGGAGTGCGCGCCGCTGGAGCCGGGTTCCCCGGAGCCGGGCTCGCCGGAGCCTCGGGGCCGGGTGTCCGGGTCTCGTGTTCCGTTCCCGGGTCCTGCGCCCTGCCCTGTTCCTTGGCCGGGATCTCTTCCGTCACCCTGGCCGGGGTCCTTTCCGGCGTCAGGTGGGCTGTTTTGCGAGGACAGGCTCAGGCTCGCCCCGGAGTCTTCGAGGCTTCGTCGGAGCTCCGGAAGGACATGCCGAACCGCGTCCCTGCCCGCGTCCCCCGGTGCGAACAGTTCGATCCGCACGCCCGCCGCGTCGATGTGGGCCCTGACCGTGAGGGGTCCCAGGTCGTCCGGGGCAACGCGCAGCGTCATCACGTGTTCCCCGGGTGCCGCCGACGCCAGCGAAAACAGTGGCGCGGCGAGCTGGGGTGCGAGAGCCGGCTGGGGCTGGCTGGCCAGGGGCACGGGTGCCGACGGGACCGTGTTGAGCTGTGGGGGTGCAGCCTGGGTCGGGGTAACTTGTGCGGCCTGCGTGACTTGGAGTGCCTGCACGGGGCCCGATTCGATGCTTCCCTGCTGGTTAGACGGCAGGAAGCGTCTGTCGTGCAGCGATCCGTCGAATTGGGGGGCCGACGACAGCGCCGAAGCAGTGCCCAGCCCTACCCCGGCACTGGATGAAGGAGCGGGCTGAGTCGGCTGAGGGCCGGAGGCAGCGACAAGCCCAGCCGTCCCGGCGAACCCTGCGCTCCCAGCGAGCCCTGCGGCCCCGGCGAGCCCAGCGTTGCCAGCGTTGCCAGCGAGCCCGGCGCTCCCTGCGCTCCCAGCGAGCCCGGCGGCCCCGGCGCTGACAGCACCCGGCACATCCCCAGCCAAGCCGCTCGTCCCGGGCACGCCCGATTCGGGGGTTTGCTGCGAAACAGGCCGTGCGCCCGGCACACCCGGCAGCGAGGCATCGGATTGAAGAGCACCAGAAGGCGCAGGAAGGGCATCAACCGCAACCCCGAGGCCAGCAACCACGGCCTGGGACGTGGCCATTTCGACGGCTTGCTGCCCATTAGACGGTAGGAATCGTCTAACCGGCAGCGAAGCGTCTAAATGGGTGGCCGAAGGAGTCCCGGACACGCCGACATCACCCTCAACCCCGGCCAGTCCCGACACCCGGGCCAGTCCCGACACCCCGGCCAGTCCCGACACCCCGGCCAGTCCCGACACCCCGGCAGCCACATAAACACCAGCGGGCCTGGCAGACGCAAGCACGCCCGGCTCGGGGGCTTGCTGCGAAACAGGCCGTGCGCCCGGCACACCCGGCAGCGAGGCATCGGATTGAAGAGCACCAGAAGGCGCCGGAAGGGCATCAACGGCAACCCCCAAGCCAGCAACCACGGCCTCGGACGTGGCCATTTCGACGGCTTTCTGCCCATTAGACGGTAGGAATCGTCTATCCGGCAGCGAAGCGTCTAAATGGGTGGCCGAAGGAGTCCCGGACACGCCAACAGCACCCTCAACCCGGGCCAGTCCCGACACCCCGGCCAGTCCCGACACCCCGGCCAGTCCCGACACCCCGGCAGCCACATAAACACCAGCGGGTCCCGCAGACGCAAGCACGCCCGATTCGGGGGTTTGCTGCGAAACAGGCTGCGCACCCGGCACACCCCGCAGCGAGGCATCGAGTTGGGCAGGTGCCGGAGCGGCAAGAGCAGCCAGACCGGCCGTAGGCTCATCCGATTCGATGATTCGTTGCGGATTCGATGGCTGGGACCGCCTCATGGGCAGCGGAGCGTCGAAGTGGGCAACGGGATCCACGTCCGGGCTGGACGCGAGCCCGTTCATTTCGTGGCAAAGATGCGACGTGAACGGCTGCGTATCCAGAGCAGGCTGTGCATCGTTGGGAAAGGAACCTGGCACCGGCTCGGAAGCCATCACTGCGTGGAACGCTCCAGCGCTCGACGTCCCGCCGGCGGAGCCCGCAAGCCCGGCACGTCGGGCGCCAGCGCTTCCGGCCCCGTGCACTCCCCCAGCGTTTTCGGCACGGGAAGCCCCGGCACCTGCCCCAGCCAACGCTCCACGCCCAGCGGGCCCACCAGCCGGACCCCCAACCACCGACGACATCAGGACACCCCGGCCGGGACAATCCGGCGGATCGAGGTCAGGTTGGAGTACTTTTCCCAGGCGTCCCGGACCTGGATGGTCTGTCCGGGCACGGGTGCGTCGATGGCTTTCCCGTTGCCCAGGTAGATGGAAATGTGCTCGCCGCCGTAGCTGACAAGGAGGTCCCCGGGCTTCGCTTCGGCCAACGAGGCCACAGGGGTTCCTTTCTGCATCTGGTCACTGACCACGCGGGGCAGTTCCACACCCAGGTCCTTGAAAACCCGTTGCACGAAGCCCGAACAGTCCATGCCGACTGCCGGGTTGGTTCCTCCCCAGACGTAGGGCACACCGATGTACTTCTTGGCTGCTGCAACCACGGCGTCACCGGACGCCGTGCCGCCGCTGGAGCCGGCTGCCGCCGCCCCGGTGGCCGCCGTCGTGCTTCCAACACCCGCACTCGCAGCAGTTGCGCTGCCAACAGCCGGCAACAGGGAACCCAGGCCCGACGCAAGGGAGGAGGACGTGCCCATTGCGCTGCTCAGCGCGGAAGCGAAGGACGCGGCGTCGGACGTAGAGGAGGCGGAGGAGGCTGAGGAGGGCGCGGTAGAACGGGCGGCGGGTGAAGTCAGCTGCTGCAGGGACGCTTCGATGTTCTGGATCCGGCCGATGGCGTCGGTCATGCTCACGGGGTGGCCTTCCTGTGCCATGAGGTGGATGCGATCTCGTCCAGTACGCCTTGTTCCGCGTTGAGCAGTGAGGCAACGAAGGCCGCGTCGTGACGGACTTCGAGCTTCTCCAGCCCCACCGCCCTGCGCTTGGCTTCGGTGTATTCGGCGCGGGCGGCGTCGGCGTCCGCCTCGGCGCTGGCTACCAGGGCATCGAGTTCGGCGAGCATGCTCTGCGAGGACGCCCGGGCCGCTGCGATGGCCAGCAACGACGCCGAATCGCCGGCGTGTCCGTCAGACTCGGCAAGGACCTCGCGGGCTTCAGCGCGCCGGACGCGCAGTGACGCTGATCGTGAGTTGGCTGCGGCCAGCCCGCTTTCCGCGGACGTTTGTTCAGCCTGCCGCAGCCTCAACAGCCCGGCAAGGGAAAATTGTCGGTTCACGCCGCTCCTTCAAGGTGTCCAAGGTTTGCTGTGAGCTGGGCCAACGCGTCCCACGACCGGCTGTTGGGCGTCGATTCGCCCATCGGCTGACGCAGGAACTGGTTGATCGCGGCCTCGTGGTCAAGGGCTGCGTCCACCAGCGGGTTGCTGCCGTGCCGGTACGCGCCGACGTCGATCAGGTCCTGCGCGCCGCGTCTCGCCGCCAGGACGCGCCGGAGGGTGACGGCGAGCGCGGTGTGTGCGGCGGGGTTGACTTTGGAGGCCACGCGGGACACGGAACCGAGGACGTCGACGGAGGGAAAGTGTCCGGTGACGGCAAGTTTCCTGTCCAGGACCACGTGTCCGTCCAGGATGGAGCGGGCGGCGTCAGCGATAGGTTCGTTGTGGTCATCGCCGTCCACCAGAACGGTGTAGATGCCGGTGACGGAGCCCGCTTCTGCGGTGCCGGCGCGTTCCAGGAGCCGGGCCAGGACGGAAAAGGTCGACGGCGGGTAGCCGCGTGTCGCTGGCGGCTCACCTGCGGAGAGGCCAATCTCGCGTTGGGCCATGGCCACACGGGTGAGGGAGTCCATCATGAGCACCACATCCTTGCCGGCTTCGCGGAAGGACTCGGCGATGCGGGTGGCGGTGACGGCAGCCCGGAGCCGCATGAGGGCGGGTTCGTCGGAGGTGGCAACCACCACTACGGAGCGGGCCAATCCTTCGGGACCGAGGTCGTCTTCGAGGAATTCGCGGACTTCACGGCCGCGTTCCCCCACCAGGGCGATCACGGAAACTTCGGCGTCGGTGCCACGGGCCACCATGGACAACAGCGAGGACTTGCCCACGCCGGAACCGGCGAAGAGCCCCATGCGTTGGCCGCGGCCCAGGGTGGTCATCGTGTCGAGGACGCGGACTCCGGTCTGCAGGGGCGTGTCGATGCGTGCCCGGCTCATGGCGTTCGGTGCTTCCTGATCCAACGGCACCAAGCGGGAGGGGGGAAGCGGGCCCTTGCCGTCTATGGGTCGGCCCAGTGCGTCGAGCACCCGGCCGAACAGCCCGGCACCGGTGGGTACAAGCATGGGAGACCCCGCGGCCCGTGCGGGTGTTCCGGCCGCGACGCCGGTCAACCGGCCCAGGGGCATGCACCGCACCGTGCCACCCACTGAGGCGACCACTTCGGCGTCGAGCGCTTCCGCTCCGGAGCCGACCGTCACAAGCTCGCCCACCGCGCAGTGCAGACCGGCGATCTCCAGCCCCAGTCCCAGCACGGATGTCACGGTGCCGACGCGTTGCGGGGCGGAGGCGGCCAGAGCTGCACGGAAGCGGTCGGCGTGGGTGCGGTAGGCCGTCACTGGTGGACCTCGAGCAGCGCCCGCCTTGCCCGCTCCAGCGCGGTGCTGATTTGGGCGTCAATCCATCCGTTTGGATACTCCCCGATGGCGTCGCCGGGGCTGAGCGTGGCATCGGCTTTCAGCTCCACACCGGCAATGTCCGCGACACCTGAGGCCTGAAGTGCTGCGATGTCGCGGGGGTGGAGGCGCACTGCAGTGACGGGTTCGACGCCGGTGCTGCCGCCGGCTCCCAGGGCCCGGTTCAGTGCCGCCCGGGCCGTGTCCGCGCCATGGGCGAGCTCGTGTCCGAGGATTGCTTCGGCCAGTTCCAGCGCACTGGCCGCCAGCACGTCCTGCATCTGGCCCAGGGTGACTTCCTGGCGCTGCTGTGCCGCCTGTGCTGCAGCCTGCAGGACCTCCACCGAACGGGCCAGGGATACGCGGCCGGCGTCGAGCGTTTCCTCGTGTTCAGCCCGCAAGCGCTGCTGGAGCTGGAGGTGTTCGGCGGCGGCTGCCTGTATGCCGGCGGCGTAGCCTGCCGCGTGGCCTTGGACAAAGCCCCGGTCGATGTCGTTGGAACGGTCGGTGGGGCTTACGGAGGGGAATGTGATGCGAGTGAAGGGCTCAGTAGACAAAGTCGTCCTCGTCCCCGCGCCGGACCACGATCGCGCCTTCGGCTTCGAGTTCGCGGATGGACCGGACGATCTCCGCCCGGGCTTCTTCCACCTGCGAGGCGCGAACGGGACCGGAGGCAGCCATCTCGGACTCGAGGATTTCAAGGTTGCGGCCGGACATGTTGGCTCGGACGGTATCCAGCACTACGGCGGGGGCGCCCTTCATGGCCACGGCCAGGATGTCGGCGCTGACACCGCGGAGGATCCGCTGGATGTCCCGCGGTTCCAGCTTCACGATGTCCACGAAGGTGAGCATGCGTGCCCGGACCTCGGTGGCGAGCTCGGGATCGAGCGTGCCCAGGCCATCCAGGACGGAGCGTTCGGTGGTGATGTCGGACCGGTTGATGATGTCCACCAGTGGTTGGATGCCTCCGACGATCTCGTTGGACTTCCGCTGCGACATGACCGCGCCGGCCCTGGCTTTGAGGGTCTCGGCCACGATCCCTACGGCTTCCGGCGAAGCTGAACCCATGGTCGCGATGCTGCGGGCAACATCGATGCGCTGGGTGTCGCCGAGGCCCGCCATGACGGCGGAGGCCTTCCCCGGCCGCAGGTGGGCAAGGATCAGCGCAATGGTTTGTGGGAGCTCGCCATCGATCAGGGCCAGGATTTGCCCGGGGTCCATCATTTCCAGGAACTCAAACGACTTCCCGGCCATGGTGGACGCGAGCCGGTCCATGAACCCGGCGGCTTTGTCCGCGCCGAAGGACGCTTCGAGGAGTCCGACGGCGAATTCCTGGCCGCCGCGGGCAGTGCGGCGGCCGCTGACGGCCAGGCCGTGGAATTCGTTGATCACATGGTCCGCGACCACGGAAGACACACGGCGGAGCCGGACGATTTCGGCCGCGATGTCTTCGGCTTCGGATTCGGAGAATTGGGCCATGACGGCTGCTGCGCTGGCCGGGCTCATCTGCATGAGCACCACCGCTACTTTTTGGACCCCGTTCAGGGCCGAGGCTTCGGGGACCACCTGGCTCATACGGATTGCCTTTCATCCATGAGTCCGCGCAGGTACTCGGCGGTGCGTGCCGGGTTGTCGGCCACCATGGCTTCGATTTGGGCGCGCTTCAGCTCGCCGTCGAGGGCCTCGGAGCCTGGCAGCGGCAGGGCCGGGGTGGGCTGGACCGGGGCCTGGGGTTGGATGGAGGTCAGCTCGATCGCGGTGGTCGGCGGGCCGGTGAGGGCCGCCGTCGGAAGGGCTTCCGGGAGGGCGTCGTAGTCCATCCGCTCGCCCAGGTCCACAGGCTCGCGGCGTTGGCGGCGTTTGAGGGTGATGAGCACAACCACGATCAGGGCGATGGCTGCCAGCATGATGCTGCCTGCCAGGATGAGGGTGTTCATCAGGGCTGCGTCTTTGGCAGCTGCGGCGTCGGCTTGCGCGGCACCGAGTGCTTCGGCGGCTTTGTCGGCGGCCGCGGTGCTGAATGGCAGCACCTCAACAGTGACAACGTCACCCCGTCCGGCGTCGATCCCTGCGGCTGAGGTGACCAGGGCACGCACTGAGTCCACGTTCACCCCTCCAGCGGCGGCCTGGTTGATCGCCACGGAGATGGTCTGGCGTTTCACGGCCCCCTGCGGGATGGTCCGGTCTTCGGTGACTTTGTTGACGGCGTTGTTCTTGGTGGTATCGCTGGAATCGTAGGATCCGTTGGCGTTGGTGCCACCGGGCACGGCGATGTTGTCCGGGCCGAGGACGCCCGCGGCCCCGCCACCAGTACCGGTGTATTTTTCGGTCTTGGTGGATTCACTGAGCGCAGGGGTGTTGGCGGCGGGGCTGAACGTTTCGCTGCGCTGCTGGGCGGACTCGGCGGTGACATCGGCTGCGACGGCGACGGTGGCGTTGCCGGGGCCCACCACCTTGTCCAGGACTGCCTTGACGGCATCCGAGGTGCGTTGCTGGTAGTCGGTAGCCTGCTTGGAGGAGGAACCTGTGGCCCCGCCGCCCACGGTGGAGAGGACGTTGCCCTGGGAATCCACCACCGAAACGTTGGTTGGTTTGAGGTTTTCGATGGCCGCCGAGGTCAGGTGCACAATGGCCTGCACCTTGTCAGCGGACAGGGTGGTGCCCGGCTGGGTTTCAACGAACACCGACGCCGTGGCCTCAGGGGTGGTGTCCACGAACACGGACTTTTCGGGAATGGCGAGCCGGACAGCTGCGCTCTTCACGCCCTCCATCGCCTGCACCGTGGTGCTCAGTTCGCCCTCCAGCGCCCTTTTGTAGGTGACGGACTGTTGGAATTCGGAGGATGTGACACCCAGTTTGTCCAGCAGCGAATATCCGGTGGCAGCAGCGGACGGGAGCCCGGCCGCAGCCGCCTTCAGCCGTTCGTCGTACACCTTGTCCTCCGGGACCAGGATGGTGGAACCGCCGTTGCTGAGCTCGTAGGGGATGTTGTCTTTCCGGAGCTGCTCCACGATGCTGTTGGCGTCGGTGTCTTTCAAACCGGAGAACAGTGGTGAGTAGGCGGGCTTTCCCAACCATGCCGTCAACGCGACGCCACCGAGCACCAGCACGGCCACGCCCAGGATGGCGAGGGTGCGCTGGGCGGGGCTGAACGCCTGGACCCCGCTACCGAGCTTACGGAAAAACTGGGAAATCGCCGGTGGCATCAGGCCTGCATCCTCATGATCTCGTTGAACGCGTCAGTACCTTTGTTCCGGACGGCGGCCACCAGTTCAAAGGTCACCTGAGCTCGGGTGGATGCAAGGGTTGCTTTGTGGATGTCGTCCAGGTTGCCGGTCACCGCGGACACGGCCAGTTCCTTCGACGCAGATTGCAGGGACTGCAAATTGTCGACGGCGCCGGTCAGCGCAGCTCCGAAGTCGCCGCCGGTGGTGGCTGGCGCCGCCGGGCTTGCGTAGCCGGTTCCGCTCACGCCTTGGATGGCTGTTATGGGGCCGATGGCCATCAGGACTTTCCTATCTCAAGGGCCGCGAGGTATGTTTCGCGCGCACGGTCAACCATTTGGGCGTTGGCCTGGTAGCCGCGTTGGGCGATGATCAACGTACCCATTTGCTCCGCCATGTCGATGTCCGGGTACCGGACGTTGCCGTTGGCATCGGCCAAGGGGTGGTCCGGTTGGTAGACAATCCGGCCTTCGCCATTTCCCAGCGGCGTGCTCTTGACGTACACACCGTCGCCGTTGGTGCCCTCCGCAGCCTCGACGTAGCGTGCACGGAAAGCTTGCCCGCTGGTCCTGGACGCGTTGTTCATGTTGGCGAGGTTGTCCGAGACTGCATCCAACCATTTGCGGTGGACTGTCAGCGCGGAACCGGCGATACCGATTGCGTCAAACGTCATGAGTTGGTCCTCAGCGCAGTTCGGAGGGACGTGAATTCGCCGGCCACTGCCCTTGAGGCGAATTGGTACCGCAGCACCGTGTCAATGTTGGAGAGGGTTTCAGTGTCCAGGTTGACGTTGTTGCCGTCGGTCCGGGTGGGCTCATCGGACGGGGTGATGGAGGCATTGACGTTGCCGTCGCCTGAACGCACCGAGGCGGCCAGTTGGTCTTCGAAGGACACTCTTTTGGCCTGGTAATTGGGCGTGTTGACGTTCGCGATGTTGTTGGCGATGGTCCGCTGGCGCAAGGAAAGCGCGTCCAAGGCGCTGGCCAAGGCGGCGGAAGTCACGGATTCAAGCACAAAGTCCTCACCTGGTGGTGTCCTAGGCCAATCCGTGGCCATGCATCGAGCGATCCCTGCTCAGCAACAGTTATCGGCAGCGCCTGCGAACCCGTTAGGAAAACAGGTCCACAAAATTTGGCACGCTCGGTGCGCACTTCCAGATCCAACGTTGTGGGGCCCGTTCTGCGTGCCTTTGCGCTGAAATGGGGCGTAGACCGGGCCTCACACGCCGTCCGTCGGGGCGGCTTTCTTGTCCACGCTGGCCGTCAGTTGGTCGATGCGGTCCAAGGCTTCGCTGAGCCGGGCGACCGTTGCCCACAGCCTGGGGTGTTCCTCCCGCACGTTCTCCAGTTCGTCACCGGCCGACGTGAGCGAGGAAAGGTCGAAGCTCACATTGGTCCTGGCACCTGCAATCGCTGCCCTGAGCGCGCCGAAGGCGACCACGACATCGGCGATAAGCGCCGGATTTCCGTGCGAAGCAAGCCATCCGAGGTCCTCGATAGCTTCGATGGCCCGGTCGCCCAGGACAGCCGATGCTTTGGCCGCGTCGACGGATGCCCGGTGGATTGCTTCGTCGCGTTCCGGTCCTGGGTCCAGGCGGAAGGCGGCGCCGAACGACTTGGATGCGGCAGCGTCGTCGTCGGCCAACCGCAGTGCCGTTTCGCGCAGTGCCTTGGCCCGTCCATGCAACTCCTCCAACTCGGACCCCTGCTCCCCCTGAGCCTCCGTGTATCCGGCCACCATCGAGGTAAGCGACGCAGCGATGGCCAGCATCACCCCGGTTCCCGCGCCACCGCCGGGCGAGCCCGTGGACTGGGCGAGGGCCTCCGTCCACGCTTCCACCGTGGACGCCTGAGTTGTCACTGACCCGGAATCATTCATGGCACCAGTCTGCCCTTTGGCTTCCCAGCGTGCGTGGATTTCGCATCGATACACTGGCCGTACCGACGACGTCGAAAGAAAAGGGCAACCCATGACCATTGACCTCGAAGAGTTGTACAAGGACCTGCACGCGAATCCTGAACTCTCCTTCCAGGAAGTCCGAACTGCCGGGATCGCCGCGCAACACCTCCAGGATCTTGGCTTCACCGTGAACCGCAACGTGGGAAAGACAGGCGTGGTGGGGGTGCTGGAGAACGGCCCCGGCCCGGTGGTCATGCTCCGTGCGGACATGGACGCTCTTCCAGTCAAGGAAGCCACCGGCCTGGACTACGCGAGCACAGCGACAGGCGTCGATCATGAAGGCAAGGACGTTCCCGTCATGCACGCCTGCGGGCACGATGTGCACGTGACCTGCCTGGTGGGGGCTATTGAAGCACTGGCCGGGCAGCGGCAGGAATGGCAGGGCACCCTGATTGCGGTGTTCCAGCCCGCCGAGGAATGGGGTGGGGGCGCCCAAACCATGGTGGAGGACGGCCTCTACCACCAGGTTCCGAAACCCGATGTCGTCCTGGGCCAGCACGTGGCCCCGTTCCCGGCCGGATGGTTCGGCATCCGCCCGGGCGTCACCATGGCATCCGCGGACTCCCTTAATGTGACCCTGCACGGACGCGGCGGCCACGGCTCCCGCCCCGAAACCACCGTTGACCCGGTCCTTATGGCTGCCGCGGCCACGGTCCGGTTGCAGGGCATCGTTTCACGGGAACTCGCCGCCAGCGACTCCGCAGTGGTGACGGTGGGACAAATCCATGCCGGAACCAAGAACAACATCATCCCCGAGACCGCGAGCCTTGGGCTCAGCGTGCGGTCCTTCAGCAACACCACCCGGGATAAGATCCTGGGTTCCATCGAACGGATTATCCAGAGCGAAGCAACGGCTTCCGGTGCTGCCAAGGACCCGGAGTTCCATTACGAAGAGCACTTCCCCTTGACGGTCAACGATGAAGCCGCTGCCGCACGGGTCAAAGCCGCATTCCAGGCAACCTTCGGCGAAGGGCACATCATCGATCCGGGACCGGTGTCAGGCAGCGAAGACGTGGGAGCTCTGGCCAAGGCCGCCGATGCTCCCCTGGTGTTCTGGTTCCTGGGCGGAGCGGATCCTGCCCTCTTCCAGGAGTTCGCCACTACGGGCCGCCTGCCGGAGGACATCCCCTCCAACCACTCCCCGTACTTCGCGCCGGTGATCCAGCCAACCCTGAAGCGCGGAACGGAAGCACTGGTCACGGCGGCCCGCGAATTTCTCGGTTCCGCGCCCAGCTAGGTCAGCCGCGCACGTCGAGCAGCAGCGGCCTGTCCGAAGCCGAGCCCGAAGGAACGGCGTCGATGGCACTTAGCTGCGTGCCGGCGTCGTGCTTCAACCGCGTAAGCATGGCCACCGCGTCCGCCTGGGCATCAAGGATCCGACGGACGCGGTCGGCCAGGGCAGCGGGTAAGGGACCCGCGTCTGTCGGCGGCACCCACCGCGCTGCCGGACCACCCGAAACGGCAAGGGCAATGTCGTGTTCAAAACCGTCCAGGATCGCGGACCAGGCCTCAAGCGACTCCAAGGGCCCTGCCTGACGAAGCCGTAGACGCAGCCGGAGCGTCAGCCGACAACGCAGCCGAGGCCTCGTGCCAGCCTTGGCGGAGCGGCTCCAGCAGGCCGATGCACTCCTTGGTCCGTTCCACGTCCCGGTAAATGTTGGCGCCGATGAGGGATTCCATGGAGTAGTCGTAGATGCTCGCGAGTGAAGCCGCGCCATCCCAGGCATCGGTGCGCAGCGTGGAGCGCAGCTCAGCCACGATCGCCTGGGCATGCAGCAGGTTCTCCCGGGCCGTGTCCCAGCTGCTGCTTTCCTGCGCCAGTTGGGCGCGTTTGAGGTCGAGCAGGAGCCGATCGTAAAGCATGGTGAGCAGACGCGCCGGAGGTGCCGAGAGGATGGCGTCGTCGTTGTACCGGGAAAGTTGCTGGGCGCGGAGAGACATCATGCTCCTGAAGACTGCTTGGAGAGGCTGGAAATTTGGCCGGACAACCACGCCGACTGGGACTGGAGGCCGCCGAGCAGCACCTCCATGTTGGTATAAACGGATTGGAGGGTTGCGCGGCGGGTAATGAGGCGCTGATCCCAGTCCGCGATCCTGTTGCCAAGGTCGCGTACTTCAGATTCGCGGCCTTTGATCAGGCCGGACACCGCGCCCTTGTATGGATCAGAGGCGGCGGTGGCTGCCTCAGCGAGCCTGGCTGCCAACCCCTGAACGGCGGCTTGTGTGGCGGCGGGGTCCGCTGCGAGGGATTTGGCGAACTTGTCGGCGTCGAAGGTGAAGTCGCCAGCCTTGGTGATGTTGATTCCATACTCGGAGGGCGACTTCCCGTCGATAGGCCGGGACAGTGCTGTGAGTACTTGGTCGTTGACGGCGCGGACGGTGCTGTTGCCGGTGAAGATTCCTGCTTTGGGCACTGTGGCGCCCTTGGCATCCGTGGTCTTGGAAACGGCCGAGTAGATGGCAATGAACCCCAAGACATCGTTCACCGACTTGACCAGGTCCTCGGCCTTCTTGGTGATCCCGGGAACGTCGCTGGCCACCGTCACGGTCACGGGCGCGGTGGTCACAGCCGTGGCCGTGACCGAGACGCCGGGAAGAACGTCCGCGAAAGTATTCGTCCCGGATGTCAGGACCTGCGCGGCGGGCGTACCGGCATACAGTGTGGCTTTGGCGTCCTGGGCGGACTTCACGACGGCGGCACCCGGCTCCGCCATCAGGTCCACCGCGGTGCCGTCCCCCACTTGCGCGGAGGTGCCCTGGTAGGCGGTAAAGGCACCTGCTGCGCCCGCCGTGGTGGCAGTCAGCTGCAGACGGTAACTGCCGTTGCCGGCTGGAACCTTCACGGCGTGCGCGCCGGCGGAGGCTGCGTTGATCGCCGAGACCACGTCATCCAAGGAAGTCCCTGACGGGGCAATCTCGGTCTTCTTACCCGTGGAATCGACAATCGTGAGCTTTTCCGGCACGCCACCGTTCGAAGGCCACGAAGTCATGGCCGCGGTGACGCTGACTTGAGTCTGTGCCAGCTGTGTCACTGTCAGGTCGATCGAACCGGCGGTGGCCACCGTCGTGGTCTTCGCCGTGATGGCGGGTGAACTGCTGGTTGCGGTGAACAGGTTCAGGGCACCGGCAACCGTCCCGGCAACGGAGAGGTCCTTCAGCGCCGTGAGTTTGGTGTTGAAGGATTGCAGCGTGGAAATGATGGTCTGGTTGGACGCCAGCTTGGTCTTGAGCTGGGTCTGCGGCAGGGCTTCGACGGACATCAACGAGTTGATGATGTCGGTGGTTTTGAGGCCGCTGACAAGGCCATCGATAGCTGTTCCCACGCGTGTCCCTTCCGGAAGGCTCGTATTACTGGCTGTTCGACGACGGCCGGCCAGGATGGGGCCTGGCCGGCCGCCGTCGACTCATGCGGCTAAATGCTGTGAAGGCTTAGCGCAGGAGGGAAAGGACACCCTGGCCGGACTGGTTTGCCTGGGCCAGCATGGCGGTGCCGGCCTGGGACAGGATGTTGGCCTTGGTGTACTTGACCATTTCAGCTGCCATGTCCGTGTCGGCGATGCGGGACTGTGCAGCCTGCAGGTTTTCGCCGGAGACGTTCAGCGTCTTGATCGCGTGGTCCAGACGGTTCTGGTTGGCGCCAAGGTCCGAACGCTGTGCGGAGACCGTGGTGATCGCTGCGTCAATCGCGGTGATCGTGGTCTGGGCGGCGGCGTTGGTGCTCACGTCGAAGCCGGTGGCACCGGTGGCCGAGGACAGTGTGCCCGCAGCCGTTGCGACGTCGCCGAGGGTGACTGCAATGGTGTCGTTGGCTGTACCAGCGGTACCGACCTGGATGTTCTTGGAGCCGCCCTTGAGCAGGTCGATGCCGTTGAAGTTGGTGGACTGCGTGATGCGGTCCAGCTCCTTGCCCAGCGAATCGGCTTCATCCTTGATCGCGTCGCGTGCCGCCGTGTTGTTCGTGTCGGATGCACCCTGGACTGCGAGGTCGCGCATGCGCTGCAGTACGGAGTGGACCTCGCCGAGGGCGCCTTCAGTGGTCTGGATGAGGCTGATGCCGTCCTGGGCGTTACGGGCGGCAACCGCGGAGCCGCTGACCTGGGACTTGAGGCCTTCCGAGATGGCAAGGCCGGCTGCGTCGTCTGCAGCACGGTTGATGCGCAGGCCGCTGGAGAGCTTCTCCATCGACTTGGACAGGGTGTCCTGGGTGGCGTTCAGGTTGCGGTACGCGTTGTTCGCCATCAGGTTGTTGTTGATCTGCATGCCCATGTTGTTTTCCTCCATGATGTGGACTTACTGTGCAACAGCCCATCCGTGGGCCGTCACACAGCACTATCGACTGGCCATCGCGGACCCGTTAGGAAAAATCCCAAGGAAAGATTCAGGAACCATGCCGCCTAACCCCAGCCAGCCAGCGGCCGATAGCTAAAGGGGAGTTGGCGGGAGGTACGCCATCACACCCGCACCCGATACCGACCAGAACTGGAGTTGACCCCTGTGGCCATCCATGAACTGTCAGCGCTGCTCTGGCGCGAGCGCGAACTTCTGGATCTCCTGACCTTCAAGCTCGAAGAAGAGCAGCTGCTCCTGACAGCTGGCAAGTCCCGTTGGCTGCCCCACGGGACCCGGGAAGTGGAGCAGGTCCTGGAACGCGTTTCACAGGCAGGGCTGGCCCGTACGGTGGAGATCGCGGCCGTCGCCGCTCAATGGGGTGTCTCCCAGGATTGTTCCTTGGCCGAGCTGGCCGCCGCCGCGCCGGATCCCGCCTGGGCCGAGGTCCTCACGTCCCATGTCACGGCGATGCGCCAGCAGGCAGCGGCCATCAAGGAACTCCGAGATTCCAATGAACAATTCCTGCGCGCAGCCGTCCGTTCCACCCAGGAAACACTTGCCGACCTGAAACCCGCGGCCGGAACCTACGACTCCCACGGCCGGACCGGGGACCGATCGGCCTCGCACCTGGTCGACCGGCAATTCTGACCGTCCACTCAGCGAAAAGGACATCATCACGTGAGCACTTTCGGCGGACTCAACACGGCATACCGCGGCCTCACCGCGGCACAGCAGGGCATCAACCTGGCGGGCCAGAACATCGCCAACGCCACCACCCCCGGCTACACCCGCCAACGGCTGGACCAGTCGGCCATCGGCGCGCCCGCCCCGATTGGACTGAACCCCGCCACGGGCCAGGCCGGCCAAGGCGTCTCGGTGGACGGTATCGCGCGGCTCGGCAGCAGTTTCCTGGACGCCGGGGTTCGCAGGACCGGGGCGCAGTCCGGCTTCGCGGGGATCCGTTCCACGGAACTCCAACGGCTTGAAGACACACTGCAGGAACCCGGACCGCACGGAATTTCGACGGCGCTGCACACCTTTTGGGCATCATGGCAGGGAGTCTCCAACCACCCAGGCGAATCCGCTCCGGCGTCGGTCCTTCTTGAAGCTGCCTCTACCCTCAGCGAAACTGTCTCAGCCGGTTACAAAGCACTCGACGCCCAGTGGAGCCGGGTGCGTGGCGAAACCTCGGCCACCGTGGAAGAACTGAACGACACAGCAGGCAGGGTGGCCGACTTGAACGCCACCATCCGCTCGGTCCTGGCCTCGGGGGGTTCCGCGAACGAACTCATTGACACGAGGAACCAGCTGACGGAGTCCATAGCTGCGCTGGCGGGCGGCACCGTCCGGGAGAATCCGGACGGCACCGCCGACGTGTTCATCGGCGGCAACGCCTTGGTATCGGGGACGTCGCACCGCGCGCTGACTCTGGCGGGACAAACCTCCATGGGCGGCTCCGGACAGCCGGTTCAATTGGAGTGGGCGGACCGCTCCGGCCTTGCGGTTAACCTCGACGGCGGCCAACTCGCCGGAGCGGTCTCCCTCCTGGCCCCTGCGGCTGCGGGAAGCAAGGGAGCCGGAACAGGGGGCGCGATCGCCGAAGCAGCAGCGGCTTACAACGCCTTTGCCACCCAGATGATGAACGACGTCAATGCAGTCCACCGCACAGGCCAGACGGCCAGCGGTGCCGGCAACCTCGACTTCTTCACCAGCACGCCCGGCGTCCCCGTCGCACTGTCCCTCCGGGTGGTTCCCACCAGTGCCGCGGGCATTGCCACCGGCGCACCCGGGGCCGGCTCCCTGGACGGGAGCATCGCGGACGCCGTGGCCCAAATCGGCTCGAAGCCGGACGCACCTGACACCTTCTGGAACGGAGTGGTGGCTGGCATTGGCATGGCCTCCAGGTCAGCCCAGCAGCACTCGCAGCTGGCAGACGCGGCGACTGTCGCCGCCGTCGGACAGCGTTCCTCTGCCGCCTCGGTGAGCCTTGATGAGGAGAACGTCGCACTTCTCGCCAGCCAACATGCCTACCAGGCTGCGGCGCGCGTCATGACCGCTATCGACGAAGCCCTGGATGTCCTGATTAACCGCACCGGATTGGTGGGAAGGTAAGCCGTGCTCAATCGCGTCACCAACCAGATGATGTCAGCCTCCGCGCAGCGGAACCTCCAGACCGCCCAATCCCGACTCGCCGAGTTGCAGGAACGGGCCCAGACGCTGAAGAACATCAGCCGCCCATCCGACGACCCCGCGGGTGCCGCCCAAGCCATCGCCATGCGCGCCCAGCTCAGCGCGGCCACGCAGTACGGCTCCAATATCAGCGACGGCAATGGCTGGCTCGCTGCTGCGGACACGGCTTTGGGACAGTCCACCAACATCCTCAACCGCGTTCGCGACCTCGTGGTCCAGGCCTCCAACGGCACGCTCAACAGCAGCGCCAAGGAGGCCATCGCCGTCGAGATCGAAGGCTTAGGCAAGGACCTGCTGACCCAGGCCAACACGCAGTACTTGGGCCGCAACGTCTTCGCCGGCAGTTCGGACACTGTGGGCGCGTTCACCAGCACCACTCCCCCGACGTACATGGGCGCTGGAGGTGGTTCCGTGGAACGTCGCGTTGACGCGGCCCGGACAGTGCGCGTGGATTCCGACGGCGGTGCGATCTTCGGGGATGGCACCGGCTCCGTTTTCGCCTTGGTGAGTGACGTCGTCGCCGATATCCGTTCCGGCGCCGACCCCAACGCCCGGCTGGCCGCGATCGGCGACCGGATCAAGGCCGTGATCGACGGCCGCTCCGATGTCGGCATGCGGCAAACGCGGCTCGGGCAGGCCCAGGACTCGCTGGAGGGGATGAAGGCTACGCTGGAAAGTCAAAGGTCCCGTGTGGAAGACATGGACTTGGGAAAGGCGGTCATGGATTTGAAATTGCAGGAAACCAACTACCAGGTGGCACTCGCCGTTTCGGCCAAGGTGCTCCAGCCGACGCTCATGGACTTCCTCCGATGAACACGGCATTGGCGTTCGACACCCTCGCTTTTGCCTCCCCCATGCCGGGGCTGGAAGCAGCCGAGGGATTCTCCCTGCGCGGCATCGCCGGCGCAGAAGGTCTTTACGCCCTGGAAGTGGAAAAGCCGCGCGTGCGGATGTTCGTAGCTGATGCCTCCGTGTACGTTCCGGACTATGAGCCGGCCGTTCCGGCGGCGTCCTTGGAGGCCTTGGGGCTTGCCAGTGTTGCCAACGCGACGGTCCTGGTGGTGGTCAACCCGGCTCCGGAGAAGACCACCGTGAACCTCATGGCACCCCTCCTGGTCAACGCGGAGGGCACCTGCCTCCAAGTGATCCTGGACGGCGCCGTGTACCCGCTCCGGGCAGAGCTTGCACGCCAGGTGTAGTGTCCCGGCAGGTTGTTGACACGGTCTGCGCAGCGAAAAGGCGCTGCCGCAGCAGCGCCTTTCAGGTGGGTCAGTTCTTCGGTTCAGTCCAGGATGATGCCTAGACTTTCTCGCGGATGCGGTCGATCTTCGGTTCGGAAACCTCGAATTCCCTGCGACGGCGGGCCAGGAAGGTCCACAGCGTTCCTTCCGTCCGTGGACGGCTCGGTGCTGCGGCTTCTGTTTCCTTGACTGGCTCAGACGTGTGAGTCTCGGGCTTGCGCGCGGAGTCCTTCTTCGTGCGCCGCTCGAAGTCGTCATAGTACGCGTAGCACATACCCAACCTCCTTCAACGGCTGTCCCTTAATGGTCCTCGCTCTTGGTCCGTACGTCGACCCTTTTGCTCAGATTCGGACAGCCAACCGAGCAGCTTCCACGGCCAGGGTGGTCTCTTCAAGGATCAGGTCCGCGTTGATGGCAGCCCCGGCCATGCCCCCTGACGCTGCCGACGCCATGACCTGGCCCGTGAGGTCCGTGACGTTTCCGGCCGCCCACACCCCGGGGACCGAGGTAGCCCCGCCGGGCTGGCTCACTTCCACGTGCCGGCCCACGCCCATCGGGTGTTCCACCGTGGAGATACCCAAGGACTCAAGGATCGCGGACCGTGCCTCCACCCGCGGCCCGGCCACGAGTGCGTCCACGGGAACCACCTTTCCGGATTCCAGGACCACACCGGCCAACGCATCGTCGGCAACTTCCAGGGAACGGACCTTGCCCTCCACCACGGTGATGGAACGGGCCACGAGTTGCTCCCATTGCTCCTCGGTTGGCTCCACAATGTCGTTGAGGAAGAGCGTGATGGAGGGGCTCCACTGGCGGAACAGCAGTGTTTGGTGCAAGGCCATGGGCACGGATCCCAGGATGCCGATTGCCTTGTTCCTGACTTCCCACCCATGGCAGTACGGGCAGTGCAGGACGTCTTTGCCCCAGCGCTCCCGGATCCCCTCCACGTCGGGCAGGATGTCCACCACGCCGGTGGTCACCAGCAGGCGCCGGGCACCCACGGTGCGGCCGTCCGCCAGGTCCACCTCAAAGGCGGGCGGCCCAACGGTGCCCGGTTCCGCCGTCGTACGCTGCTCCCCCGTGGAACGCGCCGCGACGGCCTCCCCGCGCACGACGTCGGCCCCGTAATGGATTGCCTCCCGGCGGCCCAATTCCTGCAGCTCCATAGGGCTGATTCCATCCCTGGAGAGGAAGTTGTGCACTCCGGCCGCTGGCGCGTTCCTGGGTTCGCCGGCGTCGATCACCAGGACCGAGCGAAGGGCACGTCCCAAGCTGACGGCCGCACTTAACCCAGCTGCGCCACCACCAACCACCACTACGTCGTACTGTTCGGCTATCCGGCTGTTTATTGTTTGCTGACCCACTATGCCTCCACGTCATCGAAGCGGCCCTACGCCGCCTCTTCCATGGTTTGGCACGTCGCCTTCAAACGGCAAGGAAGTTTGCCACTATGGCAAACTGGATCCATGGCAACAGACTTCAGCCCCATGCTCGACGCCGTCGGTCCCCGCCTGAGGGCGATGCGGACGCAGCGCAATGTGACCCTCGCGGAAGCTTCGGAAGCCACAGGCATCTCCGTCAGCACCCTCTCCAGGCTGGAGTCGGGCCAACGGAAGCCGACGCTGGAGCTGCTCCTGCCCTTGGCGCGACTCCATCAGGTCCCGCTGGAGGAGCTCATTGACGCCCCGGAAACCGGCGATCCACGCATCCACCTCAAGCCGCACGTCCACCCTTGGGGCACGGCACTTCCCTTGACGCGACGACCCGGCGGCATCCAGGCATTCAAGATGGTGCTCAGGGGCGCCACCGGCAAGGAAACTCCTGAGCCGCAGTCACACGAGGGCTACGACTGGATGTACATCCTCAATGGCCGGCTGCGACTGGTCCTGGGCGGGAACGACTTTGTGCTCAAGCCTGGCGAAGTGGCCGAATTCGATACGCGAACGCCGCATTGGTTTGCGAGCGCCACCAAGGACCCGGTGGAGCTGCTCACACTCTTCGGTCAACAGGGCGAACGAATGCATGTGCGGGCACGCCCACAGCGCCAGGGCTAGGACGCGAGCCGTTCACGCTCGCCGCGTCGGGCGGTCCCGGGTTCGGGTTGGTTGATTTCGGCCCACACTTCATCGAGGGAGAGGCCCAGGACGTCGGCGATCGCGGCCACCGTGGGGAAGGCGGGGGTTGCTACCCTCCCGGATTCGATCTTCCGGAGGGTTTCAGGGGAAACCCTGGCATCCAGCGCGGTTTCGAGCATGGACCTCCCTCCCCTGGCGCGTCGCAAAAGGGCGCCGAGACGCTGTCCGCGCTCGGCCTCTGCGGGTGTGAGGGGCAGCCTGACCATGGCTCCAATTGTAATACCGGGATAATATGGCCGGGATAGTTATTGGTAATCCCGCGAAAGGCCTCCATGATCGAGATCCTGACCCCCACCGAACTGCTCCGAGCAAAGGATTCCGGCGCCCTGGTCGCCAACATCCTGTACACACTCAGGGACCGATGCACAGTGGGCACGAACCTCCTGGACATCAACCAATGGGCAAAGGAAATGATCCTTGAAGCGGGCGCACAGTCCTGCTACGTCGACTACGCACCGTCCTTTGGCCGGGGACCCTTCGGGCACTACATCTGCACCGGCGTTAACGACGCCGTCCTCCACGGAAAGCCCCACGACTACGCCCTTGCCGACGGCGACCTGCTGACCCTGGACCTCGCGGTTTCCCTTCGAGGCATTGCAGCAGACTCCGCGATCAGCTTCATCGTGGGCGACTCGAAGCCCGCCGAAAGCGTGGCGATGATTGAAGTGACCGAGCGCGCCCTGCGTGCCGGGATTGCCGCAGCCCGCCCGGGTGCCCGGATCGGCGACCTCTCCTACGCCATCGGTTCCGTTCTCACCGACGCCGGGTACCCGGTCAACGTCGAATTTGGCGGGCACGGCATCGGATCCACGATGCACCAGGACCCGCACGTACCCAACATGGGCCGCCCCGGACGCGGATACAAACTGCGCCCCGGACTGCTGCTGGCGCTCGAGCCGTGGGTCATGGCGGACACCGCGCAGCTTGTCACCGACGCCGATGGATGGACCCTGCGCAGCGTCACCGGCTGCCGCACGGCACACAGTGAGCACACCATCGCCATCACCAGCAACGGAGCGGAAATCCTGACACTGCCAACCCTCGGCAACTGAGCCGCCCGACCGGGTCGGAGAAGTCACATATGAATTGGATTCATTTTGGGCCTTGCGCCCGGGCGTGACACAAGCCATACTAAATGAACGCTATTCATTTAGTGACTGTCGTCTCACCGGAGTACATGCCACCATGATTGAACTTTCCCGCCTCGAAGCCCCTACCTCCTTGGCCAGCACCACGCAACAACCTTCGGCCATCTAGAAAGGGCCCCACATGAGCCAGACAATCCGCCGCAGCAGCATCGACGCTGCAGAGTCGCACAACATCAGCGGCAAGGGACTGAAGACGGGGCAGTTGGGGCTCCTCGCCGTCGTCGTTCTTGGCATTTCAACCATCGCCCCGGCGTACACCCTGACGGGTGCGCTCGGCCCGACCGTCAACGAAGTCGGGCTCCAGTTGCCCGTCATTTTCCTGATCGGGTTCATTCCCATGATCCTGGTGTCGCTCGCTTACCGGGAGCTCAACGCTGACTCCCCGGACAGCGGCACCACCTTCACCTGGGTCACCAAGGCCTTCGGCCCGTGGGTTGGCTGGATGGGTGGCTGGGGCCTGCTCGCAGCGAACATCATCGTCCTGTCCAACCTGGCAGGCGTCGCGGTGGACTTCTTCTACCTGTTCCTGGCCCAGGCCACGGGCTCACCCGAGCTTGCGGACCTGGCCTCGAACAAGCTCCTGAACGTTGCCACCTGCTTCGTCTTCGTGGCACTGGCCGTCTGGATCAGCTACCGCGGCCTGCACACCACCAAGATCGTGCAATACGGCCTGGTCGGTTTCCAGCTGCTGGTCCTGGGCCTGTTCGTCGCCATGGCGTTTGCCAACTGGTCCACCTCCGAGACCGCAATCCCGTTCAGCTGGGACTGGTTCGACGTGACCAAGGTGGAAACCTTCGGCCAAATTGCCGCTGGCATCTCGTTGTCGATCTTCGTGTACTGGGGCTGGGATGTCTGCCTCACGGTCAACGAAGAAACGGCCAACGGCAAGAAGACAGCCGGACTCGCAGGAACGCTCACCGCTGTCATCGTCCTGGGCATCTACCTGCTGGTCACCATCGCCACCATGATGTTCGCCGGTGTAGGTGACACGGGAATCGGCCTGAACAACGCCGAGAACCATGCAAACGTCTTCACCGCGCTGGCCTCCCCGGTCATGGGTCCGTTCGCCATCCTGATGTCCCTCGCGGTGCTGTCCTCCTCCGCGGCCTCCCTGCAGTCCACGTTTACGTCGCCGTCCCGCAGCCTGCTTGCCATGGCGCACTACGGCGCCCTGCCCGGGCGGTTCAGCCACATGAGCAAGAAGTTTTCGACGCCGGGCTTCGCCACCGTTGCTGCGGGCGTCCTGTCCGCGGGGTTCTATGCCGTAATGCACGTGATCAGCGAGAACGTCCTTAACGACACCATCCTGGCCCTGGGCCTGATGATCTGCTTCTACTACGGGCTCACCGCGATCGCCTGTGTTTGGTACTTCCGCAACAGCGTCTTCTCCAGCGCCCGGAACTTCTTCCTGCGGCTCGTTTGCCCGTTGCTGGGTGGCCTGGGCCTGTTCGTGGTGTTCATTCAGACCGCCGTGGACAGCTGGGATCCGGAATTCGGCAGCGGTTCGGAAATCTTCGGTGTGGGACTCGTGTTCGTGCTTGGCATCGGGATCCTGGCCCTGGGTGGCGTGGTCATGCTGGTTCAGGCCCGCATGCGTCCCGGGTTCTTCCGCGGCGAGACCATCCGTAAGGACACCCCGGCACTGGTAGTTCCGGAGTAGCCGGTCCGCACGGCTCGCGTTCCGCCGAGTTCGTGGGAAAGCGGCCAGCTCGCAGGGAAGTCTCCCGCGAACTGGCCGCTTTCCCGCGTTTTGGCGAGCCGCAGCCGTCCTGATCACCAGTGGTGGGCGACGTCCACCACCAGGCGGGACCCGCCGTCGGGCCCATCCAAGGTGAGAACCCTGAACGGAAGCCGGGCACGGACACCTAGCCCAACGCTGGTGGTTCCTTCGAAGCTGCCCGCGAAGACCACCTGCCGGAACGTCTGGTACCCGGAAACATTGGACAGTTCCGCCTTGGCTGCGGGTTCATAGGTGGGCTGGCCACTCTGGTTGTACGCCGGCGCCGTCACAACCACCTGCAGGTCCGCGTCCCCCAGCACCGGAATGGGGAAGCCGGTTGGGTCCTGGGTCACCACCGGAACATACTGCACGGAATAGCCGGCAACCTTCCCGGCCATATCGATCACCAGGCGGTCGAAGCACGGCTGCTGGCCGGTGCGGACGCCTGTGACGTTGGCGGCGCTCATATCGGGATCGGCCTTGGCCAGTGAACCCCACGAGATCCCGCAATACGTGGCGGCCGAGGCTGGTCCCGGCGCCACCAGACCGAGTCCGGCTGTTGCCACCACGGCCGCCAAACCCGCTCCCAATTTCCTCATTTTTTGTGCCCCCTTCAGGCGACGTTGATACTTCAACATTAGGAGGCTGGGAGGGGCTTGGGGCGGGTTGTGGCCACTTCGGCACGCAACCGTTAAAGGGTGCGCCGATCGGTTACGGGAGGGTCATGGCAGGGCACTGCAGGCGGTGTTCAAGGGCCGAAAATGGGGTCTCCATACCTTAGTTCGTGATCGAAGATAACGAGACCCCGGCGTTACCTAGCCTTCGCAGTCCTTGCAGTACTTCAAGCCATTCTTTTCCAAAGCCACCTGCGACCGGTGGCGGACCAGGAAACAGGAACCACAGGTGAATTCGTCGGACTGCTCAGGGACCACAATGACGGTCAGCTCTTCGCCCGAAAGATCAGCGCCGGGAAGGTCGATTCCTTCTGCGGTGTCGATGTCTTCAACGTCGATGACCGCGGTCTGGGCACCGCCGCCACGGGATGCCTGGAGGGCCTCAAGCGATTCAGCGGGAGACTCTTCTTCTGTCTTGCGCGGGGCGTCGTAATCAGTAGCCATTGAGTGTTCGCTTTCGTTGCTGCATAGTGCCTATTCCGGCACCTCAGTGATGCAGTTTAGGGCATGGCACCCGCAATGGACGAAAAGTGTGCCCAACGCAACATTCTCAGGCTTTCCGACACTGCCGAAGGCTATATTCCTTGCCTCGAAGCGTGGGATTGAATGGCCTGCGAACCTGCAACGGTCACCCCGCTGAGTGCCGGCAACCACGTCAAATCCGCAGCACCGGATCCGGGGCTCCCCGAGTCCGGCCCAGCGCAGTCCATCACGTAGGCGGCTTCAATCACGGAGCCCAGCTTGGCGAGCACGGTGGCGGCCCAGCCTCCAAGAGTCGATGCGATCATGCGGCCACGCTATCCACCGCGTGGTCCGGGGCGGTTTCAGGTACGTCACGGGCTTGTTAACTGTCAGGCCCGTCCGTGTTCACTCAGCCAGTGCCTGCTCCACGATGTACTCCGCGATGGCCATCGACGACGTTGCCCCCGGCGAAGGTGCGTTGCGAACCATCACCGTGTCCCGGCGTCGTGCAATCACAAAGTCGTCCACCAGCGAACCGTCACCATTCATGGCCTGGGCACGTACTCCGCGCGTAACAGGCAGGACGCTGGCACCCTCGAGCGAGGGCACGAAGCGCATTGCCTCGCGGATGAACTTCTTCTTGCTGATGACGGTCTGGAATTCCCGGGCGGCAGACGGCACGTTGTGACGGGCAAAATTCCAGAAGCCCGGAAAGAGCGTGTAATCAAGGACGTCGCGGACATTCACGTCTTTCCAAGCGTAGGATTCACGCCCAAAGGAGATAAACGCATTGGGGCCCAGCATCATTTCGCCGTCTATGCGTTTGGTCAGGTGCACGCCGAGGAAAGGATGCTTCGGGTCCGGCACCGGATAAATCAGGCCTTTCACGTGCTCCCTGGCTTCGCGCCCCAGAAGGAAGTATTGCCCGAAGAATGGCACTATCCGCGGAGTCGAGGGCTCTCCTGTTGCTTTGGCGAGGCGGTCGGATTGAAGGCCTGCGCACGTAACCACCAGGTCATAGTGTTCGTTGCCGTCTTTCGTGGCCACCACCACGCCGCTCCCCTGCTGTTCCAGCGACGTCACCTCCGTCCCAAGGCGGATGGTCCCGCCGACGGTGCGGACGTCGTCGGCGAGCGCTTCGGTAATAGCTGTGTAGTCGACGATCGCCGTTTCGGGTGAGTGCAAAGCAGAAAGCCCGACGGCGTTCGGCTCCACCTCGGGTATCTGGTCGCCGCGCAGCATCCGTGCTCCGGGGACCCCGTTGGCCGTGGCACGGGCGAAGATGCTGTCCAGGCGCTTCTGCTCTTCGGGCGTTTGGGCGATGACCAGTTTCCCGCAAGCCTCGTAAGGCAGGCCCTTGGCCGCGCAAAATTCCTGGAGCAGTTGCACTCCCCGGCGGCACAGCCGGGCCTTCAAACCGCCGGGTTCGTAGTAGAGGCCCGCGTGGACCACCCCTGAGTTGTGCCCGGTCTGGTGGGCCGCGAGGTGGTCTTCCTTCTCATAAACGGTGACCTGGACGTCGTCGAGCGTATTGCTGAGTTCCCTGGCCACCGCGATACCGATAATCCCGCCGCCAACCACCGCGGCGCGCTTGATGCTTCGTGTGGACATGGCACTCCTCGTCGTTGGGGTCGGTCCGCGTCAGTCACAGCATGTCATGCCGGCCCAGTGGCGGGTGCAGGCCGGGCACGCAGAAGGGGCGGCACACTGGTGCCGCCCCTTCTGTTTGGTGCGTGTAAGACTAGGCCGTCGGCTGGTCGAAACGCTGGCCGGCCGGGTTGGACGGCAGGAGCGAAAAGACCAACAGTGCCAGTCCGCCAAGGCCCGGAATCAGGCCGATGAGGACGAGCCAGCCACTGAAGTTGCCGTCGTGAAGGCGACGAACCAGCAGGGCGATGGACGGGATCAGGACGGCCAGGTAGAAGACGACAATCAGGATAAGCCCGACCACGGCGCCCGGCCCCGGAACGGAGTTTCCGCTGGAGTCGACCGTCGCACCTGCTGCACCGAGAATGCCGGTGAGCAACTGCAGCACGAAGCCAACGACGCCCAGAACCAGTGCAACCCACCAGTACTCACTGCGGCTGGCGCGGCCGCTGAAGGCGGTGTACTTCTTGAAGAAACGCTTGACTGCTGCGCCGATCGGGGCGCCGTAGTAGGGAGCCCACAGTGGTGGCTCGCCGGCTTGTGCGGCGTAGGGCTGGGTCTGTTGAGGTTGTTGCGGGTAAGTGCTCATTGGTATTTCCCCCGGGGTAGGTGTGAGGCGCTCAGGTGATGAGTCGTGCCTTATCGTAATGCCCCCGGAGCAAATAAAGCAGTTTGATGGACAAAGTTAACCCGGATTTAGTCTGTTGACGGATTATTTCCCCCAAACCCTCACTCACAAACCACCCCCATCCCCCAAACCCTCACTCACAAACCACCCCCATCCCCCAAACCCTCACTCAGCCATCGTTCGGATGTGAGCGAACGTCCAAACCAAACAGGCGGGATGTGAGAGAGCGCCCAAACCAAACAGGCGGGATGTGAGAGAGCGCCCCCATCAAACAGGCGGGATGTGAGCGAGCGTCCAGGGGCAGGGGACCCTTATTGAGCGAATTGCTTGCGGAGGTCCATTTTGCGGATCTTTCCGCTGGCAGTCCGCGGCATTTCTTCGACGAACACCACCGATTTGGGGATCTTGTACCTGGCCAGGCGACTCTCCAGGTGTGAGCGCAGCTGTTCCTCCGTAAGAGCGGCACCCTCACGGAGGGTGACGATGGCCCGGGGCACTTCACCCCATTTGTCGTCGGCAACTCCGATGACGGCCACGCTCCCCACCGAAGGCAGCTCCGCAATGGCAGCTTCCACTTCGGCCGGGTAAATGTTCTCGCCTCCGGAAATGATCATGTCCTTGATCCGGTCCGAGACGAAGAGGAAGCCTTCTTCGTCCTGGTGGCCCATGTCGCCCGAGCGGAACCAGGAAGAGTCCGCGTAACTGTCGGCGGTTGCCTCCGGCCGGTTCCAGTATTCCTTGATGACGTTGGGGCCAGACACTTGGATTTCTCCCACCGCGCCGCGAGCAGCAACACCGCCCAGGGGATCAGCGATCCGCACATCCGTGAAGAAATGCGGCAATCCCGCGGATCCGGCCTTTTCCTTCGACCGGGAAACCGGCAGCATGGTTGCCCCGGGCGCGGTCTCGGTCATGCCATAGCAACTGGTGAAGCCGATGCCGCGCTCCTCATACGCATCCAGGACACGCTGCGGAACGGCAGAACCGCCGCAGGTGAGCTTGTCCAGGGAGCTGAGGTCCGCCGTCGACCATTCCGGATGGTCGCAGAGCATCTGGAAGGTGGTGGGGACGCCGTTGAGCGTGGTGACTTTGTGCCGTGCCACCAGTTCCAGTACCCGTCCGGCGTCGAATTTTGCTTCGAGAACCACGGTGGCGCCCTTGAGCAGCATCGGCAGCAAGCCCATGTCCAGGGACGCCACGTGGAACAGGGGCGAGATCATGAGGGCCACGTCGTTGCGGTTCAGGTCCATGTCCACCACCGTGTTGATGCAGTTCCAGGTGATGTTGCCGTGCGTCAACAGCGCACCTTTCGGCTTGCCCGTGGTGCCGGAGGTGTAAAGGATCATGGCGCCGTCGTCCAGGGTCACCGGTTCGTCCAGGGCAACGGCGGCGGAGGCCCCAATCACCTCACCATAGTGCTCGACGCCGGATGGCAGCTCGTCAGCGGAACTGTCAGTGCCGTCGTCGGGCGCCACCACAAGACGGTGTGTTACCACTGTGTCTGTCACGGACGCGGACGCCACGACTTCCAAAGCGGAAGCGTTGACCAGGAGCCGCGCGCCGGAGTCTTGCAGTTGGAACTGCAGTTCCGGGGCAGCGAGCCGGGTGTTGAGCGGCACGAAGATGGCCCCGACCAGCCCGCAGGCAAAGAAGGTCTCCACAAAGGAGGGGTGGTTTTCCCCGAGATAAGCCACCCGGTCCCCCTTGGTCACACCCCTGGCGACCAGTGCATTTGCCAGGCGATCGGTGCGGGTGGAGAGTTCGTCGTAGCCCAGGACCCGGCTGCCGGAGACGAGGGCCGCTTTGCCCCCGGACTTGGCACGGCGGCGGTGCAGCCAGGATCCAACTCCGTTGTTGTCCATGGTCCGTACTCCTAACTGACCGTTGAAAGGTCGTTGTTCTTAGACTCCCGCGTCAGCAGGATGAAGACAATCGACACCAAGGACATTGCCGAGAGGAACACCACCACGGGGACGATGCTCTGCCCCGCGTCCTTGTAGAGGCCAGCCACGATGCCCGGGGTGAAGCCGGCACCGATCAGGGTGGCCAACTGGTAGCCCACCGCGGCACCGGTGTAGCGGTTGGTGGTGCCGAACTGCTCGGACACGAACGCGGCCAGCGGCCCGTAAAGCGAGGAATGCAGGATCAGGGCAACGGTGAAGGCCAGGAAGATCATGGCGATGTTGCCCGAGCTGAGCATCCCGAACATGGGGAACAGGTACAGGATGAACAAAGCCAACCCTGTGACCATCACTGGACGCCGTCCGAAACGGTCGGACAATCTTCCGCCCAGGAGGACGAACAGAATGGAAATGGCCGAGGCTCCCGCGAAGGCATAGAGCACGCCCTGCTGGGGTGCGCCCTTGGAGACCGCGTAGGTGACGGAGAATGTGGGCAGCACTACCTGTAGTCCGAACCCGGCGGCACCGGCGAACATGATCATGATCAGGGCCTTCGGACGCCGCAGCACTTCCAGCAGCGGGATCTTGCGCTTGGTTCCTTGTGCGCTTTCCTTGGCCACGGCTTCAGCGAAGATCGGGCTTTCGGAGACACGGAGCCGCACGAACATGCCGACGATCAGGAGCACGAAGGACAGCAGGAACGGCACACGCCAACCCCATGCAAGGAATGCGTCCTGCGGGAGGGCGGAGAAGATGCCCATGACCACTGTTCCCAGGACGGCACCCGTAGGCGCGCCTGCGTTGACGAACGACGCCGCGAAACCTCGCCGCTTGGGGTCTGAATGTTCCAGCGCCATGAGCGCGGCACCGCCCCATTCACCTCCGACGGCGATGCCCTGGCAGACGCGGAGGACCACCAGGAGCACGGCACCCCAAGGACCAATAACGTTCGCTCCGGGGATGAGGCCGATCAACGTGGAGGCAATGCCCATCATGGCCATCGAGACGATGAGCATCCCTTTTCGGCCGATCCGGTCACCGAAGTGGCCGAAGATGATGCCGCCCAAAGGCCGGGCGACGTAGCCAGCCGCGAAGGTGGCGTATGCAGCCACCACCCCAACCCATTCGTCCGTGCCGGCAAAGAAGACTTTGGGAAAAGCAACGGCCGCGGCTGTTGCGTACAGCAGGAAGTCGTAGAACTCGATGGTGCTGCCCAGATAGCTGGACAAGATGACCGTGCGCGCTTCTTTGCGCTTGGCGGCCGTGCTCGAAGATGCGAGCGCAGTGTGTCCTGACATGGCTGTTCCTTGGGAGAGGAGGGAAATTGCTGGTGGAGGGTTTACTTGTAGAAACGGGCGAGGAATTCCGCGACGACGGCGGGGCGTTCCTGGCCTTCGATTTCGATGGTGGCGTTGACCTTGATTTGGGCGCCGCCCTTGACTTCGGTGACCTCGGCGATGGTGCCGTTCATGCGGACTTTGGAGCCAACTTTCACCGGCGACGTGAAACGGACCTTGTCCAGGCCGTAGTTGACCTTGGTGGTAACCCCGTCCACATCGAACAGCTCTCCCCAGAACGGAATGATCAGGGAGAGTGTGAGGAAACCGTGAGCGATCGGGGCACCGAAGGGCCCGTCCTTGGCGCGCTCGGGGTCAGTGTGGATCCATTGCTGGTCGTCCGTGGCATCGGCGAACATGTTGATCTGCTGCTGCGTGATCTCACGGTAATCGGTGGTGCCCAGGTCCTTGCCGGACATGGTGAGCAGGGTGTCGAAATCGACGACGAGATTGGGCATCGTTGCCTCCTGTGTTGTTGTTTGCAGAGATTTAGCGGGTGAAGGCACTCTCGCCCGTGAGGGCGCGGCCGATGATGAGGGCGTTGATTTCGTGGGTGCCCTCGTAGGAATAGACAGCTTCTGCGTCGGCGTGGAAACGCGCGACGTCGGCGGCGAGCGTTATGCCGTTGCCGCCCACCACTTCGCGGGCCAATGCGACGGTTTCGCGCATCAGCAGGCTGGTCTGCATTTTGGCCAGGGCCGAGTCCTGGTCCCTCACGATCCCAGCGGCCTGCTGTTCAGTCAGCCGCACCACGAGTGAGAGGGATGCAGTGAGGTTGCCTAGCATCCGGGCCAGTTTCTCCTGCACCAGTTGGAAGGAACCGATCGACCGGCCGAACTGTTGGCGTTCCTTGACGTACGCCAGTGCGGCTTCGAACGCTCCGGCCTGTACCCCGGTGGCGATCCAGGCAACGTCCGAGCGCATGGCGCGCAACATCGCCGCAACGTCCTTGAAGGAGTTCACGTTGTGGAGGCGCATGGCTTCCGGGACGCGGACCCCGTCAAGGGTGATGTGCGCATTTTGCATCATCCGCAGGGACGTCTTGCCCGTGATTTTCTCCAGGCTTACCCCGGCGGCGGTTCGGTCCACGAGGAAGGCCTTGACCTGTCCATCGGCGACGTCCCGGGCAAACACACACAGCACATCCGCAGTTGAGGCGCCCCCAATCCAACGCTTGGCGCCGTCCAGAACCCATGTTCCGCCGTCGGAATCTTCTTCCAATCGGGCGGTGGTGGCCAGTCCTCCGGCGATGTCCGAACCGTGCTCCGGTTCCGTCAACGAAAAGACGCCCTTGAGTGAGAAGTCAACAACCCGGGGCATCCACTCTTTCTGCTGTTCCTCTGATGCGCCCACCCGGATCGCTGTCCGGAACAAACCTGCCTGCGCGGTGTACCAGGTGGCCAGGGAAGCATCGGTCCGGGCGAGTTCGAAGATCCGGAAACCCTGGTAGATGCCCCGGGCAGGAGTGTCGAAAGGTTCCATCAGCTCAAGGTCGATCAGCGGTTGCGCCAATTGCTGCGGGAACTCGCCCCGTTCCCAATACTCGGCCAGCAACGGCTTCGCTTCGGCGTCCAGGAAGGTCCGAAGCCGGGCCAACACTGTACTTTCCCCGGTAGTGAGGAGCGCTTCGGCGTCGTACCAGTCCCCCACGGCGTACAGCCGCTGTTCCAGCGCGGTCGTGGACATCTCAACCACCGAGCCCGAGTAACCGGACGGCGTTGTCCTTGAGGATTTTTGGGCGGACCTCGTCCTTCAACGGCAGGTCCGCGAAGGCGCCCAGCCATTTCTGTGGAGTGATCAGCGGGAAGTCCGTGCCGAACAACACCTTGTCCTGCAGCACACTGTTGGAGAGCCGGACCAGGGATTCCGGGAAGTACTTCGGCGACCAGCCGGACAAATCGATGAAGACGTTGGACTTGTGCGTCGCGATCGAGTTCGCCTCGTCCTGCCACGGCACCGAGGGGTGGGCCATGATGATCTGCAGCCCCGGGAAATCCGCAGCGACAGCATCGAGCAACAACGGGTTGGAGTAGGCCAGCTTGATCCCGAACCCGCCGGGAAGACCGGCGCCCATGCCGTTCTGGCCCGTGTGGAAAATGCACGGCAGGCCCAACTCCTGGAGCGTTTCCCAGAGCGGGTAGAACTGCTCGTTGGACGGGTCAAAGCCCTGCAAGGATGGGTGGAACTTGAATCCCCGGGCACCGAGCTCGACAGCTTGGTGCTTGGCTCCGGCGATCGCGTCCTCGCCCGTCCGCGGGTCCACGCTGCCGAAGGGAATCAGCACATCGTTGTTCCGCGCCGCGCCCTCGATCAGTTCCGGGATGCTGTTGGGCTCATGCTTGAGTTGGGTCCGTGCATCGACAGTAAAGACGACGGCGGCCATGTTCAGTTCGCGGTACACCTCGGCGATCCTGTCCAGCGACGGGGTCCGGTCCTCCGCTTTGAAGTACTTGGCCGAGGCCTCCGTGAGCGCATCTGGGAGCGATCCGTGGCCGCAGCTGTCCACTTCGAGGTGGACGTGCATGTCGATCGCATCCAAGGCAGCCGCGTCGATGCCCAGTTCGTAACGGGTGGCCATGATCAGCGGGCCTCAGCCTTGGCCGGTTCGGGCTGCAGTTCCTCGGGCAGCGGCAGGAATTCCTCGCCGTAGCCCTGCAGGTTTTCCTTGCCAAAGAGCGTGCCGGCGTTCTCCCGCAGTGCCTCGTAGCTCCAGCCCCCTTCGCGGTATTCGGTGCTCGCAGCTTCGGGGTGGGTCCAGACCTGCAGCCGGTCACCTCCGGCGCCGATCGCCTGCCCGGTAATCCCGGCAGCTTCGTCGGAGGCGAGGAAGGCAATCAGCCCGGCGACGTCGTCCGCCGTTCCGAAACCGAGGTCGTGGCGGAAGAAGGACGGCATCGCCTCGCCGCGCTCGTCCGCTTCCACGGCCTTCTGGAAGTAAGGGACCGTCTTGGTCATCGCGGTGGCGGCCACCGGGATCACGGAATTGACCGTCACGCCGGCCCTCTTCATCTCCAACGCCCAGGTCCGGACCATGCCTACGATTCCGGCCTTGGCGGCGGCGTAGTTGGTCTGGCCGAAGTTTCCGCGCTGGCCCGTGGGCGAACCGATGGTGATGATGCGGCCCGCAATGTTGTTTTCCTTGAAGTACGCGAACGACTCACGGACACAGGTGAACGTGCCTTTCAGGTGCACGTTAATGACCAGGTCGAAGTCCTCATCCGTCATTTTCAGCAGGCTCTTGTCCCGCAGGATGCCGGCGTTGGTGACCAGGATGTCCAACCGCCCGAACGTGTCCACTGCGCCCGCTACCAGCGCCTTGGCGGCATCCGTGCTGCCCACCGGGACCACGACGGCGGTGGCCCGGCCGCCGTCGGCCTCAATCTGCGCGACTGCAGCAGCTGCGGTTTCCTGGTTCACGTCATTAATCACGACGGCGGCACCCTGGCGGGCGAGTTCCCTCGCGTAAGCGAGTCCAAGACCCTGTCCACTCCCGGTGACGATTGCAACCTTGCCGTTCAAGCTCATGGCGTGCTCCTTCGCATGCAGTAACCGGCTGGAGCCGGTGGGGCCGATCCCACTGCGGCGTGAGATCCTTGTCATGATCAATGAGAATACGGATCATTGAAAAAGTCAACGATTGTTTTTCATTACTATTGGAGTTGTCATGGGCCCGCAAAGCACCGAAGTGGAAACCCCCCGCCTGGCCGCGGCCAAAATCGGCAGCGACGTGGGCCTGCTGCTGGCCAAACTGCACGCCACCGGTTCCCTCCTGAACAACAAGGCGCTGGCGGACTACGGCCTTCGCGAGCGGTCGTTCTCCGTGCTGACACTCGCCTGCAGCGGACTCGAACCCACCCAGCGCGAGCTGGCCGATTTCCTCAGCCTGGACCCCAGTCAGGTTGTCAGCCTGGTTGACGACCTGGAACACCGAGGCCTGGTCAAACGCGCCCAGGGTAAACAGGACCGACGCGCCAAGATCATCGTTTCCACCGCCGAGGGCCGCCGGATCCACAACAAGGCCCGGGCGGCACTTGAAGTCTGCGAACAGACGCAACTTGAGGGACTGAGCGAGGACGAGAACCTACAGCTCAGGGCGCTGCTCAAAAAGGCGCTGTGGGGGTAAGCCTCCATGGACATCTGCACAGTGCCTCTCGGGGACGGTATGCAACTGTCCATTTCGGCGGCCCGGCCGTTGTGTCAGGATCAGGGATCATGAACCTCCCGCTTTTTCACGATCCCCTCCAGGGCGCCGTCACTGTCGACGCGCAGCCCGTGCGTGATCCGCAGATTTACCGTCAATCCCACAACTCCAACCGCCAGGCACGCCCGGCAGCTCACGGGTCAAAGCCGAGCCGTAGCGCCCGTCAGCGCGAGGTGGCCAAAGTCGCAGATGACCTTCAGGCCCTCATGGCCAGGACCGCAGCCCAGCAGTAGCGAAGTGCGTTATTGGGCACCCCCCTCGGGTACATTCCCAGCATGGGCATCCACATTGGGACATCTGGCTGGAGTTATGACCACTGGGAGAACGTGCTCTACCCGCCTGGCCTTCCGACGGCCAAGCGTTTGGCTCACTACGTGGCCCGGTTCAACACCGTCGAACTGAATGCCAGCTTCTACCGTTGGCCTCGCGACACCTCGTTTGCCAGCTGGCGGAACCGCCTGCCACCCGGCTTTGCCATGTCGGTCAAGGCCCCACGAGGACTCACGCACGCCAAGAAACTGTACGGCCCGGAAGTGTGGGTGGAGCGGATCGTCCGCTGTTGGCACGAACTGGGCGACAAGAGGGCCGTGCTGTTGGTCCAGCTCCCGCCCGGTTTCGCCCGCGACGACGCCCGGCTCGACTACTTCCTGGCCGCCCTACCGGACTGGATCCGCGTCGCCGTCGAATTCCGGCACGACAGCTGGGACCACCCCGACGTGTATGCGCTGCTGGAACGCCATGAGGCCGCGTACTGCATCATGAGCGGCGCCAACCTGCCCTGCATACTCCGGGCCACCGCGCCGTTCGTCTATCTTCGGCTGCACGGCCCGGACCACCAGCATCTGTACGGCGGCTCCTACTCTGATGACGACCTGCGATGGTGGGCCGATCGGATCCGCGAGTGGAGCAACGCCGGCAAGGACGTGTACGCCTACTTCAACAACGACGGCGGTGGTAACGCCGTGCGGAACGCTGAGACTTTGCGGTGGCTGCTTGGGGCGGGCTGACGCTCACTTGTCGCTGCTACATTGGGCCAGTGACTGACGTGCACAACGTGACAAATGCCCTTGCCTCGATCTCCGATCATTGGCAGCCACACAGGCTGACCAGCATCAACGATTACGACATCAAACTCGTGAAAATCCAGGGCGAATTCGTTTGGCACACGCATCCCGATACGGACGAGTTGTTCATGGTGCTCTCCGGCGAACTGACAATCCAACTACGCGACCGCGACGTGATCCTCGGCCCTAACGATGTTTTCGTCGTTCCCCGAGGTGTAGAGCATTGCCCCAAGGCTGCAGCGGAAGTGTCGGCCCTCCTCATTGAGCCCAAAGGCACCGTGAATACCGGAGATGCAGGCGGCGAGATGACGGCAGAGTTGCAGGAGTTCGACGCCTGAAGTTTGACGATGGGGTAGACATGACGCAAAGATCCGGCCTAGCGGAATAAGCTGGCGAATGTGCGCCTCCCAGGATGGACAGCCTTAGCCGCAGTAGCCGCCGGACTGGGTCTTGCCCTCAGCGGTTGCGACAGGACGTTGGACCCGGACATCGGACAACGGAATACCGCCGCTGAGCAGGTCATCAGGGCCGCAAAGGACGGCGACCGGGAAAGACTGCTGGATCTCGCCCTAGTGTACATGCAGGACCGGGAGGCCGGGGCGGACTCCCTGATTGCCGCCGCCGTCAATCTCGACATCTCAACCTACAAAGTCGCGTACAGGGAGCACCACGGCGCGCCTGACAACCACGTGGTCATTGCCGGGGATGAGCAAGGCGATGACATGTCGTTTGAGCTCGCTTGGAACGACTCGAAATGGCAGGTGGCATTAGGGTCCGCAGGCCCGCCCAGGTCGCCGGTCTAAAATAAGGCCGTTCTAGCCCAAACGCCCGCGCACGATTTCGCTAACGGTTTTTCCGTCGAAGCGTCCTGCCACCTTGGCGGTAACGGGCTTCATCACGGCTCCGATGGACCGCATGGAGAGCTCCTGGCCGTCCGCCTTCAGGGCAGCGATAGCCTCGTCCACGATTGTTTCCACCTCTTCGCGGGTGAGGGCCTTGGGCAGGTAGGCCTCGATGATCTCCGCTTCAGCCACCTCTGCAGCGGCTCGGTCAGTTTCGCCCGCCTCAGTGTAGATGCGCGCGGTGTCGCGGCGCTTGGCAGCTTCCTTCTGCAGCAGCGAGGTGACCTGGACGTCGTCGAGCTCCACCGGAGTTTTACCTGATTTCTCCCGGGTGGTGATTTCGCCCAGGACGTTGCGGACGGTGGTCAGCGCCATTTTGTTGCCGGCCTTCATATGGTCGACGACGTCCGCTTTCAAGCGTTCTTTGAGTGACATGATGCTCCTTGTTTGGGTGTCCTCCTGCTATCTTCCCAGTTCGGCGCCCAGCGGTGCACTCAGGTGTTCAGGCAGTCCCAGGCGGGGTCTGCTCCGGCGGGTCCTTCTCGACCGGTCCGCTCACCACAACCTGGGCCGGGCTATGCAGGAGGTAGCCGTTGAGCCAGGAGAACAACGCACGTGCCTTTTGCTGGACTCCGGAGAGGAGGGCGAGGTGCACCAGCAGCCACGACAGGAAAGCGAAGGGACCCTGCAACTGCAGGCGTTTGCGCCCAAGCTCGGCCACCGCGGCTCCCCTGCCGACCATCGCCATGTATCCCTTGTCGAAGTAACTGAAGGGCTTCCGGGTGCCTCCGCGCAGGTCAGCGATGATGTTGTTGGCCGCCCATTTGCCTGCTTGTTGGGCCACTGAGCCCAGTTGGGGCAGTTTGGCTCCCGTGGAATCGGTGATGTTGGCTGCATCGCCCAGGACATAAACCCCGTCAACGTCGGGCGCAGTGAGGTCAGGATTCACGTCGACGCGTCCGCCCCTGCCCTGCGTCAGGCCGGAGTTGGCAATCAGGTCGCCGGCTTTCAGGCCGCCGGCCCACACCACTATCTGTGCAGGGACAGTGCTGCCGTCAGCCAACGTCACGCCGTCCTTGCGGACTTCGGTGACCCCGACGCCCATGTGCAGCTGGACCCCGATCTTGGTCAGGTGTTCCGTCGCGTAGCTTTGGGACTTGGTGGAGAACATGTTCAGGACACTCGGAACCATGTCCACCAGATGCACTTTGCAGCGGGCAGCGAGGGCCGGGGAGAAGTACTTACGCACAACGTATTTGACGTTCTCCGCCATGGCCCCGGCTGTCTCCACCCCGGTAGGGCCACCTCCCACCACCACAACGTCCACGGACCCGTCGGGGCTCCGGTCGGCCTGGTCCAGCAGCCGGGTCAGGCCTGTACCGAGCCTGGTGGCGTCGGTGACGGAGTACAGGGGAAACGCGAACTCCTCCGCGCCGGGCGTATTGAAGAAGTTGGGGACGGCGCCGACGGCAATGACAAGAACCTCTGCCCGCAGCGTACGGCCTTCCGCGGTGGTGACGGACCGCTCCGCCGCATCCACGGACTCCACTTTCGCTGTGAGGACCCGGACGGTCTTGAAGCGTCGGAATACCGAGCGGAGGGGTCGGGCGATAGCCGAGACTCCGATTTGCGAGGTCGCCAGCTGGTAAAGGAGCGGCTGGAACTGATGATAGTTGTTCGAATCGATGAGCAGGACGCGGACGCCCTTGCGGCCAAGCTCCTTGGCTGCTGCAACGCCCGCGAATCCGGCACCGACCACAATGACTTGGTATGAGTCCTCCATGCGAGCAACTTACTTCACGGGAGACCCAGGCGACAGGGGTCGACGTCGGCCACCTCGCGTTTAGTCTCTGGCCCGGTGGGTACGCAGTGGGTAGTGTTCTGAATTCGGCAACGCGTGCGGAAAGGTGATCTTTGGTGAACGAGGACGGACTGACGGACGCCGTGCAGGAGGCGGGGGCTGTGGAGTTGCTCCTGATCCGGCACGGTGAGAGCGAAGGCAACGTCGCCGCTACCGAGGCGCACCTGTCTGGAGCGGACATCATCGACGTTCCTGCGAGGGACCCCGACGTGAACCTCTCCGGAACCGGGCAGGAGCAGGCCAAAGCCTTGGGAACAGCCTTGGCCAGGATCGCTGAGGAGCTGCGGCCCGATGCTGTGGTGTCTTCCCCTTACGCACGCGCCCTGCAAACAGCGCAAATTGCGGTCGAAACGGCGGGCTGGCCCGCGAAAGTGCTCACGGATGAGCGCCTGCGTGACCGCGAACTGGGCATTTTGGACAGGCTTACCCGTCGTGGAGTGGAAAACAGGTACCCGGATGAAGCCGAGCGGCGGCTATGGCTCGGCAAGCTGTACTACCGGCCACCGGGCGGCGAATCGTGGGCGGACGTCGCCCTGCGGCTGCGCTCGGTCCTGGACGAACTCAACACCCTGGCGGCTGGCCGCCGGGTGATGCTGGTCTGCCACGATGCCGTGATCCTGCTGATCCGCTACGTCTTGGAGGGCATGTCCGAGGACGAAATCCTGGACCTTGCAGCGAGCACTTCGGTGCTCAACGCCTCGATTACCCGGTATGTCCGTCCCACCGGTGCAGGCCGTTGGGAACTGGAAAGCTTCAACGTGGCCGACCACCTGACCGAGCAGGGCGTGACGGTTACCGAACATTCTGGAGACGCCAGTGTCCACCCTCAATGACTTTGACGCGCCAACCCTGATAACTCCGTCCCTGCTGCGTGACTGGCCGCTACCGGCACCAGGAGACGACAAGTATTCACGCGGCGCAGTGCTGGTCATAGGTGGTGCGCGTGCCACCCCGGGCGCGGCATTGCTTGCCGGCACCGCCGCCCTTCGCGCAGGTGCCGGAAAAATTACGTTGGCTGTCGCCGAATCCGTGGCCGTGCAGCTGGGGGTTGCCTTTCCGGAGTGCGGGGCGCTGGGCCTGCCGGAAACCGACGACGGATCCTTGAGTGGTGAAGGCCTGGACCGGATATCTTCCTACTTGGAAAGCTCGGACGCCGTCCTGATCGGCCCTGGTCTCGACGACCTCGACTTGGCCGAGGCCATGCTTGGGGCGCTGCTGGAGCGGGAGGAACTCCGCGGTGACCCAAACGCCAACGGCGGCCCCGCCGTCGTTCTTGACGCTTATGCCCTGGGAGCGCTGACGAAGCTCGAAGACCACATCGAGCCGTGGCGGGGCCGGCTCATCCTCACCCCCAACCCCACGGAAGCCGGGATCCTGTTGGGCCGGGACGTGGACACGCTGGAAGGGGCCATTGTGGAGATCGCCCAACGCTTTGACGCCGTGGTGAGCTGCCAGGGCTACATTGCCGGGCCATCCACCCAGGACGCGGACAAGCCTGGACTCTGGAAGATCACCACGGGCTACGGCGGGCTGGGGACGTCGGGCAGCGGGGATGTCCTTGCCGGTGCCGTCACCGGGCTAAGGGCCCGCGGAACCAGCGATGCCCAGGCAGCGTGCTGGGGCACCCACCTTCACGCGGCCGCGGCCGATCGCCTGGCCAGCAAGCTCGGTCCCCTCGGTTTCCTGGCCCGCGAGCTAAGCGACCAACTTCCTGCCCTCATGCTGGAACTGAACACGTGAGCCCAGCCCCGGCGCCCAGCCTAACTACGCCGGTTTCAGCAGCTTTTCAGCAGCTCGTGCTCCATCACCGCGGTGCGGGACAGCGTCTTGTAACCCTCCTGCTCGAACAGGACTGTGATGACGTCGTCCTCGTGGCGCATCACCAGGCCCTGCCCCCACTCTTTGTGAATCACCGTTGATTGAAGCGGAAACGGCTCATCAGATGCTGGGGGCACGGCGTCCATGCCAGCCTGAGCTTCGGAACGGTCCGCGGCCTGGGTGCACGCATCGCAATTGCCGCACGACTGGGGCGAGTCCTCGCCGAAATAGCCGAGAAGGAACTGGCGCCTGCAACCGTCCGTCTCAGCGTAGGCACGCATCATCGTGAGCCGGGATTGGTCAACGCGTTGCCGGGCTTCGGCCAACTCGACGGCCCGCTCCACCACTGCGGGCAGCTTGGCCTTGGACGTGAGCCGAACGCCACGTTTTCCGGTGGTGACGGCGCTGGCCTCCTCCAGCTGGTTTACCAGCGCGGTGACCCGCCGCGGCGGGAATCCGGTGAGCTCTGCGAGCGCGCTCTTGGGCGCTGGCGACTTCGCATTCTTCACTACGGTCAGCACCGCCAGGAGTGCCTCGGGGTCTGGCGAGTGGGTGCCGAAGAACTTCCGTAACCCCAGGTCCTCCTCCCGGTAATGGAGTATGGCTGAGGCGGGCTCCCCGTCCCTGCCCGCGCGTCCGATTTCCTGATAGTAAGCGTCCAGCGACTCAGGGATGTCGGCATGCACCACGAACCTCACGTTTGCCTTGTCGATGCCCATTCCAAACGCCGTCGTGGCCACCACGACGTCCAGTTCGTCATCCAGGAACTGTTGGTGGATGCGTTCGCGTTCGGCGGCCGTCCTCCCTGCGTGGTACGCCTCGGCACGGAGTCCGGCCTCAGCAAGTTTGCTGCTGTACTTCTCCGTGTCCTTGCGTGTCGCGGCATAAAGCAGCCCCAGCCCGCCGGTCCTGGCCAATGCGGCGACCTGATCCACCACGGCTTTGCGTTTGCCTTTGTCTTCCTGATGGCGGACGACATCGAGGCTGATGTTGGGGCGGTCGAAACCGCGCACGAGGACCAGCGGGTCCGTCATGCCCAGCCGTTCGACGATCTCGTCGCGCACCGGCGGTGATGCCGTGGCGGTCAGTGCCAGCACCGGCGGATTGCCCAGGCGTTTGCGGACGTTTCCCAGGTCCAGATAGTCGGGCCGGAAGTCGTGGCCCCAGGACGAAACACAATGCGCCTCATCCACTACGAACATGGTGATGTCCATCGCAGCGATCCGGTCCACCGTCTCCTGCTTGGCCAGTTGTTCCGGCGCGAGGAAGAGGAAAGTGGCCTGGCCTGAACCCGCCGCGTCCCATGCGGCCTCCACTTCGGCATCACTGTGGGATGAATTGACCGCGACGGCGGCGCCCTCCCCCAGGTCGTCGGCCAGACCGTCCAGCTGGTCCTCCTGCAAGGCAATGAGGGGAGAAATCACGACGGCGGGTCGTCCCGTTTGGTTGTGAAGGTACTGGGCCGCCACCTGGTAGGTGGCGGATTTGCCGTACCCGGTTGGCATGACGGCCAGGACATCACGGCCCTCGACCAGGGCACTCATGCCGGCAAGTTGGCCGTCGCGCAAAGTTGGGAGGGAAAAGGAAGACGCCGCAAGGTCGGCGAGGGCAAGGTCATCGGACATTAAGAGGAAAGCTCCGCATAGGTGGTTCCTGCGGCCACTTGCATCAGCCGAGGTAACCAGCCTAGCGCGAGGCGAGGGCCGCCGTCGTCCACGTCCTTTCGTTTGTGGATAACTACGTAACCCTCGCCCCGGGGAACGTCGCTAGATGGGGTTTCCGAACTCGCGGATGGTTATTCCGGTGAAGGTCGCCGGGCCTCCGTCGGCGTAGAGCGCAATGCCGGTGTCACCGTCAACGAAATGCACCTGCTGCGACACCACGGTATGCCCGGAATTGACGAAAACCTCAACGCTTTGGGTATCGACAAAGATGCGCAGGTGCACCGACCGGGCACCGGTGTCGATGGGCGCGGCGGCGCGGGTGTAGGGCGCCAACGCATAGCCGTTTTGGTCCGACGGCGCACGGTCCACGTAAAGGTCTCCGCCGTACTTGCCTACATTGGTGTGCCGCGAACCATCGGGAGAACGCCCCACGGATACCCCCACATTCGTTGCGGCATCCCAGGAAATGTCGAGCTCCAGCTCATATGCGCGTCCGGCCCACGGCAGGACCACGGTTCCGTCCACGGTGAAATCAGGCAGGCCTACGGTTGCTGTCGCGTAGGCCTGGAGGGCGGCGATGGGAGCGCTCAACAGGCTGTACCAGCCACCAGGCTGGTGCTCCAGCCGAAGCTCCCGAACTATCGAGTTCTGCCCGTTATAGCCATCCGAGGCGTCCGTGGGGACGTCGCGGGCGGCGTACTTCCAGTTGTTCATCCAGGCGATAGCGAGCCGCTTTGTCTCGGGCGCTTCAGCGGCGGGCCACGTCACTGCGGCGTACCAATCCCACCCCCAGTCGAGCCACTGGGGCGTCAGGTTATCGGCTGTGAACGCCGTGCCATTCCAGGAACCAGTCCAATAGGCGTAGGTCATGGGCAGGCCAATGCTGTACGCATCCATGCTCGCAGCAAAGATCCAATGCCGGGTGCCGTCGTTGGCGGTCATCTCGAACAGATCGGGGCATTCGATCCCGCCGAGCGCATGGTTGGGGTAGTCGAAGTTGGAGGTCCATTTCCAGTCGCGCAGGTTCGGCGACGTATAGAAAGCTGCGTAGCGTGCCCGCCCGATGACGCACACCCACTCGTTGCGAGCGGTGTCCCAGTGGATCTTGGGGTCACGGAACCATTCTGCGTTCTCGATCGCGGCCGGCGTGGTAGCGGCGCGGCCATCGGTGTTCACGATCACCGGGTCGGGCAGGGCGGTGAAGGTGGAGCCGCCGTCCGTGGACCAATAGAGGTACTGCTCCTGGTACTTCCGGATCCCGTCGGTGGGCTTGGTCGCGAGGGCGATCACAGCCCCGGAGCCAAAGCCTGCAGTGTTCGCCGCATCCACCACTGCCGATCCTGACCACACCGGAAAGTCGGGCTGGAGCGGCATCACTACACCGTGGTGCGTAAACGAGACGCAATCGTTGGTGGTGGCGAGGTCCCAGCCGCCCTGGCCATTATTGATGCTGGAGTGCAGGTAGTAGAGCTGGTAGGCACCGTTGGTGTGGACCGGTCGTTGGGGATCACACAGCCAGCCTGACGGCGGAGTCATATGGTAAACGGCCCTGAGGGAGGGCACCGCCTGGGCCGTTCCGGCGGCGACGCCGCCCATGAGCAGCGCCAACGCGCCCGCTCCCGTCCCTTGCAGGACTGTTCGGCGTGAAAATTCGAGCGTCATGAAATGTTTCCTCTCAAGCATTCAGTGGCATGAGGGCGCACCAACGGGACCGGCCAGGTGTGGCCGGGCGCGCCAAAGTTACGCCGTCATAGGGCTGGAGAACATGTGCCGATGACGGTGACCGGGTCTGCCCGCTCGGCGTCGAGGGAGCGCGGTTTGTCATCGGTAGCTAGGACCATAGTGGCTTCCGGAGGCAGCGGTCAAGCGTTTTAGCACTCACAGAATTCTTTTGCTAAAACGCTTGATCAGTCGATGTGACCTGCGCTACCTTCGTGTTGATCAAACGCTTTAGCAGAATGGACATCAGCGCAGATGAAACGCTCAGTCTTCTTCCAGCCCACTGACGGATGGGTTGGGGACCTCATCCCCTTCGAGAAGGATGGGGAGTTTTGGCTCTTCTACCTTCATGAAGAACGGTCCGAGCCCAAGCCTGGAACAGCATGGAACCTGGTCACCACCAAAGACCTCACCCAGTTCGAAAACCACGGGGTCGCCCTGCCGCACGGAAACGAGGACGAACCCGACTTCAATGCCTATACCGGCAGCGTGATAGTTGACGGCGATGGCACACACCACCTGTTCTACACGGGCCAAAACCCGCGAAACCTGGGCCCGGATGGCGCTCCCCTCCAACTGGTCATGCACGCCACCAGTACAGATGGGATGCGGAGCTGGACCAAACATCCGGAACTCACTTTCGGCGCTCCGGAGGGCTACGAATCCGGCGACTGGCGGGACCCCTTCGTCTTCCGCGATGAGGCAAGCGGACTCTGGCGCATGCTGATAGCGGCCCGGCACTCCGGCGGTCCCGAACGCCGCCGGGGTGTGATCGCCCAGTGCGTCTCCCGGGATTTGATGACATGGGATTATGCGGATCCGTTCTGGGACCCGCGCCGCTACATCACCCACGAATGCCCGGACGTTTTCCAGTGGGGTGACTGGTGGTACATGGTCTACTCCGAATTCTCCGAGTCGTTTACCACCAGGTATCGCATGGCCAAAAGCCCGGACGGCCCATGGTCGGTACCCGAACTGGACAGCATCGATGGCCGCGCCTTTTACGCTTCGAAAAGCGCCGGCCGCGACGATCGGCGCTTCTTCTTCGGCTGGATTGCCAGCAAGGAAGGCAACACCGACGACGGTGCGTGGCAGTGGGCCGGCACCATGTCCGTACTGGAAGCCCGCCAGAACCCGGACGGCACTCTCGGCTTCGGATTTGCCGACGAACTCGTGGACAGCTTCTGGGAGGATGTGCCCGTAACGCTGCCCGTTCCAATGCCGGCCACCTTGGACGTGCCCGACAACTACTCCGCCATCGTCTCGGACGAGGAACTGCCCAGCCAGTTCTACGCGAAGGCCGTGTTCGACATAGCGCCCAACACCACCGAATGTGGACTGCTGCTCCGGTCAAGCGACGACGGCGACATCTCTTACGTGCTGCGCCTCGAACCCAAACGCGGCCGGCTCGTCTTCGATCGCTGGCCCCGGGAACTGACCGGCGACGCCCAGTGGCAGGTCTCGGGGGATGTGCCCTTCGACATCGCACTGGAACGCCCCTGCCACCTCGCCGCAGGCAAGCACACGCTCGAGGTGATGGTCGACGGCGACACGTGCGTCGCCGTCGTCGACCGCCAAGTGGCGCTGAGCGCAAGGATCTATGACCGCCCCAACGGGCGGATCGGCGTCTTCGCAGGCGAAGGCGCCGTCACCATTGCCGAACTTGAGATACGCCAACGCACCGACAACTGAATACCCCAACCCATCATTCCGACCAATCAAGGGAGATTGTCCCCATGAAGAAACTTTTCCGAGCGGCTGCTGTTGCAGCTGCCTGCGCGCTGGCACTGACCGCGTGTGGTGGCGGCGGCAACGCAGCCAACCCTGCCGACGTGAGTCCTACCGGCGAGATCAAGCCCCGCGAAATTTCCTGGTTGCTGTCCCGGCCCGCCGACGGCGCCGTCATCAACATCATGAAGAAGCTCGCCGATGACTACGCCAAGGACCACCCCGGCTTCGAGCTGAACCTCATCACCACCCCGGACCGGCCCTCCTACATCCAAAAACTCGAAACGTTGGCCGCTGCGAACAAGCTCCCTGAACTGTTCGACACAGACGCCACCCCCTTCGCCCAACAGCTCGCCAAGCAAGGCAAGATGGTTGACGCCGACAAACTGCTGAAAACCTTGGGAGTCTACGACGACTACCGCCCCGGGGCCCTGGACTACCAGCGGTTCGACGACGGCTCCCTGTACATGATTCCGTTCCAGTTCGAGCTCGAATTCATGTGGTACAACAAAGCACTCCTGCAAAAGGCCGGCGTTTCCGTTCCGAAGTCCCTCGATGACATCCCTGCCATGTGCACGGCGTTGAGAAAGGCCGGCATCACCCCCATTGCTCTGGACGGACAGGACCAGTGGCCGTTGGAACGCTACGTCGCCTACCAGCCGTTCCGTGAAGCCGGGCCGGAGTTCGTGCAGAAACTGAAGAAGGGCGAGGCCTCATTCGCCGATCCGGCAGGGAAAAAGACGGTGGGGTGGCTGGCCGAACTTGGCAAGGCCAACTGCTTCCAGGACGGATTCTCGGCCCAAGGCTATTCGGACGCCCAGAACCAGTTCACCTCCGGCCAGGCAGCCATGTACAACATCGGAACTTGGGAACTCCCCAGCCTTGCCACCGACAAACTGAACCCTGCCGTGCGGGACGACATCGATTTCTTCACCCTTCCCACCACGGAGAAAGCGGTGACGTCAGCGAACGAGTACGTCTCGCCGTCGGGTATTGGCATGGCCGTAAACTCCAAGACCTACGATCCGCTGGTCAGCGACTTTCTGAAGTTCGCCCTGGGGAAGTATCCGGCGGAATACGCCGCAACCGGCGCCCTGTCCCCCACCACCACCGTCCAAACCGCGGTGCCAGCGAACGCCACGCCGCTCTACAAGAAGGCCCTCGATGCCGCGAACGGCCTCGGGAGCAAGCAGGCCATGCCGTGGGATACCCAGCTGGATCCGACCACCAACGGGCGGCTGCAGCAGGAACTCGTCCTCCTTGTCCAGGGAAACATCACCCCCGAACAGTTCACGCAGACGATGGATGACGCCATCAAGCAGAACGCTCCCAAGTTCTTCAAGTAAACACAAGCGCGGGGGGCTGCAAAAGCCCCCCGCCGCGAAAGGCCCACCATGCTTCCCAACAGGTCAAGGACATCAGTCCTGGTGTTCCTGCTCCCGCCACTCCTGCTCTATTGCGCAGCCGTTCTCTTCCCGATCCTCCAGTCCCTGTTCCTGAGCTTCTTCTCGTGGAACGGCATCAGCGACATGGAGTTCGTCGGGCTGGCGAACTACGTCAGGATGCTCACTGCTGATGACATTTTCTGGCGCTCATTCTTCAATGCCCTGCTTTACCTGGCCATCTGCCTGGTCCTGCAACTCGGCGGCGCGCTGGTGGTTGCCAGCCTGTTGACCTCCCTGCGCCGCGGCCGGGAACTCATCAAGACGCTCTACCTGCTGCCCGCCGTCATCTCGACCGTAGCCATCGCGTTCCTCTTCGTGCGCATTTACTCGATCGACCCAGTGGGCCTGCTGAACCAGTTGCTGCACTGGGTAGGCCTGGGGTCCCTGGAGCGGGCGTGGCTCTCTGATGTGAACACCGTCCTGGCAGCTGTGTCCGCGCCGGAAGGCTGGCGCTTCACGGGTCTCTACATGCTCATCATTTATGCGGCCCTCATCGCCGTACCCAAGGAGCTCGAAGAAGCGGCGGTCCTCGATGGCGCTTCCAAGTGGACGCTGTTCACGAAGATCCGGTTCCCGTACATCCGCCCGGTATGGATCACCACCACCATCATGGCCACCACCTATGGCCTGCGTGGGTTCGATATCCCCTACCTGATGACCAACGGAGGCCCGGGTCAATCGTCCGAGCTGCTGACTACCTACATGTACAAGACAGCATTCACCAGTACCGATTTCGGGTACGCAAGTACCATCTCCGTGTTCATCGTGATCGAGTGCCTCGTCGCCGTCGGCCTCATCCTGTTCATGCTCAAGCGGAAGGCAGACTCATGATCGCCCAGACAGCCCCGGCCAGCACCCCCACCGCCGCGCCGCCGGCACAAGTATCCAAGCCTCGACGCCGCAAGCCCAGCCTGTACCGGACCCTGTCACGGGTCCTGATCATGCTCATCGTGATCGTCCAGGTCTACCCACTCGCATGGCTGTTCCTCACCAGCCTTCGCACCGAACAGGACTTCGCCACGGGAGACCCGTTTGCCCTGCCAGGTTCCCTCACATGGGAGAACTACGCACGGGCGTTCGAAACGGGAGACCTGGGCCGGAATATCCTGAACAGTTTCATCGTGACCATGGGTGCCAACGTACTCATTGTCTTGTTTGGGATGATGGCCGCCTACGCCATCCAGGTTTTGGGCTTCCGTTTCAGCAGGTTTGTGCGCGGCCTGTTCCTGGTTGGGATTATTGTTCCCGTCCAAATCGCACTTGTCCCGCTCTTCATCGATTACTCAACCGTGAATCTGCTGGACACCTACCAATCGATGATTATCCCGCTGGCCGGGTTTGCCCTGCCGATGTCGATATACCTGTTCTCATCCTTCTTCGAGTACATTCCCCGCGAAACCTACGAAGCCGCTTCCTTGGACGGCGCCGGACCATACCGGATTTTCGGTCTCATCACCCTGCCGTTGTCTTTGAACACAGTGGTCACAGTGGTCCTGGTCAACAGCATCTTTATCTGGAACGACTTCATCTTCGCCAACACCTTTGTCCTCTCGGAGGAATTGAAGACCATTCCGTTGGGCCTGCAAAACTACATCGGGGCCATGGGCAAGGTTGACTGGACGGCCACCTTCGCCGCCGTGTGCGTGACCATCACGCCATTGCTCCTGGTTTTCCTCGTCCTGAATAAGGCAATGATCCAGGGCCTTGAAAGCGGGGCGACCAAGGGATGACCGCTAACACAGGCGGATATACTCCTGGTGGAGGACAGATGATTTCGCAGGAGAAAAATCCAGGCAACGCGGCCACCCCCGGCGTTCCTGTCAAAATGGACCGCGCCCATCCAGTGACCCTCCGCGAAGTCGCAGAAGCAGCCGGCGTTTCCACGGCCACAGTTTCCCTGGTAATCAACAAGAAAAAGAACGCGCGCATCGCAGACGAAACCCGCCAGCGCGTCAACGATGCCATTCGACAGCTTGGATACCGCCCCAATGCGATGGCCAAGAACCTCGTCAGTGGAACCTCAAAGTTCATCGGGCTGGTTGCCGACGGAGTTGCCACCACCCCCTTCGCGGGCCAAATCATCCACGGGGCGCAGGACGAAGCCTGGAAGCACGGGTACGCGCTCCTGATCGCCAACACCGAAGGCAACCTCGACCTGGAAAAAGACGCCATCGCCATGATGCTGGAGTACAAGGTCCGCGGCATCCTGTACTCCACCTGGTTCCACCGGCCCACTGCTGTTCCGTCGACGTTGCGGGAATCCGACTTTGTCCTGGTCAACTGCTTCTCGCCGGATTCACCATCTGCCCGGGCGGTGGTCCCTGATGAAGCCCAAGGCGGCCAATCAGCAACGGACATCCTCCTCCGTGGAGGCCACCGCCGCATCGCCTTCATCAACACCACAACCCCCGCCCCGGCGAAGGACGGACGGCTCGCAGGCTACCGTGCAGCGCTTGAGGCCGCGGGCATACCGTTCGACCCCGCCCTAGTTCTTGAGGCCTACCCGGACCAGGAAGGCGGTTACGGCGCTACCGCAGAGCTCTTGAAACGAGACGTATCCGCTGTCTACTGCTACAACGACCGCATGGCCATGGGCCTGTACGACGGCCTACGGGAGAACGGACTGTCCATCCCGGGCGACATCGCCGTGGTGGGGTTCGACAACCAGGAAGTCATCGCGGCTCACCTTCGGCCGCCGCTGTCCACCGTATCGTTACCCCACTACGAACTGGGGGCGGCCGGTGTCCGCATGCTCCTGGGCTTGGAGGCAGCCCCGGACGGTGCTGCCTTGAAAATCGAATGCCCGGCTGTTGAACGTGCTTCCGTCGCCGTTCACTCGGCGGCATAGACGGGGTTATCCGCCTGCGACTTGGCACGTACACCTCCACGTGCCTAAGGTAGAAATCGTAAGCCTACTTAGCTTTTTTGCCCGAGTTGCATGATGAAGGACCAGGAGGACCACCATGACTGACCAGTACACCTTCCGAAACCCGGTCACCGCCTACGAGCACATCTCCCCGCCCAAGCAGCACCAGCCTGAGCCCGGCCTGGACGCGGAACTGACGCCGAAGGCGGACCTAGGCGAAGAAAGCTACCGGGGAACGGGGCGTCTGGAAGGACGCAAAGCGATCATCACCGGGGCCGACTCCGGCATCGGAGCCGCTACCGCCATCGCCTTCGCACGCGAGGGAGCCGACGTCGTTCTTTCCTACCTGCCCGAAGAGGAAGAGGACGCCGCCAGGATCGCCAACCTCATCGAAGCCGCGGGCCGCAAGGCCGTGAAAGTTCCCGGCGACCTCAAGGACTCCAGCACCTGCCAGGAACTCGTGGACACCGCCGTCGCCGTGTTGGGCGGGGTAGACATTCTGGTCAACAACGCCGGCAAGCAGGTGGCCCAGAAGGAGCTCGCCGACATCACGGACGAGCAGTTCGACCACACGCAGAAGACCAACGTGTACGCGATGTTCTGGCTGACCAAGGCCGCGCTCCCCCACCTGCAGCCAGGCTCAACCATCATCAACACCACGTCCATCCAGGCATACAACCCCTCGCCGACGCTGGTGGATTACGCCACCACCAAGGCAAGCATCAACAACTTCACCAAGGGCCTGGCGCAGCAACTTGCGCCCAAGGGGATCCGGGTGAACGCGGTGGCTCCAGGACCGATCTGGACGCCGCTGCAGGTCAGCAGCGGACAGCCGAAAGAGGAACTGCCTGAATTCGGCCAGTCGACTCCTCTGGGTCGCGCCGGCCAACCGGCCGAACTCGCCCCTGCCTATGTTTTCCTCGCCTCGCCTGAATCCAGCTACGTGGTGGGCGAGACGCTGAATGTCAACGGCGGTACCCCCACACCGTAGGACTGCTTCAACTGAATGACGACGCCGGTGCCTCCCCAATGTGGGGAGGCACCGTTTGCGTTTGGTGGCAAAAAGTCTTGAGGTTTTCCTGAGGGACTGTTGCGGTTTTGCAGGATTGGTTCTTGAGGGTGGCCCGGCACAGTAGTTCTTGTCAGCCAGAGAGGCTGGAAGAACTGGCCGGCCGGTCTCACGGTGGCCTACCGAAAGGACACTGATTCCCATGGCCATCAGCCTCAAGACCACCTCCGGCAAGATCCTCGCTTCCGTCGCACTGGTCGGCACCGCAGCCGCCGTGGCCGGCATGGGAACCTACGGTGCGTTCACCTCCTCCACCTCCGCCTCCCAGGCAGTCACCGCAGGAACGGTCACCATCGCCCTGGGCACCGGCGCCAACAACACCCTCAACGTACCCGTCGCGGGCCTGCTGCCCGGCGACAAGGTCGAAAAGCTCGTCACCCTGGCCAACACCGGCAACTCAGACCTGAACAACGTCACCCTCACCACCTCCGCCGGCGCCACCGGGTCCCTGCTCACCACCGACACCACCAACGGCCTGCAGCTGACCATCGAAAACTGCTCCGTTGCCTGGACCGGTTCCGCAGCCCCCTACACCTGCGCCGGCACCAAAACCACCGTCCTGGCCTCCGGCCCCGTGATCGCCGCGAACAAGGTCCTGAACAACCTGACTTCCCTGACGAACGCCAAGACCGACAACCTCAAAGTCACCACCGCCTTCCCCACCACCGCGGACAACACCTTCCAAGGCGCCACCTCCACCATCGCCTTCTCCTTCACCGGCACCCAACGCACCGAAACCACCAAGTAACCCCAAGCCCCGGGGGCCGGCCCGTTTGCCCTTTAGGCCGGTCCCCGGTCCACGTCCGAAAGGAAGTCCAGGAGATGAGCGCACCGCGAAGCAACCGTGAAGGCCTCGACCTGGACCGACTCCGCAGCTTGGCCGATGACCTCGGCGATCCCGCACCCGCATTGAGGTTCCTCACCAAGTACCTGTCAATGCTTCACGAACGCGTAGAGCGAATCGTCGAGGCCGTGGAGCAGGGTGACGAGGAGGAGACAACAACAGCCGTCCTCAGCCTGAAGATCAGCTCCGCCATGGTTGGAGCCGTCGAAACCGAACACCAGTGCCGGGCCATCGAATCCATGATCCGGGAAGACCATTTCGACTACGCTGCGGACGCGCTTCCGGCCCTGCGGCAGACCGCGGACCGGTGCGTCGCAGCCCGATCGGACCTCATCAGTGCAGCGCACACCTCCATGACACGGCACAGTGGATTCTTCCGGGCCTGAGGGTTTGGCCAGGGATAGGACCTAGTTGATGATCTCGCCGCGCTCATCGGCGAGGATCGCGCCCAGGCGTTCCTTCCAGGCACTCAGCGCCTCCGGGGTCAGCCGGGTCCAGTCGGTCACTTCGCCGATCACGCGGAGAGGAGCAGTGCTCCGATACGAACGGGTGGGGTTGCCCGGGAACTTCTTGTCTGTCACGTTTGGATCATCCTCGAAGGGCCCGGTCGGTTCCACGGCGTAGACACGTGGCTCACCGTCCCCGGCTGCAAGTTCAGCGGCAAGTCCCGCGCCGTCCCGCAGCGCCGTGAAGTAGATGTGGTTCATGACCACTTCCGGACGGTAGTTGGACCTGTAGCCCGCCGTCAGGAGATCGCCGTCGCGCAGGTCTGCTTTGGTGCCGTGGAAGAAAGGGCCATCGTCATGTGGTTGACTCACGGGTCCAGCCTAATCCCGCGACGTGAGAGACCGGGGTCACATCGGCGAACGCGGGACGGACTGTCCACGCTGACGGCTAGGCTGGCCGTATGCCTTCGCCCTGGACACTCCTCATGGCACTGCACGCCATCGCCGCAGGCAATATCAGCGCCCACCAACGCTTCATGACCGGGAGTTACTTTGGCCTTGTCGGAGCCTTCATCGGTGTCGTCGCCGTACCTGACAGGCGGCTCCCCCAAATGGCAATACACGACCTGCCAGGCCTCACTCTATGGACGGGAGCCCTCGCACTCACCGCCGGGCTGACCGTTGCCGGCCTGCTGCAGCTGCGCCAAAACGCCGGCGCCCGGGTCAGCATCCGGAAGTAGGGATACAGTGGCACGGTGAACTTCGCCGAAGCCGCCGACGGCACCAGCCTCGCCTGGACTTCAGAGGGCGACGGCGAACCGATGCTACTCATCGCCGGACAGGCAACGGCCATGGACGGTTGGGGCCCGACGGCGGAACTTCTGTCCCGCTTTTACCGCATCATCCGCTTCGATCACCGCGGGATCGGACAAAGTGGCCGGGGCGATGCGGGCCGGTACACCACCCGTCTACTTGCCCAGGACGCAGCAGCTGTCCTCGCGGCCGCCGACGCAGGTGCGGCACATGTCTACGGCCACTCGATGGGTGGGCGCATTGGCCAATGGCTGGCCATCGATCATCCGGAGCAGATCCGCACCTTGGTCCTTGCCGCAACCAGTGGGGGAAAATGGCCGGACGCAGAAACCCAACCAGGCAAGGCCGCCCTTGAAGCGCTGGTGAGCGGCGACGTGGCCCGGCTGGAACCGCTGTTCTTCGATGCCGACTGGGCCCAGCGCAATCCTGACGCGACGCATGCTTTCTTCAATTCCCCGGCTTCGGCGTGGGCCAAAGCCCGGCATTTCAGAGCGAGTCGGGAGCACGACGCCTGGAGTGAACTGAGCAACATCACGTCGCCTACTCTGATACTTCATGGCACTGATGACCGGCTCACGCCATTGCCCAATGCCCGGCTCCTCCGTCGGCACATTCCACGGTCGGTTCTGGTGAGGGTGCCCGGCGCTGGTCATGGGCTGCACTTGGACCACCCCGAAACCGTCGATTGGATCCGGCAGTTCATTGCCCGCACAACGTGAGCCCAGGTCTCTCTCGCTGTGCCGCTCATGCGCCCGTCAACTTCTTGCCGCCCTGACCCTTGTTATTGGACATCCGGTCCCACAAAGTGAAAGTCCAGCGTACCCCCGAGTGTCCCTACGTTGCCTCGGTCCGTCGTCCTCAGGGCCTTCTTCTCTGACTGCATGGTTCCCTCTAGGCAGCCGAGGAGGCTCCTGCCTTCTTGAAAGCACGTTGTCAACGTGCAGGCTCTGCATCTCAGACACGAAAAACCCCTCCGTTCCGGGCAATATCGCCGGAACGGAGGGGTTCGTGGAGCCCCCTGTCGGATTCGAACCGACGACCCCCGCTTTACAAGAGCGGTGCTCTGGCCAACTGAGCTAAGGAGGCGTAACAACACAACAGCGCCGCCGAAACAACGCTAGACAAGGTTAGCCCACACCCTCCCCAGCAACGAAATTAGAACACCCGCCGCAACCCTGGGAGGACCAAACAAACGGCGGCCGGCCCCCAACAAGGGTGACCGGCCGCCGTCGTAATTCCGCGAAGGCTTAGCCCTTGGCCGTGATGGCCGTCTGGATCTCAGCGTTCAGGTCGGTGGAGCCGTCCCACTGCTTGCCGTCGACGAAGACGGTAGGCGTGCCCGTAACGCCGATGGCCGCAGCTTCCTGCGTAGCAACCTTCACCCAGGGGCGGTACTGCTTGCTGTCGATGCAGGAGTCGATGTTGGCCGCCCCTACCTCGGTGGCCATGGCCTTCAGGTCCTTATCAGAGATGCCTGCGCTGCCTTCGGCCGGCTGGCGCTCAAAGAGGAGGTTGAAGAAGTCCGCGTACTTTTCCGGAGAAGTGTTCACCACGCAGGCAGCAGCGTTGGCCGCGCGCGAGGAGTAGTTGGTGGTGGACTGCTGGTCCAGGAAGCCGAGTGCACGGTATTCGAGGGAGATTTTTCCTTCGTTCCGGAGGTTGGTCAGCGACTCACCGTAGGTCGTCTCGAACCGCTTGCAGACCGGGCAAATGAAGTCGATGTAGGCAACCACCTTGACCGGCTTGCCGGCCTCGGCTTCGCCACCGGGAACGGCTACTGTAGCGGGCTTGCTGGCAAGGGGTGCCGGCACATCGGACACATTCACGGTGGCGGGTTCAGACTTCACAACATCGCTGTTGGCCAGCAGGGTGACGCCACCGTGCACGTTGCCGTTGGCCGGCGTGGGGCCGTTGTCGGCAATCGGCGCGTTGTTCTGGACGTTGCCAACAACCACGAACGCCACCACCGCGATGATGACAACAATGGCAACCACAATGCCCCAGCCGACCAGAAGCTTGTTCCGCTTCTCCTTCTTCAACTGCTCTTCGCGGATTGCGCGCGCTTTTTCCCGGGCCTGGGCGGTGCGCTCAGCCTTGGACAGGCGGGATTCGTTTGCGGGGCTCATCAGTTCCTCGGGTTACTCGACGTCGTAGTGAATAGCTAGGGCAACGGGGACAGTTTACGGGAGCGAACTTGGAGCTCTACCGCACACCATCCCGCCCGGTTGTTGAACGATCAACTGCCGGTGAAGATTCCGCTAGTAGGCTGGGAGTTGAGTCACAGCAACCCCAGGGAGCGTTAATGCAGGATCCGGCAAGCGAAAAACTCAGTACCGAACAAGCCCCCAAGGCTTCTCCAACCAAGAAGCCTACGGCCAGCACGTTCGATTTCATGGTGGTCTCCAACAGGTTGCCTGTGGACCGTTGCAGCAGCGACGGCAACGACGACGGCGGTGACGGCTGGCGCCGTTCGCCCGGCGGCCTGGTCACGGCGCTGGCCCCCATGATGACAAAGTCCGACGGCGCATGGGTGGGTTGGCATGGCGCTCCCGACGAGACCGTGCGGCCCTTCAGCCACGAAGGCATGGACCTGGTCCCGGTCCAGCTCAGCAGCCACGAAGTTGAACTGTATTACGAGGGCTTTTCCAACGCGACCATCTGGCCGCTTTACCATGACGTCATCGCCCCGCCGGAGTTCCACCGTACGTGGTGGGACTCGTACCGGACCGTCAACAAAAAGTTCGCCGACGCCGTCATACGGCACGCCGCGGACGGTGCCACTGTGTGGGTCCAGGACTACCAGCTCCAGCTGGTGCCGCGCCTGCTGCGCGAGGCCCGGCCGGACCTGAAGATCGGCTTCTTCAACCACATTCCGTTCCCACCGCCGGAGATCTTCGCGCAGCTTCCGTGGCGCCGCGAAATCATCGACGGCCTGCTGGGTGCAGACCTCCTGGGTTTCCAGCGTCCCAGCGATGCCGGCAACTTCATGCGCTCTGCACGCCGGTTCCTGGGCGCCAGCGTCAAACAGCAGCAGGTCCATGTGAAGGGTCCTGACGGCGAAGTCACGCACATCGCCCGGGCACAGGCCTTCCCCATCTCCATCGATGTGGACCAGATCCGGGAACTCGCCGCGAACCCGGACATCATTGAGCGGGCCAAGCAGATCCGCCGCGACCTTGGCGACCCAACTACCATCCTTTTGGGCGTCGACCGCTTGGATTACACCAAGGGAATCGGCCACCGGCTGAAGGCTTTCGAGGAACTCCTGCGCGAAGGCAGCATCAAGGTGGAGGACGCCACGCTGATCCAGGTTGCCAGCCCCAGCCGGGAGCGCGTTGAGCAGTACAGGCTGCTGCGCGAGGAAATCGAAGGCACCGTGGGACACATCAACGGCACGTACGACACCATCCAGAACACTGCTGTCCGCTACCTGCACCACAGTTATCCGGTGGAGGAGATGGTGGCCCTGTACCTCGCCGCGGACGTCATGCTGGTGACTGCACTGCGTGATGGCATGAACCTGGTGGCAAAGGAATACGTGACCGCCCGCCAGAATGACGACGGCGCCCTGGTCCTGAGTGAATTCGCCGGTGCAGCCGATCAGCTCAAGCAGGCTTTCCTGATCAACCCGCACGATATCGACGGGTTGAAGTCCGCCATCCTGCGCGCAGTCAACCTGCCACCCAAGGAAGCCCGCCGGCGCATGAAGCTGATGCGCAAGCAGATCCTGGACCACGACGTCGATCACTGGTCGGCTGAGTTCCTGGCTGCCTTGGAGGAGAAGGTGGTCCGCGATGACAGCTGAGAACCTGTCGCTGAAGCCTGAGTTGCTGGACGCCATCCGACGCATCGCGGACACCGAACATCTCCTGGTGGCCCTCGACTTCGACGGCACGCTCTCCCCCATCGTGGACCGCGCTGAAGACGCCCGCCCACTCCCGCGGTCCGCCGCAGCTTTGGCGGAACTCGCCGAACTTCCGCGCACGACGACGGCACTCATTTCGGGCAGGGCACTGGACAGTTTGCGGCGGGTCGCCTCACCTCCGGCCACCACGCTGCTGGTGGGGAGCCACGGGGCTGAAGTTTGGCTCGGCGAGGGCTCGCAAGGTTTGGAGCTGGACGATGATCAGCGCGCCACGTTGGCTTCCGTCCGGGAGGTCCTGGGCGAGATCGTGGACGTCGCTCCGGGCACGGTGCTCGAAGACAAGCCCGCCGGTGTCGTCCTTCACACGCGGATGGCCGACGACGACGTAGCGGAAGACGCTGTGGAAGCTGCTACCCGCGTGCTGGGTGAGCGTCCCGGCGTGTATCTGAAGACGGGCAAGCGGGTGCTGGAAACATCGGTAGTCCACGCTTCGAAGGGTGAGGCCGTGGAGTTCCTCCGGCAGGCAACCGGCGCGACGGCCATCCTGTTCGCCGGGGATGACGTGACCGACGAGGATGCCCTGGGCCGGCTGATGGGGGACGACGTAGGCATTAAGGTCGGTCTCGATTTCACCCAGGCGCAGTACCGCGTGGAAGCTCCTGTCCACGTGGCGGAGCTGTTGGAGGCCCTCCTGAGGGAGCGTCGCCGGGTGGTCGCCGCAGCCTAGCCGGTGACCAACCACACATGTGACCTCTGTAACATTTAGGTCATTCATCCAAAAGTCTGACATACTCTTGGATGTGATGTGACGCACAGTACCGTGCGACGTCACACGATCCTCCCCGGCCATTGGCCGGGGAGTTCAACTGAAGAAAATGAACCATTCACAACGGATCGTCCGGCACGTACCTGCCGGTGAAGGGATTGATAACTGTGGCTACAGTTACTTTTGATAACGCTACGCGTCTGTACCCGGGCACAGATAAGCCCGCCGTCGATAAGCTCAACATCGACATCGCCGATGGCGAATTCCTGGTCCTCGTTGGACCCTCCGGTTGCGGTAAGTCCACCTCGCTGCGCATGCTCGCAGGTCTCGAGGACGTCAACGCAGGCCGCATCCTCATCGGCGACCGCGACGTCACCGACGTTCCGCCGAAGGACCGCGACATCGCAATGGTCTTCCAGAACTACGCCCTGTACCCGCACATGACCGTTGCGGACAACATGGGCTTCGCCCTGAAGATCGCCGGCGTTTCCAAGGAAGAGCGCGCAGAGCGTGTCCGCGAAGCCGCCAAGCTCCTTGACCTTGAGCAGTACCTGGACCGCAAGCCGAAGGCTCTCTCCGGTGGTCAGCGCCAGCGTGTTGCCATGGGTCGCGCAATCGTCCGTAACCCCCAGGTCTTCCTCATGGATGAGCCGCTCTCCAACCTTGACGCCAAGCTCCGCGTCCAGACCCGTACGCAGATCGCGTCCCTGACCCGCCGCCTCGGCGTCACCACGGTTTACGTGACGCACGACCAAGTTGAGGCCATGACCATGGGTGACCGCGTCGCCGTCCTGAAGGATGGCCTGCTGCAGCAGGTTGACACCCCGCGCAACCTCTACGACCGCCCGCAGAACGTCTTCGTTGCAGGCTTCATCGGCTCCCCGGCCATGAACCTCCTTGAACTCCCCGTGGTTGATGGTGGCGTCCAGTTCGGTGGAACGGTTTACCCCGTGCCGCGCGACGTCCTCCAGGAAGCTCACGGCCAGACGGTCACCGTCGGTTCCCGTCCGGAAGACCTCGAGACCGTCGGCAACGGCGAAGGCCTGCAGGTTGAGGTCGACGTCGTCGAAGAACTCGGCGCCGACGCCTACGTCTACGGCCACACCATCCTTGATGGCAAGAGCCACGACATCGTTGCCCGCGTCGATGGTCGTCGCCCCCCGATGAAGGGAGAGTCCATCTTCGTTCGTCCGCAGTCCGGCCACGTGCACCTGTTCGACACTAAGACGGGCCTCCGCCTGGGCGACTAGCCCGACGCTGACGCGTCTGTACGTTCCGCATTTTGATAGCGGCCCGACCCTCCCGGTCGGGCCGCTCTCGCGTTAACCTTTCTCCCAGAAAGAACGGCATGAACACGACAGATACCCTGATCCCCCGCCCCTCGCACGTCGAACTCCTGGACAGCCCTGCCTTCACGCTCGCCCCCAACGCCCGGATTGTGGCCAGTGATACTGCCGTGCCCGTCGCTGAACAGCTTGCCTCACTGCTCCGCCGCGGCACCGGTTTCGAGCTGCCCATAGCGGAGGACACACTCCCTGGTGACATCCTGCTTGAGCTGGTGGAAATGTTCGACGGCGGCCCGGAAGCGTACTCCCTCGCAGTCACCGAAGATGCCATCCGGCTTACGGCCTCCACCGACGCCGGCCTGTTCAATGGGGTGCAGACACTGCGCCAGCTTTTCCCCGCATCCATCGAGGGAACCCCGCCGAGCGCCGATGGCACCTGGGTGATTCCCGCCGTCGATATCGCTGACGCGCCGCGTTTCGCCTACCGTGGCCTCATGCTGGACGTTGCCCGCAACTTCTTCACTGTGGAGGAGGTGAAGGAGCAGATCGACGTGATGACGCAGTTCAAGCTGAACGCACTGCACCTGCACCTTACTGACGACCAGGCGTGGCGCATCGAAATCCGCACCCCGGATGAAAATCCGTCAGGTCTTGACTATGCCAACCTCACCGCAACTGGTGGTCAGGGCGCCGTCGAGGTCCCCACGGCCGTGCCTGCGCGCGGCAACTCCGGCTTCTACACCCAGCAGGATTTCAGGGACATCCAGGCGTACGCCGCCAGCAAGAATGTGCTGGTGGTGCCGGAGATCGACCTTCCCGGGCACGTCAACGCCGCCCTCGCAGCCATCCCGCAACTCAGCCCGGATGGCCAGGCCAAACCCATGAGCACCACGGCCGAGGTTGGCTGGTCAACCTTGAGCGCGGACCTGCCAACCACGTACGAGTTCGCCCGCGAGGTCCTCGGACAGCTCGCCGACATCACGGTAGGCCCCTACCTGCACATCGGCGGGGACGAAGCCCACGTCACAGCACACGACGACTACGTCACCATGGTTCAGCAGTTCGTCCGGATAGCCGCCGCGACGGGTAAGGCCGTGGTGGGCTGGAATGAGTTCGCCGCCGTCGAACTTCCGGAAGGCGCCGTAATCCAGTATTGGTACGGCAATGTGGAGACCACCGTGCGACAGGCCGAAAACAGCGGAGCGCCTGTCATCATGTCCCCCGCCGCTAACACCTACCTGGACCAGAAATATGATCCGGGCAGCCCCGTCGGCCTGTCATGGGTGGAGGGCGGCCCGTTCACTTGGTCCGAGTATTACAACTGGGACCCCGCCCAGGGTGGCCTGCTGGACCAGCAGATCCTCGGCGTCGAGGGCCCCCTCTGGTCAGAGACCGTGCGGAACAACAAGCAGGCCCAATGGCTCCTGTACCCGCGGGCCGTTTCACTGGCGGAAGTGGCTTGGTCCGGTCAGGAGGTCCGCAACGCCGGTGACTTCCGACGTCGGCTGGGCGCCTTGGGTGAGCGACTCACGCGGCAGGGCGTCGTCTTCCAGGAAGCGCCCGACGTCGAATGGTCGGCGAAGCCGGAATACCCCTTTCCAGGCACGATAGCCGCCAGCGACGCCGAGTACGGAACAATTGAGGCATGAGCGAGCAAAACGAAGCCCAGTGGCACGACGAACCGACCGACTACGGGCAGATCGGCAAGCTCCCCCGCACTGAAGCCGCAAGCGCGCAGGACACCGCACCTCCTGCCAGCGTCATCGGTTCACTGAACATCACCGCAGCCGCAGCGGATCCCGAGCTGCTGGACCTGCCGTGGCACATTGCTTTGGAGGATTGGCCGACCGAGAACCTGGCCGCACTCCCCCGCGGCATCTCCCGGCACATCGTGCGCTTCGCCCATTTGGGCGGCTCAGTGATTGCCATCAAGGAAACCTCCGAGCACGTGGCTCGCCACGAGTACCACATGCTCCGGAAGCTCGCACGGCTGGACGTTCCTTGCGTGGAGCCTGTGGCGGTCATCACCGGGCGCACCACTGCTGACGGCCGTCCGCTGAACCCTGTGCTGGTCACCCGGCACCTGAAGTTTTCCATGCCGTACCGTGCGTTGTTCTCCCAGATGCTCCGCAAGGATACGCTGACCCGTTTGATCGATGCCCAGGCGCTGCTGCTGGTGCGCCTGCACCTTGTGGGCTTCTATTGGGGCGACGTGTCGCTCTCCAACACCCTGTTCCGCCGTGATGCCGGCGCGTTCGCCGCTTACCTGGTGGACGCGGAAACGGGCGAACTCTACCCGGACCTTTCCATGGGCCAGCGTGAATACGACCTTGAGATCGCCCGCGTGAACATCGCTGGTGAACTGATGGACCTGCTGGACGGCGGACTCATCGAGGAGAAGGTTGACCCCGTAGCCACCAGCGAGCTGATCATGGACAGCTACCGCCGGCTCTGGACTGAGCTGACGGAGAAGGAGTCCTTTGAGCTTGGCGAACGGTGGCGTGTGGCCGCCCGCATCCGCCGCCTCAACGAGCTGGGCTTCGACGTGGAGGAATACGCCATCAAGACCACCGCGGACGGCTCCACCATCCAGCTCCAGCCCAAAGTCGTCGACGCCGGGCACCACCAGCGGCGGTTGCTTCGCCTCACGGGCCTGGACGCCCAGGAGAACCAGGCCCGCAGGCTCTTGAACGACATGGACCAGTTCCGGGCCGACAACAACCCCGACCTCGATGAGGAAATCAGCGCGCATATTTGGGTGAGCCAGATCTTCGAGCCGATCGTGCGGTCCATTCCGCGGCACCTGGCCGGAAAGCTGGAGCCGGCGGAAGTTGTCCACGAGGTCCTGGAACACCGTTGGTACATGAGCCAGAAGCAGGACAGGTACGTACCGTTGGCCGAGACCGTGCAGTCCTACCTGGACACTGTGCTGCAGCACCGCCGCGACGAGGCAGCCATCATGCTGAACCCGGACACTGAGTTGCTGAAGATCCTTGAAGTCGAGGTGGAGGAATCCGGCCGCTACGACGACGAGGACGAAGACGAGTACCCGGACGCCGACGACTAAGAATCGTCAAAACGGCCTCGACGCCGGCACTCAGGCGAGTGCCGGCGTCGAACTCTATAACTTAAGGTTCCAGGGTTTCGGCGAGCCCTGACAGGACAGGTTCGCGGCCCAGTTCGATGTGCGAGTACGCCAGGGAGTACGCCAGGTCCGGCCGGCCTTTCAAGATGGCGTTGCAGAGCTCGGTGTGCTCGTCGCGTTGGAGTTCATTGCTTCGGTTGTGCGCCAGCCCGAAGATCCAACGCATCCTGCCGAACAACGGCTTCACGGACTCGATCAGCAGCCGGTTTCCGGACAGGCGGACGATTTCGGCGTGGAGTTCTGCGCTGATTACAGCGACGTCCTCGGTCCGGTCCTCGTCAATGGCCGCTGTGGAGGCCTGCATGAGCTCCTCTAAGCGTCCGCCGTCGGCACCCTCCGCCACCCGCGTGGCAGCCATCCTGGCAGCGAACGTTTCCAGGCAGAGCCGGATGTCGAAGAGCTCATTGACGTCGGTGAGCGTCAGTTGCCGGACCACAGCGCCGCGGCGCGGGAAGGTCTGGACAAAACCGTCCTGTTCCAGGCGTTGGATGGCTTCACGCACGGGAATGCGGGAGACGTTGTACACCTCGGACAGTTCGCGTTCGCGCAAACGCATGCCCTGGGCGTACGTGCCTGTGACTATGCCTTCGAGCACCAGTTGGTAAACGTTCTCGGCGCGGGCCTCATCGTCACGGCCCGTTCCGGTTTCCGGCATCGCCTCAGCCACTGTCAAACCTTCCTTCACACCCTTGTACGCTTCATGTGCCGGACGGCGCCGGTCAGCGTTCCAACCGAGCATACACGGGAGGAAACAGCTCATTGGCCGGGCGGTTCCGGGCGTCCCGAACGCTGTAGGCCTGGCGCATCCTGCCGAACAATTCCTGGCCCTTCAGGCGCCAATAGTCCAGGTCCACCCCCTCGATCACGCCGTCAGCCATGATGGTTCGGCCAGCCACCACGGACAGCACGGCTTGGCGGGCTGTGCCGTTCAGGACAAGCGTACGGAGAGGGTCGTCGTGGACGCCGTCACGGATATCCCCCAAAGAGAAGGCCACCAAGTCCGCTTGCGCGCCGGGCTCCAACCGTCCCAGGTCGGGTCGGCGGAGGGCACGGGCACCGCCGAGTGTGGCTGCATCGAAGTATCCCGCGACATCGCCGGCGTCGTTGGTTCCGGCGAGGATTTTGGCGAGCTGCACCCCGGCGTCGATTCCGCGGATCAGGTCCGGTGGGAAGGAATCGGTGCCCAGCGAAATGTTGATGCCCGCTTTCTTGTAGGCATTGAAGGAGTCCAGCGTGCTGCCATAGCGCATGGACGTCAGCGGGCAATGGATGATGCTTGCGCCGCTGTCCGCCAGCCTGGCCAGATCGCCACGATCCTCACCATGCACCGCAGAATTCCTGTCCGTGTAGGTGGCGTGCGGAATCAGCAGCCGTTCGCCCAGCAGGCCCACCTGGTCAAGGAGCTCCAGCGGCGTCACCCCATGCCAGTCCAGGATGAGTTCACGCTCCACGAGTCCTTGCAAGGAGTGGAGGCGCACCAGGACACCCCTTTCTGCGGAGGCCGCCGCCGTTTCCTTCAGCAACCCGACGTCCAGCGTTTCGATCCGGCACGGCAGCAGGACAGCATTCACCAGCGGATCGTTGAGTTTCGTCGCGTGGTCAATGAAGCGCAAAGCATCCGCAAAGCCCTCACGGCCACGCTCGACGTCGAACATCACCGAACGTTCGCCGCTTCCCAGGACGACGTTCACGCCCGAGCGGTAGGCAGGACCCAGGAAGCCGCGCAGGCCCAGGCGTCGACTGGTGTCGGCCATTCCCACCAGCTCATCGAAGGGCTCGGCCCATTCGGAGTGCACTTCGGAAGCGATGGGCATGTAGGTGGTGATGCCGTGCAGGATTAGCTGGATCAGCGCGTACTCGCGGATTTGCTGACGCTCTTCGGCGGTGAAGACGTCCGCGCGGCGGTTCCGGAAGTAGTCCTCCGACCACTGGTGTCCTTTGGCTTGTTCCGGTCCGGCCCAGCTGTCCAGGATGAGGTGGTCGATGTCCGTGAGCGCGTCGAGGTCGATCAGGCCGGGCATCAGCAGCGCGTCACCAAGCCGGCGCTCTTCATCCACGGGCCCGGTGTAGTCATAACCAACGTACTCAATGGTGGAGCCCTCATACACAACGCAGGCGTCCTCAAGGAGTACGTGGTGTCCGTTGTGATGGCCCAGCACGTAGCGGGCGGTGACCTTGGTTGGCACGGGCAACTCCTTGTTGTTCCTGTCTGGCGCTGACTCTGCGCAAGAACTTCTCTGGTATTCCAAACAGTACATTATTTGTGATTTACATCGCATGGATCCTGATCTAGTCTATTTTGGTATACAAGAACTCCGGAGCGCGCTCCTCGGATCATGAATCGAGCAGAACCGTTGACCCAGTTACAGTCCATCGAACCGAATACCGGCAGCCCACCGCTTCCGCCGGCAACGACGCCGGAGTCCAAGGCACCTGCCGAGGCGCGCTCACTGCTCGCCACCGCGTGGATGCGAATCCGCCGCAGCAAGATCGCGCTCCTCAGCCTGTGCGTGGTGGTAGCCATCATGTTGTTCGCCATCCTGGCTCCCGTATTGAGCGCCATGTCGGGAAACGACCCCTTTACGTCGAACACCAGCCCGGAGGTGCTGGACGACTTCCAAACACCCGGGCTGCCGCTCCCGGGCTACATGTATCCCTCAGCCCAGCACTGGTTGGGCGTGGAGCCTGGCTTGGGCCGCGACCTCTTCGCCAGGCTTGCCCACGGCGGCCAGGTCTCCCTCACCATCGCTTTGCTGTCCACCGCTGTTTCCGTAGTCCTCGGAACAGTTCTGGGCGCGGCTGCCGGCTACTTTGGCGGCAAAACGGACGCGATCATCAGCCGCATCATGGACCTGTTCCTCGCGTTTCCGCATCTCCTCCTGGTGCTGTCGCTGACCCCTATCCTGCAGTCACGGCTCCGGGATACCCCGCTGGGCGAAGGTAGCTTCCTGCCCATGGCCTCACTGGTGATCATCCTTGGCTTCTTCGGCTGGGCCTACCTCGCCCGCATTGTCCGGGGCCAGGTACTGAGCCTCCGCGAGCGCGAATTCGTGGAAGCCGCCAGGTCCTTCGGGGCCTCGCACCTGAGCGTCCTGTTCCGGCAGATCATCCCCAACGTCATGGGAGTGGTGCTGGTGTACGCCACCATGCTGATCCCCACCAACATCTCCGCCGAAGCAGCTCTGTCCTTCCTCGGCGTCGGCGTCAAGGACCCCACACCGTCGTGGGGCCAGATGCTGAACGCCGCCCAATCGGGCAACTGGTACCTCAGCGATCCATGGTTCCTGGCCGTTCCCGGCGTCATGCTCATCGTCACTGTCCTGGCGTTCAACCTCCTGGGCGACGCCGTAAGGGACGCCCTGGACCCCAAAGCTTCCCGCCACTAAATCCCCGCATTCATCCCCGCATCACCACCCCCTCAAGGAGCATCATGAAAACCCCTGCAAGAGCCTTGGCACTTTCCGTGCTGATCGCCGTAGCCGCCACCGGTTGTGGCGCCGGACAGAACCAGCCCGCCAACTCCAACCCGGCCCAGTCAGTCACGGAACTTGCCCCGGTCGTGGTCAAGTCCGGCTTCAGCGGCAAGGGCGGAAACATCAATGTGCTGATGTCCTCCGATTTCCAGACCCTTGATCCTGGCAACAGCAACTACGTCCAGACGGCCAACGTCGGCCAGCTGTACTACCGGACGCTGACCATGGCCAAAGAAACGGCGGGCCAGCCGCCCACCGTGGTCCCGGACCTCGCTACGGACACCGGCAAGGTCTCCGACGATGGCCTCAGCTGGACGTTCACCCTCAAAGAAGGCGTGAAATTCGAGGACGGCACGCCCATCACCTCCGCCGACATCAAATACGGCGTGGAGCGCACCTTCGCGCAGGACGTCTTCACCCAGGCGCCGCAGGAGTTGAATGCAGCACTCGACGCCGGCGGGTACAAGGGGCCGTACAAGGATCCTTCCGCTGTACTCAAGGCCGTTGAAACACCCGACGAACGCACCGTGGTCTTCCACCTGAAGAAGCCGTTCGCGGAGTTCCCGGCGCTGGCTTCCCGTTCCAACACGGCCCCGGTTCCGAAGGCCAAGGACACCAAGCTGGACTACACCAACCACCCCGTGTCCTCCGGGCCGTACATGGTGGAGTCCTACAACCGCGGCAAGTCCCTGAAACTGGTCCGCAACCCGCACTGGGATCCTGCCACGGACCCCAACCGCTCGGCGCTCCCGGACACCTTCAGCTTCTCGCTTTCGACGTCCCAGGCCACCATCAGCCAGCAGTTGCTTGCCGACTCGGACCCCAACGCCATCACGCTCGACTCCAATGGCGCACTGCAGACTTCAGACTCCGCCAAGCTCGCAGACGCCAAAGTGAAGGACCGCGTGGCCTCCGGGCTGCTGGGCTGCAACGATGTGCTGAGCCTGAATACCCAAAAGATCAAGGACCCGGATGTCCGCAAGGCGATCGCACTGGCTTTGGACCGGCAGTCCATCCTGGTTCAGTACGGTGGCCGCCGCTTCGGGGAGCTCACCCAGAGTCCGCTGAACGCGAAGATGCGCGGATACGTGGAAACTGAGCTGGAGCTCGACCCCACCGGCAAGCCGAAGCTCGAGGAAGCCAAGAAACTCCTGGAAGGCAAGGACTATCCCAAGACCCTCACCTACGGTTACGCCAACAACCGCGATGCTTTCAAGAACACCGGCACCGTTGTCCAGCAGAACCTCAAGGCCCTGGGAATCGACGTGGAACTCGTGCCGATTCCAGCACCGAACTATTACTCGGTCCTGGCCAGCGAGCAGCTTCCGGACATGGGACGCTCCGGCTGGTGCGGCGGTGCCGACCCCGCATCGGTCCGCACCTCCGCTGACCCCCTGCTTGGGCCGAACAATGATGGCACCAGCTATGGCTTCTCCAACACTTCCCGGTACTTCGACCCTGTAGTGTCCAAGGCCATGTTCGAACTGCGCAACACGGACGGAACCTCGGAGGAACTTGGTAAGAAGTGGTCCGAGGCGTTCGGCTCGGCTTTGAAGACCTACCCGATCGTCCCGCTCATCCGCAGCCACACCAACAGCGTGGTCGGTTCCAACGTCCGCAACGCCCAAGTGGGTTACTTCTTCGGCGGCATCGACCTCTCGATCGTCGGCGTCGAGCAATAAACCGGCTTCGTCCAGAAGGAGAAGCGGGCCGCCTGCACCAGCGGGCGGCCCGCAACCACCACCATGATGACTTTCATTCTTCGCCGGACCGGATCGCTGGTAATGCTTCTCGCCGCGGTCAGTTTCATCACCTTCACGCTCTTCCAGCTGGGCCCATCCGATCCTGCCGCTGCTGCCTGCGGCCAGGAATGCACGCCCGAGCGCGTAGCCGAGGCACGGGTTGCCTTGGGCATGGACCAACCGTTCTTTGTGCAGTACTTCGACTACGTCCGGGGCCTGTTCTCGTCACGGATGATCGGCGCCCCCGGGGCCCAGACGCTGTGCGAGTGGCCGTGCTTGGGCAAGTCCTTCCAAACCAATGAGAACGTAGCCGACATCATTGCCCGGTCCCTCCCCTACACGTTCTCCATGGCCATCGGCGCCCTGATCCTGTGGACCATCACCGGCGTCGGGCTCGGCCTCCTGGCGGCCCTGCGCAAGGGTTCCCCGGTAGACAAGTTCATAGTGGGCGCAGCTTCTGTGGGCGTTTCCCTGCCCATCCCGGTCACCGGCCTGTTCCTGCTGCTCCTGTTCGTCAACCAACTGCACCTGTTGCCGTTCACCACCAACGAGATCAACAGCCCGTTCGGTCCCCACGGTCCCGGGGCCTGGGTGGCCAACTACCTGCTGCCTTGGATCGCGCTGGCCGTCCTCTTCAGTGCTTCCTATATCCGTGTTACCCGGACCAACATGATTGAGACGTTCGGCGAGGACTTCATTCGGACCGCCCGCGCCAAAGGCCTGGCGCCCCGCACCGTGACTTTCAAGCATGGTGTGCGTGCGGGCATCACGCCTGTGGTCACCATGCTGGGCATGGACATCGGCCTGCTGCTCGGTGGGGCCGTCCTCACCGAACAGATCTTCTCCGTCCCCGGCCTCGGCTTCACGGCAGTGCATGCTGCCATTTCCGGGGACCTCCCGGTCACCATGGCCATCACCATGCTCGCCGCGTTCTTCGTCATCGTCGCCAACGTCGCGGTGGACCTTGCCTATGCCGCCATCGATCCCCGAGTGAGGCTCCAATGACCCAGTTGAGTACAGCAACGGCAACAGCGAGCGCCGCGGCCGGCACCCCCTTCCTTGAGGTCCGCGGCCTCACCGTGAAGTTCCCTACGGACGACGGCGTTGTCTCCGCAGTGAACGGCATGGACTTCGCACTGGACCGGGGCCAGACCCTGGGCATCGTGGGCGAATCCGGATCCGGAAAATCCGTTACCAGCCAAGCGCTCATGGGCCTGCTCAAAGGCACGTCCGCGCAGGTCACCGGGCAGGCCATGTTCCAAGGCAAGGACCTGGTCAAGCTCCCCGAATCCGCCATGCGACAGTTGCGTGGCCGCAATATAGGAATGATCTTCCAGGATCCCCTCTCTGCACTGCACCCGTTCTATACCGTGGGACACCAGATTGCCGAGGCGTACTTGGTCCACAACAAGGCGAGCAAAAAGCAGGCCCGGGCGGCCGCCGTCGACATGCTGGGAAGGGTGGGCATCCCCAGCCCGGAGCAACGCTATGACGAGTACCCGCACCACTTCTCGGGCGGCATGCGGCAGCGGGCCATGATCGCGATGGCGTTGATCTGCGAACCCGAACTGTTGATCGCGGACGAGCCCACCACCGCACTGGACGTGACGGTTCAGGCGCAGATCCTGGACCTTATGTCCGAACTCCAGGAAGAAACCAACTCGGCGCTCATCCTCATCACCCACGATCTCGGAGTGGTTGCGGAGGTCTGCGACAACGTGCTGGTCATGTACGGGGGCCAATGCGTCGAGTCGGGGCCAGTGGACGGGATCTTCTACGACACCCGGCACCCCTACACGCTGGGGCTGCTCAACTCGATGCCCACCCTGAACGGCGCGGAAAGCCGGCTGAACCCCATACCGGGCCAGCCGCCGTCGCTCCTTGACCTGCCCAAGGGCTGCATCTTCAGTGCGCGATGCCAGTACGCCGAGCTCGCCGGCGACGGCGTCTGCGCCAGCCAGCGTCCCGAACTGCGGGTCGAGGACGGGCACGGCAAACGCTGCCACTTGAGCGGCCCGCAGATCATCACCATCCGGAATTCGCGTTAGGACCCGTCATGGAACATCAGCCAATTCTGCAGGTGGAGAACCTGCAAAAGCACTTCCCGCTGAAGCGTGGCCTCCTTCCCGGCTCCGCCAAGGGCTCAGTCAAAGCCGTCGACGGCGTGTCGTTCAGTCTGGCCCGGGGCCAGACTTTGGGGCTCGTGGGCGAGTCCGGGTGCGGTAAGTCGACCACCGGAAGGATGGTGGCGCGGCTACTGGACCCGAGCGGCGGACGGATCGTCGTGGACGGCGAAGACATCAGTGAACTGCGCGGAAAGGGCCTGTACAACTTCCGGCGGAAGGTCCAAATGATCTTCCAGGACCCGTTCGCCTCGTTGAATCCCCGCCAAACCGTAGGCACGGCGATCGCGGCGCCCATGGTGGCGCAAAAGATCAACCCGCCAGGTGGCCTCAAGAACAGGGTCAAGGAACTCCTGGACCAAGTGGGGCTGAAACCGGAGCACTACAACCGGTTCCCCCATGAGTTCTCCGGCGGGCAACGGCAACGTGTCGGTATTGCCCGGGCTATCTCCCTGAACCCGTCGGTGATCGTTTGCGACGAACCCGTCTCCGCCCTGGACGTTTCCGTGCAGGCGCAGGTAGTGAATCTCCTGCAACAGATCCAGCGCGACACCGGTGTTTCCTACATCTTCATCGCCCACGATCTCTCAGTGGTCCGGCACATTTCCCATGACGTTGCAGTGATGTACCTGGGCAAGATCGTGGAGCAGGGACCCCGCGACGCCTTGTTCAGCAACCCCCTGCACCCGTACACCAAGGCACTGTTGTCAGCGGTGCCGTTACCGGACCCGCGCGCCGCCCGGGAACAGGTAAAAATCAGGCTTCGCGGCGACCTTCCTTCCCCGGCCAATCCACCCAGTGGTTGCGTCTTCCGCACCCGTTGCCCACTGATCGGCACGCTTCCGGAGGAACAACGCCAGCGCTGCATGAACCAGATTCCCACACCGGCCACCCCAGACGCGCCCGCCTGCCACCACACGGGTATGGCCGCAACCGTGTTGGCCGGTGTGCAATAGATTCACTACCAAAGGAGCAAACATTGAACACCCTGATCCGCGCCGTTCGCCCGTGGGGGCATGAGCTCAGCGACGTCAGCATTGTTTCGGGCGAAACAGGCGGCAACATCACCGCCGTCGAACCTCATGACCCTGCCCGTGCAGTTCCGGAAGGCGTCACCGTGGTGGAAGGCCGTGGACGGCTACTCCTCCCGTCCTTCTCCGATGTCCATGTGCACCTCGATTCGACCCGAATCGGCTTGCCATTCCGCGAGCACACCGGTGGTCCGGGCGTGTGGACCATGATGATGAATGATCGCCTGAACTGGCGCAACGCCGAGGTCCCCCTGCAGGAACGCGTCAACGACACCTTGGGCCGGATGATCGCCCGCGGCACCACCCGGGTGCGCTCGTACGCGCAGGTGGATGTGGACTGCAGGCTGGAACGCTTCGAGGCGGTGGCTGCTGCCAAGGAGAAGTTTGCGGGTCACGCAGCCGTGGACATCATCGCTTTCCCCCAGGCCGGGTTGTTGTTGGAAGAAGGCACAGTGGAACTCATGGAGGAGGCGCTGAAGGCCGGCGCCAACGTCATGGGCGGCATCGATCCCTGCACCTTGGACCGGGATCCGGCGAAGCACCTGGACATCGTGTTCGGCCTGGCCGAGAAATACCAGGTTCCCATCGATATCCACCTCCACGAGCCGGGCGAGCTGGGTGTCTTCAGCACCGATCTGGTGCTAGAGCGCACCCGGGCGCTGGGCATGCAAGGCAAAGTAACCATGTCCCACGCCTATCAACTGGGCAGCGTCAACGAGGCCACTACACGCAGGCTCATTGACGCGTTCGCGGAGCTGGACGTTTCCTTGGCCTCGGTCGCTCCCTCCGCTGCGGGACAATTGCCCATCCCGCTCCTCACCGAGGCCGGTGTCCGTTTGGGCCTTGGCGAAGACGGCCAACGTGATTACTGGTCCCCCTACGGCAACACGGACATGCTGGACCGTACATGGCAGCTCGCGTTCACGCACGGTTTCCGCAAGGACGAGCTAATCGAGCACTGCCTGGCCATCGCCACGATCGGTGGCGCGAGCATCCTTGACCCCAGCGCTACCCGGCTCAAGGATACGGCCCACCGACCCGGCGTCGAAGTCGGCGATCCCGCCGACCTGCTCCTGGTGGACGGCGAAACGGTGGCCTCCACGGTGATGGACCGAGGCAAGGACCGTACCGTGATCCATGCAGGCCGGGTTGTGGCTGACCAGCTGGAACTCCTCTAGCCGCTACGAAACCCGCCCTGGTTCGATGCTCCTCGCCGTTGAGCGTGTGGAGTGCCGAACCAGGGCGGGTTTCTTTGCTAGCGGCTATTCGCTTCGTGCAGTTGGTGCGTCATCCAAAGGCGTCCACCACGTCACAGCTGGCGTGACCGTGAAGCGACGACCCGTGACCTGGCCGGGAGTGATCCGGATGAACTGGTCCTTCTGGCCGGCTTCCCACGGAAACAGCAGGAGCCCGATCGTATCCAGCACGTCCTGGGTCAGGTTCACCGCGGACGCCTGGCCCTTGACCACTACGCTCCACGCCACGCCGGTTTCGGAGTTCACCCCATCAGCCTCAATGGCCACCGGGGTGTCGCTGAGAGCCGCATGGAGCTTGGTTCCTTCGCCGGTTCTGAAGACCATGGTTCCGTGGTCCACTTTGTAGTTCACGGGGAAGATGTCGGGGTGATCGTCCACCCAAACAGCAAGCCTGCCCACTGAAACGCCGCGAAGGAGCTCCCAACATTCGTTGGTTTCAAGGACTTCCGTAGCGGGTGTGGCTGGCTGATTCGTCCCTGATGGTGAGTTCGTCATATCGCCGAGGATACGCCGCAGAGTACCCACCCAAAAGGCCTCCGCCTACCTCCGGAGCGGCCGTCCGCGGAGTCGCGTGGTTCCACCGGGCTCCGAGGCGCATCAGCGAACCGGTGATGGCTTCGCCTGGGTTTGCAGGGACACCTCGGCCGGTTCGACACTCACCAAGGGCCCACGAATGGCAAGGAAGCCTGCCCCGGCCAGCACAACGGCCTCGGCCGCGAGCACCCAGAACGTTACTTCCCACCCGCCCGTCATGGTGTGAAGCAACCCGGCGCCCAAGGGACCGAGCGAAGCGAGCGCAAAGCCGAACCCCTGGCTCATGGCCGAGAGTCGCCCGGCTGACTGCGGCCCCGCTGAGCGGATCACCACCAGTGCCATTGCCAGGCCAAAACCTGCGCTTTGGACAAACCCGAGTATGCCGACCATGAGGAACTGGAGCTCAACTGGTGCCACAAGCACCCCCACGAGCGCGAGGGCTACGGACATTCCGAGTCCGGGAGCCATGATGCGGAGTATCCGGGGACGGGCGGCCAAAACGGGAGCAAGGAGGCTGGCCGGCAACCCAGCGAGGCTGAACCATGCCAGTAGGGCCGCAGCGTCCGAAGGCAAAAGTCCCCGGGATACCAGGTACACAGCCAGCCATGACGTGATGGCGAAGTAGAGCATGGCCTGCAACCCGAAGAACGCCGTGACGGCCCATGCCGTGCGCTGCTTCCTGAGTGGACTGGCTGTACCAGGCACCTGGCCGGCTGTTCCGGCCGCGGCGGGTACCGGCGTCGTGCGTCCTCCGGAGCGGTGGATCAGGAAGGCTCCCAGCAGGGCCGGTACGGCCCAGACGGCAAGTGCTGACGGCAGGTTTCCGCCGAAGGCCCGCTCCAGTGGCTGGACCAGGCCAGCCCCGAGCGCGGCGCCCAGTCCGAATCCCATGGTGCAAAGACCCGTCCACCAGCCTGTTCCCCGATTGGCTTTGACGATCTGGGGAACCAGCACGCTGGCGGTCATGATGGCCATGCCAGCCAGGAAAGTGCCCGGGAGCAGGAGTGCGGGCACTGTCGCACGGACGATCAATGCTGCAGCCAACACCATGAGCGCCACCGCGACGGCCCGCCCCGTCCCCAGTCGTCGAGCGAGCCGCGGTCCGATAGGTCCCGAAATCCCGAAGGCCAACACCGGCAACGTCCCCAGTAGCGGGAGCAGCGCAGGATCGAGCCCGAACACTCCAGGCACCTGGTTCATCACCCCGGCGACCGTAGTAATGGCCGGCCGAAGATTAATGGACACCATCACGAGCGCGAGCAACATCAGACCCGCCATCGTCCTCGGACCCAGCCCCGCCCCACCCCGCCGCTTCTCACGCACGCAATTCTCCTCATAACATCTTTGGTATACCAAACAAGAGTATGGGCAGAACCGACGAATGTAAATGCGGTAAATGATGTGACCAGAGGATGAGAAGCACCAGCTTTGGAATACCAGAGCGGGGCGGATGGCCTTCGGGCCCGGCCCACCCAGATGTCGGACCTAGCCGGCCCTTAGATAGCCTTCCCTGGGTTCAGAATCCCCTGCGGATCGAACAGCTCCTTGATCCGCCGCTGCAGTTCACGCACGGGCTCAGGCTGCTCCAGTCCCAGCCAGCGCAGCTTGTACTGCCCTACGCCGTGCTCACCGGTGATGGTCCCGCCCATCTCGAGCCCAACACGAATGGACTCGTCCAAGGCTGCGTTGAGGCGTTGCAGGGCGTCGGCGTCCGTGGCCGGGTCTACCCGGTCCATCCAGAAGGTGGGGTGCAGGTTGCCGTCGCCGGCGTGGGCCACCACCTTGAGCCGGACCTTGAACCGCTCGGCCATCGCTTCGAGGGCGGCTACGAAGTCCACCAGCCGCGAGCGGGGGACGGCGATGTCTTCGCCTACCCGGAATTCGTCGTCCACTTCCACGCCGCGGCTGTTGCGTCGCAGTTCCACCAGCATTTCGGCTTCGGCGCTGGCTTCGGTGGTAACAGTGGCGCCGCCGTCGGCGAGGACCTGCCGTACGACGTCGGCTTCCGCAGCTGCACCGAAACCGTCAGTCTGGATAAGCAGCAGGGACTTGCCGCGTTTTTGGAGGTCTCCGCCGTGCAGTTCGTCCAGTTGCACCAGCGTGCCGTTGTCCAGGAGTTCCATGATGGCCGGCTGGACCCGCGCCCGTCCTACAGCGAGGACGCCCGCGGCGGCACTGCGGAAGTCCTGGTAGAACGCGGCGATAGTGTGGATTTCGCGCGGCAGGTATTTCAGGCGCACTGTCACACCCACTACGATGCCCAGTGTTCCTTCGGAGCCTACCAGCAGCGCGGTCAGGTCGTAGCCCGCGACGCCCTTGAAGGTTTGGTGGCCGGTGTGCAGCAGGGAGCCGTCAGCCATGACGACGTCCAGCGCCAACACGGAATCACGCGTTACACCGTATTTGGCGCAGCGCAGTCCCCCGGCATTCGTGGCTACGTTGCCACCGATGGTGGACATTTTGTAGCTGGCGGGGTCCGGCGCGTACATCAGTCCGTGTTCGGCCGCCGCCGCGTTCAGGTCGGCATTGATGACACCGGGTTCGACGACGGCGGTCTCGTCTTCGGGGTTGAGGTCCAGGATGCGGTTCATCCGTTCGAGGCTCAGGACGATGCACCCTTTAGTGGCGTGCGCACCGCCGGAGACGCCCGTTCCGGCGCCGCGGGCGACGATGGGAACCTGATGTGCGGCGCAGGCGCGGACGACGTGTTGCACGTCCGCCACGGATTCTGCCCAGACGACGGTGAGGGGCAGGTGTCGTTCCAGCATGGGGCCTTGGTCGGCGGAGTACGTGCTGAGGGTTTCATCATCCTGGGCCAGGTTGCCGGCGCTCAGGCCTGCTGCGAGATCCCGCAGGAATGCCTGCTGCGCTTCTGATGGCTGGGCTGCTTCCCCCTGGCCGAGTGTGCGTTTCTGTGATGTACCGGCCATAGCCATTTCGTCCGACAAGGTGTTCCCTCCACACGAGCACCGCGGACACGCCAACCCGGCAGTCTTCGCAGTGTTTTCTGTGCTCATAGTCTAGCCAGCGCGGCCCGGGATGGTTTTTGGCACAGTCATGCTAATTCCCATGACGACCCCTCCGGCCGCTATGCAAGCGTTTCCAGATAAAGTTCCGTATCGATTCCCCAGTAGAGCCCCTCCCGTACACAAACCCGCGCTGGTGGGTTCATAAAAGTGGAAGCGCTTTCAATATGCGGGACCGTCTCCTACGATGTGTCCATGTCCGTTGATTCATTGCTCTCAGTTGAGGCCTACGAGCCCACTGCTGCGTTCACGCAGCTAACGCCAGTCCATGACGCCTCCAACGCACACGGGTGGTGGCGTTCAGCAGTCATCTACCAGATCTATCCGAGATCCTTCCGTGACCTCAACGGTGACGGCGTGGGAGACCTGGCCGGCATCACGGCCGAACTCGGGCAGCTTGCCAGTTTGGGCGTGGACGCCGTGTGGCTGTCGCCGTTCTACCGCTCGCCCCAGAGGGACGCCGGTTACGACGTAAGCGACTACTGCGACGTCGATCCGTTGTTTGGCACCCTGGCGGACTTCGACGCCCTGATCGCCGAGGCCAACAGGCTGAACCTGCGCGTCATTGCGGACCTGGTTCCCAACCACTGCTCTGACCAGCACGTCGCATTCCAGGCGGCGCTCCATGCGGACCCTCATAGCCCCGAGCGCAACATGTTCATCTTCAGGGACGGCCAAGGACCTGACGGCAATGAGCCGCCCAACAACTGGCAGTCGCACTTTGGCGGCTCTGCCTGGACGCGCATCATCGAGGCGGACGGACGGCCGGGACAGTGGTTCCTGCATCTTTTCGATTCCTCTCAGCCGGACTTCAACTGGGACAATCCGGCGGTCCACGCTGAATTTGAACGCGTGCTCCGCTTCTGGCTGGACCGCGGTATCTCCGGCTTCCGCGTGGATGTTGCCCACGCGCTGGTTAAAGCGGCAGGCCTGCCCAACTGGGGTGGCCGCGCTGACGGCAACAGCTCGGACGGCTTCCCCGGCCAGGATGCTCCCATGTTCGGCCAGCCCGCCCTGCACGACATCTACCGGCGCTGGCGTTCCATCCTGGAAGAATACGGACCGGACCGCATCCTCTGCGCCGAAGCCAACGTGGACCCGCTCCCGCGGCTGGCGCAGTGGGTTCGCCCCGACGAAATGCACCAGGCGTTCAACTTCCCCTACCTGCATGCCGGCCTGGACGTGTACCGCCTCCGCCACACCATCACAGATTCCCTGGTATCGCTCGATGCTGTTGGGGCCCCGAGTACTTGGGTGCTCTCCAACCACGATGTCGTCCGGCACGTTTCCCGCTTCGGCTACGACGGACCTGGCCCCCGCGATGGCGACGGCATAGGGCCAGACGACCTACACCCCAACGAGGAACTCGGACGACGGCGGGCTGCCGCGGCCACCATGTTCATGCTCGGGCTTCCGGGCGGCGCCTACCTCTACCAGGGTGAGGAACTGGGCCTCCCCGATTCCACGAACATCCCCGCCGCCCTGCGGCAGGACCCTACGTTCAGCCGGACAGGCGGGGCGCGCATCGGCCGGGACGGCTGCCGCGTGCCGCTGCCGTGGCGGTCCGAGGACGCCAACGCCGGTTTCGGGGACGGCAGGGACCCTTGGCTGCCCCAACCCGAGTCCTGGCCCGCACTGGCGAGGGACAAGCAAGAGTCCGATCCGGCGTCGCACCTTAACCTCTACCGGGCGATGCTGGCCGAAAGGGCCGCCCTCCGGCTCGGTGAAGGATCCCTGGCATGGGTGGAGGACTACTGCAGCGGCTCGTCGCTCGCGTACCTCAACGGAAATATCCTGGTGGTCATGAATACGGGAGACCATCCCATGCCTCTGCCCCCTGGAGAGCTGATCCTTCGCAGCTCTGCCGCAGTGGGCGCTGAACCACAGGCTGCTGATCAAATAAGCTCGGGTGAGACAATCTGGCTTAAAGCCAGCTAACTTTTCTTCGAGGAGCGGGATGACCGGTATCAAGGACGTTGCCGAACGTGCAGGTTTGTCCGTAGCAACGGTCTCCCGCGCCCTGAGCGGCAAAGGCAGCGTATCCCCGGCCAGCCGCGAACGTGCCCGGACCGCCGCATCCGAGCTTGGGTTCGTTCTGTCCTATCACGCATCCAGCTTGGCATCCGGCCGGACCCACAACGTTGGCCTGGTGGTGCCCTCTGTCCACCGCTGGTTCTTTTCAGCGGTGGTGGAGGGCGCCTCAGCGGCACTGTTGGAAGCGGGCTACGACCTCACGCTCTATAACATCGGGGAGAACGCAGCCCATCGCCAGAGCGTCTTCAGCGATTTCCTCCTGCGCAAGCGTGTGGATGCGGTCATAGCGGTCTCCTTGGAACTCAGCGAAAGCGAGCTCCAACAACTCCACGCAGTGCACCGCCCGATCGTGGGCATCGGCGGGCCATTGCCGGGGGCCTCCACCATCAGGATCGACGACACGGCGATTGCACGGCAGGCCACCAACCACCTCATCGGCCTGGGACACACCAAGATCGCCCACATCACCGGTCATGAGGCCTACGACCAAGACTTCCACCTGCCGGGAACCCGCCGCAGTGGTTTCGAAAAGGCAATGAACGACGCCGGATGTCCCGTCAGGCCCGAGTGGATCGTTTCTGCGGATTTCACCATTGAAGGCGCCTATGCCGCCGCACGGCAGTTGCTCGCCGGCGAGGAGCGGCCAACCGCCGTCTTCGCAGCATCGGATGAAATGGCGATCGGCACCATCCTGGCCGCCCGCGACTTCGGGTTGCGCGTCCCGGACGACATCTCCGTCATGGGCATCGATGGACACGATCTTGGCACCGTCCTGGGTCTGACCACCATCGACCAGGACGCCAAGGGCCAGGGGGCGTTGGCAGTCCACACCCTCCTTGGGGCGATCACCAACGGCACGGCCCTGGAAGCCGCCGACACGCAGCACCCCACCAGACTTGTGGTGCGCACCAGCACCGCCGTTCCACCGGCGGACGCCGGCTAGTCCGCCGTCCCTCCTGCTACAGCAGCCGTTCCATCACCAGCTCCAGCTTGGACGGGTCCTGCGGATAGGGCCGGCTCGCCCCGGTAGCCCGGAATCCATGGCGGCTGTAGAAGGCTTGGGCGCGCGCATTGTCCTCATGGACGCCGAGCTCAAGACAATCGGCGGCCAGGGACTCACCGGCGACCCTGCACGCCTCGTTCAGGAGTTCATCGGCCAACCCCAACCCGCGGTGTTCAGGCGCCACGTAGACGCTAATGAGCATCGCCCTCAGCGCAGCTCCCGGCTCCTGCGGATGTTTCAGCACAACCCTCATCAGACCGGTAAGCCGGGGGTCACCACCGCCACCATCCGCAACCAACGTGACGCTACCCTCCCCGCACATTGCGGCCGCCCGTTCCTGCCATTGGGCATCCGTCTGCCGGCGCGCCGCGTCCAGGCTCTCAAGGTAAGCCATCGGAGTGTCAGCGAGCATCTCCATCCGGACGTTCTTCAGCAACAACCAATCATCGGCCTGGAGTTGCCGGACCCTAGGCAACGGCTCCGCCCATGAATCTCACATAGCGCTGGAGCACGCGAGGCCAACCCTCAACGTAGGAAGCCCGAGATGCCGAAGGATCCTCGGCGCCTTCCCAACCGTCGTGGACCAGACGGACCTCCGTGCCGTCGTCAACGGCACGGAACGCAACACGGATCTCCGTGGACCACAGGGGTGTGCTCGCCGGGTACCAGCTCGCATGGAAGGACAATGGAGGCTGCCAGTCATCAATGGTGCCCCATACAGAGGTGCGGCCGTCCTCGGCGGTCTCCAGGATCAGGTTCTCCTCGAACTCCACATGCGAACCGACACCAAATACGCTTTCTTCCTCCATGGGCCACCACAGGTGGGGATGGTCGGTAAAGCCTTGGAAGGCATGCGATACGTTCGATGGAACCACCACAGTCACCACCAGGGGTTCCAGCTCGTTGCTGGACTGCTCGGATGGCTCGGGTTCGGACACTGGGTGGCTGAAGAGGTTTTCCATGACCACCCACTCTACCGGCGGCCGGAGAGACATGTGTGGGTTTAAATGGGTGGAGCCCCGACCGTCGTGGTCGGGGCTCCCCTGTTAATGTGTGTCCGGCGGTGTCCTACTCTCCCACACCCTCCCG